>NZ_CP131039.1:1442500-2642500 GCF_030657335.1 Croceibacterium aestuarii
AAGGTGAAAAGCACCCCGATTAGGGGAGTGAAACAGTACCTGAAACCGAATGCTTACAATCAGTTGGAGCCCCTTTGGGGGGTGACAGCGTACCTCTTGCATAATGGGTCAGTGACTTAATGTACCATGCAAGCTTAAGCCGTTAGGTGTAGGCGCAGCGAAAGCGAGTCTGAATAGGGCGACTGAGTATGATGCATTAGACCCGAACCCCGGCGATCTAGGCATGGCCAGGTTGAAGGTGCGGTAACACGCACTGGAGGACCGAACCGGTGAATGTTGAAAAATTCTCGGATGAGCTGTGTTTAGGGGTGAAAGGCCAATCAAGCCGGGAAATAGCTGGTTCTCCGCGAAAACTATTGAGGTAGTGCGTCGGACGTATGCCGATGGGGGTAGAGCACTGGATGGGCTAGGGGGCCGCGAGGTCTACCAAACCTAACCAAACTCCGAATACCATCGAGTCTTATCCGGCAGACAGACGGCGGGTGCTAAGGTCCGTCGTCAAAAGGGAAACAGCCCTAACCTACAGCTAAGGTCCCCAAGTCATCACTAAGTGGGAAAGCATGTGGGAATCCCAAAACAACCAGGAGGTTGGCTTAGAAGCAGCCATCCTTTAAAGAAAGCGTAACAGCTCACTGGTCTAAATAAGGGTTCCTGCGGCGAAGATGTAACGGGGCTAAAGTGATGCACCGAAGCTTAGGGTTGCAGTTTACTGCAGCGGTAGCGGAGCGTTCCGTAAGCGAGTGAAGCGGGAGGGTAACCGACCGTGGACGTATCGGAAGTGCGAATGCTGACATGAGTAGCGACAAAGAGGGTGAGATGCCCTCTCGCCGAAAGACCAAGGGTTCCTGCGCAACGCTAATCGGCGCAGGGTGAGCCGGCCCCTAAGACGAGCCCGAAGGGGGTAGTCGATGGGAACCACGTTAATATTCGTGGGCCTGGAGATGTGTGACGGATCGTGGAAGTTGTTCGACCTTAACGGATTGGTCGGGCAGCCAAGCGGTTCCAGGAAATAGCCTCTCCGTATAGACCGTACCCGAAACCGACACAGGTGGTCAGGTAGAGTATACCAAGGCGCTTGAGAGAAGTATCCTGAAGGAACTCGGCAAATTGCCTCCGTACCTTCGGAAGAAGGAGGCCCCGTTATTGCGCAAGCAGTAGCGGGGGGCACAGGCCAGGGGGTAGCGACTGTTTAGCAAAAACACAGGACTCTGCTAAGTCGGCTTCAAGACGACGTATAGGGTCTGACGCCTGCCCGGTGCTGGAAGGTTAAGAGGAGGAGTGCAAGCTCCGAATTGAAGCCCCAGTAAACGGCGGCCGTAACTATAACGGTCCTAAGGTAGCGAAATTCCTTGTCGGGTAAGTTCCGACCTGCACGAATGGCGTAACGACTTCCCCACTGTCTCCAGGATATGCTCAGCGAAATTGAAGTTCCCGTGAAGATGCGGGATACCCGCGGTTAGACGGAAAGACCCCGTGCACCTTTACTGCAGCTTTAGAGTGGCATTAGGAAAGAATTGTGTAGAATAGGTGGGAGGCTTTGAAGCACCGGCGCCAGCTGGTGTGGAGCCAACCTGTGAAATACCACCCTGTTGTTTTCTGATGTCTAACCACGCACCGTTATCCGGTGTTGGGACCCTCTATGGCGGGTAGTTTGACTGGGGCGGTCGCCTCCTAAAGAGTAACGGAGGCGCGCGATGGTAGGCTCAGGACGGTTGGAAACCGTCTGCGAGAGTGCAATGGCATAAGCCTGCCTGACTGCGAGACTGACGAGTCGAGCAGAGACGAAAGTCGGTCATAGTGATCCGGTGGTCCCTCGTGGAAGGGCCATCGCTCAACGGATAAAAGGTACGCCGGGGATAACAGGCTGATGATTCCCAAGAGCTCATATCGACGGAATCGTTTGGCACCTCGATGTCGGCTCATCACATCCTGGGGCTGGAGCAGGTCCCAAGGGTTTGGCTGTTCGCCAATTAAAGTGGTACGTGAGCTGGGTTCAGAACGTCGCGAGACAGTTTGGTCCCTATCTGCCGTGGGCGTCGATTGTTGAGAGGAGTTGCCCCTAGTACGAGAGGACCGGGGTGAACATACCTCTGGTGTACCTGTCGTTCCGCCAGGAGCGCAGCAGGGTAGCTATGTATGGACGGGATAACCGCTGAAAGCATCTAAGCGGGAAGCCTCCCTCAAGATAAGCAATCATCGAACCGTGCTAGACCAGCACGTTGATAGGCCGGGTGTGGAAGTGCAGTAATGCATGTAGCTAACCGGTCCTAATAGTTCTGTTCGCGCTTGATGAATTCACATCATCAACGTCAGTCCTGCGTGGACTTGCGTTGTGGAGGATCATCCAGCCAGACGCTCATCGAATACAACAGCATCGATTAAACCGAATTGCGCCGGCTCCATTGCTTGGTGGCCATGGCGTCTGTGACCCACCCGATCCCATCTCGAACTCGGCCGTGAAACCAGACAGCGCCGATGGTACTAGTGCTCAAGCACTGGAAGAGTAGGACGCCGCCAGGCATTGCAGCCGGCGCAGTTCGGTCAAACCCATTCACAAGTCAGAGGGCCTGATTAGGCCCTTGAGAGGGCCCTTGCGGCCCTCTTTGCGTCTCCGTAAGGCGCGAACAACGGTGCCGCGGGGTGGAGCAGTCCGGTAGCTCGTCAGGCTCATAACCTGAAGGTCGTTGGTTCAAATCCAACCCCCGCAACCACCGTCTTCCGTTCTCACTGAACGCGTCAGCGCTGCCGGTTTCCGGTGGCGCTTTTTCTATTTGCGGCGCGGAAGCCGGATCAGTGCGACAGGGCTGGCACGCCATGCGCCGGACGATGTCGACGCCGCGCCCGAGCCAGCATTTGCCGCAGTTTCGAGCTTGGCCAGCGGCGCATGAGGCGCAGAAAGAACTCGTCGAACGCGCCGGCTCCCGCGCGCCGGTTCCACTCCGCGATCCCGGTGACCAAGGCCCCCCATGCAGCGGCAAGGCCCAGTCCCGCGAGTTCGGGCGAGAGCCCGGTCGCGCGATCGACCATCGAAATCGACTTGATGCACAGGACGATCAGCACCAGGCCGAGAAACAGCGACAGCGCCGATACGCTGCGTCGCGGGGGGCGGCCGAGTGAAAGGCCGAGCCACGGTGTCAGCAGGGCCAGCAAGGCCCACAAAATCCGGCCGTATGCTGCTGCGCGCGCTTCTGGCGTTCCTTGCTCAAGGAGAGACGACAGCGAGACCTTCTTGAACGGCACACTGGTAGCGGTGCGTTGTTCAGGGAACGGCTGGCCTTGCTCGAAGAATTCCAGTTTATCGAACTTGGCCACACTTCGGTCCCTGGCATTCACCGATTGGCCGTCGATCAGCCTGACGAAAATGCCTCCTTGGGGCGCAATGGAAACTTGTCCGACTGCTGCCGTGTATGTCGTGCCGTCTCCCACCAAGAAGATGTTCTCCAGCGACGAACCGTCGTCGCTGACGGCTCTGAACGTCATGGCGCGATCGTCGCCGAGCTTGACCATTTCGTTCGGCTGCACGCTGTAGCCGAATTCACCGGCATGCATTCGCCGTCCGATGTCATCGAGCCGTTGTTCGCCACCCGGCATCAGCCATCCCTGGTTGATGAGAATGACCAGCGCGACAACGAGCGAGAGAAGTGCGGGCCAACGCATCCAGCGCAGGGACCCGATGCCCGACGCTTCGATCGCATCGAGCTCGCCGCGCAGAGCTAGCCGGCGCACTGCCAGGGCGTTGGCGAGATAAAGTCCGACGAGCAGACCAAGGCCGGCGTACTCGGGGAGCAAGCCGGCGAGCGTTTCGATGACGATCTCGCCGCGGTGACCGGACAGACGGGTGATATCGAGCAAGCGCGGCAGGTGTTCGAGAATCATCAGCGACATGACAACCCCGAGCACGCTGAAGAGTGTGCCGATGGTCTGTCGCAAGACGTAGCGATCGAGAATGGTGACCGCACTCATTCTCCCGCTTCAGGCCGCCCGTACCCGCTGTGCTTCGATGATCGCGCGATAGGATCCGAACAGTTCGGTGAAGTGATCCTCCATCGTGCGCGATTTTTCGTCTCGAGCGCCTCGAAAGCCCATCTCCGCGAATTCGCGAATGGCCCGTGCGACGTCGCTCCCGGAGCCGGCTTGGAATGTCAGGCCGCCGCCCTCGCGGGCGAAATCGGCCGCGCCGCCGAGGTCGGGAACGATAACCGGGATGCCGCTGGCCCGCGCCTCCGCCGCCACCATGCAAAATGTCTCGGCCTCGCAGCCGTGGATCAGGGCATCGGCGCTGGCCAGGATTGTCGCGAAATGCGCCCTGTTGCGTTCCGGCGGCAGCACGCGGATGTGGGGATTTCCGGCAATGGACTTGAGCAGACTGCCTTTTTCGCGCCCCTCTCCAATTATGACCATCCCAACCGGCCAATGGCGGCCTACTGACGTGACGGCCTCGATCAGCATCGGGATGCGCTTTTCCGCGGCCAATCGGCCTGCGGCGATAAGCAGGATGGCATCGTCTCCGAGCTCACATCGACGCAGCAGTTCCTGGCGCAGGGCCAAGTCGCGCCGCTGCGGCGAGAACAGTCCCGCTTGCACGCCCATGGGCAAGGTTTGCACACCTGCGACCCCGCCTGCGCGGAGTCGCCCGGCGAGCTGCTCGTTGGCGCAGATGATCGTCGCGAATGCCGCCCCCAGCCGGCGCAGGTGACGCCAATAGCCTTCGCAGCGCTTGTCGATCTGGGCACGGGTCATGAACGGGCCGAGGTACCGGTAGGCGTAGGCCGCGAGAGGATCGGCGTGCATGACCAGCGATTTGGGAATATCCGGCCGCCAGGTTGCGACCATCGCCGGGCTTCGCCAGGGGGATGATGCTTCGACCAGATCCGGTGCCCATCGGTCGAGTGCGGAATGGATCGCAGCCTCGTCGTCAAAATAGCCGTACTTGCGATCGACCGGCAGGCGCGGAGCTCGCAGAGTGACAATTCGCGCCGAACCGCCGCGCTCTTCGAGACGATCGTCGTCGCCCGGAACGATTACGGTCATGTCGACCCCGAGTGCGCCGGAAAGGGCCAGCTTCTGTTCGATGTACGTGCGAACTCCGCCGCCTTGCGGCGAGTAGAAAGCGCAGACGTCGGCGATCCGCATCGCCGCCTTAATCCGGCTTTTTCAGCGGGCGCATGGCGAGCCCGTGCGCATAATTGAGCACGATAGTGATCGGCGTGGGACCGGCTCCCGCTCGCGCGCTCGCCCTGGTAGCCTTCGGCTTGCTCCAGCCGAGTTTCGGATTGCCGGCAAAACCCAGTCCGTCGACACGCCAGCCGAACTTGCGATTGCTGTCGCGGTCATGCAGCAGCATCACGCCATAGGTGCCCGGCGCGGGCACGCGGATGCACAGCACGGGTGTTCCGCTCGACGGCGTGGCCACTTCGACCCGGCGAAAGGTCTTGCCCTCCGAAATGAGGATGTTGTCGTCCGCGAGGAAATCCTTGTCGTTGGACGGATAGACTTCGAGCTTGAGATTTCCCGCCCGGTCCTTGAGGCCCGCCACGCTCACCATGAAGGATGGCCCACTCTCGTCAGCGCGGCACTTGCCCTCTGCCTTGCCGAGGTCCGGCGTCGAAGGAATTGTGGCGGCGGCGAGGAAAGGCAGGGCCAGCAAGCTAGCAAGCGGCCTTCGCATTGCGATCTCCATCAAACAGGTCGACCAGCGCAAAAGTCACACCAATCAGAATATGGGTCAGAAGGATCAAACCCGCCATCATCGTCACCAAGGCAGCCATTTCCGCATCCTTGCCGACCACGAGAATTGCGACGCCGGCGAACACGATGTCCTTGTTGGGCACGAAAGGCAGGCGCGAGATGAGGAGGCGTAGGGCGGCCAGCAAGAGCCACCAGGCAAGCGCCACCTCGGGCAGGACAAGATGCCACAGGAGCCCCGACAAGAGCGTGGAGACTACGATGCGCAGAACCTGAACGACGGCCACGAACCACAACTCAGGCCGGCTGAGCGAGAAAATTCTCCCACGCCAGATCATTACCGCGACCGAGGTGCCGATGACGAATGCCAGGGACCAGGCGATGGTCGCGGCGTAGTCATCGAGCGGCAGCAGGCGTAGGAACGGCGAGGCCAAGGCGAGCACCAAGAGCGTGACGATGTTGCCGGTCAACGCCGACAAGACCGCCACGTCCTTGACCGCGCCGAACGGCGAGGCCGCAAGCGCGAGTTTACGCCGCGCCCAGCTGTAAAAGTAAACCTCGCCGAGGTATCCGACGAGAAGTTCGTTGTAGATCAGCTTGCGCAACAGCGCGCCGAACGCGCTGGCTCCGCACTTCCAGAGGCGCCGGAATATGATCCAGTCGCTCAGCGGGCCGGCAAGGTAACTGGCCGCGAACACCGCCCAGAACAGCAGCGAACCTGGCACGATGGCCGTTATGTCGGACAACTTCAGCGACCGCATCTGGTACGCCGCCATGAACAGGACGAAGACCGACAGGGCCATGCTGGCGATACGCGGGATCGTCAGGATTGGTGGGCGGTCGTTCGGCTCCAGGACGATGACGTCCGACGCAGCGAGAGCGTTAATGTGATGGGTCATCTGGTCCCTGCAGAAAGCTGTTGCTTGTCAGACGCCGCGCTCGGCCCAATTCCGCAACCCGCCCTGGCTGGTCGCGAGCGGAGCTGTCCCGTCGGCGGAGGCGATGCGGGCAAATTCGCGAAGGTAGAGGCGGCTGGAGTTCTCGAGCGTGAAGCGCGCGGCGAGGCTTCGCATTTGCGCGACTGGCGCCTTCATCCGCGCGGCCTGGACCATAGCGGCGCCAAGTCGCTCGATGTCGCGGCAGGGAGCAAGGACGCCGAAACGGCCGTGTCCGACGAGCCATTCCATGCTGACGCAGCAGTCGGTGGCGGCGATCGGCAGTCCCGCCGCCAGAGCTTCGATGATGACCGCCGGAACCCCTTCGTAATCCGACGACAGCACAAACACGTCTGCGGCTGCGTAGAGTGCGGAGACGTCATCGACGTGGCCGGGCAGCGAGACCCGGTTGGTAAGGTCGAGCCGCTTTATGCGCGCTTCCAGGCGGCGGCGCTCCGGACCCTCACCGGCGATGATCAATGTGTCGCCGGCGTCGGCGCACCGGGCGAATGCATCGATCAGCAGCGCCTGGTTCTTCTGCGGGCACAGCCGGCCGACCGACAGGAATTGTCGGCCGGGGCGTCTTTCTCCTTTGCTGTGCGTGGTCGCTGCGCGGTCGAATTCCCAACGCGCGAGCGCAGGGTCGGGGATGCAGACCACCTTGCGGCGCGCAACGTCGAACTTTCGTTCGATTTGCTGCTGCATCGGCTCGGCAATCGCTACAAAATGCTCGAGATAGATGCCCTGGAGGCGGAGCCACAGTCCATATGCGGCCCGGCCCGGAGCCGGCATGTCGCTCCGATCGACCTCGTTGCTGACCTTGACCAGCACCGGGGGGCAGCGCGTCCCAAGCAGGACCTTCATGGCTACGCAGACGACCGTGTATGTATTGCCGGGGCAAAAGATCGCGTCGACCTCCTCGGAGAGCAGGAAGCGATAGAGCGACCAGATCATCCAGATCGTCTCCCACCAGTCGGTGGCTATCGGCTCGCTGCGGGTACGATAGTCGAGCTTGGGGGCGCTCATCCTTGCAGCGCCGCGATCCCGCCCTAGGACGACGACCACCTCCTCGCCGTCTTCCCGCCACCTCTCGGCCAGACGCAGAGCAACGCGTTCTACGCCGCCGGGTTCGAAACTATGGATGGGTATGGCGATGCGCATGCCGCTACGACGCCGCGGCCACGGGCAATCCGGAGCTGCGAAAAAGTCAGAATTTTCGAAGGTCGCGGTAGCGTCCAATTGCGCGGTGCCTCGTGAAGCAATCGAGGGTCCGGCCTATGCTGTCCAGAATTGACGCCTTCGTGACGTCGCCGGGATGAACCGCGACGCGCACCGTCTGCAGCGGATGGAGCATCTTTCGCGCCGCGGCGGCGAAAAACAGCGACGATGCGGTCCTGGCCGGCGAACGGCTCGCCCAGGTGATCACCGGCCCCCGCGCCACGGTCCGTTTGGTCGCCGGCTCCCAGACGCGCATATGATCTTCCGCGAGGGCGTAGCCGCTTTGTTCGAGGGCCGTCAGCGCACCGGGGCCATAAAGCCAGGCCGGGGCGATGAATCCTGCCGCCTCGCGGCCGATGATGTCCTCGATCAGCGCTCGGCCGTCGGCCATTCTGCGCGCGGCTTCCGCTTCGTCGAGACCGAGAAATTCGCCCTCGGAGGCGGTCATGTGCCTCGCCTTGAATTTCGCCATCCCGCTGTGTTCGGCCAAGTCGCGGTGGAACCAGCCGTGGACGAACATTTCCACGCCGCGATCGGCCCAGCCCCGGAGCTTGCCGGCAAATTCGGTTCCTGCGGCCAATCGCTGTCCGCCCCAGTGATCCGGGACCACCAGCATCGCAAAGTTCGGCCCCGCGAGTTGCGCCTCGAGCCGATCGGCGAGCTCGTCGATCTGTGCGGCAAAGCGCGGACCCACATCGTGGATCGAGGCAAGTAGAAGCTTCCGTTCGTGATGCGGCATGGAGGGCTTATCCTGGTGCCCGGGTTGCGCGGGCGTTCTGGTTGGCGAGCAAGTCCGGCAAGTGCAAGCACGCTAATCGCGCATCAGAATCTGAAGTTGGTCGCAAGCGCCAGAGATCGTTCGCGTCCGAGACCTCTGGTGTACGAGCTTTCCGCTCGCAAGCTTAGCGAGACTGCCGAGGCGTAGGCTGCCGGCGTGCTGCCGATTTTGAGGGCAAAGCCGGCCTTCTGCCGAGCAACCCCGCTGGCGATGGTGCGTGCAAATTCTTCGATCGAGCCGGGATTCCAGCCGCCGTTGTCGAAGGCACTGAGCGTGAAACGTGCTCCGCCCTCGCTCGCCAGCGACAGGTCCGCTTCGGCCGAACGGCGCGTAGTCTTGCCGACGAACAAAGGCCCGCCGATTGCGCCTTGCTTGAGATAGGTGCCTCGCCCGCCGACGCCCGTGCGCCATCCCGGCGCGAGGTCGAACTCGAGTTGCGCGAGGACCATTGCGCCCCGCCGCCACAGTTCTTCGGTACCCGCCGCAACGCCGTGCTTGCGACCTTCCCTGATGTGCGCGGCATCGAGCCGCAACGCGCCGGTGCCCCAGTCCAGATCGGCGCCGTGCAGGCGGGACCGGGGTTGCGGCGATGTTTCCAAGTCGCGCACGATGTCCACGGTCACCCTTTCCAGGCTCGGCGACGTCCCACCGGTCGCCTCCGCCAGCGCCGGCGCCGCGCTGAGCGCTAGCACGGGCAACCCGATGGCCAGGAAGGGGCGGGAACCGGAAATCATGGGGACGCTCCTCGCAAATTGCCTGTGCGGAGAAGACGCCGGCGTGCCGGGAAAACCGGAGTTCGCGCCGTCACTACGGAACGGGCTGTCGCACGGCGTCTGAGGGGTGATGATACCATTCCGCAGCAATCGAGGCTGGGCCATGGGCGGCCTGTTTGTGGCTCTGGCGGCGGCCCTTCTGCTGGCGCCCGGCGCCAGTGCGATCGATACCCAGCGCCTGCAAATTGCCGATCACGAGCCCAACCCTGCCGCGCAACTCACGGTGCTGACCTACAACGTAAAAGGATTGCCCTGGCCGATCGCCGGCAACCGCACGCCGCAGCTCGACGCCATCGGCGCCACGCTCGGAGAACTGCGGCGCCACGGCAACCAGCCGCATGTCGTGCTGTTGCAGGAAGCGTTCAGCAGCGAGGCGAAGGCCATCGCCACGGCGGCGGGATATCGCCACGTCGCATTCGGTCCGAAAGAGGCGCCCAAGCTCGCCGCGCCGCCTCTCGGGGAGGCCTTTGCGAAGGCCGCGCAATGGACGCGGGGTGAAACAGCCGGATCATTGGCCGACAGCGGTCTGGCCATGCTGTCGGATTATCCAATCGTCAAAGTCGAGCGCGCCGCGTTCCCCCAGGGGGCCTGCGCCGGGCTCGATTGTCTCGCTGCAAAAGGCGTGCTGCTGGCCTGGATCAGGGTACCGGGGATTCCGACTCCGGTCCTGATCGGCGACACGCACCTCAACTCGCGGCATGCAAGCGGGGTCGGTGCCGGCCGTGCCAACAAGGCATACGCCTGGCAAGTCGGCGACCTTGAGAAGCTGGTCGCGAAGGCCGCCACGCCCGGCACACCGATGATCGTGGGCGGGGATTTCAATATTGGCCGGGACAATGCCCGCGTTGCGGCCTTCGACCGAAGTGGGTTGCTTGGCTCCGAACGTCGCGACGACCTTGCATTCATTCACCAGGCCTCGCTCGAGAACCCCGGTGCGGCGGAATTTCCCGCCATCATGGCCGACAACAAGATCAAGCTGTTCAGCCGCGGGGGGCGCGCTGTCCGGGTCGAGCCCCTCGAGGCTTGGGTACCCTTTCCCTCGACATCCGATCCCAGTCCCCTCTCCGACCACCCAGGGCTTATCGTCGAATACCGGCTTATCTCTAAGCCGACTGGTCGGTGAGCTTCGAAGCTGGCAGATGCCGGGCCATGACTTCGATCCGCATTCTTGTCGATGCCGACGCATGTCCGGTGAAGGAAGAAATCTATCGTGTCGCAGAGCGTCGCAGGATTCCGGTCAGCGTAGTCAGCAACAGCTATTTCCGGGTGCCGGTCGGGCCGCTGGTGGAGCGAGTCGTGGTGACGACGGCTTCGATGCAGCGGACGATTGGATTGCCGAACGCGCCGCCCCCCGCACAGTCGTGATCACCGCGGACATCCTTTTGGCCGATCGCTGCCTGAAGGCCGGGGCTACGGTGATCGGCAACAATGGCCGGCCCTTCACCGAGGGCAGCATCGGCGGCGCCATCGCCACCCGGGCCATCATGGCCGATCTGCGCGCCGGAGGAGATGTCGTCGGCGGTCCTGCGCCATTTGCCAAGGCCGACAGGTCGCGCTTTCTGCAAGCGCTGGACGAAGCGCTGGTGAGATTGGAGCGCACTGCTTGACGCCCCGGCAGCGTAGGTCGGGCGCGCGAGCCCTTACAAATCCGTGACCCGTCGCTATATGGGTCACACTGCGGGCATTCGCTAACCTAAGCGCTCGCGGCTGAGAGATACGACGTGCTCCCGCTTACCCTGCAGGAGACGACCGTGCCGCTCCCCCTCACTCTCGACCATTCGATTCCGTCGAAGAGGCCGGTGCTCGTTTGAGCGACCGGACCCTGCTCGCCTATGGGCTGATCGCATTGCTGGTTCTCTGGCTTGGCGCGCTCATCTGGTGGCGACGCTACCATTCCAACCGGCAGACAGAGGTGCGCTCAAAATTGCGACGCCAGAAGCAAAGCGATGCGCGGGCGCTGAAATTTATGGCGGAAGACGACGCCGGCCTGCGACCATGATCGACCTCGTCTTCTTGGTCTACGGCCTGCTGCTCGCGGCAATGGTCGGCGTCGCGGTCTGGCTGGACATACGCCGGCGCAGGCGCCGCCGGCTGGTCGATGCCTCTACCCTGCTGTCCAGATCCACTTCCTGAAAGGAACTTCATCATGACATCCGACGGTCCCAAGCCCTTCCTCATCGTCAAGGACGAGGCGGGACAATTCCGCCTTACCGTGCGCGAGACGCGCTACAACAGCCAGGGCTACCCGTGGGTGGTCAGCAAACCTGTCGAACAGGCGTTCAAGTCCACAGCTGCGGCGCGTGCCTATGCGGTCGAAGAGTTCGGGGGCAAGGCCGGCGAGTTCGCCTTCCGCTGAACTCCGCCAAGGAACCACTGCTCTCTCCGCGCGCTTATTTCAACGCAACGCGGAGAACCTGTTTCGATGGCAGCAAGGGCATACTGGAAAGGTCAGATTCGGCTGGCACTCGTCTCGATCCCGGTGGAAATTTACTCTGCCGCGAAAAGCGGGGCCTCGATCAGCTTCCGGCAGATACACGAACCTTCGGGCAAGCCGATAAACTACGAAAAGGTCGTGCAGGGTATCGGCCCTGTGGATCGCGACGATATCGTCAAGGGGTACGAGATATCCAGGGGCAACTATGTCCTGCTCGACGAGGACGAGATCGAAGCAGTCAAGATCGAGAGCAAGAAGACACTGGAACTCGTGCAGTTCGTCGGCAGCGACGAGATCGACCCCCTCTATTTCGAAAAGCCTTACTACGTCGCACCAGCCGACGACCTCGCCGAGGAAGCCTTCGTCGTGCTGCGCGAAGCGCTGCGCAGTGCGAAGAAGGTCGCGCTCGGACAGCTGTCACTTCGCGGCCGCGAGCAACTCGTCGCGCTGAAACCCTGTGGCAAGGGTATCCTGCTCGAAACCCTGCGGTATGCCGACGAAGTGCGGCAGGGCCAGGCGTTCTTCAAGGAGATAGGCGACGCCAAGCCCGACAAGGCGCTGCTCGAGCTTGCCACCACGCTGATCGATCAAAAAACCGCCCCGTTCGATGCCGGCGAGTTCCATGATCGCTACATCGACGCCCTGCGCAAGCTGGTAGAAAAGAAGGCTAAGGCGAAGGGCAAGAAGGTCCTCGAGGATGTCGAGGAACCGGAGACGCAGTCGGGCGGCAACGTGATCGACCTCATGGCTGCGTTGAAGAAGTCCGTGGGCAACGAGAAGAAGAGCTCTTCCAGCTCGAGCAAGAAGAAGGCTTCGTCCGGATCGTCCCGGGCGAAGAAGCGAGCGTAATGCCGCTCAATCCCCCGATCCTGCTGCACTGGCTGGACGGCGATCTGTTTGCCCGCCTCGGTCTCGCAGCCTTGCTGGGCCTGCTGCTCGGCCTCGACCGCGAGATCAGGGGACATGCCGCGGGGCTGCGCACGCACGGGCTCATCTGTTTCGCCTCTGCGGCCATGACGGTGTCGATCATCGCGCTCTTCCACCAGCTGCACGGCGCGCGGATGGATCCGTTGCGCGTGTTCGAGGCGACCGGGGCCTTTGTCGGCATTCTGGGGGCGGGGTTGATCGTGTTTTCGAAGGGCGAGGTAAAAAACCTGACCACTGCCGCCCATCTGTGGCTGACCGCAGTGGTGGGCATAGCCTGCGGGGCGGGGCAGTGGCCGCTTGTCGCGCTCGCGGCGGTCATCTCGCTGGTTTTACTCACACTCGTAGGCATCGCCGAGAAGCGGCTGTTCCCCGAAGCCGAGGAGAAAAACTGATGGCGAAATCGGCCGATCTTCTTGCCGAATACAACCGCAAACGCGACTTCAAGAAAACGGCCGAGCCGGCTGGGAAGCGGGCAACATCCGAAGGCGGCGATCGTTTCATCGTACAGAAACACGCGGCCACGCGCCTGCACTGGGATTTCCGGCTCGAAGCCGACGGCGTGCTCAAATCGTGGGCCGTGACGAAGGGGCCGAGCCCCGATCCCGACATCAAGCGCCTTGCCGTGCGGACCGAGGATCACCCCCTGTCCTATGCCGAGTTCGAGGGCAGCATCCCCGAAGGAGAATACGGCGGCGGGACGGTGATGCTGTGGGACGATGGCACTTGGGAGCCGGTCGAGGGCAAGAGCTGGAAAGACATCGAAAAAGGGCACCTGCACTTCGTGCTTCACGGGCGGCGCATGAAGGGCGAATGGCTGTTGATAAGGCTGCGGAAGAAACCGGGAGAGAAGCGGGAGAACTGGTTGCTGAGGAAGCTCGACGATCGCTACGCCGAGCCTGGCGACGCCCTGGTCGAGCACGAGCTCACCAGTGTGCTGACCGGCCGCTCGATGGCCGAGATCGCGAGTGACCAGAAGGGCGAATTCTCGCTCAAAGGAAAAAAGGGCGCGGCATTCAAGGAACAGATGGCCAAGGCGGCGAAGCGCAATGCCAGCGTCGGCAAGCCGAAAAGCAAGAGCAGTGCGCCCTTGCCGAAGTTCCATGAGCCGCAGCTCGCCACGTTGGTGGACGACGTGCCGACCGGAAACGGTTGGATGCACGAAATCAAGTTTGACGGCTACCGGGCGCTCGTCGCTTGCAAGGGCGGTGACGTGAAGGTCTACACCCGCAGCGGGAAGGACTGGACGGACAAGTTCGTTCCGCTTGCCGAGCGGTTCAGGGCGCTCGATCTGCCGCCGTGCCTGATCGACGGCGAGATCGTCGCCTACGATGCACAGGGCAATCCGGATTTTTCGAGCCTGCAGGGCGTGCTCAAGCGCGGTCACGGCAGCCAGAAGGACAGCGACCGGCTCTCGTTCCACGCGTTCGACCTGCTGTCGCTCGACGGCGCGGACCTCACGGGACTTTCCAATATCGAGCGCAAGGAGAGGCTCGAGGCGCTACTCGTCGAAGCGGAGCCACCCGTCCACGTCGCCGACCACGTGATCGGCGCGGGCGAGAAGCTCTACCGGGCGATGTGCGATGCCGGGCAGGAAGGGATCATTTCGAAGAAGATCGATGCAAAATACTCCGGGCGGCGGAGCAAGAGCTGGCTCAAGGTGAAATGCACGCGGCGGCAGGAATTCGTGATCATCGGCTGGAAGAAGTCGAGCGCCAAGGGGCGCCCCTTCTCCTCGCTCCTCCTCGCCCAGCACGAAGGCGGCGAACTGGTTTACAAGGGAAATGTCGGGACCGGCTTCACGCAGGAGACCCTGCAGGAGCTGGCGGCGAAGATGGACCGGCTCGAGCGGAAGACGCCGCCGGCAGAGGTCGACAGGGCCTCGTCGCGAGGAGTCACCTGGGTGACTCCCAAGCTGGTCGCGGAGATCGCCTTTTCGGAGTTCACCGCCGAAGGCAACGTGCGCCACGGCAGCTTCATCGGTCTGCGTTCGGACAAGGAGGCGGATGAGGTGACGCCGGAAGAGGCGACCCGGACTCCCACGGACCAGCCTCAGGTCAAGATATCGAGCCGCGAGCGTGTGATCTTCCCCGAAAGCGGCCAGACCAAGGGTCAATTGGCGGATTACTACGTGGCGGTGGCCCCGCTCATGCTGGCATTTTCTGCCGATCGCCCGATCAGCCTGGTGCGCTGTCCGCAGGGACGGGCGAAGAAGTGTTTCTTCCAGAAGCACGACAGCGGCGCTTTCGGGGCGCACGTCCATCATGTGCCCATTCAGGAGAAGAACGGCGGAACCGAGGACTATCTCTATGTCGAAGACGCCGCCGGCCTCCTCGAATGCGTGCAGATGGGCACGATCGAATTCCATGGTTGGGGATCGCGCAGCGGCGATGTCGAAAAGCCCGACCGCATGGTGTTCGATCTCGATCCCGACGAGGGCCTGGATTTCGGCGACGTCAAGCAGGCAGCAGCCGATATTCACCGGCGACTGGCGGAACTGGGTCTCACGAGCTTTGCGATGTTGTCCGGCGGAAAGGGCGTCCATGTCATTGTCCCGCTGACGCCGGGCCATTCCTGGGACGCGCACAAGGACTTTTCGAAGCGCTTCGCCGAAGCCTTGGCGATGGCCGAACCGGACCGCTTCACCGCCACGATGAGCAAGGCGAAGCGCAAGGGCAAGATTTTCATCGACTACCTGCGCAACCAGCGCGGCAGCACGGCGGTAATGCCCTACAGTGCCCGCGCCCGCGCGGGCGCGCCCGTCGCCGCCCCCATCGCCTGGGGCGAGCTGAAGGATATGGAAAGTGCGCACGAGTTCTCGATCGACGACGCCAAGAAGCTGCTCGATCGGGCCAAAAGCAAAGGTCTTGCGGGTTGGGGCTTCGCCGTACAGCGGCTGCCCGATCTCTAGCGCCGGCGCAACGCGATCAGCGCTCGATGCTCCATAGACCCTCGCCGAGGTGGACTATGGCCCCGACGCGCTTCTCTCCCTCCCACAACGTGGCACGGCGATTGGCATTCTCGCGCATGAGGAGGTGAAATACCGGGTCGGGGTCAACGGCGTCGAACTCGATGTTCTTCGCCTCGCCCCGCCCGTCTGCTTCGAAATGTAATCGAAAATTGCGCATGACGACCCCGGTAACAGCAAGGCCGAGTCCCGACTTTGCTCCCTTCGCTTAGGCGCTTGTCCTGCGCCATGCGGCAACAAATGTGCTATTGCGGCTGCGAAAAGCAGTCTATTCGCATCGCCCGCTCGCTCGCGGCAAAATGTAGCGAGCATAAAGGTATAGTCTTCATTTTCGGGTCTGGCTCAGGCGAAAGCCGTGGGGCGTTACTGGCAGGGGGAAATATGGCCACTCGAACGCGCTCGATGCGCGCCCGCTCCACCTACCGAATCGATCCCAATCTGGAGCGATTTCTCGCAACGGTGCGCAAGCGCTTCGAGTTTTCCCGCGAAGAGTTCGCCATGCTGGCGGAAAAGATGACCACCGCGGCCGATTTCGAGGCCGGCGACGTCATGGTCGAGGAAGGAAAGCGCGCAACGCATTCCTCGCTCCTGCTGGAGGGTTATGCCGCGCGCTCGAAGTATACTCCCAACGGCGAGCGCCAGATCATGGAATTCCAGATCCCGGGCGACTTCATCGACCTGCATTCCTATCCGCTCGAATGCCTCGACCATTCGATAACCGCGGTCTCGGACTGTACAATCGTCCAGCTCGATCACAAGGATATCTCCGACCTGATCGAGCGGCATTCAAGGTTTGCGCGTATTTTCTGGTTCGCGACGATGACCGACGCCTCGATCCACCGCGAATGGATACTCAACCTCGGTTCGCGCGGAGGGGTGGAACGGGTCGCGCACCTTCTGTGCGAAATGTACTGCCGTTCAGAGATCGTCGGGCTCACCGACAACCATAGTTTCGAATTTCCCGTGACGCAGGTGCAGATGGGCGAGGCACTCGGCTTCTCGGCCGTCCATGTCGGCCGCTTGCTGCGCGAACTCCATGATCGGAAGCTCGTGACCAAGGATCGAAAGATCGTCCACTTGCACGACTGGCCCGCATTGCAAGAGCTTGCCGGGTTCGACCCCGAGTACCTCTATCTGCAGCCGCGCAAGGGGTGATCCTCTAGGGCTTCCACTGCGGCGGCAAGCGCAGCGCGGGCAGGCTGATATAGGCAGTGTCGGCCATGTCGCGCGAGTTATGGCCCACGCTGACGGTATAATCGCCGTCGCGCCGAAACCATCCGGGACCCTCTCCCGACCGGGAGCCGTCGTCCCACACGGAGAGCAGTCGCGGGTCGACCTTGATGCCGACTATCGTGCTCTCACCCGGATCGAGCGTGACCTTGGCGAAGCCCCCCAGGCGGCGCAGCTCGGGCCATTCGGGGCCGGCGAGGTAGAGCTGGGCGACGTCGGCCCCGCTTCGTTTGCCGGTGTTGGTGATCCTGACCGTGGCCACGATGCTGTTCCCCATCGGCCGCACGGTCAGGTCGCCGTAGGCGAAAGAGGTGTAGGACAGGCCGTAGCCGAACGGAAACAGCGGCTCCAAACCCTTGGCGTCATACCATTTGTAGCCGACGAGAACGCCCTCGTCGTAGGTCGTGGTGCCCTCGTGCGGTTCGTCCGGGTGCGGCAACTGCTCGAGCGAGCGCGGGAAGGTCGCGGGCAGATGGCCCGAGGGGTTGACCGTTCCGGCGAGCACACTGGCGATCGCCGCGCCGCCCATGCGGCCCGGAAACCACGCTTCGACGATGCCTTTCACCTGGTCGGCCCAGGGCATCAACACCGGTCCGGCCGTTTCGAGCACCACGACGGTGTTGGGGTTGGCGCCGGCGACGGTGGAAATCAGCGCGTCCTGTCCTTCGTCGAGGGCGAGGGGCACGTCGATGCTCTCGCTCGCCCACTGTGTGGCAAAGACCAAAGCGATGTCGGCTTCGGCGGCGATCTGCGCCGCTTCGGCCGGGTCCTCGCCCGACGCGTATGCGAAGGTGGCCTCGGGCAGCTGGTCTCGCAGCCCCTGCAGCGGGGCAGAGGGGTTGAACACCACCGGTCCGGGCCAGGTCGCCGGTTCGATACCTGGAACGGCGTTTACGCCGTCGGGGTAGACCTGGCTCGATCCACCGCCCGAAATGACTCCCTTGTCGGCGTGACCGCCAATCACCGCGATGCGCTTGGCCCCGGTGAGCGGCAGCAAGTCCCCTTCGTTCTTGAGCAACACGATCGCGGCCTGCGCGTCGGCCTGGCTGACCGCGCGGTTGGCCTCGAACGGGATCGGACTGCCGTCCTCGACCAGATTGTCCATCAGGCCGTGCGCGAACATCGAGCGCAGGATGCGACCCGCCATGGTATCGATTCGCACCATGTCGAGTTGGCCGCTGTCGAGCGCGGTCTGCAGCTTGTCGGCACCGAACCAGTCGTCGCGCTGCAAGCCGTAACCCGATTCCTGATCGAGGCCCGCACGGGCTGCGGCCACGGTCGAATGGGCGGCGCCCCAGTCTGTCATGACGTAGCCCGGCCAGTCCCAGTCGTCGCGCAGGACCTGGGTCAGCAGCCACGGATTCTCGCAGGCATAGTGCCCGCCGACGAGATTGTACGAGCACATCACCGATCCGGGCCGCCCGCGCTCGATGGCTATCTGAAAGGCGAGGAGGTCGCTCATCCGGAAGGCGCCGTCCTCGAGCTCGAAATTGCCGGTGTTGCGGGCGGTTTCCTGGTCGTTGAGCGCGTAGTGCTTGACGGTGGATATGATCTCGTTCGACTGGATGCCCGCGATGAGCGCGCCGACCATCGAGCCCGCCAGCAGCGGATCTTCTCCGGCGTACTCGAAATTGCGTCCGTTGCGGGGCTCGCGCATCAGATTGACACTGCCGGCGAGCATGACGTTGAAACCGCTTGCCCGCGCCTCCGACCCGATCATCGCCCCGCCGGCATAGGCCAGGGCCGGGTCCCAGGTCGCCGCGGTGGCGAGGCCGGAGGGGAGGGCGGTACGCGGCCTCTTGTCCTTTGCTTCCTGCTGCGAAGCGACGCCGATCCCGGCGTCGGTCTCCCATTGCGGCGGAATGCCGAGACGCGGGATGCCCGGGACGTAGCCGGCCGAGCCGCGGCGCGCTTCGGCCGGCGGCCCGTAGGCTTCGAGTTCGCTGCCGGGAAAACCGCCGAATGCGCTGCCGAAGTATCCCTTGAGAAGGGTCAACTTTTCGGCGGGCGTCATTTGCGCCAGCATCGCCGCGGCGCGCTCGTCGGGCGTGCCGATGGTCTCGGCGGCCATGACGACCGGCTTGTCCTGCGCAATAGCTGGAGGCGTTGCGACTATGACCAGCGCACTCGCGGCAACAATAGACTTGATAACGTTCATTTGCGCCTCTCCATCGAGGCGTTGTGCCCTCTCGGCCGCGGATTGCCAAGCGTTGGGATGCGGCTGTTTCGAACGGCTGGACGAGCGAGACGGCCCTGTTCGAAGAGCACTAATCGCCTGGGAGGAGCGTCATAGGGATCGCCGGCGTGATTGCGATCAGAGCGCCGGCGCGGCTGCGCGCCCGGGTTAAGCGTCGTGCTCTTGCACGCCCGGAGTCCATTCCTCGTCCGGCGGAAGCGGGGCGAAGATTGCGTCGAGCATCTCGGCGGTGACGCCCGCGGGTTCCCGCGGGTTCCAGCGAGGGTCGTTGTCCTTGTCGACCAACACCGCGCGGACACCCTCAATGAAATCGGGGCGCATCATCATGCGCGCGGCGATGCGATATTCGGCGGCCATTTCGGCGGCGAAGTCCGGTTGGGTGAGGCCCTGCGCAAATTGCCGAAGCGCGACCTTTGACGTCGTCGGGCACTTGGCCGCGACTGCCTTGCGCTCCTTCATCGCCCAGTCCGAACCGTCGGCGGCCAACGCGGCGACAATTTCTTCAAGGGTGTCCGAGGCGAACAGCCGGTCTATGCGTTGGGCATTGCCGGCAATGCGCGGGTCGGGCGGGGGCGCCGCAAGCTCGCCGAGGATCGCGGCGACGTCGCCAGGCGCGGCAATGATCTGCGACTTGGCCTCGGCAAGTTTTTCGCTCGGCAGATAGTGCGTCGCGAGTCCGGCCCAGAGACATTCCGCGCCATCCAGCCGAGCGCCGGTGAGCGCGAGGAACGCACCCGTCCGGCCGCGCAGCCGCGGCAGGTACCAGCCCGCGCCGACGTCTGGAAACAGCCCGATTGCGCCTTCGGGCATGGCGAAGAGCGTGTTCTCGGTCGCGACCCGGTATTTCGCCGGCTGGCTGATGCCGACGCCCCCACCCATCGTCACGCCGTCCATGAAGGCGACGATCGGCTTGGGGTAAGTGAACATCAGGTGGTTGAGGCGGTATTCGGCGTGGAAGAACGCGCGCCCAGTCTTGCCGCCATCCTCCAGCGCCGAGCGGCGGACCAGTTGCACGTCGCCCCCGGCGCAAAAGCCGCGGCCTTCGGCGTGGTCGAGCAGGACGGCCTCGATGCCGTCGTCGGTGCGCCAGGCGAGGAGTTTCTCGCTCATCGCTTCGCACATGCCCTGGGTCAGCGCATGGAGCGCCTTGGGGCGGGCGAGCGAGATGTGGCCGACCGCGCCGTGATGGTGGAGATGGACTTGGTCGTTCATTGCCGCAACAGATCCCGGCCGACGATCATGCGCATGATCTGGTTGGTGCCCTCCAGGATCGAATGGACCCGCAGATCGCGCCAGAAGCGCTCGATCGGGTAGTCTCGCAGGTAGCCATACCCGCCGAACAGTTGCAGCGCGTCGTTGACCACGGCCGAGCACTCGTCGGTGGCGAAGCGCTTGGCCATGGCGGCGAAGCGGGTCTTGTCGGGCGCGTTCTCGGTGACCTTGGCGGCGGCGAGGTAGAGCAGCGCGCGGCTCGCCTCGAGCCGGGTGGCCATGTCGGCCAGCGTGAATTGGGTGTTCTGGAACTCGGCGAGCGCCTGGCCGAACTGCTTGCGCTCCTTGGTGTACCTGACCGCCTCGTCGAGGCAGCGCTGCGCGCCGCCGAGCGAGCAGGCGCCGATGTTGAGCCGCCCGCCGTCGAGCCCCATCATGGCGATACGGAAACCTTCGCCTTCCCCGCCGACCATGTTTTCCGCCGGCACGCGGACGTTATCGAGGTTGAGCGCCGCGGTCGGCTGCGAATGCCAGCCGAGCTTCTTCTCCTGCGCGCCGAAGCTGACGCCTGCCATGTTCTTTTCGATGACCATGCACGAGATGCCCTTGGGCCCGTCCTCGCCCGTGCGGACCATGGTCACGTAGACCTCGTTCTCGCCGCCGCCGGAGATGAACTGCTTGGTTCCGCTGACCAGCCAGTCGTCGCCGTCCTTCACCGCCTTCGTCTTCAGCGCCGCCGCGTCCGATCCGCTCGACGGTTCGGTCAGGCAATAGCTGGCGATCTGCTCCATGCCGATCAGGCGGGGCAGGTACTTGTCCTTGACCGCCTGGCTGCCGAAGCGGTCGATCATCCAGCTGGCCATGTTGTGGATCGAGATGAACGCGCTGGTCGAAGGGCAGCCGTAGGCCATCGCCTCCATGATCAGCGCACTTTCGAGCCGGCCGAGGCCGATGCCGCCCGATTCCTCGCTGACGTAGATCGAGCCGAAGCCGAGTTCGGCCGCCTTCCTGATGGTCTCGCGCGGGAAGATGTGCTCCTCGTCCCACTTCGCGGCGTGGGGCGTGATCTCGTCGGCGGTGAAGCGCTGCGCCATTTCCTGGATGGCGAGCTGGTCGTCGGTAAGGGCGAACTGTCCGGTCATGAGGTCCTCTTGCAAAGGCCCATGCCGCGAAGCCGTTTCACATGCAACCGTCTCAGCTGCAGCTAACCTTGGTGATGACCATGTCGTCGTCGTAGCTCACGGTCAGTCGGTCGGGGCGGAAGTCCATCGTCACCGCGGTGCGTGGCGGTACCCAGCGCAGCGTCTTCGCGCCGGTGGCGAGGAGGAGGTTGTGTCCGGTCTCGGTGGTCGCCTTTTGTCCTTCGAAGCGCTGACCCTTGACGAGGTTGCACGTTCCACCGGCGTCGCGCACATCCGTCGTGGTGCAGGCGGACAGCGCTCCGAGGGCCAGGACGGACAAAGGGGCAAGCACTTTCATCAATCGTCTCCAATAACCGCTTCGGCCTCGATTTCGACCTTCCAGCTCGGATGATAAAGTGCCGCAACGGCAACGAGAGTTCCCGTTGGCCGAACATGGCCGAGCGCGCGGGTGAAGGCGGCGGTGATGGCGTCGGCATCCTTTATGTCGCTGGCGAACATGCGCACGCGTACGACATCCTCGATCGTCCCGCCAAGCTCCTCGATATAGCCCTTGATCATTGCGAAACACCTGTCGGCCTGCTTGCCGGCGTCAGGCGATACGGAGCCGTCCTCCTCGACGCCGACGGTGCCGGCGCAGACGATGCGGTTGCCGGTACGCAGGGCGCGGGTGAAGCCGGCCTGCTCCTCGAACGGAGAGAGCGGCGGGATGCGGGTGCGCTTGCTCATTCGCACTTCATATAGTCGAACGGGGTGGTCGATGCACCCTCGCCGAATTCGCGGCGCACTAGCACCTTGCCGTCGTCGCGCAGGTCGAGGATTTCGTCGCGCTTCCAATTCATGCCTTCGCCGGCGAACGAGAAGTTTCCGCGCAGGCGGCCCTGCGTGGCTTCCGTCACTTCATCGAGCGTCCCGACCGATTCGTAAAACTTGAGCGTTTTCGAATCGACTGTCAGCAGTCCCTTGTCGTCGCCCTGGGTGGTGGTGCAATCGTTCGGCGACAGGCCCCAGCGCCCCTGGAACTGCGCGGGGATTTCCGTCGGCAGAGGGGTGGGCGTCGGTGCGGCCGACGGCTGTTCGGCGGGGGTCTCGTCGGTTTGCGAACCGCAAGCGGCGAGAGCTAGGGCAAGGGCAGTAACGGGCAGGGCGAGAATTCGCATTCGGTTGGTCTCCATAAGGGTTTGCCCTTGCAACACGCAAGCGGCTGAACCTTTCCTGTAACGGCGAAAAAACCCGTGTTAGGGACCCGCGCGAAGGAGAACGAAATGGCCGGATTGTGGCTTGAGGAATTCGAGGTCGGACAGGTGTTCGACCACCCGCTGCGGCGCACGCTGACCGAGACCGACAACCTGCTGATCAGCGCGCTGACCCACAACCCGGCGCCGCTGCACCTCGATGCCGAATACATGAAGGGAACCGAATATGGCCGGATCCTGTTCAATTCGTGCTTCACGCTCGCGCTGATGGTGGGGATTAGCGTCAACGACACGACCCAGGGTACGTCGGTCGCTAACCTCGGCTGGGACGAGGTGCGCTTTCCCGCCCCGCTGTTCGTCGGCGACACCGTGCGGATCGAGACCGAAGTGCTCGAGGTGCGCGAAAGCAAGTCGCGGCCCGACCAGGGCATCGTCACCTTCGCCCACCGGGCGTACAATCAGGACGGTGTGCTGTGCGCGCAGTGCAAGCGGGCGAGCTTGCAGCGCAAGCGCCCGGTCGCTATGTAATTAGCAAGCTAATAAACCCGGAGAGGCGCCATGCCGCTGAAAGTCGAACCCATCCTGCCGCGCTTCGGCGCCGTGTGCACCGGTCTCGACCTGACCCGCAAGCTGGCCGCCGACGAGGTGAAGCAGGTCACGGACGCCATGGACACCTGGGGCGTGACGGTCTGGCCCGACACCCGGATGTCGGATGAAGACCACGTCGAGTTCAGCCGCAATTTCGGTTACCTCGAACGCGTCCCGGTGCGCGAGAACATCAGGTACCGCCTGCCGTTCCGCGAGCTGTTCGACGCCAGCAACCTCAATCCCGAAGGCGAGATCACGCAGGACCCGGCGGCAATTCAATACCGCAAGGGCGACCGGCTGTGGCACACCGACAGCGCCTTCATGGAAAAGCGCACCAGCTATTCGCTGCTTCTGGCGCACAGCGTCCCGCCCGAAGGCGGCGAGACCTGGTTCGCCGATACCCGCAGCGCCTACGATGACCTGCCGCAGGACATGAAGGATTTCCTCGAGGACAAAATCGGGATCAATTCGCTGTGGTGGAGCCGCAAGCAGGCCGGGGCGGACATTCCCGACGAGGAAATCGACAGCCGCTTCAAGGCGCGCCACCCGCTGGTCCACGTCCACAAGGGCTCGGGCCGCAAGGCGCTGTTCATTGCCGCGCACACCATGGACATCGAGGGCATGGAGAAGGAGGCGGGGCGCCACCTGATCCGCGACCTTATCGAGCATTGCACCCAGCCGCAGTACACCTTCAGCCACAGCTGGAAGGTCGGCGACATGGTCATTTGGGACAACCTGTGCTCGATGCACCGCGGCGGCGAATACGACTATTCGAAGTACAAGCGCGACATGCGCCGCACCACTGTGCGCGAAGGGACCGAACCGCACACTCAGGACCTCGACGACCAGTTCAGCGTGCTGTTCGCGAACAGCCCGAAGGTGGTCGACATCCAAGGCGCGCGCGTGGCGGGGCGGTAGGGATTCTAGCCCTCTCCCCTTCAGGGGAGAGGAAGGAGCCGCCAAGCGGCGGAAGGAGAGGGGATGTTGCGCAATTCCCCCTCTCCCAACCCTCTCCCCTGAAGGGGAGAGGGCTTTCAGGTTCAAAACGCCTCGGCCGGAAGCTCCATCATGCTCGCCTTGCCGCGCTTGATCGCCAGCACCAGCGCGCTTGCCGGAGGCAGCAGGCGGTCGAAGAAGAACCGCGCGGTGACGATCTTGGCCTTGTAGAAGTCCGCCTCGTCGGTGCCTTCGGCCAGCTTCCGGTGAGCCAGGACGGCCGACTTGCCGAACGTGTAGCCCATCGCCACGAAGCCGAGCAGCCGCAGGTATTCGGTCGCCGCGGCGCCCGCTTCCTCGGGATCGGCGAGGCCCTTCTGGGCGATCGTGCCGGTCGCGAGCTGCAGCGCCTGGAAGGCCTTTTCGAACGCCTCGCCCATCTTGCCGAATTCCTCGTGCGCCTTGAGCTCTTCGATGAACCGGCCCACCGGGTGGAAGAAGCTGCGCAGGTAGCGCCCGTTGTGCGCGCCCATCTTGCGGCCGACGAGGTCGAGCGCCTGGATGCCGTTGGTGCCCTCGTAGATTTGCGCGATGCGCGCGTCGCGAACATATTGTTCGACGCCGCTTTCGCGGATGTAGCCGTGCCCGCCGTAGACCTGCACCGCGAGGTTGGCGCTCTCGAAGCCGAGATCGGTGAACAGCGCCTTCACGACCGGCGTCATCAGCGCGACGAAATCCTCGGCGCGCTGCTTGGCCTCGGGTTCGGTGCCCTTTTCGGCCGTTTCCAGCGCACGGGCGACCCAGCCGCAGACCGCGCGGCTGCCCTCGTTGTAGGCGCGCATGGTCATCAGCATGCGCCGCACGTCGGGATGGACGATGATCGGGTCCGCCGGCTTGTCGGGGTACTTGGCGCCCGAAAGCGAGCGGCCCTGCAGCCGGTCCTTGGCGTACCACACCGCCGACTGATACGCGGCCTCGCCGATGCCCAGGCCCTGGACGCCGACCGCGACGCGTTCGTTGTTCATCATCCGGAACATGGCCTGCATGCCCTTGTTGGGCGTGCCGACGAGCCAGCCGGTGCTGTCGTCGAAGTTGAGCTGGCAGGTGGCCGAGGCCTTGATGCCCATCTTGTGCTCGATCGCGGCGACCGAGACGTTGTTCGGCTTGCTGGGGTTGCCGGCATCGTCGAGCAGCAGCTTGGGGACGAGGAACATCGAGATGCCCTTGATCCCCGGCGGCGCATCGGGAAGCCGCGCGAGCACGAGGTGGATGATGTTTTCGGTCAGATCGTGTTCGCCGGCCGAAATGAAGATCTTCCCGCCGGTGATCTTGTAGCTGCCGTCGTCCTGCGGCACCGCCTTGGTGCGCAGCAGGCCGAGATCGGTGCCGCAGTGCGCCTCGGTCAGGCACATCGTGCCCGACCACACGCCCTCGACCATCTTGGGCAGGTAGGTGTTCTTGAGGTCCTCGCTGGCATAGTCGACCATTGCGGTCGTCGCGCCGTGGGTCAGTCCGGGATAGAGGCCGAACGAGACGTTCGAGGCGCTGATCATTTCCTCGACCAGCTTGTTGACCGTCTCGGGCAGGCCCTGGCCGCCCCACGCCGGATCGGCGGCAAGCGCGCACCAGCCGCCTTCACGGAAGGTGTCGTAGGCCTGCTTGAACCCTTCGGGCGTGCGCACGACGCCGTTTTCGAGATGGCAGCCTTCCTCGTCGCCGCTGCGGTTGAGCGGCAGCAGCACTTCGCGCGCCAGCTTGCCGGCTTCCTCGAGGATCGCATCGAGCAGGTCGGGGGTGAATTCCTCGTTCGCCGCGACCTTGCCGAACGGTTCGTCGGCAAACAGCTCGTGGAGCACGAAGCGCATATCGCGCAGGGGGGGCTCGTAGACTTGCATCGCGTCTCTCCTGGTTCCGCGCTTAATTTCTCAGGGGTTTGCCGGTTTCGAGCATCGTCTCGATCCGGGCCAGCGTGCGCGGATCGTGCAGCCGGGTCATGAATTCCTTGCGTTCGAGCGCGAGCATCTCGTTCTCGCTGATCGGCTGCACCGGGTCTCCGTCACCGCCGGTGAGGACCGTCGCCAGGGCGTCGGAGACGACCACGTCGTAATCGGTCGCAAGGCCGCGATTGTGGAAGTCGCTCACCGCCAGCATCAGCGCCGCCTTGCCGCTCGGTCCGGGCAGACGGAATTCGGGCGGTTCGGGCGCGGTGTAGCCTTCGGCCAGCGCGAGCGCCTTCTGCTTGGCTTCGTAGAGCAGCCGGTCGCGGTTCATCGTCACGCCGTCGGCGGGCCGCAGGAACCCCAGCTCCTTGGCATTGGCGGCCGACTTGGAAACCGTGGCGGTCGAGACGATCTCGAACACCTTGGCCACCGCCGGCATCGGGCCGTTCGGCATCTTGGGCATCTTGCGCCAGCGGTCGAGCATCTCGCCGCAGCCGCCCCAGCCGGGGATCAGACCGACGCCGCATTCGACCAGGCCGACATAGAGCTCGGCATGGGCCTGGATGGCGTCGCAGTGGAGCAGGATTTCGCAGCCGCCGCCGAGCGCCATCCCGGCGGGCGCGCCGACGACCGGGAAGGGGGCGTACTTGAGCGCCTTGTAGGCCATCTGTCCGCCGGCGACGAGCTGCTCGATCTCGGAATAGGCGGCGATGTTGTAAGCGAACAGCGCAAGGCCGAGATTGGCCCCGGCGGAGAAGTGGCTGCCCTCGTTGTAGACGACGAGCGCCTTATGGTCTTTCGCGACAAGATTGGCCGCCTGGCCGATCAGCTTCATCACTTCGCCGTCGAGCGCGTTCATCTTGCCAGTGAACTCGAGGCACACGACCCCGTCGCCGATATCCCACAGGGCGGCGCTGGAGTTCCTGAGCAGCGGCTTGGAAGCGCGCTTGATGTCTTCCAGCAGCAGGACGCCCTCGGCGCGCACGATGTCGTGGTACTCGCCATCGGTGCCGAGGTACTGCCGCTTGCCGTCCTCGATGCGGTAGAAGGT
This sequence comes from Croceibacterium aestuarii, assembly GCF_030657335.1. NCBI lineage: Bacteria > Pseudomonadati > Pseudomonadota > Alphaproteobacteria > Sphingomonadales > Erythrobacteraceae > Croceibacterium > Croceibacterium aestuarii. Next base: position 1,469,705 of record NZ_CP131039.1, read on the forward strand.
CTTGCCCGCGGCCAGCTTGAGCAGTTCGGGGACGGGCTTCCCGTCCTCCTCCAGCCGCTTGGCGACATAGTCGGCACCGAGCTTGTCGATCCACTCGAAAGGACCGAACTTCCAGTTGTAGCCGAGCTTCATCGCGTCATCGACGCCGACTATCGTATCGGAGATTTCCGGCACCAACAGCGCGGCGTAGGCGACGGTGTTGCCGAGTACCGTCCAGGCGTATTCGCCATACTTGCCCTCGGCCTCGACCAGCATCTTGAGGTCGCCTTTGGCCGCCGGGCCGACCGGCACGGCGGGGCGGGCGGCGGTGTGGTATTCGCCGGTATTGAGGTCGATCGCCTCGAGCGTGCGCTTGCCGCCGTCCTTGTTCATGCGGAAGAACCCGCCCTTGCCCTTGCGGCCGGTGAACCCGTCGGCGATCAGCTTCTCGATCAGCGGCTCGCTGCGGGCGATGGCCTGGTAGGGATCGTCCTTGGGCAGGGTGGACTGCAGGCTCGCCATGAGGTGCGGCTGCAGATCGAGCCCGACGAGGTCGACCAGCCCGAAGATGCCGGTCTTGGGCACGCCCATCGGCTTGCCAGCGATCGCGTCGGCCTCCTCGACCGACACGCCGAGGTCGAAGGCGGCGTTGACGCCGGTCTGGATCCAGTAGGTGCCGATGCGGTTGGCGATGAAGCCGGGGGTATCCTTAGCCCAGACCACACTCTTGCCGAGCGTGCGGTCGACGACAGTCTCGACCCTCTCGACGATCGCGGCGCTGGTGTGCTCGCTCGTCACCAGCTCGATCAGCCGCATGTAGCGCGGCGGGTTGAAGAAGTGGGTGATCAGGAAGGATTTCTTGAAATCGTCCGAGCGGCCTTCGGTGAGCATCGCCAACGGGATCGACGAGGTGTTCGAGCTGACCGGCGCGCCTTTCTTGCGGTGCTCTTCTAGCTTCTCGTAGAGCGAGCGCTTGATGTCGAGGTTCTCGATGATCGCCTCGACGATCCAGTCGCATGTCGCGACCTTGTCGAGATCGTCCTCGATATTGCCGGTCTCGACCAGCTTGGCCGCGCCCCTGCTCATGAACGGGGCGGGCTCGGTCTTGAGCATCTTGGCCACCGCGCCTTCGGCAATGGCGCTGCGGTTGTCGCCTTCCTTGGCGGGGATATCGAGCAGCAGCACGGGCACGCCGGCGTTGGCGATCTGTGCGGCGATGCCCGAGCCCATCACGCCCGAGCCGATGACGCAGACCTTTTGGATCGCCTCGGCCATTACACGGACTCCAGCACGGTCGCGATGCCCTGGCCGCCGCCGATGCACTGGGTGGCGAGGGCATACTTGCCCCCGTCGCGCTTCAGGATTTGCGCCGCCTTGCCGACGATCCGCGCACCGGTCGCACCGAGCGGGTGGCCGATGGCGATGGCCCCGCCGTCGGGATTCACCTTGGCGCCGTCGAGCCCGAGGTCGCTCATGCAAGCCAGCGCCTGCGATGCGAAGGCTTCGTTGAGCTCGATAACGGCGATGTCGTCGAAGCCGATGCCGGCACGCTCGACCGCCTTCTGCGAGGAGATCACGGGACCGAGCCCCATCACTTCGGGCGCGCAACCCGAAATGGCCACCGACTTGACCTTGGCGATCACGTCGAGGCCGTTTTCCTTCGCGAACTCGGCGCTGCACACCAGCAGCGCGGCGCAGCCGTCAGTCAGCGGAGAAGCGGTGCCCGCGGTCACCGTGCCTTGCGCATTGAACGCCGGCTTGAGCCCGGCAAGGCCCTCGGCGGTGGTGTCGGGGCGGATCGTGCCGTCCGTGTCGATCACCGCATCCCCGATCTTGATGGGAATGATTTCCTCGTCGAACTTGCCGGCGGCGGCGGCGGCGGCAGCCTTCTTCTGGCTCTCGACGGCGAAGGCCTCCTGCTTCTCGCGCTCGATCCCGTACATCTTGGCGAGGTTCTCGGCCGTGTCGCCCATCGCGATGTAGGCATCGCTGGACTGGGCCAGCTTCGGATTGGGCATCGGGTTGAAACCGCCCATCGGCACGCGGCTCATCGATTCGACGCCAGCGGCGATGAAGCATTCGCCAGCGCCCAGACAGATCTGTCCGGCGGCATAGTGCAGCGCGCTCATCGAGCTGCCGCAGAAGCGGTTCATCGTGATGCCGCCGATCGAATTGGGCAGGCCGGCGAGCAGAACCACGAGCCGCGCCATATTGAAGCCCTGTTCGCCTTCCGGGAAGGCGCAGCCAAGCGCCAGATCCTCGATCTTGGCGGTATCGACTCCGGTTTTGTCGATCAGTCCTTGGATCACCTGCGCCGCCATGTCGTCGGGCCGGACCTTCGCCAGCGCGCCCTTGTTTGCGGGGTGGAACGGGGAGCGGACGTAACCGGCGATGACGACTTCGGTCATGGAGTGAAAGCCTCTCTGATGGGCGCGGGGAATCGGCCCGCGTCGGGATATTCCCTATAGGTGCGTGAATTGACCTATACGTCAAGCGATTTTTGCGGCACAGTGCGATTCGCGCGACCGGTTGCTGTCGCGTGAGGAGCGATGCGTGACGGCCATGCCGGATAACCGACAGGACGAAGAAAAGTTCACCGCAGCGGGCGAGGACCGGCTCGAATTGCGGCCGCGCGTGCTGCCTGCGCTCCTCGACCGTGCCGCGCGGCTCTATCCGCGGCACACCGCGCTGGATTTCTTCGGCCGCGAATGGACTTATTCCGATCTCTACGACGAGGTTGAACGCGCCGCCGCGGGCCTGGCGCGTCTCGGCTTGACCAAGGGCGATCGCTTCGCCTTGTGCCTGCCCAACACGCACTACTACGTCGTTCTCTATTTCGCCGTGCTTCGGTTGGGCGGAATCGCGGTCAACCTGAACCCGCTCTATTCGGACGAGGAACTGGAGCACCTGCTGCACGACAGCGGCGCCAAGATGATGGCCGTGCCCGACGTGAAGTCGATCAGCGACAAGGCCCTGATGGCGGCGGGCAAGGCCGGGATCGCGCACGTCGTTCTGTGTCCGCTGGCGCAGGCCATGCCGCGCATGACCGGACTCGGATACCGACTGACCCAGATCGGCAAGACGTCGAAGGCGCGCGACGACGCGCTGTTCGTCGAGTGGTCGGACCTTCTGGGTCACGGCATGCAGTACGAGCGCGCCGATCTCGATCCCGACGACGTTGCGGTGCTCCAGTACACGGGCGGGACCACCGGCGTGCCCAAAGGCGCGATGCTTACGCACGCCAGCCTTGCGGCCAACGCACGGCAGATGCTGATCCATGCCGCGCCCGAGCGCGCGGTGCAGGAACGCACGACGGCGGTCCTGCCCATGTTCCATGTCTTCGCGCTGACCACGGTGCTCAACTATTCGATCGAGATTGCCGGCGAGATCGTCTTGCTGCCGCGCTTCGAGATGAAGCGCTTTCTCGCATCGGTGAAGCGCAAGCCGCCCACCCAGTTCTTCGGCGTGCCGACGCTGTGGATCGCGTTGAACGCGCTGCCGGAAGGCGACTTCCCCGATTTCTTCGCCATGCGGTCCTTCGTCTCCGGCGGCGCCCCGCTGCCGCTCGAGGTGCGCGAGGAATTCGAGCGGCGCTCGGGCAAGCGGCTGGTCGAAGGGTACGGGCTGACCGAAGCGAGCCCGATCATCACCTGCAACCCGCTGTTCGAGGGCGTGGTCAAGGCCAACAGCTGCGGCCCGGCGTTTCCGCACACCGTCATCGAGATCCGCGACCTCGACGATCCCCACAGGGTTCTCGCTCAGGGCGAACGCGGCGAGGTCTGCGCGCGGGGGCCGCAGGTGATGAAAGGGTACTGGAAGCGCGACGATGCGACCGAGCGAACGATGGTCGACGGCGCCCTGCGGACCGGCGATGTCGGCTATCTCGACGAGGATGGCTACCTGTTTCTCGTCGACCGCATCAAGGACTTGATCCTGTGCAGCGGCTACAACGTATACCCACGCACCATCGAGGACGCCGCCTACGAATTTCCCGCGGTCGCCGAGGCGATCGCCATCGGCGTGCCCGACCGCTATCGCGGCGAGGCGCCGTGGCTGTTCGTTGCGCCGAAGCCCGGCGAGACGATCGACATGGCCGATTTCAAGGCGTTTCTCGGCAAGCGTCTGAGCAAGATCGAGGAACCCGACCGCATCGAGGTGCGGCCGAGCCTGCCCAAGACGCAGATCGGCAAGCTGTCGAAGAAGGACCTCGTCGCGCAGGAGCACGACCTCATCCGAAGCGGCGCGAAATGAATTCGGACGCCAGCGGAACCCTCGTCGGCTCGCAGGTCGATGATCTGAAGGGCATTCAGGATGTCGCCAGCGAACTCGGCGTCACGCACCGCGCGCTGCGCTTCTACGAGGACAAGGGCCTGATCAGCCCGCAGCGCATCGGATCGACTCGAGTCTACACGAAGCGCGACCTCGGGCGGATGAAGTTGATTCTGCGCGGCAAGCGGCTCGGCTTTTCACTGCGCGAGATCGGCGAGTTTCTCGATCTCTACGACGTCGATCAGGAACAGCACCACCAGATCGAGGCCCTGCTCGAACGCGTTCGCACCCGGCTCGACGACCTGCGTCACCAGCGCAAGGCCATCGACGAGACCATCCGTGAGCTCACCGAAATCGAGAAGGAATCGCTCGCCTACCTCGAACGCGGTTAACCCACGCGGTACACCGACAGGCTGACGGTCGAACCGACCTTGCCGCCCGCGGCGAGGAACAGCGCGCGATTGACCCAGTCGTAAGCCTTATCCCCGCATTCGAGCCGGATTGCCGTGCGCATGTAGTACTCTCTCGGCGGCACGCTCTCTCCCGCGGCGATGCGCGCGGCAACTTCGGGCGCGGCGTCGCGGATGCCCTGGCTGAGCACTTCGATCACCGCGCCATCCGGTGTCTCGATGGCGTAGCGTGCGTCGAGCTGCGCGACGCCGTTAGCCGTGACCGTCTGCCAGTCGGCGCCCACATCGAGGATGCGTCCCTGCAGCAGCGGACCGCTCACCGTCCCGCCGATGATCGGAATGATGCGCCGGATGCCGCTCGGGGCCTGCCCCATTTCGTGCGGCGGCGAGAGTTCCACCACCAGGTCGCAGGCATGTTCCAGCCGCGGGGTCATGCCGCGACTTGTGCCACCGTTGCGCCTGCGGGAATCGTTCGCGGAGCGGCGTTCAGTCGTTCCTGTGCGAACCCCGCCGCCTGCTGGTAGGCGAGCATGAAGGCGGCGCGCTCTTCGGCGGGGATCACCGCGTCGATATCGTCGAATTCGCCGCCGCAGCGATCCTCGACCATGTTGAGCAGGCCGAACGGTCCCGCACCGCGATTGCGCAGGGCGATCTGCCCGATCGGGCCGCAATATTGCTCGTCGTAGGCGGCAAGGCTTGCGGCGGTCGCGCCGTGGTCGAGCATGATCCGGCCGATATTGCGCGCGTCGACGATGGCCTGCGAGGCGCCGTTGGAACCGGTGGGATACATCGGATGCGCGGCATCGCCCATCAGCGCCACGGGGCCGTCGACCCAGGTCGGCAGCGGATCGCGGTCGATCATCGGGTTTTCGTAAGCGACCTCGGATCTGGCAAGCAGCGCGGGAAGGTCGAGCCACTCATAGACGAAATCGTCGAATTCGTGCGCGAACTCCTCGAGCCCGACCGGACGGAACCAGCCCGACTTGGCCCAGTCGTGGTTGGTATCGTAGGTCTTCTCCGCGACCCAGTTGATGTCGGCCAGGCCGTTCTCGTCGGGCTGCGAGATCGGATAGAACACCACGCGGTGGCGGCTCGTGCCAAGACCCACGAACGAGGATCCGGTGCGGATCGGTTTTCCCCGCGAGGTGCCGCGCCACATGATCGTTCCGCCCCAGTGGATCGGCGGCTGGTCTGGATGCATCTGCGCGCGGACCGCGGAATGGATGCCGTCGGCGCCGAACAGCAGCGTTCCGGTGAATTCCTGCGTTCCTGCGGGAGTGGCGACCAGCGCGGTGACCGAGCCGCCCGCTTCCTTGCGATAGCCGGTGACCTTGTGGTCGAGCCTGAGGGCCTCCGGCCCGAGCCGCTCGACGACCTTCTGTGCCAGCATCAGGTGCAGGCGGCCGCGGTGCACCGCGTACTGGTGCCACTTGTAGCCCGCCGCCTTGCCGCGCGGCTCGGAATAGATCTGCTTGCCGTTGAGCCCGACGAGCGCCCACTCGCGCGCGGGAATTCCCACGTCGCCGAGTTCGTCCTCACCGATCCCGAGGTCGTGCAGTTCGCGCACGGCATTGGGCTGGAGGTTGATCCCGACGCCGAGCGGCCGGAGTTCGCGCACGCTTTCGAACACCGTGCACGGCACGCCGATCTGGTCGAGAGTAAGCGCCAGCGCGAGGCCGCCGATGCCGCCGCCTGCAATCAAAACACCTCGCTGCGACATTCCGTTATCCCGTGCTGCGCCGAACCGAGATCGCGCGCCTTTCGGCGCGCGAGCCGGGGGCCTCTAGGCAAAGCCGCCGTTCGAGGCAATGCGACCGTCTCGGGTGAAACTAGCTCGCGGTAACGACGGCGCGCTGGTCGGGCATTCCCATGGCGGCGAGCAGCGGGGCATCGGCCTGCCGCGCGCGGAAATCGGCCTTGCTGCCCATGCTCCGCCAACCGGCGAGAATCAGCGACTGCGCGACCGCGCCGCCGAGCGTCGTGCCGGGGCCGAGCACGATGAAGAGGTCGGGTGCGAACTCGCGCGCCGCGACCGTGACGGCATGGGTGAAATCGTAGCTTTCGGTCACCTGCTGGCCGAGCGTGTAGTCGTAGAGCGCGGCGACATCGCTCGCGCCGGGCCACCAGATCTTGCCGCGGCCGTCGATCAGCGGAAGGTGCGGCTGGCCGAACAGGTCGCTGGGCAGCGCTTCGCGCCCGGCTTCGGCAACCGGTGCCTGCATTGGTGTATGGAAGGCGGCGTGATTGCCGAGCCGCAGCGGGAAACGCTCCTGCACTCGCGGAACCGCCTGCTCGAACGCTTCGAGCCCGGCGGCATTGCCGGCCAGCACCAGCATCCCGCCGAGATCGATCGAGAGGTACAGCTGCGTGTCCGGTTCGGCGCCGATGCGCGAGACGAGGTCCAGAAGTTCGCGCTTGCGCTCGGGGCGGGGCACCCAGTCCTCGTCCAGCCACGGATAGACCGTCTGGCCGCCGATCAGTGCCTGCTGCATCAGCGTGCCCATGGTGTTGGCGATGCGAAAGCCCGCTTCCGCGTCCAGCGCGCCGCCGCAGGCCAGCGCGGTGTACCAACCCATCGAATTGCCGGTGACCGCGACGATGTCGATGGCGCCGCGATCGATCGAGAGGAAGTCGCCCAGCGAAGCGGCGTAGATCAGGCCCGAGGCGTTGTCGCCGCGGGTGTGCTTGGCGAGCGAGAACCGCTCCGCCATGTCGAGTTCGCTCAGCGTCTCCTGCCCCGCTTCGGCGCGCATGACATCGAAACGCGCGAGCAGCGCCGGATCGGGGAAGTGCCGGCCGAGATAGCCGAGTTCGCCGGCGTTGTAGGTCCCGCGACCGGGGCAGATCACGACCGCGGTCGGCATCACTGGGCTCCCACGAGATCGAGCGCCGCGGCGACAATGCTATCGCGCGAGGGCATGGTCGCCGCGTAGGCGGGGCCGGTCGGGATGAAACTGTCCTCCGCGGTCAAGCGCGCGTGGGGCAAGTCTGCGTTTTCTGCGACCAGCGCCATCAGCGCCTCGGCCACGCCGCCGCTACGCCGCGTCTCGTCGACGATCAGCGCGGCGCCGCATCCCTCGAGCGCGGCGGCGATGCCCTCGACCGGCAGCGGCGAGAGCCAGCGGATATCGATCACGCGCGCGTCCACGCCTTTCTCGGCCAGAATCGCCTGCGCCTGGGTGGAAAGATAGGTGCCGTTACCAAAGGTAAGTATCGCCAGATCCTCGCCCGTGCCGTGCACGCCGACTTCGCCCAGCGCGATGCGCCGCCCCGGTTCGGGATAGGTGCGCATCCAGCCGCCGTCGCCGGCCTCGTGCAGGTCGCGCATCGGATAGAGCGCGATCGGCTCGAGGAACACCGCCAGCCGCTGCTCCTCGCGCGCCAGCCGCACGCATTCGCGCAGCATCATCGCCGCGTCGGCGCCGTTCGAGGGGCAGGCGAGGACGAGGCCGGGGATGTCGCGTAGCACGGCGACCGAGTTGTCGTTGTGGAAGTGCCCGCCGAAGCCCTTCTGGTAGCCGAGCCCGGAAATGCGCACGACCATGGGATTGGCGAACTGCCCGTTCGAGAAGAACGGCAGCGTCGCCGCCTCGCCGCGCAGCTGGTCCTCGGCGTTGTGCAGGTAGGCGAGGAACTGGATCTCGGGGATCGGGATAAAACCGTTCTGCGCCATGCCAATGGCGAGGCCGAGGATCGACTGTTCGTCGAGCAGGGTGTCGATCACGCGGGGCGCACCGAAGCGGGCAGAAAGCCGCTGGGTCACGCCGTAGTTGCCGCCCTTCCTGGCGATGTCCTCGCCCATCATCACGATCTCGCCATGCTCGAGCATGAGATCGGTCAGCGCCATGTTGATGAGTTTGCCCATCGGCTGGGGCTTTTCCATCAGTGCCATGTCGGAACCGAAGGTCGCGGCGCGGCTGTCGGCGTCGGGGCCGTTGCTCGGGCTGGGCCGGCGCGGCGGCGGGATCAGGCTGGCCATGACCTGCTGCGCGGTTTCGAGGCGGGGGCGGGTCACGACTCGGGCGGAAACGCGCGCCACCCGCTCGGTGGTGTCCCGGTAGATGTCGAGCGCTTCATTCGCGGCCAAGGCGCCCGCTTCATCGAGCTGCCGGACCATGTGAAGCAGCGGATCCTGCGCCTCCTCGGCTTCGACCTCGGCCTTCGAGAGATAGGCCATCGCCACATCGGCTCCGGCGTGGCCATAGAGCCGGATCGTGCGAACATGCAGGAAGGCCGGCTTGCGGCGAGTGCGAACGTAATGTGCGGCCTCCTTCGCGACGCGGTAGGTCTCGTAGATGTCGAGTCCGTCGCACTCGAAGTATTTGATTCCGGGGCGACATTCGAAGTTTGCCTTGACCCATCCGCGCGGCGTCTTGGTCGAGATGCCGATGCCGTTGTCCTCGCACACGAACAGCAGTGGCAACGGCACCGACTGGTAGCTCGTCCATCCCGCGGTGTTGAATGCGCCCTGCGCGGTCGAATGGTTCACCGAGGCATCGCCGAACGAGCAGGTGACGATGGCGTCGTCGGCAAGCTGTTTGAACTCGGGCGGACGCCGTCTGGCGAGCCCGATCGAATAGGCCGCACCGACAGCCTTGGGCAGGTGGCTGGCGATAGTCGAGGTCTGGGGCGGAATGTTGAGCGCCTTAGATCCGAGCACCTTGTGCCGCCCGCCCGAGATCGGGTCCTCGCTCGAGCAGGCGAAGGACAGGAGCATATCCCACAGGATCGTCTGTCCCGGCACCTGCTCGGCGCGCTGGATCTGGAAGGCGGCGTCGCGGTAATGCAGGAAGGCCATGTCGGAGGGGCGCAGTGCTGCGGCCACCGCGGCCATGCCCTCGTGGCCCGAGGAGCCGATGGTGTAATAGCCTTGTCCCGCCGCCTGCATCGCGCGGCTTTCCCGGTCGAGTGCGCGGGTCAGGCAGGCCGAGCGGAAGATCGACACGGCGAGGTCGTCCGACAGGGGGCCTGCCGGCGCACCGCCCGCTGGATAGTCGCCATAGGCGACGCGGCGGAGGAAGTTGTCGTGTACGATACTGGCGCGGTCCATTCCGGGAGCCTCGAGTGAAAGTACCGGCGATCGTCGCTCAGCTTGCGGTGCCCTCTAGCAGCCGAACCGGCGGATGGAAAAGTAGTTGCATAAGAAACTCGGCCAATCGGACTTGCCGGAATCGACATGCCGCGCGAAGGTGTGGAACGTGCAATGGAAACGGTGATGGCGAAATCGGACCGTTTGCCGCGCAAGGTTCGAACAAGCTGCTTCAAGCAGCAGTGTTGGGAGGGGCCGCCGAGGGAGGAGATGCTGCCATGAACGCCGTGACGCCCGAACAGATTACGCGCTCGGCGCTCGCCAGTTTCGCCGGCGCGCCCGACGAACGGACACGCGAAGTGAGCCAGGCGATCGTCAAGCACCTGCATGCCTTCGTTGCCGAGGTCGACCCCTCGCCCGAGGAATGGATGGGGGCGCTCGAATTCCTCACCCGGGTCGGTCAGAAGTGCACGCCGGCGCGGCAGGAGTTCATTCTGCTGTCCGACGTGCTCGGCGTGTCGATGCTCGTCGATACCCTGCAGCAGCCAGGCGACGACGGTGTAACCGAGAGCACGGTACTCGGACCGTTCTATGTCGAGGAGCCCCCGGTGGCCGAGCAAGGCGCGAACATCGCCCGCGGCGAGGACGGCATACCGCTTTGGATCGATGTGCAGGTCACCGACAATGCGGGAGATCCTTTGCCGGGTGCCGTCGTCGACATCTGGGAGGGCGGCGCAGACGGGCTCTACGACGTCCAGCGCGATCTGCCCGATGGTGAATACGACCTGCGCGGCCGCTTTCGCGCCGATGGGGAAGGGCGAGTCAAATGCTGGGCCGTCGTGCCGGTTTCGTACCAGGTCCCGGCAGACGGTCCCGTGGGCGACCTGCTGGCCGCGACCGGGCGCCATCCCTGGCGGCCCGGGCACGTCCACTTCAAGATCGCGGCCGAGGGCTTTGCGCCGCTCGTCACCCATCTGTTCCCGAGCGGCGACCCATACCTCGAAAGCGATGCGGTCTTCGGTGTGAAGCCGTCGCTCGTGATAGATCTTGCCGAGCACGGCACTGGCGAAGCACCTGAAGGACGACAAATGGACCGAACTTGGAAGAGCCTGTCATACACGTTCGCGTTGAGCCGCGCATGAAGACGCAGGTTTGCATCATCGGCGCAGGTCCCGCCGGCCTGCTACTGGGGCATCTCTTGCGTGCCGAGGGTATCGAATGCGTCGTGCTCGAGCGGCGCTCGCCCGATTACGTCCTTTCGCGCATCCGGGCGGGCGTGCTGGAGGAAATCACCGTCTCGCTAATGGAGCGCCTGGGGCTCGACGCGCGGCTCAAGGCAGAAGGGCTGCCGCACGAAGGGTTCAACCTCGCCGATGGCGAGCGGCTCATCCGCATCGACATTGCCGAACTGACCGGCGGCAAGAAGGTCGTGGTCTACGGCCAGACCGAGCTGACCAGGGATCTGATGGAAGCTCGGGAAGAACGCGGTCTCGAGGTGATCTACGAGGCCGACGACGTAACGCTTCACGACGTCGAAGGCGAGACGCCTTACGTCACCTACAGCCGGGACGGCAAAGCGCAGCGCATCGACTGCCGGATCGTCGCCGGGTGCGACGGATTCCACGGTCCGAGCCGAGCGGCGATCCCGGCGGGCGTGGGCAAGGAGTATCTGCGCGAATATCCGTTCGGCTGGCTTGGCATCCTTGCCGACGTGCCGCCCTGCAATCACGAGCTGATCTACGCCAATCACGAGCGCGGCTTCGCACTCGCCAGCATGCGCAGCGAGACGCGCAGCCGCTATTACGTCGACGTGCCGCTGACCGAAAAGGTCGAGGACTGGCCCGACGAACGGGTTTGGGATGAACTGGCAATCCGATTGGGGCCGCAAGCCGCCGCTCACATCGTTCGCGGCCCGGCGCTGGAGAAGAGCATCGCCCCTCTGCGCAGCTTCGTCTTCGCGCCGATGCGTCACGGCAGCCTGCTGCTGTGCGGCGACAGTGCCCACATCGTCCCGCCGACCGGCGCCAAGGGCCTCAACCTGGCCGCCAGCGATGTCCACTACGCTGCCGAAGCGCTGGTGAAATTCTTCAGGGCCAATGACGGCGATGCTATCTCCGGTTATTCGGACAAGGCGCTGGCGCGGGTGTGGAAGTCGGAACGTTTCAGCTGGTCGTTGACCCGCCTGATGCACCGTTTCCCCGAGGACGGACCCTTCGAACGCGCCATGCAGGTCGCCGAGCTCGACTACATCGCCTCGAGCCGCGCGGCGCAGACGAGCATTGCCGAGAACTACGTCGGCTTGCCGGTCTAGGCCTGCCTCGCTCGCCGAAGAACAAGGAGCGCCGCGAAACGGCAGCCGATAGCGCTACCATCGCTCTACGAATTCGGGTTTTCCAAAGCCGAATAGTCTGACAAATAGACATTCGAGATGGGACCGAGGAGGGGTCGATGAAGACTGTACTGGCTATCGTTTCGCTGCTGGCCATCGGCGCTGCGCCGGGCTCGGCGTTGGCAGCCGATGCGGCGCGCGAAGCGGCCGGAACTACCGCCGAGGGCAAGACCATCGAGGCAGTGACCCTGTCGAACGCCAGGGGGGTTTCCGCGAGAATCCTCACCTACGGCGCAACGCTGCAGGCGCTCACTGCGCCCGATCGCAACGGCGTCCCGTCCGATATCATCATCGGCTACGACAATGCCGCCGACTACGAATCCAAGCCGAACTATTTCGGCGTGACCGTGGGGCGCTATGCCAACCGGATCGGCGGCGGCCGCTTCGCCATCGGCGGCAAGACCTACCAGCTCACCCAGAACGACGGCGAGAACTCGCTGCACGGCGGCACGCAGGGCTTCGACAAGCGGCTGTGGAAGATCGTTTCGGTATCGAGCGGTCCGGTGGCGAAGGCGGTCCTGTCGCTGACCAGCCCCGACGGCGACCAGGGTTACCCCGGCAAGCTCGAGGTGACCGTCACTTACACGCTCGATAACGGAGGCGATCTCGGCATCCTCTACGAAGCGAAGACCGACGCGCCGACGATCGTCAACATGACCAACCACGCCCTGTTCAACCTCGCCGGGCGTGAGGCGCACGACGATGCGATGCACCACTGGCTGATGCTGCCGGCCTCGCACTACACTCCGGTGAGCGAGACCCTGATCCCAACCGGCGAACTGAGGCCGGTGGCCGGCACCGTGTTCGACTTTCGCCAGCCGCGCCTGATCGCCGACGGCCTGCGCGACGGGACCGATCCGCAGATCGTCATCGGCCGCGGCTACGATCACAACTGGGCGCTCGACAAGGGGCGGACGGCGAAGCCCGAACTCTCCGCCCGGCTCTCCGATCCGGGCTCGGGCCGGGTCCTCGATGTCCTGTCGACCGAGCCGGGGCTGCAGTTCTACACCGGCAATTTCCTGGTCGGCACGGTGACCGGCAAGGGCGGCAAGGTCTACCGCATGGGTGACGGCATCGCGCTCGAGCCGCAGCTCTTTCCCGACACGCCCAACAAGCCGGCCTTCGGTTCGGCGCTCGTCACTCCGGACAAGCCCTATCGCCATCAGATGATCTACCGGGTCTACACCGCCCCCACGGGTGACGGACAATGAGCCTGCGCAGCCTCTCGCTCGCAGTGCTGTTCGCCGCGGCGGTCCCGGCTGCGGCCACGGCGCAGGACGTGACCGTCTCGATTGCCGCGGACGAACCCGGCCCGAAAATCGATCGCAACATCTTCGGCCAGTTTGCCGAGCATCTCGGCACCGGCATCTACGGGGGTGTCTGGGTCGGCAAGGATTCGGGCATTCCCAACGTCCGCGGAATCCGCAGCGACGTCGTCGCCGCGCTCAAGGCGATCAAGGTCCCCAATATCCGTTATCCCGGCGGGTGCTTTGCCGACGAGTATCACTGGCGCGACGGCGTCGGTCCGGTCCGCCGCTCGACCGTGAACGCCAACTGGGGCGGCGCGATCGAGCCCAACACCTTCGGAACCGACGAATACTTCGACTTCGTCGACCAGGTCGGCGCCGACGCGAACATTTCGGTCAACGTCGGTTCGGGTACGGTCAAGGAGGCGGCGGACTGGATGGCCTATATGACCGCCGATCAACGCAGCAGCGCCGGGCAGGACCGCGCAGCCAACGGCCATCCCGCCCAGTACAAGGTCAAGATCCTCGGCCTCGGCAACGAGACCTGGGGCTGCGGCGGCAACATGCGGCCCGAATATTACGTCGACCTGCTCAAGCGCCACGCCCGCTTCGATCGCAACTACAACGCGGCGCAGACCGGCGACGACGCGATGATGCGGGTTGCGGTAGGCCCGACCGACGACGACACGCGCTACACCGAGACGGTGATGAAAGCCTGGTCGGAGCGCGACTGGACATGGTCGATCGAAGGCCTTTCGCTGCACAGCTACACCGTGCCGCAATGGCCGCCCTCGCTGCCGAGCGTCGGCTTCGGCGAGGGCGACTATGCCCAGATCCTCAAGACCACGCTGGAGATGGACCAGCGGATCGCGCGGCATTCGGCCATCATGGACAAGTACGATCCCAAGAAGGAGGTCGCGCTCGTCGTCGACGAATGGGGGGTCTGGCTCAAGGAGGATCCGGGCACGCCCGAAGGCTTCCTGCAGCAGCAGAATTCGATGCGCGATGCGATCCTCGCCGCGCTCAACTTCAATATTTTCGCGCGTCATGCCGACCGGGTGCGCGCGGCCAATATCGCGCAGATGGTCAACGTGCTGCAGGCCGTGCTGCTGACCAAGGGTCCGCAGATGGTCCGCACGCCGACCTACTGGGTGCACCAGATGTACGTGCCGATGCAAAACGCGACGTTCGTCCCGGTCAAGTTCGCCCAGGGGGAGTACCGTTACGGGGACCTGACCCTTCCGGGCGTCGATGCAAGCGCGTTCCGCGACAAGGCAGGGCGGCTCCATGTCGCGCTGGTCAACCTCGATCCGCATGTCGCCAAGTCGGTCGAACTGACGGCTCCGAGCGAGCAGTTCGGCAGCGCAAAAGCGACGGTGCTCACTGCCCCGGCGGTCAATTCGGTCAACACATTCGACAAGCCGGATACGGTCGAGCCCAGGCCGATCGAGGCAAAGGTTCGCGGCGGCAAGGTGACGGTGGAAATGCCGCCGATGGCGGTTGCCGTCTTCGATCTCGGCTGAGCCTATTCGTGAAAGTCGGCGACGCGGGTGATCTGCCCGCGTCGCAGGGCCTCGGCGACCAGCCGCAGCGGCTCTGCGTCGACCTCGCTCGTGCCTGTCCCGATTAGCTCGGCGAAGCGGCGGTAGATTCTCGCGTACTCCCGGTCCGGCCCGTCGCGCCGTTCCCCCGGCAACTGCCACGCGCTGCCGCCCTTCGAAAGCAGCAGCTCGCCCTGCGCGGTTTCGATGCGGATGTCCCAGGTCTGCGGGCCCGTCTGCAGGAAATCGAGATCGACACGCACGGGCACGCCGGCTGAGTCTCGCAGCTCGAGCCGCGCCGCAATCGGGGCCTCGCAATTGGCCGGCACATCCAGCGAAGCGCTCGCCACCTCGAGTTGACGCGGGAGGATCGCGGTCGCGATCGACAGCGCATTGATGCCCGGGTCGAACACCCCGAACCCGCCCGCCTGGAAGATCCAGGGCTGGCCGGGGTGCCAGACGCGGACATCCTCGCGCCAGGTGATTGTGACTGAGCGGATCGCCTTGCCTTCGAGCCAGCGCCTGGCCGGCCCGACCCCGGCGGCAAAGCGCGAATGCCAGGCGGCAAAGACCGTCGCGCCGCCAGCCATTGCCAGCAAGTCGGCGACATCGGCAGGATCGCGTCCCGGCGGCTTTTCGAGCAAGAGATGCTTTCCCGCGCCCAGCGCCGAGCGGGCAAGGTCGTGGCGAACCTGCGGCGGGGTGCACAGCGCGACCGCATCGAAGTGCGCCGCGCTCGCCAGCAGGCTCTCGAGCGAGCTGAAATGCGGCGTGTCCGCAAGGCCCTCGCTCGCTGGATCGACCGTCGCGGCCAGGGCAAAGTCGGGATTGCCGGCAATCGCCGGGAGGTGCTGGTCGTGAGCGATCTTGCCCAGCCCGACCAGCGCCAGGTGGATCGGCGCATCGCTCATAGCGGGACGACCCGGATGGGCGCGCTTTCGACCGGCAGCTTCCTGAGCGGATTGCGCAGCGGCAGCGTGAAGGGCGGCGCCTCGATCTCGAACACGTCGCCGTCCTGCGTTGCGAAGCCGTCGGCAAAAGACGCGGTCGAGGTGCCGAAAAAGTGCACGTGGACATCACCGGGGCGGCGGAACAGCGGATACTTGAAGTGATGGTGCTCGAGGTTGGCGAGCGCGTGGCTCATGTTGTCCTCGCCGGTAAGGAAGGGCTTCTCCCACGCCACCGCACCCGCGCGGCGGATGCGGCAGGTGCCGCGAATATCAGCGGGCAGCATGCCGGTCAGCAGTTCGGGCCCCAGCGCGGCCTGGCGCAGCTTGGAATGGGCGAGCCACAGGTAGTTGTGCTTCTCGGTCACGTGGTCCGAGTATTCGTTGGCGAGGCAGAACCCGAGCCGGAACGGCGTGCCATCGGGCCCGATCAGGTAGAGCCCGGCGATCTCGGGCTCGTCGCCGCCGTCCTGGGCATAGCCGGGCATGTCGAGCGGCATTTCCGGCCCGACCAGATGCTCGCCGTTCCCCTTGAAGAACCATTCCGGCTGCTGGCCGATTGCGCCCTCCGCCGGCTTTCCGCCTTGCAGTCCTTCGAGGAAAATGCGCATCGAATCGGTCAGCGTCTCGCCCGCATCGGCGGCCCTGTGCATCCGGTCGCGGCCCTCGGCCGAGCCGAGGTGCGTCAGCCCGGTGCCGGCAAGCAAGAGGTGGGCCGGATCGGGATGGTCGAGCGGGGCGAGCAGCCGGCCCGCCTCGAGTTCTTCTGCCACGTCGACCTGCTCTCCGCGGCCGCAGTCGGCAATTTCCTCGGCCAGCGAGTGGCCGCGGTCGATCGCGCGCAGCGCGAGCGTGCGGGTATCGTTCACGCCTTCCACCACGCGAATGTCGCCGTCCTCGCCGGCCAGGACCTCGCGCTTACCGCCGGGCGCAATACGTTGCAGCAGCTTCAAACCAGTGCTCCTCGTCACTCTTCGGCCGGCAGGAGTATGCCCGCGGCGGTCTGGTCGACGTGCCGGATGGTGCCGTCGGGGTTGAAATACATCCGCTCGACCGAGACCGCGCGGCGCCCGATTGCGCCGGTCTGGTCGCCAACGGCGAGCGTACCGATGTGGTAGAACAGGTACCACTGGCCCTTGAATTCGACGATCCCGGGATGGATCGTGAAGCTGTTCGGGGCCGATCCCATGAGCTCGCCGCGCCAGGTCCACGGACCCTCGATGCTCGGCGCGGTGGCATAGGAAATCCGCTCGTCCGGGCTGATCGCCTTGTCCATCGAGGCATAGGCCAGGTAGTAGATGTCGCCGCGCTTGAAGATCCACGGCCCTTCCTCGAAGTCGGGCAGGTCGATCTTGCGGATCGGCCCGTCGAAACTGATCATGTCGGGGGCGAGCCTCGCAATCTTGCATTCGGCGTTGCCCCAGATCAGCCAACTGGTCCCGTCTTCCTCGGTCCAGATCGTCGGGTCGATGTCGTCCCACCAGTGCGGGCCGTCGGTGTCCTCGTTCTTCACCAGAGCGCTGCCGCGCGCGTCGACGAAGGGCCCCAGCGGGTTGTCGGCCACCGCGACGCCGATTGACTTGCCGTGCGAGGTCGCCGGGTCGTGCTCGACCGCGGTGTAGAACCAGAAGCGGCCGTCCTTCTCGTGGACCTGGCTGGCCCAGGCGTCCTTCTGCACCCAGTTGAAGTCGGTCGGTTTCATGATCGGGCCGTGCGCGGTCCAGTGGATCATGTCCTTGGTCGAATAGGCCAGCCATTCGGTGATGTTGAACATCTCGTCGCCGCGCGCCTCGTCATGCCCGACGTAGAGGTAGAGCGTGTCGCCGACGACAAGCGGAGCCGGATCGGCGGTATAGCGATCGCGCACGATGGGGTTGCCCCGATAGGTGAAGCTGTCGCCGGCCGCAGTCGGCAACTCGGCCCCGGCGCAGCTCGCAAGCGCTCCAGCGAGGAGAATGCAGGATAGCGCCTTCATTCGCGCCGTGCGCAGCGAACGGCCGATCCGTGCGGGTCCGCGCGATACACCGGGAGTCATGCTTCTCTCCTCGACCATGACAAAGGGTGGTTCGGTTGATTTTTTCGGCCCGATCCCGAATAGCCCCGTCGAGGGGGCACTGCCGTCCCCGCGGGAGACCGGACGCGATGGCCAGACGCAAACCGGGATCGCAGGCATCGCCCGGCACGCCCTCGCGCGCGCTGATCGCGGGTCCGCGCGACACCGGCCGTCGCCTGCGCGGTGCAGTGGCGCAGCATCTCGGCTCGGCAATCGTCTCGGGCCGTATCTCCCCGGGCAGCTTGCTGACCGGCGAAGTGGCCAATGCCGAGGCGCTCAATGTATCGCGTAGCGCCTACCGCGAAGCGGTTCAGGTGCTCACCGCCAAAGGGCTGGTAGAAAGCAGGCCGAGGGCGGGCACGCGCGTGCTCCCGCGCAGCCGCTGGAACCTGCTCGATCCGATGGTTCTTGCCTGGGCCTTTACCGGCGAACCGGAAGCCGACTTCGTGCACGACCTGTTCGAATTGCGCGCAGTCGTCGAGCCGGCCATCGCCCGTTTCGCGGCCGAGCGGCGCAGCGCGGAGGAACTGGCGCGCCTGCAAGAGGCGCTCGATGGAATGCAGCGACATACGCTCGCCACAGAGGCTGGCCGCGCCGCCGACCGGGACTTTCACGAAGCCCTGCTGGAGGCTGCGCACAACGAAGTGATGATGTCGCTCGCCGCCAGCATCAGCGCCGCCGTGCAGTGGACCACGACCTACAAGTTGCGCGGGCGCTCGCTGCCGCGCGACCCCGTCCCCGACCACGCGCGCGTCTGCGAAGCCGTCGCCGAGCGCGACGCCGATGCCGCCGCCGCGGCGATGCAGGTGCTCGTCGACCTTGCCCACCAGGACACGCGCGAGGCCATTGCCAGCGCCGGGCAGGGCTGAACGCTGCCGTCTCACTGCTGCATTTCGAACGCCAGCGACTTGCCGAAGAACGGCAGGACATGGTCCTGCATCCGGAAGGCGACCCGATTGGTGTGATTACCGTGGTAGATCTCGAAATCGTTGGCGATGCCCTGCGCCAGCAGCGCCTCGTGCATCAGGCGGGTATCGGTCAGCAATCCGTCCTCGTCGCCGACATCCATGGCGATCGCCCGGTACTTGCGGACCTTGAAGACGTACTGATCGAGAAACGCCAGCGGGGCGTTGGCGTCGAACTTGGCCAGGACGTCGGGCCGCGGCTTGCCGTCGGCATCGACCGGCAGGTCGAGGTAGAGCGGCGGCTTGTTCGGGTTGGGCGCAAAAGCGGCCGAAATGGCCAGCGGCCCGCGCAGCCCGAACGGCAGTGCTTCGCTTTCCTCGACCGAGCCGATCGCCTCGAGCTGACGAACCTGCTCGCCGGTCATGCCGCGAACGCCGAGCGGCGACTGGCAGCACGGCGACATCAGGTAGAGCGCGCCGTACATGTCGGCCCGCTTGATGCCGATCCGCGAGGCGCCGTAACCGCCCATCGAGTGGCCGACCAGCCCGCGGCTCGCCGGCTGGGCGAGGGTGCGATAGTGGCTGTCGACATAATCGATCAGCTCGCCGGCGATCCAGTTCTCGAAATTTCCGGTGGTCACCGAATTGGCGTAGAAGGCGCCGTTGTACTCGTTCTTGCTCGAAGGGAAGACCAGGATCATCTCCGGCGTGCCCTTGGCAAAGGCGCCCTCGGCGACCTGCGGCACGTGAATTTCCCCCAGCCATTGCTCCGCGCCGATCGAGTAGCCGTGCAGCGCGTAGACCACCGGATAGCGCCGGCCGGGCTCCTTGTCGTAACTCGGCGGCAGGACCACGAAGACATCGCGCTCGGCCGATGTGCCGAGCAGGTTGCCGGCGATCTCGTCGGAATGGACCTTCAGGTGTTCGACGCGCGCCTTGGCCGCGCCCTCGACCACCGCGGGAACTTCGGTCGTGACCTGGGCCGCGGCCGGCATGGCCCCCAGCGCCAGCGCGCAAGCCGCGGCCAACCCCGGCAATGTCAGTTTCCTCATCGGTGGACTCCCTCTCTCGGATCTAGTGATTGTCGCGCGGCACGCCGTAGGTCTGTGCGATCCGCTGGTACTTCTCCGCCCCTTCGAGGATCGCCCCGCTGTCGAGCTGGCCGACCAGGGCACGCTGGATTTCCTGCCACGGCGTCTGCGAGGCCGGATAGGCATAGCCTCCCCGGGCCATGAGCGCCTCGCGTCGCGCCGCCAGCTCTTCCTCGGGTATCAGCAGGTTCACTTCGCCCTTGCCGAGATCGATCCGCAGCCGGTCGCCCGTCTCGACCAGCGCGAGCCCGCCGTTGGCGGCCGCTTCGGGCGAGGCGTTGAGGATCGAGGGGCTGGCCGAGGTGCCCGATTGCCGCCCGTCGCCGATGCACGGCAGCGCGTGGACGCCCTCGGTCAGCAGGTAGTCCGGGGCGCGCATGTTGACGACTTCGGCCGCGCCCGGATAGCCGACCGGCCCCGTGCCGCGCATGATCAGCATCGTCTGCGAAGTGATGCCGAGCGCCGGATCGTCGATCCGGCGGTGGTAGTCCTCGGGTCCGTCGAACACGACCACAGGGCCCTCGAAGGCCTCGGGATCGTCCGGGTTCGACAGGTAGCGCTGGCGGAACTCCTCGCCGATCACGCTGGTCTTCATGATCGCCGCATCGAACAGGTTGCCGCGCAGCACGATGAAACCGGCCTTTTCGACCAGCGGGTCGTCGAACGGCCGGATGACCTCTGTGTCGCCAACGCGGGCGTCGCGGCAGTTCTCGCCGATCGTGCGTCCGTTCACCGTGGCCGCGTCTTCGTGGATTAGGCCCTGGCCGATCAGCTGCCCGACCACCGCCGGGACACCGCCGGCGCGGAAGAAATCCTCGCCCAGGTAGTCGCCCGCCGGCTGCAGGTTGACCAGCAGCGGGACGTCGTGGCCGTGCTCCTCCCAGTCGCCGAGCGACAGCGCGACGCCGAGGTGGCGGGCCAGGGCGATCAGGTGGACCGGGGCGTTGGTCGATCCGCCGAGCGCGGAGTTGACCGCGATGGCGTTGAGGAAGCTCTCGCGCGTCATCACGTCCGACGGCTTGAGATCCTCGGCGACCATTTCGACGATGCGCTTGCCGGTCAGATAGGCCGCCTCCTGCCGGTCGCGATGCGGCGCCGGGATCGCCGCCGTTCCCGGCAGCATCATGCCGAGCACCTCGGCCAGCGAGTTCATCGTCGTCGCGGTGCCCATGGTGTTGCAGTAGCCGGTCGAGGGCGCCGAGCTGGCGACCAGCCGGATGAATCCCTCGTCGTCGATCTTGCCCTCGGCGAGCAGTTCGCGCGCCTTCCACACGATCGTGCCCGAGCCGGTCCGCTTGCCCTGGTGCCAGCCGTTGAGCATCGGCCCGACCGACAGCGCGATCGCCGGGATGTTCACCGTCGCCGCGGCCATCAGGCAGGCCGGTGTCGTCTTGTCGCACCCGGTGGTCAGCACCACGCCGTCGAGCGGGTAGCCGTAGATCAGTTCGACCAGCGCGACATAGGCGAGGTTGCGGTCGAGCGCGGCGGTCGGGCGCTTGCCGGTTTCCTGGATCGGGTGGACCGGGAATTCGAGCGCGATCCCGCCCGCCTCGCGAATGCCTTCGCGGGTCCGCTCGGCGAGGACCAGGTGGTGCCTGTTGCACGGGCTCAGGTCGCTGCCGGTCTGGGCGATGCCGATGATCGGCTTGCCGCTGCGCAATTCGGCCAGGCTCAGGCCGAAATTGAGGTAGCGCTCGAGATAGAGCGCGGTCATGTCGATGTTGTCGGGATTGTCGAACCACGCGCGGCTTCGCAACTTTTGCACCATTCCAGCTCCTGCGCGCGCTTGACGCTTCCGATGGGCTCAAATAGTCCGACAAATAGGGAATGCGCAAGCGGCCGCTCGCTTGCCGGGATTGCAGGGGAGGGTGGATATGGCTCTGGCGCCGGATGGAAGTGCTGCCGTGATCTCGGCCGATGGCGGCAAGCCGATGAGCTACCGGCCGGCGCTGGCCCTGCTCGCCTCGCTGTTCTTCATGTGGGGCTTCATCACCGTCATCAACAACACGCTGCTGCCGCACCTGCGCAGCGTGTTCGAGCTCAACTATACCCAGACCACGGTCATCGAATCCGTCTGGTTCATCGCCTACGGCGTGATGGGCATGCCCTCGGCGTTCCTGATCGAGCGGACCGGATACAAGAAGGCGATCATCATCGGCCTCGCTGCCATGGCCGTCGGTGCGCTGTGCATGGTGCCGGCGGCCCGGCTGCCGTCCTACGGCGTGACGCTGGCGGCGCTGTTCGTCATCGCCAGCGGCATCACCTTGCTGCAGGTCGCGGCCAATCCCTACGTTGCCGTCATCGGCCCGGCGGAAAGCTCCGAATCGCGCTTGACGCTGGTCCAGGCGTTCAACTCGATGGGCACCTTCTTCGCCCCTTATTTCGGCGGCTACCTGATCCTCAGCCGGACCATCGGCGGGACCTCGCTCGAGGGCACCGAGCTGACCGCTGCGCAGCGGCTGGCGGATGCCGAGGCGACCCAGCTGCCCTATGTCCTGGTGGCGATCGTACTGGCGGTCATCGCGGTCATTATCTGGCGCTCGCCGCTCCCCGCGCTCGGTTCGGCCACGAGCCGCGTCGCGCAGGAGGAGCGCAAGAAGCTATCGCTGTGGAGCCACCGTCATCTCGTGCTCGGCGTGCCGGCGATCTTCATCTACCTGATCGCCGAGATCGGCGTCGCCAACCTGTTCATCACCTTCGCCATCCTGCCCGACATCGCCGCGATCACCCCGGCGACGGCGGCCAACTACCTGGTGCTGATGTGGGGCGGGATGATGGTCGGCCGCTTCGCCGGCAGCTTCCTGATGCGCCGGTTCCCTGCCGACAAGACGTTGGCCGCCTTCGCGCTGTTCGCCATGGCGGTGATGATCGGCGCGGCGACGCTGCACGGCCCGGTTGCCATGTGGTGCCTGATCCTCGTCGGGCTCGGGCATTCGATCATGTTCCCGACCATCTTCGCGATGGCCATCAAGGGGCTCGGCCCGCTCACCGAAGAGGCCTCGGGCCTGCTCATCACCGCCATCGCCGGCGGTGCGCTGGTCGTGGTGCAGGGCTGGCTGGCCGACACCTACGGATTGCAGAACAGCTTCTGGCTGACGGTGGCCTGCGAGCTTTACGTCCTGTTCTACGCGCTCTGGGGCTCGAAGGTGCGCAACCCGCTCCCGCCGGTGGTCGAGGCCGGATAGCCCTCGCTGCGAAACCTCTTGTCGAATGGGGCGCTGCCCGGTTAGGTAGCGCTAACATTAATCGCGCAAAAGCCGCGAACGAGGAGGGGATTCGATGGAAACGACACGCACCAGCGTCAACATGGCGCTCATTGCAGCAATCGTCGCGGTGGCGACGATAGGCGGCTTGCTCTTCGGGTATGACAGCGGCGCGGTGAACGGCACCCAGGAAGGGCTGCGGCAGACGTTCGACCTCTCTCCGGCGGCGCTGGGGTTCACGGTCGGGTCGCTGCTGATCGGCTGCGCGGTCGGCGCCTTCTTCGCCGGGCGGCTGGCGGACGTGATCGGCCGCCGCAAGGTGATGATCATTGCCGCCCTGCTGTTCGTCCTCGGCGCGCTGGTGCAGGGCCTGACCGGAGTGCACGAGCTCTTCGTGCTGGCGCGTTTTTCCGGCGGCATGGCCGTCGGCGCCGCCAGCGTGCTCTCGCCGCTCTACATCTCCGAAGTCGCCCCGGCCAACATCCGCGGCCGGCTGACGACGGTGCAGCAGGTGATGATCATCTCCGGCCTGACCGCCGCCTTCGTGGTCAACTATTTCCTCGCCCAGTCGGCAGGGAGCTCGCTCGGCGAGATCGGCGGAACCGTGGCTTGGCGCTGGATGTACCTGGCGCAGTCGGTCCCCGCGATCGTCTTCCTCGTCGCCCTGTTCTTCATTCCCGAAAGCCCGCGCTACCTCGTCAGCCGCGGCCACGACGAGCAGGCCCGCGGCGTGCTGACGCGGCTGTTCGGGCCCGACGAAGCGGCGCGCAAGCTCGGCGAAATCCGCGCCAGCTTCTCCGCCGACCACCGCCCGCGGCTGTCCGACGTGACCCTGCCGGGCAAGATCTTCCGCCCGATCGTGTGGGCCGGGATCATGCTGGCGACCTTCCAGCAGTTCGTCGGCATCAACATCATCTTCTATTACGGCGAAACGCTGTGGAAGCTGGCCGGCGTGTCGGAGGAGGTGGCGCTGGAGCGCAACATCGTCTCGGGCCTGGTCTCGATCGCCGCGGTCTTCGCCGCGATCATGGTCATCGACAAGATCGGCCGCAAGCCGCTGCTCATGATCGGCTCGGTCGGCATGGCGGTGACGCTGGGCGCGATGACCTGGGCGTTCTCCGGGGCGAGCGAGGATGCGGCGGGCAACCTCATGCTCGATCCCAGCGTCGGCTGGGTCGCGCTGGTCGCGGCCAACCTCTACGTGATCTTCTTCAACTTCAGCTGGGGCCCGGTGATGTGGGTCATGCTGGGCGAGATGTTCCCCAACCAGATCCGCGGTTCGGCGCTGGCCGTCGCCGGCGTGGCGCAGTGGGGCGCGAACTACGCGGTGGTACAGAGCTTCCCGTGGATGGCCGACAATTTCGGGCTGGCCTCGACGTACGCCTTCTACACCGTCAGCGCGGTGATCAGCTTCTTCCTGGTCAAGTCCTTCGTCAACGAGACCAAGGGCAAGGAGCTGGAGGAAATGGAAGGCTGGGAAGCTCCCTCGGCCGCCGGGGATGCAATTGTCCCGGCCGTCCGCGAAGGCTGAGCCGATGGCGCGGGGCTGGCCCGCGCCGCGCCATCGACCTATCCTGCATCGGTGAGCAATCCCGACCGCAAGCCCGTTCGCGTCGTCGTCCTCGGCGGCGGTACCGCCGGATGGATGAGCGCGGCCGGGCTGGCCGGGCTGCTCGGCCCGCTGGTCGAAGTGACGCTGGTCGAGAGCGAGGATATCGGCATCGTCGGCGTCGGCGAAGCCACCTTGCCGCACATCCGCGGCTACGTGGAACGGCTCGGCATCGACGAGGCCGCGTTCATGCAGGCGACCCATGCGACCTACAAGCTGGGCATAGACTTCCGCGATTTCGGGCGGATCGGCGAAAGCTACGTCCACCCTTTCGGCACCTTCGGCGAGGAAGTCGCCGGCGTCCCCTTCCACCACTACTGGCTCGAAATGCAGCGCCAGGGCCGGGCGGACGAGATCGGCAGCTACTCGCTGGCCGTCACGGCGGCGCTGGAGAACAAGTTCCGCCCGCCGACCACCGATGCCAGCCTGACCTCGACCTACGGCTACGCCTACCAGTTCGACGCCACGCTGTTCGGGCCCTTCCTGCGCGAGCACGCGAGGAAGCTCGGCGTTGCGCGGATCGAGGGCAAGGTGGTCGAAGTGAAGCAGGACGGCGAGAGCGGCGACGTCACCGCGCTGGTGCTCGAAAATGGGCAGCAAATCGCCGGCGACCTGTTCGTCGACTGCTCGGGCTTCCGCGCGCTGATGATCGGCGGCACGCTGGAGGAGGAATGGGAAGACTGGTCGCAGTGGCTGCCGTGCGACCGGGCCGCGGCGATGCCGTGCGAGCACGTTCGCGAGGAAATCCATCCCTACACGACCGCCATCGCCATGCCGGCAGGCTGGCGCTGGCGCATCCCGCTGCAGCACCGGATCGGCAACGGGTACGTCTTTTCAAGTTCCTTCCTGTCCGAGGACGAGGCCTGTGCGGTCATCGCCGGGGCGGCGGAAGGAACCCGGCTGGCCGACCCGCGGGTGCTGCGCTTCCGCGCCGGGCGGCGCAGGGCGAGCTGGAACCGCAACGTCATTGCCGTGGGCCTCTCCAGCGGCTTCCTCGAACCGCTCGAATCGACTTCGATCTATCTGGCGCAGATGGCGGTGACCTACCTCCTCGAACTGTTCCCCGAAGGCGGCCGGATCGATCCGCGCGATCGCGACGAATTCAACCGCCTGGTCGACATGGAATACGACCGGGTGCGCGACTTCCTGATCCTCCACTACCATGCCACGACGCGCGACGATTCCGAGTTCTGGAACCACGTGCGCACGATGCGGGTGCCGGATTCGCTGCAGGAGAAGATGACTCTCTGGCGCGAGACCGGGCGGGTCGAGAAATACTCCGACGGACTGTTCTACGACGCCTCGTGGATCGCGGTCTATCTCGGCCAGGGATTGCTGCCCGAGTGCCACGATCCGCGCACGCGTCTGCCCGACCCGGACCGGATCGCGCGTGCGCTGGGTTCGCTGCAGCAGGCGATCCGCGACGAGACCGCGGCGATGCCGGGCCACCGCGACTTCCTGATGTCGCGTGCCGAGCGGCTGGCGGCAGCGCCATGAGCGAGCCGCGCGAACTTCCGGCCCGGATCGTCGTCGCGGGCGACGGTCCGCTTGGCGTACTTGCCGCGATCGGCCTGCGCCGGGCCTTGCCGACCACCGAGCTGCTGGTCCTCGCCCTTCCGCCCGATCCCGGCGCGTTCGCCGAGCGTATCGGCACCGCCTTGCCCTTCACCAACCGCCTCCACGACCGCCTGCAGGTCGGCGAGGACGATCTTGTGCGCAAGGCCGGGGCGAGCCACCGGCTGGTCATGCGCTATTTCGGCGGCGGCGGGCCGGGACAGCAGGGTGCCGCCGGTTACGGGGCGGCGGTCGACCCGGCGATGGCCACGGCTTTCGCCAGGGAATGGGGCGGCGGTCCGCGCAACGCCGGGACCGCCGCGCCGCCGCGTTCGCTCGGCGAGGTTCTCGCTGCGGCAGGCCGCTTCGCGCCGCCGCAGGGCGAAGCGGAGTCTCCGCTGGCGGACCTCGATTACGCCCTGCGCTGGAACGTGCCGGCATACCGCGAACTGCTGGTCGGGATCGCCGCGCAGCTCGGGGTTCAGCACGCCCGGGTCGATATTCGCGGCTTCAGGCCGGACGGCGAAGGCGGTATCGCTGCCTTGGTCGCAGAAGGCGTGGGCGAGATCCCCGGCGATCTGTTCGTCGACTGCACCGGTTCGCGCGCGCTCCTTCATTCGCATCTGCCCGAAGCGCGGCAGATCGACTGGCACGCCATGCACCCCGTGCGGCGGATCGCGATGGCGGAAGCAGGGCGGCCGGTCCTGGCCTTGGAGGACCGTGCTGCGTTTACCCCGCTGGGCTGGCGGTGGGATCTCGCCGGGCGGGACGGTCTGCAGACGATCCTCGGCATTGCCGGAGAGGCGGGCGACGAGGCGATTTCCGCCGCGCTGGGCGAGCCCCCCGCCGCGATCGTTCCCTTTTCGCCGGGGCGGGCCGAAGCGCCGTGGCTCGGCAACGTCGTGGCCCTCGGCGATGCCGCGGCCCGGATCGAGCCGCTCGGCGGCATTGCCCAGGACCTGGCCCACCGCCAGCTTGCTCTGCTCCTCGAGCTTCTCCCCGGACGCACCGTCGATGCTGCGGAGCGTGCCGAATTCAACCGCCGCGCCGCACTGATGGCGGACCGCGCCGCCGACTGGGTCGCGGTGCACTATGCGGCGCCCGCTGCCGGGGAGCTGTTCCCGCATCTGTGGCGCTCGCCCGAGCTCGAGCGCGCTCTCGACCAGTACGTGCGCCGCGGCCGGACCCCGTTCGCCGAGGAAGCGCCCATGCTGGTGCAAGAGTGGGGCGCGCTGCTCCAGGCGCTCGGCGTGCCCTCGGGAGAGAGCCCGCTGACCGCTGCGGCAGCCGGAGATGAAAACGATGGCGGACGGCACTTTGCCGCCCGGGCAGAGGCGGCGCTCGCCGCCGCGCCGCCCTATGCGGAGTGGGTGCAGGAGCTGCTTTGAGGCCCTTGCACCGGCGCGGGTCGAGCGCGGCGGACAAAGCACTTTCCTACACGGCGGCAATCTGCCTAAGTCCCGCGTATGCGCGTCGCCCTGCCTCTTTTGCCGCCACACTCGGCTAAATGTGTTCAGGGGGCGGCATCGCAGTTCGCGCGATTTTTTTTCGCACTCCGCTATGAGTAACCCTGCGGATAGGCGATGATTACAAGCTCAAGGCATTGAAAGTATTGTATTTGCAGGATTCCGGACAAGGTTACACCAGTAAACTGGCGTAACCCTGCGCTGCCCCGCCGGCGGAGGCAGAGTGCCGATTTGGCCTAGCCGGCAATTTGCCGCAGCATGGCCCTCATCTGCGCAAAGAGGCCCTCGCTCGCGGGCGAGAGGATGCCCTTGGCGTGAGCGGGCAGGTGCGCGGCGGGATCGCCGTTGCTCTCGAACACGTAGTGGTCGAGCATCATGCGCCAGACGTCCCGGTCTTGCGGCGGCAGGTGGCGGAACGCGTAGATCGCGTGGAGCAGCGCGTCGTAAGGCGGCGCGATGCCCGGCGGGCTGTCGTTCCACCAGTAGTTGACGAGGATCGAGACGGGCTCGAGCGATTCCACCCCGTGCCACCAGGTGTAGGGAATGTAGAGCGCGTCGCCCGGCTCCAGAGTCGTCTGCTGTGCATGCTCCCAGGCCTCGGCGAAGCGCGGATAGCGCGCCAGATCGGGGGCGTGCGGATCGACCATGCTCACCGGTGTGCCCGCCGGGGTCAGCTCGAAGGGACCGGCATAGAGATTGGCAAGCTGCTCGGGCGGGAACAGCGTGAAGCGCCGCCGCCCGGCCACGCAGCAGGCCACGTTCTCCTTCACGTCGTAATGCGGCGCGACGCGGATGCGATTGCCGATCCAGATGCGCGCGGCCACCTCGGGCAGCAGGGCGAGCCGGTTCGCCTCGGCAAACGCGGGCAGCACGTCGGGTATGACCTCGGACTGCACCGCGAACGCGGGCGGATCGCTGATCTCCTTCGCGGCGAGCAGGTCGCGCAGGAAATCCTCGAGGCGGCCCTTGCCTTGGCGGAAATTGAAGCCGGTCAGGTCGCTGTTGTAGAAGAAGCGGCCGTCCTCCTCCGGCGGTGCGGCGATCGCCACGACCGGCCGGCGCGGAGCGCATTCCACGAGGTATTCGGCGATCGCCTCGTCGCCCTCTCGGGCGGCTGCGACCGCCGGCCAGTCGCAGACCAGACCGCGCATGACCACCGGCTTGCGGGCCGCGCGAATCTGCGCGTGGAACCGTGTGGCATCGACGCCCGGCACTTCCTCGACCGCGGGCGGCTGGGGCAGTGCGGTCATGCGATGCGCCGCTCATCCGCCGGTATCGCCGAACCGTTTGCGGCGAGGAACTGGTCCTGGGTCGGCATCTGCTGCGCCGTCTGCGCCACGACCTCGCGGATGTGCGCCAGCCGCTTGCGCGTTTCCGCGTCGGGCAGGAGGTCGGCGGCGGGGTGGTATCCGCCGGCCTCGACCCCCTGTCCGACCAGGACCGACAGCCAGCTCGTCTCGGTGAAGAGCTCGTTATGCTCGCGGAATATCCGCCCCGAGGAACGGAACATCGCCAGCTTCTCCGCCAGCCCCTTCGGCGGGGCGAGGTTGCGGCAATAATCCCAGAACGGCGAATCGTCTCGCTTCGTCGCGTTGTAATGCAGCAGCAGGAAGTCGCGGATGTCGACGTAGTCGCGCAGCGTCTCGTCGTTGAAGCGCTCGATTTCCCGCGTTCCGAACGCCCGGCTCGGGAACAGCGCCAGCAGCCGCGCGATGGCCGCCTGGACCAGATGGATTGCCGTCGACTCAAGCGGCTCGAGAAAGCCCCCGGCAAGGCCGAGGGCGACCACGTTCTTCTCCCAGGCCCGGGCCCGGCGCCCCGCCGTAAAGCGCAGTTGGTTCGGCTCGGCCAGCGGCTCGCCGTCGAGGTTGGCGAGCAGCAGGCCGGTCGCTTCGTCCTCGCTCATGTACTGCGAGCAATAGACATGACCGTTGCCGATCCGGTGCTGCAGCGGGATGCGCCATTGCCACCCGGCCGGCCGCGCCGTCGAACGGGTCAGCGTTTCGCGATCACCGGCCAGCGTGCAGGGTATGGCGACGGCACGATCGCACGGCAGCCACTCGCTCCAGTCGGTGAACGGCACGCCAAGTTCCTGCCCGATCAGCAACGCGCGGAAACCCGAGCAGTCGATGAAAAGCTCGCCTTCCACTCTTGCGCCGCTTTCTAGCACCACGGCCGTAACGAAGCCGCTCTCACCATCGCGCTCGACCGAAGTGATCCTGCCTTCGGTCCGCTTCACGCCCTGGCGCTCTGCCCGCCCGCGCAGGTAGCGGGCATAGCGCCCGGCATCGAACTGGAAGGCATAGGCGAGCTTGCTCAGCGGCGAACGGGGATTGTCGCGGGCCGGCCACGCCATCTTTCCCGCCTTCCCGGCAGCGACTGCGATCGAATATTCGTCCAGCTCGCTGGAATCGCCGAGCGAGCGGCCCTTGAGCCAGTGGTGGTGAAACTCGATCCCCATCATGTCCGGGCCGTAGGATCCGAACGGGTGGACATAGCGATGGCCCAGCCGCGTCCAGTCGACGAACTCGATGCCCAGCTTGTAGGTCGCATGCGTCTCGCGGACGAACTCACTCTCGTCGACCCCGAGCATCGCGTTGAACAGGTTGATCTGCGGGATCGTCGCTTCGCCGACACCGACCGTGCCGATGGCTTCGGATTCAACCAGCTCGATCGCGAGGCCGGGAAACTGGCCCATGACCTTGGACAGTGCGGCGGCGGCCATCCAGCCGGCAGTCCCGCCGCCGACAATCACGATCTTGCGAATGGGATCGCCGATCACGAGGTCACCCCCGCCACCTCGGCCGTCCCCTGTTCGGCTTCCGCCCAGGCGCCGGCGCGGCGCAGAAACTGCTCCTGATTCGGCAGCGTATCGACCGCGCGGCGGAAATCTTGCCGCATCTGCCGCAAGGCCAGCGCGACCTTGGCCTCGTCCAGCGAGTCGACGACTGGATCCCATGCTTCGGGCCAGAGATTCTGACCGAGCATGACCGCGACCCAGCTCGTAACGCCGAACAGTTCGGCACCTTCGCGGAAAATCCGTCCGTGAAGCCGCCAGAGCTCCATCTTGCGCTTGAGGCTGTCCGGCACGTCCATGTCGCGCACCGTGCGCCAGAACGCCGTGTCGTCCCGCTGCGTCGCCTTGTAGTGGAGGATGATGAAATCGCGTACGTCGTCGTACATCTCGCTCATGCCGCGATTGTACTCGTCGCGTTCGGCCGGGCTGATCGGCTTGCCGGGAAACAGCGCAAGCAGGCGCTGGATGCCGTTCTGTATCAGGTGAATGCTGGTCGATTCGAGCGGCTCGAGAAAGCCCGAGGACAGTCCGAGCGCCACGACGTTGCGGTTCCAGCTGCGCGTGCGTCGCCCCGTGGCGAATCGGATGGTTCTCGGCTCGGCGAGGATCTCACCCTCGACATTCGCGAGCAGTATCTCGCGCGCCTCATCTTCGGCCAGGAAGCTGCTGGCGAAGACGTGGCCGTTGCCCATGCGGTGCTGCAGCGGGATGCGCCATTGCCATCCGGCGCCGTGTGCGGTCGAGCGCGTGAAGGGGTCCGGCGACCCGGTGAGCGCCGTCGGCACGGCGATCGCGCGATCACAGGGTAGCCAACGGCTCCAATCGTCCCATCCGGTCTCGAGCTCCTGCTCGATCAGCAGCCCACGAAATCCCGAGCAATCGATGAACAGGTCGCCGGCAATCCGCTCGCCGCTCTCCAAGACGATTGCCGCCACGTTGCCCGTTTCGCCTTCCCTTTCAACCCCTACGATCTTCCCTTCTTTCCTGACCACGCCCTGGCGTTCCGCAACGCCGCGCAGGAAGCGAGCATAGAGCGATGCGTCGAAATGAAAGGCGTAGAAGATGTGCTGCAGCGGCGACTTCGCGTCGGGCGAGGGACGTCCGAACCGGCGCTGTGCGGCGGCGATCGCGTTGACGCAGTAGTCGTCGATCGGCCCGGGATCGCCGATCTGCCGTTCGCGCAGCCACAATTGATGGAACGGAATGCCGTGAATATCGCTGCCGTAATTGCCGAACGGGTGCAGGTAGCGGTCTCCCTGCTTGCCCCAGTTCACGAACTCGATGCCCAGTTTGAAAGTGCCGCGGGTGGCTTTGAGGAACGCGTTTTCGTTGATATCGAGCATTCGGTTGAAATGGATGATCGGGGGAATTGTCGCTTCGCCGACACCTACCGTGCCAATGGCGTCCGACTCGACCAGCGTGATCCGGCGCCGGCCGTTGTTGAGGAAGCGCGTGAACGCCGCAGCCGCCATCCAGCCGGCCGTACCGCCGCCCACGATGACAAGATCGCCAACTTCGGTATCGCTACCTTTTCCCCCGTAGCCGGCCGCTGCCTGCATCGTTCCCCTCCCGCTTTTGCACCTTGCCCCGCATGGACCCACTTGCCAAGGGTCCCCGGAATGAATATCGAATAGGGGAGAGTGACTAAGGGCCTGCCAGAAAATGGTAGCGCTAACACGGGGGAGATTGGCGTGGCACAGCCTACGTTCGCACGCGTTTCGTTGGATTCAGATGGTAGCCGCTGGCTGCGCAACACCCTGCGGGGAGGGGCTTCGCTGCTCGCCGTCAGCTGTCTGCTGGCTTCGGGTGCAGCTTACGCCCAGGACGACCCGACAACGACCGAGACGGAAGTCGGCGGCGACGAAGCGCCGCCCGCAACGGACAATGTGATCGTTGTCACCGGCATCCGCCAATCGCTGGCGAATTCGCAGGACATCAAACGCGACGCCGATACGGTCCTCGATGCAATCACCGCGCAGGACATCGGCGCCCTTCCCGATCGGTCGGTAACCGAAGCCTTGCAGCGCGTTCCCGGGGTGGCCATCAATCGTTTCGCCGGCTCGAACGATCCGGACCACTTCTCGGTCGAAGGCTCGGGCGTGGTCGTGCGCGGCCTCAATTTCGTGCGCTCCGAATTCAACGGGCGCACCGCATTCGTCGCGGGCGTCGGCGGCCAGGCGCTCAATTTTGCCGACGTGCCCTCCGAACTGCTCGGCTCGGTCATCATCAACAAGAATTCCACCGCGGAGATGATCGAGGGTGGCCTCGCCGGCACGGTCAACCTGAACACCCGCAAGCCGTTCGACCGCGATGGGTTCCACATCTCGTTCAGCGCGGAAGCGAACTACGGCGACCTGAGCGAGAAATGGACGCCGACCATCTCGGGGCTGATCAGCAATACCTGGGACACGGATTCGGGCCGTTTCGGCCTCCTGGTCAGCGGCGCCTTCTCGCAGATCAAGAGCCGCGCCGACGGCATTCAGATCGCCAACTATCAGACCCGCGACGGAGCATTTGTCGACGCCGCCAACACCGGAGGCGGCACTCAGATCTGCCGCAATCCGCTGCCGAGTTCGTCGGACACCATGACCCTGCCGCCACCGGGTGCAGCGTGCGGCTTCTTCGGCACCGCCGGGGCCGATGGTTTTGCCGACTACGCCACCTCGCAGGTGGCACCGGTGGGCGGCCAGTTCCGCACCCAGGAGTACAACCGCAAGCGCGATGGTTTCACCGTTGCGGCGCAATGGGAAAGCCTCGATGGGGGGACCCGTGTGACGGCGGAATATATCCGTTCGCACACGACCAACGCCTGGGGCGAATACACTTACGAAACCGCTCCCGACCTGGCCGAGTATTCGACCTACCCGCTCGGCTGCCAGCAGAACGAGGCAGGCCCGCCGACGTCGGCCGGGGATGCGACCGCGCGGGCTCAGTGCCCAGTCGGCGGTTTCGAGGACTACGTCTACGACGGGAACGGCCTGTTCCAGTCGGGCTACATCGTTAACGCCAGCAACGGCTGGCGCGGCGATCCTGCGGTTTCGCCGTACACCCCGATTGGGGGCGTGCAGCAATCGCTCGCCCGCCGCGGGGTCAGGGACGAAGTCCTCAATCAGGACTTCGGGCTAAATGTGGTATCGAAGCTGACTGATCGGCTGACGCTCGAAATCGACGGCCAATATGCCAAGTCGCACAAGCAAAACCTCGACGTCAGCGTGTTCGGATCGACCTTCGCCGACCAGGAACTCGACATTTCGGGCCAGTACCCGGTCATCATCCCGCACAAACCGCAGTTCCTTGGCTACACGTGGTCCACACCCGGGGCGGATCTCGCGAACGCCAGCGAAGCGGAATACTTCAATGATCCGCGCTTCCAGTTTTGGCGGGCAGCGATGGATCACAAGGAAGACAGCACAGGCGACCAATATGCCATCAAGGGTGATCTCGCCTACGAATTCGACGACGATTCGTTCATTCGCCGGATCAAGGTCGGAGCGCGCTACCAAGATCGCGACCAGGTTGTTCGCTACACTACCTACAACTGGGGTATGCTGAGCGAGACGTGGTCGGGCAGCCGTCCAGTCAATTTCGAAGACACGGGGTCATCGAGCTCGGAGCGCTACAACTTCCCGAACTTCTTCCGCGGTCAAGTTCCCGGGCCTCCCGGAGCCCTTTACTACTCGGGCAACCTGATCGGCGATTACGATCAGTCGGTCGCGGACTTTCAGCAGATCCAGGACATGGCGACTGCGCTCGGCGGATCGCCGACCTGGGTGCCGTTGGCCGCCCGCAACGCGGGAACGCCCAATGCTGCAAACGCCGCCGGCTTCATTCCTCAGGATATCCAGCCTGTCGGACAAAAGGACAAAGCGGCCTACATCATGGCAAGCTTCGGCTCCGATGACGCGTTTGGCAGCGTCAGGCTCTCGGGCAACGTCGGCGTGCGCTATGTGGATACGAGCGTGACTTCTCGGGGTGAACTCGGCGTTCCGAGCCAGCAGGCGCTGAATATCGTCAGTTCGTATGACCAGAATTGCGCTGCTGTCGTGCCTCCGGGTGCGCCGCCGGGGACGCCTCCTTCGCGCCCTGGTGGAGCCTGTGCGCTCGGGCCCGCGGGGTACGCCGACCTTCAAGCTTTCGCCACCGGCGCGACAGCGACAAATGTGGCCAAGGCCAACTACCACTACTGGCTGCCGAGCCTTAATCTGAAGTTCGGTCTGAGCGACGAGCTGGTCCTGCGCCTTGCAGCATCGAAGGTGCTGACGCGGCCGGACAACTCGTACATTCGCAACTTCCTGACCGTCGGCTTCGATGTCGCAAGCGGGAACCTGACCGCTGAGACGGGCAACCCATACATCCGTCCGGCAACGGCCTGGCAGTTTGATGCCAGCATCGAATGGTACTTCGCCCGAGTTGGCTCGCTGACTTTCAACGGCTTCTACAAGTCGGTCGACAATTTTTTCTACCAGAACGTCTTCTCGCGCGACGTGACCAGCAACGGCGTCACCGAGAAGGTGTTCGTCCGGGGCCCCGACAATTACGATGGCACTGGCAAGATCAAGGGTTTCGAGCTGGCCTACCAGCAGACCTACGAATTCCTGCCGCAACCCTTCGACGGGCTCGGCTTGCAGGCCAACTATACCTATATCGAAAGCAAGGGGCTGCCGAACACCTTCCTCAACGGCGGCAACATCCCGAACACCTCGACCGTGCCGCCCGGCAATCTGCCGCTCGAGCAGCTCTCGAAGCACAACTTCAACGTCACCGCGTTCTACGAAAAGGGGCCGATTTCGCTGCGCGCAGCGTACAACTGGCGCTCACGCTTCCTGCTTACCGCATCGGACGTGATCTTCCCGTACTACTCGATCTTTAACGAGCCGACCGGGCAGCTGGACGCCTCGATTTTCCTGAACCTTAAGGATGTTCTCAAGATCGACAATGATTTGAGGATCGGCGTTCAGGGGGTCAACCTGCTCAACGAGGTGACGAAAACGACCCAGGCCTATACCGGCGATCCGAAGGACCTGGCGCCGCGGTCTTACTTCATGAACGACCGCAGGTTCTCGTTCATTATTCGCGGCAATTTCTGAACTCCCAGCGGACATTGCCAGACTCCGACGCCGCCGCTCTCCGGAGCGGCGGCTTTTTCTTTGTCACGATTCCTGCAAAGCGCCGCCGTTGACCCGGCCCGCCAAGCCGGGGTCAGGTAGCGGCCATGAACGAGCGGGCGAGCGCGGTGCGCAGCGGCTTGGGCCGGTAGTCCGAGGCGTAGGGGCTCCCGCGCACCTCCAGGCCGTCGTCGCGCGGGGCGAAACCCTGCAGCCAGTTGAAGCCGTCGACCATCCCCCAGACGAGGATGTCGCCCAGTTCGTCGTACTCCAGCATCAGGTCGAAGTAGCGCCGGGCGTAGTCGGCGACGCGCTCGTCGCGCAGCGCGATCTCGCCGGGCAACGCCTTGTCCTTTACGTCGAACTCGGTGATCAGCAGCTTGTAGCCCATGCCGACCACCTCATCGAGGAAGCGCCGCCAACCGGCCTCGTCATAAGAGCCGACGCCGGTCGCCGGATCGAGCGAGAACATCTCGATATGCGACTGAACGCCGAGCGCGTCGACGGGGACGCCGCGTTTGCGGAAGCCCTCGAGCAGGCGGAGCACGTCGTTGCAGTGATGGCGGTGCTGGGGCTCCCAGCTCATGTAGTCG
This sequence comes from Croceibacterium aestuarii, assembly GCF_030657335.1. Taxonomy (NCBI): domain Bacteria; kingdom Pseudomonadati; phylum Pseudomonadota; class Alphaproteobacteria; order Sphingomonadales; family Erythrobacteraceae; genus Croceibacterium; species Croceibacterium aestuarii. Next base: position 1,505,892 of record NZ_CP131039.1, read on the forward strand.
TTGTAGACCAGTTGCCCGTCGGGCAGCTGCTCGCGCGCGCTGTGAAAGGCGAGGTCGAGCACCGCCTCCGGACTGCCCATGGCCCGGCTCAGGCTCGTTGCCAGGGTCCCATGGCTATCGTGATCGATGGCTTCGTTGACGACGTCGTAGCTATGGATCGTGCCGCGATAGCGATCGGTGACAGTGCGGATATGCTCGACGACCAGCCGCTCGGCTTCCCGCACCGGGTTGGCGCCGAAATCGTAGTCGTTGAGCCATTGGGGAAACCACTTGGGCCGATGCCACAGAAGGGTGTGGCCGCGCACCGCCAGGCTGTTGGCCTGCGCCCAGGCTACGATCGCGTCCATGCGCGCGAAATCGAAAGCTTCGGGGCCGGGGCGGGTGGCCTGCCACTTCAGCTCGTTTTCAGGGACCACAAGGCTGCATTCGCCTTTGACGATCGCCGCATAGGCGGGGTTGCCGATCGTACCGCCTTGCCGGCGTCCACCGGGGTTGGCGCCGATCGAGCTGCCGAAGCGCCGGCCCGACCGGCGAGAGAGGGTGTCGAGCGAGGGGCTTGGCACGCGGGCCATGCTGGCGGGCTCACCGCCGCGCCCGGCGAGGGTTGTGCAGCCGGCCAGCGGGACCGCGGCGGCAAGGCCGGCGAGGGCTTGGCGGCGGGTCAAGCGCCAGGTCATTGTACTGTTCCCAAGGGGGCGGGTTCCATGCGCGGAACCAGCAGGTGAATGACGGCCAGGGCAATCAGGTAGCCGAGGCCCGCATAGATCACGATCGGCAGGTAGGATCCGGTCAGCTCGAGGGTCCAACCGGTCGCCTGGGCAATCAGGATGCCGCCGATCGCTCCGGCCATTCCGCCCATGCCCGCCACCGTCGCCACGGCGCGGCGCGGGTAAAGATCGGAAATCATCGCGAAGATGTTCGAAGAGAACGCCTGGTGGCCCGCCGTCCCCAGGCCGATCAGAAGGACCACGACGGCGGTGTTGTCGATACTTGTGACGCTGACCAGCGGCAGTGCGCACAGCGCCGCCGCCAGCAGGGTCGTCTTGCGCGCCGCGTTCACACTCCACCCGCGATGAATCAGAAACGAGGAAAGCCAGCCGCCGGCGATCGAGCCGAGGTCGGCCAGCAGATAGACTCCGATCAGGGCCGGGCCGATCGTCGCCAGCACGCCGCTATCCCCCGTCGGGAAAAGATTGAGCCCCTGGGTGCGCGAGAAGAAGTCGGGCAGCCAGAACAGAAACAGGTACCACACCGGGTCGGTAAAGAACTTGCCGGCGATGAAGTACCAGGTCTGTCTCTGGTGCAGCGCCTGATTCCATGAGAGCGGCGCGCCTTCGGCATCGGCGCCGTCCTGCTCGATGTAGGCAAGTTCCTCCTTGCTCAGGTTCGGATGCTTGCGGGGAAGCCGGAACAACCACAGCCAGGCGCCGAGCACGATGAAGCCGAGCAGACCGGTGACGATAAAGGCCGCGCGCCAGCCATAGAGCCCGGCGACCATGATGCCGACCACGGGCGTGGAGAGGACGCCGACGTTGGCGCCGGCGTTGAGAATGCCCACGCCGAGGGCGCGCTCGCGCCGGGGAAACCACTCCGCGACCGACTTGACCGTGCCGGGATAGGCCGCGCTCTCGGCGAGCCCGAGCGCCATTCGCGCGAGTATAAAACCGAGCACCGTGCGTGCCGCCGCGTGAAAACAGGCGGCCAGGCTCCAAAGCCCGATGGCGATGGCCATGCCGCGGCGTGTGCCGACCCTGTCGAGCCAGCGGCCGACCACCAGCAGCCCGACCCCGTAGCTGGCCTGGAAGGCGGTCACGATGTTGCCGTAGTCGACCTCGCTCCAACCCATGTCCTGCTCGATCACGGGCTTGAGCACACCGATCACCTGCCGGTCGATGTAATTGATGGTGATGACGAAGAAGAGCAGCGCGCAGATTGCCCAGCGATAGCGCCCGATTTTGGCAGGAACGGCTGGCGCGATGCTCACGTGACGACGAATCCGGCGCTCTTGAGGCTGGCCGAGCTGTTGCCGACATGCACCGCGACCGGTCCGGGTCCGTTGACCTCGTTCATCGCGCGGTCCCAGTAGGCGAGTTGTTTGGGTGTCAGCGTGAAGCGCACCGTCCGGCTCTCGCCGGGCTGCAGCGTCACCCGCTCGAAGCCCTTGAGCAGCAGGACCGGCTGAGTCACCGGCACCTCGGTGCGCGTGATGTAGAGCTGGACAACCTCATCGCCGGCGCGCGCACCGGTGTTGGTCACCGTCGCCTCGACATCTACGGATTGGCTGGCCGCGACTTGGGTGGCGGACAGGCGCGGCTCCGATATTTCGAACGTCGTGTAGCTCAACCCGTGGCCGAACGGGAACAGCGGCGCGGCGTCGTCGAACAGGTACCCGCGCCGCGCAGTCGGCTTGTGGTTGTAGAACAGCGGCACCTGCCCGACGTCGCGCACCACGCTGACCGGCAGCTTGGCGCCGGGGTTGATCTTGCCGAGCAAGGCCTCGGCAATCGCCGTTCCCCCTTCCTGTCCGGAATACCAGCATTCGAGCACCGCGTCGGCCTTGGCCATGACGTTGGGCCAGCTCGGCGGCCGGCCGTTGATCGCGCAGACCACCAGCGGCTTGCCGAGCGCGGCGATGGCATCGACGAGTTCGTTTTGCTCACCCACGATGTCCAGATCGTCGCGGTCGCCGAGATGGGTCACGGCAAAGCCCTCGCGGCTGGTCTGCTCGGTGTCGCCAATGGCCAGCACGATGGTGTCGGCGGTCTTTGCCACGCTCACCGCCTGGTCGATCAGCTGCAGGTTGCGCTGACGCGGGAACAGCTCGATCAGGTCGACCGAGCGGTCGTCGCTCTCGGTGATGAACACCCCCTGCGCGGATACGAATTGAACCTGGGGCGCGGCTTGGCGTAGCCCTTCGAGCAGCGTCACCGCCTGTTTCGGCACGCTCGAGTAACCGCCGAAGCGCACGATGTCGTGATTCGGCCCGATTACCGCGACCTTGCCCATCTTCGCGGCGTCGAGCGGCAGGACGCCGTTGTTGGTCAGCAGGCACAGGCTCTTGCGCGCCGCCTCGAGCGCCAGTGCGCGCCCGGCAGCGTCGCCGGTGACGGCCTCGGTGCGATCCGCGTCGCCGTAGGGATTTTCGAACAGCCCGGCGCGCATCTTGAAGGTCAGCATGCGGGCGCAGGCGCGGTCGATCAGCGCCGTGTCGACGGTCCCCGCCGCGACCTGGTTGGCGAGCGTGAGGAAGGCCTGGCCGTCGGGCAGCTCGCTGTCGACCCCGGCGGCGAGCGCCAGGCGGGCCGCCTCGGCATCGTCGGCGGCGACGTGATGCAGCGAGTTGAGCTGGTCGATTCCGTTATAGTCGCTCGAGATGATCCCGTCGAAACCCCATTCGCCGCGCAGGATCTTGCCGAGAAGCCAGATATTGGAGTGGCTCGGGATGCCGTCGATCTCGTTGTAGCTCGGCATGACTGCGCCGATCGAGGTGCGCTCGACAACGGCGCGGAACGGCGGAAAGAAGTTCTCGCGCAGGTCCCGTTCGGAGGTTTCCGCCGGTCCGGCGTTGGTTCCGCTGTCCGGCTGCCCGTGGCCGGTCATGTGCTTGAGCGTGGCAAAGATCTTGTTCGGGGCGAGTCTTTCGAACTTGCCCGGTCCCTGCAGGCCCTCGACCGTCGCCACGGCCATCTCGGAGACGAGGTAGGGATCCTCCCCGAATGTCTCCTCGATCCGCCCCCAGCGTGGGTCGCGCACGATGTCGACCACCGGGCTGAGCGTATAGAACACGCCGCGCGCGCGCATTTCGTCGGCGATTTTCGAGTGGACGCGGCGCAGCAATGCAGGGTCGAAAGTACCCGCCATCGCGATGGCCTGCGGAAACGAGGTCGCGTCGGTGGCCATGTAGCCGTGCAGCGATTCCTCGTGGCAGAGCACCGGGATGCCGAGCCGGGTGTCTTCGAGCGCCCACTTCTGCAACGCGTTGATGAACTCGACCGTCTGGCGCGGCGTGCGCCAGCGATCGCGCGATCCGCCCGAGGCCTCGCCGACGCCCGGCGTGCCGCGTTTGTCGGACGGGCGGCCCAGCGCGCCGATCCCGTCGGGGAAGTTCGTGCTGGCCCTGGCCGGGTCGAACTCGAGGCCGCTGAGCATGCCGCCCTTGCCGGCCCAGACGCCGCGGATCTGGGCGATTTTCTCGGCCAGCGTCATCCGCGCCAGAAGGTCGGCGACGCGCGCCGGAATCGGCGCGTTAGCGTTCTTGTAGAGCGGTGCGGCCTCCTTTGCGAAGGCGAGGGGGGCCTGCGCCACGGCGAGTGCCGAGGCGCTGCCGCCGGCGAGCAGCTTGAGCGCGCCGCGGCGGGCGAGCGGCCGGCTCACGGCGCCACCGTCAGCGTGACGCTCTTGAGGTCCTGCGAATTGGGGCCGGCCATGATGCTGAATTGACCCGGCTCGACCACGCGTTTCATCTCGCGGTTCCATAGCGCGAGGCTGTCGGGGCGGATGGCGATTTCGACCGTTTTGGTCTCGCCGGGTTGCAGCGTCACGCGCTGGAAGCCAGCGAGTTCCTTGACCGGGCGGGTAACGCTGCTGACCTCGTCGCGCAGGTAGACCTGGACCACTTCGTCGCCCGCCACTTTGCCGGTGTTCGCCACCGGTACGCGCACGCTGACGCCTTGGCCCGGCTTGATCGCCGCAGCGGACAGCACCGGGGCGCCGATCTCGAATGTGGTGTAGCTGAGGCCGTAGCCAAACGGATAAAGCGGCGTGATGTCGCTGAACAGGTAACCGCGCCTTGCGCTCGGCTTGTGGTCGTAGAACGCCGGCACCTGGCCGACGTCGCGCACCACCGTCACGGGGAGTTTTCCGCCCGGATTGACTCGGCCGAATAGCGCATCGGCAATCGCATTGCCCTGCTGCTCGCCGCCGTACCAGGTTTCGAGGATCGCGTTCGCTTTCGCGGCGATGGTCGGATAGCTCGGCGGTCGGCCGTTGACGAGTACTGCGACGACCGGTTTGCCGAGCGCTTTGAGCGCATTGAAGAGGTCGTTCTGCTGCCCCACGAGGTCGAGATCGGTGCGGTCGCCGAGATGGCTCTCGGCCCAGCCTTCGCGGCTGGTCTGCTCGGTGTCGCCGATGAACAGCACGATCGTGTCGGCCTTCTTCGCGACGTCGACGGCCTCGGCGATGCGCTTCGCGTTCTCGGCCGGATCGCCGAGCTTGACCTCGTCGGCCCACCAGTCGTCGTTCTCGGTAATGACCACGCCCTGCGCGGTGACGAGGTTGGCCTTGTCGCCGACGAGCGCTTTAAGGCCTTCGAGCGGCGAGACGGTGCTGCGCGGGATGCCGTAGTAGCCGCCGAGACGCGCGACCGCGGCATTGGGACCGATCACCGCGATTGTCCGCTTGGCTGCGTCCGCTTTCGGTAGCGAGAGCGGCAACGTTCCGTCGTTCTTGAGCAGGATGAGCGATTCGGCGGCGGCCTTGCGCGCCAGCGCGCGGGCTTGCGGACCGTCGGACTTTTTCGCCGCGGCAAGGTCGGCCCAGGGGTTCTCGAATAGCCCGGCGTTGAACTTCATCGTCAGCATTCGAGCCACGGCCCGGTCGATGGCAGCCATCAGCACCTGGCCCGATTTCACGGCATCGCCCAACGTGATGTAGGCGTTGCCGGTCGGCAGGTCGGTATCGACGCCGGCGGCGAGCGCCATTTCCGCGGCCTCCTGGAGGTCGGCGGCGATCTTGTGCCGCGTCGCCAGCTCACCGATGGCGTAATAGTCGGAGACCACAGCGCCCTGGTATCCCCATTCGCCGCGCAACACGTCGCGCAGCAGCCAGACGTTCGAGTGGCTCGGGATGCCGTCGATCTCGTTGTAGCTGGCCATGACCGCGTCGATCCCGGTGCGCTTCACGACCTGTTCGAACGGCGGGAAGAAGAACTCGCGCAGCGTCCGCTCGCCGATCGGCGCCGGGCCGACATTGGTGCCGCTTTCGGGCTGGCCGTGACCCGTCATGTGCTTGAGCGTGGCGAGGACGTGGTTCGGCCCGATCTTGCGGCTTGTGCCCTTGCCCTGCAGCCCTTCGACCGCGGCGACGCCCATTTCGCCGACAAGGAACGGATCCTCGCCGAATGACTCCTCGATCCGGCCCCAGCGCGGGTCGCGCGCAACGTCGACGACTGGCGACAGCACCAGGTGGACCCCCCGCGGACGAACCTCGCTCGCGATCAGCGCGTTGACTTCGCGGATGAGATCGGGATCCCAGGTCGAGGCGAGGGCGATGGCCTGCGGGAAGCTGGTAGCATCCCTCGCAGCCAGACCGTGGAGCGATTCCTCGTGAAACAGGACCGGGATGCCGAGCCGCGTGTTCTCGCGCGCCCATTTCTGCACCGCATTGACGTAGGCGACGCTCTGTTCGATCGACCGCGGCGGCTGGACGCGCGGACTGCCGGGACCGTGGAGGTCCGAGGGACGAGCGATCATGCCGATGCCGGCCGGATGGGCCTTGCTCGCCTTGGCCGGGTCGAAAGAGAAATCGTCGTCCTGGATTTCGACCTTGTTGTCCCACAAGGTGATGATCTGGGCGATCTTCTCGTCGAGAGTCATCCGTGCGAGGAGGTCGGCGACCCGCTGTTCGGTCGGCAGCGAGGCGTTCCAGTAGGGCGCATCGGCCATTGGCCGGGCGACCGAACTTGCAGGGTCCTGCGCCGCGAGGTGGCTCGGTGTGACGCCAGTCAGGGCGACGAATGCGATACCCGCGGCGAGCGCGGCGGCCCTGGTGCGGCCCTTCATAGTTACTCTCCCGTCCCACCGCATCTTGACTGCGCGGCCTCGTATGATAGCGCTACCATGATTATGGGGAGAGGGCTTGTCAATCGTCTGTTGCGGTTGTGTGCGGTCATCGCGGCATTGACCCTGCCGGGGGTGACGAATGCGGAAGACGGCTATGACCTGTGGCTGCGCTACGCCCCCCTGGCAGAGGACAGGGCGGCCGATACCGCCGCCGCGCTGGGGCCGGTCCTGGTCGTCTCGGCACCGACGCCGACCATCGCCGCTGCCCGGCGCGAACTGGAGCGCGGGCTCGCCGGAATGCTCGGCGGGCACCGGGCGACCGGTCCGGGAATCGTGCTCGGGCGGGCGCGCGATCTCGAAGGCGATGCCGCGCGCGAGGCGGCGCCGCTCGATGGCCTGCCGCCGGGCGCCTACCGCATTGCACGCCTCGCCGATGGCCGGGTGCTCATCGCCGGGAACGACGATAACGGCGTGCTCTACGGCGCTTTCGCATTCCTGCGGCATCTCGGCTCGGGCGAAGGGGTATCCGCGATCGGCGGGACCTCGGCTCCAGTCTATCCGCTGAGGATGATCGACCACTGGGACAATCCCGGCGGGCCGGTCGAGCGCGGCTATGCCGGGCGTTCGATCTTCGACTGGTGGCACCTGCCCGACCATCTCGATCCGCGAATGATCGATTACGCCCGCGCCGAGGCCTCGATCGGCATCAACGGCGTGGTGGTCAACAACGTCAACGCCAAAGCCTACCTGCTCGAGCCGCGCTATATCGCCAAACTGGCGCGTCTGGCCGATGCCTGGCGGCCCTACGGCATCCGCGTCTACCTGAGCGCGCGTTTCTCGGCGCCGATGGAAATCGGCGGGACCGGCACCGCCGACCCGCTCGACCCGCGCGTGCGCGCGTGGTGGAAAGCCAAGGCGGACCAAATCTACGCGGCAATTCCCGATTTCGGCGGTTTCCTGGTCAAGGCCAACTCCGAAGGCCAGCCCGGACCCCAGGACTACGGGCGCACCCACGCCGACGGGGCCAACATGATGGCCGCTGCGCTTGGCAATCGCGGCGTGGTGCTGTGGCGCGCCTTCGTCTACTCGGCCGAGGATTCGACCGACCGTGCGATGCAGGCCTATAACGAGTTCGTGCCGCTCGGCGGCAAGTTCGCCGACAACGTGATCCTCCAGGTCAAGAACGGTCCGATCGACTTTCAGCCCCGCGAACCGTTCCACCCGATGTTCGGGGCGATGCCCCACACGAAGCTCATGCTCGAAGGGCAGATCACCAAGGAGTACCTCGGCTTCGCCACCCACCTGGCGTTTCTTGCGCCGCTCTGGAAGGAAGTCTTGAGCGTCGATACCGGACGCGGCGGGCCAGTGGCACAGACCATCGCCGGAATGGCCGGCGTCGCTAATACCGGGTCCGATCGCAACTGGTCCGGATCGCATTTCGACCAGGCCAACTGGTACGCCTTGGGCCGTCTGGCGTGGGATCCGAGCATGAGCAGCGAGCAGATCGCGCGCGAGTGGGCGGCGCAGACGTTCAGCCGCGATCCCGCTTTCCTCGCCGAAGTCGTGCCGATGATGCTCGGCAGCCGCCAGGCGGTGGTTGACTACATGACCCCGATGGGGCTCGCTCACCAGATGGGCACAGGTCACCATTACGGCCCGGCGCCCTGGGTCTGCGACCTTGCGAGGCCCGAATGGAACCCTTGCTACTACAGCCGCGCCGACGTGCAGGGCATTGGCTTCGATCGGACTGCAACCGGCAGCAACGCGTTGGCGCAATATGCTCCCTCGGTCGCCTCCAGATGGCGCGATCCGAAGGCGATTGACGAGGACTACCTGCTCTGGTTCCACCACTTGCCGTGGGATTTCCGCACCCGGTCGGGCCGCGCGCTCTGGCCCGAGCTGGTCCACCGCTACGACCGCGGGGTTGCGGCAGTCGATGCCATGGCTGCTAAGTGGTCCACTCTCGCGCCCTATGTCGATGGGCAGAGGTTCGAGGACACCGCCGAGTTCCTCGCCATCCAGCAGCGCGAGGCGCGCTGGTGGCGCGACGCATCGGTCGCTTACTGGCAATCGCTCAATCACTTGCCGCTCCCGCTTGGAGCCGCTCCGCCGGCGCATTCGCTCGAATGGTACCAAGCGCTCCGCTTTCCCGATGCACCGGGCGGCTGAGATGGCCCGAAAAAACGCTTTTGCCGCCCTCGTGTGCGCCCTAAGGACCTCGCAATGAGCAAGGGCAAGAGCGAGGGGGCGGCGCGCAAGACCGGGCGGCGGCACAAGGGTGCGCCGACGATCGCCGACGTGGCCCGGCTGGCCCACTGCTCGCCCATGACCGTGAGTCGGGTCATCAATGGCGAGGCCAGCGTGCGCGAGGGCACCCGCAATGCGGTGCTCGAGGCCGTACGTCAGCTCAACTATGCGCCCAATCGCGCGGCCCGTAGTCTCGCCGGCGGCGAACAGCTGCGCATCGCGCTGCTTTTCGACAATCCATCGGCGTCCTACCTCAGCGAATTTCTCATGGGCGCGCTCGAGGAATCGAGCCGCGGCGACATCCACCTCGAAGTGCAGAGCTGCGAAACCGTGGCCGACGCCACGGTGCTGATGCGCAAGTTGGCGGAAAGCGGTATCCAGGGCTTCATCCTGCCGCCACCGCTATGCGACGACCAGAGCGTCCTGGATCTCGTTGGAGAACTCGGCGCGGTGGCCGTCGCGGTCGGTCCGGGCAAGGCCAGCGGATCCGACGCCGCCGTCATGATCGACGACTTTCGCGCCGCCTACGACATGACCAAGCACATTATCGACCTTGGGCATTCCCGCATCGGCTTCATCATCGGCAATCCCGAACAGGTCGCCAGCGGGCGGCGCCTCAACGGCTACCGTGCCGCACTCAGCGATGCCGGGATCGAGATCGACGATCAGCTCATCGTACAGGGACGTTTCACCTATCGCTCGGGGCTCGATGCCGCCGAACGTCTGCTCGCCGCCGAACCGCGACCGACGGCGATCTTCGCCTCGAACGACGACATGGCCGCCGCGGTGGTGGCGATGGCGCATCGCCGCCACCTCGACGTGCCGAACGACATTACGGTGTGCGGGTTCGACGATACCGACATGGCGCGCACGATCTGGCCGGAGCTGACCACCATCCGCCAGCCGATCCGCGAAATGACCGCCTGGGCGGTCAATGCGATCGTGCGCATAGTTCGCGCCCGGCGAACGGGCGAAAAGCTCCAGCCCGAGCACACGACGCTCCCCTACAAACTCGTGCGACGGGAATCCGACGCCGCCCCCAGCCTCGCGGCGCGAAACGCCAGCCGCCCTGGCGCCTCGTGAGCGACGACGGCGAACGCTCGCCGCGGCTGCGCTCGCGCGATTGGTTCGACAACGCCGAGCGCTGGGACCAGACCGCGCTCTACCTCGAGCGGTTCATGAACTACGGCGTCACGCCGGAGGAACTGCGTAGCGGCAAGCCGATCATCGGTATCGCCCAGTCGGGCAGCGACCTCAGCCCCTGCAACCGCATCCATCTGCATCTGGCCAAGCGGACGCGTGACGGAATCCGCGATGCGGGCGGGATTCCGCTCGAGTTCCCGGTCCATCCTATATTTGAGAACTGTCGCCGCCCGACGGCCGCGCTCGATCGCAACCTGCTCTATCTCGGGCTGGTCGAACTGCTTAACGGCTACCCGATCGACGGCGTCGTGCTGACCACCGGCTGCGACAAGACCACGCCGAGCCAGGTCATGGCCGCCAGCACGGTCGACATCCCGGCTATCGTCCTTAGCGGTGGGCCGATGCTCGACGGCTGGCACGAGGGCGAACTGGTCGGCTCGGGCACGGTCATCTGGCGCAGCCGCCGCAAGCTGGCCGCTGGCGAAATCGACGAGGCGGAGTTCCTCGACCGGGCAACGAGCAGCGCGCCGAGCGCCGGGCACTGCAATTCGATGGGCACTGCCAGCACGATGAACGCGGTCGCCGAGGCCCTCGGCCTGTCGCTGACCGGGTGCGCTGCGATACCGGCGCCCTATCGCGAGCGCGGCCAGATTGCCTATCGGACGGGGCGGCGCATCGTCGAGATGGTGCTCGAAGACCTGCGTCCTAGCCGGGTCCTTACTCGCGAAGCCTTTCTCAACGCGATTGCCACGACAAGTGTGATTGGAGGTTCGTCGAACGCACAGCCGCACATCGTGGCGATGGCGCGCCATGCCGGAGTCGAGCTCGAACCCGAGGTTTGGCAGCACCACGGCTACGATCTGCCGCTGCTGGTCAACATGCAGCCGGCGGGCAAGTATCTCGGCGAGCGCTTCCACCGCGCCGGCGGTGTTCCCGCGGCGATGTGGGAGCTGCTGCAGGCCGGCAAGCTGCATGGCGATTGCGTGACCTGCACCGGAAAGACGATGGCCGAGAACCTCGCGGGCCATGAAAGTCCCGATCGCGAGATGATCCGCCCGTTCGATAATCCGCTGATGGAGCGGGCAGGATTTGTCGTCCTTTCGGGCAACCTGTTCGACTTCGGTATCCTCAAGACCTCGGTCATCTCCGACGACTTTCGCGGGCGGTACCTGTCGCGGCCGGGTGCCGAGGGTATCTTCGAAGGCCGCGCGGTCGTGTTCGACGGGTCCGACGATTACCACCACCGGATCAACGATCCTGCGCTGGGCATCGACGAGGATTCGATCCTCGTCATGCGCGGCTCGGGCGTGATCGGCTGGCCGGGCAGCGCAGAGGTGGTCAACATGCAGCCGCCCGACGCGCTGATCCGACGCGGGGTGATGTGGCTGCCCACGCTCGGCGACGGCCGCCAATCGGGCACCAGCGACAGCCCGTCGATCCTCAATTGCTCGCCCGAAAGCGCGGCGGGCGGTGGACTCGCCTGGCTGCGCGACGGCGACACGATCCGCATCGACCTTAACGCCGGCACCTGCAACGCGCTGGTGGACGAGGCCGAGATCGCCCGCCGGCTGGCCGAGGAGCCGCCTGCCGCGATCCCGGAATCACAGACGCCATGGGAAGAACTGTACCGCGAGAAAACCGGTCAGCTGTCGGAAGGCGGAGTGATGGACATGGCGCTCAAATACCGCGGCACATCGAAAAAGCTGCCGCGCCACAACCACTGATTCGCGCGCCCAAGATCGCACCCGGTTGACCCGTCGACAGTGCCCTAGGAGAGAGTTCGCCTGCGCACCGGGATAGCTTCCCGGTCGAATTATCCGGCGAGGGTCGCCGAGATGCGCAGGGTCAGACTGGCGGTGCACCCGGGGGCGAGCACAGTCATCTCTGCGGGCGCGCGGTTGAGCGCGTCGGGTCCGTGGCTGACGGGCTCGAGGCACAGTGCGCTGCCGTCCGCTGGCGCATAGAGATGCAGGAACGGCGCGCCGCGGGCGGTCATCGCGATGCTGCCGAGGTCGTCTTCGATCAACGCGCGACCGCTCCACCCGGCGAAGCAGTGATCGACGGTTTCAGAGGGCAGGGCGGCGCCCATGTTCGAGTCGGCGAAGCGGGGCGACGCTGCGATCTCCCCGTTTGGGATCAAGCCTGCGTCCGCGAGCAACATGCCCGTCGAGCTGAACCGCACGTGCGTTTCCGGGCGACGTCGCACATAGGGATGCAGGCCGAGACCGCAGGGCATCGGCGTCTCGCTGCGGTTGGTCACGTCGAGCGTGATCGCGCAGCCTTGCGAGCCGAGGCGTATTCGCTGCTCGGCTTCGTAGGACCAGGGCCAGGCATCTGTGCCGCTGTGGGAGTGTCCGAGCGTGCACTTGAATCCCGCTTCGGCGGTGACCTGCCAGACACTGTGCCAGCCGAGTCCGTGTAGGCTATGCGGCTCGGGCGGGAAATTCTCCGGCAATTGCACCATGCGGCCGGACCAGGAAAAACGGCCGCCGCGAATCCGGTTGCACCAGGGCACAAGCGGAAAGCAGGCGGATTCGAGAGGATCGATCGCGCTGCCCGGCATGGTGCGCAGGACGTCCGTCCCGCCCAGACGCAGCGCCGCGAGCGCGCCGCCTGTGTCGGGACGCAGTTCTGCCACCCAGTCCCCGGCGCGAAGCGTCAGCGTCACTTGACCAGCGGCAGCTCGAACGTCGGCACCGGCAACGGGCGCGCGTCGTACGTATTGACCACCGGACTGTCGATCCAGGCATAGCGAACGCGCGTTACCGGCTTGCCGTCGCCCGCAAGGACGACGGCATCGCCGGCGACCTCGGCCGCGGCGTACCGGCAGCTGTCCTGCGTCTCGCCGCACAGCTCGAAACCGAGCGGCGGCCCGCTCCAGGCGTGAAGGCCGCCTTCGATTCCCGCAAAGGTCACGACAATCTCGCCGCCCGCTTGGCGGGCCGAGACGGGCATCGGCATCGGCTCGCCCTGCGCCGCCATCGCCAGCCGCAGGCCGACGTTCAGCTTGTCCAAGGGATGCAGGTTGTCGTTCTCGCCGAGGTCGAGCGTGGCGATCAGCGCAGCGTTCGCGTCGGCCGCAACGGCCCTCAATTCTTCGTTGCGGATCTCTGCCCAGCCAGACGCGGCGGGGCGTTCGGTGGTCGGGCCCCAGTTGGGCAGCTGCACGACGAGCATCTTCGCGCCTGTCCCGATTTGCTCTCGCCAGCCGGAAAAGAGCGCCTTGAGACGCTCGGCGTAGCCAGGGATGCCGACGTCGCTCTCGCCTTGGTACCAAGCTGTCCCAGCCATAGCGAAGTGCCCGAGCGGGGCGATCATCCGGTTGTACATGATGCCGATTCCGGCAATTCCGTCCCACGGCGTGCGCGGCGGGTAGTCGGTGATCTCCGAAATCGCGTAGCGCCAGCCTTCGCCGAGCGAGATGCTCGCGCCGCCGGCGAGATCGAGCGACAGGCGCTCGGGCGGGCTTTCGAAGCCGCCCGCGCCATAGCTGTTGGTCACCAGTACCATGATCTCGTTTGCCCCGGCCCTGAGGTACGAGGCGGGCACGCGGTAATGTCGCTCGTCGCTCCAGCTCGAGGTGTTGCCGACCGGGTGGCCGTTGACGAACGTCATGTCGATATCGTCGACCAGGCCGATGTTGAGCGTTCCCCCGGCCTTCGCCTGTGCCGGCGTCAGCATGACGGTTCGGCGCATCCACACGTTGCCGTTGCCGTTGCTCGCCAGCGGAGTGCCCGTCCATTCGCCCCATGCCGCAATCTTGGGCACGGGTTGCCAGTCGAGTTCGTCGGGGTTGGCCCACGGGCTCCCTCCGGTGCGGTCGGTCCACCACTTCTCCCATCCGGGCGCAAAAGCCGTGACCGCGCCGAGCGGATCTTTCGCGTACTGCTCGAGCTGGGTCATCGCGGCCGGACCATAGAGCGCCTTGCCCCCTTCGGGCGTGAGCCAGGCGCGGATTTGCGAGCCGCCCCAGTTCGAGTGAATGGCCCCGATCGGCACGCCGAGATCGCGCCGGAGCTGGCGCGCCATGAAATAGCAGGCGCCGGAGAAGTCCTTGACGCTATCCAGCGAGGCAGCGGCCCAGGCGACCTTGCCGCCGAACTCCTTCTGCGGGGTCAGCGCGCTGACCTTGGGGATCATCAGCAGGCGCAAGCCGTCGTCGCCCGAATGCTGCGCTGCGAGCGGTCCACCGGCCGAGGACCAGACCGAGAACTCCATGTTCGACTGTCCGCCGCACAGCCACACGTCGCCGACCAGCAAGTCGGAGACGGCGATTTTCGACCCGTCGGCGCCGGTAACGGTCAAGGTGACCGGGTCGGCGCTGGCGGTACGGGCGGGAAAGTGCAGCGCGAAGCTGCCTCCCGTCGTGGCAGTGGTGCTCGCTGTCGCTGAACCCAGCGTGGCGCTGAGCTTCTCGCCGGGCGCGGCGGTCCCTTCCACCACCACGGGGCGGTCGCGCTGAATCACCGCGTGGTCGGTCCACACCGGCGTCAGTACTGGCGCTGCGCTGGCAGCCCCGGCGGTTACGAGGGCAGCGAGCGCCAGGCCGGTGCGTATCATCCGAGTTTCACCTTGGGAGTGGCGAAGCCGGCCACGGGGCTGTCGAAGGCCAGCAGGCTGCCGGCGGCCGGATAGTCGGCTGCGTCGGCCGGTTCGAGGTTCTTGGTCGCGGTGGTGACGTAGGCGGTCCTGAAATCCGGTCCGCCGAGTGTCATCTTGGTAATGTCGCGCGCCGGGAGCTTCACGGTGGCCACCAGCTTGCCGTCGGGCGAATATCGGGCGACGTGCGAGCCGAAATAGAGCCCGGTCCAGACATGGTCCTCGGCATCGACCATCGGCCCGTCGGGATAAGCATCGGGGAAATCCTTCGCGACGTCCGCGAACAGCCGCGCCTCGCCCACGCCCGCGGCGGACAGGTCAGCGACCAGGATCTTCTTGCCCACGGTGTCGGTGAAATAGATTCGGTCACCCGAACCGCTGACCGCGGGCCCGTTGGTGATCGATATGCCGCTCGGCCCGGCCTGGCGGGCCTCGCCCTTTTCGAAGACGTAGAACCGGCCGCTGGTGTCCTCTTCGGCGTCGTCCATCGAGCCGAACCAGGCGCGGCCCCACGGATCGCTGCAGGCGTCGTTGAGACGATTGCCGGCGGGCTCGCCGGGCACGGCCATCAGCTTCTCGAAGGTCTGATGCTCCGGATCGAACGTATAGAGCCCGTCCTGCACTCCGCACAGCAGCAAGCCGCCTTCGGCCGGTAGCGCCCAGCCGATCTGGCCCGGCGCCTCGGCGCTGGCATTGCTGCCCGTCGCGGGGTCGAAATGCCACAGCAGGTGGCGCTTGATGTCGACGCACCACACGACTTGCCGCCCGGCGTCCCACAGCGCGCCTTCGCCCAGCTTGAAGCCGGGCCTGAGAACCTCGTGAACGTCGGTCTCTATCTCCATCCCGCATCGACCCAGTAATTGTGGCCGGTGCAGAAGCGAGCATCGTCGCTGGCCAGGAACAGAGCCATCGCGGCGATGTCCCGTGGCTGGATCCGCCCGTCGAGGCACTGCTGCGCGACGATCTCGGCTTCGCCTTCGGGCGAGTACCATTTCATCTGCCGCGGCGTCTGGACGTTGCCGGGGATGATCGCGTTGACGCGGATGTTCTGCCGACCGAATTCGCGGGCCAGGCTGCGGGTGAGGCCTTCGATGGCCGCTTTGGCGGTCTGGTAGAGGGTCAGGTCGGGCAGGGCGAGATGCCAGGAGATCGAGCCGAGGTTTATGATCGAGCCGCCTCCGGCGCTGGCCATGTGCGGATGCACCGCCTTGGCGGCGAAGAACTGGTGCTTCAGGTTCACCGCCATCCGCTCGTCCCAGTATGCGGGTGTAACTTCGTCCACGCTGTGCCGATCGTCGTTGGCCGCGTTGTTGACCAGCACATCGCAGCCGCCGAGCCGGTCGACAAGCTTGCCGATTTTAGCGGTGTAATCGGCGCAGTCGGTAATGTCGCATTCGAGAAAGAGCGGCTGGATCTGCGCGTCGGCCAGACGCCCGACCAGCGTCTCGCTGGCGTCGGTGAGGACATCGACGAATGCCACCGCCGCACCCTGACGAGCGAAGCTCTCGACGATACCTTCGCCGATACCGCTCGCGCCGCCACTGATGATGACGCGCTTGCCGGCGAGGCTGGGATAGACCGCCCTGTTCGACACCGGTTTGAAAACCCCTTCGGCCAAGTCCTCAATCCCCCGTGTAGACAGTTTTGATCTGTGTGTAGAATTCGACTGCCGCAAAGCCCTGTTCACGCGGCCCGTAGCTCGATCCGCGCGTCCCGCCGAACGGAACGTGGTAATCGACCCCCGCGGTGGGCAGGTTGACCATCACCATTCCGGCGCGCACGTTCTTGCGGAAGTCGCGGATTTTCGCCGCGTCGTTGGAAACGATGCCGCTCGACAGGCCGAAATCGCCCATATTGGCGACGGCGAGCGCTTCCTCGTAATTCTTGACCCGTACGGTAGAGACCACCGGGCCGAACACTTCCTCGCAGTTGATGCGCATCTCGGGGTTGGTGTCGGCGATCACCGTCGGCTGCATGAAGAAGCCGGGGGTATCCAGTTCGATCTTGCCCCCTCCGGCGGCGAGCCGCCCGCCTTCGCCGGTGGCGATGTCGACGTAGCTCAGGTTCTGCTCGAACTGGCTTTCGCTCGAGGCCGGGCCGACCTGCGTGCCCTCGGCCAGCGCGGAGCCGACCTTGAGGCCTTTGGCCCGTTCGACCAGCGCGGCGACAAAGCGGTCGTGGATCGCGTCTTCGACAATGACCCGGCTCGAAGCGGTGCAGCGCTGGCCGGTCTGGAAGAACCCGCCGTCCGCGGCGATCGCCACCGCCTTGTCGAGGTCGGCGTCGGCAAGCACGACCAGCGGATTCTTGCCGCCCATTTCGAGCTGGACTCTCGCCTGGCGGGCGACTGTCGCCTGAGCGACCTGCGATCCCACGCCCTGCGAACCGGTAAAACTGATGGCGGCAACGTCCGGGTGGTCGACGATGGCCCGGCCGACGTCGCCGCGGCCCAGGACGAGGTTGAACACGCCGGCCGGGACGCCCGCCTCGTCGAGCACCTCGGTCAGCGCCGCAGCCACCGCCGAGGTGATGTTGGCGGGCTTCAGAACGACCGTATTGCCGAAGGCGAGGGCCGGGGCGGCCTTCCATGCGGGAATCGCGATCGGGAAGTTCCACGGGGTGATCAGGCCGACCACGCCCAGCGCTTCGCGGTAGGTCGCGACATCGAGACCGGGGCGTGTCGATTCGAGCGTCTGGCCGTGGCGCCGCAGCGCCTCGCCGGCGAAATAGCGGAAGATGCGCGCCGCGCGCAGCGTTTCGCCGAGGCCTTCGGCGCGGGTCTTGCCTTCCTCGCGGGCAAGCAGCTCGCCGATCTCGGCCGAACGGGCGAACAGCGCCTCGCCGGCCTTGTGCAGCACGTCGCTGCGCAGTTCGGGCGATGCGTTCGCCCAACCGGGCTGCGCTTGCTTGGCGGCCGCTACGGCCCGCGCGACGTCATCGTCGCTGCCGTCGGGAAAGCGCGCGACGATGTCGTCGGTGTTCGAGGGATTGCGGCTTTCGAGCGCTTCGTCTGCGCCGGTCCATTGCCCGTCGATATAGTGGCCGAGAGTCTTGATATCCATGGTCAATCCTAAATCCTGTCTATGAGCCCGCGCGAGGCGAGATTGCGCACGAATGCGCCAATGCCGAGTTCCCACGGCGGCGCATCGCGCGAGGTGGTTACGGTGTTGGTCAGCCTGCCGATCCGCTGCGACGATATCGTCACGCGGTCGCCAAGCTTGTGGGTGAAACCGCCGCCCGGCGTGTCGCGGTCCTGCGTGGGCGCGAACAGCGTGCCGCAGAAGAGCACGAAGCCGTCGGGGTAATGGTGCTCCGAAAGCGTCTGCGCGACCAGGTCGAGCGGGTCGCGGCTGATTTCGCCCATCACGTTGGTGCCTTCGAGCCGGTAGCCTTCCGGCCCCTCGATGAGCAGGTCGACGTTGGCCTGCCGGACATCGTCGATACCGAAGCCGTCGTCGAAGAGGCGGATGAACGGGCCGATCGCGCAGCTCGCGGTATTGTCCTTGGCCTTGGACAGCAACAATGCCGAGCGGCCCTCGAAGTCGCGCAGGTTGACGTCGTTACCGAGCGTGGCCCCGACGACGTCTCCTTGCCGGTCCACGACAAGTACGACTTCGGGCTCCGGATTGTTCCAGGCGGAATCCGAGCGAACCCCGATCTCGGCGCCAGCTCCCACGGTCGAGAGGACCGGCGACTTGGAAAAGACTTCGGCGTCGGGCCCGACGGCCACTTCGAGGTACTGCGACCACATGCCTTCGTCGATGAGAGCCTGCTTGAGTTCGGCCGCATCGGCGCTGCCCGGGACGACCGAGCGGATGCCCGCGCCGACCTTGTCTTCGAGCATCCGGCGGATCTCGGCCGCTTTCGCCGCATCCCCGCGGGCGCGCTCCTCGATCACCCGCTCGATCGCCGAAAGGGCGAAGGTCACGCCGCAGGCCTTCACGCACTGCAGGTCGATCGGCGAGAGCAGGCTCCACCCCTCTGGCAATCCGCCGTCGACCGGGCCGAGCTCGCGCCCGCCGTCGAACTGGCGCCGCTCGACGGCCCCGGCGACACTGGCTACTGTTTCGGTAAGGTCGAAAATTCGCCCCTCGCGAACGGCGATCACGCAGGGTCCTTCGGGCGAAAGGGCGCGCCCGATGAAACGACCGGACGCATAGTCCGGCGGCAGGATTTCCTGCAGCGCTTGACCCATTTGTGCTTCTTGCCCTCTCCTGTGATAGCGCTACCATAAGGACGAGAATGGACGAGGGCAAGGGCGTTCGTTCGCCCTGGGGAGGATTTCAGATGCGTGAAAACTGGGTCGTTGCAACGGGCGCCTTGGCCCTTCTTGCCGCGCCGGCGGCGGCAAACCCCGTGGCCAGCTTCTCGAGCATCAATTACCGCGCCGAGGGGCCCCGAACAGCTCCTGCCGAGCGTTATCGCAACCCCGTCCTCCCGGGCTTTCATCCCGATCCGTCGACGGTGCGGGTTGGCGACGACTTCTACCTCGTGACGAGCACCTTCGGCTGGTTTCCGGGCATCCCGGTATTCCACAGCCGCGATCTGGTGAACTGGGAACTGATCGGCCACGCGATCGACCGGCCGGGCATGCTCGATCTGACGGGAATGCACGCCGTCTCCGACGGGGTCTACGCGCCGGCGATTAGCTGGCACGACGGCACGTTCTATATCTTCAACACCTGCGTGCGCTGCGGGGGCAACTACTACGTCACGGCCCGGGACCCGGCCGGGCCGTGGTCGGATCCCGTGTGGGTACCGTTCGCCGGAATCGATCCCTCGCTGTTCTTCGACGACGACGGCAAGGTCTGGGTGATCAACAACGACCTGCCAGAAGGCGGCGAGACCTATCCCGGCCACCGCGCGCTGTGGGTGCAGCAGATCGACCTCGACCGGGGCCGGATGTTCGGCCCGCGCACGATGGTGGTAGATGGCGGGGTCGATCCGGCGGCCAAGCCGGTCTGGGCCGAGGGGCCGCACATCTTCAAGAAGGACGGCTGGTACTACATCAACGCCGCCGAGGGCGGCACGGCGGAAAATCACTCGCAGACCATCTGGCGCTCGCGAAGCGTGACTGGGCCTTACGTGCCCGGCCCGAACAACCCCACGCTGACCCAGCGCGACCTCCCGGCGGATCGGCCCAACCGCGTCGAGGCCACCGGTCATGCCGACCTGTTCGAACTCGCCGACGGATCGTGGTGGGCGACCTTCCTCGCCACCCGCCCGTTCGCCGGGCAATCGACGCTGCTCGGGCGCGAGACCTACCTGCTACCGGTGACGTGGCGCGACGGGTGGCCGACGATCCTTCCTCCCGGCGAGCCGGTGCCGGCCGTCGCTGACCGGCCCGATTTGCCGGCGGGCAAGGAAGCCAACTGGCGCAGCTGGCACGCGGATTTCCGTGGCCCGCGCCTGTCCCCGGAGTGGATACAGCTTCGCAATCCAGCGGACGTGCAATGGTACGCGCTCGATCGGGAACGCGGCGCGCTGCAGATCGTCGCCGGGAGCGACGCCGCGAGTACGCTGGCCAAGCCGCATTTTCTCGGGCGCCGGATGCGCGACCCGGTCGCGCAGTGGACCGCCCGCTTCGCGTTCGCGCCCGAGGCGCAGGGCGACTTTGCCGGATTGATGGCCTTCGCCAGCGAGGAGCATTTCTTCATGGCCGGAATCGAAGGCGGCAAGCGCGGCGCATACCTTGCCGTGCGATATCGCAACGGCTCCGGCGATCCGGCGAACGGCGCGCTGGTCGCTCGCGCACCGCTGCCCGATGCCTCCGAAGCAGTCGAACTCAGGCTGGCCATCGATCGCGGCACGGCAGATGTCTCATGGCGCCGCGCAGGAGGCACGACCTGGCAGCGTCTGGCGAGCGACGTCGACGTCGAGGGCCTAGCCTCGATCCACACGGGCCTTTTCACCGGCGTGACGGTCGGTCCCTACGTCTATTCGGCGCGCTAAGGCTGCTCGGGCAATCCGAAGGCGGCCAGCATGCCGGGAATCCACTTGCCCGCTTCGTGGTCGTAAAACGGGAAGGTGTTGGTGTAAGCCCAGGCGCAGATGCCGATTCCGGTCGGGGCAAAGGCCTCGCGCACTGCGCGATGGTACGCCGCTCGCTCCGGGGGCGCGATGTATCCTTCGTAGGCGCCGGTCTCGCCCATGAAGGGCACCTTGCCCGTGCGCTCGACATAGGCGCGAATCTTGGCGACATCGCGCACCAGCCGCGCAGCATCATCCTCCGTGCCGTAAGAGCGGCCGATGGCGGGCGGCGGGTCGCCTGCCCAGGTCGCACCCTGATGGGTGAAATCGAACGGCTCGTAATAATGAAAGGTGGGATAGACGTTGGGATCGTCGGGGAGCTTCAGCGTCGCCAGCGAATCGATTCCCGACCAGAACTCGCCGCCAATGATCACCGGGCGGTCGGGATTGGTCGCGCGGATTTCCGCCAACGCCGGATTGAGCGTCGCCAGCAGGTTGGCGTTGGTCAGCTTGTTGTGTGGTTCGTTCTCGATCTCGAACCACAGGCGATCGGTCGGGCGGTCGGCGAAATGCCCGGCCACTTGCCGCCAGATCGCTGCGAGCTTGGCGGAGTTTGCCGCCGGGTCGTCGTCGAGCGCGTCGAAGTGGTGGTCGTTGAGGATCACGTTGAGGCCCGCGCCGAGCGCCTGGTCGACCGCCTTGTCGACCTGCGCCATCCACTTCTTTTCGATGGTGTAGCCCGGCTCTGCGCCGGTCTTGTCCGACCAGCGCACGGGCAACCGGATCGTCTCGAACCCGGCGCGGGCAATTCGCGCGAAATCCTCCGCGCCGGCGTTGCTGACGCCGCTCTTGCCCACCTCGGAAACTTCGAAGCTGTTGCCCATATTGATGCATCTGCCCACCGGCAGGCTGTCGCCGGCAGAAGCGGGGGCGGCGAAGGCCAGCGAAGTGGCGAGCGCTATTAGATACTTCATGTCTCTCTCCGGTTGTTCCCATGGCGTCCGGCCCTCTGCGCCATGGCCGGGGCGGACGGCAGGCTGGCGAGCATGCAGAGCAGCAAGGCCAGCCGCCGCATCAGAACGCCTCGCTGAAGGTGCAGGTCTCGGCGCGCGGCTTGCCCGGCGCCATGGCCGTGGCGGATTGGCCGAATTCGATCTGGCGCGGCTTGGCGGGCGTCCAGCGTTCCCACTTGGGCCGCACGGCGGAAATTGCGGTCTTGCCGTTGGGGTCGCCGCTGACCGCCAGCGCCGCCCAGTAATCCTGCATGGGCACGCCGCCGCCGACCGGCTTGCGCTCGAACACCCAGCCGATTTCGAAGGCATGGCTGGTCAGGCCGCCGTCCGGGCCGACATCGAACTGGTAGCGCCACGTCGGCCAGCCGTTGCTTGCCAGCAGGTCCGCAAGGTGGTCGGTCGGGCAATGAAACAGCGCATCGGAGATGATACGCGTGGCGATTTTACCGCGCCGCGGGTCGGCCTGTTCTGCCTTGAATACCGCCAGCGCCGCAGCGCCTTGCCCGCCAAACATCGCCTGCGCGTAAGGCTTCAGGTTGGCTTCGTCGAACTGCTCGTTGGCAAACTCCACCTTGTTGGTGCCGAGGATTACCGGCTTCGGCTTGTTGGCGGCGATCAGCTTGTCGGGCGTGGCGGGCAGCACCTTGCCATCGACGGTGGTGTGCAGGAAGATCATCCCGTTGCCGTGGGGCGGCTCCTCCAGCTGGTCCTCGATGGCGTAAAGCGCGATCGGCGATAGAGCGCGCATTTTCGCGAGGTCGTTACCGGTGCCGGCCTTTGCGGCGAACTGCTCGCCCAGCGCTTCGCCTTCGGCCAGGGTGCGAAAGGGGAGGCCGAAGCCGGGCGTGCCGCTTTCCATGATCGCCTCGTCGAACAAGCCCTGCGCGGCCGGCGCGGCGAGCAGCAACGAGACGTCCTGCGACCCGGCGCTCTCGCCGAAGATCGTCACGTTGTCCGGGTCGCCGCCGAATTTCGCGATGTTGTCGTGGACCCATTGCAGCGCGGCGATCTGGTCCATCAACCCGTAGTTGCCGCTCGACCCGCCCTGCTCTGCGGAGAGCGCGGGGTGCGACAGCCAGCCGAGCACGCCGAGCCGATATTGCACGCCGACCGCGACCACGCCCTGCGCGGTCAGGTCGGAATCCGCCGGACCCCCGCTCGCACCGGCGCGGTTCGAGCCGCCGTGGATCCAGACCATCACCGGGCGCTTGCCACTAAGGCCCGGCGTCTTGACGTCGAGCGTCAGGCAATCCTCGCTCGCGTGGAGCCACTGCGCGCGGTTCCACTCGGAGCTTTCGAGGTGCTGCAGGCAAGCCGGCCCGACGTCCATCGCCGCGCGAATCCCGTCCCACGGCACGACTGGCTGCGGCGGCTTCCAGCGCAGATCGCCGGTGGGCGCGGCAGCAAAGGGAATCCCGCGAAACACCAGCGCATCGCCTGTGACTTCTCCGCGCACCCGGCCACCCCCGACCGTCACGACAGGGTCGGCCGGGGCCTGCGCCGCGAGCGGGCATGCGAGCGCGAGTAACGCTGCGGCAGTGAGGCGCCTCAATTGCACGGCAGGACCTTCTCCGCGTCGGTCCCGAGCCGCACCTCGGCGAGCGCATAGTCTGCCGGACCGGTGGTCTCGAGAATGAACGGCGCGGTGACCTTGCTCATATCGGCGCCCTTCGATGCCAGGCACTTGAGCGGGATCCCGTAACGAACGAACGTACCGCTGGCGGGCAGCGTGACCGGTTCGCGCGAGCCGCATCCCGATCCCTCGCAGCGCAGCGCGACCGCCGCCCTCGCGGGCGCCTTGTTCACTTTTACCGTGAACAGCACCATCACGTCGGCATTGGTCTCGCGGCCGAGGTCGAGCGGATCGTGGCTGGACACCGCCAGTGCGGCGCCGCCGTCCTTGACCTCGATCCGGCGCGCGCCTTCCTGCACCGCGGCATCGGTCGCGGTGATGTGCGCCCGTCCACCGATGGCATCCGCCGGGACCGTGGTGATGCGCTTTTCCTCGGCGCGGTCGATGTTGCCGAGCACCAACGACCAGCTTGCGGTTGGAACGCCCCTGGCGAAATAGATCCGCGCGTCGCCAGCTTTGCTGTCGGCGATTTCGGGCAGCGGCTTCCACGCCGCGCGCGGCGCAGCATAAGTCAGGCCGTAGCCGAAGGGAAAGAGTGCGCCATCGGCCATCGCCGGGGTCTTCGGCCAGGCTGCGGGGAGCTTGCCGGTGAAGTCGAACCGGGTCTTGCCCGCGGCATCGCCGATCAGCACGTCGGCCAGGCCTTTGCCGCCTTCGCTTCCGGGAAGCCACGCCACCACGAAGGCATCGGCGGCGTTGAGCGCCGGGTTCACGTAGAGCGGACGGCCGGTGATCATCACCGCGACGACCGGAATGCCCTGCGCCCTGAGCTTCTTCATGGTGGCGTAGGGACCGGTGAGGTCGGCATCGAGTGCCAGCGTCGCGCGGTCGCCCTGGAACTCGGCATAGGGCTTCTCGCCGAAGACCACCACGGCCGCATCGGGCTTCTCGGAGAAGCTGCCATCGGGCGAGAGCGTCGCGCTGCCGCCGCCGGCCTCAGCGGCCTGCTTGAGGCCGGCCCATAGCGAGGTCGAGCCCGGGAACATCGCGTTGGTCAGACCTGTACCCTGCCACGAGATGGTCCACCCGCCCGAAGCGCGGGCGACGTCGTCCGCTCCTTCGCCGGCGACGAGCAGGCGCGCACCTGCCTTGAGCGGCAGCACGCCCTGGTTCTTGAGCAGGACGAGCGACTTGCGCACCGCCTCGCGGGCGAGTTCGCGGTGTTGGGGAGAGCCGAGCACTTTCCAATCGCCGGCGAGCGGGCGGCTGGAGGGCTTGCCCGCCTCGAACACCCCGAGCCGGAACTTGACGCGCAGAATGCGCGAGACGGCATCGTCGATCCGCTGCATCGGGATTTCGCCCGCCTTGGCGCGTCTGAGCAGGTCTTCGTAGATCGCCTTCCAGCTGTCGGGCGCCATGTACATGTCGAGCCCGGCGAGCAGCGCCTGCGGGCACGCGCTGTTGGTGCAGCCCTCGACCTGGCCGTGCGCGTTCCAGTCGGAGACGACGAAACCGCCGAAACCCATCCGGTCCTTGAGCACGTCGGTGATCAGCGACTTGTTGCCGGTCAGCTTCTTGCCTTGCCAGCTCGAGAAGCTGACCATGACCGTGGCGACGCCGTTTTCGATCGCCGGGCCGTAGGGCAGGCCGTGAATGTCGCGCAGATCCTCTTCGGAAATCTGCGCATCGCCCTGGTCGACGCCGTCCTTGGTGCCGCCGTCGGCCAGGAAGTGCTTGGTCGAGGCGATGACCTTGTCGCGCGCCAGCAGGTTGGCCTGGTCGGGCGGCCCCTGCAGCCCGCGGACCATCGCCCCGACATAGGATGCGACGAGCTTGGGATCCGAGGAGTAGCCCTCATAGGCGCGGCCCCAGCGGTAGTCCTGCGGCACGGTGACCGTTGGCGCGAAGGTCCATTCCTGCCCGGTCACGCGCACTTCCTGTGCCGTTGCAGCGCCGATCCGTTCGATCAGGGCGGGATCGTGGGCGGCGCCGAGGCCAATGTTGTGCGGGAAAACCGTAGCGCCGATGATGTTGGCGTGGCCGTGAACCGCGTCGATCCCCCAGATGACGGGGATGCCTGCGCCCCCGTCGCGCTTGTCGACCGAGGCGAGGTAGAACGCGTCCGCCGCCTTGAGCCAGTCGGGCGCCGGCGCGAAATCGTTGCCGTTCGGGCCGCTGTTGCCGCCGACGAGGATCGAGCCGAGGTTGTACTCGCGCACCTCCTCGGGGGTGACGCAGCACAGGTCGGCCTGGATCAGCTGGCCGATCTTGTCCTCCAGCGTCATCGTCTTGAGCAGGTCGGCGATCTTCGCCTCGACCGCCGGATCGACGGGCACGGGATACTCGTACTTGGGCCAGATTTCGGGGTGGGCGACGGCATCGCCTTGCGCCGAAGCGGTATCGCCGGGCAAGGCATCCTGCGAACAGGCGTTGAGCAACAGCGCGGCACCGACCAGCGCGAATCGCAGCGGACGTTTCAAGACAGCTTCTCCCCTCATGCCGCGCCATCCGTCCACCGGAATTGTCGCAACCAGAAACCTATGGTAGCGCTATCATTGCTTGTTGGGAAGAGGGTGCGAAATGGTAGAGCTAACATTCCCGATTTGCGGCCGCCGCACGGCCCTGGCCGGCCTCGCGGCGGCGGGTCTGGCTGGGTGCAGCGGCGCGCGCGGCGTCCTGGCGCCCCCCAAGCGCTTCGTTGCGACAAGGGGCATGCGCTTCGTGCGGGGCGGCGGGTGGTATCGCTACACCGGCGCCAACGCCTGGTACCTTGCCTGGCTTGGCAGCGACACGAAATACGGCGATCGGGCGCGGCTGAGGCGCGAACTCGACCGCCTGCAGTCGATCGGCGTCGGCAACGTGCGCCTGCTCGCGGGAGCCGAGGAGAGCCCGGTAAAGAACAGCATCAAGCCCGGCTTCGAAACGCAGGACGGCACGCTCAACCGGTCTCTTCTGACCGGTCTCGACGTGGCCATGGCCGAACTCGGCAAGCGCGGAATGACCGCGGTGCTCTATCTCACCAACAACTGGGAATGGTCGGGCGGCATGATGAGCCGGCTCTATTGGGAAACCGGCCGGTACAAGGACATGAACGATCCGGCCGATCCCTGGCCCGCGTTCCCCGACGCCGCCAGTGCGTTCTATGCCAATCGGGACGCGGTTGAGCGCTTCTTTCGCTCGGTGCGCATGCTTGTCGGGCGGACCAACACCGTAACCGGAACGGCCTACAAGGACGATCCCGCGTTGATGGCCTGGCAGCTCGCCAACGAACCGCGTCCGGGCGTATCGCCGGAGGTCATGCAGGCGATCCTCCCTGACTACTACAGGTGGATCGACGACAGCGCTGCGCTGATTCGCTCGCTCGACCCGAACCATCTCGTCTCGCTCGGTATGGAAGGCACGATTGCTACCGATGGGGACGTCGAGATCGTCGCCCGCGCCCACCGCAACATCGATTACCTGACCGCGCATATCTGGCCGCTCAACTGGGGCTGGGTCGATGGCAAGGATCTCGCCGGCACCTGGGCTGCCGGTGCGGCCAAGGTGAGGGATTACATCGATAGGCACGTCAAGCTCGCCGCAACGCTGGGCAAGCCGCTGGTGTTCGAGGAATTTGGCTTTCCGCGCGACGGCGAACTCTACGATCCTGCGGCGACGACCCAGTTTCGCCAACGCTTCTACCGGATGATCTACGCCGCCGCAGAAGCCAGTCGCGCCGCCGGGGGGCCGGTGCAGGGCACAAATTTCTGGGCCTGGAACGGCGAAGCGCGAGCGCAACACCCGGATCACCGCTTTCGGGACGGCGAGACCCAGTACATGGGCGACCCGCCGCACGAGCCGCAGGGGTGGTACGGAAATTTCGACAGCGACGACGCGGTGATTGCGATTGTGCGACAGCACGCACAGACCTTTGCCACCGCCTGACGGGGATGGCTGCGCGCATTCGAGGGGAGGGACTGCATCTTGGTGACGGCTCTCAGCGATCGCCGGGCGGCGGGCGTGTTCGTCCTCGGAGTCATCGCCGTAACCGCCGGCGTGCTGATGCATCTGCCGATGTTCCTCGTGGCTCGCGACATGGGCTACCGGCTCAACGGTATGGGGATGGGCCCGGAGATGGTCTGGGGCATGGTCTTGATCGTCGCGGGGGTCGCCGTCGCCGCTTACGGCTTGCTGCCCAGGAATGTCGCAGCCCAGGTTGCCGCCTCGCGCACAATCGTCGTCTCCCCGCCCGAAGACGCGCCGCTGTCGGCAGCGCACTGGCGGCTGATGCTGGTGCTGGTGCTCGCACTGGTCATCGATGTGATGAAACCGTCGAGTCTGGGTTTCACGATCCCCGGCATGATCGACGAGTACCGGCTCGGCAGACAGGTCGTCTCGCTCGTCCCGCTGTTCGCGCTCCTCGGCACCGCGACGGGATCGGTCCTGTGGGGGATGATTGCAGACGTTTACGGGCGCAAGGCTTCGATCCTGCTTTCGGCGGTCGTGTTCGTGGGCACCTCGATCTGCGGGGCGATGCCCTCGCTGGCCTGGAACGTCGGGATGTGTTTCCTGATGGGGTTGGGGGCGGGCGGTATGCTTCCCGTCACCTATGCCTTGCTCGCCGAGATGATGCCGTCGAAACACCGCGGCTGGAGCCTGGTCCTCGTCGGCGGACTTGGCTCGGTGGGTGGATACTTCGCTGCAAGCGGACTCGCGGCCACGCTGGTTCCGGCGTACAGTTGGCGCGTCTTGTGGCTGGTCAATCTGCCGACAGGCCTTGCCCTGGTCGCACTCGGCGGGCTGATTCCCGAATCCGCCAAATTCCTTCTCGCCCGGGGCCGCAACCGCGAAGCGCAGCGGATTATGGCGACGTTCGGCTCGGAGGCGCGTACGCCCGGCGAGGCCGTGAAAGCGCAGACTGTCCGGGGCGGATCCGACCCGCTGACCGGGTTCGCCCTGTTCGCCAAGCTCTTCGCTCTCAGCATGGCGGCCGCGTGCTACGGTCTCATCAATTTCGGGCTGCTGCTCTGGCTTCCCGCCGATCTGCTTGCCAAGGGCTATAGCATCGAGTTGTCGAGCCGCCTGCTGGCCGAATCCGCGTTGATCGCCTTGCCGACCATTCTGTTCGCCGCCTGGGGCTATAGCCGGTGGAGTTCCAAGCGGTCGGTCCTTGTCGCGCTGGCGGTGACCATTGTCGGCCTTCTGCTCGTGCTGCGGCTGGAGATCGCGGGGCGAGGGAGCCCGGTCATCCCGGTCGCCTTGCTGATCATCGGCACCAACGCGCTGATCGCCATGCTGCTACCCTATGCTGCCGAGAGCTTTCCGTTTCGAATTCGCGGCCGGGCGACCGGAGTTGTGGCCGCTTGCAGCAAGGGGGGCGGGGTGCTCGCGCAAGTCTTTGCGGTCCTCGCGTTGGTACCGGCGATGGGGGCCGTTTCGCTGGCCCTGCTGATACCCGCGGTGACGGCGCTCGTTCTCGTCACCCTGTTTGGCCGGGAAATCCGCGGCCGCGACCTGCGCGACCTCGACGTTGACGGTCACACGTTCCACGCGGCCGGCATCTAGGCGAGCTTTCGGGTCAGCTCGGCGAGCGTCGCCTCGCCGGCGCGCCAGCTATCCGCAAACAGACCGCCCGGACCGAACAGCGCCGCGGCGATTCCCGAGCGTCCGGCTGTTCGCCACAGCTCCGCGAGGTGCGCGGCCATGGGGTCGTCGACCGCCCCGCGGTCGCCGCGGACATAGCGCATCCAGGACGCCAGCGCCTCCAGCAGCGCGGGACAGCGCTCGCCGCGCGCGTCATGCGCGCGAAGGGTCTCGAGCCAACGCTGCGGGATCTTCTCGCTGCCGTCGGCCGCGATCTGGGCGAGGCGGTGCTCGAGCGCGGGGTTGGCGAAGCGAGCGATCAGGTCGGCGGCGTAGCGGCGAAGGTCCTGTCCCTCGGCGGGGACGAAACTCGTGGCCGCTTCCTCGAGCATGAGCCGTTCGACCAGTGCGCGAAGCTCCTCGTCGGCAATCGCCTGGTCGACGAACCCGTGACCCCGCTCGAGCCCGAGATAGGCCATGGCGGAATGGGCGCCGTTGAGCATTCTGAGCTTGGCGGTTTCGTACGGCGCGACATCGCCGACCAGCCGCGCACCATGCCTGTCCCATCCGGGGCGCGGCCCGGCGAAGCGATTCTCGATGATCCACTGGCTGAACGGCTCGGTGAAGACCGCGCCTTCGTCTCGAACGCCGAGCCGACCTTCGAGCGCGGCCAGGTCGGCTTCGGTCGCCGCCGGGACGATCCGGTCGACCATCGAGTTCGGACAGGCGCATTCGCCATCGAACCAGCGGACCGTGTCGGGGGCATGCGCGGCGAGCCATTCGGCCAGCAGCCGGGCAAGGACCTCGCCGTTGCGCGGAAGGTTATCGCACGAAAGCAAAGTCAGGCCGGGAAGGTTCCTACGCATCCGTTGGCGCAGGCACTCGGCCAGGTGCGGATAGAAGCTTCTCCCTGCAAGCTCGAGATCGAGCGAGCCGTCGGGCCTGCGGGCGTAACCCTTTTCGGTGACGGTGAAGCTGACGATCCGCGTCGAGGGCGCGGTGAGGGCGATTGCCAGCCTTTCCGGGCTCCGGTCCGCCACGATCGCTTCGCGTAGCGCACCGACGACCCGCGTCGCCTCGCCGGCCGCGCCCCGCTCGGTCAGCGTGTAGAGCCCGCCTTGCGGATCCAGCCGGCGCGCCACCGCGTCCGATCGCAGGGAAGCGCCGGCAATCGCCCAATCGCGCTCGCCGCCGCTCATTGCGAGGTCCGTGTACCACGCCTGGTGCGCGCGGTGGAACGCGCCGAGGCCGAAGTGGACGATCCCGACCTTTTGCTCGTCGCGGTCGTAATCGAAACGGGCGACGTCGGGCGGAAGCAGGTTCAGGATCGCAGGCGAGAGCCTCACCGCCCCGCCTCGTCACCGTGAAATCGCTTCAGGGTCCATTTTTCGGTCCGCGCCGTCTGTGCAGGCGGCTTGATCGATCGCGGATCACGTTCGGGATGACGACCTTTGGAATGGTGCTTCACAACCGGTAGGCCGCTTTCGCCAGATCGTAAGACAGCGCGCGCGCGACCTCGTGCGCTTCGTCGAGTTCGAGCCGATGCTCGGCGACCAGCTCGGCGAGAAAGCCGCAGTCGATGCGCCGCGCGACGTCGTGCCGCGCCGGGA
Organism: Croceibacterium aestuarii; assembly: GCF_030657335.1. Taxonomy (NCBI): domain Bacteria; kingdom Pseudomonadati; phylum Pseudomonadota; class Alphaproteobacteria; order Sphingomonadales; family Erythrobacteraceae; genus Croceibacterium; species Croceibacterium aestuarii. The sequence goes on from NZ_CP131039.1 coordinate 1,536,391, forward strand.
TCGACAGGAAGGCGCGGGTGTCGTCGTTGAACCCGACTGTGTTGTAGAAGCCGGCGGTCTCCGTGGTCATGCGGCGGAAGCGGCGCATGCCCTCGGGGCTGTCGTGGAACCACCAGGCCGGGCCGAGCCTGAGGCAGGGATAGTGCCCGGCGAGCGGGGCCAGTTCGCGGGAATAGGCGCTCTCGTCGAGGGTGAAGAGGATCAGCGTGAAATCGCGCTCGTTGCCGAACCGGTCGAGCAGCGGCTTGAGCGCCGCAACATAGTCGGTGCGGGTGGGAATGTCGGCGCCCTTGTCGCGCCCGTGAACGGCAAACAGTTTGGCGTTGTGGTTGCGAAAGCTGCCGGGATGAATCTGCATCACCAGGCCGTCATCCTGGCTCATTGCCGCCATCTCGGTAAGCATCTGAGCCCGAAACAGTTCGGCGTCCCCTTCGGAGAAATCGCCGGCGACAATCTTCCCGAACAAGGCCTCCGCCTCGGCGGACGAAAGGTCGGCGGTGCGTGCGGTAGGATGGCCGTGGTCGGAAGAAGTGGCGCCCATTGCGGCGAAGAAGGCACGCCGCTTGCGGTGCGCCGAAAGGTAGCCGCGCCAGTCGTGGCAATTCTCGCCGGTCAGCACGGAGAGAGCCGACAAGTTGGCCGCGAAGCCTTCGAACTCGGGATCGACCACCGGGTCGGGGCGGTAAGCGGTTACGACCCTACCTCGCCAGCCGCTCTCGCGGATCGAGCGATGCTGGTCGAGGGTATCCAGGGGGCTCTCGGTCGTGGCGATAACTTCGATACCGAAGCGCTCGAACAGGGCGCGGGGACGAAATGCATCGCTCTCCAGCGCCTCGGTGATGCGATCGTAATAGAGGTCCGCCGTTTCGCCTTCGAGCCGCACGTCCAGTCCGAAAACCTCGGCGAAGACCCAATCGAGCCACAGCCGCGACGGGGTGCCGCGAAACAGCGCGTAGTTCTCCGCCAGGATGCGCCAGGCCTCGCGCGGGTCGGCGGGCGCGCCGATGCCAAGCTGTTCGAGCCGCACGCCCTGCGAATACAACATGCGCAGCAGGTAATGGTCGGGCTGCAGCAACAGCTGCGCCGCGTTGCCGAACGGCGCGTTCGTTGCAAACCACGCAGGGTCGGTGTGTCCGTGCGGGCTTATGATGGGCAAGCCGCACACCTCGTCATAGATCTCGCGCGCGATTCTCCTCACGCCGGGGTCGGCAGGAAACAGCCGGTCTGCGTGAAGTTTCAAGCGTTGGATGGGCCCAATCTCCCGTGTTGACCTTTCGCCTGCCCCTAGCGCAATGGTAGCGCTAACGGGAGGGAGGGTTTTCGGCCATGAAGATAACTTCGGCAAGGGTCGTCGTGACGTGCCCTGGCCGCAACTTCGTCACTCTGGTCGTCGAAACCGACGCCGGGGTGACCGGGATCGGCGATGCCACGCTCAACGGCCGCGAGCTGGCGGTCGCCTCGTACCTCACCGACCACGTCATCCCCTGCCTGCTCGGCCGCGATCCGGCGCGCATCGAGGATATCTGGCAGTATCTCTATCGCGGCGCGTACTGGCGGCGCGGCCCGGTGACGATGAGCGCGATCGCCGCGGTCGACACCGCGCTGTGGGACATCAAGGGCAAGGTCGCCGGCCTGCCGCTTTACCAATTGCTGGGCGGGCGGAGCCGAGACGGGGTGCTGGTCTACGGCCATGCCAATGGGGCCAATCTCGAGGCCACGGTCGACGCGGTCGGGCGCTACATCGACATGGGCTACAAGGCGATCCGCGCGCAAAGCGGCATTCCCGGCATCGACAAGGCCTACGGGGTGGGGCGGGGTGAGATGCACTACGAGCCCGCCGATGCACGGCTGCCGACGGAAACCGTGTGGGACACTCCCAAATACCTGAACTTCGTGCCCCAGCTGTTCGAGAAGCTGCGCGATACCTATGGCTTCGAGCATCACCTGCTGCACGACGTCCATCACCGCCTCACGCCCAACGAGGCCGCGCAGCTCGGCAAGGCGCTCGAACCGTACAAGCTGTTCTGGATGGAAGATGCCACCCCGGCCGAGAACCAGGAGGCGTTTCGCCACATCCGCCGCCACACCACCACGCCGCTTGCGGTGGGCGAGGTGTTCAACACGATCTGGGACTGCAAGCAGCTGATCGAGGAGCAGCTGATCGACTACATCCGCTGCACCGTGGTCCATTCCGGGGGCATCACCCACTTGCGGCGCATCGCCGATCTTGCCGCGCTTTATCAGGTGCGCACCGGTAGCCACGGCGCGACCGATCTCAGCCCGGTGTGCCTGGGCGCAGCGCTGCATTTCGATACCTGGGTGCCCAACTTCGGAATTCAGGAATACATGCGCCACACCGAGGAGACCGACGCGGTCTTCCCGCACGACTACCGCTTCGAGGACGGTTTCCTGTTGTGCGGCGAGAGCCCGGGCCATGGCGTGACCTTGGACAGTGACCTCGCTGCAAAGTACCCTTACGATCCCGCCTGTCTGCCGGTAGCCCGGCTCGAGGACGGTACCATGTGGAATTGGTGACATGCTGACGGGGCGCAAGAGGATCGTCTGCGTGGGCGAGGCGATGGTGGAACTCGCACCGCGCGGGAACGCCTGGGATGTCGGTAGTGGCGGCGACATACTCAACCAAGCGCTTCATCTGGCGCGTTTCGGGCACGATGTGGCCTTTCTCAGTGTGCTCGGCGAAGACCCTTTTGCCCCGCGTATGCTCGGCGACTGGGCCCGCGAAGGGCTCGACACCTCGCTCATCCTGCGCGATTCCGAGCGCGCGACGGGGCTCTATGCGATCTCGATCGACCAGCATGGCGAGCGACATTTCACGTACTGGCGGATGCATAGCGCGGCGCGGCGGCTCTTTGCGCACCCGGATGTGGGCGCGGCGATGGCGCGGGCAGAAGAAGCCGACGTGCTGGTCTATTCGCTCATCTCGCTGGCGATCCTGCCCGAATACGGCCGTGAGGCCCTGCTCGGGCTGGCTCGCGAAATGCGCCGGCGGGGCGGCCAGGTGGCCTTCGACGGCAACTATCGCGAAGGTCTCTGGGAGGATGTGAGCCTGGCGCAGAGCTGGCGCACGCGCGCGGCCGGCGAGGCCGACTTCGGTTTCCCCACCATCGACGACGAGCGCGAACTGGTCGGTTTGCAGGACGCCGAGGAGGTTGCCGCGCTCTGGACTGAGGCGGGATGCGGCGAGGTCGTAGTCAAGCTCGGCGGCGAGGGCTGCCGTCTGCCCGATGGCGCCTTTCTTCCGCCCGCAATGTTGCTCAAACCGATCGATTCGAGCGGCGCGGGAGATGCATTTTCCGCGGGCTATCTCGGCTGCCGGCTACGCGGTTCGAGCATCGAGGAATCCGCGCGCTGCGCGCACGAGCTCGCCGGCTGGACCGTCATGCGCGGCGGAGCGATCCCCCCGCGGGACCATGCGGTTCCCTACAGCTCGAGCTCCAGCTCGTCTCCCGAGTAGTCGAGCCATCGAGCTGGCTGCTGGTCGAGAACGGCGGTGCCCCTCGCGCCGTCGTGCACGACGATGCCGATCTTGCGGGTTCTGCGCATTCCGGGATAGCTGCCCTGCCGTGCGCCGATCGTCAGAGTCCGGTCCGTGTCGTTCCAGCGAAACTGGGTCCGGGCGAATTCACCGCGTTCGTATCCCATGTCGGTACCCTGATCCTCGTAGAGGGTGAAGGTGCCGTCGGCGCCCGGGAAAATGTGGAGCGTGATCGGTCCTTGCAGATTCTCGCCGCTCCACTGCACGGCCGGCCCCATCGGCACGAGCGACCCACTACGGACAAACAGCGGCATTCGTTCGCGCGGAGCCCCCGCCGTAACCACTTGGCCACCGCGAAGCCGCTTCCCGCTCGCGGTGTCGTACCAATCGCTGCCGGCGGGCAGATAGACGCGGCGCTCGCGCGCCTCGAATTCGGTAACCGGAGCGACGAGAAACGCCGGGCCGAACATGTATTCGTCGTCGATGCTCCAGACGGTGCGATCGGCTCTGAAGTCCATCACCAGCGGCCGCATCATCGTGCCGTCGTCGAAGTGCGTTCCGGCTGCCATAGTGTAGATGTAGGGCAGCAGCCGGTAGCGCAGCGCATCGTAATAGGTCAGGCTTTCCAGCATGGCGGGATCGCCCTTCGCTACGATCGGCGTCTCCCTGTACGGGTATTCGCCGTGGCTGCGAAACAGCGGACTGAAAGCGCCGAACTGGAACCAGCGTGTGTAGAGTTCGCGCCACTCGGGCATGGCTTGCGGGTCTTCCTGCGAATAGCGCGCCTCGACCGCAAAACCGCCGATGTCGTGTGTCCAGTTGGGCACGCCAGAGATCGACAGGTTGGCGCCGGCGCTGATCTGATCGCGCAGGTCGTTCCATCGCGCGGCCACGTCGCCCGACCACAGCGCGGCCGAAGCGCGCTGGATCCCGCCGAAGCCGCTGCGGGTCAGGATGAAGGGGCGCCGATCCGGTTGCGCCGCGCGTAGCCCCTCGGCGACGCCCGCTGCATGGACGAGCGGATAGGAATTGAAGATCGCGGGGCCCGGAACACCTGTTGCCGGTGAGGTCATCTGGTAGGCACGCTCCTCAACCGAAAGGTTCGAGTGCCAGTCCGGTTCGGTCGCATCCATCCACCAGGCGTCGAACCCGGTTTCGACGAGCCCTTGGCGCATCTGGCGAAAGTAGATGTCGCGCGCTTCCGCAGCGTAGGGATCGTAGAATGTGTTGGCATAGCCCGGGCCGACCCAGTCCTTCTGCCCGGCCGCCAGCGGGCGCGGGTAGAGATAGCCTTTGTCCGCCAGCTCCTTCCCGTTCCGCGTGGTCGGATAGAACTTGGGCCAGACCGAAATCATGATGCGCCCGTTCAGCGCGTGAACATCATCGACCATCGCTTGGGGGTCTGGGAAACGGACCGGGTCGAAGCAGTGGCAGCCCCACTTTTCCTCTGGCCAGTAGAACCAGTCCTGAACCACGCTATCGATCGGGATGCCGGCATTCCGATATTGCTTCAGGACGCCGACAAGCTGCTCCTGCGTTTCGTAGCGTTGGCGGGACTGCCAGAAGCCATAGGCCCAGCGCGGCATCATCGGCGCCTTGCCGGTCAGGCGCCGGTATCCGGCCACCAGCGCGTCCATGTCGTCGCCCGGCACGACATAGTAGTCGATCGCCTTGGCGGCCTCGCTGGCGAAGCTGACCGAACGACGATCCTGCTCGGGCAGGGGATCGGCGTGGAATAGCGCGATATAGCCCTGGTTGGGCTCCCACTCGATGCGCAGGTCGACTGGCTTTCCCGCCTCCAGTACGAGATCGAAGTTGTGGTACCAGGGATTCCAGTTCTGCCGCCAACGCGACAGCACTTCCTTGCCGCCGGCGAAGACCTTGACATAGCTCGACGAATAGAGCCGGAACTTGTGGTTGCCACCCGTCGCGGGAACGTAGCGACCGGTCCACACCACCCTTTGCGTCTGCACCGCGTTGCCCTGGGTATTCTGACCGGTGGTCGCCGCCTCGACAGCGCTGAGCGCTTTCGCCGGCCAGTTCTTTTGGTCGCGGATATACCGGTAGTCGATCGACTTTTCATGCCGCGAGACGACCAGTTCCTCGCCCAGATAATAATCCGCCTTCCAGTCGATGCCGAGCTTCCCGTAGGGCTCGGGATTGCCCAGTCGGGTAATCGAATTGTTGTCCCACAGGATGCCGTACCCGCGGGTCGAGAGCAGGTAGGGGATCGCGATGTCCATGTTATGCTGGGCGAGTTCGACGTCCTCGCCGTTGTAGTTCATCTGCCGGTTCTGGTGCTGCCCGAGACCGTAAAGCCCTTCGTCGGTCCCGCGGTTGAACTGCGACCGGATGGCGAGCCAGTCCTGCCCCTCGATCTCTACCGGCAACAACCGCCGCGCTTCGGGATTTTCTTCTAGCAATATGTGCCCTGCTGGATCGAACACTCGCAGCTTCCCGTCGGACAGTCCGACACTGGCACTGGAAGAGGCGGTCCCCAGAACCGCGACATGGTCTTCGGTGCGAAAATCGGGACTGCCGTCGGCGCTCTCCACGACCATCAAGCTGGCGGGCGCGTCGCCCGGATCGCGAGCCACGGTGACCCGAAACGTGCCGTTCGCAAAGGCCAGCACGCGGACCTTTAGACCGTTATCGGTGGTAACGATCATTCCATGCGGAACGCGCTCAACGCTGCCGGCCCAAACGGGCCCGGCGCAAGCCGCCGCAATGACCGCAATCAGCGCCGCCTGCCTGCCAATTTTCCCGATCGGATTGCGCGCCATCCCTCTGCCCCATGTTCGCTCCGCGTTCCACGGTACCGCATTCGCACGTCGCGTGCCATCAGGGCCTGCGCCAGACGGCCTGGTCAAACAGGTGCGACAGATGGCAAAAGACCGTTGACCGTCGATACGCCAATCGCCAAACGGGGCGCCGGTTTGCAGGCGGCGAGACGCTTGCAGACCGGACTTCGGTCGGCTGCTCAAGCGATCGAATGCGGGTATGATGTAATGGTAGCCTGTCAGCTTCCCAAGCTGAACGCGCGGGTTCGATTCCCGCTACCCGCTCCAACCCCCGTCGCAGAAAACAGTCGGTCAGGCCTGGGAAATTGACCGATTGCGGTAACGCCCTTCCCGGAGGGTGCTGTTCGACCCAGCTAGAACTCGATGGTCAGCTTGACTTTGTCGGGGGAGGTCCCGGCAATCTGCGCAATCCGCTCCTTGCTCGAGAGAATGGCGCGGCGCAGCGGATTTGCCGGGTCGGAACCAGCCATCTCGTCGGGTTGCGCATCGGCGGATTCGGGCGCGTTCTTCTCTCCTTCTCCGTCCACCAGATACTGTTCGGAGGTCGTCAGAGCGTGGGCCAACGCGTGGATATTCTGAGGCCGCGGCATGCTCTTGCCAGCCTCCCAAGCCCAAAGGCTGGGCTTGCTAACGCCAGTTCGCCTGCTCAGTTCGGCCTGTGTGAAACCGCGCTCCTTGCGCAGCCTCGCAAGGCGTTCGGCAAATGTTTCTGATCCCCCCTGTTCGGACACTTCAAGCAGGCCGCGAGAATCGCCGGGGCTCTGCAATCGCGCGGCGCTCAGCGCCGCACGGGTGAGCGGTTTGTCGAAGCGACAACCAAAGTAGGTGTCGTCGCTCCAGATCACGCTCGCCCGGCATTGTCCGGTTTCGGGAAGATCGATCCAAAACGTCTCTCCAATGGCCAGAGATGCATGCGTTTGGAGTAGGAGGCCAGTTTCCGACAGATTATGAACGATTGCCTTAATGCCTAAAGTATCGGATGCGCCATTGACAGGCAAGCTTAATTGAAGGCGATCGGAGGCTCGCGGACCAGTGCCGCGTTCCCAGTTAAGTTGTGCATTTATGCTCATTAGGAGCGATCATCGCCTGTTATCCTTGCGAAAGAGTTAACACTGCCGGCGGTGTTCTTGGTATCCGCATAAACACCCACTTTCAGGCGCGTTTAGATACCGCTTCTTGGACCTTTTTGTTAAGTTTCGGTAAGGCTGTTCGGCATGTGAAGAATGGCGTTAATTTTGAGCGGCCGCCCGATGCGCTCACCGTCGGCATCTGACTGGCTCCCGCAATGCTACCGACGCTTCCCCATCAAAAACAAACGTGAAATCTAATCAACCTTGGCGCCCTGTTTGACCGCAAACACGGAGACGTTACGCCGCGGAAACTCGCTTAAGCTATTGAAAATATATATTAATTCTAGTTTGTGCCAGCACGGGACGCTCTGGCGACATTAGCCAGCGTTAGGCGAATGTGGCTAGATTCTTACCACCATTGCGTTAGGAGACCGTTAGCCAGAAGGGGTGGCCGAGTCGAATTCGGGTCGGACAAAGGGATTGCAACTCATAATCGCGCCGCATCCTGGTCTGGTTTTCCGGAAGGATCGAACCTGTGTCCGATCCTTCCAGTCCAAGGAGTATTACACATGAAGAAGATCATTATCGCCACGGCGGCCTCGGTCGCGTTCTTTTCGACCGCCGCTTCTGCCGCGTCGAGCGACACGGCGACTCTCGCCATCAGCGCCACCGTTGCCCCGGAATGCAGCATCGAGCAGCCTTCCGCTTTCACCTTCTCGTCGGTGAACATCAATCAGGGCGCCGGCGCCAACGCTCTGCTCCTCAAGAACGGCTCGCAGGGCGCCGACTCGGGCACCCAGAACATCTACGTCAGCTGCAACTACGCCGCGACGATCAAGGCCCAGTCGACCGCCAACAACGGTCTTCTGAACACCGCCGGCCAGTCGCTCGTGGATAACGATCCCAACGACTTCACCAACTTGATCAACTACCGGATCGAGCTGAAGTCGAACGACAGCAGCTTCAGCAAGGTCGACTATCGCACCAACGGCCACGGCGCCTCGCCGAGCGTCACCCCGGGTGGCGCGTTCCACGACAACGCCAGCCTGCGCGTCTACATCGACCGCGACGACACCGCCAAGCGCCCGGTCGAAGGTCAGTACGTCGACACCGCCACGATCACGCTCGGCGCCATCTAAGGCGTTCGTATCGCACGACTCACGAAAGGAGGGGCTTCGGTCCCTCCTTTCAACTTTCTAGTCCACCTCCTGCGAGCGTTTCCGTGACGGGGTTCGGCGGGGGCCGGCGCTAAGACTTTTGGGTCGGGATAGCTTGATGTTCAGAACAGTATTGCTTGCCTTGGGCGCGTGGGCCCTGGCCCTGGTTTCCACTGCCGCCGAGGCGGCGCGAATTTCGCCGATGATCGTCGATGTGAAGCCGCTGGGACGCGAGTCGGTTGACCGGGTCGAGTTGAACAACCCCGGCGACAGCGAATTCCCCGTTGAAGTGCTCATGTTCAAAGGAGCGATCACCGACGACGGCCAGCTCGAACTTACTCCCGCCGACGAGGATTTCCTGGTGTTTCCGGCCCAGATCGTGGTGCCGCCGCACTCTCGTCAGGCGTTCCGGGTGCAATATGTCGGCGAACCGGCGCTCGCCAAATCCGAGATCTACTACATGCAGGTACGGCAGGTACCCGTCGAGGTCAGTCCTGGCGAGTCGCAGGTGCAGGTGGTCGTCAATTTCAACGTCCTGGTCAACGTGGTCCCGGACGGCGCGAGCGCGATGCCCGTGGTCGAATCGATCCAGCCCACGGTGCGCGACGACGTGCCCGGCATCGAGGTCCGGGTAGCCAACCACGGCACGCGCTATTTCACCGCCGGGACCATGCCCTGGCAGGTGCACGGCACCAGCGTCGATGGCGACCAGGTGAATCTCGAACTCGCACCGCAGGATATGGCCCGGATGATAGGGGCCGGCGTTGTTGCACCCGACAGGACGAGATTGTTCTTCATTCCCACCGGTAAATCGTTGGTCGAGGGAACCGTTCAGGCCAGCTTGGGCGGTTGAGGATGACAAGGGGGGCAAAAGGAACGCTGATCTCGGCGGTCAGCGGTCTCGCACTCGTTGCAGGCTTCACCGGTCTGCCGGCACGCGCTGCGGCGCAAGCGTCGCCGCCGCCTGCGTGGGATGGCGGGGCACCGAAATCCGCGAAACGCACGATCACCATGTCCGTGCCGCTCACCTGGAACGGGCAGGTCCTGGGCGACGTGATCGTCCAGGTCAAGCCCGGCGGCAGCGTCGCCATCGAGAGCCAGTCGCTGGAAACGCAGTTGTCGCTCCTCCTCAATGCTGCGGGCCGCCAGCGGCTCCAGGAGGTGACAGCGGGTAGTCCCTTCCTTACCGCGGCTCAGCTGGAGGCCGCCGGTTTCACGCTCGTCTTCGATTTGTCGGCGCTCGAGCTCAGGGTGGATGCCATCGCCGCCGAGTTCCGCCCGGTTGAGCCGCTGGGCGGCCGAAGGGAAGTCGACGAACCCGTCCTTCCGGCGATGGGGCCGGCCAATTTCAGCGCCTATCTCAACTCCACCGTGAATCTCCTTTACCGCGACGTCGACGGACTGGCCCGGCCCGATGTGTTCCTGTCCGGCGCGGCTCGCTATCGCGGGGTCGTGCTCGAATATGAGGGCGGCCTCAGCGAAAGCTCCGACGACTACCGCTTCTATCGGCGTGCCGTTCGCGGGGTTTACGACGAGCGCGACAAGTACCGCCGCTGGAGCGCCGGGGACCTCCGGCTCGAGAACACCGGGGCATTACGCACGCCGTTCATCGCCGGCGTTGCCGTCGAGAAAAGCCGCCGTGTGTTCGATCCCTTCACCCCCTCGGCCAACTTCGGCGGGCGGCAAATTCTCCTGACCTCGCCTTCGACGGTCGAAGTCATTGTCAACGGAGCCTCCTACAAGACGCTCGATCTGCAGCCGGGAACTTACAGCCTCGAAGATCTGCCCATCCAAACGGGGTCGAACGATGTGCAGCTCCTCGTGCGCGACGCAGGCGGGCGGGAACAGGTCACTCGGTTCGACTACTTCTACGATCCGATCGAACTCAAGGCCGGGGAGGTGGAATACACCGCCGCTTTTGGCGTCGCAGCTTCGGAATATAACCTCCAGCCCGACTATTCGGATCGTCCTGTCTTCATCGGCAACTATCGCAAGGCGCTGAGCGATACCTTCATTCTCGGCGGCGGTGTGCAGATCGATCAGGATATCCAGGTCGTCTCGGCCGAAACGCAGATGGTGCCGCAGGTCATTCCGGGAAGTTTCGACCTTAATGGGGCGGTGAGCACCGGCGATGGCTTCGGTTTCGCACTGCGCGGGGGTTACCGCTTGATCCTCGGCAGCGGCATCGAGGCGAAGCGCTTCACCGCGACCTTCAACTACGAAAGCAAGAATTTTCGCACCGTCGGCGACCTGGCCGGTTTCCGGCTGGAGAACCTCTCGGCGAACGCAACCTACAGCCAGAATCTGTCCGAGCGGACGACGCTGGTGGCTGGCGGGAACTATTTCAAGCGCGGGGGCGGGCAAAGCACTGTCTACGTCGACGTCAATCACCGGCTGACGCCCAATATTCGCGCGACGCTGGGTGTGGAATACGGGACAGGATCGCTCTTCGGCCCCAACTACGGTATCCGCGCCGGGATATCGGTTCTGTTGGGCGCGCGCCATCGCGCCGACGCCGCGTACCAGAGCCGCCGCGGATTGAGCCGCGCTTCGCTTGCGCGAAGCTCGACCAACGCAGTGGGCTCGCTCGGCTACTCGTTGAATTTGCAGAATTCGGATTCCGGCGCATCGATCGACGGGGTTGCCGACTATGTCGCCAACCGCTTCGAGACGCGGGCGTCTCTCGGGGCATCAGGGAACAGCATCGGCGACGTAACCGACAATCGTACGGCCAGATTGCAGATCGGCACGTCCTTCGCCTTCGCGGACGGGGTGTTCGGCATCGGCAGGCCGATCCAGGACGCATTCCTTCTCGCCCGTCCGCACGAAACGCTGCGCGGTACCGACGTGATTGCCGGGCGCAGCCTGAGGGACGGCGAATACGAAGCCGCCAGCGGGCCGCTGGGCGCAGCCGTCGTGAACCGTCTGTCGTCCTACAACTCGCAGGACGTGCGATACGACATCGATACGCTTGAAGCGGGATACGATATCGGTGCCGGCGTGGTCCGGGTCGATCCGCCGTTCCGGAGCGGCTACCAACTGACGGTGGGTACCGATCGCTTCGTCAGCGCCGTCGGGTTCCTCAAAATCGGGACTGAGCCTGCTGAACTCGCGGTGGGTCTCATTAGCTCGGCCGACGATAAGGGTTTCGAGCCGCAGCCGTTCTTTACGAATTCCGCAGGCAGGTTCGGTATCATCGGCCTGGCCCCGGGCCGGACCTACACCGTCCGTCTGAACGACAGCGGACAGACGTTCGAAATCCACGTTTCCGATGACAATACCGGCCTCTACCGGCTGGGAACCATCACCCTGCCCGGCACAGGCGACTAGGAGGCATCCATGCGCTACCTGACACTTCTCGCTCCACTTGCCTTGTCCGCGTTTTCCGCAGCGGCGGGCGCTGCCGATTGTCAGCCCGCGCTGCTCGGCGGTGACGTGTCGGTCATCGTCGACGGGGTCGAAATCGTGTCGGGAGGCCGCGCCACGGACAATTTCCAAATCCGGGTGCAGAACCAGGCTGACACGGGGACGCCCGGCGCGGGCGGGGCGGGGCAGTGCGGGGCAACGATCCGCCTCGCAAGGATCGATCCCGGTGTTGATCCGGACTTTCCGCCGTACTCGCTCAGCGCCCCGGGCAACCGTAATATCGAGGTCCTTCCGGACCTGACTTCGGGCGGCAGCGTCGACAGCGACATAATCATAGCCAACGCCCCCTCCGGTCCACAGGGACGCGTGGTGCCGTTCCAGCTTAACCTGGCGACCGAATGGGGCTTGCGCGCAGGTACCTACACACAGCACCTGCGGATTTCGCTGGTCGATGAGAGCGGCAACGTCACCGACACCGGGACCCTGACGATAACCATCATCATCCCGCCGACCGTGTCGATCCGCTTCGTCGGCGCCGTCGTCGGGGGAACCGCCGGGGCCGCCCGCATCGATCTGGGCAATCTCTCGAGCACGCGCGAGACGCGCTCCGATCCCTTCGGCGCGCTGATCCTCAGCACCTCGCCCTACCTCGTCAGCTTCAGCTCGCTCAATCTCGGCAATCTTGCGCACGACCGAAGCGGTGAGAAAATCCCCTATCGCCTCTATTTCGAGGGCGCCGAGGTCGATCTCGCCGGGGTGAGCGAATTTCCGTATTTCTCACGGACACCGCCGAGCGGCGACCGCCGGCCGATGAGCATCGTGGTTGCGCCGACGCAGGCGCCGGCCGGCCGTTACGAAGATCGCATCACAGCGACGGTAACCGCCATGTAGCTCAGATGGCGGCTATGCCGAGGCTGATCGCCAGGACTTGGTTCAAACCCGTGGTTTGCACGGAAATCGGAACATGGCGCACCATGGGGCCGCGGCGCAGTCCGACATCGCTCATCCCGGAACTGTCGAGCTGGTGAACCTCGCCGCCGTAGTTGATTTGGACTTGCTCGTCGTCGTCTAGCGCCCGGTAGGATGCGATCACGCGAAACTGCCGCCCGCTGTTGCACATCTCGAAGACGCTACCAGCGGTCGTTCCGGCCTGAGAATCGACCACCAGGGCCGTCGATTCGATCTCGCAAACCTCCGGCACATACGCGGAAATCTGCATGCCGGCAGACCCGTCTCTGGCTTGGGCTGCCGTGGAGCATGCTGCTACGATAAGGAACGTGAGTATGCGGCGCATGACAGTCTCCTCGAAAGCCCTGACTACCCGTGGCAGGGTTAAGATAGAGTGCATGTCGGACGCGATCATTCCGGGCCGCCACCTAGGTCGCGGGTGCGGCACCGGGTGAGCAAGGGAACGGCCCGCTGGTGCCGTTCCGAGTTTGGACGCGCCCGCGCCTGGCGGGCGCGCATGGGGCGAACGGAGACATGATGACTGAGAGATACGATGCCGTCATCGTCGGGGCGGGGCATAACGGCTTGGTTTGCGCCTTCTATCTCGCCAAGGCAGGCCTTAAGGTCCGCATCGTCGAGCGCCGCGACGTGGTCGGCGGCGCGGCGGTGACCGAGGAGTTCCACCCTGGCTTCCGCAATTCGGTGGCGAGTTACACCGTCAGCCTGCTGCAGCCCAAAGTCATCGCCGACATGCGGCTGCCGGCGCACGGTTACCGGGTGATCGAGCGGCCGATCTCGAATTTCCTGCCGCAGGAGGATGGCAGATACCTCAAGGTCGGCGGCGGGATCGAGCGAACGCAGGCGGAGTTCCGCAAGTTTTCGCTCGCCGATGCCGCGGCGCTTCCGGCCTATTACGGCGCGCTGGAGGGCGTGGCCGAGGTGCTGCGAAATCTGGCGCTCAAGACCCCGCCCAACGTCGGCGAGGGGCTGCGCACGTTGCTCGCCGGGGCCGCGCAGGGCTGGGGCGTTTCGCGCCTCCCGCTCGAAACCAAACGCGACGCGCTCGACCTGTTCACGAAGTCGGCAAGCAGCTTCCTCGGCCAGTGGTTCGAGAGCGAGGCGGTCAAGGCCGCGTTCGGGTTCGATTCCGTGGTCGGAAACTACGCCAGCCCCGACACCCCGGGCAGCGCATACGTCCTGCTGCACCACATCTTCGGCGAAGTGAACGGCAAGAAGGGCGCCTGGGGCCACTGCGTCGGCGGAATGGGCACGATCACGCAGATCATGGCCAAGGTGTGCCGCGAGGCGGGTGTCGAGATCACGCTCGAGACGCCGGTTGCCGAAGTGCTGGTGGACGGCGACAGGGTCGCGGGCGTTCGGCTCGAGAGCGGCGAGGAAATCGCCGCCGCGCGGGTCATCGCCAACGTCGGGCCCAAGCTGCTCTACGGCAAGATGCTCCCCGAAAGCGCGCAGCCCGAGGACTTCCGCCGCCGCATGAGGGGGTTCAAGGCCGGCGGCGGCACCTTCCGCATGAACGTGGCGCTGAGCGAGTTGCCCAAGTTCACCTGCCTGCCCGAGCCCGGCGAGCATCACCAGTCGGGCATCATTCTCGCGCCGACGCTGGCCTACATGGACAGGGCTTTCCTCGATGCGAAGCAGCTGGGCTGGTCGAAGGCGCCGATCGTCGAGATGCTGATTCCCAGCACAGTCGACGACAGCCTCGCCCCGGCCGGCCGGCACGTCGCCAGCCTGTTCTGCCAGCAGTTCGCCCCCGAGCTGCCCGATGGTCGCGACTGGGACGACGCGGAGGATGCCGCAGCCGACACCGTCATCGACACCGTCGAGCGCCACGCCCCCGGCTTCCGCGCCTCAATCCTTGGCCGTCAGGTGCTCAGCCCAAAGGGCCTTTTCCGCAAGTTCGGTCTCGTCCGCGGCGACATCATGCACGGTCACATGAGCCTCGACCAATTGTGGAGCGCGCGACCCCTTCTGGGGCACGGCGCCTACCGCGGCCCGGTCAAGGGGCTCTACATGTGCGGGGCGGGGACCCATCCGGGCGGCGGGGTGACCGGCGCACCGGGGCACAACTGCGCCCGCGAGGTCATTGCCGACGGCGGCCGCTTCGCGCGCTTTCGCGCCGACTGACGCGCCGCGGAGGAGCGCGCTTCCCTTTCGCACTGCAATCCCGCAACACTGGCGCCATGCCGTCGCTGTTCCTCCCCCTGATCGCCAGCGCGCTCGCCATACTCGGCACGCGTCAGGCGCGGCTCGTCGCGCAGCTCTCCGCGCGGCTCGGCGGCAACGCCGCACTGCTCGCAGTGTGCTGGCTGACTGCGGCCTTCGCGACGACGGCGGTGGCCTGGGGCGGCGCGGCTCTGGCTCCGTTGATGCCGCCGGAGGGCAAGACGATGTTCGTCGCCGCGGCGCTCGCCGCGGCCGGGCTCGAGCTGGTCTGGCCGATGCGCAAGGCGGCGCCGCGCGAGCCGACGCGATCGCTCGGCGCGATAGCACTGGTCTTGCTCGCCGGGCAGGTCACCGACGCCGCGCGATTCCTCGTCCTCGCGCTCGGCGTGGCGACGGCGCACTGGCAACTCGCCGCCGCAGGCGGGACGCTCGGCTCCGGTGCAGTGCTGACCGTGGCCTGGTCGCTTGGCCACCAGTGGGAAGAACGGCTGCCCTTGCGGGCGATCCGCACGGCCTTGGCCGCAACTTTCGTCATCGCCGCCGTCGTGGTCGCCATGACCGCGCGCGGCATCATCGGATGAGGCGATTACTGAAACCCGTTTTGATCGAGAAACCGATTACCTTGTCTGTGGTATTGTAAGAGAAAGCAGACAGGAGACAGATCATGGCCCCCAAGGGCGACAATTCGAACAAGGCACTGGTAGAAGCGCTCAACGGCGCACTGGCAGACCACCTCGCGCTCTACGTCAAGACCAAGAACTTCCATTGGCACGTCAGGGGTCCGCGCTTTCGCGACCTGCATTTGCTGTTCGACGAGCAGGCCCAGCAGATCCTGAGCGTGACGGACTCCATCGCCGAGCGCGTGCGCAAGAACGATGCCCCCACGCTCACCTCGATCGGGGCGATTGCCGGCGCGACGCAGGTCAAGGACGAGGATTCGACCGGGCTCGAAGCCGAGGCGATGGTCGCACAGCTTCTCGACGACAACGGCAAGCTGGTCGAACGCCTCAAGCAGGTCAAGGACGCGGCGGAAGAGGCGGGCGACAACGCCACCAGCGGCGTGGTCGACGAATGGACCGACTTTGCCGAGGAGCGCGTCTGGTTCTTGCGCCAGACCACGCGCTGACCCCTCGACAGGCCAAACCCAGTCTCTAAGGCTGGGGCGTGGCGAAAGTCGAAATGATCTCGGGACTCGGCGATCTTGCGATCGCCGAATGGATTCACGGCCGGCTGGAGCGAGCCATGGCCGCCACCGCCGCGCCGGTGGCCATCACGGTGCCCGGCGGCAGCACGCCGTTTCCGATTATGGCGCACCTGGTAGAAATGGAGCTCGACTGGGCACGCCTGACGGTGTGGCCCGGCGACGATCGGGCGGTCCCGGAAGATCACCCGGCCAGCAACGCCGGCAAGATCAGGTCGCTGTTCGAACCGGTCGGCGCGGAGGTGGTGAAGCTCACCGTGATGGAGGAAATCCCCCATTTCGCGCTGGCCTGGCTCGGCATGGGCGGCGACGGACACATTGCCTCGCTCTTTCCGAACACCGACCCGCGGCCCGACGATCCTCAGCCGATGCGAATGCTGACGCCAGATCCACTGCCCCCTGAGGCTCCGTTCGACCGCATCACCCTGACCATCCCGGCGCTGCTCAACTCCGACGAATTGCTGTTCGTCTTTCGCGGTGAGGAACGGCGCACTCTGTTCGAGCAGGCGGTGCGCGGCGAGCACGAGCTGCCGGTGGCGCGACTGCTGGCCGCCGCCCGCCAGCCGGTGACATGCTTCACCTGATCCCGCCGTTCCTCCATCGCTGGCTCTATCGAGCGGCCTACCGTCTGCGCGGGCGCTGGAGACGCTGGAGCAAGCGCCCAAGCCAGGGTGTCGCGGTCATCGGTCGCGACGCGGAGGAGCGCATCTTGCTTGTCCGTCATTCGTATGGCTCCGGGCGCTGGGCCCTGCCCGGCGGCGGTCTCGGCCGCCGCGAGGACCCGGCCGACTGCGCGAGGCGCGAACTGCGCGAGGAACTGGGCTGCGACCTCGCGGCGCTGGAACTTTTCGAAGTGGTCGAGCGCGAAATCCAGGGGGCGCCCAACCGAAGCTTTATCTTCGTTGCGCGTATCGAAGGTCGGCCGGTGCCCGACGGGCGCGAGCTGATCGCCGCCGATTGGTTTGCGCCGGGCGCGCTGCCGGCCGAACTCGTTTACCTGTCGCGTCGCCAGATCGAGCGCTTTCTCGGCCCTCAGAGCAACGACAGCTGAGCCGTATCGGGCGGCCGCTCGTCGCCCTTTTCGCCTTCGAGGTTCGATAGCGTCAGCCCCATCAGCCGCACCGGCATGGGCAGCGGCAGAACCTCCTCGAGGATAGCGCGCGCGAGCTGCTCGAACTCGGCGCGCCCGGACACCGCCTGCTGCAGCGACTTGGCGCGGGTCATGGTCTGGAAATCGGAAAAGCGCAGCTTGAGCGTGACCGTGCGCCCGCGCGACTGGTGCTCGTCGATCCGTTCCCAGACGATGGCGATGATCTCCTCGAGCGTGTCGCGCAGCGCCGCTCCGCTCGAAATGTCCTCACTGAAAGTCCGCTCGCCGCCCAGCGACTTGCGAATCCGGTTCGCGCGCACCGGCCGCAGGTCGATGCCTCGCGCGGCGCGATAGAGGTAGTCGGCGAAGCTGCCGAAATTGGCGCGCAGGAACGCGAGGTCCTTGGCGGCGAGGTCGGCGCCGGTTTCGATCCCGAGCCGGGCCATCTTCTCGGCGCCGCGCGGTCCGACCCCGTGGAAGCGCCGGACCGGAAGCGAAGCGACGAACTGCGCCCCCTGTCCAGGGCGGATTACGCAGATTCCGTCGGGCTTGTTCTGGTCGCTCGCCAGCTTGGCGAGGAACTTGTTGTAGCTGACCCCGGCGCTGGCGGTGAGCTGGGTTTCCTCGCGAATCTGCTGGCGGATCAGTTCGGCGATGCGCGTCGCCGAGCCGATTCCGCGGATGTCGTCGGTGACGTCGAGGTAGGCCTCGTCGAGGCTCAGCGGTTCGACGTGCGGGGTGTAGTGGCGGAATATCTCGCGGATCTGCTGGCTGACCTTGCGGTATTCATCGAAACGGTGGCGCACGAAGATCAGGTCCGGGCAGAGCCGGCGGGCGGTCATCCCCGGCATAGCGCTGCGGACCCCGAACTTACGTGCCTCGTAACTCGCCGCGGCGACCACGCCGCGCCCGCCTGCGCCGCCGACCGCCACCGCTTTGCCGCGCAAATCGGGATTATCGCGCTGTTCGACGCTGGCAAAAAAGGCGTCCATGTCGATGTGGATGATCTTGCGCAGTCCTTGCGCTTCCTCGCCGTCATCCTCGGTCTCGCCAGTCATGAAGCGCTTGTAGGACGCCCGAGCGGGTGCGTCATCCGCTGGCGAGAAAGAGCTTTGCCGCATTGCAGCACGAGGCTAGGGCCTCAGGTCCGATGGCCACGACCGCACCTTCCTCCGAGCACACGATCGGCCGGCGCGAGCTGGTGGTGCTGATCGCGCTGCTGATGAGCCTGAACGCGCTGGCGATCGACGGCATGTTGCCCGCGCTCGACGAGATCGCCCACGAATTCGGCGTGGCGGCGGGCAACCAGCGGCAGTTGATCGTCTCGGTCTACCTGCTCGCCAATGGCATCGGCAGTCTCGTGCCCGGCGCCTTCGCCGACCGCTATGGCCGCAAGCCGGTGATCATGATCGCGCTCGCATCCTACGTCTTGTTCTCGCTGATCGTCGCGCTGTCGGCCGATTTCACCGTCATGCTGATCGCCCGCGGGGCGCAGGGTGTGCTGGCGGGCGGATTGATGGTCGCCCCGGTGGCGCTGATCCGCGACCGCTACGAAGGCGACCAGATGGCGCGCATGATGAGCATGGTCTCGGCGGTGTTCATCATCATGCCGGTGATCGCGCCTAGCCTGGGTCAGGCGGTCATGCTGCTGGCGGGCTGGCGCTGGATTTTCGTCAGCCTCGCCATGGCCGCCGCCATTGCCGCGCTCTGGACCTGGATCCGCCTGCCCGAGACGCTGTCCGAGGACAACCGCCAGACGATCGACGTCCCGGTGATCCTGCGCAACATGCGAACCGCGCTCTTCAACCGCGCATCGATCGGCTACGTGATCGGCACCGCGCTGCTGATCGGCGCGGTATTCGGCTACGTCAACAGCGCGCAGCAGCTGATCGGAGAGCACTTCGGGGCGGGCAAGTGGTTCCCGGTCGTATTCGGCGGAACGGCGGCGATGATGGCGGTGTCGAACATCGTCAATTCGCGCATCGTCACGCGTTTCGGTGCGCGCCGCGTGAGCCACAGCGGCGTGCTGATCTTCATAGTCGTCAGCTGCGTCCAGGTCTGGGCCTCGATCAACCGCGACGGCGACATCTTCTGGTTTATCCCGCTGATGGCGACCAACCTCGCGCTGCTCGGCTTCCTTGGCGCGAATTTCGGCTCGATCGCCATGCAGCCCTTCGCCAACATCGCGGGCGCGGCATCGAGCGTGCAGACCTTCTTCCGCATGTTCGGCGCGGCGATGGTCGGGATGGTGATCGGCCAGTCCTATGACGGCACCGCGCGGCCCTTCGCCTTCGCGCTGCTGACCTGCTCGGTGCTGGCTCTGCTGCTGGTCCTCTACAGCGAGAAGGGCAAGCTGTTCCGCCGTCTCAACAAGCCGCTGCAGGCCCACGTTCCTTGAGCGCGCCGTTCGACCTCATCGTCATCGGCGGCGGGGTCAACGGCGCGGGCATCGCGCGCGATGCAGCGGGGCGCGGTGCCAGCGTGTTACTCTTAGAGGCGGACGACCTCGCCAGCGGCACGTCGAGCGCCTCGACCAAGCTCGTCCACGGCGGGCTGCGCTACCTCGAATACTACGAATTCGGCCTCGTGCGCGAGGCGCTGCTCGAGCGCGAGCGGCTGTGGCGAATCGCCCCGCACATCGTTCGCCCGATGCGCTTCGTCTTGCCGGCAATGCCCGGCATGCGCCCGCGCTGGATGCTGCGCGCGGGGCTGGCGCTCTACGATCTGCTGGCGCTGGGGGGCTCGCTGCCGGGCACGCGCTCGATCCGGCTCGACAGCCACGCTTCGGGCAAGCCGCTCAAGCCGGGCCCCACGCGGGGTTTCGAGTACTCCGATTGCTGGGTGGACGATGCCCGGTTGGTGGTCTTGACCGCGAAGGACGCCGCCAGGCGCGGCGCCGCGGTTCGGAGCCGAACCCCCGCTACGGCCGCACGGCGCGAAGGCGAAAAGTGGATTGTCGAGACCCCGGCTGGCAACTACTCGGCCAGCGCGCTGGTCAACGCCGGCGGTCCTGCCGCCGAAGCCGTGGCCCGGCTGGCGGGGGTCGAACCGGCCTGGCACATCCGCCCGGTGCGCGGGTCGCACATCGTCGTGCCCAAGCTGTTCGATCACCCCTTTGCCTACATCTTCCAGCTGCCCGATACACGGATCTGCTTCGCCATCCCGTGGGAGGACGACTTCACCCTGATCGGCACCACCGACGCCGACCACCACGGTTCGCTCGACCATGTCGAGGCGAGCGACGCGGAGGTCCGCTATCTGTGCGAGGCGGCGAGCCGATACTTCGCACGGGGCGTGACGCCGGCCGACGTCGTCTGGACTTACGCCGGGGTCCGCGCGCTGGTCGACGACGGCAGCGGGCGGCCCGAGGCGGCGACGCGCGGCTACCGCCTGCCGCTAAGTGAGCCGGGGGAGGGCGCGCCGCTGCTCGGGGTCTACGGCGGCAAGATCACCAGCCACCGCCATCTCGCCGAAGAGGCGGTCGACAAGCTGGCCGAGCGCCTGCCCGCGCTGTCCCGCCCGGCCTGGACCGCCAGCGAACCGCTGCCCGGCGGCGATTTCCCGCACACCGAGCAGGCCGGAGTGATTGCCCTGCTGCAGCGCGACTATTCCTTCCTCGGCGAACGCGACGCCACCAGGATTGTCCGCGCCTACGGGACGCTGGCGCGCGACTGGCTGGGGACGGCTCGCGCGTGGGACGACCTCGGCCGCCAGTTCGGCGCCGGGCTCAGCGAAGCCGAAGTCGATTACCTCAAGCGCGAGGAATGGGCGCAGACCGCCGAGGACGTCCTGTGGCGCCGAACCAAGCTGGGGATGCACATGAGCGAGGCCGGGCAGGTGGCGCTGTCGGAATATTTAGGCAGCTAATGCCTCCCCGGGGACGGGGAGGGGGACCACCGAAGGTGGTGGAGGGGATTCGCCCCAAGCGATGCCGCATTAGGCCGCGACTCCCCTCCGTCAGCCGCCTGCGGCGCCTGACACCTCCCCGCACCGGGGAGGAACTATTTCGGCGCCTTGACCCGCGCGAGCAGCGCCTCGACCTGCACCTGGCTGCCTTCGGACACCGACAGTTCGGCCACGGTTCCCGCGAACGGCGCTGTGAGCGCGTGCTCCATCTTCATCGCCTCGAGCACCAGCAGCCGCTGCCCCACCTCGACCGCATCGCCCTCGGCGACATCGACCGCGATCACCTTGCCCGGCATCGGCGCGAGAATGTCGCCATCGTGGGCGGAGTGGTGGCCGGAGCCCTCGGGACGGGAAAGCCGGATGCGGTGTGCGAAGCCTTTCTCAAAATAGATTCGTGTGGGGCCGTCGATGACACTTCGACGCAAGCTGTCATACGCCAACGCATGCGAGCCAACGGACGTCTCGGCAGTCTCCCCGTCTACCTCGAGGCGTACAGTTCGCTGTTGAGGAGCATTCAGTCGGAATCCGAAGCGAAGTTGCTGAAACTCATGCGCTAGATCGTTGAGGCCATCGGGCAGCAATTCAGTGGCAAAATCGTCCGCTGCGTATTGTAGTAGTGCGTCGTCGGCTTTGGGTGCTCCAATAAGCCTTTCGAGGTTGTCCCCAATGAACGCCGTCGTCATCGAACCCTCTCGGACATCCTCTTCATCGCATAGGCGCGCGAGAAACCACGCGTTGGTTCTGACTGGCTCGATTTCAACTGCTTCACAGGCGTTTGCTAGCAAATCGAGCGCTTCATTTCGATTTTTACCCCAGCAAATTATCTTGGCGATCATCGGGTCATAGAAAGGCGAAATTAGGTCTCGTTCTTCAACCCCCGTATCGACCCTCGGCTCACCGCCGGTGGCGACGCTTGCGATGCCGGTTTTCGGAAGCAGCATATAATCCAGCCGCCCTGTGCTCGGCAGGAACCCCTTCGCCGGATCCTCCGCATAGAGCCGCGCTTCGATCGCCCAACCGTCGATGCTCAGCTCGTCCTGCCTGAGCGGCAGCGGCTCGCCGCTCGCCACGCGCAGTTGCCATTCGACCAAATCGACCCCGGTGATCTCTTCGGTCACCGGATGTTCGACCTGCAGGCGGGTGTTCATTTCCATGAAGAAGATGCGGTCGGCCTTGAGGCCTTCGGAAGCATCGGCGATGAATTCGATGGTGCCGGCGCCGACATAGTCGACCGCCTTGGCGGCGCGCACGGCGGCGCCGCAGATCGCCTCACGCGTCGCTTCATCCATGCCGGGGGCGGGGGCTTCTTCGATGACCTTCTGGTGGCGCCGCTGCAGGCTGCAATCGCGCTCGAACAGATGGACGACATTGCCGTGCGTGTCGCCGAACACCTGTACTTCGATATGCCGCGGGCTGGTGATCCATTTCTCCAGTAGGACCTCGTCGTTGGCAAAGCTCGACTTAGCTTCACGTTTGCAGGATTCGAGCGCGGCGAGGAAATCCTCCGGCGCATCGACCTTGCGCATCCCCTTGCCGCCGCCACCTGCGACGGCCTTTATGAGTACCGGATAACCGATTGAGTCCGCTTCTTTCTTGAGCCGTTCGGGAGACTGGTCTTCGCCGAGATAGCCCGGGGTAACCGGCACGCCGGCCTCCTGCATCACCTTCTTGGCCGCGTCCTTCAGGCCCATCGCCTCGATGCTTTCGGGAGCGGGTCCGACCCAGGTGATCCCGGCGTCGATCACGGCGCGGGCGAAGTCCGCGTTCTCGCTCAGGAAACCGTAGCCGGGGTGGATAGCGTCGGCCCCGGTCTCCGTCGCGGCGGCGATGATCCTTTCGCCCACGAGGTAGCTCTCGGCCGCGGGCGAGGGGCCGATATGCACCGCTTCGCCGGCCATGCGGACATGCAGCGCCTTGGCGTCGGCGTCGGAATAGACCGCGACCGTGGCAATCCCCATCGCCTTCGCGGTGCGCATGACCCGGCAGGCGATTTCGCCGCGGTTGGCTATCAGCAGCTTTCGTATCATCGGTAACCGGTTAGCCGATGCATCGCGCAAGAGCTAGCCGTCACTCCTCGTCGGGCAGCGGGGTCATCGGCATAGGAGCGACGGGACCAGCCATGCGCGCGGCGGTCATCAGGCTGCCGCGCGTATGCTGCGGCCATTCTTCCGGCTCGGGCGCACCGCGCAACGCTTCGACGAAAGCGCGGGCGACGAAGCCGAGCTTGGCCAGGCCGCCCGTATGGATACGATGATCCCATGCGTGCGGCCCCGCTGCGCGCACCTTGCGTCCGATCGCGCCGTAGATATTGGCGGCGGACAGCACCGCCCAGCGCTGGCGAAAGCGTAGTCCGTTGGCGCCGTAGCGCGCCGCAGCCTCGTGCACTTCGGCGAGGTCGAGCATCCGCCCGACCAGTTCGACCAGTTGCTCGCGGTACTCGGGCCGCAGCCGCATGCCGGGCGGCAGGTCGGCCTCGGCCTGCCACTCGGTCGGGATGTAGCAGCGCCCCGCGGCATCGTCGTCGGACACATCGCGGGCGATGTTGACCAGCTGGAAGGCAAGCCCGAGATCGCAGGCGCGGTCGAGCGTCTCGTGGTCCTCGCCCGAGACGCCCATGACCTTGGCCATCATCACCCCGACCGCGCCCGCGACGTGGAAGCAATAGCGCATCAGGTCTTCCTCGGTGCGCGGGCGCCAGCCCTGCGCATCGAGCGCGAAGCCCTCGATCACGTCGTCGGCCTCTTCCTTGGTTAGGCGGCATTCGGCGCTGACCTGGTTGAAGGCGTCGAAGGCCAGTTCGGCCGTCGGTTGGCCTTGCAGCGCACGTTCGGTGAGAATGCGGATGGCAAGAATGCGCTGCTTGTTGCTGGCGTCGTCGAGCTTGAGCACGCTGACAGGCGCGCTCTGGCCATGGTCCTGCCCGTCGGCGATGTCGTCGCAGCGCCGGCACCATGCATAGAGCAGCCAGACCCGCTCGCGCGTCGGCTTGTCGAACAGCTTGCTGGCTAGCGAGAAGCTCTTGCTGCCGCGCGCGATCGACTTTTTTGCTTGGCGCACCAGCGCCGCCCGTTCGCGTCCCCCGCCGACCTGGCGCGGGGTCTGCCGCAATATGCTGGACGAAACCAGCCGCCGGTTACCGAACCGCAGGATGCGTCCCGGCATCTAGAGGTCCTCGGCCTTCATCTGGAAGATCGGCGTGTGCGGCCTGTATTCGGCCATGCGTTCGAGCAGGGCAGGCAGTTCGACTTCGGCGATGATGATGCCCTGATGCGCCGGGCGGACGAAGCCGACCTCGGCCATGTGGCGATTGAATTCGAGCAGCCCGTCGTAGAACCCGAAGGCGTTGAGCACGCCGACGGGCTTGTTGTGGTAGCCGAGCTGGGCCCAGCTGACCGCTTCCCACAGCTCGTCCATCGTGCCGACCCCGCCGGGGATGGTCAGGAACCCGTCGCTGAGGTCGGTGAAGGCCTGCTTGCGCTCGTGCATGTTGGCGACGACCTTGAGGTCCGTGCACTCAAGGTTGGCGACCTCGGCCTTGATCATGGCTTCGGGAATGACGCCGATGACCTCGCCGCCTGCGTGCAGCGCGCCGCTCGCCAGCGCACCCATCAGCCCGAGCCGCCCACCGCCGTAGACCACCCCGACCCCGCGCGCAGCCAGGGTCGCTCCGACCTCGCGGGCCAGCTCGATGTAGCGCGAGTCTTCCGGCGTGGCGGAGCCGCAATAGACGGCGAGGCGGTTCACTGGGCCAGATCCTCCAGCATCAGCCCGGCAGTCGCCTTGGCGCTGCCGACCACTCCGGGAATGCCTGCCCCGGGGTGCGTTCCTGCGCCGACAAGGTAGAAATTCCCGATCACGTCGTCCCTGTTGTGCCCGCGGAACCAAGCGCTCTGGGTGAGGATCGGTTCCAGCGAGAAGGCGCTGCCGACATGGGCGTGCAGGTCGTGGGCGAAGTCGCTTGGGGCGTAGTGGAACTTGGTGACGATGCGATCGTGGATGTCGGGGATCAGGCGCCGCCCGACCTCGTCGAGGATGCGCTTTTCGAGCTTCGGCCCGACCTCGTTCCAGTCGATCGTCAGCTTGCCCATATGCGCCACCGGGATGAGCGCGTAGAACGTGCTCTTCCCCTGCGGCGCCATGCTCGGATCGGTCACCGTGGGGTGATGGAGGTAGATCGAGAAGTCCTGCGGCAGAACGCCGCGGTCGTAGATGTCCTCGAGCAGCCCTTTGTAACGCGGGCCGAACAGGATCATGTGGTGCGGGATGCCCGGCCAGGTGCCCTCGATCCCGAAATGGACCACGAACAGGCTCGGGCTGAAGCGTTTCTTCGCCAGCGACCGGCCCATCTCGTCGCCGCGCTTGGTGCCGCCGAGCAGGTCGCGGTAGGAATGGACGATGTCGGCATTGCTGGCGGCGGCGTGAAACGCCTCGCGCCAGCCGCTCTCGGTCTGCACTTCGGACGCGCGGTTGCCGATGGTGTGGACGCGGACCACTGGGTCGCCGAGGCGGATCGTGCCGCCCAGCCGCTCGAACAGGCGGACCATGCCGGCGACGAGCCGGTTTGTCCCGCCGCGCGCCCACCAGACCCCGCCGTCCTTTTCCAGCTTGTGGATCAGCGCGTAGATCGCGCTGGTGGTCATCGGGCTGCCGCCGACCAGCAGCGTGTGGAAGCTCAACGCTTCGCGCAGCTTCTCGTTGCGCACGTACTTGGAGACCACGGAATAGACGCTGCGCCAGGCCTGGTGCTTGGCCAGCGCCGGGGCCGCCTTGAGCATCGACTTGAAGTCGAGGAACGGCACCGTGCCGAGCTTGACGTAACCTTCCTCGTAGACCGCTGCGGAATATTCGAGGAACGCGTCGTAGCCGGCGATGTCGGCGGGATCGAGCTTGCCGATCTCGCCGCGCAGCAGCTTGTCGTCGTTCGAATAGTCGAAATTCGTGCCGTCGGGCCAGTTGAGGCGGTAGAACGGCATGACCTTCATCAGTTCGACATCGTCGCGGATGTCGCTGCCCGACAGGTTCCACAGTTCCTCGAGGCAGGCCGGGTCGGTAATGACCGTCGGCCCGGCGTCGAAGGTAAAGCCCTCGCGCTGCCAGTGGTAGGCGCGGCCGCCGGGCTTGTCGCGCCCCTCGACGATCGTCGTCTGCACCCCCGCCGATTGCAGGCGGATGGCAAGCGCGAGGCCGCCGAATCCGCTGCCGATTACGCAGGCGCGCTTGCTCTCAACGGTCATTCGGTCGGTTCCAGGGTTGGGCGCGAGGTGGTGAGTGCGGCAAACGCGCGCGAGATCGGGACAGGGGGACGACCGCACACGACGCGGCGGCGATCGGCGCGGGTCGAGCGGGCGGCGTAGAAGCGTTCCACCAGCCCTTCGTCGAGGCTGTAGAATCGCGCGAAAACCCGCCAACGTTCATGGCTGCGGGCGGCGCCGAACAGCATCGAACCGAGCCGGCGGTAGAATTTCGTTTCGCTCCAGTGCTTGCGGGCCCGCGCGCCGAGCATGGCAGACAGTCGCTCGCCGGTCAGGTCTCCAGCTCGGGCAATGGCGTTCGCCGTCGCCGCGGCGAAGGGCAGGGTGTAGCTGGTCAGCGGATGGAGGAACCCGGCACCCGCTCCCGCGCGAGCGACCCCCGCGGTGCGTTCTTCGGCCTGCCAGCGGGCAAAACTGCCGCCGGTCACCACCGGCAGAACGCCGGTTTCGGAACCGAGGTCTTCGCCGCGCCAGCCGTTGTCCTCGCAGTAGCTGTCGATGCGGTCCGAAAGCAGGCTGCGGTCGAGCTGCGGCCGATCCTGGTAGTACGTGTCTTCGACGAACAGCTCGTCGGCGCCGAGCGGGAGGACATAGACGAACCGGTAACCGTCCTCCTGACCGACCCTGGCATCCATGATCATGGGCCGCGCCACCTGGTGCGGCCGCTCGGTACGCAGGTGACGGCCGAGAAAGACCTGCCAGCCGCCCGAAAGGTGACGTGTCGGGGCGAAACCGCGGCAGTCGATCACCGCACGCGCGCCGACCCAGCCGCCGTCCTCGAGGAACACGCCGTCGGCGAGCAGGATTTTGGCCTTGCGCTTGGTCATGATCGCCCCCGGAGCCAACTCGCGCTGGAGCGCCGCGGCGAAATCCTCGCTCGATAGCGAGTTGTAGGCGGTGCCGAGATGGCGGACCCTGCCCGGGAATGCCACGTCATAGCCGTCGCCCCAGCGCGTCGTGCGGAACGCCCCCAACAGTTGCCGGCCCGCCTCGTCGAGGTCGCTTTCGAACCAGCTCCAGCGGTGGTTGCCGCCCGGCGCCGCGCCGCTTTCGATGAGGCGGACGGAAACCTCCGGACGGGCCCGGCGCAGAGCCAGTGCGATGAGGCCTCCGGCGAGACCCCCGCCGACAATCGCAATGTCGCATGTACGTCCGGGCATTGCAGTCGCCTTAGCCTATGGGGATTGCATGGCAACTGCCGTGCTTGCAC
The DNA here is from genome assembly GCF_030657335.1 of Croceibacterium aestuarii. Taxonomy (NCBI): domain Bacteria; kingdom Pseudomonadati; phylum Pseudomonadota; class Alphaproteobacteria; order Sphingomonadales; family Erythrobacteraceae; genus Croceibacterium; species Croceibacterium aestuarii. Next base: position 1,564,072 of record NZ_CP131039.1, read on the forward strand.
AAGCCGGCGATGAACCGACTGCTTCCCGACCGCCGCGGCCTCTTCGCGACCCTGGCGCTGATCGTGATCGCCGCCGCCGTCCTGCTGGCAATGGGCCGCAACCCGATCTGCGAATGCGGCTACGTCAAGCTGTGGCACGGCGTGGTGCAGTCGTCGGAGAATTCGCAGCATGTCACCGATTGGTATTCGCCGAGCCACTTCACTCACGGGCTGATCATGTACTTCGTCGCGTGGCTGCTGTGGTCGAGGCTCAGGCTGTTCGGCGGACGCCCGGCGCGTTGGGCGCTGCCGATCGCGGTCGCGGTCGAGGCGGCATGGGAGATCGCCGAAAACACGCCGATGGTCATCGACCGCTACCGCGCGGTGACGGTCAGCTTCGGCTATTCGGGAGACAGCGTGGTCAATTCGCTCAGCGACATCGGCTGGATGACGATCGGCTTCCTCGTCGCCGCGCGAATCCCGGTGAAATTCAGCGTGGCGCTGGCGGTGTTTCTCGAACTTCTCACGCTCTACACCATCCGCGACAACCTGACGCTCAACGTGGTGATGCTGTTCTGGCCGATCGAGGCGATCCGCCAGTGGCAGGCGGGTTAGACAACCGGTTGCGCTTGTAACCGCCCGCTGCGCGCTCTAGCGCACCGCAATGCCGACATCCCGGAGACACCCTTGAAGCCCTTCCTCTCCGTCGCCCTCCTTGCCGCCGCTGCTTGCTCGCTCGGCGGCTGCGCCACGACCGCACAGGGCGATACGGCACAAGGCACCGCGACCAGCCCGCACCAGCGCCTGTTCGCCGCCTTCACGGCGGCCGACGAGGCCGACCTCAAGCTCAATCCCCTCGACGCGCTGAGCCGCGGCGACATGCGCTATGCCGAGCATTTCGGCGACTACGATTCGGATTCCTACTACGCGGCTGAAAAGCGCCAGGCGCAGGCCAACCTGGCAGCGCTGCGCGGGATCGACCGCGCCGCGCTCTCGCCGACCGACCGCATCGCCTACGACGTCTTCGCCTGGAACCAGCGCAACGCGCTCGCCGGTCTCGCCGACGATATCCTGCCGTTCACCCAGGTCCGCCCGGTCAACCACTACGCCAGCTGGCAGGTCTACTACCCGACCATCGCCAGCGGGCAGGGCAGCGCCCCGTTCGAGACGCTCGCGGACTACGAGAACAATCTCAAGCGCCACGCCGAATACGTAGCCTGGATCGATCGCGCGATCGCCCGGATGCGCGAGGGACTGGCGAGCGGCGTGGTCGAGAGCCGGATGACCATCGACCGCACCATCGAACAGCTCGATGCGCAGCTGGCCGCGCCGATCGAGGATTCGCCGTTCTATGGCCCGGTGAAGCAGTTTCCCGAGGGTTTCAGCGCCGCCGACAAGGCCCGCCTGACGGCGGCGTACCGGCGCAGGGTGGGCGATATCCTGGCCGCCTATCGCCGCCTCGATACCTTCCTCAAGGACGAATACGCGCCGCGCGCCCGCAAGGACCCGGGCCTGTGGGCTATGAAAGGCGGCGACAAGGTCTACCGCCAGTTGATCGAGCGCTACACCACGCTCCCGCTCGATCCCGAGCAGGTTCACCAGACCGGCCTCAGCGAAGTCGCGCGGATTCTCGATGCGATGCGCGAAACGCAGAAGGAACTCGGCTTCGAGGGCACGCTGCAGGACTACTTCACCTGGCTGCGCACCGATCCGCGCTTCAAGCGCAAGACCGTGCAGGAGAAGATCGACGCCTTCAACCGCATCTCCAGGATGGTCGAAGCCAAGGCGCCCGAATACTTCGCGCAGCTCCCCAAGCTGCCGCTCGAAGTTCGTCCGGTCGAAGCGTTCCGCGAGAAATACGCCGCCGAAGCTTCCTACAACGAAGGCTCGCCGGACGGTTCGCGCCCGGGAATCTTCTACTACAGCACCTACGATCTGCCGGCGCGCACCACGCCGAACGAAGTGACGCTCTACATGCACGAGGCAGAGCCCGGGCACCATTTCCAGATCAGCATGGCGATGGAGAACGAGAGTCTGCCCAATTTCATGCGCTTCGGCGGCAACACCGCCTATGTCGAAGGCTGGGCGCTCTATGCCGAGACGCTCGGCTACGACATGGGCTTCTACGACGACCCGGCCTCGCGCTTCGGCACGCTCAACGACGAGATGCTGCGCGCCATGCGGCTGGTCGTCGATACCGGAATTCATGCCAAGGGCTGGAGCCGCGAGCAGGCGATCCAGTACATGACCGACAATTCGGCGCTGGGCCTCGAGGACATTCGCGCCGAGGTCGAGCGCTATATCGCGATGCCGGGACAGGCGCTGGCCTACAAGACCGGGGCGATGACCATCCAGCGGCTGCGGGCCAAGGCGGAAAAGGAACTCGGCGACAAGTTCGACATCCGCGAATTCCACGCCCAGGTGCTGAACACCGGCGCGCTGCCGCTGCCGGTCCTCGAAGCGAAGATCGACGCCTGGATCGCCGCGAGCAAGGCCTGATCCGCCGCGGCGGATTCGCCGTCTCAGCTCCGCAGGATCATGCCCCGGTGGCGCAGGCTTTCTTGCCCTTGGCCATCCAGACGAGGCCGGCGAGCGCCAGGCCGATCGGCACGCCCACGACCGCGCCAAGCGCGGCGTCTGAGAGCTCGAGCTTGCCAAGCAGCGGAAGCAGGATAGCAGGCAGGACTGCCGGCATCACGACGATCGAAAGGAAGCGTGCGCGCGGGTTTCTGGGTTTGCTTGTCATGTGAAAGGTACCTCCTTTGTGGGTCTATCCGCCCTACTGGGCGGCGACTGCCTGTTCGGCGCTGTCGATCAATGCCTGCAGCGCGCTCATGTGCGACGCGAAGGCGGCGCGGCCCTTGCGGGTGAAACTTGCCCAGGTCCGCGAGCGTCCGTCGAGCGGGCTCTTCTTGAGGCTCACGTAGCCGGCCTCGACCAGCGCCGCGAGATGCTTGGAGAGCACCGAATCGCTCACGCCAGTGATCTCGCGCAGCTTGGCGAATTCGGCGCTGTCCGCGGTCGCCAGCACGGTGGCGATCTGCAACCGGGCCGGCGCGTGGAGCTGCGGGTCGAGTACGACCGGAGTCACAAGCGACGCTCCATTTCGCGGCGGAAGATGCGGCCCCAGATGACACTGGCGCCCGTCGCGATAATGGCCGCTACGACGCCCACCGCGATGTGGGCTGCGGCGCTCGCACTCTGGTCGAGCAGCCAGATCTGGGTGAGCACCAAGGCTAGCATGGCGCCGACCAGCACGAAGGTGAAAGGCCGAGTCGCGCCCTTGCGGTAGCCGTTGACGAATACGCCATAGCGCTTGAGATCGTAGCGAAAGACCAGCGCGAGGCCGCCCATCGCCACCGCGAGAGTCGCCATCTGGGTGGTGCCGGGAAAGCCCATCCCGCCGATCAGCAACCCCATGATCGCGCCGAAGGCGGCATGCCGCCATGGCGGACACAGCCCGAGAGCCGCCAGTTGCGCGCGGGTCGCGCCGACATTGTCGAGCGCGGCGCGTGCTTCGGCGGGGGACAGGGTTTCGTTGCTCATCGGTGCTTTCCTCTGTTGCAGGGTGTCGGAGGCCGGGTCATGCGACCAGTGACGAATTGGCTGTTCGGCGCAGCATCAGCCGCGAGACGGCAGGCCGTACGATCAACGCCATGATATCGACCAGCGCGTGCAGGATGATGACTTTGGGCAGCGAACCCGAGACGACGTAGATCCAGGCGAAAAGGGCCCCGACCTGGCTCGTCACCAGCACGCCTTTCCAGCCTTGGTACCAGTGCATCAGGCCGAACGCGATCGTGGCCGCGACCAGCCCCACGAGGGCGGAACCGGTCACTGCGGCGATAAGGAGCGGAAGAGCGAGGCGAAAGAACAGTTCTTCGCTCAGTCCGGCGTTGAGCGAAACCGGGATCGCCATCAGCGTCTCGTGCCCATTGCGGGGCAGCAGGGGCTCGATATCGCCGACGACCGGATGGGTCATCTTGCGCAACCGGCGATGCCACACGAACGCCACGACCCCCAACGAGAGGGCCGCTCCGATGAAGAATCCCGCCAGCGTGTCGCCCGACATGTTCTCTATCGGGACATTGGGGTCGCGCGGAGCCAGCCGGGCAAACTCCGAAGGAATGGCGAAAAGAGCGTCCATCCGGCCTATCGCGGCGAGAATACCGATCGAGCCGAGGCCCAGGATCACAAAGCTCGTCCAGGTCCAGCTCCAGTAGAAGGCCAGGCGGCGCGCCGAATCCTCGCACGCACGAAATTCCCTGTAGCGGCGGGTTTCGCGCCAGTTCCATGCGAAGATGATGGTCAGCACGGCGGCCAGCAGCATTGTCGGCATTTCGCGACTCCAGACTTTCCAATGTGGAAAGTGACTAGCCGTGACTTTCCGATTCGCCAAGAGACAATTTTCCAAAATGGAAAGTCACGGATTGCCGGACGTGGCCGGCGGGCGTAGACGCTCTGGGCAGCAGCAGGATAGGGGGCAGGCGATGGACATACCCGCGTGGATCGCATTCTTCATCGGGCTCTATTCGCTCGCCGCCGCGGTCGGCGAATTTCGCGAGCCCGGGACCTGGGCGGCGATGATCGAGGATCTCGGCCATTCGGCCGGCCTGCGTTTCCTGACCGGGCTGCTATGCATCGTCCTCGGCGCGGCAATCTATCTTGTCTGCCCGTGGCGCCCCGGCGACTGGCTCGCGATCGCGGTCAATGTGATCGGCGGGCTATGCGCAGGTGAGGGCTTGCTGATCCTCGCAGCCGGCGATCGGTTTCTGGCCCTGGCGCGCAAGCTGATGGGGCGAAGCAGCAAGACCTGGGCCGGTTTCTCCGCGCTGCTGGGCATGGCCGCGCTGCTCGCCGCGCTGTCCCGGCTCTAGCCGCGCGCCATCCTCGCCCAGTTTGACTTTCGCAAACGCGAATCCTGTGGCACAACCCGGCCGGCGGACGGCAACGACTGTCCGGAGAGTTGGGAGAGCTTGCAATGCGTTGGGCCGGTTTGGGCATTCTATCGGGTTTGGTTCTGGGCGCGGTGGCGGTTGGTGCCGCAGCACAGGATGCGCCGCTTACGGCGGCGCGCGATTTTTCGGGCGTGTGGACGACTTATCGCGAGCCCGGCGGTCCGCCGCGCGCCGGCGGCCCGATCGCCGCAACGCCCGAGGTCCCCTTCACCGCGGAGGGCGAGCGGCGGCGGGCCGAATATGCCAAGCTGGTCGGCGAGGACGCCACCCCCGGCTCGTTCAGCGGCGACAATCCGGCGGCGCACTGCGTGCCCTACGGCATGCCGACGATGATGCAGTCGGCTGGGGGCTACCCGATCGAGTTCATCATGCGGCCCGAGCAGCTCACTATCATCTACGAGGTCGAGAGCGAGACGCGCCGGGTCTACATGCCCGGCCACGGCGTCCCTCCGGAAAAGCGCCTGCCGGTGCGGCAGGGGTACTCCGAAGGGCGCTGGGACGGCGATACCCTGGTGGTCACGACCACAGATCTCAGCGATGGGCAGGACCAGCGCACCTATCCGCACAGCGAGGAAGCGAAGATCGTGGAGCGCTTCCACTTGGTCCCCGATGAAAAGGTCGGCAAAGCCCTCGAATACGAACTGACCATGACCGACCCGGTCTATTATACGCAGCCGATCAGCTTCACGAAGAAGTGGATGCCGCTCAAGGACGGCCACATCATGGCCTACAACTGCACCGAGGAGCCTTGGCTGCGCCTGCTCGACAAGCGCCGCGAACAGCTCGAGGCCGGCGAACCGATTACCGCCAAGATGGCCGACGTCATCGACGTCTACGAATGATCCGAGTGGAGACCAGAGAGATGAACCGCACTATCCTTGCCCTGGCCGCCGCAGCCACGTTGGGCTTTACCGCACACGCCGCCGCGCACCATTCCGCGGCGATCTTCGATTTCCGCAATCCCGTGACGCTCAAGGGCACGGTCAAGGCGATCAAGGTGGTCAATCCGCACACCCACATGGTGCTGACCATCACCGACGCGAAGGGTACCCGCGACTGGGATTTCGAGGGCCACAGCGCCAGCAACTTCTACCGTGCCGGCTTCACCCGCGGATCGGTCAAGGCCGGAGACAAGATCTCGATCACCATCGCCCCGCTGCGCGACGGGCACGACGGCGGCTACATCGTCGCCTTCACGACTCCCGCGGGCGACACGGTCGGCTTCGCTCCTCCGGGCTGAGTCGCATCAGCGACGAAGGGTAGGGCTCGAGCAGGGTCTTCGCGTGGTCCCAGCCGGCGCGCAGCCAGAGGTCCTGCGCCCGCGGGTCTGCCGGGAGAAGGGCCGGCATCGCATCGCAGCCGGCGTCGCGCAGCAGCGCATTCGGCGCGCAGGTCAGCAGCGCGAAACTGGGCACCTCGCTGTCCTTCCACACCCCGGCGAAGGCGAACAGCGGCTGGTCGGACGCGGAGAACCAGTGGCGCCTGCGCCGGCCGCGGCTATCGGTGTCTTTGCTCCACTCCATGAAGGCGGTTGCCGGCGCGAGGCAGCGGAATTCGGGATTGCGCAGATTGCCGACCCAGAATGGGCTGTCGGTGTTGCGCACCGAGAGCACCCCGTGCGGCTCGCCGCCCCACGCCGATGGAGGCGGCGGCACTCCCCAGAGCCGCGGCACCAGGCGCCGCGGCTGGCGCGGCGCGCCCGGTCCGGCGATGAACTCGCGACCAGCGGTGACGACCGGGGCGAAGCTGGCAGGGGCGAGGTATCCGCCGGCCCACGGATCCTCCCCGGCTGCTGCGCCGAACGTGCGCGCGATTGCCACGGCATCGGCGTCGAGGCGGTAGAGCACGGTCATGGCCCGCGGCCCTAGACCTCGCCCCGCGCAAGGTCTATCGAGAGGCATCCCCGGGGAGCGCGCGTGCGCTGAGAGGGAGGGCTCGCATCCTCCGACCCGTCGAACCTGAACCCGTTAGCACGGGCGGAGGGAGCGGGCCTGGCGTTTTGACGGGCCATCGCTCTCCCCCCGCGAGGAGCAGACAGTGAAGTCCGAACTCAAGCCATCCGACGATGCCATTCTCATCGCCGCATCGAACCTGGCGGCGGCACTGGCGCAGTTGCGCCGGCGCGAACTGTCCAACGCCGGCGAGCCCGACGAGCCGTTCAATTACGGAAAGCAGGAGCAGCGGCTGGCGAACATGCTGGGCTGGGCGATCGAACAAGTACAAATCCAGATAAAGGGTAAATAAATGGCCGACATTCCCAGCCACCTCGAAATCGGCGTCACCACCGGCCCCATCCGCGGCTCGAAGAAGATCCACGTCGGAGAGCGCCGGGTGGCGATGCGCGAGATCGCGCTCGAACCCTCGAGCGGCGAGCCGCCGGTGCGCGTCTACGACACCTCCGGGCCCTATACCGACCCGGCAGCCGTCATCGACATTCAGGCCGGCCTGCCTCCGCTGCGCCGCGAATGGCAGCTCGCGCGCGGCGACGTCGAGGAATACGCGCCCCGCGACGTCAAACCGGAAGACAACGGCCAGCTCGGACCGGACCGCTCCGGCGGCGTGCCCCCGTTCCCCACCGCGCTGCGCCGTCCGCTGCGCGCCAAGGCCGGCGGCAATATCTCGCAAATGCACTACGCCCGCCGCGGCATCGTCACGCCGGAAATGGAGTACGTGGCGGAGCGCGAGAATCTCGGCCGCGAATTCGTCCGCCGCGAGATCGAGGGCAATTCATGGGGCGCCGAGATCCCCGAATACGTCACGCCCGAATTCGTCCGCGACGAGGTGGCGCGCGGCCGCGCCATCATCCCGAGCAACGTCAACCACCCCGAGGCCGAGCCGATGGCCATCGGTCGCAACTTCCTCGTCAAGATCAACGCCAATATCGGCAACTCCGCCGTGGCGTCGGATGTCGCGAGCGAGGTCGACAAGATGGTCTGGTCGATCCGCTGGGGCGCCGACACGGTGATGGACCTCTCCACCGGGCGCAACATCCACGACACCCGCGAATGGATCATCCGCAACTCCCCCGTCCCCATCGGCACCGTGCCGATCTACCAGGCGCTGGAAAAGGTCGGCGGCATCGCCGAGGATCTGACCTGGGAAATCTTCCGCGACACGCTGATCGAGCAGGCCGAACAGGGCGTCGACTATTTCACCATCCACGCCGGCGTGCGCCTCCCCTATGTCCCGATGACCGCCAAGCGCGTCACCGGCATCGTCAGCCGCGGCGGCTCGATCATGGCGAAATGGTGCCTCGCGCATCACAAGGAGAGCTTCCTCTACGAGCGCTTCGACGAGATCACCGAGATCATGAAGGCGTATGACATCGCCTATTCGCTGGGCGACGGCCTGCGCCCCGGCAGCATCGCCGACGCCAATGACGAAGCCCAGTTCGCCGAGCTCTACACGCTGGGCGAGCTGACCAAGCGCGCGTGGGAACAGGACGTGCAGGTGATGATCGAGGGCCCCGGCCACGTGCCGATGCACAAGATCAAGGAGAACATGGACAAGCAGCTCGCCGCCTGCGGCGAGGCCCCCTTCTACACCCTCGGGCCCCTCGTGACCGACATCGCGCCCGGCTACGACCACATCACCAGCGGCATCGGCGCAGCGCAGATCGGCTGGTACGGCACCGCCATGCTCTGCTACGTCACGCCCAAGGAACATCTCGGCCTGCCCGACCGCGACGATGTGAAGGTGGGCGTCGTCACCTACAAGCTCGCCGCCCACGCGGCAGACCTCGCCAAGGGCCACCCCGCCGCCCAGGTCCGCGACGACGCGCTGAGCAAAGCCCGCTTCGAATTCCGCTGGCGCGACCAGTTCAACCTCAGCCTCGATCCCGACACCGCCGAGCAGTACCACGACCAGACCCTCCCCGCGGAAGGCGCCAAGACCGCGCACTTCTGCTCGATGTGCGGGCCCAAGTTCTGCAGCATGAAGATCACCCAGGAAGTGCGCGATTTCGCTGCCAGGCAGAACGCCGGGATCGAGAGTTTCGTCGCCGCCGCCCCCGACCCGGTTGACGCCGAGGCCGGAATGGCTGAAAAATCGGCGGAATTTCTCGAAGGGGGGAGCGAACTCTATGTCGGAGCCGGCGGGCGCGAGCACGATTGACGCAAGGCCAGCGGGGCGCGCCGCGCGGCGCGAGCCTTACAGGAAACCGCTGACGCCCGACACCTACGAGAAGGTGCTCGCGGGGGCCGCGCTGGCGCTGCTCGCCGCGGTGCTCGTCGCGCTGGCGCGGGGGCGGGGCGAGTGGGCCGAGGTCCCCGGCATGGTCTGGGCGCACCTCGCCACGATCGGCGTCGCGCTGGCGCTCACCCCGGTCATGCTGCTGCGCGCGCGCGGCGACCGCCGCCACCGCACGCTCGGCTGGATCTGGTGCGCCGCGCTGCTGCTCACCGCGATCGACAGCCTGTTCATCCGCCTGATCAACCGCGGCGGCTTCTCGGTCATCCACGTGCTCTCGCTGTGGACGCTGATCCAGGTCCCGATCATCGTCTGGAGCGCCCGCACCCACAACGTGAAGCGCCACCGCAGCGCGGTGCGCGGCATGGTGACGGGCGCGCTGCTGATCGCCGGGTTCTTCACCTTCCCGTTCGAGCGCATGCTGGGGCACTGGCTGTTCGGGTGAGGGCGATCGCTCTCAACAGCCGCGCGCAAAGGTGATATTGCCCCGCGCGCATCGATGAGGGGGGAGTGCGCGCGATGGATCGTCGTCTTGCCATTGGCCTGCTGGCGCTCGCCGCCTGCACCGCCCCGGCCGCGCTCTGGGCGGCGGGCGGGGCGAGCTTCGATTTCGACCCCGTGCCGCGCTGGGAAGTCCCGGGGTCCGAGGACCAGGACCTCGCCGAGGCCTGCCCGGCGATCCGGCAGGAATGCCCGCAGCTCGCCCCGTTCGACGAGATCTCCACCGACATCGCCTTCGACGAACTCTACGACAAGGACGGCCTGCTCACTGGCATCCACGTGACGAGATCGACCGGCTGCAAGCCGCTCGACGAACACCTCCTGCTCAGCCAACGCCACTTCCGCCTCGTCTTCCGCACCGAGGGCCAGCCCGACCTCGACAACATGCGAATGAGCCTCGGGCCGGGCGTGAACCCCGACGACGTGCGGATGGTCAAGGCGACAGAGACGAGTGTTAGCGTGGGGTGCTGAGGGTTTAATAGACTGTCACTGTAATTCCACCGTAAATTTAGCGGCGACGGCACCTGGCGCAGCGCGCTCTACGACAAGGCCTTCGAACTGACCGCTCGCCCACAGCCCGGCTGCTCCGACGGCATGAGCGACAACCGCTATCTCTACACGGTCGATGTGCTGGTGAAGGGCGTGCGGCGAAAGGGGCATGCGGAGGGGGGGGGTGAGTTTGAGTCAAAGCAGAACTCTGATAGCTGCTTCAAGTGAATGAACCAAACGCGACCGACATTCTATTTTGACTTCGATGAGGAATCTGGAGCAGACGGCGCGGTACCTGCACTGCAGAAAATTCCTAAGGATCGGGTTTTTTTGGATGGTAGAAATCTTCGTCACCCGGTCGGCGTCTATAACGTCTCGCTTTCCCAAGCTCTCGACTCGCGAGGGCATGCGATCTTGCTGAAGCTTTAATAGTCCGAAATCCTGATCTCAAATCGTTCTCTTCGGACGAGGACAGCAGGTATCTCGCAGACTATATTCTGCTTTCTATTTACGCAGCTGCCGAGCACGTAGACGACCTTGAGAACGTCCTAAGGCTCCTATTTCACGACGATAGGGAGTATTCTAAGGCTCCAGAAGTGAGGCAGTTTAAATCGAGTCTCAAGTCGTCTAGGGATCGTGTTGCTGGCTTTGCGAACGCCTTGAAGCATGCTCAGGCGAGAGTAAGACTATACCTAGGAGGTATTGAATACGTTGGCGAGAAACAGTGTTTGGTGGGGTTTTTTATTGAGGGCATTAAGGACGGAGTGATTGGACCCTCCCCTATTGTGCATCAATCGGAGCGGGTAATTGCGCTCCCATCTTTCTTTTGGGAGATAACGGAATTTGTACTCACTGCCGCAAATTTGCTCGAAATTGCGGTGAGTTCGATCATTTCAACTGAGCCGGCGGAGCGGGACCGAGAACGTTCCCCGTTGCCCAAGAATCTGATCGAGAAAGTCGTTAGAATTCCGCACTACAGTTTCGACGGTGTCAACGCTGTCGAAAGATGTAAATTTCGCTTTAGGGGTGAAGCGTTTACGCAGGTAATAAACGGTGCAAAACTCATGGGCGCGATCGGGAGAGAATGGCCCGTAAGCTCGGATATCCGATTCACGAACAGCTTGTTGACTTATGCAGGTGATGGGGTTTCTCGGCAGTTCGCGTTGGTCGACCCAGGCCAGCTTAGAATGCATCGTTGGTCTCGCGGGTGAGCGATTGAGAGCAATTGTTGGACGGGGGGAAGATGGGCTGGAGGGGAACGCTTAGGGCAATGGAAGCGGCGTCACGCCGAGCGAACCGCGAGGCTGAGCGCAGGAGGAAGGCCGAACAGAAGGCCCAAATGATCTCTGACGCCGAGGACGCTGTCACAGAGTGGCGCGAGCATCTCCGTGAGATTGTTTCGTTACACGTAAATCCAAACGATGACGTGAACTGGCGCGAAATTAGGGATCGGCCTGAGCCAATTGCACCAAGCCGCTCTAATACCGAGGAAAGCGCGGCACAGTCCCAGTTGGAGGGTTATGAGCCGCGATTCTTCGATTTTCTTTATGGCGGGTCGGAGAAGCGGAGGGCGAGGCTCGCAGACGCAGTCGTCGAGGCGCGGCAACGCGACGAAACAGAGTTCAGAAAGCGACTGGCTCAGCACGAACAAGACCACGCGGATTGGCTAGCTGACAAGGAACTCGCTCGGCGATTGCTTTCGGGAGATGTCTCTGCTGAGCGAGACGTTATCAGCGAGATGAAATCCTGGAGCGATGAAGGGCTGATTGGGACGCGTTTGGCATTTTGCTTTTCGGACGAGTACATTCATGCCATCGCCTATGTGCACAATGACGAAGTAGTCCCTAAGGTTCGGCGGAAGCAGCTACAGAGCGGCCGCTTGTCAGAGACGAAGATGCCGGTCGCCGAAGCGAACGAGCTATATCAAGATTATGTCTGCAGTGTCGCTCTAAAGGTCGCAGGTGACTTGTTCGGGGTGTTGCCGCGCGACGAGGTTTTCGTCACGTGCTGCGCAAAAATGCTGGACACCACGACGGGGCGTACAGCAGACACACCCATTCTCTCGGTTCGATTTATTCGCGAAACGTTTGCGAACTTGAGGCTTGCCGCGATCGATCCATCTGACTCTATGAGAAACTTTGTTCATGAAATGCGCTTCAAGCGAACGAAGGGTTTCGATCCGATCGAACCACTAAAGCCCCTTGAAGGCGAATAGCCGGACTTATGGCCATGACCTATGCCAAAGATTCCACCGGCCCGTTCTACCACGGCACCCGCGCCGACCTCGCGCCGGGCGACCTGCTCGCCCCCGGCAACCGCTCCAACTACGCCGACCGCACCCTTTCGTGGATTTACTTCTCGGGTACGCTCGACGCCGCGACCTGGGGGTGCGAGCTGGCGAAGGGCGAGGGGCGCGAGCGCATCTACATCGTCGAGCCGACCGGCGCGTTCGAGGACGATCCCAACCTCACCGACAGGAAATTCCCCGGCAACCCGACCGAATCCTACCGCAGCCGCGAACCGCTGCGGATCGTCGGCGAGGTCGAAAGCTGGGAGCCGCACCCGCCCGAACGCCTCGCCGAGATGAAGGCCTTCCTCGCCCGGCTGGACGCCGAGGGCGGGCCCGAGATCATCGACTGATCTTGCCCCTGCCGGAGCGCGCGGCCACATAGCTCCCATGTCCGCCGACTGCTGCTCCGCCAAGTCGACCACGCTCGAACATCTCGCCCGCCAGCGCGACCAGCGGCGCGTGCTGGTGATCGTGCTCGCGATCAACGCCGCGATGTTCGTGTTCGAGTTCGGCGCAGGCGTGATCGCCGGGTCCACCGCGCTGATGGCCGATGCCAGCGACATGCTCGGCGATGCGCTGGTCTATGCGGTTAGCCTCTATGCCCTCGCGCGGTCGGACCGGTGGAAGGCGGGGGCGGCCACGCTCAAGGGGGTGGTGATCCTTGCGCTCGGCCTCGGCATCGCGGTCAATGTCGCGCTCAAGATCCAGAGCGGCGTGCCGCCGAGCTCCACGCTGATGCTGGCCTTCGGCGCACTGGCGCTCGCCGCCAACCTCGCCTGCCTGCGACTGCTGTGGCGCTTCCGCGCGCACGACGTGAACATGGCGAGCACCTTCGAGTGTTCGCGCAACGACGTGATCGCCAACTGCGGCGTGCTGCTCGCCGCCGCGCTGGTCTGGTGGCTGGCCTCGCCCTGGCCCGACATCGTCATCGGCGGACTGATGGCGCTGGTCTTCCTGCGCAGCGCGCTGCGGGTGATCCGCGCGGCCGCGCCGCAACTGCGGGCGGCCTGAACCTTCAAGGTCGCCACCAGGTCACCAACTTTCCCGGGCCACCGCCCTACCGGGTCACCCCGGACCTGTTCCGGGGGCGGTGCTTCCCTTTCCCGGCATCGCGCGACGCAGCAAGCAAGCACCAGCCCCGGAACAAGTCCGGGGTGACAGGAACAGGGACCCAGGAACCCGGCCGGGCCGCCCGAGACGCCGACGCCCGCAAAAAACACTTTCCTACACGCCCCGGTTTGTGGCCTATCCTGCCCGATGACCCACCAAGGCCCGATCACGCCCGCCGCGTCGTCTGCCCCGGACGCCGCCGATCCCCCCACCGCTGCCGCTCCGCGCTCCGGCGAGCGCTGGACGCCGCCGAAAATGGCCGCGTTCCTGCGCGCGCTCTCGGCCACGCATTCGGTCAGCGCCGCGGCGCGCAGCGTCGGGATGAGCCGCCAGTCGGCCTATCGCCTGCGCAGCCGGCTCAAGGGCCAGGAATTCGATACGGCGTGGAACCAGGCGTTTCACCACAGCTACGACAACCTGGCCCATGCCGCGCTCGAACGCGCGCTCAACGGGATCGAGGTGCCGCACTATTACAAGGGCGAGCTCGTCGGCACCTCGCGCCGCTACGACGAGCGGCTCACCGTCGCGCTGCTCAACATGGTCGGCAGCGCGCAGACCAGCGGGATCGGCAGCCACCAGCCCGCCGCGCTGCGCAGCGGGCAGCGCTTCGCGGCGCTGATCGAGCGCATCGAGGCCGGCGGCGAGAGCGCCGCGGCGGATGCCGAGGCGCGTTCCTTCGCCGATTCCGCGGATCTGTCACCCATGCCGGACCAGCCCGAAATGGCGGATTTGTGCGGTTTCGGGGCAGGCGAGGGTGGGTGACAAGGTGTCGCTTGTGTCAACCTGCCGCTGCGCCCCGATGCGCGCGACCCGCTGCGCGTGCTCCGGGCCGTGCCACCCCCGGAACCGCCGGACTCTTCGTTGATTCCCTTATCGTAAGGAGACGCGAAATGGCGAAGAACACAGGCGAAGGCTATCGCATCGGTTCGGTCGACGACCGCACCCAGGTCAAGAACCCGGCCACCGGCAAATGGACCAAGCGCGACCGTTCCGACGGCGCCGACGCGGGCGAGTTCATGGACGTCAAGAGCGACGGCGAACCGTTCAAGGGCGTGGCCAAGGAAAGCGACGGGCGGCGCAGCTAGGCGCCCGCCGTGGGTGCGGCAGGATTAGCAAATGCTCATTTTCACCCTTGCCCCGGGTGGCCCCGATACCCATACTGCAGACACGAAACCGGCGCGCCGCAGCGCTATCCATAATACCGGCGCCAGGCCGGAAACGGGTCTTGCACGTGAGTTCCATGAATGGCGCGCCGTTCTCGCAAGAGGACCGCGATACGCTCATCGATAACCTGCACCAGCTCGCCCGCCGCGTGGCGGAGCTCGAGGCGCGCGCGGCCAGCGATCCCGGCGCGCCGCGTTCGCTCGGCTTCAGCGACGAGAAGCTGCGCATGATCGCCGGCTCGATCTATCGCTCGCGGCAGTTCCGCTCGCGCTATTTCGATGCCGATCTGTTCGCCGAGCCGGCCTGGGACATGATGCTCGACCTGTTCATCAATCGCGTGATCGGGCGGCGGACCTCGACCAGCAGCCTGTGCCTCGCCGCGAACGTGCCCCAGGCGACCGGGCTGAGGTGGATCGCCGTGCTGCAGAAGAAGAACCTGCTGCGCCGCTTCGGCGCGCCCGAGGACGCGCGGCTCAAGCTGGTCGAGCTCACCGCCGACGGCTTTCAGCTCATGCGCCGCTTCCTCAGCGACAGCGTCACCCGCTTCGACATGCCGATGCCCGATTGATCCGCGGGCGCCGGCTCACCGCTTCTTCACGAACTCCGCCCGCAGCACCAGGCCCTTGATGCCTTCGAAGCGGCAGTCGATCTCCTGCGGATCGCCGGTCAGCCGAATCGACTTGATCAGCGTGCCCTGCTTGAGCGTGCGCCCCGCGCCCTTGACCTCGAGGTTCTTGATCAGCGTCACCTGATCGCCGTCGGCCAGCAGGTTGCCGACCGCGTCGCGCACCTCGACCGTGTCGGCCGCGTTCTCGGCCTGCTCGCGGGCGGACTGCTTGGCGGCCAACTCGGACGCCGGCATCCACTCGCCGCTGTCCTCGTCATAGACGTAATCGTCGTCGGGCATTACCAGTGGTCCTCGCATCGTTCGAAGGACCGCATATCACACTTCGCCCCAGCCGCATCGCCCCGCTCGCCGTTCTCGCCGCGCTCCTCCTCGCGGCGCCGGCCCAGGCCGCTCCGCCGGCCGCCACGGCGTTCGATCCCCTGGCGTTCTTCACCGGACGCACCACCGGGGAGGGACGGCTGAAGAAAGTGCTCTCGCCCTCGCAGGCCACTCACGTCGAGAGCTTCGGCAAAGTCGACAAGGACGGCGTCCTGGTGCTCGACCAGACGGTCGAGATCGAGGGCGACAAGGACCGGGTGCGGCAGTGGCGCCTGCACAAGGTCGCGCCGGGCCGCTACGAAGGGACGCTGAGCGACGCCAAGGGGCCGGTGGTGGCGACGCTCGAGCGCGGCGTGCTGCACATTGCCTACAGCGACAAGGACGGCTTCCCCTTCCGCCAGAAGCTGACCCTGGCGCCCGGCGGGCAGCAGGCGCACAATGTGATGAAGGTCCGCCGCTTCGGCCTGACCGTGGCGACGATCGACGAGACCATCACCCGCGACTGAAGCGCGCGCCGGGCGCGACCGGACGCTTCTCGTGGCGCATTCCGGGTGCGGCTGCTACACCGCACCCGACTAGGGCCGATCACCGGCCAGGAGCGCATTCCCGACCATGGACATACATTTCAATACCGACAGCAGCGTCATGGGCACCGAAGACGTCGCATCGCGCATCGCGGCGCAAGTGCGCGGCAGCCTCGCTCGGTTCGCCCAGCGGCTGACCAATGTCGAAGTCTATGTCGTCGACGTCAACGGCGCCAAGGGCGGTGCCGACGACAAGCAGTGCAAGATCGAGGCCCGTCCGCGCGGCGAGGAACCGGTTGTCGTCACCGCCGAGGCCAGCGACGTCGATTCCGCGGCGCGCAAGGCCGGGGCCAAGATGCTCTCGCTGCTCGACAGTCACTTCGGCAAGACCGACCGGCACCAGCGCTAATGGCTGATCTCTACCTCAAGGCGCTGCACTCGGAACGCAAGTCGCTGTGGGCGACCTGCCGCCTCAAGGGCCTGCCGAAAGACAGC
Source organism: Croceibacterium aestuarii (assembly GCF_030657335.1). Classification (NCBI taxonomy): domain Bacteria; kingdom Pseudomonadati; phylum Pseudomonadota; class Alphaproteobacteria; order Sphingomonadales; family Erythrobacteraceae; genus Croceibacterium; species Croceibacterium aestuarii. The sequence continues at coordinate 1,580,716 of NZ_CP131039.1, forward strand.
AACGAGCGGCGGCGGATTGCCGATCTCGACGCGGCGATCGCCGCGCAGGAAGCACGGCAGAAGGGCCGCAAGGGGCTCGAGCCCTAACGGTTCTTCATGTTCTCCAGCCCCTTGATCCCGCCGGGCTTGAGGCTGGGCTGGCTGGCGTTCTGTTTCGGCGGCTTTTCCGCTTTCGGCTTGCGCACTTCGCGGTTCGACTTCTTCTGGCTCTTGGCCATGGTCTTTTTCCATCGGGGCGGGTGCCCCGCATCGCCCTAGGCCCCTTCGCGGGCAAAAGCCCGTCATTTCGCCGGCGGTCTGACGGGCAGCGCATAGCGTGCCTGCGAGCAATGATTAGGCGTATCGGCGCAGCCGTGCTATTGCCGCTGCGCTGACGTCGAAATTTGCGACGGACTTCGGCTTTTGACGACCGCCATCGGCCTTGCCCCTGGCGCAAACCAGACGACGACTTCCTTTCATTTGACGATTTGACGCACGACCCCTGGCGCCTGTCGCGTCAGGGCAAACAACCTCGTTTCTTGAAAGGAAACACCATGGCCAAGACTGGCACCGTGAAATTCTTCAACACCGACAAGGGCTACGGCTTCATCCAGCCCGACGACGGCTCGGCCGACAGCTTCGTGCACATCACCGCCGTCCAGGCGGCCGGCATGCAGTCGCTCGATAAGGACCAGCGCCTCAACTACGACGTCGAGATGGGCCGCAACGGCAAGGAAAGCGCAATCAACCTTTCCTCCGCCGACTGATCTTCGGTGACTCTCCCCCGCGGCTCATCGCCAGGTGAGCGCGGGGGAGGGGCCTGATCCCGTCAACCAGGAGGAGCCCACCGATGAGTCAGACGTTCGAATTCTACGACCAGCAGGCCAACAAGGCCGCTACCGAAGCCAGCGAAGCGACGCTCGACAACGTCCGCGAACGCAACCTGCGCGCCGAGCGGACCTGGCGCGCGCTGGCCGATCAGGCCCGCAAGGTCCTCGTTGACCGAAAAAAGGCCGAGGTCGAGCGGGCTGAACGCCGCGAACGCGAAGCCGACGAAGAAGCCGCCCGCCGCGCCCGCTATGAAATCGGCGAGGGTCGCTGACGGCAGGCCGGCTGGCCCAGGCCGACCCACGAAGTTCGCTGCTCCGGGCGGAGTTCAGGGATCCTCGCTCGGGGCGTTGGGATTGTCCTGCCCCTCGACCTCATTATCGCCGAGTTGTCCGTGGCCGTGATAGGCCGCGTTGCTTTGCCCGCCGTGAAATTTCTTGTCGGCGTGCTCCGGTTCGTAAGGTCCCCCGCCACCCGCGCCGCGCTCCTCTTCGGGAACGAGACTCTCCGGCTCGTTCGTGCGATCTTGCCCGGTAACGGCTTGCGTGGGATGTTTGGCGCGCTTGTTGTCTGTCACGAGGTTTCTCCTTGCGGCTGCAACGGGCCGGCCTCGTCCCCGTTCCGGCTCACCGCAGTCACCTGAGTTTCCCCTGTGCGGATCAGGTCAGTCCGCGCGACCCTCGTCGAGGTGCCCCCGCTCGGCCGGGACCGCGAAGACTGTCCCCGCCTCGACCCTGTCTCCGCGCAGGACAAGGACCACCCGGTCGCCCGTTTCGATCGTGAAGTCGCCGGGTGGGTGCGGGAATACGGGGCCGCTCGGACGGTCGATCTGGACTATGAAGAATGCTCCGCCGCCGCGCGCTTCCGCCTCGGCCACGGTCTTGCCGGTCAGCGATCCGCCGTCCGCCGCTGCGGCGACTTCGATCTCGAGTCCGAAATCTTCGAGACTGCGGCGCAGTTCCTGCAGTCGGGGCGACTTTTCGATCAGCCGGTCGGTGTGCGGATAGAGGATCCGCTCGGCGATGTGTTCGGCACCGATGTGGGTCGGCATCACCACCTTGTTCGCCCCGGCATGAATGAGCTTGTTTTCGGTGGTCGGCGCCTCGCCGCGGGCGATGATCTCGATCGCCGTGTTGAGGCTGCGCGCCGAAAGCGTGATGAACACGTTGGCCGCATCGTTGGGCAACACGCTGGCGAGAACCTTTGCGCGGTCGATCCCCGCCTCCTTGAGCGCATCTTCCTCGGTCGCATCGGCCTGGATGACAAGATAGCCAAGTCCACGCGCTTCGGCGACCTTGGCCGGGTCGCGCTCGATCACCACGAAAGGGCTCTTCGCCGTGTGCAGCTGGGCAGCCAGACGGTATCCGATCCGCCCTAGCCCGCAGATGATGGTGTGCCGGGACAGATTGTGGATCTCGTTGTGCATGCGATTCAATCCCAGAAGACGAGTGACCTGATAGTGCGTGAAAGCCTGGACCAACGCGCCGGTGAGCACGATCATGCCGGTACAGCCGAGAATAATCGTGGCGATGTCGAGCGCCCGGAGCCAGGCCGTGTCGATCGGGTGTACTTCGCCATAACCGACCGAGAAGATCGTCAGCGTGACCATGTAGAACGCGTCGGACCAGGTCCAGCCCGAGAGTACGAAGCCGGTCGTGGCAAGCGCCCAGACAGCGGCTACGAAAGCGAGCGCGGCGCCGAGGTTGCGCAAGGGCGACCCGAGCGCTCCTTCGAACAGTTGCTCCGCAGCGCCTTCCGCCCTGTCCATCTGGCGCTCCCTCCGGCCGGAAATTCTGCTTTGCCCCGCCGGGCTTGTCTTGCGCCTAGCGCTTGATCCAGCTCTTGGCATCCTCGATCGCGTCGAGCCCGAAGACTTCGACCTCGAGAGGCATCAGCGGTGAGAACAGCCGCGCGGCCTTGGCCATCCACCCGATATCGGTGACCAGCGCCATCCGCGTGAAGGTGTTCCAGTGGCTCAACCCGAGCCGAAGATCGGCCCAGGCGGCGTCTCCGGTATAGGTCGCGTATTCCTCGCCCAGCACGATCAGGCACTTGAGTTTGTCGTGGGTCTTTAGCCGCTCCTCGACCATCGGCATCAATGTATCGCGGTAATCGTCGCCGGTGATCACCCCGACCGCCCGCAAGGCGATAACGTCGCGCGGGAGACCTTCGATCTCCTCGAAGTGGCCCGAATCGTCCCCTTCGGCGCGGGCCCAAGCCTGCGCTTCCGCCAGCTTGCCGGCGGGAAAGCGGCGAATGCGCGCGGCGACGAAGTGATCGGCAATTTCCGGCGCGAACGCGAGCAGCGGAGAATCGCCGACGATGGCGACCTTGCGCACGACTTTCTGGTGCACCTGCACGAAGTGGAAATGACGAGCCAGTGCGCCGATGCTGTCCCAATGCGGCAACCCGTCGACGCGTATGACCAGATTCGGCACCCGGTCGGTTTCGTTGATTCGCTCGTCGATGGCTTTGGCGAGATTGGTAAAGTCCTCTTCGCTCAGCCGGCCATGCGGGCGCAGCGTCACGATTTCGGAGTCCGACAGGTCGATTTCGATCATCGCCAGGTCCTTTCAGATGCGCACTGATCCGAGATCGACTTACGCCTCGGCGGGTGAGCCTGTCAAAGCTCGCTGCATCCGCACGCACGGACGGAAGCGGAGGTCGGACCTGACGCTTGCGCGCGGCTGCACCTGCGCTAACTTCCTTGCGGGAGAGGATAATTCGGGAGTCGCGGAATGAGGAAGCTGTGGCAACTCGCGGTGCTGGGCGGGCGCTGTTTGCCGGCGCGGGGCCTGCTCATGCCGAGTGGCTGGAATCGCAGAGCGCACACTTCGTTGTCTATGCGGATGACGACGAGGAAGACATCCGCCAGTTTTCGACCCGGCTCGAACTCTACCACTCGGCCTTGGAACTCGTCACCGGAACCCACAAGCCGGCGCCCAGCCCGTCCAACCGGGTGACCGTCTATGTCGTCAAGAACGAACGCGAGGTGCGCCGCTTGGCTGGCGAGAAAGCAAACAACATCGCCGGCTTCTACATTCCCCGGGCCGGTGGTTCGGTCGCATTCGTTCCCGCCGTCAGGATGAATAACGGCGACGAAGATTTCTCCATGATCGTGCTGTTGCACGAATACGCCCACCACTTCCTCATTTCCAATTCCAGCTTCCCGACGCCGCGCTGGCTCAACGAGGGAGGCGCGGAATTCTTCGCCAGTTCCGAGTTTCCCAAGGACGGCGGCGTTCGCCTCGGCATGCCGGCGATGCACCGAGTGGACGAAATCTTCTACGCCCGGGACGTGCGGGCGCACGACTTGCTCGATCCGGAGCATTACGCGGACGGCAAGAACAGCGGTTATGACGCATTCTACGGCAAGTCATGGCTACTCTATCATTTTCTGACAATGAATCCGGAGCGCGGCGGACAACTGCGGCAATACGTCAGCCTGCTGGCCAACGGCGTCGATTCGGTGTCGGCCGGTGAACAGGCCTTCGGCGATCTGAAACAGCTCGAGAAGGATCTCGACAAATACACCCGCCAGCGGCTGTACACCGCGATTGTTCCGCCCGACAAATTGCCCATCGGCAAAGTCGCCGTGCGCAAAGTCTCGCCCGGCGAGGCCGAGATTCTGCCGGTCCGCATGCGCTCCAAGCGCGGTGTCGACAGCGAGACAGCGCCCGGACTTCTGGCCGAAGCGCGCGAGATTGCAGCTCGCTACCCCGAGAATCCGGCAGTCCTGTCGGAACTTGCCGAGGCCGAATTCGACGCGGGCAACGACGACGGGGCAATCGCGGCAGCGGACCGGGCTCTGGCCGTCGACCCTTCGGCGAAGAACGCGCTCGTTCAAAAGGGCTATGCCTTGTTTCGCAAGGCGGAAGCTGCCGACGCCGAAGCCGCGGATGCCGCCTTCGCCGCAGCCATGCAGCCCTTCGTAAAGCTCAACCACCTCGAGAACGACAACCCTTTGCCGCTGATCTACAATTTTCGCAGCTTCGCGGAGCGCGGCGTGAAGCCCGACGAGAACGCGGTTCACGGCCTGGAACGAGCCACCCAATTGGCGCCATTCGATCTCGGCCTACGACTTGAACTGGCCGGCTACGAACTGGCCACCGGCGACCTCAAGCGGGCGCGCTACAATCTCATCCCGGTGGCCTACAACCCGCACGGGGGCACGCGCGCCGAGGCGGCCCGAGCGGTCATCGATCGGATAGACGGCGGCGAAACCGAAATCTCGACCTTGCAGACTCTGCTATATTCCGCCTCCAGTGCGGACGATGGAGAAGGTGAGGGCGATGGCGCTTAAGACGCGCCTCTTGTCGGCCGCCGCTCTGCTTGCGCTCGCGGCTTGCGGCTCGCAAACCGACGAAGATCGATCGACAAAGGATCAGGCGCCGGCCGGCCAGCTGGCGCCGACGGGCGACGCCCTGGCGCTGCGGCTCGATACGCTCGATGCTGCAGTCATGAAATGGCAGACGGCGACCGATCTTGTCACCGCTCACGCGGCGGCGGAGGAGGTGCGCAACCTCGTCGTCGGTCCGGCCGGCCCGATCTACGACGATGCCGACCGTGACGGCGAGGTCGCGGGCGCGAGCGACGAGGGTTTGCTACCGGGCACGAGGGGGCAAGTGGCACTGGTCGCGGGCGAAGCCGATCGCTGCCTGTTGCAGAATGTGCTTGGCGGAAGCTGGACCGATCCCGGTGCGCGCTGGGCGCAGGCACTGATTGCTTTCGACAGCTGGCGACCTGGCAACGACGCGATATCCTCGCTTCCCAGCCCGACCATGCGCCTCGTCGGCTGGGCGACGCTTGGGCTTGAGTCGCTGCGTATCGACGCCAGTCGTGATTTCGCCCAGCAAGCGGCCCACGAACTGCAGAGCGTGCGGCGTGCGATAGAGGGCTGCGCCGCCTAGAAGAGCTCAGAAGGATTCCGTTTCGATCGCGGGGACCTGCTGGAAGGCCAGGGGATCCGTCCGGTCCACGTGCGGCGCATCGGGCGCCGCCGGCGCGATCTGTTCGGGCCTTGGCACTTGCGCCGCTTCGGCGGCGTCCTTGGCCGCCTCCGCGGCGCGCTCCGCGGCGCGATCGATGCTGCTGCCGACGTGGACAGTGACGTGCGGGTCGCCGTAGTTTGCCTCGAGCGGTTCGGGAGCACTGGCGTAGTCGGCTTCCTGCCAAGTCTCGGCTGGCAAGGGTGCTACGTCCTGCGGCGGGTAGTACTCGAAACTGTAATCGAGGTCGGGGCGATAGCTGACGCCTCTCGGATTGAGGTCCTGCGGTCCGGCTTCGTAGATCGGCCGGTAAGGCTCGATCCGGTCGGCGTGTTCGATGACCGACGCCGGCAAGATCTGCGACCGGTGAAACTTCATTTCCGGATGCGAAGCCTTGCCCCCGACGAAGCCGAGCAGCATTCCGGCGGGAACGAGCGCGGCGAAAGCGTACAGGGGTTTCATCAAGGCGACTCCGATTGCCCCATCCACAGGACAAATGCGCGCCCACCATCGAGGTTCCGCACGTCAAACCCTTTGCGAAACCGCCCCACCGTCCTAGGTTCGGACCATGACCACACCCCTTTGCCTCGTAGCCGTTTTGGCACCTGCGTTTCTTCTCGCCGCTTGTGGCAGTTCGGACGCTTCAAGCGAATCCGCCGTCCAAGATGAGACGTCGACCGCACTGGACGGGGCCGCTGCGCCAGGCGATCCGGGCGACAATGCGCCCTATAACGGCATTGCTGCCGACGAGACGGTCAAGTTCACGGGGACCGAGCCCTTCTGGGGCGGCGAGGTCACCGGCGAAACGTTAACCTACTCGACGCCCGAGGACCAGGAAGGCGCGACGTTCACGGTGCAGCGCTTTGGCGGACGCGGCGGGCTGTCCTACTCGGGCGAGTACAAAGGCATGCCCTTCACACTGGGCATCACCCCCGGCGATTGCAGCGACGGGATGAGCGATCGGACTTACCCGTTCAACGCGACACTCCAGGTGCTCGGCCAGCTTCGCACCGGCTGCGCCTACACCGACAAGCGGCCGCCGATCGAACCGGCCCGTCCGTGAGCGCCACGACCGACATTCGCCAGCCCGCGCTGTTCATTCCGCACGGCGGCGGGCCCTGGCCGTGGATGCGCGACATGCGCCCGATGTGGCATGGCCTTGAAGGTTACCTCGCAAACCTGCCCGCGACGCTGCCCGAGCCGCCGCGGGCGATCCTGATTGTCTCGGGCCACTGGGAGGCGCCGGCTTTCACGGTCACTGCGGGCGAGGACCACCCCGGGCTGCTCTACGACTATTACGGTTTTCCGCCGTCCACTTACGATATCCAGTGGCCTGCACCCGGCGCACCGTGGCTGGCCGAGCGAGCGGAGGGTCTGCTTGCCGAAGCCGCCCTGCCGACGGCGCGAGAGACTCAGCGCGGCTTCGACCACGGGGTGTTCGTGCCGCTGGCCGTGGCCTGGCCGCAAGCCGATGTGCCGGTGGTGCAGCTGAGCCTTCACCAATCGCTCGATCCTGCGCTGCATCTCGCCGCGGGGCACGCATTGGCGCCCTTACGCAACGAGGGTGTGCTAGTGCTCGGCTCGGGGATGAGCTTCCACAACCTGCGCGCTTACGGCAACCCGGCTGTCACCGCACCGGCGGCGGAGTTCGATCGCTGGCTGGTCGATGCCGCAGGGCGCGATGGCGAGGGGCGCCGCGGCCTGCTCGCTCACTGGCAACAGGCGCCTTATGCGCAGGTATGCCACCCGCGGCCCGAGCACCTCTTGCCCTTGATGGTTGCAGCCGGCGCGTCGGAGGAGCCCGGCACGCACGATTTCGGTGAGGAAGTCCTGGCCGCCGCAGTGTCGGGCTTCCGCTTCGCCTAGCGTATGCCAGCGCGCTCCAGCTCCGGCCCAAGCCGTCCGGTCAGCCATAGCGCCCACATGCGGAAATCGGCGGCAAGGCTCCACAGCGGGTAAGTGAAGGTGGCCGGATGGTTCTTCTCGACGCCGAAATGGCCGATCCATGCGAACAGGTAGCCGAGAACGAGGATCGTCGGGAGCCACGGCCACCGGCCGGTAACCACAAGGAATAGACCAGTAGGACGACCAGGGTCGTGCCCAGATAATGCAGCGCGCGCGTCTGCGGACGCGAATGCTCGCGCAGGTAATGCGGCCAGAAGGCAGAGAAGGTAGTGAATTCGCGTGCCACGGCGCGAAGCTGCATCGTCGCTTCGGCGCAGTCAATCGCTCAACGCCTCGCGAAATTGTCCCGCACGGGGACACGCACACAACCCGCGTGGCCGAGGTTATTTTCCCTTTACCTTGCCAGGCGTAATTCCCCGCGCATGCACCAGCAGGCCTTCACCCAGAGCGCGCTCGCCGATTTCGCTTCGGCCTATCCGCTCGTCCCGCAGCATCTGACCCACACCATTGCCAGGCACCCCTTGCTCGAGCTCGATGCGCTTGCCGATCTTGCCGACCGCCTGCGCCCCGAAACGCTCGAGCACAATGCCGCGGTCGGCCTCAGGTTGGGCATCGGTTACGACGAGACGCCGTCCAACGGTCTCGGTGTGCGCGAGACGATCGAGCGGATCAACGAATGCGGTTCGTGGGTGCTGCTCAAGTACGTCGAGCAGGACCCGGCCTATGCCAGGCTGATGCGCGATGTCCTGTCCGAGATCGAGCCCTTGGTCGCGCCCAAGACCGGCAAGATGTTCCGTTTCGAAGGTTTCATCTTCGTCTCGAGCCCGGACGCCGTGACTCCGCTGCATTTCGATCCCGAATACAACATCCTGTTCCAGGCGCGCGGCAGCAAGACGATGACCCTGTTTCCCGCCGCCGACCCCGACATCATCGGCGATCCGTTCTTCGAGCAGTATTTTTCCGGCGGGCCGCGCAATCTACCGTGGCAGGACGATTGGGCGGCGCGCGGGAAGGCGATCTCGATTGCCCCCGGAGAGGCAATTTACGTCCCGATCCTCGCCCCGCACCACGTCAAAGTGCACGGGGACGTCTCGGTCTCGCTGTCGATCACCTGGCGAAGCGAATGGAGTTGCCACCATGCCGACGCCTGCCGCTTCAACCGGCGCTTGCGCAAGATCGGCCTGCGCCCAGCCTCGCCCCGGCTCTATCCGCAGAACAACCGCGCAAAATCGTACTCACACCGCGCGCTGAGCAAGCTCGAACGGATGCTCGGCGCGGCCTGAGGCGCCGGCTTCGCCCGTTGCGGGCGACGGAGCCGGCGGCTTTCCTCCATACGCGGCCCTATTGCGGGCGGAGCACAACTTGTTGGTCCCGCGGTTGCAGTGCGCGCCGGGGCTGCCTAGGTCTTTCCGTAAATCAGGAGATATCATGGCTGCAGACGTACCCGAATGGCTCGAGCGCATTTTTGACGAACCCCACGCCGGACATGCGAAGCTGGCCGTCGCCCGCCTGGCTGGCGAAGGATTGATCGGCCGGGGCGGTTTTACGCTCGGCTCTCCGGCGTTCAAGAACGGCGCCGAACTCGATCCGTGTTTCACCGCCGACGAAGAAGATGCCGTGGCCCCGCCGCTCGAGTGGAGCACACCGCCCGCCGGGGCGCAGGAGCTCGTTCTGATCGTCGAGGATCCGGACGCCGCGAGTGCAGAAAGCGCTTGCCATTGGCTGGTCTGGGGGCTGCGACCCCAGCAAGGCATGCTGCTTGAGGGCGAAACCCCGCCCCGGGTCGGCAAGAACTCGCACCAGAACTCCGAATGGCTGCTGCCGAGCGTGCCCGACGGTGACAGCGCGCACGAATATGTCTTCCAGCTTTTTGCGCTCGATACTGGCGTTCCGCTGATGCCCGGAGCCTCGCGTGCGGACCTGCTCGCCGAGATGAAGGGCCACGTTCTTGCCGCCGCGGTGCTTACCGGAAAGTACCAAGGCCAAGAAAATGGGGAAGAATGGGGGGAGGAATGGGACGATACGGATGAAATGCACTAAGCAACCACCACCGAATCATTACCTGAAAGGATAGGCCGATGGCCAAGAACAACGCATTGCAGAAGCCCGTGACCCTGTCGCCGCAGCTCGAGGCCGTCGTCGGCAAGGGCCCGATGACCCGCGCCCAGGTGACCAGCAAGGTCTGGGAGCACATCAAGGCGAACAATCTGCAGGACAGCAAGGACAAGCGCATGATCAACCCCGACGCCAAGCTCGGCGCGGTGATCGGCAACGATCAGATCTCGATGTTCAAGATGACGGCTGCGGTTTCCAAGCACCTCAGCTAAGCGGCGCCGCGGGGCTAGGCTCCGCGACCATACAGGTTCGGAGCGGGCGGGGCTGGTTTGGCATCCCCGCCCGCTTTCGTTCGGATATGCGAATAATTCGCCCACGCGGAAAATTGACTTGTCGCAATGCGGCCCAGCGTGGCATCATGGGATATAATCTGCGGACACGCCGAACGGGCAGTGTCGGTGCATCGAGAGGTCTCTGTCATGGCAACCATCGTCGGCGGCGTCGCCACGTCGCACACTCCGACCATCGCTTTCGCCAAGGATGCGAAGAAATTCGACGACCCCGTGTGGAAGCCGATCTTCGAAGGTTACGAGCCGGTCCAGGCGTGGTTTCACGAGAAGAAGCCCGACGTCCTGGTCTATATCTACAACGACCACATGACGGCCTTCTTCGATCACTACAGCCACTTCGCGCTGGGTGTGGGCGAGGAATTCGGTCCGGCCGACGAAGGCGGCGGTCCGCGCGACATCCCGGCGATCAAGGGCGATCCGGACTTCGCTGCACACGTCGCCCGAGTAATGGTCGCCAACGAATTCGACCTCTCGTACTTCCAGGGCAAGAAGCTCGACCACGGCGCCTTCTCGCCGCTTTCGGTCATGGTCGATTATGACCAGGACGGCTGGGCCTGCAAGCTGCTGCCGATCGTCTGCGGCGTGCTTACCGTACCGCTGCCCAGCGCCCGCCGCTTCTGGAAATTCGGCAAGAGCCTGCGCCAGGCGATCCTGAGCTATCCGAAGGACATCAAGGTGGCGATTGCGGGGACCGGCGGGCTCAGCCACCAGGTCCATGGCGAAGGCTGCGGGTTCAACAATCCCGACTGGGATCACGAATTCATGGAAAGGCTCGAAAAGGATCCCGAAAGCCTGCTCGACCTGCCCATCGCCGAACTGGCCCGCCGCGGCGGCTGGGAAGGCGCCGAAGTCGTCATGTGGATGATGATGCGCGGCGCGCTGTCGGAAGAGGTCGAAGTGACCCACAAGACCTACTTCCTGCCGTCGATGACCCCGATTGCGACGATGATTTTCGAGGAGAAGAGCCACGACGCCCCGGTCGAGGATCCAGCCAAGACGCGGGAGCGCGCGACGTGGGACTATGAGGGCGCGGAGAAGATGGAGGGAACCTATCCCTTCACCATCGAGCGCAGCGTGAAGGGCTTCCGCCTCAATCACTTCCTGCACTCGCTGACCGATCCCGCAGTGCGCAAGCGCTTCAAGGCCGACGAGGAAGCGACGATGGTCGCTGCCGGACTCACGGACGAGGAGCGCAAGCTGGTCCGGACCCGCGACTGGATCGGCATGATCCATTACGGGGTCATCTTCTTCATGCTCGAAAAGCTCGGCGCGGTCACCGGCGTCGGCAACATCGACATCTATGCAGCGATGAAGGGCATGACCGTCCCCGAATTCCAGAAGACCCGCAACGCGCAGATCAACTACGGGGTGGCCGGAAAGGACGACTAGGCGTCGCCTTTTCGGTCGCTACGCGCGCGATTTGCGCGGCCGGGTCGCGCCGGCCATTCGGTTGCCTCTCCGGTCCACAGCGCCAGCCAGATAAGCAGCGGCTGTGCCAGCATCCGCGGCACGTGATAGGCGAGGCCCCAGCCGTGGTCGGGGCGGGCGAGGTCCATCAGCATGTGGTTGACGTTGGCCGGCCAGACGCACAGCGCGTAGAGCGCAAGACCAATGCCGCCGATCTTCCGCAGGCGGCGCGACCACGGTTGGAACAGCGCCGCAGCCCCAGCGAATTCGGCAAGGCCGGTCAGCGCGACCACGGTTTGCGGCATCGGCACCCAGCCAGGCACGATGCGCAGAAACGGGCCTGGCACGGTTAGGTGGAAATATCCGGCGGCGGCGTAGAACCCAGCAAGCAACCCGCGCAGGGCGACGCGGGTCATGCGCCGGGATGCCAGCCAGGCGGTGCCAACGTGAACCCATCGAACTCGAACGCCGGCGACACCACGCACGAGACCAGCGTGTAGCCGTGCTCTCCCGGCAGCGGTGCCGCCGCCTGCCATTGGTGCGGCGGGATGACGTGTTGCGGGGCGTCGCCGCCGAGGACCTCGGGGCCGAGATGTACCTCCGCAACCGGCCCCGCGTCGGTAGCGGACATAGAGAGCAGCAACGGGTCGCCGGCGTGCCACAGCCAGGTCTCGGTCGCGTCGACCCTGTGCCAGTGGCTGCGCTGGTGGCTTTCGAGCAGAAAATAGATCGCGGTTGCCGCCGGTCGCTCACCTTCGGCCGCCGCGGCGCGCCAGGTCTCGCGAAACCAGCCGCCCTCCGGGTGCGGCGCCAGTGCCAACTTTTCGATCAGCGCCTTGGCGTTCGTCATTCCTCCACAATCTCGACCCCGCGCCAGAATGCAATGCGGTCACGCACCTTTTCCGCTTCCGGCTTGGGCTCGGGATAGTACCACGCGGCATCCTCGTTTCGCGCGCCGTCGAGATCGATCGTGTAATAGTGCGCAGTGCCCTTCCACGGACAGACGGTTGTGGTGGGACTCTTGTCGAGCAGCGAGGTGTCGACGTCGCCCTTCGGAAAATAGTGGTTGCCTTCGACCACAACGGTATCGTCGCTGTGCGCAATGACCTGATCGTTCCAGATAGCTTCGATCGCCATGCGAACTCTCCTATTCCGATTCTCGGGCGAAAAACCTTGCAGGACCCGCTTCGGTTCCGGTTAGGATGGAGGCCATGACGATCCGGACCGGCATCGGCGGGTGGACCTACGCGCAATGGCGCGACGGGACGTTCTTTCCCGCCGGCCTGGTGCAGAAGCGCGAACTCCAATTCGCGTCCCGCGCGGTCGGAGCGATTGAAATCAACGGCACGTTCTATCGCCTGCAGAAGCCTGAGTCCTACCGCAAGTGGCGTGACGAGACGTCTGAGGGATTCGTCTTCGCACTCAAGGGTTCGCGCTTCGTCACCAATCGCAAGGAGCTGGCAAGCGCGGGTGAGGCTATCGAGAGCTTCATGAACCAGGGGCTGACCGAACTCGGCGATCGCCTCGGTCCGATCTGCTGGCAACTGGCCACCACCAAGCGCTTCGCGCCAGACGACATCGCGGCGTTCCTGGCGCTGCTGCCGCGCGAGTGGGAGGGGATTGCCATCCGCCACGCCATCGAGGTTGGGCACGAGAGCTTCGCCTGTTCCGAATTCGTCGATCTGGCGCGCGAGGCCCGAGTGGCGATCGTCTGGTCCGACCATCCCGAACGAACGCCCATCGCCGACCGAACGGCCGACTTTGCCTATATGCGGCTACAGGGAATGCGCGCCAAGTGTCCGACCGGCTACGATCAGGACGAACTCGACCGATGGCGCCGGATCTGCCAGAGCTGGGCAAATGGCCACGCCCCCGACGGCCTACCCTACCGCGGCAATCGCGAAGAGAGCCGTGATCGCCCTGGCGACGTGTTCGTTTTCATGATCAACGGGGCCAAGGAACGCGCGCCGGCCGCGGCAATGGCGCTCGCCGACCTGCTGAGAGAATGACGATGAAGCGCTTGATTCCATGTGCGACAGCACTGCTTCTCGCCTCTCCACTTGCCGCCGAAACGCCCGAACAGACGGCGCAAGCGGCTCTGCGCGAGGCGCCGGTGTGGGACGGGCACAACGACGTGCCGGAAGGGCTGCGCAACCGGCGGGGCAATGTTCTGGCCGGATTCGACTTTACCGACACGACGCATGAGCCCGATGCTCGCACCGGCGGCACCAGCGCGATGAACACCGACCTCGCACGCATGGCCCAGGGTCATCTGGGCGCGCAGTTCTGGTCGATTTACGTCCCGGCTACGCTGCCCGAGCCCCAGGCGGTGCTCGAAACGTTAGAACAGATCGACGTCCTCAAGCGCCTGGTGGCGAAATATCCGGATCGCATGATGCTTGCCACCTCCTCTGCCGATGTCGCGGCGGCCTTCGGGCGGGGCAAGGTCGCTTCGCTGATGGGCATCGAAGGCGGGCACTCGATCGGTTCGAGCCTTGGCGTCCTGCGGCAGATGTACGCGCTCGGCGCGCGCTATATGACGTTGACGCATTACCGCAACACGCCCTGGGCCGACAGCGCCGACGATGCACCCCTGCACCACGGATTGACCGACTTCGGCCGCGACGTGGTGCGCGAGATGAACCGGCTCGGCATGGTGGTGGATCTGTCGCACGTCAGCGCCGAAACGATGCGCGATGCCCTGGCGGTGGCCCGAGCGCCGGTTATCTTTAGTCATTCCAATTCCGCCGCCCTCACCAACGATTCGCGCAATGTCCCGGACGATGTGCTCGCGATGCTCAAGGACAACGGCGGTATCGTCATGGTCACGGGCGTGGCCGATTTCGTGAGCGAGGGTCGGCGCGCGTGGCTCGCCGACCAAGCAGCGGAGAAGGCGCGTCTCGAATGGCTGTGGCAGGAACAGCCCGACAAGGTCGCCGCGGAGCTGGAGGCCTGGCAGCAAGAGCATCCCGCGGTCTCGGTCACGGTTGCCGAGCTGGCCGACCACGTCGACCACATCCGCGAGGTTGCCGGGATCGACCACATCGGGGTCGGCGGCGATTACGATGGGTGGTACGCTTTCCCGGTCGGCATGGAGGACGTCAGCGGCTATCCCCAGCTGTTCACCGAACTGGCTCGGCGGGGGTACTCGAAGGCGGATCTCGAAAAGATTTCAAGCGGCAACATGATGCGGGTCATGAAAGCGGCAGAGCGCTATGCGCAGGCGCATAGCGCCGATCCGCCGATCGAGCGCCCGGTCCGCTGAGACGCATGCGGCGCTGTCGCCGGGCCGCGATCAGTCGTCGTCTGCGTGCTCGGGCAATCCTTCGCGGTCCGTCTCGGCGAACTCCTCGAGTTCTTCTTCCGACATCGAATCGTACATGCTCTTCGATGCGCCTTGAAGATCGCTGACTTTGGTATCGCCACGCTTGGCCGACAGGGCGGCCCCGGCGGCCTGCTGCTGTGCTTTGGACTTGGCTGGCATGCTCTGATCTCCTTCAGTTTGCTTCGTTCTCCTCGTCGATACCCACCGGGACGGCCACGGTATCGGCCTGCTCGCCGGCCACCATGCCGGGTCTATCGCTGACGATGCTGTCGGTATCGCTGCCCTCGCTCCGGCTTTGCGTTGTGACCTGGCCTTCGCCTCCCGTGCCATCGGTGCTCCAGGCCCCGAATATCCAGATTGCGGACAGGAGGACGATGGCCGCCAAGAGGCTGATCGCCAGCACCCAGCGCACGATGTTCGGCGTGGAGCCGGCACGCGCTGCATCGGTCGTTTCGTGGACTTCGCTTCCTTCGGTACGCATGGGCGGCTCCCGCTAGACTTGGCAACCCGGTGGGTTCGCCAAATTCTACGGTTGCCGGGCCGAAGGGTTCCGTTTCTCGCTAATCGCGCAGCAGTTCGTTGATGCCCGTCTTGGCGCGCGTCTGGGCGTCGACCGTCTTGACGATCACCGCACAGTACAGCGAGGGGCCGGGGCTGCCGTCGGGAAGCGGCTTGCCGGGTAATGCACCGGGCACGACGACGGCATAAGGCGGGACGACGCCGCGATGGACTTCGCCGGTCGCGCGGTCGACGATCTTGGTCGAAGCGCCGAGGTAGACGCCCATCGACAGCACCGCACCCTGGCCGACGCGAACGCCCTCGGCCACTTCCGAGCGCGCACCGATGAAGGCGCCGTCCTCGATCACCACCGGCCCGGCTTGCACCGGTTCGAGAACGCCGCCGATGCCGGCGCCGCCGGAGATGTGCACGTTCTTCCCGATCTGGGCGCACGAACCGACCGTCGCCCAGGTGTCGACCATGGTGCCTTCATCGACATATGCGCCGATATTGACGAAGCTCGGCATCAGCACGACGCCCTTGCCGATGAAGCTGCCGCGCCGGGCGACTGCGCCCGGCACGACGCGAAAGCCCGCATCGCGGAAGCGATTTTCGCCCCAGCCGGTGAACTTGTTGGGCACCTTGTCGAATGCCGGAGCACCCGCGGCGGCGTTCTCCATCGTGGCGTTGTCGTTGAGGCGGAACGATAAAAGCACCGCCTTCTTGAGCCACTGGTTGACGTGCCAGCCGCCATCGCCGTCGGGCTCGGCGACGCGAGCCTGGCCGCTGTCGAGCAATTCGAGCGCCGTCTCGACGGCCTCGCGAACGTCGTCGCTGCCCGGCGTAACCGAGGCGCGGGCCTCCCAAGCTGCTTCGATCACGGCCTCAAGCGCTTCGGACATTAACAGTTCCTCGTTATCGTGCTCGTTGCGACAGCTTTCATTCGTAACGAATTAACCGTCCATTCAAGCAATCTGAGCGATTTACGGTAACCTTGCCGCCGGATTGGAGCAAGACGGACGGGCCCAAGAATTCCCATCGGGGTTCAAAGACAAACGCACAGATTCGGTTTCCGACGCGCATGGAGAGAGTCGCAGATGTTTGGTTCCATCAGCTTTCGCCGTGCCGTGCACCGTGGCAGCGCTCTGAGTGCCATCGCTTTGCTCGCAGCGTGCGGGGGCGGGGGTGCCAACAGCACCCCCGCACCGCTGCCGATGCCTGCCCCAGCGCCTGCGCCTACTCCGGCTCCGACGCCCACTCCCACCCCCACGCCGGCTCCTTCGCCGGCGCCGACCGCAACACCGGTGCCCAGTCCCACGCCACTGCCAGTCGCGCCGCAGTACAACACCGTGGAATTCCGCCGATCGGACGGACCGCTGCAGCACAACGCTGCTTATGCATGGAACCTCGGTTGGAACGGGCAGGGCGTCACTATCGCCATTGTCGACACCGGAATCGACGTCGACAGTCCGGAGTTCGCCGGACGCATCTCCAGCAAGTCGCGCGATATCTTCGATGGCAATAGCGGCCGCGGCTTGAACGCGAGCGACGACCACGGCACCAACGTTGCCATGGTCGCCGCAGCCGCGCGCGACAACACCGGTGTTCTGGGCATGGCCTGGGATGCCGGGATCCTGGCTATCCGCGCCGACAGCGTGGGAACCTGCAAATCCGACAATCCCGACAGCGCGGACGACTGTGGCTTCGACGATATAGCGATCGCCGACTCCGTGGACTACGCGACCGACAATGGCGCAAGGGTGATAAACCTTTCGCTTGGCGGCGGTGCGCCGAACAGTTCCCTCAAGGACGCAATTTCGCGGGCCGTCGCCGCCGGGGTCGTTATCGTGGTCGCCGCCGGCAACGACGGCTCGACCCAGCTCGATCCATTCGCAGCGGGGCTCGACCTGGCGGGCAACGGTGGAGTGATCGTTGCCGGTTCGGTCGACGAAAACGGAGTGATTTCGGACTTCAGCGACCGCGCCGGTTCGCAGCCTACCCATTACCTCGCCGCACGCGGCGAAACCATTTGCTGTACCTACCGGGACGGAACGCTCTACGTCGATCCCGACGGGTACATCTACCTGTTCTCCGGCACCAGCTTTTCCGCTCCGCAGATCTCCGGTGCCGTGGCCTTGCTCGCCCAGGCCTTCCCCTCGCTGACGGGCAAGGAGATCGTCGATATTCTTCTGCGCTCGGCCTTCGATGCCGGCGTGACTGGTACCGACGACATCTACGGCCGCGGCATTCTCGACATTGCCCGCGCATTCCAGCCGATCGGCACCACCAGCCTTGCCGGCGGAACCACGCCGATCGCGCTGGGCGACACCACCGGCGCCACTTCGCCGGCCATGGGCGACGCAGCTGCGGCGGCCTCGTTGCAGTCGGTCGTACTTGACGAATACCGCCGCGCCTTCGGGGTCGACCTCGCCGGAACGCTGTCCGCGGCGCGTCCGCGCGAACCGCTCTACGGTGCGGTTGGCGTGCAGCGGCACAGCGTTTCGGGCGGCAACGAGCAAATGAGCGTCGCCTTCAGCATCGACGCCCGGGGCGAGGTCGGCGAAGCGCCGCGCATCCGCCAGCTGCGCCTCGTCAGCGACGATGCCGATACGGCCCGCGTCCTCGCCGGCCGCGTGGCGCTCAAGATTTCGCCGAAGACCCAGGTCGGTTTCGCCTTCTCTCAGGGGCGTGACGGGCTCGTCGCCCACCTGCAGGGCCAGGAGCGGCCCGCATTCCTCATCGCCGGCGATGCTGCGGGCGATTCGGGGCTCTACCAATCGGTCGACACCGCACTGGCGCTGCGCCAACAGATCGGCAGGTGGGGCCTGACCGTCAGCGCCGACCGCGGCGATGCGTTGTCGGCCAGCTATGTCCGTCTTGCCTCCGAACAACGCGGCCAGCGTTACCGCGGCAAGGTGCACGATTTCGGCGTTTCGCTCGACCGCCGTTTCGGGGCTCTGGACACGGCGTTCGGGCTGACATGGATGCGCGAGGACGAAACCCTGCTCGGGGCGAAGTTCCACGACGCCTTCGGGCTGAGCGGGGCCGAAACGCTGTTCTTCGATGCCGCCGCCGGATGGTCCTTCGGCGAGAACTGGCGTCTCGGCGGGGCGCTGCGCCAAGGCTGGACGCGCGCGCGCGTCTCGGGCGCGATAGCCGGCGGTTCCAAGCTGGTCAGCCGCGCCTGGTCGCTCGACTTGACCCGGGCCGGCGTGTTCGCCTCCCGTGACAGGCTCGGCTTACGCTTTTCGCAGCCCATGCGTGTCGAGAGCGGCGGACTCAATCTCACTCTGCCGGTCGACTACAGCTACGCGACCCTGAGCCCGACTTATGGCATCCGCTCGCTCTCGCTCAGTCCGCAAGGGCGCGAACTGACGGGCGAACTGGCCTGGTCGGGTCCGTTCCTGCGCGGGCACGGCTCGGCGAGCTTGTTCTATCGCCGGCAGCCGGGTCACTACGTCAGCCTGCCCGACGACAAAGGGGTTGCGCTGAGCTGGTCGACCGATTTCTGATCAGCGCGTCAGGTCGCGAACGAAGTCGATCAGCCCGGTCTGACGGGTGCGCTCCATGCGCTCGGCGTTCAGGATCTCGCGCACCTTGGTGAAGCAGGTGTCGCGATCGTCGTTGATGACGACGTATTCGTACTCTGCCCAATGGCTGATTTCGTCGCGCGCCCGGGCCATGCGGCTCTCGATCACTTCGGCGCTGTCGGTTCCGCGGCCGGAGAGGCGGCGCTGCAACTCGTCGAGGCTGGGCGGAAGGATGAAGACGCTCACCACGTCCTGCTTGTCCTTCTGGTAGAGCTGCTGGGTGCCTTGCCAGTCGATGTCGAAGAGGAAGTCCTGCCCATCCTTCAGCGCGCTGCGGATGTGTCCCTTGGGGGTCCCGTAGCGGTGGCCGAAGACGTGAGCCCATTCGTAGAACCCGTCGTCCTCGATCGCCTGGTCGAATTCGGCATCGGAGAGGAAGTGATAGTCGACCCCGTCGGTTTCCCCCGGGCGCATGGGCCGGGTGGTGGCCGAAACCGACAGTCTTATATCGGGATCGGACGCCAGTAGCATGTGCGAGATCGTCGTTTTGCCCGCCCCGGAGGGGGAGGAGAGCACGAACATCAGTCCGCGGCGTTTGAGCAAAGGGGTACCGGCCATGCGCGCTGTTGCCGCAGGGGCGGGACCTAAATCAAGAGGCGAGCCAGAGCTTATGCCTCTTTGTCGTCGGCGTTCTCGGCAATCTTCTCGAGCGTTTCGTCACCGCGGCGAGTGGATTCGCGGCGGCTCAGGCTCCGGTCCAGCACGGCTTTGCCCAGCAAACCGCCGCTGACGAGTAGGAAACCGGGAACCGAGCGGGTCGCCAGCCGCGAAACGGCGAAGCCGGCGAGGGTGTGTCCCATCGTCTTGCCCTCGACGATTTGCTTGGCCTTCTCGGGGCCGAAGCGAGCGCGCAGCAAGCCCTTCTCGAGCGAGCGGCGGAAGAGGAACGAGAGGCCGCGAACCGTGACGTCGGCAATCATCAGGTTGGTCGCGGGGTTGGTGCTGGGGCCGGGAACGCTTTTCACCCCGTTGCGCGCGGACCTGATCGCCCGCCGCACGCGGCGGCCGCCTCTGTCAGTCAAGCGATTGCGAAGTTTCCCTGCCATTATGCCCCTTCCGCACGGGCACCACCCGCCGGGTTATTTCTTGCGGCCGAAATCGACCGTGACGACGTTCGAACCGTCGTCCGAAGTAGTAACGTCGCGCGGCTCGCCCCGTTCCGCGCCGCCCGGCGCGTCATTCTCGGCTTCTTCGTGTGCAGGCGGAGCGACATCGGCAGAGACCGCCTGAAACTGCAGCCCGAAATCGACCGCCGGATCGACAAAGGCGGTGATCGCGGAAAACGGGATGTCGAGCTTTGCCGGGACCTGGTTGAACGACAGGCCGACGGTAAAGCCGTGATCGTCGACGTTGAGGTCCCAGAACTTGTTCTGCAGGACGATGGTCATCTCGTCCGGAAACCGTTCCTTCAGGCTCGGCGGGATCGAAACGCCTGGCGCCCCGGTTTTGAACGTGATGTAAAAGTGGTGGTTGCCGGGCAACTCGCTGCCCGACGCCTGGACTTCGCCGAGCACCCGGCCGACCACGGCGCGCAGCGCTTCCTGCACGATCTCGTCGTAAGGTATTAGGCTGTCGGGCGTTTCGTTGGCCATAGCACCGGCTAGGTGGCGAGCGCGGGGCTTGCGGTCAAGCGTCGAATGCTTGCCTGAACGCCGATTCTGCCTATAGCGCGGCACATGCGCACCGGTCGGATCAGCAGGGATACCACGGAGACGCGGATCCTAGTCGAGGTCAATCTCGACGGGACCGGTTCCTACCGGGTTTCGACCGGAATCGGCTTCCTCGACCACATGGTCGAGCAATTTTCGCGCCACTCGCTGATCGACGTGACGATGAAGGTCGAAGGCGACCTTCATGTCGACCAGCATCACACCACTGAGGACAGCGCGATCGCGCTCGGCCAGGCCCTTTCGGAGGCGCTGGGCGACAAGGGCGGCATCGGCCGTTACGGCAGCGCCTATTCGCCGATGGACGAAACGCTGGCCCGTGTCGCGCTCGACATCTCGGGTCGCCCGTACCTGGTGTGGAAGGCCCATTTCACTCAGGAAAAGCTTGGCGAATGGGACACCGAGCTCATCGAGCACTGGTTCCACTCGGTGGCGCAGGCGGCGGGTATCACGCTGCATGTCCAGCTGCTCTACGGCACCAACAACCACCACGTGTGCGAGAGCATCTACAAGGGATTCGCCCGCGCCATGCGGCAGGCGGTCGAACTCGACCCGAGGAAGGGCGGTGCGGTTCCTTCGACCAAGGGCCAGCTCGGAGGCTGACGGCGTGTTCCTCTTCTCGCTCACGTACACCGCGCCGCTGGCGAAGGTCGATGCGCTCCTTGCCGAGCATCGGGCCTGGCTCCAGGCGCAGCATGGGGCCGGCAAGTTTCTCGCCTGGGGGCGCAAGGTCCCGCGCGAAGGCGGAGTGATCTTCGCGCTCGCCGCCGATCGCGCCGAAGCCGAAGCGCTCGCCGCCAGCGATCCCTTCGTCACCGGTGGAGTCGCGCAGACCGAGGTCATCGAGTTCGATCCCGCCTTCGTCGCGCCGGGGCTGGAAGCGCTGAAGGGCTGAATGGCCGAGGCAATCGCCTTGATCGACTACGGCGCGGGCAATCTCCACTCGGTCCACAACGCGCTGAAGGCTGCCGGGGCGGAGCACGTCGCCCTCACCGCCGACCCCGATCTCGTGCGCGGCGCGCAGCGCATCGTCTTGCCCGGGGTTGGCAGCTTCAAGGCCTGCGCCAAGGGTCTGAAGTCCATTCCCGGTCTGGTCGAGGCGATGGAAGAGCGCGTGCTGCAGGACGGCGTGCCGTTCCTCGGCATCTGCGTGGGCATGCAACTCATAGCGGATCGCGGGCTTGAGCACGGCACTACGCTGGGTCTCGGCTGGATTTCAGGTCAGGTCGAACCGATCGAGCGGACGGACCCGGCAATCAAGGTGCCGCACATGGGCTGGAACGACGTCGTGCCGATGCCGCATCATGGCGGGGCGGGGCTGATCGAGGAAGGCGAGGCCTATTTCCTCCATTCGTATCACTTCGCGGTCGAGAACGGCCGCGATATCGCGGCGATGACCGACCACGGCGGTGGCCTCGTAGCGGCGGTGGCGCGCGACAACATGCTCGGCGTGCAGTTCCACCCGGAAAAGAGCCAGGCCTACGGATTGTCGCTGCTCGAACGCTTCCTGGAGTGGCGGCCGTGACCGCTGGCTTTTCGTCATTCCCGCGAGGGCGGGAATCCAGTGAGGGAGGCGCGAGATCGCCATCGATCCCCGCCTTCGCGTGGATGGCGAGAGAAGGGGGCGGCGAGTGATCGTCTTCCCCGCCATCGACCTCAAGGGCGGCCAGGTCGTGCGGCTGGCCGAAGGCGACATGGATCGCGCGACGATTTACGGCGACGACCCGGCGGCGCAGGCGATGATCTTTGCCGAGGCCGGGGCTGAGCACCTGCACGTGGTCGATCTCGACGGCTCGTTCGCCGGCAAGGTGGAGAACCGCGAGGCAGTCGAGGCGATAGTCGAGGCTTTCCCCGGTTACGTCCAACTGGGCGGGGGCATCCGCAACCGCGAGGCGGTCGAGGGCTGGTTCGACCTTGGCGTCGCGCGGGTGGTCATGGGCTCCGCCGCGCTCAAGGATCCCGAATTCGTCAAGGACATGGCGCGCGAGTTCGAAGGCGGCATCGTCGTCGCCGTAGACGCGAAGGGCGGCATGGTCGCGACCGAGGGCTGGGCCGACGTGTCCGACGTGCCCGTGGTCGACCTCGCCCGTCGGTTCGAGGATGCCGGCGTCGCCAGCCTGCTGTTCACCGACATCGGTCGTGACGGACTGCTCAAGGGCGTGAACATCGAAGCGACGGTCGACCTCGCGCGACGGGTCGAAATCCCGGTCATTGCCAGCGGAGGAGTCAAGGGCCTCGACGACATCCACATCCTTGCGCTGCATGCCAACGAGGGGATCGAGGGAGTGATTACCGGTCGGGCGCTCTACGAGGGGCGGCTCGACCTTGCGGCGGCGATTGCGATGGCGGGGCGGGCATGACCGTCCGCATCCGCGTCATCCCCTGTCTGGACGTGGCCGATGGCCGCGTGGTCAAGGGCGTCAACTTCGTCGATCTCAAGGACGCCGGCGATCCGGTCGAACAGGCGCGCGCCTATGACGCGGCAGGGGCCGACGAACTGTGCTTTCTCGACATCTCCGCCAGCCACGAAGGGCGCGGTACGCTGCTCGACATCGTCCGGCGGACGGCAGAAGTCTGTTTCATGCCGCTGACCGTCGGCGGCGGGGTGCGCACGGTCGATGATGCCCGCGCGCTGCTGCTCGCCGGTGCCGACAAGGTGGCGGTCAATTCCGCTGCCGTCTCGCGGCCCGAAGTGGTGGCCGATATCGCGCACAGGATGGGCAGCCAGTGCGTGGTCGCCTCGGTCGATGCGCGCTGGGTCCACGATCACTGGGAAATCTTCACCCACGGCGGGCGAAGAGAGACTGGCATCAACGCGGTCGAACACGCTGTAAAACTTGCCGAACTCGGCGCGGGCGAGCTGCTCGTCACCTCGATGGACGGCGACGGTACGCAGCGCGGGTACGACCTCAAATTAACCAGAGCGATTGCCGATGCGGTCTCGGTACCGGTCATCGCCAGCGGCGGAGTGGGGACGCTCGACCACCTCGTCGAAGGCGTGACCGAGGGTCATGCCAGTGCCGTTCTGGCGGCCTCGATCTTCCACTTCGGCACGCACACCATCGCCGAAGCGCACGATGCGCTACGCGCGGCGGGGCTGCCGGCGCGCGTCTGAGCGCACTCGTTACGGTCCCGGCACGGGACAGCCCGTTCGCCGCGCTTGAAATGTCCGCTACCCCTGCAATGCCGCTGACATGGGTCTTCGCTGGCTTCTCTGCACCTGCCTCCTGTGCGCCTCCGACGCGGCCTTCGCCGGCGGCGGCGCGCAAGTGCCCGAGGGTTCGCAATTCACCCTCTTCGCCCTCGGTCTCGCCGGCGTCCTGATTGGCCGCCGGCTTTCGATGCGCGGGCCGGGAGAGGATTGACGCGCGCGCGCCGTGTGCCCATGCGTGCGCCGCATGGACACTCTTGACCGTCTCGAGGCCACGATCCGGCAGCGTCTCTCTGCTTCGCCGGAATCGAGCTACGTCGCACAGCTCCACGCCCGCGGTTTGCCGGTCATCGCCCGCAAGCTCGGCGAGGAAGCCGTCGAGACGGTGATCGCCGCGCTGGCGGGAAGCAACGACGAGCTGACCGCCGAAGCCGCCGATGTCCTCTTCCACCTGCTCGTGCTGCTCGCCGAGAAGAACATCGCGCTCGCCGATGTACTCGCCGAACTCGACCGGCGCGAGGGCACATCCGGCCTGGACGAGAAGGCCGCGCGGAGAAGCTGATGCCCATCGACGCCACCCAACCCTACGACGACCAGAACGTCTTCGCGAAGATCCTGCGCGGCGAATTGCCGTGCAAGAAAGTCTACGAGGACGAATGGTCGCTGGCCTTTCACGACATCGCCCCGCAGGCGCCGGTGCATATCCTGGTCATTCCCAAGGGCGCCTATGTCAGCTGGGACGATTTTTCCGCACGCGCCTCCGCCGAAGAAATCGCCGGCCTGACCCGCGCCGTCGGCCACGTCGCACGCGAGGCCGGACTGGTCGAGCCGGGCTACCGACTGCTGGTCAACACGGGCACCGAGGGCGGACAGGAGATTCCGCACCTGCATTTCCACGTCTTCGGCGGCAAGCCGCTCGGGCGAATGATCGCCGGCTGAGCGGCAGCCCGGCACCTTCCACCTCTTGTCCAGTTGCCAGCCGAGTCGCCGGGCGGCTAAGGCGCGAGCCATGACAAGGTGCCTTCTTCCGCCCTCGGGCATGCTCGACGGCACGACCCACCGCTATCCTCTGCGAGTCTATTTCGAGGACACCGACCTTACCGGTGTGGTTTATCACGCCAATTACCTCAGGTGGTTCGAGCGCGCGCGAACCGAGTTGCTGCGACTGCTCGGAATCGAACAGCGCGGCACGCACGAAGGTGGGGAAGGGGCCTATGCCGTGGCGGAGTTGTCGATCCGCTACCTCAGCCCGGCGCGGCTCGACGACGAGATCCTGATCGAGAGCCGGGCAGTGGAGCTGCGCGCCGCCTCGTGCCGTCTTGCCCAGCGCGCGCTGCGCGGGGATAGCGTGCTGGCCGAGGCACAATTGCGCGTCGGCTTCGTTGGACCGGACGGAAAACCGCGCCGCCAGCCGCCCCAGTGGCGCGAGGCATTCGCACAGTTGATGGACGAGCAAGGGACCACATGAACCTCACGCAAATTCTCGCTTCGGGCGCAATCTCCGCGCCGACGCGACTTAACCCGCTGCAGCTGTTCCTCGATGCGGACATTGTCGTGCAGGCGGTGATACTGGGCCTCGTGCTGGCCAGCATCTGGGTCTGGGCCATCATCGTCAGCTTCCAGCTGAAGATGGGCAGCGTGGGCCGGCGATCGCGCGAATTCGAACGGCAGTTCCTCAGCGCACGCGAGCCGGAGCGTCTTCTGGATGGAGACCGCCGGTCCAACCCCTCGGTGCGCGTGGCCAAGGCGGGCCTCGATGAACTGGCTCGCTCGACCGGCAGCAGTGGACGCGTCGCCGATCGAGCCGGCACCGCCGGGCGCGTGGCATTGGCGATGGAAGGCCAGGTCGCCGCCGAGGCTGACCGTCTCGCCGAGCGCCTCAACTTTCTCGCCACGACGGGTGCGGTTGCTCCCTTCGTCGGGCTGTTCGGCACCGTCTGGGGGATCATGAACAGCTTCTTCCAGATCGGCCAGCAGCAGAATTCCTCGCTCGCAGTCGTCGCCCCCGGTATTTCCGAGGCACTGTTTGCCACCGCTATCGGACTGTTCGCGGCGATCCCGGCAGTCATTGCCTACAACCGCTTCAGCCAGCGGGTGAACACGTTCGAAGCGCGCCTTCAGCGCTTTGCCGACCGCGTCCACGCTCAGGTCGGGCGGGAGCTGGAGGAGCACTGACCGATGGCGATGGGACTTGCTTCCGCGTCTCCGCGCCGCCGCGGCCGTTCCCGCCGCCGGGCAGCGATGGCCGAGATCAACGTCACCCCGCTGGTCGACGTGATGCTGGTGCTGCTGATCATCTTCATGGTCACCGCGCCGCTGCTGACCAGCGGCGTGCCGATCGACCTGCCTGACAGCCGCGCCAATCCGCTCGACCAGAAGCCCGACCAGGTGACCCTGTCGATTGATCGCAACGGCTTCGTTTTCGTCGACGATTCGCGGGTTGCTGCGGGTCAGCTGCCTGCCGTGGTCGGCCGTTTCGGTTGCGA
This sequence comes from Croceibacterium aestuarii, assembly GCF_030657335.1. NCBI lineage: Bacteria > Pseudomonadati > Pseudomonadota > Alphaproteobacteria > Sphingomonadales > Erythrobacteraceae > Croceibacterium > Croceibacterium aestuarii. The sequence continues at coordinate 1,606,945 of NZ_CP131039.1, forward strand.
GACCGCAAGCGCGCCGCTGATTACGGTACGCGCCGACCGTGCGATCGACTACGGGCGAGTGATGGCGGTGATGGGCGAACTCAACCGTGCCGGGTGCCGGAGCATTTCGCTGGTCACCAACGGTTCAGCCGAAGCGCCATAGCCCGGAACGAAGGATGGCATCGATCGCGCATCTTCAGCGGGAGGAAAAGCTCGGGCTCGGCGTGGCCGTTGTCGCCCATGTCGCCCTGCTTGCGCTGCTCCTGTGGCATGCCAACCGCGCCGCGCCGATCATCCCGCCCCCCGAGCGTATGACCGTGAGCCTGGCCAGCGAGGTAAGTCTCGAATCCACAGCGCCCGACCCTTCCGCCGCCGCGCAAGCAGCGGTAGCACCCGAACTCGCTCCCGAGCCGCGGCCGATTCCGGCTCCGACGAGCGTGCCGATCCCCGCACCCCAGCCGCGCGCGATCGAGCGGCCCACGCCCAAGCCGGCCACGCCCAAGACTCCCGCCACCCCCAAGCCGCAGGCCAAGCCGAGCCCCGCGACGAGGAGCAAGCCCGAGCCCAAACCGAGCAGCAAGCCGGCTGGCGGCGCTCGCCTAGGCGACGATTTTCTCAAGGGCGTCAGCGCCGGCGATCGCAGCGGCGCAGGGACACCGGCGGCAACGTTCGGTCCGGCCGAACAAGCCAGCCTTTCCCAGGCCATCAATCGTCAGCTCAAGAAGTATTGGCAGGCGCCGCAGGGCCCCGATGCCGAGCTGCTGGTTACGGTACTCGCCTTCGATCTCAATCGAGACGGCAGCCTTGCCGGTACGCCGCGCGTCGTGCGACAGGAAGGCATCACCCCGACGAACGAAAACCAGGCGGCGCGTCACGCAGAACAGGCGATCCGTGCCGTTCGCCTGGCCGCGCCTTTCGATTTGCCCGACGAGTTATACGACAAATGGAAGCGCGTGAGTGCCTGGCGCTTCGACAGGAAGCTGTAATGACCTTCAAGACGATCATAGCTCTGACCCTGCTCACGGCCTCCGTGCCAAGCGTCGCACAAGTTGCGCCGGCGGATTCGACTCCGTTGCCGTCATCCGCTGCGGGGCAAGTCGAAGACGGCGGCCTGACCGGTTCGGTGACCGACGAGAACGCGTGGGAAGACCTCGCGCTCGCCATCCCGAGCTTCGCGACCGACCGGGAACAGCCGACGCCTGCCAACAGCGCCGGAACCGGCGCTCTGGCGCTCGAGCTCTCACGCGTGGTCTACAACGATCTCAAGAACAACGGCCTGTTCAGGCCGACCGGGCCCGATGCGCTGCCCAAGCCGAGCTATGGCGACATCACCAATCCGCAGTTCGGCACCTGGCGGGGGCGCGGGGCGGAAATGCTCGTGCAGGGGTTCGTGCGCGCCGGTGCAGATGGGAAGCTGACCGTCGGCTGCTATCTCTACGACGTACAACTTGGCGACGAGCTGACGCGGGCAGGCTGGGTTGTGCAACCTGCCGACTGGCGGCGTGCGGCGCACAAGTGTTCCGATCTCGTCTATTCGCGGCTTTCGGGCGAGAGCCCGTTCTTCGATTCCAAGATCGCCTATATTGCCGAGACCGGTCCCAAGGATCACCGCGTCAAGCGCCTGGCGATCATGGATTCCGACGGCGCCAACCATCGTTTCATCACCAACGGCCAGTCTACCGCGCTGACCCCGCGCTATTCGCCGGACTATTCGCAGATCGTCTATCTCAGCTACCTGAACGATCGGATGCGGATTTACGTTTACGACATTGGCAGCGGGCAGCAGCGGCTGGTCACCGAAAGCGGCAACCCGACCTTCGCCCCGCGCTGGAGCCCTGACGGGCGCACAATCCTCTATTCGATGGCGGTCAACGGCAACACCGACATCTACTCCGTCCCCGTCGGCGGAGGAACGCCGCGGCGGCTAACCGACGCCCCGGGAATCGACGTCGGCGGATCGTACTCGCCCGACGGCAGCCGGATCGTGTTCGAGAGCGACCGCTCGGGCACCCAGCAGTGCTATGTTATGGACGCCAATGGCGCCAACCAGCGCCGGATCAGCTTCTTCGGCGGGCGCTGCGCAACACCGGAATGGAGCCCGCGCGGCGATCTCATCGCCTTCACGCACATCGTCGGCAACTTCCGCATCGCCGTTATGACGCCCTCGGGCGGAGGGCTGCGCCACCTGACGAATTCGTGGCAGGACGAGGCACCGACCTGGAGCCCGAACGGCCGCATCGTCCAGTTCTTTCGCACCGCGCAGGGAACCTCGGGCGACAGCTCGATCTGGCAGGTGGACCTGACCGGCCGCAACGAGCGGCGCCTCAAGACGCCCGTCGGCGCCTCGGATCCGGCGTGGGGACCGGTTCTGCCTTGAATGCGTTGTTCGCAGGTACGGGTCGACCCGGGGGCGCCGTCGCCGGGCGGATTTTCATTACAACGTTCAAGGAGAGTTTGATGAACAAGCTGACCATCTCCCTCGTGACTGCCAGCGCCTTGGCCCTCACCGCATGCGCGAAGAAGGCGCCCGACCAGCTTCCCCCGGCGCCTGAGTCGACATCCGCCCCTGCGCCGACGCCCACGCCGCCGAGCGGGCCGATTCCGGGATCGGAGGCGCACTTCAAGCAGGTCATGTCGGGGCAGGACGTGATCTATTTCGACACCGACAAGTTCAATATCGACAGCGACGATGCCGCGGCGCTGCGCAGTCAGGCGCAGTACCTGCTCCAGTATCCGCAAATCCGTGCCACCGTCGAAGGTCATGCCGACGAACGCGGGACGCGCGATTACAATCTCGCGCTGGGTGAGCGGCGAGCGAACGCTGCCAAGAACTATCTTGTCAGCCTCGGCGTCCCGGCGGCGCGGCTGTCGACGATCAGCTACGGCAAGGAACGCCCGGTTGCGCTGGGCTCGAACGAGGCCGCATGGGCACAGAACCGCCGTGCGGTAACCGTGGTATTGAACTAAAAGATCTAAGGGCTCCTGTCGGCGCCTAGTGCGTCGGCAGCGAGACCTGGAGAGCGGGCGTGGCGAAACCGTTCGCCGCGCCCCTGTTGTCCGCACGTTCGAGGTTCGGCGTCGCCAACAATACGAAGGCCGCCGTCGCCAGGACGGAAATCGACGCGGAAATGGACAACTGCTTGCTCACGAACGGATCTCCTTGGTGCTCCGTATATGGGATTTGGCGCGCGTTGTGCAATGCAGCATTTGTCTTAAAGTGTAGCAAACCTGTCCCTTGGCAGGGGTCCCCAGGAAGACCACATAGGATATCATGAGACGGGACATGCAGTCTTGAGCGGCAGCCGCAGATCGATGGATTGGGGTTTCCCGCGCTGGCGCGGCTACGCCGGTGCGCGCGAAACGGCAAAGGTGCGCCTGTGCGATCGCCACGGCTGCGACGAACCGGGCGATTGCCCGGCACCGAAGTCCCCCAACAGCGCGGAGCGCTGGTATTTCTGCCAGCGCCACGCAGCCGAATATAACCAGAAGTGGGACTATTTCGAAGGTCTCGACAAGGAAGAAGCTGCGGCGCGGGCCAAGAGCGAACAGAGCGAAAACGCCGGCTATGCGGAGGCGGCGCACTACGGTTGGAGCGGTAGCGGCGATGGGACTCGCTCGGCCGACGAGATGCGAGCGCTCGACCTGCTGGGGCTCGACGCGGACGCCGAATTCGAGACGATCAAGAAGGCCTGGCGGGCCAAGGCCAAGGAAGTTCATCCCGACGTCAAGCCGGGGGACGATGAAGCGGCGAAGGCCTTCCAGGCCTATTCGCTGGCCTACGAGGTGCTGCGCCAGGCTGAAGAGCGGCGCACCTGGAAGGGCTAATAGCCCGGAGCCTCGCGGCTTGCCGCCCTGAGAGGAAAACTAACACCCCGCCCAGTTCCCGCCATCCACTTCGGGCCCTGGCGCCCGCCGGCTAATCGCGATTTCTGCAGAGATCGGCAGAATAGGTATTTGGCCTGAGCAACATGTTAACCAATCGGCCGTAACTGAGTCGACGGGATCAGCTTGGGAGGCACCCATGGAACGACGGGTTACGCTGCGACTGGGGACCTGTGTCGAGGTAAGTTGCCTCAGTTCTTCGGCCGTGTTGCAGGGCGAAGTACGGGATATTTCCGTCCAGGGATGTCGGCTCGAGATCAAGGGCGGGCACAGACATCTTTGTACCCCGGGCAAAGCCATGTGCATCGACCTGGGCGGTATGGCGGAGGTCGCGGGCAAGGTGGTCTGGATGGAAGCGGCGGATGTCGGGGTCGAGTTCGACGAGCCCCTCGACCTCAAGCAATACGGCATTCTGTTCTGGCTGGAACGTAGCGCCGGTGTCCATTTCGAACAGCTGACCGACCACCAGATCGCAGCCTGAGCGAAAGGAACTGGCAATGGACGGCAGGAAGTTCGGTCGGATTCAGGCATCTGGCGAGATTGCGGTCGCTTTGCCGGCCCGCATCGCTCCACTGGATTTGCGCGACATCTCGGTCAGTGGTTGTGGGGCGCGGGGCCAGGTGGACGGTCTGGGGCCCGGTACGAGGGTTGTCGTAGAATTGCCGGACGGGGCCGCGGTTCTCGGAGAGATTCGCTGGGCCGACGGCGCGGCCTGCGGCATTGCGTTCGCCCGTGCCTTGCCCGAGGAGGCGGTGCGGGGTTTCCACTGTCGCTCCAGCAGAACGGAATGGGATCGCCACATCTTTCGCGACAAGTTCGGCCGTCCGCTTCCCGCCCTGCGCGTGGTGCGGATGCGCGAGTGGGAGAGGTGATGCATGGCTGACGACGAGAAGGTCGAACGCCGCAAGGATGTGAGGTCCGCCCTTGCACTCCCTGTTCTGTGCCGCGTTCCCGCGACGCCGCGCGAGGCAACGATACTCGACATTTCGGTCAGCGGCTGCCTGATCCGGGCGCCGGGCAGTCTCGAAGTAGGAGCGACCATAATCGTCTCGCTGCCACTGCGCCGCGAAGTATCGGGAATGATCGTCTGGTCGCGCCCCGGACATGCCGGCGTGCGCTTCCATTCGGCGCTCAGCGCCGACCTGGTCGACGCAGTTGCCGCGCTTCCGGACGAAACCCGGATCGCCAAGGTCGCCTGATCCGATCCAGCCGGCAAAGGGTTCAACCCGACACCGTCATTCGATCGATTGCCTAAAGACGACAGGGCAGTTACACCCTGTCGCACGGCGCGCCCCGCCGGGGGGACGGGGCGCGCCAACTCCCTTCACGACTGGTTTGTCTTTCGTGCGGCGTATCAGCGTCTTACACTTCCGCCAGCGCCTGATCGAAGTCAGCGATCAGGTCGTCGGCGTCTTCGATGCCGATGCTGATGCGCACCAGGTTGTCGGTGATCCCCATGGCCTTCTTGCGCGCGTCGGGGACCGAGAGGTGGGTCATGGCCGCGGGGTGGCTGGCGAGGGTCTCGGTGCCGCCGAGGCTGACCGCCAGCTTGGCAACCTTGAGCGCGTCGAGGAAGCGGAAGCTCTCGGCTTCGCCGCCCTTTATGAACAGGCTGAATGTGCTGCCGGGGCCGCTGCAGTGGCGGTCGTAGATGTCCTTCTGCCGCCCCTCGGGCAAGAGGCCAAGGAAGCCGACCCCCTCGACCTTGGGGTGGTCCTTCAGAAAATCGCAGACCCTGATGGCGTTCTCGGTGGCGCGCTGCATGCGGATTTCCAGCGTCTCGAGGCTGCGCAGCAGCATCCAGGCGGTGTTGGGATCGCAGATGCCGCCCATGGTGTTGCGCAAGGATCGGACCGGGTCCATCCACACCTTGGCGCCCGATATGCCGCCCGCCACCAGGTCCGAATGGCCACCCGCATACTTGGTCAGCGAGTAGGCGACGATGTCGGCGCCGTGCTCCAGCGGGCTCTGCCACAGAGGGCCGAGGAAGGTGTTGTCGATGGCGATCGGCGTTTCGGCCGGGTCGAGCGCGGCGTCGCGCGCCGCCCGGACCGCCTCGATATCGACCAGCGCATTGGTCGGGTTGCCGGGGCTTTCGAGGAAGATCATCGCCACCTTGCCGCCCTGCTCGGCGGCCATGGCCTTGGCCTCGGCCAGGATCGCATCGAGTTCCTCGCGCGTGGCGCCGGCCGGGAAGTTGACATGGGGGACGCCGAACTTGCTCAGCCACTTGGCGACGAAGCCCTCGCTGGCGGCGTAGAGGGGGCCGGAGTGGACGATCACGTCGCCGGCCTCGCAATAGGTCATCATCAGCACGCAGATCGCGGTCATGCCGCTGGAGAAGACCAGCGCATCCTCCGCTCCGTCCCACACCGAGAGGCGGTCCTCGAGGATTTCCTGGTTGGGACCGTTGAAGCGCGAATAGACCAGGCCGTCGGTTCCGCCCGGGCGTTTGCCGGTAATGCCCTCGAAATGGCGCTTGCCGGCCTCGGCGCTTTCGAACACGAAGGTGCTGGTGAGGAAGATCGGCGGCTTCAGTGAGCCTTCGGACAGCACCGGGTCGTAGCCATAACCCATCATCAGGGTCGAAGGTTTGAGCTTGTGTCCGCCGACCGTGGCGACTTCCGGTTTGGGCTTGCGGCGCGGGGTAAGCGGCTTGACGGGATCGGCCATGATCGGCGTTCCTTCCTTGCTTCGTGCTCCCAGGAAGGCAGGAGCGGGTCGATCGCTCCGGGGCGCTGGCGATCCTAACCTCCGCAGGACCGCATCTCCACCGGACGTCGGCGTGGGTGCCGATAATGCGCCACGCGGATAAAGACAAGATGGTTGCCGGTGAAACCGGTTGATGCGTGGTTCCGGCGCGTCGAAGCTAGATAAGTGCGGCCACGGCCCAGCAGCCGAATACCAGCAGGAACACGCCGGCGATGTCGAGGAGGATGCCGGCGCCGACCATGCGCGGCAGATGGATACGGCCGGTCGCCCAGGCGATGGCGTTGGGACCGGTTCCGGCAGGCAGCATGAAGCCCCAGCTCGCCGCCAGCGCCGCGGGCATCGCGAGCAGCAGAGGATCGACTCCGAGCGCGACGATCAGGCTCCCGACCACCGGGATGATTCCGCTGGCCGTTGCGACATTGCTGGCGAATTCCGTGACGACAATGACCAGCGCGACGATTGCCAGCGCGACGATCAGGAGTGGCACTGTGGACAGGAACAGCAGGCTCTGCCCCAGCCAGTCGGCCAAGCCCGAGGCGCCCATGCCCGCGGCCAGCGCCAGCCCGCCACCGAACATCATGATCACGCCCCATGGCGCGCGGTCGGCCTCGGCCCAGTTGAGCAGTGCGCGGCCGGTGCCGTCGGGGACGACGAACAGCAAGAGGCCGACCAACACGGCGATGGTCCCGTCGGTCAATGCGCCTTCGGGCAGCAACGGGCCCAACAGCGGCTGGGTCATCCACAGCACGAAGGCCAGCGCGACGAGGGGCACGAGGCGCTTTTCGGGTTCCGTCCACGGCGTGTGATCGTCGATCGCCTCGCGCGCGGCGCGCACGTCGAATGGGTGCGTGGCGACCTGTTGGACCTTGCCGACGATCCATGCCGCCAGCGGGACGCCGACGAATACGATCGGCAGGCCGAACATGGTCCATTCGGCGAAGCTGATGTGGATTCCGACCGTTTCGTCGAGCAGCGCGACGGCGATGGCATTGGTGGGGCTGCCGACGATAGTGCCAAGGCCGCCGATCGACGATGCGAAAGCAATTCCCATCGGCAGGGCGCCCGACAACCCCTCCTTCGAATCTCCGCTCAAGCCGCCGCCGACCAGCACGGCCAGCGCCATCGGCATCATGATGAGGCTGGTCGAGGTGTTGGAGATCGCCATCGACAGCATCGCCGAGGAGAGCATGAAGGCGAGCAACAGCTGCATTGCCCCGCCGTTTTCCCCCAACCGCTTGAGGATGCCGAGCGCGAGACGGCGATGCAGACCCGTGCGTTCGATAGCCAGGGCGAGGAAGGCGCCACCGAGAATCAGGAAGAGGGTGGGCGAGTAATAGGTGCTGGCGGTGTCCTTCGCGTCCATCACCCCGGCCATGGGCAGGACGAGGAACGGCAGAAGCGCAGTGGCGGTCAGCGGTAGCGCCTCGGTCATCCACCAACAGGCCATCCACACCACCAGCCCGGCAACGAGCCAAGCCTGTGGCGGCATCGAGCCCGGCGCGGGAACCGCAAGTGTCAGAGCGAACGCTGCCAGGCCGGCCCAGAACCCGATCCGCTTTGCCAGCACCCAATCCCCCTTTACCCGTCTCCCGCGCAATCCTAGCCTAGCGGGCGATTACGGCAAGGAGGGCAGGCATGGGCGGCGGAAAGGTTACGGGGATCGGCGGCTTTTTCCTCCGGGCGGACGATCCGGGTGCGCTTGCCGCCTGGTACCGCAAGCATCTCGGGATCGTCGCCACGAAGTCGGGCGAGCCGGATCCCGACGGCAACTGGAACTGGACGCAGGAGGCCGGCGACACAGTGTTCGCCATGTTCCCGCGGGACAGCGACTACTTCGCCGCCGGCAGGCAGGTCATGCTCAACCTGCGGGTCGAAAATCTGGACGCGTTGCTCACGCGCCTCGAGGCCGCCGACGTGGCTATCAGCCATCGCGAGGCAATGGACGGTGTCGGCAGCTTCGCCCGCATCCACGATCCCGAAGGCAATCCGCTCGAACTGTGGGAGCCGCCCTCAGACTAAGCTGCGGCGCAAACGCACCCTGCGACCGAGGTTCGCTGCGCCAACCCATATGCCAAGCGAGGCTGGGTAGAGAAGCGCGGCGGCACCAACATTGCGAAGGGTAAATCGCGCCCAGTCGATCGGCGACACACCGAGGAGCAGCGTCGAAGCCGCAAGCGGGGTGAGCAGGAATAAGCCCCCCGCGAGCAGCGCAAGGGTGCGGGCGCGCGAGGGCATTGCCCAACCAAGTGCGAACGGCACGGCGATCGGGTTGAGCAGATAGGCGGCCATCCACACCGCTGTACCGGCATGAGCTTCACGCAAAGCCGGGGCGATCGCGCTCATCGTCAGGGTATTGCACAAGATCATGACGGGCGCGGAGAGAGCGATGGCCGCCGCGACCTTGCGCTCACGGAACGCCCTGTCGAGCAGCACGGCGCCGAGACAGCCGAGCGCCCAGCGCACCTTGCCGGTTTCGCGTTCATTCCATTCAGCGGCCATCGCCCGAACCCACTCGTCACGCTCGGGACCCCCGACGCGCCGCGCGAAGAGAATTGAGGCTCGCGAAATGCTATGTCCAGCACTCATGATCTCAGCTCCTGCAACGTGCCCTTCGCTGGCTCTGCCGCGGCCTCGGCCAGCGCCTTCCGCCCCGCGGGCAGAATGCGGTATGCATGGCGTGGAGGGCGGCCTTCTCGCGCAGGCTCCTGCCACTCGGCTTCCAGCAGGCCGCGCTCGGCCAGGCGAATGAGGATCGGGTAGAGCGATCCGGACTTAAGTCCGGTGCGTTCGGCAATCTCGAGGCCATAAAGCCATTCGGGACGTGGCGCATCGAGGCATGCAAGCACGCTGAGTGTCTGGCGAGAGGGTTTGCGTTTCCACATCACATACAACTCTACCTATATAGAGTTTGTCGTCAAGCGTTGAATCGGCAAACGCTTCCTTACGGGAGTCAGCTCGCCTTGAGGTCCGCGCTCACCATATGCCAGCGCAGCTGCGCAGCGCTCGCGCCAGGGACATCGTTGACGCGGCGCAGGACGGCATCGCCGGTCCACTTCTCGGTGTTTCCGGTTACCAGTTCGCAGCTAAGGGTGGTGGGCGCGGTATAGTAGGACGATCCGGCCGCCCCTTCCATCTGCCCGTCCGACAGAGCGACCGTGATCTTGCGGCAGCGACCAAACTGGGTAGCGTATTCGGCGGCGCTCATGCCATTCTGGGGGCCACCTTCGCCGAACTGGGCATAGGCTTCGCCAAAGCGCTTGTTCTCCACCGCGCGGGCCCAAGCGAGCAGGACGTTGCGTGCGCCTTTCTCGCCTTTTTCCGCTTCGGGCACGAGCGGGGGAGCGAGGGCGACGTCCGTCCCGGCGTCGGTCGGTGTCGGGAAAGCAGCAGTGGGATCCGGGCTCGGCGAGGCCGTTTCGGTCGGCGCCGGCGCTGGCTCTCCGCAGGCACACAGCGCCAGCACCGCGATCACGGCGTAGGACATAGTGAGTTTCATGATGGAATCGCGCCTCCTTTGCGGAGGCAACGGGACAGGGCGGTGCGTTGTTCCGCGCACCGCCATATGCGAACCTACTTGGGCGAAAGCACCATCAGCATCTGCCGACCTTCAAGCCGGGGGTAGGCTTCGACTTTGGCAATTTCAGCCGTGTCGTCCTGCACCCGCTTGAGCAGGTTCATGCCGAGTTCCTGGTGCGCCATTTCACGGCCGCGGAAGCGCAGGGTCATCTTCACCTTGTCGCCTTCTTCGAGGAACTTGGTCACGCTGCGCATCTTCACGTCGTAATCGTGCGTGTCGATGTTCGGACGCATCTTGATCTCTTTGATCTCCTGCGTCTTTTGCGTCTTGCGCGCGGCGTTGGCCTTCTTCTGTGCCTCGTAGCGGTATTTGCCAACGTCGAGGAACTTGGCGACAGGCGGGTCTGCGTTGGGTGAAACCTCGACGAGGTTCAGCCCAAGCCCGTTGGCCTGCTCCATTGCTTCCTTGGTGTACATGACGCCGAGGTTCTCGCCTTCATGGTCGATAACCCGGACTTTGTCCGACTGGATCATATCATCGTAGCGCGGGCCGCTCTTTACGGGCGGGGCCATCATGCGCCGGGGTGGACGGGCTATGGGGCAGTCTCCTGATAATTGCCGTTGTGTTCGCCCGCTATGTAGGGAGGAATCCCCTCCGGCGCTAGGGGGCTTGGGAAGGTCAGGCCGCCCGCCGCCAGAGCGGGAATGTCGCCAGTTTGTCCTTGGCGGGGACCACCGCGTTGATTTCCGCCGCCGGCTGCAGGGCCTGGAGGATTGCGGGGTCGGCGGCGTTCATCCCGCCGGTCAGGGCGCCGTAAGCCGGCAGAATCATCCGTTCGCCGCAGTCGCCGCGGCTGACGACTGCGCAGGGGCGCCGGATCGAGCGATCGCGGACCCGCAGTTGCACGCGCGGGTGGAAATGGCCGGAAAGCTCGGGCCGCGTCTCGCCGGGCCGGGCGCGGTGGCGCAGCAGCAGGCCGGCGATGTCGAGTTCCTCGGCCAGGGTGCCGCCCGCCTTCGCCTCCATTCCCGCGTCGTGGTTGCCGGTGATCCACACCCAGTCGGTCGCGCGGACCAGCGCGGCCAACATTCCCGCGGCGTGCGGCTCCATCCGCTCGGGCCCGGCGTCGTCGTGAAAGTTGTCCCCCAACGTATAGACCCGCCGGGCCCCGGTCTCGCGGATTGCCAGCGCGAGGCGTTCGAGCGTTTCGCGGCTGTCGTAGGGCGGCAGCATCTGCCCCGACCGGGCGTAGAAGCTCGCCTTCTCAAGATGCAGGTCGGCGACCAGCAGCGCCCGTTCGCGCGGCCAGTACAGCGCGCGGCCCTGTGAGAGCGCGAATTCCTCGCCTGCGAACGAAAGGGGAACCATGAACGGTCCTTGCCTCACGCGATTCTGCTTGGCAAGAGCACCATGGCCTTGATCTTGGTCATTGCGACGAGCGCAACGACGAAGCAATCCAAGGCGACTGCGCGCGACGCCATGGATGCGTCGCAGTGCTCGCAACGACGAGAGAGACGGATGACCGACTGGTCCCAGCAGACCCAACAAGCCCGAGACTGGTTCGAGACGCTGCGCGACGACATCTGCGCGGCGTTCGAGTCGATCGAGCGCGAGGCGGCCTCTGATGCGAAGTTCGAGTATATCCCCTGGAACCGCGAGACCGATGACGGTCACGAAGGCGGCGGCGGCGTCCGCGGGGTGATGAAGGGCAAGGTATTCGAAAAGGTCGGGGTCAACGTCTCGACCGTATCGGGCGATTTCGCTCCCGGCTTCGCGCAGACAATCAACGGGGCGAGCGAGGACAATCCCGGCTTCACCGCCACCGGCATCAGTCTGGTCGCGCACATGGCCAACCCGCACGTGCCTGCGGTGCACATGAACACGCGCTTCCTGACCACCAGCAAGGCCTGGTTCGGCGGCGGAGCGGACCTCAATCCGCCGATCCCCTATGCCGAGGACACCGAACAGTTCCACGCCGCCTTCCGTGCCGCCTGCATGGGCCACAACCCGACCTACTACGAGAAATTCAGGAAGTGGGCCGACGACTACTTCTTCATCCCACACCGCGGCGTCGCGCGCGGGGTCGGCGGGATATTCTACGACCACCTCGAGTGCGCCGACGAGCCGCAGTTCGAGCGCAACTTCGCGCTCACCCGCGACGTCGGCAGCGCCTTCCTTGAGGTTTTTCCGAAGATCGTCCGCCGCCGCATGGCGCAGGAGTTCACCCCGGAGGACAAGGCTGCGCAGCTCGAATGGCGCGGGCGATACGTCGAATTCAACCTGGTCTATGACCGGGGCACGCTATTCGGCCTCAAGACCGGCGGCAACATCGATGCCATCCTGATGAGCTTGCCGCCCGAGGTGACCTGGAGCTGAGTCAGCTTGCAGCGAGGCGTTGCCGGAACCATTCGGCCAGCTCGTCCTCGCTCAAGGCGCCGGCGGAGAGGGCGAGGAAGGCTTCACGCGCCTCATCTCCCGGAATGTCGACTTGAACGCCGTTGCGAGCGAGAAAAAGCAAAGAGAGCACGAAAGCTGACCGCTTGTTGCCGTCGACGAAGGGGCGGTTTCTGGCAACCGCGAAGGCGTAAGCCGCTGCCAGATCACTGAGGTCCTCGTCGCCATAAGACCAACGGTTGAGGGGCCGGGCCAAGGCCGATTTTAGCGCCCCGAGATCGCGAATGCCCGCGCCGCCGCCGTGCTCGGCAAGTTGGCGTTCGTACACCGCGATCGCCACGGCCAGGTCGATCCAGACCGGTTCGCTGCTGGCCAAAGCGATTACCCGACCAGCGCGCGAAGGGTGTCGCGGTTTTCGCGCATGATCTTTTCCGCAAGATCCATCTGCCGTTCGAATTCGGGATCGTAGGGCGAGACGCGAAATCCGCTGGCCGTTTCACTGAATGAAATACTGTCGCCGACATCGGCACGGAGCTTGGTGAGCATCTCCTTGGGCAGGATAACTCCCGCAGAGTTGCCGATCCTGGTGATCTTGAGTGTCTTGTGCATACGTTAGTAATGACATGTCGCAGGTGCCAGGCCTACTGGTTTCAGCCGGATCCCAAATTCATTTTCTGCCCTTCGCCGCCCGGCATCGCGTCATCGCCCCGCGTTATCGCCATGTTCAGGACCGGAATCGCGCCAGGCGTTCGATTGCCGCGTCGAGCGTCGCGTCCTCCTTGGCGAAACAGAAGCGCAGATATCCCTTTTCCGGCGCGTCGCCGCAGAAGGCGCTGACCGGGATCGCGGCCACACCGGCCTCGCGGATCATGCGTGTCGCCACGGCCTCGTCATCGGGCTCAAGCCCCGACGCGGCTAGGTCCACGATCAGGAACCAGGTCGCCGCAGAGGGGAGCACCTTATAACAGGCTGCAGCCAGACCGGTGGCAAGGCGCTGATAGGAGGCGGCATAGCGGGCGCGATGGGCGGCATGCCAGGTTGCGGGCAGGGGGAGGCCCTCGGCCACGGCCCATTGCAGCGGCACCGCAGTGGTGAAGGTCAGGAACTGGTGCTGCGCCGCGATACGCTCGGCCAGCGCCGGCGCCGCCAGTGCCCAGCCGACCTTCCAGCCGGTGAGCGAGAAGATCTTGCCTGCCGAGCCGATCTTGACGGCCCTTTCGCGCAAGCCCTCGATGTGTAGCGGCGAAACATGCGTGCTGCCGTCGATAATCATCCCTTCCCATACCTCGTCACAGATCAGCACGAGGTCGTGCGCCGCGCACAGCGCGCCGAGCCGTTCGAGGTCGGTTCGCGTGAGCAACGTGCCGGTCGGGTTGTTCGGCGTATTGAGAATGATCGCGCGCGTCATGGGACCGATCGCCGCCTCCAGCCTGTCGAAGGGGATGGTCCAGCCCGGCGCCTGCAGCGGCACAATGCGCGCGGTACCGCCGGCGCGTTGCACCAGCGGCAGGTAAGCGTCGTAAAACGGCTGCAACAACACCACTTCGTCGCCGGGTCCGACCAAGGCGGAGATCGCGGCCGCCAGCGCCTCGGTCGCGCCGGAGGTGACGATCACTTGCGAGGAATCGAGCTCCAGCCCCTGTTCCTGAGCATAATAGCGCACGACTGCTTCGCGCAGGTGGGGCAGGCCGCGCATCGGCGGATACTGGTTGGAGTGCTCGACCAGTGCCCGCTGCGCCGCTGCCAGCAGCTCGGGCGCGTGCTCGATTTCGGGAAAGCCCTGACCAAGATTGATCGCCCCCGTTTTGCGGGCGAGCGCAGAGACGCGATCGAACACGGTGTCGGCGAATGGGGGCGGCGGTCGCATGCCGTTCCGTTACGCCGCCGCGCCGGGCGAAGAAACCGCTTTCCTCCAGCCCGGCGCGCGCGGCGGGGGAGGCGCCGTACCACGCCCCGATGGCTCACGCGCGCCAACCGTTGCCCCGCGGCCTATCCGGCTCAGCCGCGTTTGGGCGCCGCAGTCTTGACGCGAGGCACTGCCGTCTCTGCCGATCCGGTAAGACCTTCGATGCATTCTTTGCAACTCGCAGGCGCTCTTTCCGCTTGCCCAAATCCAGCCTGCCCCACATCTTGCCGGCGATGTTGCGGCAATACGAACTTGTGGAACGGGTCCAGAGCTATGACCCGGACGCGGACGAGGTCCTGCTCAACCGCGCCTACGTCTACACGGTGCAAAAACACGGGAGCCAGAAGCGCGCCAGCGGCGATCCCTATTTCAGTCACCCGATAGAGGTGGCCGGCTTGATCACCGACCTCAAGCTCGACCAGGACACCGTCATTTGCGCGCTGCTCCACGATACCGTCGAAGACACGCTCGCGACGATCGAGGACGTCGAGGCCAATTTCGGACCCGACGTCGCCCGGCTGGTCGACGGGGTGACCAAGCTTTCCAAGATCGAGCAGCTGACCGACGACGAGCGGGCGGCGGAGAACCTGCGCAAGTTCCTCCTCGCCATGAGCGAAGACATTCGCGTGCTGCTGGTCAAGCTCGCCGACCGGCTTCACAACATGCGCACGCTGCATTTCATTCGCAGTCCCGACAAACGCCAGCGCATCGCCCGCGAAACGATGGATATCTACGCCCCCCTGGCCGAGCGCGTGGGAATGTACGAATACATGCGCGAGATGCAGCTGCTCGCCTTCGAACAGCTCGAGCCCGAAGCCTACGCCACGATCACCGGGCGTCTCGAACAGATCCGCAGCAGCGATGAGGGGCAGGTCGATGCCATCGCGCTCAAGATCAAACAGGCTCTTGCGGAGGCCGGCATCCGCGTCGAGCTCTCGGGACGCGAGAAGCACCCATATTCGATCTGGCGTAAGATGGCCGAGCGCCACGTCAGCTTCGAGCAGATTTCGGACATCATGGCGTTCCGCATCATCACCGAGAACGTCGAGGACTGCTACCGTGTGCTCGGCGTGCTGCACCAAGTCTGGCAGTTCGTGCCGGGGCGTTTCAAGGATTACATCTCGACCCCCAAGACGAACGGTTACCGTTCGCTCCACACGACGCTGATCTACGAGAACTCCATGCGCGTGGAAGTGCAGATCCGTACGCGCGAGATGCACCGCCGCAACGAATTCGGCCTCGCGGCACACTGGGCCTACAAGCAGGACGACCGCCCCGACGGGCAGGTCGGCTGGCTGCGCGACCTCATCGAGATCGTCGACGCCAGCCACGATGCCGAGGAACTGCTCGAACATACCCGCCTGGCGATCTATTCGGACCGCATTTTCGCCTTCACCCCCAAAGGCGCATTGTTCCAGTTGCCGAAGGGCTCGACCCCGGTCGATTTCGCTTTTGCCGTGCATACCGACCTCGGCGCGCAGACCGTCGGCGCGAAGATCAACGGCCGCCACATGCCGTTACGGACGCCGCTGAACAACGGTGACGTGGTCGAAATCATCAAGGGCAAGAATTCCGAACCGCAGCTCTCGTGGCTTGGCTTCGTCGTGACGGGCAAGGCTCGCGCCTCGATCCGCCGCGCTGTGCGCGCCAAGGAACGCGAGGAAGTCGCTTCGATCGGCCGCAAGATGTTCGACGACATCGCCGAGCGGGTGCCGGCCAAAATCGGCCGCAAGGCGATCAAGGCGGCGGTCGAGCGGCTCGAGCTCGAGAATGAGGACGAGCTGATGTACGCGATGGGCTCAGCCAAGCTGAGCGATCGCGAGGTGATGGAGGCGCTGGTGCCGGGCAGCACCGCCGATCTGCCCGAATTGCCGCCGCAGGGGCGGGCGATCTCGATCAAGGGGCTGACGCCGGGCATGGGCTTCACACTCGCTGCGTGCTGCCATCCGGTCCCGGGCGACCGCATCGTCGGGCTGAAGCGGCCGGGCGCCGGGGTCGAGGTCCACGCCATCGATTGCCTCGAACTGGCGAGCGGGATCGACGCCGACTGGGTCGACCTTTCATGGGGCGAACGCTCGCAGGGTGCGGTGGGCCGGCTGCGCGTCGTGCTGTACCACCGCACCGGCACGCTGGCTGAGATGGCCGCCATTTTCGCGCAAAACCGAGCCAACGTGATCAACCTCGAACTGACTCAGCGCGACGATCCTTTCCACACCTACGACGCCGATCTCGAAGTCCAGGACCTCGCTCACCTGACGCGGATCGTCAGCGCGCTGCGGGCGAGCGAGGCGGTCGCCCAGGCGGAACGGATCTGACGCGGTGGGCATCGTCGGTCTCGACCATGTGCAGCTCGCCATGCCCGAAGGCGGCGAAGGCCGCGCGCGGGCGTTTTACTGCGGGGTGTTGGAGATGACGGAAATCCCGAAACCGCCCCATCTCGCGGTTTCGGGGGGATGCTGGTTCGAGCGGGCGGGGGTGCATATCCATCTCGGTGTGGAGAAGGATTTTCGCGCCGCCAGGAAGGCGCATCCCGCGCTTCTCGTCGATGACTTGGCCGACTTTGTATCTTCGATTGAGGCGCGGGGGGTGAAATTCGTCCCCGGCAAGCCGCTCGGCGGATACCGGCGGGGAGACATCGCTGACCCGTTCGGCAACCGCATCGAGGTGCTCGAAAAACTCTAGGGCGGAGCCAGGGGGGCCTGGGACGTCAACCGTTCGGGACTCGCCGGATCGGCACCGGCGCATTGCACAGGTCGATGCCGTGCGCAGGCGCGATATAGAACGCATCGTCTCGATTGGCCCGGACTTGCAGGTAACGGGCAAAGCTGGCGCTCGCAGTGTCGAGATATTCGAAGGAGGGCGGGGCTTCTTCCATGTCGCTGCCGAGCCGCACCGAGACGATCGGCGTGCGCTCCTGCTCCGTCGTGTAGACGCCGGCCTCGCCGGTCCCGCGCGGCAGGACGGAGAGGTATTCGATGCCTTCGATGACCCGGCCGACGACCGCGATATTGCGGTCGAGTTGCCGTGGGGCATGCCCGATGACGGCGTAGAGCTCGCTGCCGCTGCCCATGTCCTCAATGCTGCGCGCCACGCCGACGGTGCCATAGCAATGCACCGGCCAGGCGGTTTCGCCGCCCTGCTGATCTAGGCCGACCGGCCAGCCGGCTACGAAGGCTGGAATGGCGTAGGAGTCGATAAATTTGCTGACGACGATCTCTTCCTTCTCCGGCGTCAGGATGAAGTCGCGATGGTCTTGCTGGTCGCGCTCGACCTGCGTCACGAAGTCGCCGGGTCCCATTGACTGCAGCCCGTCCGGCAGGGGGCGCTTCTCATCGACATCGCCCCATTGGGCGACCCAATTGTCGACGACCCGGTAGACACTTAGTCCATCCCAGAAGTGCGCCCTGGCAAGCGCACGGATGTTGTAGGTCCAGCCCGTACTGAAGGGGTGGGGCACGAGCTGGATGATCACCCGCCGCGGCTTGCCGGCAGCGTCGGGCGCGAGATCCATGACCAGCAGGTCGGAAGACGGGATCGGCGTCCAGTCGCTCGGCGGAGCGGCCGCGACCACCGAGGCCGGGGTGAGCGGTTCGGCGTCTTGAGCGAAGACGGGCGACGCCAGCGTTAGGGCGAGGGTGAGGGCGAACAGTGGCGCAGCGCGCAGGGATGGCGTCATGCGCCGCACCGTGCCCTTAACCGGCAGCATCCTCAAGAGCGTGAATGTCGTCGTCGGAGAGGCCGAAGTGGTGCCCCACCTCGTGAATGACGACGTGCAGGACCAGGTCTTCGAGCGTGACGTCGCCGCGATCAGCCCACTCCTCCAGGAGCGCTCGGCGATAGAGGAAGATGCGGTCGGGCATCGTCCCGCTGTGCTCGATGCTGCGCTGGGTCAGAGCTATGCCCTCGTAGAGCCCGGAGAGCTCGAACGGATTATCGATCCCGAGATCGGCGAGTACTTCGTCGCTGGCGAATTCTTCGACCCGCAGCACGACATCGCCGAGGTGACGGGCGAACTCTGCCGGCAGGCGCTCGAGTGCGCCGCGCGCCATCGTTTCGATTTCGTCGGCCAGTGGCGGCAATCCGAATGTGCGGCTCATTGCGGCTCTGTGGTCCGCCTCGCTTGCCTTGGCAAGCGGCTCCGGCTAGGGCGCGCCTTCCTCGTTACGGGCGGCTTGCACTCAGGCAGCGAAGCGGCACCGTAGAGGGATGCGGAGCGGTGGCCGAGTGGTCGAAGGCGCACGCCTGGAAAGTGTGTATACGGTAACCCGTATCGTGGGTTCGAATCCCACCCGCTCCGCCACCGGGCTTTGCAGACAGGACGCAATCCCTCCAGAATCGCGCGGAAACTCTGCATTTCGCCGGGAATCTTTGGTACACGCATCCAAGCGCCGCAGTTGAAGGCGAGACGCGAGCCGGGCACCTAGCGACGCGTTAAAAAGACGGTCGAATTGTCTCCGAACGACAGCCGTCTCAGGCGTCACGCCCGGCGCTTAGGGCCGTGTGTACGGCACGAAGTCGCCGAGGAAGACGATGCCCGTCGTAAAGCCATTTGTGCGATCGACGGTACGGATCACGTCCTGCTTGCAAAGCTGGCTGCTTGTGCGCTTGATAACGAGGATGTCGCTGGCGTCGAGCGAGCGCGGCTCGGTCGGGCGCGAGACCCAGATCGTGTCGCCTGCGCGATAGACGATGGCCGTGTGATCGTAGACTTCCAACCGGTTCATCTGGAAGGCGGAAATGCAGCTTTTCGGCGTGCCGGCGACGCGGCCCTGGAGCAGCTCGGCGAGGCGTGCTTCCTCGCGTACCTGGAAACGGTTCGGTCCGGCGGTTGTC
Source organism: Croceibacterium aestuarii (assembly GCF_030657335.1). Classification (NCBI taxonomy): domain Bacteria; kingdom Pseudomonadati; phylum Pseudomonadota; class Alphaproteobacteria; order Sphingomonadales; family Erythrobacteraceae; genus Croceibacterium; species Croceibacterium aestuarii. The sequence continues at coordinate 1,626,168 of NZ_CP131039.1, forward strand.
GCGCAGCCCGAGAGGGCGAGCGCGCCGGCGGCGGCGGCAATGCCAATATATCTTGTCTTCATCGTCGATCTCCTTGCAGATGGGCGGAGGGGGCTAGCTCGGGCGCTTGATGGTCGGACCCAGCCGTTCGATCACCTCCAGGGCGTGAAAGGCGCGGGTGCTGCTTGCCGGCTTGCGGCCGCGGTGCATGACAATCTCGGCATGGGCCTCGAACCGCTCGACCGTTTGGACTTCGGCCGGACGGCTCCACAGTGAATCGCCGTAGCCCGGATACCAGTAACGCCAACCAATGCGCGGCTCGTAATAATGCCAGTAGGGCCGCCAGGCGGGGTAGCCCCACCAGGGATCATATCGCGCATCGGGATAAACTTCGCGCTGAACCTCGTGTTCGACCTCGCGGTCAACGATCTCGAACCAGCCGTATCCCTGCTGCTGCGTCAGTTCGGCCGCGCGGAACAACAAGTAGCCTTCGACCGTCGCACGCGAGGTGAGCCGGTTGCCCGCGAAGCTGACCAGCCAGCGATCTGCGGCCAGTCGTTCCTCGTAGTAACCGCCGCTGGTTTTCGCCGCCGGAGCAATCGGCTGGTAGGGGGTCGGCGTTGCGCAGGCCGAGAGCGCCAGGGCGGCGGCGAGACCGAGGCCGGCAAAAAACCGGCCTCGGCTGGGGGAGAGTTGGTGAACCATCGTATGCCTCACTCGCCAGTCGGCACTTCGTCGGCCGGGATGGCGTATTCGTGGATGTAGTTGATCACGGCGCGGGAATCGTCGACCGCTGTGGCAAAGGCGTCAAACGTGCCGGTGCCTGAGTAATCAGCGTTGCCGAACACGACATCGTAGACGTTCACCTCGGTCGGGACCCAGCTGCCATCCGCCTGTTTGACCAGCACGGTCGTCTTCACGTCACCGTACGTGTCCGAGCGGTCGTAGCTGTAGGCGCTGTAGTCGACGTTCGAATATGTCACGTCCCCGGTGCTCGCGAGATCAATGCCGAGAATGGCGTTCATGTAGGCGACCGCGTCGGGAGCCAGCGTGGTGAACTTGTCGGCTGCTCCGGCCATCAGGCTGGTGGCGACGATCATGTCATCAACCGTCAACTGGCCGTCGACCAGAAAGTCGAAATCGGTTCCGGGCAGGTCGGTCACGCCGGGGATGGTTCCCTCGGTCATCAGCGCAACGTAAAGTGCGAGGTTTTCGAGCGGAGCGTCGATCGTCTTGACGCTGCCGTCGGGACTGGTGACGACCAGGCGGCCGGCGGCATCAGTGCTGAGCGCAGTTGCGTCCGCCAGCAGGGTAACGACTTCCTCGGCGCGATTGTCGAGCACAGAGTTCGGCGAACGGCCCACGTTGAGGCGGCCGATCTCGACTTCGATTGCCAGGGTCGGGTCGATCGGGGCGCCTTCTTCGTCGAGCGGGATCAGGTTGCCGTTGGCGTCGATCGGCTGGACGAAGCCCGCGCCGTTGAGGATCGGCACGCCGTTGGCGTCGCGCAGGATAACGTACATGTCGCCGTAGAGATCGCCGCGGGTGCTGCCCGAATCGCTCGGCGGCTCGCCGTGATCGTTGCGCCCGCCGCCGCCGCCGGCGTAGTCGGGACGGTCGGATTCCTCTTCCGAATCCTCCCCGCCGCTCTCATCGCCCGCAGCCTTGCGGCCGATCCCGGCCCAGCTCGGACGGTCGGAGTCTTCTTCGGCATCGGCCACGTCGCGGAAGATGTCTTCCATGCTGCGGTGACCTTCGCTGCCTCCGGACTCACCCGGCGCGCGGCCTTTGCCCGACTGCTTGCTGCCGCCTTCATGCTCGCTGCCGCTATCGTGATCGCTGCCGCTGTCGTGGCCGTCGCCGTGGTCCTGCGCGGCGGCAACGCCAACGGGGGCAATCGCGATAGCAATCCCGGCAGTTGCGGTCATAAGCGCGGCCGCTGCCGTGGCGATACGGAAATCGGTCATCAGTTTCTTGGAGGTCTTCATGATCTTCGTCCTTGCTTTACGTTCGATATTGACGACCGTTTGCGGCATGCCGGAAAGCGGCTGAATCGGGTGAGTTCCGACTGTGGATTTTACTTAGAGGCGCCACGCAATTCCGAGGCGGAACAACCCTTCGGAGTGATCGAAGCGGTCCGAGTTGTTGCCGTAAGCCACGTCGTAGGCGGCATATTCGGTGACCGTGTAATCGACCCGCAATCGCACCCGCGGGGCCACGCCGACTTCGAGGCCGAGGCCGTAGCGCAAGCCATTTCGCCACTCGCGCGAGCGGGTCGATGCGCCGCTGGTCGAATAGGGGACGTCGAATCGGGTCGTGACCATCCCGAGCCGACCGTAAAGCAGGGCCGCGTCGCCGAGCAGCAAGCCGGCGCGGGCCGAGGCCCCGAGTGAATAATCGTGCTGCGCCGAATAGATGCGGCCGTTGGGATCGCGCTCGATGTTCCAGTTGATCGCGCTGATATCGGCCTCGCCCTCGAGACCGAGGTAGGTCCGGCCGAATACCCCGCCGAATCCCGCGAAGATGCCTGCAAGTCCGCCGCGGCTGGCCCTGGTCACGTCCAGCGCGGTGCCGCCGCTGCGGGTGCCCTGGTTGGAGGTAACCAGCGAACCGTGGCCGATCTGAACGCCTACGTAGGGGCCGGCGAAGTCGATCGGCGCCCCGTCGCGCGGTGTCGCGCGGGGCCGCCCGAAGCGGACCCCGCCGCCGAACCGGAACTGGCTTTCGAGCGAGGAGAAGTTGTCGAACTGTCCGCTGCCCGTCGTGATGTCCAGATCGTCATAGGAAACCACAACGAATTCGGCGCGCACGAAGCTCAGCGCGCCGACCGGGGCCTCGATGCCGCCGCCGCCGCCGAAGCCGGTGCGACTTGCGGCGCCGGAGTACGAACTTGCCGCGTGATCGTAGCTGGTGCGGAAGTCGGCATTGCTCCAGCCGAACCGGGCGTAGATCAGGTCGTCGTGCGCGGTGGCCAGGCCGACGCGGGCGGAGAAGCCGTAGGCGTGGTTTTTCGCCATCGAGAACACCCGGTCGGAGTTGTGCGTCCATTCCGGCCCGTCGACCGACGCTTCGGCCTCGATCCCGAGGTAAAGCGCATCGACCAGCACGCCGTAACCGGCGACCACGACCGCGGAAGGTCCGAAGCCTCCGAAATCGGCCGTATTCGCGCCGTTCGAGCCGCGGGGGCCATCGAGGCCCGTGACTTGCGTGCCATGCGCCAACAGAACGCCGGCGTAGGCGCCGCCCGGCGCTGCGCTGTCGACGCGCAGCGGCATGGCGTCGGCGGCGAACCGGGGGCGCAGCTGCGCGCCGACGCTTACCTCGAAGCGATTGCGCTCGTAATCGTATCCGGCCGCATCCGAACTGCGTTCGTCGTGGTAATAGGCGAGACCGAGATAGAAGTTGCGGTCGAACCAGTATTTCGCCCACGCATCTCCGCCGATGACGAACTCCGTGCGCGGATGGCCGACGTAATCGTAGTGAGTGCCGCTCAGCCCGATCCCGGCACTGATGCGCGGGTTCACATTGGCGCGAAGGCCGAGCCGGCCGCTAGTGAGAATGTAGGCCGAAGCGCCCGGCAAGGTCGTTTCTTCTGCACTGCGGTCGAGCCGGAACGAGCCGCCGAGACCGCCGTCACCGGTCCAGTCGAGTACCGCCCCCACGTCGAAGGTGGAGATGTCGGGCAGGGCGGGGTCGCGATAGTCGCGCTGCAGCCAGCCGGCGAAGAGTTCGGCGGTGAACTGCCGGCCAAGGCGGCCGCGCACGCCGGCGGCGAGCGAAACGCCGTCGGAGTTGCGATCGAAGCCGTAATCGTCTGCCGCGTCATCATAATCGCGCCAATCGTATCCCCCTTGGGCGAACAGTTGAGTGCCCGATGTCAAATCGATTCCCGCGCGGACGCCGATCTCTCCTTGCAGCCGATCGCGGTCGTCGTTGTTGATGGTGCCGGACGAAGTGGGGACATCGGAAAAATCGTAACGGGTGATCGTACCGGCGAGCCGCCCGCTGAAACGGCCCTTGGTGCCGAGCAGGCCTAGGTAACCGAAGCCGCGCCGATACTCGGTCGGCTCAAGACCACTCACGGCGTCGGGGGAACCGCGATTCTCGTGATCCCAGCGCCATTCGCCGCCGCCGATGAGCGAAACGCTGTCGCTCAGCCTCGTGCGGCCGTCGGCCGCCAGCGTCCAGTCGTTGTAGTCTTCGCTGGAAAGTTCGGCGTAGCGCCCGATCTCTCCCTCGGCGCGCAGCGAGGCGCTGTCGGCGCCGGAGCCGAGATCGGCCCGGACGAACGGACGCGCCAGAAAGTAGAAATCGTCCTTCTCGCGATTGCGAGTGGCATAGACGTTGTCGTTGTACCCGCCGACGATTTCAACTCCCGCGTTGACCTCGTGCTTCGCCTCTACCGTCGCCACTGGCTGCAGCGTGCCGCCCTGATCCTGCGCCGCCGCAGCAGCGGACGTGGCAGCAGCGCTCGCCAAGAGCAGACCGCGAAACACCTTCAACCCAATCATTTTCACCGCCCCGCAATATTTGTCGATTGGTTGCGGGTAGCTGCGCGGCGCGGGGTCAGCGCCCCGCAATTATACGGATCGCTCCGGCGTGCTCGGTCGGGGCAAATGCACCAAGTGATAAGGAGCCTGGTTCAGGGCGGGGCGTGGAAAACTCCCATCTCTCGTTTAGGCGGCGAGAGCGGGCGATGCTGCGGAAGATGAAATCCCTACAGAAGTTCACTTCGCTCCACACCAACGCTTATGGCCACTTAAACCAAGAACGGCGTCTGATCGACTGGGAGACCTAGAGCCGGCCGCTCGACCGCCCTGGCAGTGGCGATTGCTCATGGCCTGAGACTCATCGCGGGTCGGAAGAGTTCTGGCGATCGGAGACAAGTTGCGATCAGACTAGCGACTCCGCCACTCCCCCAAGACCTTGTCTCCGCTGCCGCGATAGCTGCGCAGAGCTGCGGAACACGCCGGCTTGCGTAAGCCGAGACGTCACTTCGATCGGAATAACCGTCGGTCTCCGGCGGTTTCAATCGCATCTACGCAAGGATGTACGCCCGAAGGCCCGTAACTGGACCGCCGGCACCAATCGTTAGGGCTTTCCACCGGTCGCGACGGCGCCAGACCCGGATTCCTTGTGAGCAAGAATTCCCACAAGCAAGACGGCTGCAGCTGATAGTCCGGCCGGAATTGCAAATAGCGACATGACGGTGGTCTCGCGGACATGGGCCGCGATGGCGAGTCCGATCAGGATCGGAGCGATTATCGTGCCCACTCTTCCGACGCTCTTGGTCAGGCCGATGCCGATGGCGCGCAAGTGGTCCGGGTAGTAGGTGGCGAGGACGAAATTGACCCCGCCATAGGCTCCGAGAAAGAAAAAGCCGCCGGTCACCAGCATGACCATCAAGGCGGTGGAGGATGCCGTCGCCAGTGACCGGCCAATCATGAAAAGCAGCACGGTGGCGAGGGCTAGGAAGGTAACCAGCACCTGCGTCCCGCCGAAGCGGTCGATCAGTACCCCGACCCCAAGAGCCGCGATGATTCCGCCGAGCGAGAAAATGGTGACCGAAAGGGCGGCGAACGATTGGTCGCGGCCGACTTCGACCATCAAGGTGGGAAGCCATGAGCTGAGGCAGTACTGCACCGTGAGCATGGAAATGAACATCAGCCATAGCAGGAGCGTGCCACCCAGCAGGGGGGGCGAGACGACTTCGAGCGCACTCGATCGCCTCATGCTTCTGCCGTCGCTCTCGACTCCGGCTTCCTCGTCGACGCCGCGCAGCCACATCCATGCCGCCACGGCGGTGGCAGCCGAGACCGTACCGACGATGCCGATGGCGATCCGCCATCCTCCTGCGTCGAGGAAGGCGGAAGCGAGAATGCCAGAAGCCGTCGCGCCAGAGCCATAGCCGGTGAACAGCATCATAACCGAAAGCCCTTGGCGGCCGGGCGGAGAGACCCTGGTCACGATAGCCAGGCAGCTGGGCATGCATCCGCCCAGGAACACACCGTCGATCAGACGGAATGCAAACAGCGAATTCCCGTTCCAAGCCAGCGCGGTCGCATATTGTGCGAGGCAGAAGCCGATCACGGCAAGGATCACCACGATGCGGTGTCCGTAGCGATTGGCGAGCAAGGGGAAAGCCAGCAGGCCGAAGGTCTGGCCGATCAGGTTGGCGGAGAAGATTGGACCGAGAGTTGTCGGCGAGAGACCCAGCTCCTGCGAAATTTCCGGGGCCATCGGGCCGAGCACGGTGTGAATAAGGCCGTCGAGGAAGAACACCGCCGAACAGACCCCGATAACTGCGAGGCTGGAGGCGCTGAACCTATGCGCCAGGTCGCGTTGGTCCGTCATTGCTTGCGCCATCGATCCTCTCCGGCCTCTTGCCGAGCCCGCGAACTCCAGTCCGGTTTGTGCAGTATGGTCGGTTGATGGCCTGTCCTCTCTGCAGAGGACCGGGCGATGTGAAGCCCTGCATTTCCCCGGCAGCAGAAAGCCGAATTGTCCTCTTGTTCACGGACAGACCCCCTTTCGGCCGAGGCTTACGCTCTTCGCCGAAAATGGAAGTTGGGGAGGAAAATCAGTGAAACGGACGTTGATTCTAAGCGTGCCTTTCCTTGCTCTGCAGGTGCTCGGCGCGACTGCGGCTCAGGCACAGTCGCAGGACGCAAAGACCGACGAAGCCGCGCGCACTTCCGACCAGGGTCTTGGCGATATCGTGGTGACCGCGCAGCGGCGTACCGAAGACTTGCAGAGGGCCGCTCTGTCGATCACCGCGGTTTCGGGCGACAAGGTCATCGAGCGGGGTGTGACTCAGGTCGAGCAGCTCGCCACGCTGGCTCCGGGCCTTCAGGTCAACACTTCGGCTGGACCATACGCTTCGTTCTCGATCCGCTCGGTCAGTTCGCTCAGCGGCAACGCCTTCGCCGATTCCGCCGTGGCGATGAATTACGACGGCGTCTACCTCGCGACCCCGACCATCCTCAACGGGCTCTACTACGATCTTGAGCGGGTCGAGATTCTCAAAGGACCGCAGGGCACCCTCTATGGCCGCAATGCGACCGCCGGCGCGATCAACGTCATACCGCGCAAGCCCGAGTTCACCACCGGCGGCGATGCCAACCTCCAGGTCGGCAACCTCGGCCGGTTCAATATCGGCGGCGCGATCAACGTGGCGGCCAAGGACACAGTCGCGGTACGCTTCGCCGGCCAGCATGTGCGTCGCGACGGCTTTATGAGCGACGGCACTTCCGACGACAACGGCGATGCCGTCCGCGGCTCGATCCTGATCGAACCGACTCCGGACCTGTCGATCCTGATGATGGCCGATTACTCGCATCAGGGCGGGCGCGGGCCCGGCGCCACGATCCGCAAGGAGTGCGCCAAGATCGGCCTGACCGGCGGCGCCTGCTTCGTTGCCGACCCCTACACGGGGATCGCCGACCTTGCGAGCGAGTACACCTCGGTCGGCGAGGCGCCGCCGACGCAGAACCAGTTCATCGATGGTGATTATGGCGGCGCGCTGCTCAACATCGACTACCGCACGGCAATCGGCACGCTGACCTTTCTTGGTGCCTATCGCGAGGCAGAGAGCGCCTATGTCGGGACCGGCACGAGCTGGCAGTTGCGTGAAACGCAAAAGCCACGCCAGACGTCTGGGGAACTCCGGCTGGCATCGGACGGGGGAGGCGCGCTGCAATACGTGTTCGGTCTCTATTATCTGTCGACCACGATGGACTCGCGCTCACAAAGCGAGAGCCTCAACAACAAGCGCTTCAGCGATTCCTTTACTCACAACGAAGGCTGGACCTGGGCCACCTTCTCGCAGCTGACCTACTCGGTGAGCGACGTGCTACGTCTGACCGGCGGACTTCGTTACACCTACGAGCAGAAAAAGACGAATTCGCAGCGTTACAACCTGCTCAACACCGTCGGCCCCGACCCGGTGATCCCCGACACGCCGAGCGGCGTGCCCACCATCGACATGAATCTGAAAAAGAGTTGGGACGCGGTGAACTGGAAGGCCGGCATCGAATTCGACGCCGCCCCGGAGAGCCTGCTCTACGCCAACGTCTCAACGGGATTCAAGGCGGGCGGGTTCTACTACGGACCTCCCGGCGCGAACACTTACGAGCCCGAGCACGTCACGTCCTACGCGATCGGCAGCAAGAACCGCTTCGCCAATGACAGGATCGAGCTCAACATCGAGGGCTACTACCTCGACTACACCGACCAGCAGGTCTCTTTCGTCAAGCTCGTCGGGCCCGGCTCGGTCGTGTTGGTAACCGAAAACGCCGGCAAGACGACCGCCTACGGCGTCGACGTGGACAGCCAATTCCTGCTTGGCCGGGACACTCGTATCGGACTGTCGGGCAGTTGGGTCCACGCACGCTACGACCAGTTCGACTACGATACCGTGGCGCCTCCCAGTTCGACGACGCTGTGTACCGTCGGGCCGCCGTTCCCGTTCAACGTCGACTGCTCGGGCTTGCAGCCGTTCCGGACGCCCGAATGGACTGTCACCGGCACTTTCGACCAGAGCTTCGACCTGGCCGATGGCGGCCGCGTGTTCATGGACGCGCTGGGACAGTACAAGTCGGCTTTCTATGCCGACACGAGCTACCAGATCGAGACGCTGACCAACGAATCCTTCCGGGCGAACTTCGGGCTCGGGTACGAGGACCCCCAGCGCCGCTATCGCATTCGCGCCTTTGTCGACAACGCGTTCGACGAGGTGACGATTTCGAACGCCACGGTCAACACTGCCTATAGCCAGAACAACATCGTCGGCGTCAATCTCCTCGCCCCGCGTACTTACGGCATCCAGGCCTCGGCCAATTTCTAGGGGAGAGAAATGAGCGCAGCGGACAACGAGCGGGAAAAACGGGGCCTGGAAATCCTCCAACAGCTGGGTTGGGGGCACAACGAGGGCACCCGCGACCTCGACGAGGACCTCTGGCGGATCGTGACCGAGACCAATTTCGGCACGATATGGTCGCGCCCGGGACTTTCGCTACGTGAGCGCGAACTGATCTGCATGGCGATCCTGATCGCACGCGGCGCGCATGGCGTGGCGATGCACTTCAAGAACGCTCACCACGTCGGCTTCACCGACGACGAACTGAAGGAGGTCGTCTTGCAGACGATCCCCTACGCCGGGCTTCCGCGTGCGCTTGGTGCCATGGCTCTGCTCAAGAAGACGCTCAACGGCGAGGAACCCGAGTTGTGAGCGTGCTGCAAAGGGAATCGTCCGGTCCCGGCAATGTCGTCGAATCCAGCCCGCACGCCGTGAAACCGGCCGACTTCTCGGCCGAGGAATGGGCCGTGCGCGTCGATCTGGCGATCGCCTACCGGTTGTTCGACTGGATGGGCATCACCGACCTCATTCACACGCACATCTCTGTTCGCGTGCCGGGTGCGGACGAACAGTTCCTCCAGCTGCCCTATGGCCATCTGTTTCACGAGGCTCGCGCGTCCGACATGGTCAAGGCGGACCCGGCCGGCGGCATCATCTCTGATCCCACCGGCCTCGGCATAAGCCGCGGCGGCTTCGCCATCCACAGCGTGGTGCACATGAACCGTAAGGATGCGGCCTGCGTGATGCACGCGCACACCGAAGCCTCGATCGCCGTCGCCAACTATCGCGACGGCCTCCTGCCGCTAACGCAGCACGCGCTGCGGTTCTACGGCAAGACCGGATACCTCGCTTACTGTGGCCTGTTCGATTCCGAGGAAAAGCGCGCTTCTATCGCGAGGGCGCTCGGCAATGCCGACGTGCTGATGTTGCGCAACCACGGACCACTTGTCATCGGGCAGACTGTCCGCGAGGCATTTTCGCGTATGTACTACCTAGAACGGGCGTGCCGTATGCAGGTCGCGAGTCTGTCGCAATGTACCGACCCCGACAAGGAGCTGCTCTACATCAGCGCCGAGGATTGCCGGGCCATGGCGGCCGCATTCGAGGGCGGCGAAAGCGTGATCGACCGCGAATGGAACGCGCTGGTACGGATGCTCGACAAGACCAACCCTGGCTACGACGAGTAGGCCGCCTCAGTAAAGTAAGGGGTCAGCAGTGGTTCGCCGGCGTAATAGCGGCGGATGTTTTCGCGCAGCTGCCCGAACATGTCCCGGCCCGCTTCCTGCGTGAAGCCGGCGATGTGCGGGCTGAGCACGACGTTGGGAATGTCGCGCCACAAGGCGGCGTCGGTCGGCTCCTCAACAAACACATCGAGACCGGCTCCGCCGAGGGTTCCTTCGGATAGCGCCGCGCGCAGGCCGTCCTCGTCGACCAGCATTCCGCGGGTAATGTTGACAAGCACGCCTCGCGGCCCGAGCGCATCGAGTATCCGTCGGTCGATCAGCCCTGCGTTTTCGGGGCTGATGGCGCAGGCGAGAAACAGCGCGTCCGCCCATTTGGCGAGCTGCTCAAGGCTGTCAGCACGTCCGTACGCCGCGCCCCGCTTCTCGCGCGGTCCCCACCAGCGCACGTTCATCGCGTGGGCGGCCGCGCGCGATGCGATCTCCGAGCCGATGCGGCCCAGGCCGACCACGCCTGCGTTTCTGCCGCGTAACGAGCGCCGGGGCGCGAGGCCTTGGCGGAAGCCCGCCTGCCAGCCACCCTCGCGGACCATTGCATCGGCCCCGATGACGCCATGCCGTTGCGCCAGGAATAGTGCGATCGCCTGGTCTGCAACATCGTGTGCATTGACGCCCGCGGCGGTTGTCAGCTGGATGCCACGCCGTTCGAGCAATGCCGTGTCTATCGCCTCGATACCTGTCGAGAAGCAGGCCAAAAGGCGCAGCTCCGGCAAGCTCTCGATCAGCTTCGGATCGAAGGTGCTGCCGACAGTGACGAGGACTTCGACCGAACCGAGGACGTCATCCGGCAGGCCGGCGGCGATGTCCTTGGGTCCGAGGAGCGGGAGGTCGTCGTTCCACTCTGCAGCACGGTCGAACAGAAACCCCGGCTGGACGATAAGCGGTGCCGTCACCCCGTCAGATCCCGAATCGCTCGCGCGCTTCCTCGACCGTGGCCGGCGCCATGCCGAACAACGCGCCGATCTCCTTCGCCTTGCTCACCATTTCGTGGTTATGCGCGGCAACCGATCCGTCGGGTAAGTGGATCCCGTCCTCGAAACCGACGCGCACGAGATCGCATTGCATCGACAGGCCGAGCGTGACCATCTTGAACATTTCGCGCCCGGTCGAGGTGATGCCGAAGATTGCCTGGGGAAAGTAGCGGAGGCCTTCCTCGATGTTGAAAAGCAGGTTGCGGGTTATGGCGGGAACCGCCCCGAATCCGCCGCCATGGAGCAGCCAGATGTTCTTCCTGTTGCGATCGAACAACCCCTCCTCGGCATAGCGCACCAGGCGGTGAATCACGCTGGCCTCGACCACTTCATATTCAAGCGCCGAGCCCCGGGCGTAGACTTCCTTGATGGTCGAGCGCAGAAATTCCGGCGAGTTCACGTACGGCGTTTCCCTGTGATAGCCGCCTTCCGGGTGATAGAAATCGGCCGATCCGGCCGCGACGCCAAACACATCGGGCTTGGGATCGATGTTGAGCAGACCGAGCCGTTCTTCATCGGTTGGCCAAATGAAGCCCCCGGTCGCCGGGTCGCGCCGCACGCCGATCCCGTTGGTGGTCTGCACCAGGACCGGGCAGCGCTTGCGGATCTCTCGAATGATCTCGGCATAGATGGCTGGGTCACCGGAGTTCTTGCCCTGCGGGTCGCGCGCGTGGACATGCACCAGCGAAGCGCCAGCCTCGTAGCAGCGGGCGGCGGCCTCGCCCAGCTCGGCCGGCTGCTTGGGCACGATCGCTCCGTCTCGATCCTGCTGCATACCTCCGTTCAGCGCGACGGTGATGATGAACTTATTGCCTGCAAACATCCAGATTTCCTTCCCTTGGCGCGCAGACTCTGGCCGATTTGCCGAAAAGTCTGTCCCCTCATCGCGCTACTTTGCTGGCCGCTTATGCAGCTAGTCGCGGGCAAAGGTATCGTGCTGTCCTCTCGAGAGAGGACAAAGCTGGACGACATCGCGTGTGATTATCGATACCAACGAGGTGGGCGCGCCGCTGGGCGGTAAAAAATGCGCTCGAGGAGAGGACGGTTCGATGCCGGAAATCATGCAGATCAATGATCGGCGAATGCCGGAAGCCATCGGCGGGGCCTACGAGAAACTCTTGCCGAAAATCGGTACCGAGGAGTTCGGCTCGACTGTCCGCGACTGCGTCGCTTCGACCACCGCCGGCGTGCGCCGGATTTACCTGTTCGAGGCAACTGGCCGGGAACACAGCGACCTGCAGTACTACTTCTGCGAACCGTCGCTGACCGACCATCTGCCAGCCTACAGCAAGCATTACCTGCGGCTCGATCCGGTATGGGACGCCTATCGCGCCGCGCCTGCCAATCGTGACATGGCGCTGCTGCGCATCCGACCGCAGGATATTGCTTCGCCTGGGTTTCGTCACACGTTCTTCGAGGACTGCGGCATCGTCGAACGCGTCTCGGTCATCCAGCGCGGGTCGGACCAGTGGCGGGTTATCAACGTGGCGCGCCACCAAAACGATGGCTGCTTCAGCGATGCCGAGATTTCCGCCCTGGTCGCGCTGGCGTCGCTAGCGCTGCCGATGCTGCCGCTCAACCGCGCTCATCAGGCGAAGTGCGATCAACTGACGGTCTTCCAACTCGAGGATCGCTTCGCCGCACGCTTCGAGGACCTGACGGCGCGTGAACGACAGGTCTGCGCCCGCGCGGCGATCGGCATGAGCGTCGAGGCGACAGCCTTGGATCTCGCGATCGCGAAAACCTCTGTGCTAACCTACCGGCGCCGCGCCTATCACCGCCTCGGGGTCACCAGCCCTTACGAGCTCTGCTCGCTGGTGACGCATTGAGTTCACGGCCCTTTCAGCGCAAATCACCAGCCTGAAGCTTGCCGGGTAAGTGAGAACTCCGCCAATTTGCGGCAAGCCTCAGCCTCCGGCACGTGGTCTCTCTTTTGGCTTCTCCCGGCACTACCAGGGCAAATGCGCCGGCTAGTAAGGAGCACGCGGGCAAGGTCGCACGATGCACCGTTCCAAGAAGTGCGTCACCGATCCAATTCCCGCGACTTCTGCACGAACGCTGTCCCTGTTAGCCACTCTGGCGCGCACGCGTTGGTCCAGCCTCTTACTGGTCAGAACGTCATCGAGGTCAGCGAGACGCCCAAAAACGAATGGCAGCATCTGTCCGCGGTAAAGATCTCTTCGACATCGCGTCCCAACGGCAGCGGAATCGACCGGACAGACGGGTGCCGCGACGGCAAACGAAAGCTCGCTCGCTGCGGGTCGCCGCAGAGATTGGTTCCGTTCCAAAGCCCCTTATTGCTGGGGCTGAAATGCTCGATGCCCTCTTGTCGCGGCCTTTGCTGCGGTGCACAATCGCGTTATGAAGGTCGCGGTTGTCGATGAAAGCCCTGCTCGAGCCTCTATAATCGTCGAGGGGCTGTCACAGCTTCCGGACTGCGAACTGTTCGTCCTGAGCGAGCGCAAGGGCCTGCTCTTCGCGATCGAGAAAATCGCACCGGACATCGTCCTGATCGATCTGGGCAATCCGTCGCGCGATGTACTCGAAGAATATTTCGTGGTGAGCCGCGCGCTGGCGCGTCCCATCGCCATGTTCGTGGACGAGAGCGACGATGATGCGATCGCCGCTTCCATCGATGCGGGAGTGTCGGCGTACGTGGTCGATGGGCTTTCCGCCCATCGCATCCAGCCGTTGCTGGACCTCGCAGTGCGAAGGTTCAATGCCTTCGCCAGACTTCAATCGGACCTCGCGGAAGCCAAGGGCAAGCTCGCCGAGCGTGACACCATCGATCGCGCCAAGCGCATCTTAATGGACAGCAAGAAGGTCAGCGAACCACAAGCCTACGGCGAACTGCGGCGCAAGGCGATGTCGTCCAACAAGCGCATTCTCGAGATCGCTGAAGCCGTTGTCACGGCGCACGATTTGCTGGGAGGTGCAGAAATGAAGGGGCAGCGGACATGAGCGACCACCTGACGATCGGCTTCCTGCCACTGGTCGATGCGTGCCTGCCGATCCTGGCGCACGAGCACGGGTTCGCCGAGGAAGAAGGCCTTCGCCTGACATTCGTGCGCGATGTCAGCTGGGCGACGGTGCTCGATCGCCTGCTTTACGGGCACAGCGATGCGGCCCACTTGATCGCGCCGCTCGCCATCGCCACGACCCTGGGCAGGGGCCGTCCGGCCCAGCCGCTGTCCGTGCCGTTCGTGCTCGGCCTCAACGGCAATGCCGTGACCCTGGCGAACGAGCTGGCGGCCAAGGTCGTGACGCCGGGTGAACTCGGCGATCCCAAGGCATGCGGCGAGGCCTTGCGAGCTGAGGCGTTGGCGGCGCTTGCCCGGGGCCGAAGGCTGCGCTTCGGTGTCGTGCATCGCTATTCCAGCCACAACTACAAGCTGCGCTACTGGCTGGCGGCGAGCGGAATTCGTCCTGACGAGGACGTCGAGATCATCACCGTTGCACCGCCCTTCGTTGCCGATGCCCTGGCGAGCGGCGAGATCGACGGCGCCTGTGTCGGCGAGCCGTGGAACAGCGTCTGTGTCGATCGCGGAGTCGGCACCATCGTCCTGGCCACGGCGCAAATCTGGCGCCGCGGGGTCGAGAAGGCGCTGGCGATGCGCGAGCCGGTGCTCGAAGCCAAGCGTCCGCAGGTCGAGGCGCTAATTCGAGCGATGCGCAAGGCCGGCAAGCAATTTGTCGACCCGGCCACCTGGGAGGACAGTGCGGCAATCCTGGCGCGCCCCGAGTACCTCGGCGGCGAAGCCAAGCTGATAATGCGCTCGATTTCCGACCGACTGGTCCTGTCTCAGGGCGCTGAGCCCGTGCATTATCCCGATTTCATGTTCCAGCACAGCGAAGCAGCAAACTTCCCGTGGGTCAGCCAGGCACAGTGGCTCTATTCGCAGATGGTGCGCTGGGACCACCTTGAATTCTCGCCCGACGATGCGGCCAAGGCTGCACGGGTGTTCCGGCCCGACGTCTACCGCAGTGCACTAAAGGGCACGGATGACGCCCTCCCAGGCGCCAATTCGAAAGTCGAGGGGAGCCTCGATCAGCCGCTGCAGGTTAGCACCCAGCAGGGTGTTATCACCTTGTCTCCCAACGCCTTTTTCGACGGCAGCTGTTTCGATCCCGAAGATATCGAGGCCTATCTCAAGGCGTTGCCCTAGAGGAAGGTTCGTGCTGCAGTGCAAAAAAGTGCTTTACCGCCGTGCGGCGAATCAGTTATCACCTCGTCACGAACGGAAGGTCGCACCCGCCGATGGGTGGTCATCTGGCCCTCCATTTTGATTCAACATTGCGTGGCAACGTAGCCGCCCGATCTGACCCTTAACCGGGTCAAGTCGAGGCGGCTTTTTTGCGTTGTGCGTTTGAGGCCGGAGTGGCGAGCGATGAAGGGATTTGAGGGTTCGGCGGTGGGACGTAGGAGAGTTATCGCGGCCTTGGTTTCGGCAGCCGCCTGCCTGGCGCTTGCAGGCTGCGGCAGCAGCAGCGAAACCGCAGCCTCGGAAGATACGGCGGCCGCCGCCAGCCTCGACGGTGCGATTGAGAAGCCGAACGTCAAGCTCGGCTTCATCAAGCTGACCGACATGGCCCCGCTCGCCATTGCCAAGGAGAAGGGCTTCTTCGCCGAAGAAGGCCTCAACGTCGAACTCCAGCCGCAAGCCAATTGGAAGGTCCTGCTCGACGGCGTGATCGGTGGTCAGCTCGACGGTGCGCACATGCTCGCGGGCCAGCCGCTCGCCGCGACGATCGGCTACGGCACCAAGGCCGACCTGATCGCTCCGCTCAGCCTCGACCTCAACGGCAACGCGATCACGCTGTCGAACAAGGTTTGGGCGATGATCGAGCCCGAACTGCCGAAAGAAAGCGGCAAGCCGAAGCACCCGATTTCGGCTGCGGCGCTCAAGCCAGTCGTCGCGAGCTATGAGCGGCAGGGCAAGCAGTTCAAGATGGGCATGGTCTTCCCGGTCAGCACTCACAATTACGAGCTGCGCTACTGGCTCGCAGCCGGCGGCCTGAACCCGGGCTACTACACCCCCGGCGACGTCGGCGGCACCGTTGCGGCCGATGTCCCGCTGTCGGTGACGCCACCGCCGCAGATGCCGGCGACGCTCGAGGCCGGGACGATCGACGGATACTGTGTCGGTGAGCCCTGGAACCAAGCCGCAGTGCAGAAGAAGATCGGCGTCCCGGTGATCACCGACGACGAAATCTGGCACGACAACCCTGAAAAGGTCTTCGGCTTGCGTAAGGATTTTGCCGAGAAGTATCCGGCGACGACTGCCGCGATCCTCCGTGCGCTGATCAAGGCGCAGCAGTGGCTCGACGCCGACGATGGTGCCAACCGTGCCGAAGCGGTGAAAATCCTCAGCCAGTCTAACTACGTCGGAGCCGATCCCGAAGTGATAGCCGCCAGCATGACCGGCAAGTTCACCTTCGAACCGGGCGACACGCGCGCCGCCAAGGGCTTCAACATCTTCTTCGACAAGTACGCCGGCTATCCGTTCTACTCCGATGCCATCTGGTACCTTACGCAGATGCGTCGCTGGGGCCAGATCGCCGACGACAAGACCGACCAATGGTATTTCGATACCGCCAAGGCCGTTTATCGCCCGGACCTCTATCTTGCGGCAGCCAAGAAGCTGGCGGCGGATGGCGTTATCCCATCGGCTGCAGTGCCCGAGAGCGATGGCTTCCGCGGCCCGCAAGGTGGCTTCATCGACGGCGTGACCTACGACGGCAAGGCACCCAACGCCTATCTCGCCAAATTCAAGATCGGCCTCAAGCAGGGGCAGCGGGTCACCGCCTCGGGCGTCAGCGGCAGCTGATGAGCTTGGGACTGAACAGGAGTTCGACAATGGCAACCGCATTCGCAGATATGGAGCAGGGCGAGCCCGGTCTTGCCGAGCCGACCAGCTCCCCGATTTCGTGTGATACGGCCAAAGTTAAGGTCGAGGCGAAGGCAGGGGACAGGCCGAAGACCAGCCCGGTTGCCGGAAAGATCGGGGGCTGGGCCCGGTCGCTTGCCGCACCGCTGATCGGAATTGCCACTTTCCTCGCGCTCTGGGCGGTGCTGGCGCCGCAAGTAGATACTTCGCTGGGCGCGCTGCCCGGACCGGCGGAAGTCGCCGAACAGGGCGTCGCGCTCTATGACGAATGGTCCGCCGCCAAGGAGGCCGAGGCGCAATTCTACGCCCGGCAGGACGCCAGCAACGCGGCAGCGGTCGCTGCTGGCAATCCGGGCGCGGTTCGCGAGTTCGAATATGCCGGGCCGCCGACGTTCCTCGACCAGGTGTTCACTTCGCTGAAGACCGTCGCTCTTGGCTTCATCCTCGCGACCGTCGTGGCGGTGCCGATCGGCCTGGTCTGCGGCCTGTCGCCCCTGGTCAACGCGGCAATAAATCCACTGGTTCAGATCATGAAACCGGTCAGCCCGCTGGCCTGGCTGCCCATCGTGACAATGGTCATCTCGGCGATGATCAGCAATGCCGATCCGCTGCTGCCCAAGGCCTTCGTGATTTCGGCGCTGGTAGTGATGCTGTGTTCGCTCTGGCCGACGCTGATCAACACGGCCGTCGGCGCCAGCAGCATCGACAAGGATCTACTCAACGTCGGACGCGTGCTCAGGCTCGGCTGGTTTGCCAAGCTCACCCGCCTGATCCTGCCGGCTTCCTTGCCCTACATCTTCACCGGCATGCGCCTCTCGCTCGGTGTGGGCTGGATGGTTCTCATCGCGGCCGAAATGCTCGCGCAGAACCCCGGCCTCGGCAAATTCGTCTGGGACGAATTCCAGAATGGATCGAGCCAGTCGCTCGCCCGCATCATGTTTGCGGTGTTGGTCATCGGCTTCATCGGCTTCGGTCTCGACCGGCTGATGATGTTCCTCCAGTCGCTCGCCTCCAAGAACCATACGGTGTGAAGATGGACCAACCGATCCTCTCCTTGCGCGGCGTAACAAAGTCTTATGGCGAGACCAGCGTCCTCGCCGGCATCGACCTCGATGTTGCCGAAGGCGAATTCGTCGCCATCCTCGGCTTCTCGGGGGCTGGCAAGACCACGCTGATCAACACGGTCGCCGGCTTGGTCGCACCTGATGCCGGCCAGATCCTGCTCAAGGGCAAGGCGGTCAGCGAACCGGGCAAGGATCGCGGCCTGGTGTTCCAGTCCTACTCGCTGTTTCCCTGGCTCACCGTGCAGCAGAACGTCGCGCTGGCGGTCGATGCGGTTCACAAGGACCGCAGCCGCGAGGAACGCGCCGCGCTCGTACGCCAGAAGGTCGAACTGGTCGGGCTCGGCCACGCAATGGATCGCAAGCCGTCACAGCTGTCCGGCGGGATGCGTCAGCGCGTGGCGGTCGCACGAGCCCTCGCCATGGAGCCGGAAATCCTGCTGATGGACGAGCCGCTCTCGGCGCTCGATGCGCTGACGCGCGCCAAGCTGCAGGACGAGATCGAGCGGATCCGCAAGGAAGAGGGACGGACCATCGTGCTCGTCACCAACGATGTCGATGAAGCGCTTCTATTGGCCGATCGAGTTGCTGTTCTGACCCCTTCACCGTCTGCTCGAATAGGTCAGGTGTTCAATATTGACGTCGCGCGGCCGCGCGACCGCGAAGAGGTCAACGACGACGCTCACTTCCAGGCCCTGCGCAAGCAGATTGTGTCCTACCTCGGCTCGCTCAACGCGGAGTCCGGGACGGTCGGCGAAAGTTCGGTCGCGCTGCCCAACGTAACCCCGCTTGACCTTGCACCCCCGCCGCAGGCCTATCGCGATGCGTCGAAGAGCGCTGTCAAGGATCGCTATCTCGAATTCTTCAAGCTCGACAAGGTCTACCCGACGCCGAATGGGCCGCTCAAGGTCGTCGAGGATTTCAATCTGCTCATGGACCGGGGCGAGTTCGTCTCGCTCATCGGCCATTCGGGCTGCGGCAAGTCGACGGTGCTAACGATGGCTGCCGGCCTCAACGAAATCAGCGGCGGGGGCATCGTTCTCGACAACCGCGAGATCGACATTGCCGGGCCGGACAAGGCTGTGGTCTTCCAGGCGCCCAGCCTGATGCCCTGGCTGACCGCGCGGCAGAACGTCGCTCTGGGTGTCGAACGGGTCTATCCGCACGCCTCCAGGGCCGCGCGGCGCGACATCGTCGACTATTACCTCGACCGCGTGGGCCTGGGCGACGCGAAGGAGCGGATGGCGGGCGAGATATCGAACGGCATGCGCCAGCGTGTCGGCATCGCCCGCGCCTTCGCCCTGTCGCCGCGCTTGTTGCTGCTCGACGAGCCTTTCGGAATGCTCGACAGCCTAACCCGCTGGGACCTGCAGGACGTGCTGGTCGAAACCTGGAATCGGACCAATGTCACCGCGATCATGGTCACGCACGACGTCGACGAGGCGATTCTGCTGGCCGACCGGGTGGTGATGATGACCAACGGGCCGAACGCCACGATCGGCAAGATTCTCGAAGTCGACCTGCCGCGCCCGCGCGAGCGCAAGGCGCTGCTCGATCACCCGAAGTTCTACCGCTACCGGCAGAAAGTGCTGCACTTCCTGGCGGAATACGACCACGGTCCAGCGGCGAAGGCCGCCTGACGCTCTGGGAGGGGCCGGGGCGGCAGAGGGGCCGCACCCGCGAAACGGATAACGCCGGTTCGTCCGGCTCGAACGGCGGGCAATGGCGCTCGCTTCCCGCAACGGACCCGGCCGGGTCTCGCCGCAAGGAAAAGCGCCAATGAAAACCGCATTCCGCCTGCTCGCCGCTGCTTCGACTCTGACCATTTCCGTTCCAGCCCAGGCCAAGGACGGCGACCCGGTCGCGATCGCCGATGGCGTCAATCTCGACCTGCTCTTCAACGCGCGCCTGCGCTACGAGACGGTCGATCAGGCCAGCGCCGCCAATGATGCCGATGCCATCACCTTTCGCTTGCGCTTCGGCGGCGAGATCAAGGCGTCTGATTTCTCGGTCCTGGCGGAGGCGGAGAGCACCCGCGCTTTCCAGTCGGATTACAACGACACGCTTCCGGGCAACGGAGTCGAGCCGTTCCCTGTGGTCGCCGATCCCGAAAGTATCGAGCTCAACCGGGCGCAGGTCTCGTGGATGAAGGACGGCACCGGCGTGACGGTCGGGCGCCAGCGCATCATCCTCGACAACGCGCGCTTCGTCGGCAACGTCGGTTGGCGCCAGAACGAGCAGACCTTCGACGCGGTGCGCGGGCAGGCGAAGATTGGACCGGCCACGCTCGACGCGACCTATTCGAATTCCCTGCGCACGATCTTCGGCAGCGACAGTCCGAATGAGCACTTCGACGGCGACATCGTCCTGCTAAACGCCGGGGCCGAGCTGGCCGGTGTCGAGGTGAAGGCTTTTTCCTACCTGATCGATTACGACACTCGGGCCGCCTTCTCGAGCCAGACTTACGGCGTGTTGGCCAAGGCCAGCCTCCCACTGCCGGGTGTCAAACTGAGCGTGACGGCGAGCTATGCCCGCCAGGGCGACTATGGCGCGAACCCGGTGAGCTACTCGGCCGATTATTACAGCTTCGAACTGGGCAGCACGTTGGCCGGCTTTTCGCTCGGCGCCGGATACGAGGAACTAGGCAGCGATGGCGGTGTAGCGTCCTTCCAAACGCCGCTGGCCACGCTCCACGCTTTCAACGGCTGGGCGGATATGTTCCTGACGACGCCGGCGGCGGGCCTGCGCGACTATTACGTGAAGGCAGGCAAGACGTTGAAAGTGCCCGGGCTCCCCGGTCTCAACGCAGCGGTGGTCTACCACAAGTTCGACAGCGACTTCGGCGGCCTCGACTACGGCACCGAGTGGGACGCCCAGCTCGGCCTCAAGCTCGGCCCGATCACCCTGCTGGCGAAGTACGCCGACTTCAATTCCGACGGGTTCGCATCCGACACCGAGAAGCTCTGGCTCCAGACCGAATACGAGTTCTGATGCGTGGGAGGGTCCTGAAGCAAACGAATGCTGCATTGCAATATTCGCTTGCGACCAAAGCGCGAATTGCAGTAACGAACAGGAGATCGGGATATCTGCCCGTCCAGAGTCGGACGATCCGCAAATCCCGGTTTGAAGTTCAACATTGCGTGGCAACGGTGCCGCCGGTCTGTCCCTTGTGGGACGCGACTTGGCGGCTTTTTTGCGTGCGCGCTCAGGGCTTCGGCCCGCGGAGGAAGAGATGAACGCACCGGCTGGCCTGGATCTACCGGATCCCCCGCGCGAGAGGCTCGTGGTCATCGGCAACGGCATGGCCGGATGCCGCGCGGTCGAGGAAATGCTCGAGCGCGATGCTGGCCGCTTCGACATCGTGATCTTTGGCGCCGAACCGCGGGTCAATTACAACCGCATCATGCTCTCCCCGGTGCTCGCCGGCGAGAAGACGTTCGACGAGATCGTCATCAACTCGACCGAATGGTACGCCGAGAACGGGATCGAGCTCGTCAGCGGCGACCCGGTCGAGCACATCGAGCGCGAGAGCATGTCGGTGGTCAGCCGCTCCGGCCGGATCGAGCCCTACGACAAGCTGCTGATCGCCACCGGTTCCGACCCGTTTATCATCCCAATTCCCGGCAACGATCTGCCGGGTGTCGTGACCTTTCGCGACCTCGACGATGTGGAGCGCATGCTCGCTGCCGCGGAACTCGGCGGTGACGCGGTGGTAATCGGCGGCGGCCTGCTTGGACTGGAGGCAGCGCACGGCCTGTCCTTGCGAGGAATGAAGGTCACCGTCGTTCACCTTATGCCAACCCTGATGGAACGCCAGCTCGACGAGGCGGCCGGATACCTGCTTCGTCAGGAGCTGGAGAGCCGCGGCCACACCATCCTGACTGGCGCCAATACGAAAACCATTCACTCCATCGAGGGTCGGGTCGCCGGGATCGAGCTTGAAGATGGAACCCGGATCAAGGCCGACATCGTAGTCGTGGCGGCGGGCATCAAGCCGTCGATTGGGCTGGCCAAGGCCGCCGGCCTCGAGTGCGAGCGCGGCATCATGGTCGACGATCACATGGTCACCTCCGACCCCGACATCCTGGCGGTCGGCGAATGCGTGCAGCACCGCGGACTGTGCTACGGCCTCGTCGCGCCGCTGTGGGAGATGTGCCGCGCGCTGGCCGATTATCTCACAGACACGCCGAGCGGCTATCTCGGCTCGGTCACCTCGACGAAGCTCAAGGTCAGCGGCATCGATCTGTTTTCAGCAGGGGATTTCTCGGGGGGCGCGGACTGCGAGGACATCGTCATGCGAGACGCCTCGCGCGGGGTCTACAAGCGCGTTGTCGTGAAGGGCAACAGGGTCGTCGGGGCGGTGCTCTACGGCGATACTGCGGACGGGAACTGGTACTTCGACCTCCTCAAGAAGGAGGAAGACATCTCGGAGATTCGTGAGGCGCTGATCTTCGGACAGGCCTTCGCCAGCGGAGGTGCGCTGGCGGACCCTAACGCCGCCGTTGCCGCTCTTTCGGACGACGCAGAAATCTGCGGCTGCAACGGCGTTTCCAAGGGCAGGGTCGTCCAGTGCATAGAAACCGGCGCACACAGCCTCGATGCGGTGCGCTCGCAGTGCAAGGCTTCGGCCAGTTGCGGGTCGTGCAGTTGCCTGGTCGAGAGCCTGCTGGCGCTGACGCTGGGCGGCAAGGTCGAGAGCGGCCCGAAGACGATGTGCAAGTGCACCAGCTTCACCCACGACGACGTGCGCCACCTGATACTGGAAAAGGGCCTGAAGCTGATCCCACAGGTCATGCAGGAACTGCACTGGACCACGCCCGACGGCTGCTCCTCGTGCCGCCCGGCGCTCAACTACTACCTGCTCTGCGCCTGGCCCGGCGAATACGAGGATGATGAGAAGAGCCGCTTCGTCAACGAACGGCTGCACGCCAACATCCAGAAGGACGGCACCTATTCGGTCGTGCCGCGCTTCTTCGGCGGGATCACCAATCCGAAGGAACTGCGCGCAATCGCCGACGTGGTCGAGAAATACGATGCGCCGATGGTCAAGGTGACCGGCGGCCAGCGGCTCGACATCTTCGGCGTCAAGAAGGAGGACCTACCCGCCGTCTGGGCCGACCTCAATGCGGCGGGAATGGTCTCGGGCCACGCCTACGGCAAGGCCCTGCGCACGGTGAAGACTTGCGTCGGATCGGAATGGTGCCGCTTCGGCACGCAGGATTCGACCGGGCTTGGGGTCAAGCTCGAGCGCCTGACCTGGGGCAGCTACATGCCGCACAAGTTCAAGATGGCGGTCAGCGGCTGCCCGCGCAATTGCGCCGAGGCGACGATCAAGGACTTCGGCGTGATCTGCGTCGACAGCGGATACGAACTGCACGTCGGCGGTAACGGCGGGATCCACCTGCGCGGCACGGACCTGTTGTGCAAGGTCGAGACCGAGGAGGAGGCGATGGAGACCTGCATCGCCTTCATCCAGCTCTACCGCGAGGACGGCCATTACCTCGAGCGAACGGCTCCGTGGATCGTGCGCAAGGGTCTCGAATGGATCAAGGCGCAATTGTTTGACGATCCGGGCGCCATCCCCGCGCTCGCGGCGCGGTTCCGCCTGTCGCAGACGTTCTGGCAGGTCGATCCCTGGGCGCGTCGCGCCGCGGGAGCGCATCGCAACCTGCACAGCCACCTCGCCGAAATCCGTCCCCTTGCCGTGGAGAATGCATGATGTCCGAGGCCTATGGCACCTGGCTCGACATCGGGACCACCACGCAGATCGAACCGGGTTCGGCCCGCACCCTGCCGGTCGCCGGTGGCGACGAGATCGCAGTGTTCCACACCATGCGCGGGGAGTTCTACGCGCTGGTCAACACGTGTCCGCACAAGCAGGGGCCGCTCAGCCAGGGTATCGTCCATGGCGACAGCGTCTCATGTCCGCTGCACAACTGGCGCATTTCGCTCAGGACCGGCGAAGCGCTGGGCGACGACCAAGGCTGCACGCCGACGATCCCGCTCAAGATCGACAGCGGGCGCCTGTTCCTGCTGCGCGAGGCCGTCATACCGGGAAAAGCGCCGCCCCTCGCGCCGGCGCTGGCGGCGTGAGGGGCTGATGTGAAGACCGTCCGGACCACCTGCGCCTATTGCGGCGTCGGCTGCGGCATCGCGGCCACGGTCACGGGCGAACGTGCGGTCAGCATTGCCGGCGATCCGGACCACCCGGCGAACAGGGGCCAGTTGTGCTCCAAAGGCACTTACCTCGGCGAGACGGTCGGTCTCGAGGGCCGGTTGCTCAAGCCGATGATCGGCGAGCGCCAAACCGAGTGGAATGAAGCTCTCGATTTGGTCGCTGAACGGCTGAGGAACACGATCGAACAGCACGGACCGGACAGCGTGGCGTTCTACCTTTCGGGCCAGTTGCTGACCGAGGACTATTACGTCGCCAACAAGCTTGCCAAGGGCTTCATCGGCACGGCCAACGTCGACACCAACTCCCGGCTTTGCATGTCGAGCGCGGTGGCCGCGCACGTGCGCGCCTTCGGCGAAGACATCGTCCCGTGCAACTACGACGACCTCGACTGCGCCGACCTGATCCTTCTGGTCGGATCGAATACGGCCTGGTGCCATCCAATCGTTTGGCAACGGATCGAGCGTGCGCGGGAGCGCCGAGGCACCAAGCTGGTGGTGATCGATCCGCGCCGGACCGAGACCGCTGAGCTGGCGGACCTGCACGTCCAGCTCGCCCCGGATGGCGATGTCGCGCTGTTCAACGCCGTGCTGCGGACGATGAAGCACAGCGGGTTCGTCGATGAAAAATATCTGCGTGCGCGTTGCACCGTGCCGGCGGGTTTCTGGGATCAGCTGGAAGACCATCCGGGCATCCCGCAGGAGACCTTTCGCGAATTCG
The DNA here is from genome assembly GCF_030657335.1 of Croceibacterium aestuarii. Classification (NCBI taxonomy): domain Bacteria; kingdom Pseudomonadati; phylum Pseudomonadota; class Alphaproteobacteria; order Sphingomonadales; family Erythrobacteraceae; genus Croceibacterium; species Croceibacterium aestuarii. The sequence goes on from NZ_CP131039.1 coordinate 1,651,060, forward strand.
CCGCGATGATCGCGACCCATCCGCGCATGGTGACCGTCTTCAGCCAAGGCGCGAACCAGTCGGCTTGCGGGACCGACAAGGGTAACGCGATCATCAACCTCCACCTCGCGCTTGGCCGGATCAACCAGTCGGGCATGGGGCCCTTCAGCATCACCGGCCAGCCCAATGCCATGGGCGGCCGCGAGGTCGGCGGGTTGGCCAACGTGCTGGCCTGCCACCTGGGATTCTCGGAAGCAGAGCGAGCCTCGATCGGCCGCTTCTGGCGGGCACCCGCGCTGTGCACGGGCCCCGGACTGAAGGCGGTTGACCTGTTTCGCGCGATCGACGACGGGCGCATCAAGTTCGTCTGGATCGTGGCGACAAATCCGGCGGTCTCGATGCCCGATGCCGGCTTCGTGCGACGTGCCCTGCGCAAGTGCCCGACCGTCGTCGTGTCCGACGTCATCGCCGATACCGACACCGCGCTGCTCGCCGACATTCGCCTTCCCGCGCTCAGTTGGGGCGAAAAGGACGGCACCGTCACCAACTCGGAACGCTGCATCAGCCGGCAGCGGGCGCTGTTTCCGCCCCCCGGCACCGCTCGGGCCGATTGGCGGATCGTCTGCCAGGTCGCGGCGAGGCTCGGTTTCGGCAGCGCGTTCGCTTTCCAGACGCCAGCCGATGTGTTCCGCGAATACGCGGCCATGACGGCGCTCGCTGGGAAGCACGGCAAGCTGCTTGACCTTACCGCCTGGTCCGAATGCACGGATCTCGATTACGCTGCGATGTCCCCCTTCCGCTGGGGCGACCGACACCCGCTGAAACAGCGCTTCGTCTCTCCGGGTGGAAAGGCGCGTCTGGTTGCCGTTTCATCCGCCACGCAGGAGAAGTCGATCCGGCAATGGCCGCTGCGGCTGAACAGCGGTCGCTACCGCGATCAATGGCACACGATGACCCGCACCTCCCTGAGCGCGAGACTCTCGCTGCACCGCCGCGAGGCGCTGGTCGAGGTGCATCCCGATGACGGCGGACTCTACCAGGTCGAACACGGCGGATTGGCAAAAGTCGTCACGGCGACCGGCGAAGCAACATTCCGCGTTGCGCTCTCCGACGCGCAGCGCCGCGGTGAGATCTTTGTCCCGATGCACTGGAGCGACCAGACCGCAAGTTCGGCACGCGTCGGTCTGCTGGTCGAAGCGATCGTGGACCCGCATTCCGGCCAGCCGGCTTTCAAGAACGTGGCCGCCTCGATCGCTCCGGTTCATCCCGAATGGCGCGCCTTCCTCGTCACGCGCGATCCGGTTCGTCCCCACGCGGACTATTGGTCGCGCGCGAAGATCGAGGGCGGCTGGCTTTGCGAACTCGCCGGCTCCGGCATTCTCGACGTCGACGCCCTTTTGCCGGCTGGCCTCCGGCACGAAGCCAGCGACCGAAGTCGCGGCATGTTGCGTGTGGTGGTCTCCGCGGACGACGGGCAAATCGAAGCGGCGCTATACGTCACGAGGGCGGGCAGCCTTCCCGACCGCGAGTGGATTGTCCGCCAATTCCCAGCGCCCGACGCCAGCGCGGTCGAATGGCTCGCCGGCCGGGCGTCGGCACCCCCGGCCGACCGGGGCAAGTTGGTCTGCGTCTGCTTCGATGTGTGCGAGAGCGATATCCTGGCGTCGTTGGACGACGGAGCGACAACCGTGAAGCAGGTGTGTTCCGTGACGCAGGCCGGAACCAACTGCGGTTCGTGCCGGACGATCATTGCTGGCCTCTTGAAGCGGAAGTCCGAGACAAGCCTGGAAGCGGCGACATGAACGACCTGATTGCTCCGGGCGAAGTGTGGCTGGTCGGTGCCGGGCCGGGCGATCCCGAGCTCCTGACGCGCAAGGCCGAGAAGTTGATCTGCGCGGCCAGCGTCGTGCTCTACGACGCGCTCGTCGGCCGCGGTGTGCTCGACCTCGTGCCGGCTGGTATCAGGCTGACCCCGGTCGGAAAGCGCGCTGGGCGCCATTCCAAGGATCAGCGAACGATCGATGCGCTGCTGGTCGAGCTGGCTCTCGCAGGGGAACGAGTCGTGCGCCTGAAGGGCGGAGATCCAGCGGTTTTCGGCCGCGCGAACGAGGAGCTTGCAGCCTGCCGTGCACACGGCATCATCGTCCACGTCTGCCCGGGTATAACTGCAGCGAGCGCGGCAGCCGCCTCGCTCGGCACATCGCTGACCCTCCGCGGTCTCGCGCGTCGCCTCACGCTGGTAACGGCACATACCCGGAGCGGCCATGCCTCGCCACTCGACTGGGCGGCCCTTGCGGACCCGGAAGCGACACTGGCGGTTTACATGGGCAAGGCGGCGGCGGCGGAGGTTGCCGCGGGCTTAATCGAGGGCGGCCTGCCTGCCCATACTCCAGTTACACTTGTCGAAAGCGTCAGCCTCGAAAACGAACGCCGATTCCACACGCGACTCGATCTTCTGCCAATCGCGGCGAGAACCGCTCTCGGGAACGGGCCTGCCATCCTGCTCATCGGACAATCGATGCGGCAGGAATATGTCGATGTGCCGGTCGAATCCCAGAGATCGGCCGCTCGGCAAGCAATCCCTTCGTCAGATGAGAGCGCGAAGCCAGTACTCCAATAATGGTGCATACCCCCTCCCTGCTTGCGCGGGTTGAAGAGAAACTTAGCAGATTACAATGCATCCCACCCGCTCCGCCAGCTGTTGTTACGATCGCAGATGTCAGAACCTCACTGAAACCCGGACACCGTATTCGCGCGGCGCGCCGTATAGTTCGTTGTTGGCCGATTGGCCGCTCACGTATTCCTTGTCGGTGAGGTTGGTGGCGTAGCCTTCCACTGCCCACTCGCGGTTTTTGAAGGTCAGCTGGGCCGAGAGCAGGCCTCGCCCGGCGAGATAATCGAGCTTGGGATCGTAAAACAGGTTCGTCCAGCGCGGTCCCAGGTAGGCGTAGTTCAATCGCGGCGTCAGCGTAGCGTCGCCGCCGACCGGAAATTCATACTGTGCGCCAAGGTTGTAGGACCATTTGGGCGAGAACAGGTTGGGTCCGCCCGCAGCCGTACCGGTGAATGGACCGTAATCGAAGCAGGCGGGCGGGCTCGAAGGCGTACCGGCAGGGCATTGCGGTCCGAGTTGCCCTATCGGCGGCAACAGACGGCTGTTCACGATCGTCACCGGGTCGAGGCTCGAATCGACATAGGCCAGACCGCCGTCGAGGCTGAACCCTCCGAAGTAGGCTTGCGCCTGGAGTTCGAAACCCTTGATCGTCGCATTGGAGATGTTGACCACGCCTGTTTGCCCCGTGGCGGCCTCGAGCGAGTCGAACTGGAAATCCCGGTAATTCATGTAGAATGCGCCGAACTGGGTGCGCAGATGATTGTCGAGCAGGTTGCCCTTCCATCCCAGTTCGTAATCCCACACGGTTTCCGGGCCGAAATCGGAGGTGGCGCTATTGGTGCCGCCGGGCTTGTACCCGCGCGCCGCGAAGACGTAGATCAGGTTGTCGTCGTCGACCGACCAGTTGAGCGCGATTTTGCCCGTGGCCCGCCCGTCCTTGTGACTGCCGACGAGGTTCGCAACCTGCAACCCGTCAGGCCCGAAAACCGGGCCTTCCGATCCGATCGTCACGCTGCCCGTCTGGTCGACCTTGTAGTGCGAATACCGAGCGCCGACCTGCAGCTCGAGGGAGGGGAGGAGCTTGTACCCGGCCTGCGCGAACGCGCCGAGCGTGAGCTTGTCGTTGAAGATCGCGATGTCGGTCGGGTCGCCGACGATGTCCCCGCTGCGGTTGCGGATCGCGACGTCGATCTTGTTCTTCTGGTAATAGCCGCCGACGATCCAGTTGAAATCCCCGTCGGTCGGCGAGATGATGTTGATTTCCTCTGTAAGTTCGCGCTCGCGTACGAACTGGTCTTCGGTCTGGGTGAAGCTGGCTGCCGGATCGGTTGCCGACGGGGCGAAAGCGCCATCGCTGTCGTAGAGGTTGTTGATCCGCTTGTTGGTATAGCCCGTAAGGGAGCGGAAGACGATCCCGCTGTCGGTTTCGTAGCGGAGCTCAAGGCTCGAGTTGAGAGCCCGCTCGTGGTTCTTGGTCGGCGCGTTGTAGGTCAACTCGCGAATGTCGTTGGTGCGCGCATTTTCGAACGCCGTGCCCTCGATGGGGCGATAGGCGTAGCCGCCTGTTTGCTTGTCGACCCATTCCACCTTGCCCAGCGCGCGGAAGGCGCCGGGTTGCCACATCACGCCGAGCCGCCCGGCCTGCTCGTCAAGCCTGTCGGGCCGATTATGAAAGGGCCCAAGGTCCGTGAAGTAGCTGTCGCGCCAGTTGCTGATCCCGGAGATGCGAACCGCCAGCGTGTTGCTCAAGGGCAGATTGACCGCCCCTTCCATCCCTACCGCGTCGTAGCTGCCGTAGTGCGCCTTGGCGTAGCCTTTGACCCGGTCCGTGCTCGGGTTGACGGTGTTGATGAAGATTGCCCCGCCGGTCGAGTTGGACCCGACCAGGGTTCCCTGCGGCCCGCGCAGAACCTCGATGTTGGCCAAGTCGTAAAAGCTGGAGGACGTGACGATCGGCGGCTGAAAGACCCCATCGATGTAGGTTGCGACCCCGTTTGCGACCGCCGGGGAGCCGCTGGCGATGCCGATCCCGCGAATGTTGACGGACTGGGTCAAGCCCTGGTCCGTAATCGAAACCGAAGGGGCGGCGTATTGCAGATCGGCAAGGTTCTCGACGGCCTTCGCGTCGAGATTGTCGCCCGACAGGGCAGTCGCGGCGATCGGGATATCCTGTAGATTCTCTTCGCGGCGTTCCGCCGTGACGATAATTTCGGGCGGGACCCTGTCGCTGTCGGCGCGCGCAGTGTCGGTCTGCGACTGGGCCGACGCGGGCGCGGTGAATCCGAGGCCGACCGCGAAAGCTGCGGTCGACAGCTGAAGGGCGAGGGCAGGGCGGACTCGAAGCGGGCCGCGCGCCCGGAAGATGGAGCCGGTTTTGGACTGCGACATGTGAATTCCTCTCGTTACCCCGCCGCGTCGGTGGGCGTTGTATGGTTCTGAGCCGAAGCCCAGGAAAATAGAGCTTTTTCAGCGTTTCCTATTGCGGGGTCCAGGTCGATGCAGCCTTGAGGAAGGCCGCGGTCTCTTCGGAAGCGTCCTGTTCCGCCGGCGGGAAGTAGCTCAGCTTGACGACCAGCGTTTTCGTCTTCGGGTCGATGTAAATGTATTGTCCCTGGAGCCCGATCGCCGAGTAGGCGCCGTTATCGAGATCCCACCATTGCAGCCCGTAGCCCATCTGGCCTTTGGGCACGGCTTCCGTCGGCCGCGTGGACAGGGCGACCCAGTCGGCCGGCACGATCTGGTGACCGTTGGCCCGGCCGCCGTTCATCATCATCAGACCGAAGCGGGCGAAATCGCGCAGCGTGGCATTGAAACCTGCGCCGTTGAATTCGCGGCCCACCCCCGGCGGGCCATCCATGATGAAGAAGCCGTCGCTTTCGGCTCCAAGCGGCTCCCAAAGACGCTGCGCCATATAGGCGGATAGCGTGCTCCCGCCGCTGACCCGTTCGAGCAGCCAGCCGAGCACTGCGGTGTCGAGAGTCTTGTACTGGAAGACCTCGCCTGGTTTGTGGATGCGCTTGATGGTCCTCGCCGGGTCGGCAAAGCGGGCGACGTTCTTGACCAGCGCCGCGATGTGATTGCTCGCGGCAACGCCCGGATTGGCGAAATCGTAGCGTTCCTCGTAATCCACGCCCGAGCGCATCTGCATGATCTGGCGGATGGTGACGCCTTCGTATCCTCCCCCCTTGAGTTCGGGCAGGTAAGCGTCGATCGGATCGTCGATCGACTTGATGCGTCCTTCGGATAGGGCAATGCCGACCAGCGCCGACGTGAAGGATTTGGTCATAGACCAGCCGATGAAGCGGGTGCGCTCGTCGCTGTTGTTGCGATAATTCTCGTAGACGATCCGGCCGTTTTTCATGACGAGAAGCGCATTCGTGTAGGTCCGGTCGAGGAATTGGTCAGGCGTGTAAGTCTCGCCTTCGTAGGTGTACGTGAAATCGAGCGGATGATCGCTGCGCTGGAGCTGCCAGACCGGACCCGAACGCGGAACGCTGCGCGTGGTGAACAGCGAGTCCATGCTGCGGAAAGTGAGGCTGTTGATATCCGCATCGTTCATGTGCCAGCGCAACTCCTGCACCGCGATCGGCACATCGGAACGGGGACCTTGCGCGAGTTGCGGCGGCAGGACTTGCTGCGCGGATGCGCATACCGAAGACAGCGCCAGTGCATAAACGGGCGTGCGGAAAAGCAAGCTGCTCAACTTCTTGTAAGACATGAGTTTACGTCCTCCCAGGGGAGGGGCTTTATCGGGCCGACCCGCGGGGCCGTAAGTCCCAAATGGTATAAGCCTAGTGGCGCCGGCCTCTGCTCGGCCCCACGGGATGCACCGGCTTGTTGGCCCAGCCGAGGACCGACGTGCACAACGTGCGGACAAGATCGGACTGCCGTCCTGCGCCGGTCTTTGCCAACGCCTGCTTGAGTTGGTTTCTCGCGCTTCCTTCGGCAAGCCCGCGGCTTACGGCATAATCCTTGACGCTGCTGCCCGCGCACAGCGCGGCCGCGACCCGCGCTTCGGCGGCGGTCAGGCCGAAGAGTCGGGCGACGTCATCCGCGCCGAGGACAGGGGCATCGTGCGGCCGCGCCAGGATGAGCCCGATCTGACCCGCCGTCTCGCTCGGCGTGAGTGGCCCACTCGCAAACGCGGAAGGGGGGAGCGCAAGGATTTGAACCTCGTCCGGCTGACCCGAGCCGAGAACCAAAACGCCGCCCGGGGCCGCCGATTCTGCACCGCGACACACGAGATCCTGCAACATTCGGTCCTCTACGTGGCGACGCGCACGAAGGATTCCGTCCTGCAGGACCAGATGGGCGGATTGCTGCACGATGCGTTCGGCAGAGGCATTCCACCATGCAATCGTGCGATCGGCGCGGCAGATCAGCGCTCCTGCGCGGAGCGCTTCGAGCAGGCTTTCCAATCCCGCGGTACGGTTCGTCTGGCTCTCCACCCGTTGGCTGAGCTCGAGGGTCTTCTCCAGGTGAGGGCCGAGTTCGAGCAGGAACTGCTCTTGCTCCGAATCGAAATCGCGGTCGTCTTGCGCGCTTCGATGGAGGATCATCGAAAACACGCCATCGTCACCGCATTTGAGACCGAAGGCGATCGATTGTCCGAGTCCCGCATTGCCGAGCTTTTGGCGGAGTTCGGTGTAGCGTGGACATCCCGGCTCGAACCAATCGCCGTCCCGGATTAGCCGGGAGGGGGCGAGTCTGGCGTGGGACTTCATTTCGAAGCGAGGGTTTGAGCTGTTGTTGACGAAGCGATCGTGCAACGCGGCTGCGCGCATCGAGGCGGAATCGCGGGCACTCCACACGGGCACCATCACCGCGCCTTTCGGCTGCAGGATTTGCACTACCGAGGAACCTACACCCATTCGCTGGCACAGGCGATCCATGACGCGCCCCCACCGCTCGGGTTCGTGCGCGCAACTGTACAAGTCCAGTAGCAGATCGGAATCGAGTCCCTGCATCGCCTCTCCATTTTTGCGCGAGCGCTCTTCGGCGCATCTTGAGAGACGACGCTAGCGGCTCTTGACCGCGACGCAAGCCTCGCGGGCGCAGGGTGTCCGACCGGGGAGGAAATCGGCCGCTGGCCAACGACGTCAGATAGCGGCTTTCCCTCCGAAAGCGGAAGCGGACCACGCTGTGGATCGAGCGAGCGTCTGCGGCGAATGGGTCGCGTGGAGAAGTCTCCCGATCCACCGCCATCGGTTTGTGATAACGCTACCTTGACGGGCATCGAGCCTCCAAATGGACAGAATCCCTGCGAGTGACGCCTTGACAATAGACCGCGCTATGGTAGCGAGACACACCGCGTGGTAGCGCTACCCCACAAATGGTAGCGCTACCATACGAACAATAGCGGTTAAAAGGCGGTCGCCAACGGCGAAGCCGCTTGGGACTTGGGGAGAGGTGAAATGAGCGATCTGAACGCGCGCACTATTTCGGTCGAACGTAGGGGAAGGCGATTCTTGCGGGCCACGCTGGCGGCCGGTGTGTCGGTTCTTGCGACAAGCGTCCTTGCGCCGCCGGCGCTGGCGCAGGACAGCGATGCCGACTCGGGCACTGAAAACGAAATTGTCGTCACGGGCATTCGCGCCAGCCTCGAACGTGCGATGGACATAAAGCGCGAGTCGAGCGGCGTCGTCGATGCGATCTCGGCGGAAGATATCGGCAAGTTCCCTGACACCAATCTCGCCGAATCGCTGCAACGCGTTCCCGGCGTTTCGATCAACCGGGTCAATGGCGAAGGATCGCAGGTCACGGTCCGTGGATTCGGGCCGCAGTTCAATCTCGTAACCGTCAATGGGCGCCAGATCGCCACGTCGTTCGTCAACGCGGTGGGCGGTGACCAGTCGGTCGACTTCTCCCGAGCGACCAGCCGCTCGTTCGACTTCGACAATCTGGCATCGGAAGGTGTCAGCCGGCTGGAGGTCTACAAGACCGGTCGTGCGGCCATTCCCTCCGGCGGCATCGGCGCCTCGATCAACATCGTCACCCAGCGTCCGCTCGACATCGCCGGCGACGGCTTGCGCGGCAGCTTGGGCGCCAAGGCGCTCTATGACCTGAGCAACGACAAGTTCCACGTCGATCCTGACTTGTCGGGCATCGTGACCTGGACCGATCTCGACAACACCTTCGGCGTGTCGTTGTTCGGCGCCTATCAAGAGCGTCAGAGCGCTGCGGCCAGCGCCACTTCGAACGACTGGAATATCACGCCGTTCTCGTCATTTCCGGGGCGGGGACCCTCGACACAGGTGTCGGGCGCGCCGTCGGACCCGAGCACCTTGGTGGCAGTGCCCAACGACAGTCGCTATCACTATTCCGAATCCGAACGTAAGCGGATCAACGCTTCGGCCACCATGCAATTTCGTCCGGTCGACAGCCTTACGTTCACTGCCGACGCGCTGTTTGCGCAGAACAGGATTCACGAAGCGCGCAACGACCAGACCAACTGGTTCAACCGTCCGTTCGACCACATCACCTTCGACGACACCGACGCAGTGCCCACCGCCATCTACATCGACGAAGGCGCTGGTTACGGCACGAAGGATATCGGCTTCGAGCAGCAATACCGCGCGACCAAGACCGAACTGCAGTCGTACGGCCTGAATGCCGAATGGGATCTCGGCTCGAGCTTCCAACTGACGCTCGATGGCAATCACTCGGTCTCGAACTCGACCCCGGACGCGGCCAATGGCGCGAGCTCGACTTTGGTGGGCTTCGGCGCGCCTGTGGTCGATGCGCATTCGGTAGACTTCTCTGGTCCCGTTCCGCATCAAATGTGGACCTTGAACGACGGCGGCGCGGGAACCGACGGCATTCTCGGCACGGCCGACGATCGCGGCAACAACAACGGCGTTCTCGATATCGGCGATCTCGGCACGCAGGTCCAGCGGACCAATGCGTCGAGCCAACGGCATCGGCTCGACCAACTGAGCGCAAACCTCGGTTGGGACTTCGGCGGCGGTAGCCGCTTCGACGTCGGCACCAGCTACATCGATTCGAGGATGACAAGCGCCCGTACCCAGACGCAGCAAACGCTGGGCGACTGGGGCATCAATAACGTCGGAGACGTCCAGGCGGTCGCCGGCGACCTGGTCCACGAATTCTGTCTAGCCTGTCAGTTCGACCACTATTCGGTCACCGACGCGGACGTTGCGTTCCGCGGCAATGCGGTCGACCTCTACCAGGCCTTTGCGCCGTATTACGCGAACCTCGGCAATCCGATCAACGTCACTGGCGACGACTACGACCGTGTCGGCGAAAAGATCTGGGCCGCTTACGCTCAGCTGACCTGGAAGGGGACGATGATGGGCCGCCCGGCGGGTCTGGTCGCCGGGGTTCGTTACGAGAACACCAAGGTCACGGCTTTCTCGCGGGTCGCGCAGCCGGTGCGGATCGAGTGGGACTCGGACAACGACTTCACGCGAGTGATCGGATCCGACGTTGCCGAGATCAGCCGCAAAGGGGAGTACAATAACCTTCTGCCTTCGGTCGATTTCCAGATCGAACCGATGGACGACGTCGTTGCCCGCGTGTCGTACAGCAAGACCATCGCCCGCGCCGACTACGGCAACCTGTTCGCTTCCCAATCGGCCGGCGCTCCGAACCGCCCGACCGCTTTGGGGGGCGTGACGAGCGGCAACCAGGGAAATCCGGACCTCCTGCCGCTGATCTCGGACAACTTCGATATCTCGCTCGAGTGGTACTTCGCGCCGACGAGCTACGTATCCGGCGGATTTTTCTACAAGAAGGTCAAAAACTTCGTGGGCGTCGGGCAAGTCGACCAGGCGCTATTCGGCCTGCGTGATCCGAGTTCGGGCGCCGCTGGCACACGCTCGGGCGACGCGCTCGACGAAATCGACTCGCTGGGCGCCGTGTTGAGCGACGTGAGCCTCTTCACGATGACGGCGCTGATCGACGCCCACGGGGGCGACGTTGCGGCGGCTTCGGCAGAATTCCAGTCTCACCTGGGCGCCAACGGCCAGCTCGATCAGGCTTTCGTCGATACCGTGCTCGCGGCCCGCGACGTGATCGCCAATGCCGACGATCCGCTGTTCGACTTCCAGGTCCAGACGCCGATCAACAACCGCGAAGGCAATATCCATGGCTTCGAGTTGCAGGGCCAGTATTTCTTCGGAACGACGGGCTTCGGCGTTTCGGGCTCGTTCACCAAGGTTTATGGCGACGTCAATGTCGATATCCTGTCGGATCCGGGTACCAACGTTTACGCGCTGGTCGGTCTGGCTGACAGCTTCAACGTCACAGGCATCTACGAGCGCGGACCCATATCCTTCCGCGTAGCTTACAACTGGCGGGACAAGTTCCTCTCGGCGGTAAACCGCGGCGGCGGGCGAAGCCCGGTGTTTTTCGAGCCATTCGGAACGCTCGATGCGCATGTCAGCTACGACTTGACCGACAACATCGCCGTATCGCTCGAAGCGATCAACATCCTCGGGGAGCCGGTCAGGTCTTACGGCCGCGACGACAATCAGCTCTGGTTCGCGCAGGAACTCAGTCCGCGGATTTTCGCCGGAGCGCGCTTCCGGTTCTGACGAGAGCGTAGTGCATGTCCATGGGGGGAGGGCCGCTGTCCGCAGCGGCCCTCAGTCTCGGGGCATTGAGCCCGAGGTCCGCATGGCTCATAATCACGTCATGCGAGGAGCGAATTGGCCAGGCGGCCAGAACCAATGACCCACGTCCTGCTGAACAACGTCGACCACGGCGACCTCAACGTCGTCACCCGTCACGGGCCCGAGTTCGGTGACGCGGTCAATCAGGTCCTGGTCTTCCCGACCGAATTCGAAAACGTGCAGCGCGAATATCCGATCGTGCTGCGCAGGAGCGCCGAGGGCCCGCTGCGGCCAGTCGCGTTGCTCGGCTTGTCGCGCGACGAAAACCTGTTTCTCGATGGCGCGGGAGGATGGCAGGCGGGCTACGTCCCTGCGCTGCTCCAGCGCGGACCTTTCAGCATCGCCGCGCCCGCCGATGCCGAGGGCGAGCCGATGATCCACATCGACCCCGAACATCCCCGGGTTTCGCGCAGCGAAGGCACGCCGATCTTCCTGCCGCAGGGCGGGAATTCGCCATATCTCGAGCGGATCGCCGGCGTCTTGCGCATCATCTACATCGGCCATCACTTGCTCGATCCGATGAACGCGGCGTTCGAGCGCGCCGACTTGCTCCGGCCGGTTAACCTCGATGTGCGGGTCGGCGAGACCGAGGTTTACCGCGTGCCGGAGGCGTTTACGATCGATCGCGAGCGGCTTGCAGCACTGGATTCGAAGGAGTTGGCGGACTTGCACAAGGAGGGCTTCCTGCAAAGCGCTTTCATGATCGCCGCCTCGCTCGGAAACGTGCAACGCCTGGCCGATCGCAAGAGCCAGCAGCAAGACGCCCCCGCGTGAGCCTCGATGCGCCACCTGTCCGGCGCCTGGCGGGAATTGCGGCCGAGGCGATCCCGTTCGACGAACTGATCGCGGCGCAGGAACCCGTCGTGCTCGAGGGCGCGGCGCGCGACTGGCCTCTCGTCAGGCGGGGCGGCGAGGGTGCCGCACAGGCTGCCGATTACCTTAAACGATTTACCAACGAGCGGCCGGTTACCGCTTTCACCGGTCCGCCTGAAATCGGCGGCCGCTTCCATTACGATGCCGAAGTGACCGGGCTCAACTTCACAGCAGGCCGCATTTCGCTCGGCGCGTTTCTCGACACGATCGTCGAACACATGCAAGACGCTGCGCCGCCGTCGTTTTACATCGGCTCCACCGACCTCGATACCTTTCTGCCGGGGCTGCGTGATGAGAACGATCTCCCCCTCGATCATCCGGCCTTCGCCGATAAGCCGCCGTTGGCGAGCATCTGGATCGGCAACCGCACGGTCGCGGCGGCACATCACGATATGTCGAACAACCTCGCCTGCTGCATGGTCGGGCGGCGCCGGTTCACGCTGTTCCCGCCCGACCAGGTCGCCAACCTCTATCCGGGCCCGCTCGAGCCGACGCCGGCCGGGCAGGTCGTGACCATGGTCGATTTCCGCGCGCCGGATTTCGACCGTTATCCGCGTTTCCGCGAGGCGTTGGCGGCGGCGCAGATCGCCGAGATGGAGCCGGGCGACGTGCTGTTCTACCCTGCGCTCTGGTGGCACCAGGTGGAGGCGCTCGACGCCTTCAACGTGATGATCAACTATTGGTGGAATCCGACGCCGGAATACCTCGACACGCCGCACACCACGCTGCTTCACGCGCTGCTCAGCCTGCGCGACAGGCCCGAGACCGAAAAGCGCGCATGGCAGGCCCTGTTCGAGTTCTATGTTTTCGGGGATCCGGAACGAGCCGGTTCCCACTTGCCCGAGCACGCCAGGGGCAGCCTCGCGCCCTTGGATGAAAAAAGCGCCCGCCGACTGCGCGCGCAAGTGCTCAATCGGCTCAACCGGTGAAGAGACTGGAGGGGGAATGGACGGGCAGGCTGTGAAGCGGGTCGTGATCGCGGGTGGCGGCACTGCGGGTTGGACCGTCGCCGCGGCGCTGGCCAAGAACCTCGGCTCGTTGCTCGAGATCAGTCTCGTCGAATCCGACGCGATCGGAACCGTCGGCGTTGGGGAATCGACCATTCCCACCGCCCGGCGCTTCCACGAGTTGCTCGGTATCGACGAACGAAGCTTCGTTTGCGCGACCCAGGCCAGCTTCAAGCTCGGCATCGCTTTCGAGGACTGGGCGAAGATCGGGGACCGCTACTTCCACGCCTTCGGCGTGACCGGTCAATCGACCTGGCTGGCCGATTTCCACCACGTCTGGTTGCAGGCACGCGAGCAAGGCCTCGCGGGAGAGTTCGGGGACTATTGCCTCGAGCTCCAGGCTGCGGAGGCGGGGAAATTCGAAGGTGGGAAGGGCTCGCGCCTCAACTACGCCTACCACCTCGATGCGAGCGCTTACGGCCGGTTCCTGCGGGCCTTCGCCGAGCCCTTGGGTGTACGGCGCATCGAAGGCAAGATCGCCCAGGTCGATCTGGCCTCGGACACCGGGTTCATCGAAGCGCTGGTGCTCGAATCCGCCGAACGCGTGGCGGGCGACCTGTTCATCGATTGCACGGGCTTTCGCGGGCTGCTGATCGAAGAAGCCTTGGCGACGGGCTACGAGGACTGGACGCACTGGCTGCCAACCGACAGCGCCCTTGCGGTCCAGACCGAGGCGACGGGCCCGGCGCGGCCCTATACCCGCGCCATCGCTCGTCCTGCAGGCTGGCAATGGCAGATCCCGTTGCAGAAGCGGGTCGGCAATGGGCTCGTATTCTGTAGCCGGTATCTGTCCGACGACGAAGCGCACGCGCAGCTCGCCCGACAAATCGAGGGGGCGATGCTCACCGATCCGCGGCTGATTCGTTTCCGCGCCGGAACCCGCCGCAAGGCGTGGAACCGCAATTGCATCGCCATCGGACTTGCCAGCGGTTTCGTCGAGCCGCTCGAGTCCACCAGCATCCACCTGATTATGATTGCCGTCACACGATTGATGCAGCTCTTTCCTTTCGGCGGCATCAGCGAGGCTCTCATCTCGCGCTACAACGAGGTGTCGCGGCGCGAACTCGAGTCCATTCGCGATTTCATCGTCCTGCATTACCACCTGAACGAGCGGGACGAGGAATTCTGGCGCGAGTGCCGAACGATGGACATTCCCGACACGCTCGCCGAACGCCTCGCACTCTTTCGCGATGCGGGCCATGCCTACCAAGCGGCGGACGAACTGTTTCGGACCGATTCGTGGGTGCAGGTCATGCTCGGCCAGCGGCTCTCGCCGCGGGGCCATCACGCGATGGGCCGGTTGATGCGCCCCGAGCAGCTGAGCGCCGCGCTCGCGAACATAGCCGCCAACATCGACGCCGCGGTCGCCAGGTTGCCGCAGCACCAGACGTTTCTCGACCGTTTTTGCGGCCATCCGAGCGGGTAAGAGCGGTTGTCCGCCGGAATGGGTTCACAAGGCGTTGCAATCCCTTAAAATTGGTGCTGCCAGACCGTTCAATAGACAAACCTACGGCGAGGAAGGATTGCAGTGGCGGCGGAATTGGCCTTGCGCTGGCTGCGAGGCAGCACCAAACGCGCTTCCGGCGATGACCGGAGAGGCGACGCGCCAACGCCTGACGTCGGCCGTCTTGCGCGCCAGGCGCGCCGCGAACTGCTCTCCGCCATAAGCGACTTTCTCCTCGAGAACGATCTCGCCGTGAACCCGGAAAACCTGAGTGCCGCCTACAACGCATTGTCCGGCAATTCGCCAAGCCTGGGACGGCGGGTGGCAGAGCGGCGGGCCTCCGCGGAGGGGATCAGCCAGTCTTGGCTCCGTTCGGTTTGCGCCGATCCGGCAGACCAGCCCGACGAGGATGCACCGCGTCGTCTGACCGAGGAACTCGACCGCTCGCTGAAGGTCTTTGCGCGCAGCGCAAGCGCGGCGCGAAGCGCCACCAGCGACTACGGGGCCCAGCTCGATCGTCACGCGTCCGAATTGCACAAGCTGGATCTCGGCGACGCCGCGTCCGGTCTCGCCTCGATCGCCCGGGAGATGGCCGATCGCGCGCGCAGCGCCGAAGCCAAGCTCGAGGAGAGCGAGCGCGAGGCAAAGGCCCTCCGGCGGCGACTCTCGCGCGCAAAGCGCGACGCCGAGCGGGACCATCTCACCGGCCTTCCCAATCGCCGGGCCTTCGACGCAGAGTTGCAGCGGCAGTACGCCGAAGCGAAGGCGGCTCATGACCGGTTGTGCGTCGCCTTCTGCGATGTCGATCACTTCAAGCTGGTCAACGACCGCCACGGTCACGAGGCGGGCGACCGCAGTCTCAAGTTCATCGCCAGAGCGCTCAACACGATTTCCGACAAGAATTGCCACGTGGCTCGCCATGGCGGCGAGGAATTCGTGATGCTCTTTCGCGGCGCGACCGTGCCCGAGGCGGTCGAAAAGCTCGACAAGGTCCGCGCAAGGCTTGCGGCACGCCGGCTCGTGAACCGCGAGACGGGTGAGCCGATCGGGCAGATCAGTTTTTCCGCCGGGGTGGCCGATGCGTTTGCCTATCCGGCCGCGCAGGACGCGCTGAGAGCGGCAGACGAGGCGCTGCTGCAAGCCAAGGACCAGGGCCGCAATCGAGTGATCGCGGCACAAAAGTGGCAGCGCCGGCACAGCGATTCTGCACAGTAGCCAGACCCGAGCGGTTCGGTAGGAACCGATCCGTCGCAGTTCGGTCGGGGGCGAAGCCCGGGAATGTGGGACGGCGCGTATCGCAATCCGGCCGGAGCGGGACGCCGAAGCGGAATGGGCTTTCGGCTCAGGCCGCTTGCCGCGCCGCGCGAAGCCCGGCGTCGATCTCGCCGAAGTCTTGGCGAACGGTTTCGAGCGCGGCGGGATCGAAGTTCGTGACGCTGTCGAGCACAGCCTTCCGCGCGGCGCCGTAGATCTGCAACAGCGAGCCGGCAAGCGGAGCGGAGCGATCGACCCCCATCTCCAACGCGGTAATTGCCGTCAGCGCGCGGGTGAGGCCCTTGCTTCGCGCTGCAGGATCGGCGCGCTGGTGAGCGAGCAGCGCGCCGCCGAGACCGGCCATCGCCTGCTCGAGGCACAAGTGCACCAGCGCGGCCGCGTCGCTGCCCTGAACCCGGGCGTCGAAATGACTGCGGCGATAGGCTTCGTTGGGATCGGTCAGGGTCAGCATTCTAGTTCTTCTGCGAGTTCCAGGCGTCGATCTGCGATTTCAGAAACGACAGCGTCGATTGCGATGCGCTGATACGGGTATCGGCCTTGGCGAAGCGGGAAACGAGATTGGCGCGCAGGCGCTCCTGCTGGTCGGCGAGCTTGCTGGTGTCCTCGCTGACCTGGGCCGATTGCTTCTGGTACCGTGCGATCGAGCCGGCGATCGAGCCCGGATCGCCGGTGCTCGACGCCGCGCGGGAAATCTTATCGAACGTGGCGTAGACGCCATAGAGACCGGCGGTGAACATCGCCGCGGCCCCGGCGGGATCGCGATCGAGCGTGGCCTGCAGCCGCGCCGTGTCGAGACGAAAGCTCCCATCGCGCTCGATGGCCAGCCCCAGGTCCGACAAGGTGCGCGGGGCATCGGCGGCTGCGTTGGGCATTACGACCGTGCCGCCCAGCTCCGAGAAGGTGCGCTTCAACGCGCGCGCGCCGGGATCGCGCGACAAGTCGCCGCTCACCGGATCGGTCGCGCTGCGCAGATCGCCCGTCACCTCGTTCAGCGCGCTCACAAGATCCTGCATCGCGCTCGAGATGTTCTTGACCGGATTGGAGAAGCTGATCGTCGTCGGCACACCGACGTTGGTGCCGGTCAGCTTCAGTGACAGGCCGGGGGCGACTGTGCCGGTCGTGTTGCTGGCGCTCGACATGGCCAAGCCATCGAGCTTGAACTGTGCATCGGCCGAAGTCGAAAGAAGGCGGGCCGGATCGCCGCCGGCTGTAGGGTTCCAGGCCAGAGCTGCGAGGCCAGGCTCGCCGGCTGCCTCGGTTGCTTCAACCACGAAGCCGTTCTGCGCACCCTCGGGGCCTTTGAGGACCAGTTGTGCGCCTTGCGGGGTTTGCGCGACATAGGCGCTGACACCGGCCTTCTGGGCGTTGATCGCGCTGGCGATGTCGGTGAGGTTCGATCCGCTGGCGATGTTGACCGTGACGGCGGCGTGCGCGGCGTCTTCGGTAAAGGACGATCCGCTCGTCGAACCGAAGCGGAACGTCAGCGACCCGGCGCCGACGGCGGTCGTCGCGTCGGCGAAGGCCGGCGTCGTCAGCGTCTGTGTCTTCGCGAGCGCCAGGACTTCGAGACTGTAGCTTCCCGAGCCGCTCGTGCCGAGAGGGCTGGAAACCGTAGCCACCGAGGCGCTCGCGATCTGCGGGGTGACCGCGAGGTCGCCCGAGCGCACGCGGTCGCCCAGAGCGCTGGCGAGCAGCGACAGGGAGCTCTTCAGCGACGAGGCCGCGGAAATCTGCCGCTCGAGCGTTTCGCTCTTGGCGGTCAGGCGCTCGGTACGCTGCTGGAACTGGGCGGTGGCGAGGTTCGTCGCCAGCGCGGTCATATCGATCCCGCTTCCGGCCCCGAGGGCGGACACGATGGATGAGGTATCGGTCATGAGTGAGAGAACGGCCCCTGCGACCGTCGCTTAAGAGGCGAGCCGGCCGTCGGCATCGAAGCGCAGCTCGACCGGGACTTCGATGATCGGGTTCGGGCGAGCCTCGCCGCGCTTCAGCGACAGCACGAATGCGAGGACGGCGGCGATTGCGGCGTAGAGTTCTTCGCGGATCGTCTGGCCTTCGCGCGTGGTGAAATAGACCGAGCGGGCAAGCTGCGGATATTCGAGCATCGGAACGCCGTATTCGCGCGCGAGATCCTTCATCGCCTGAGCCTTGTCGCCCCGGCCCTTGGCGAGGACCAGCGGCGCGCCGGCCTTCTCCGGATCGTAGACCATCGCAACAGCGAAGTGGGTGGGGTTGGTCAGCACGAACTGTGCTTCGCGCATCGCGTGCGCGACACCTCCTGCGGCGATCTCGCGTTGACGCTGCCGGCGATGGGCGCGGGCTTCCGGAGAACCTTCGGATTCCTTGTTCTCGTCGCGCATCTCCTGATGGCTCATCTTGAGCCGCTGATTGCGCCGCGCCCACTGAATCGGCGCGTCGACGAGAGCGATGAGCACCAGCCCGCCCGACAGTGCAAACAGGAGCGAGGTCAGTGCCCCCCAGCCGGCGGTCAGTTGCTGCGAAAGGTTGCCGCTGCCCATTCCTGCGATCGTGTCGAGCCAACTGCGGCCCCAGACGAAGGCGATTGCGCCCAGCAGGGCGACCTTGAGCAAACCCTTGCCCATCTCGATCCAGCCGGTCGGCCCGAACATCCGCTTCAGCCCGGACAGCGGGTTGATCCGCGAACCCTTGAAGGCGAGGTTTTCGCCAACCCAGCGTCCGTCGCCGATGCCGAGCTGGGTTATCAACGCCAGCGCGATCATCGGCGCGGCGATGGTCAAAATCGGGGGCAGCGCGGTGAGCAGGCCGGCAAGAAGCATTCGCCCGGGTTGAAAGTCGAGCATGTCGCGGCGATCGAACACGAGTCCCTCGTGCAAGACCCGGCTGAGTTCGCCCAGCAGCCAAGGGCCGGCAAAGGCAAACCACGCGGCGCTGAACAGGATGGCCGCAGCCGTAGTCAGCTCGCGGGAGCGTAGGACGTCGCCTTTGCGGGCCGCGTCGCGCTTGCGCTTCTCCGTCGGCGCGAAGGTCTTTTCGCCGCCCTCGCTCATCGCAGTACGACGCTCTCGGCCTGGCCCAGCGAAAGCGCGACCAGATCGCTGAACTGGTCGAACAGGAGCGGCGCGGCTATGATGAGGGCGGCGATTCCGGCGAGCACCCCAGCGGGCAAACCGAGGGCGAACAGGTTGAGCGAGGGAGCGGACCGGCTGAGTACGCCGGTCAGAACCTGCACCAGCAGCAGAACGAGCGTAACCGGCAACGCGATGCGAACCGCGGTTTCGAACATCGTCCCGGCGAATGAAGCGATGAGCTCGAAGCGCTCGGCACCGAGCCAGGTCTCGCCGGGCGGAAAGGTGCGGTAGCTTTCCGACAGCAGGGCGATCCATTGCAGGTGAGCGCCGAGCGCGAGGAAGATGAGCGTCAACACGATCGTGAAATACTGGCCGTAGGCGGTGGTTTGTCCTCCGCCGTTCGGATCGGCCGCGACTGCCATGCTCATTCCCATCCCACCGCCAATCAGTTCGGCCGCGAGCGTTGGCGCGGCGAAAGCTATTTGGAGGACGAAGCCATGCGCGAGACCGACCAGCACCTCACCGGCGACGGCCAGCAATCCAGCCGCCGAGAACAGCGCGGGCGGCGCCGCGATGCCGGGCTGCCAGACGGCGACGAAGATCGCGAGCGCGCCGGTCATGCTGACGCGGACCGTGACCGGCACCGAAGCGGCGCCGAAGAAGGGAGCCGCAAACAGCGCCGCACCGATGCGGGTCATCAGGAAAACGACCCGCCAGAAATCCTGTTCGATCCCGCCAAGGCCGAAGTCGAGCGCGATCACCGGCCGATCCTGGCGATCTCCAGGAATATCTCCTGCATGAAGTCGCTCACTAGCGCCATCATCGAGGCACCGAACAGCACCAGCACCAACGCGATTGCAGCCAGTTTCGGGACGAAGGTGAGCGTCTGTTCATTGACCGAAGTCGCCGCCTGGACGAGCCCGACCACGAGCCCGACTGCGAGGCTGGCGAGCAGGATCGGCGCGGCAACCAGCGCGGTGGTCCACAGCATGCGGTCCGCGAGCGAGAGAAGAACGGGAAGATCGTCCACGACGTTTATCCGAAGCTCGCGGCGAGGGAGCCCATCAAGAGCGCCCATCCGTCAACGAGTACGAAGAGCAAGAGCTTGAACGGCAATGAGACGATCATCGGGCTCATCATCATCATGCCGAGACTCATCAGCACGCTGGCGACGACGAGGTCGATCACCAGGAAGGGCAGGAACAGCATGAAGCCGATCTGGAAGGCCGTCTTGAGTTCGCTCGTCACGAATGCTGGCAAGAGGATGGAGAACGGCACGGCCTTGGCCGACGTGAAGGCCGGCGCGTCGGCGATTTCGGCAAACATCGCCAAGTCGTGCTCGCGCGTCTGGCGAATCATGAAGGCATGGAACTGATCGCCCGCTGCGGAGATCGCTTGCTCGGCATCGATCTGTCCTGCCGAGTAGGGCGCAATCGCGGTGTCGTTCACCCGTTCGAGAGTGGGCGCCATGACGAACAGCGAGAGGAACAGCGACAATCCGATCAGAACCTGGTTCGGCGGCGACTGTTGCAGGCCGAGCGCCTGCCTGAGGATCGCGAGCACGACGATAATCCGGGTGAAGCTCGTCATCATCAGGATCAGGGCCGGCAGGATCGTCAGCAGCCCCATCACCAGGAGCAGCTGCAGCGAAAGACTCAGCGGCTCGCCGCCGGCACCGCCGAGACTGCCCAGCGCGCGGTCGAGCGCGCCGGGCACGGCGTTCTGTGCTTGCGCGGCGACAGGGGTGAGCAGCGCTGCCAGCGCGGCAGCGGTCGCGACGAGGCGTTTCACGCGGCGTCCTCCGTGAGCGGGCGGGCGGGGGCTTCGGCAAGACGAGTCAGTCCATGGCGCGAGGTCGACACCAGGATCTCGCGCCCGTGGAACTCGAGCACCGCGAGCCGCATCGTCGGCGACAGCATGGTCGTCTCAACGATCCGCACTGCCTTGGTCCCGCGTTGCGGCGCGCCGAGGCGGCCCTGCATGCGCTGGGCGAGCTTGAGACTGCCCCAGATCATCGCGCCGATCAGCGGCAGCAAGACCAGCAGCTTGACGACGTACCAGAGCATCAGGCGGGAACCCCGGTTTCCACGCTGGTCACTTCGATGGGCGCTGCCCGCCTTTCGAGCGGCGCGCTCGGGCGGCTGTCGCCGGCGAGTTCGAGGATTCGCAGACCAAACCGGTTGCCCTCGGCAATCACTTCGCCCTTGGCGATCAACTTGCCATTGACCATCACGTCGAGCGGCTCGTCGGTCAGCCGGTCGAGCATGACGACACTGTCCTCGGTCAGTTCGAGAACTTCGCGAAGCCGCATTTGCGTGCGGCCGAGTTCGACTGTCAGGCGGACGTCGATGTCCTGAATGAGGCCGAATCCGTTGGCGGCAATGGTCATTGGGAATCCTTCCGGGAAAATGTCTGGGTGATCTGGAGGGCGACTTGCTCGTCGACTTCGCCGATGCTGCCGCGCGCGACGCATATTTCGCCGATCTGCAGCGGAACGTTTCGCGCCACCATGATCGGCAGCACCGTGCCCGGTTCGAGCGCGGCGAGGCGATGAAGCGGAATGCTCATGTCGACGAGCGTGGCCCCGGCGGTTAGCGGCAGGTCGGCAAATGGTGCTTCGCCGATGCCAGGCCGCCGGCCTTCGGACTTTTGGGCGGGCGACGAAGGCCGACGGGGAAGCAGCAGCGGGAGCGCGCCGGTTTCGACTGCGATGGCGAACAGCCACGGGCGGCCTTCGCTGCCGCTGACCTCCAGCCGCAGAACGGCAATTTCCGCGCCGGTGGCAAAGGGCGTAACCTGCGCCGCGTTCGTAGCCTGCGGGGTCGTGCGGATCTCGATTCCGAGCTGCTCGGCAAGAGCCGCGGCAGCTTGTGTGTGAATGCGTTGAGCCAGGAGACCGGCAGAAAGCGGCAACTCGGCCGGCAGCTTGTCTCCGATGTCGCCGGTCCCGCCGAAAGCTCGGTCGATCTGTTCCAGCAGTCCGCGGCCTTCGAGCGAGAGCAGCAGGCGATCCTCACACTTTCCGAAGCTGTGCAGGCTGTTGGCCGCGAGCGACCCGCACAAGTCGGCAAGTTCGCCGGCAGCCAGCGTTCCGGCGCCGAGTGAACGAAGCCGTACCGCCGGATCGTTGCATGCGGCCGCGAGGGCCCGCCGCAGGTCCATGGCGAGCCGTTCGCCGAGCCGCGCGAAGTCGTCAGCGAACTCCGCGGGCGCGACGGCGCGCTTGAACAAGGCGTCGCAATGGGCCGCCGCGCGCTGCGCGGGGCGAGGGAGGTCCTGGTGGATCATTGAACGATAAAGGTTCGGAAGTAGACGTTGTCGACGCCGCCGAAGCCTTCTTGCTCGGTGAGGACGTCGTTGACCGCGGCCGTCAGGCGCTTCTGGAGCCGCGCCTTGCCTTCGGGCGTGTAGACTTCCTCTTCGGGCGTGTCGGCCAGAGCGACGAGAATGCGCGAGCGGATCGCAAGCTGGTGCTCGTCCAGCCACATCAACACGCGGCCGTCGCGACGCGTCGAAGCGGCAAGACTTACCTGGACCAGAGCGTCAGTGTCCTTGAGGTTTGACGTGAAATCGTCGGCAAACCGGTAGTAGGCGACACGGTACTTGTTCCCGCCCTCGCCGTGGACCAACTCGGGGGTTTCCTCGTGCCCCTTGGGCGCAGGCGGTGCATACGGGTCTTCCTCGCCCTTCAGAACGAGCTGAGGTCCGCTCTCCTTCGCCTTGGCTGGATGATCGCCGATTATTCCGGCCGCCATCAGGGCGAAGACGGTCCCGCCCCCGGCGCCGGCGAGTAGCACCCCGATGAGCAACATCTTGACGATGCCTTTGCCCTTCTTGGGTTCGGCCGACTTGTCCTTCTTATTGGTCACGCTTGATTCCTTGAACTTGCTTGCTGGTGTTGGTCAGGCGAAGAGGCCGGAGCGCGGCCGATTGCCGGCACTGTGCTTGCCGTCCTGCGCCGAGGAGCGACGCTGCGCCGCCTGCTCGTGGCGGGCGGAAGCGCCATGGCCTGTCTGTCCCTCGCGCCCGCCGCCCTCGCCGCGGGCCTGTGCCTGCGACTGGGTTTGCGATTGGGCTTGGCCCGAGGAGCTGTCCGGCGCGGCCGAAAACGGCCGGTCGGCGACTGCGGCGGCAATCGCGCGGTGGGCCTCGGGATTGCCGGCGGCGAGTTGGACGGCCAGCTGGCCGCTGCGGTGCTGGTCGAAACGAAGGGTAAGCTCGCCGAAGTCCGCGTGATCGATCGCGAGTTGAGCGCTGGCCGGCGCCAAGGCCTCGCGCGCTGCCGCAAGCCGGTCGACGATCCGGGTGAGGTCCTGGACCGCGTCGGGGCGAAAAGCCGCGGCTGCATTGTGATGCGCGGGAGCGGAAGGCGAGGTCTGCGGCGAGCTCGTCGACGCGGCAGCAAGCGCCGAGGCAGGTGCGGGCGATTCGCTGGGGGACGGCGCTTCCCCGACGTTCGTCGGTACCACCGCATGCGCTTTCACTGCGGCCTTCGTCGCTGGAACGTCCTTGGTTGTGCCGCCGCCTTTCAGCGGGCGCTCCGACTGGCCGGTCGATTGCGATGCAATGGTGAGCGCCACTGCAGGCGCCGTCGGCGCCTGGGCTTGCTGGTTCGCGGAGGCTTTCGATTCAGCGGTAACCTGCTGGTCACTGTTGGCCAGCGCTGGCGCGGTCTGCGCGGAGAGCGGGCGCGCGGTCGTCTTTCCCCTCAAGGTGAACGCCGGCCCATCTTCATTCGAGGTGGCTGCACCCGTAAGGGGGAGCAAAGCGAGCTCCGTTGAGGCAACCACCGTCTGTGGGGCATCGGTGGCATCGTCGGTCTCTGGCTTTTCGGCACCCGCTTCGATGCCCGCCCGCTGCTTCTCGGTGCGGTCGTCGGCTGCGGGCTTGGGCGCGAGGGGAAGGGCGCCGGGTCCCATGCTCTCGATAGGTGTGTGGAGGATCGCCTCGGCGGCTTGCCCATCGGCAGCCGGCAATCTTTTGCCGGTATTGTCCGCAAGCGGTAGAGCCTTGCCGCTCTTGCCGCTCCTTGCGATTGCAGCGGCAAGCTCCGTCTCGTTTGCCGCCGCTTCACCCGGTTCCTTCCCGGTTTCGGCGGTCAGGGTAGCCAGCGTTGCCGAGAAGCCGCCGCCTCCTACCCCGGGCTCGCCCGAAGGCGGGGCCGCTTCGCTGCGGGTCACGGGCGTATTTTTGGGAGAAGAGGGAGCCAGAGAAATCATCGACCTGCCGTTCGCGGTTGTTTCCCTTGGCTATTCAAGATGCGTGCCAGTTTTCCTCATGGGCACCGCGTCGCGCTTGCTAATCTCTTCGATCACCGACCGATGCAGTTCGCGGCGGCGGTCTTCGGCTCGCTGGCGACGGCGCTCGGCGACGGCCAGATCGGCGAGTTTGTCATCGGCCTCTTGGCGCGCCTGGTCGGCTTGCTGTGCCGCAGTTCTGCCGAGATCGCGCAAATGGTTGCCGAGCACCGCTGCGCTTCGCAGGTCTGCGCCGTCGGCCGCGTTGTCGCGCAGGGCGTAGAGCTGGGCGAGCGAGTGGGTGCGTTCGGAAAGCTGTTCGAGCTTGCGGCGCGCCGCTTCGAGGCGAAAGGCCTCGGCTGCGGTCTTGCGCTGCTCGACGGAGCGGATGCGTTCGATCAGGCGGGCGCGGCGCAGTCGCGCAGTGTCACTCGTCATTGGCGATTAGCTGACGCAGCTCGTCCTGCGCTTGCGACAGCGAAATATGTTCGCCGCTGGTCTGTGAAAGAAAAGCCGAGATTTTCGGTTGCAGCGCTATCCCGCGATCGATCACCGGGTCGGCTCCGGCGCGGTAGGCGCCCATCAGCACCAGGTCACGATTGCTCTCGTATCCGGAAACGAGCGCGCGGAAGCTTCGCGCCAGCGCATTCTGTTCGGGAGGGACTACGTCGCTCATGACCCGGCTGAGCGAAGCGCCGACGTCGATCGCCGGATACTGCCCGCGCTGGGCGAGCTCGCGCGAAAGCACGATGTGGCCGTCGAGAATCGAGCGAGCGGTGTCGACCACCGGATCGTTCTGGTCGTCGCCGTCGGCCAGGACGGTGTAGACTGCGGTTATTGAGCCACCACTTTCGGCTGAATTGCCCGCCCGTTCGACGAGTTTCGTAATGGTCGAAAGCGCGGAAGGCGGGTAGCCGCGGGCGGCGCCGGGCTCGCCCAGCAGAATGCCGATCTCGCGCGCGGCATGGGCGATGCGGGTGAGACTGTCCTGGATCAGGAGGACCTTCGCACCCTGCGCACGAAAATGTTCGGCAAGCGAGGTCGCCAGGAGCGCGCCGCGCAGGCGCAGGTTCGCGGCGTGGTCCGCAGGCACGGCGACCACGGCGGTACGGCGGGCCGCTTCGCCGGTCATGTGCCGCTCGACGAAATCCGACACTTCGCGGGCGCGCTCGCCGATCAGGCCGACCACGACGACGTCGGCTTCGGCGCCCGCAGCGATCATGTCGATCAGTACGGACTTGCCGACTCCCGAGCCGGCCATGATTCCGACGCGCTGGCCGACACCGAGCGTGGTGAGGGCGTTGATCGTGCGGATGCCGGTGTCGAACGGCTCGCGGACGCTAGCCCTGTCTAGTGCGCCGCTGCGCGTTCCTCCGGCCGGCCATTCGGCGGTGCAATGAAGGGCCGCTCCACCGTCGATCGGACGGCCGAGACCGTCGACCGCGCGCCCGAGATAGGCGCGGCCCACCGGCAGCATTCCCGGCCGGCCTTCGGGCCGAACCGGCACGCCGGGGCGCAGCAGCACGCTGTCTCCCAGCATCATCATCATTGTCCGGCCGTTGCGGAAACCGATGACTTCGGCGGTGAGCATCGTGCGTTTGCCGTCGTAGATCCGGCACAGTCCGCCAATCGGGACGGACAGACCGCTGGCTTCGATCAGACCGCCATCGCATGCCGTCACGCGGCCGAACCGGCGCGGGTGGAGGTCGAGCGGCGGCATGGCAAGATCGCCAAGCATCTCGTCGAACTGCTTCAGCACTCGCGAAACGCCTCGGCGAGAATCTGGCGCCATTGCGCCGGGCCGTCCTCGACCCCGCCGTCGGCGGTTTCAATGCGCAGCGCGCCGCGCTCGACCGAAGCATCGCTTTCGACCGTAAGCCGGGCCGGAAGCCGATCTGCTACAAGAGCGAGGTCGTCGGGATGAAGCATGATTCGCCGCTCGTCCTGCGAGCGTTGGAGCATGGAGGTCGCCTTTTCGACCCTCGCCGCGAGGCCGTCGGGGTCGAGCGCCAAGGGAAGGATAGTCTCCTCGCACAGCGCGAGCACGGTCAGGCGCAGCTTTTCGCGCAGCTCGGCCGCGCTCTCCTCGTCGAGGCGCGCGAAGGCAAGCTCGATAGCCTGGCGTTGCGCGTCCCGTTCGCGTTCGGCGCGCAGCGCGGCTTCGCGGGCTTGTCCAGATCCTTCGGCAAAGCCGCGCTCGAACGCTTCCTCGAGCGGATCGACGACCGGCACCTCTGCCTCGGTTCGAGCTTTCGCCGCCAGCAAGGACGAGAAGCGCGGATCACGGGAGAAGCTCCCGCGGTTGCTCAGCAGCTCGAACGGTAGACTAGACATAGTCTTCATCTCCGCCATTGCCGAACACGATCGTGCCTTCGGCGGCGAGGCGCTTGGCAATCGCGATGATCGCCTTCTGCGCTGCATCCACATCGGCGCGCTTGATGCGTCCGCGGGCCTCTATCTCATCGCGCAGACCGTCGGCCGCACGGCTCGACATCGCGCCGAAGAAGTGTTCGCGCTGCTCTTCCTCGACGCCCTTCAGCGCATCGATCAGCACTTCGCTCTCGATCTCGCGAAGGAGTTGTCCAATCATCTTCGTGTCAAGTTCGAACAGGTGTTCGAACTTGAACATCTCGTTCTCGAGTTCCTTGGCCAGCTTCTTGTCGAGCTTGCCAATCGCCGGCATTATCCGCTTCTCGACGCTGCGCGCGGCTCTATTGATGATGTCCCCCGCTTCGCGCACCCCGCCCATCGTAAGCGGAGCCTTGCCGTGGGACCGGGCGATCTTGGTGGCGAGCGTCTCCTCCAGAATGGCGATGGCTTCGGGCGAAACCGGCCCGAGAGTGGCGACGCGGTGGACCACCGGGGTCTGCAGCTCGTCGGGCAGGCCGGCGAGTACGGCCGCGGCCGCGGCCGGATCCAGTTGGACGAGCAACACGGCGATGGCCTGCGGGTGTTCGTCGCGGATCAGCGGAATGAGTACGTCGGGTTCGAGCCACTGCGCGATTTCGAGCGCCGGGGTACGCGGAGTCTCCTCGGGCGGGGCAACGCGCCGCATGAGGCTGTCAGCCTTCACTTCGCCGAGCGCCCCGGTCATGATTCGCCGCACGTTTTCTATCCGCCCGTGGGAAGAGATTCCGCTCTGGCCCGCGGACTCGGCAAAGCTCGCGATCGCCTCTGAGATGGCGCCCGGGCCGATGTCGCCGATGGCGCACATCTTGGCCCCGAGCGTACGCAGCTCGTCGGGGGAAAGGCCGGAAAGAAGCCGGGCGGCGTCTTCCTCGCCAAGCAACATGACCATGACAGCGGCGCGGTCGGAGCCGTCGGGGGCGGCGGTGTCGGCAAGAGCGGTCACCGCACGCCTCCCGGCACTTCGCGCCCGTCGCCGAGCATTCGGCGCAGCGCCTGCAGCGCGTCGTCCGGCTGCTCCCGAACGATCCGCTGGGCCAATTCAACCTGGGCGGACAGACGCTCGCGGTCGGGCATGTTGACGAGCGAAGTCGAGCTGGGAGACAAGGCTCTGACGGTCATCGCCGCCGGCTCCGGCCTATCGTCGCTGTCTTCGTCGGCAGCCTTGCGACCGGACAATGATTTGATCACAGGCCGAACCGCGAGGAGCAAGACCAGAAGCACCGAAATCAGGGCCACCGCATTGCGCAGGATAGTCGCGAACCAGCTGGTTTCCCAGAAGGATGCCGCCTCGATCTCCGTCGCCTGGAACGGCCGGACAACCACTGCAACAGTGTCGCCGCGGTTGCTGTCTGCGCCGACGGCGGCGGTCACCAGCTGCTCGAATTTCTTCAGGTCGGCTGGCTTGGCCCCTTTGAGCGCGTTCTGGTTAAGCGCAACGGCGACCGAGAGACGCTTGACGGTACCGGGAGCGATATTGGAGACAGCCACCTCGCGCCCGAGCTCGTAGGTCCGTGTAGCGCTGCTTTCTCCCAGAGCCTGGTTTTGCGCTTGCGCGGGACCTCCCTTGGGCGCGCCGGGCTGGGCCTGGGCCGCTGGGGGAGGGGAGTTCGACAGGACGCCGGGCACGCCCATGGCGGGAGAGTTCGCCGTTTGCGACTGCTGCGTCGTTTCGCGCCGGACAGCACCGTCCTTGTCATAGCTTTCGCGAGCCGACGTCACTTCGTTCATGTCGAGATCGACCTGGACCTCGCTAGTGAAGTTCTCAGCCCCGATCATCGGAGCGAGAAGCTGTTCGACCTGCGTGCGCAGCTTGCTCTCGATCCGCGCCTGCAGTTCGAGGCGATCCGAGTCAGCGTCGTGCGGCTGCGACAGCAGCCGGCCGTGCTGATCCACGACTCGTACCGCATCGTTCGTTAGACCGGGGACCGAGCCGGCGACGAGATTGGCGATCGCGGTGACTTGCGAATCGGAAAGTTGCCTGCCCTTAGCCATGCGCACCATAACCGACGCCGTCGGGGCCACATTGTCGCGCACGAAGACCGATCGTTCGGGCCGGGCGAGATGGACACGAACCGCTTCGACCCCGTCGATCTCCTTGATCGTAAGCATGAGGTCGCGTTCCTGGGCCGCGCGAAGCCTGTCGCCTTCGAGCGTCCGGCTGGCGCCCATCGGCAACGAATCGAGCAGCGCGGCGCCGCTTTCGGGCGCGGCCAGCGCGCCATCGGAAGCGACCAGCATGCGCGCCCGGTAGAGATCGTCCTCGCCGACCGTCAGCGCGCCGGTGTCGTTGTTGATCGAATAGTCGATCGACGCCTTGTCGAGCGCGCTTGCCACGTCTGCGCGCTCGTTGTCGTTCAGCGAAGAATAGAGGACGCGCTGGGGGGCGGGGGAGAGCCCTGCCCAGACCAGCGCGAGAAGGCCGGCGCCGGCTATGCCGGCGAACCATGGCAACGCCTTCTTCACCGGCGGTTGCGCGGCGAAGGTGCCGATGCGCGTCAGCACGGATCCGCTCGCACGATCGCGCAAGGGGCCGAGCAACGATCCTCCGGAAGCGGGCGCCATGGGCACGAGATCGCTCATTTACCTAAACCCCCATCCGCATGATGTCCTGATAGGCGGACAGCAGCTTGTTTCTGACTTGCAGCGTGGCCTCGAACGCCACGCCGGCTTCCTGGCGCGCAAGCATGACGCTGGCGATGTCGGTGACCTCGCCGCGTTCATACCCGGCGCTTAGCTCCGAGGCTTTTGTCTGGGTGGCGTTGACGCCGTCCAGCGCGGACTTCAGCGTATCCGCAAAGCCTCCGCCGGCGGGTTCGGCCGGTGCAGTTCCCTCCGCGGCCTTCGCCTGGTGGATTTCCTTGAGCAGGCTCGAGCGATCGATGATCTGCTGCCTCAGCGAGATGATCTGCTCGACCGATCCCGCGCCGCCAATGCCGCTGACGCCGCTCACCGGCCCGCTCCCACTGCGAGACCCGCTTCACGAAAGGATGCGAGCCGGTATCGAAGGGTTCGCTCGCTGATGCCGAGCTGGCGGGCGGCCTCGGCGCGGCGTCCGCCGCACGCGTCCAGTGTGTCCATGATTGCCCGCGCCTCGGAAAGCTGCACGACCTTCGCCAGCTTGGCGCCCGGCGCAATGTCGATGTCCGCGTCGACCGACGTGACCTCGGCCTCGCGTTCGACCAGGCGTGCGGGGCGGTCGAACACGATGTGTTCCGTGCCGATCGACTTCGCATTTCCGGCCAGCACAAGCGCGCGGCGCATGACGTTTTCCAGTTCGCGGATGTTGCCCGGCCAGCCGTGCTGCTTGAGCATGGCGATCGCACCATCGCTGATCCACGGCGCCTGCTGGCCCTTGGGCGCATGGCGCAGCAACATCGCGAAGGCGAGCGGAACGATGTCCGCCGGACGTTCGCGCAGCGCGGAGAGCGCCATCGGGAAGACGTTGAGCCGATAGAACAGGTCGGCGCGAAAGCGTCCTTCTTCGACCTCGAGCGGCAGATTGCGGTTGGCGCAGGCGATGATCCTGACGTCGACCTTGACGGGCGTGGTCGCTCCCACGGGAACGACTTCCCCTTCTTGCAGCGCGCGCAGAAGCTTGGCCTGGAGCGGCAGAGGCATCTCGGCGATCTCGTCGAGCAGGAGAGTGCCACCATCGGCCGCGCGGAAGAAGCCTTCGCCCGCAGCATTTGCCCCCGTAAAGGCGCCCTTCTGATGCCCGAAAAGCAACGCTTCGAGCATCGCTTCGGGGATGGCCGCGCAGTTGATGGCAATGAAGGGTTTCTCACGGCGCTGGCTGCGGTCGTGAATGAACCGGGACAGGACTTCCTTGCCGGTGCCCGTCGGGCCGTTGATCAAAACCGGAATGTCGGTGCCCGCGAGGCGGTCGGCGAGTGCGAGGACCGAAAGCGATTCCGGGTCTGCGGCGACCGGTCCGCTGCCGGTGGAGATCAGCGCAACGAGGGCGCCGAATGTCCCCTCCGAAGTCGGATCGGAATAAGTGAGGGTCGCGCTAGATCCTGCGCGGGCCAGCGACGGGACATCCGCGCGGGCGAGCGAAATGGTGTTCGGGAGCGCTCGCATGGCAGTTTCCGCGAGATCGCCGAGTTGAATCCGGCGCCCCGGAAACAGCGACGAGGCTACTCCAGCGAACTTCCCAGCCAAGGCTGCATGATTTTTTTCGAACCTTTCGGTCCGCTCAATCGATCCCACTGCGGTCCCCTGTATTAACCAATCTTCGTCCGAGAGCGAAATGGGTCCTGGCCCTGCAATTTCTCTTAAACGTAAACCTACTGGAAACTACGTAAGTCCTTGCGCCAGCTGCGGCGGACCTTCGCCGGGGTGCCCTAAAAAAACTTCCAGCCCTGCCGGTCTGGGTTCCAGCTGCCATTCGCGACGGGGTCTCGGGGCAGTTTTCGAAGACACCTCTTCTGGGAGTTTCTACAATGTCAGTGATCAACACCAATATCAGTGCTCTGAAGGCGTCGAACGCGTCGGCCGGTGCCAACAAGATGCTCGGCACCGCGATGGAGCGTCTCTCCACCGGCAAGCGCATCAACAGCGCGAAGGACGACGCCGCCGGCCTCGCCATCGCCACGACGATGACCTCGCAGGTGCGCGGCATGAGCCAGGCCGTTCGCAACGCCAACGATGGCATCTCTCTCGCGCAGACCGCCGAAGGTGCCCTGTCTGAGGTCACGAACATGCTGCAACGCGTCCGCGAGCTTGCTGTGCAGGCTGCGTCCGAGACCTACTCGACCAGCGACCGCACCAATCTTCAGGCAGAAGTCACCGAGCTTCAGGGCCAGATTGGCAACGTCATTAGCAACACCAAGTTCAATGGTGTCGCCATCCTCGGCAACGCCGACGTTACGTTCGATATCCAGGTTGGTGCGAACGCCAGCGAAACGATCACCCTGACTTCCAAAGGCATCACCGCGACGAACATCGATGCAGCTGCCCTGGATGTCAGCGGCGCCGACGGTACCAAGGCGACTGCCACTCTCGGCAAGGTCGATGCCGCGCTCACGGAAGTCAACACCGCCCGCGCAACGCTCGGCGCCGGACAGAGCCGTCTGGAATCCGCGATCAATGGTCTGACCAACAACGTCACCAACCTGTCCGATGCCCGCTCGCGGATCGAAGACGCCGACTATTCGGCCGAAACGACTGCG
Organism: Croceibacterium aestuarii; assembly: GCF_030657335.1. Taxonomy (NCBI): domain Bacteria; kingdom Pseudomonadati; phylum Pseudomonadota; class Alphaproteobacteria; order Sphingomonadales; family Erythrobacteraceae; genus Croceibacterium; species Croceibacterium aestuarii. Next base: position 1,682,752 of record NZ_CP131039.1, read on the forward strand.
CTCGCCAAGGCGCAGATCCTGAGCCAGGCTTCGACGGCGATGCTTTCGCAGGCCAACCAGAGCCAGCAGAACGTTCTCTCGCTCCTCCGCTGATCGAGCTTCTCGATTGGTCCCTTGAGGCCCGGCGCTCCCCACGCGCCGGGCCTTTTTCGTTGATCCGGGCCGCAGCACCGACGGGTCCGCGCAAGCCCACCCCCCCCCCGACGGCATCCGGACGCTGATCGCGAGAAGCTTCGCGATGTGGAACTGCATCGGACCGGCGCTCCAAGTCGGGGCCGCGGGCTGTCGTCCCGCTTCAGACTGCCGGGCTGAGATGCTTCTCCTGTGCACCATCCTCGCATCAACTCCTTCGGCGGCCTCTGCTTGTTGGGAGCTCCGCGCCGCTGAGCAGCGGCCTGAGAAGGCGGCACCCCGCTGGCTAAGAATTGCAGCCCTAGCGCGCCCGCCATGCAGTTTAGACATGCGGTTCTCCTCGTCCTCCTCAGAAGATCACGCGGCGACCGCCAAGCGGCGTTGTGGTTCGGTAGCCTGGGCACCGCGGCGCGCCAGCAGCGAGGAGACCTGTCGAGCGCCGGGCGGCCAAGCGAGGCGTCGCAGCCTCGCGTGCCACAACTATGCCCGACTACCTGCAGACGACCCTGGCGGGGATCCGCGACAACGGAATCGTGCGGAGCGGCGTGTAGCCCCCGGGGGTCCGCCACTCCTGCTCAACGCCGCTATGCGATGTGGCGATGAGGGGCTGAACGGCGGAAGCGATTGCCGCCACTCTCGAGAAGGACAATCAGAGGCAATTCTAGCGGCCGCCTCGCCCCGGGGTGCACCGGTGGCTTGGCCCGTGCCCCTGAGAGGACGTGCTAGTTGATCAGAACGGAGATCCGGCGATTGCGCGGATCCTGGGGATTGTCCTCGATCAGAAGCTCGCGATCGGCAACGCCTTCGATGCGGCGGAACCGTCCTTCGCCGATGCCGTCGCGCATCAGCGCCTGGCGCGTCGCTTCGGCGCGGCCCGCGGACAGCGACCAGTTGTTGGCGACGGCGCCGCTCTTCCACGGCAGCGAATCGGTGTGGCCGCGGATCGTCAGCTTGCCCGCTTCGGGGCCGACAGCGCCGGCAATCGCGCCGATCAGGTCGGTTGCTTCGGAGGTCAAGACGGTCGTGCCGAGAACGAACATGGAGAAATCAGCATCGTCGACGAGGTCGATCCGCACGCCTTCGGTCGTCTCGACCATTCGCACGTGACGCATCAGACGGCGCAGGCGCTGGCTGCTCTCCAGCTTCTCCTGCACGCGCGCGCGCATGCGCTTGACGACCGTGGCGCCTTCCTTCGGCCCCCCTTTGGCGTCGCGGGGGATAGTGAGGGACTGTGTGCCCGTCTGGCCTGCGCGATGTGGATAGCTGTCCGCATCGGTGAGCGACGACCCTCCCAGCAGGCCATTCGATCCCGCGCTCTCTTCCTTCGTCTTCACCAATGTCGGGGTGAAGTAATCCGCCAGGCCCTTGCGCTGCGCCTCGGTCGTCGAGCCGAGGAGCCAGAGCAGCAGGAAGAACGCCATCATCGCCGTGACGAAGTCCGCGTAGGCCACTTTCCACGCGCCGCCGTGATGTCCGGCGGCGACCACGGTCACTTTCTTGACGATAATTGGCGGCGCGGGGTCGTTGCGCGCGGGACTGCTGGCCATTTCAACGGCCCCGCAGGCCGTCGAGCAGCTCCGAAAGACCCGGTCGGAAAGCATGGCCGAGACCCGACCGCGCACTTTCGACGACCAGCGGCTGCGGATATCCGTTCAGCGAGGCGATGATCACCTGCTTGACCGCGTGAAAGATCTGCTCGTCCTGCTCGAGCACTTGCTTGAGGCGGGACGAGAGCGGGCCGACGATACCATAAGCGAGCAGCACGCCGAGGAAGGTGCCGACCAGGGCCGAACCGATCATCCCGCCGAGAATGGCCGGAGGCTGGTCGATCGAGCCCATCGTTTTCACGACGCCGAGCACGGCGGCGACGATGCCGAGAGCGGGCAGCGCGTCGGCGAGCGACTGGAGCGCATGTTGCGGCTCGTGGATTTCATGGAAGTGCGTCTTGATCGCATTATCCATCACGTCTTCCACCGCGTGTGTCTCGAGCGTGCCGGATGAAACCACCAGCAGAGTCAGCGTGTCGCAAATCAGCGCGATGAGCGGCTTGTTGCTGAGCAGGTTGGGGTACTCGGCGAACAGCGCCGAATCCTGCGGGTTTTCGACGTGGCTCTCGAGCGCAACCGGACCTTCGGCGCGCAGCAGCTTCATCAGCCGGGTGGTCAGCGCGATGGCGTCGATATGGTCCTGCTTGTTGTGTCGCGGCCCCTTGAACACTTTGCCGAGCGAAGACCCGATCGCCTTCAGCTCGTGGAGCGAATTGCCGGCCACGAGCGCGCCGACGGATGCGCCGCCGATAATGAGCATCTCGTGCGGAATGGCCTCCATCACCGGCCCCAGTGCGCCCCCGGTAATGACGAATCCGCCGAATACCATCACCAGCAGGATGACGATCCCGATCGCTGCGTACATTGTCTCGAATACCCTCTGTTCGTGTTCTGGTTCAGCGCAGCATGTCGAACAACGACAGGCTGGAAAGGCGCACGAAGCTGGCCTGGCTTGCCTCGAGCACGGTCATCACTTCCTGCAGCCGCGTCATCGTCGTGGCGAGATCGGCTCCGCCGACGGAAGATTGCTCCTCGGCGACGAGTTCTCCAGTCGCTTCGCGGCGCTGGTCCATCATATCGATCCAGCCCATCCGGGCGCCGACCAATGTCTGCGCGGTTGTTACTTTGTCGAGGCCGGCGTCGAGAGCGTTCATGGCGTCGCGGCTGGCGCCGACCTGATCGCCGCTACCCTGGAGCGCGGAGGCCAAATTCCCGAGCACCGTAAACAAATCGGTCGGCGAGCCATTGACGTCGAACTGGAAGACTTCCGGCCCGGTGAGTGACGGAGTGACGCTCTGGCCGTCGCCGAGATCGACCGGATCCGCGCCCGCCGTTCCGACATAGGCGATGCCCGCTCCCGAATCGGCGTAGGCCGCGCCGGACGCATGACCACCGAACAAGGCATGGCCCGCGCTGTTGCGGCTGTTGGCGACAAGCAGAACAGTCTGCTGCAACCCGGCGATCTCGCTGCCGATCGAGGCACGCTGCTCGGCACCAAGTGCGCCGTTGGCGGCCTGGTTGGCGAGTTCCTTGGCGCGGATCACCACGTCGGCGATCGAACCGAGGGCCTGGTCGGTAAGCTTGAGATCGGTCTGGGCGATTTCGGAATTGCGCTGATCGATCTTGGCCAGCCGGTCGGCGCGCGACAGCGTGCGAAGACGCGCGGCCGCGACCGGATCGTCGGAGGAACGCGAAAGCCGTTCACCGCTGCCGATCTGTTGCTGCAGCGAATCGGCCTCGGCGCGCAGCGATCCGATCTGGCGCGTCGAGCGTTCGTAGAACGCACTGGTGCTCAGGCTGATCATGGCGTCACCTTATGCTCAAAAGCGAATCGAAGATGGTGCTGGCGACCTGCATCGCTCGCCCGGATGCCTGGAAGGCCTGTTGGAAACGCATCAGGTTCGCTGCTTCGGTATCGAGGTCCACGCCGGCCTGCTGTTCCAGCGAAATGCGTGCCGATGCGGCAATCGAATCGAGTGCGTCGCGCGTTACGGTCCGCCCGGCCACTTGGCTGGAGACGTCGAACAGAACCGAATTCATTTCCTTGGCCACGCCGTTCCCGTCGAGCGCCTGGCGCAAGGCCGCGAGGTTCGAGCCGTCGAGACTCCCAGCGGCTGCGCCGGCGGGCGCGGTCGCGAGCGCAGCGCCGCTGGTGAGGACGACCTTGAGGCCGCTTGCCCCGCTGCCGGCGAAGAGCGGCTGCCCCGCTGTGCCATCGAGCGCCGTGCCGCCGGTTTGTACGGAGTTGACCGTCGTCGCGATGCCGTCGGCCAGAGTGTCGAGCCGCGAGCGCACAGCCGCCGCCTGGGTCAGCGCCAGCGAGGTCCCGGCGAGCGATCCGCCGCCAAGGGAAACCGCCGCGCCGTCCACGGCGAAGGAGACGGTGCCGTCGGCCGCCGTCGCCATCGACAGGGTGCCCGAAAGACCGCCCGTGACGAGGGTCTGGCCGCTGCTGCCGCCGGCCTTGACGGTTACCGACCCGTCGCCAGCGAAGCTGGTCGAGATGTCGAGTGTGCCGCTCAGTTTTTCGAGCAAGGCGTCGCGACGGTCGAGCAGCGAGGCTCGGTCGCTGCTGCCTTCGCCAGCGCGGGACAGCCGCAGGTTCACGCGGGCCAGTTCACCGCCGACGATGTTAGCTTCGTCGACCGCGGCAGTGGCATCGAAGCGAAGTCCGTCACCGGCGGCGTCGAGACTTTCGGCGGCAATGTTGAACTTGCGTGCCAGCGTGTCGGCGCTGGCGAGAGCGGCCGCGCGCAGAGAGGAATCGGTGGGATCGGCGGAGAGCTGCTGCAACCCGGCTTCGAATTCGACGATTGCAGGGTAGACCCCCGCCTGCTCAATCGCGCTCTCGATGTTTTGCAGGCCGCCGAGTTCGGTTGTCGCTCGCGTTACGTCGCTGTTCGTGCGGCGCACTTCGGACTGGCGGAACATGTCGGCGTTGCGATGAATGCCGGATATCCGCGCGCCGGAAAGCGAGATGTCCCCGATCCGCAGCTGCCCGCCCGCCGCGGCAACTTCCTCCATCTGGACGCTGCGCCGGATGTAGCCCTCGCTCGAAGCGTTGGCGATGTTCTGCGCGGTGACGTCGAGCGCGCCGCGCGCCGCGCGCGCGCCGCTGGCGGCAATCGAGAGGAGATCGGAGGCCATGGGTCAGCTCTCGGGCCCGAGAAACCGCGCGAGTTGCGATTCGATCGAGGCGGCGAATCCGAGTGTCCCTGTCTGAGAGGCGATCTCGGCGAAGCGGGCATCGCGCATCTCGCGGAACGTCTCTTCTCCCTGGCCGCCGAACAGGTCGTCGCCGCCGAAGTCGGTGCTCCGCGCAGCCGAAAGCATCTGCCGCAGAAAGATCGCTTCGAACTGTTCCGCGGTTTCGGCCAGGCGCGCCCGATCGCTGCCCGCCGGCGCGACGGGACGAGCTGCGTTGGCGCCATCGAGGGAGATCGGGCTCGTCATATGATGACCATCTCGGCCTTGAGCGAGCCGGCCTGCTTGAGCGCTTCGAGGATCGCCACGAGATCGGATGGGCTAACGCCGAGCATGTTGAGCGCATCGACGAGCTCGGCGAGCGAGGCGCCCGGTTCGAACAAGGCGACGTGGTTACCCTCCTCGTAGGCATCGACCGAGCTGTTCTGTTCGACCGCCGTCTTGCCCTTGCTTAACGGGGCTGGCTGCACGACTGTCGGATTCTCGTCGATCCGCACGACCAGGCTGCCGTGGCTGATCGCCGCCGGAGCGAGCCGAACCGCGCTGGAGATTACCACGGTGCCGCTGCGGCTGTTGACGATGACCTTGGCGGCGCTTTCGGCCGGAACGATGTCGAGCATCTCGATCGCCGCCATCATCCCTGCGCGGGAGTTGGCGCCCGGCGGGAGCCGCAGGGCCAGAGTTACGCCGTCCTCGATCTCGGCTGCACCGGGAAACCGCGCGTTGATCGCATCGCGCACACGGGTGGCCGTGAGGAAATCGGCTTGGTAGAGATTCCAGCGCAGGATATCCGAGCTGTCGAAGGCCGTTGCGACCGCCCGCTCGACGCTTGCGCCATCGGGAATACGTCCGACCGTAGGGACGTTGACCGTGAGCTTCGAGCCGTCACGTCCGGAGACGCCGAGCCCGCCAACCGCGAGATTGCCCTGCGCCATCGCATAGACCTGCCCGTCCGCACCGTAGAGGGGCGTCATGATCAGCGCACCGCCGCGTAGCGACTTGGCCTTGCCCATGGTCGAGACGGTCACGTCGATCCGCTGCCCGGGCTTGGCGAAGGCCGGCAAATCGGCGGTGATGATCACGGCCGCCGCGTTCTTCAGGGCCGGGTTGGCGCCTGGCGGTAGCTGCAGTCCGAAGCGGTCCGAAACGCCGCGCATCGCCTGCGTCACGTAGGCGAAGTTGTCGTCGCCGGTGCCGTCGAGGCCGACGACGATACCATAGCCCGTGAGCTGGTTGGATCGGACAGACTGGAAGGTGCCCAGGTCGCGAATCCGCTCGGCCGCAGCCGGGCTGGCGACGAGGGCGAGCGATGCCGCAGCAGCGATGAGGAAGGTTCTGATCATCACAGGCCTCAGAACGGTGTGACGATGTTGAAAAAGCGCGAAAGCCAGCCTTCGCGGCTCGCCCGCTGGACGGAGCCCTTGCCGGCGTACGTGATGCGTGCATCCGCGATCCGCGGCGAGGCGATGCGGTTGTCCTGATCGATATCCGCCAGGCGGATTATGCCCGAGAGCTGGATCCATTCTTCGCCCTGGCTCAGCTGCATGACCTTTTCGCCTCTCACCAGTGCGGTTCCGTTTGGGCGGACCTCGGCAATCGTCACGGTGAGATCTCCCCTCAGTGTGCTGGTCTGGGCCGCATCCCCCTTGCCCTTGAACGACGAAGAGCCCGAAGAGTTAAGGACTCCAGGGTCGAACGAGAACGGGCCTGCGCTCGGCGGGGCAAGCGAGATGCCGCCGTCGCGCTGGTTGTTGGCGCTTGCCGATTTCGACGTTTGCGTGCGTTCGACCAGGATTACGGTGACGAGATCACCGACCTGGCTGGCTCGCTGACCGTAGTACAAGGGGGCGTAGCCGGTGGAAGCATGATAGATCGCACCGTCGGGAGCGTCCGGCGTCCGGGCGAGCGGTGGAGGCGGCAAGGCGGCAGTGAAGCCGGCGGGACGCTCGGGGCCGCACGCGCACAGCGCGAGCAACGGCGCGATGGCGGCCATGCCGCGGAATGCGGAATTGGTCATGGTCACAGCGTCTGGTTGGCGTTGCGGAGCATCTCGTCGACCGACGAGACCATCTTCGAATTGATTTCGTAGGCGCGCTGGCATTCGATCATGTCCACCAGCTCCTCGACGATGTTGACGTTCGAGGCCTCGAGCATGCCCTGGCGGATGTGCCCGCGCCCGTTTTCTCCGCCGGGGGCGAGCTGCACGGCGCCGCTGGCGGCGGTCTCGACCAGGAAGTTGTCGCCGATCGCCTGCAGCCCCGCGGGATTGGCGAACGTAGCCACCTGCAGCTGGCCGAGCTCGGCCGGTTCGGCGTCGCCCGAGATAACCGCTGTGACAGTCCCGTCGGGCGAAACGGCGATTGCGCCGGCCCCCTCGGGCACGGTAATCGCCGGTTGGACGACATAACCCTGCTGGGTGACGAGCTGGCCTTCGGCGGAGCGGGTGAAGTTGCCCGCTCGCGTGTACCCCAGCTTGCCGCCGGGCATTTCCACTTGGAAATAGCCGTCGCCATCGAGAGCGAGATCGAGACCGTTGCCGGTAGTGTTGAGCGCGCCCTGAGTGACGATCTGGCTGGTCGACTGGATCGCGACCCCCGTGCCCAGGTTGATGCCAGTGGCGTAAGCGGTTTCTCCCGAGGATCGCTGGCCTGCGACGCGCGCGTCCTGGTAGGCGAGCGTGGCGAAGTTGGCGCGGTCCTTCTTGAATCCCGTGGTGCCGACATTGGCGAGATTGTTGGCGATCACGCGCATGCGCGCGTCCTGAGCCTCGAGCCCGGTGCGGGCGACCTGGAGAGCGGAAGTGGGCATTTAGATGTTCCTTTCGTCAGCTCAGACGCATCAACTGCGCGCCGCCCTCGTCGCATTCGCGGGCGGTGCTGATGAGTTTGCTGCGCATTGCGAACAGGCGCTGGGCGTCGATCATGTCGACCAGCACTTCTGTGGGTTTGACATTCGATTGCTCGAGCGAACCGGACAAGACCGTCGCTTCGGCGTCGGTCGGCAGAATGCCGCCGCCCTCGACGCGAAAAAGGCCGTCGAGCCCCTTGGCCAGCGGGCTGCCGCGCCAGCCGGCCAGTTTGATCCGGCCAACTTCCTGCGGCGGCTGGTCCGGCACTGCCGGATCGGCGACCGTCACTGCGCCATCGGGCGCAATGGAGGCCTTGCCGCCGAGCGGAACGGTGATCGGGCCCGCGTCGCCGAGAACCGGGCGGCCCTCGCCATTGACCAGGAGGCCTGTGGGCGAAACCGACAAGTCGCCGCGGCGCGTGTAGGCCTCGGACCCGTCTTCCGCCTGCACCGCGATCAGGGCTTCACCCTGAACGGCGATATCGAGCGGATTGCCCGTCTCGATCAGTTCGCCCCCGTCCATGACGGCGCCGCGAACCTCGGCATCCTGCATGGCCCGTACCTCGAGAGTCTCCCCTTTGACGGTGACCGGGCGCTGGTCGAGCAGCTCGGCGCGAAAGCCGACCGTCTGGGCGTTCGCCATATTGCTGGCGATCACCCTCTGGCGGTCCATCGAGGCCTGCATGCCCGACAGGGCGGTATAGATCAGCCGGTCCATCGGTTATCAGGTCCGCAGATTGATCACGGTTTGCGAGATCTGCGACGCGGTATCGATGGCCTTGGCATTGGCTTGGAAGTTCCGCTGCGCGGTGATCAAGCCAACCAATTCCTCGGCGATGTCCACGTTCGAACGCTCGAGTGCGCCGGAAAGAAGCGACCCGAACTGGCCTTGCCCGGGCGCACCGTACTTGGCGGCGCCGGAGATGCCGGTCGACTCCCAGTTCGAAGAGCCGACCTGCTTGAGCCCGGTCGGTGCGATGAACGAGGCGAGGGCGACCTTGCCCACGGCTTCGACGCTGCCATCGGCGTAAGAAGCACTCACCTTGCCGTCGGCGGCGACGGTGATCCCGGCGAATTCGGCCCCGGCGGCGTTGGTCGGTGCGATCTGAGCGTCCACCGGCGTGGTCGAGGTGACGTTCCCGGCGGTATCGGTCGGGAACACCTGCAGGCGGTTGTTGGAGCCGTCGTCGATGAACCCGGCGCCGTCGATGCCGAACGCGCCGTTTCGTGTGTAGAGGGTATGTCCGCTTTCGGCGGAGCGCATGGCGAAGAACCCGTCACCGGTGATCGCGACGTCGAGCGCCGAGCCGGTTTGTTCGATCGGGCCGAGCGCGAAGTTCTGCGTAATTCCTTCGAGAGTGGCACCAAGTCCCTTGATCATGCGCGGATCGGTATTGGCGCCACCGGCGACGACGTCGGCAAAACTGGACTTGCCGCGCTTGAAACCGGTGGTTTCGACGTTGGCAATGTTGTGCGCGATGACGCCGAGGTCGGTCTGGGCGTTCTTGAGGCCGTTCAGGGAAGTGTAGAAGGACATGGAAATCGTCTCCTGGTCGTCATTTGGTGGTGGCGGCGCTCGCGTTGGCCGCGGCGAGCACGTCGAGTTTGTCGGAAATCTTCTGCAGCGTGGAGTTCACGTCCGAGATCCCGGCCAGCGAGGAAAACTGGGCCATCTGCGCCAGCATCTCCTTGTTATCGACCGGATCGAACGGGTCCTGCTGCTGCACCTGGACGGTCAGCAGTCGCAGGAAATCGGCCTGGCCGAGCGACGAGTAGTCGCGACCGCTGGCGCCGCTTGCGCCGCTGGCCGCGCCGGTGGCGGCTGAAGTGGGGGTTACGGTCATTTCATCCTCATCGTTTCGAGCATCAGTTGCTTGGCGGTGGACAGGGCCTCGACCATGTTCTGGTACTGGCGTGAGGCTTCGAGCATCTCGACCATCTCGGCGTTCTCATCGACCGGGGAGGCCCAAACATCGCCGTTTTCATCGGCCAGGGGGTGTCCGGGGTCGTGCCTGCGCAGCGGCGCCACGTCGGCACGATAGACACCGTCCACCTGCACCGAGCTGAGGCCGCTGGCGGCGTCGAGCTGTTCGGCGAAGACGGGGCGCAACGGCCGATATGCCTCGTCTTCGCTTCCGGCCACGCTGCCGGCGTTGGCGAGGTTCGAGGCCGCCGCGTTCATCCGCACGAGCTGCGCGGACATGGCCCGCTGGCCGAGTTCGAAGAGGGTCATCGGTCCGGACATGATTATTCGCCCCTGATCGCGCGGGTCACGGTCTCGATGCGTCCGCGAAGAAAGCCCAGCGTGGCGGTATAGGCGACGGCGTTCTCGGCGAACGCGGCCTGTTCGGTGGACATCTCCACCGTGTTGCCGTCGAGGCTCGGCATCACCGGCACGCGGAAACGGGTAGCGGTGCCGGTGGCCTGAGCCTCGTCGGCACCGCCCAGCCGCGCATCGAGCGCGGCTGCGAAATCGATATCGCGCGCCTTGTATCCAGGCGTCGCGGCGTTGGCGATGTTCGAGCCGAGCACACCCATGCGTTGCGCCCTGATTTCCAGCGCCGCACCGTGAATCCCGAAAAGACCTTCGCTCATGAGAATCTCCAAACTTAGTCGGTCACACTCTAGCAAAGAGCGTGCCAAACGGAGCCGGAGGGCCTCAGGAGCCTTGCGCGAGAGCGGTGCCCGGCAAGAGCTTGCCGGATGCGGCAAAGTTCGTCCGGAGACTAAATTGCCTCTACTGCCGAGCCGTTCTTCCCGGGCGAGGAGAAGCTTGGGAATATGACCCATCTGTTCGATCCGCTTTCTGCGGCAATTGTGCTCGGTGGAACCATCGTGGCGGTCTTTCTACGGTGCGGTTGGCGCGACACGAGGTGTGCCGCGGTGGCTGTTTCGCACCTGATGCTGCGCGCGTTCGACAGCGAGGGGGTGCGGGCGGAACTTGCCGTACAAATCCAGGAAATCGCCGACGACGGCCTGCTCCGCGCCGAGCCGCATCATTTCGGCGACGGCGAGTTCGATGAACTGAGCGACGTCCTTGTGCGCCATCGTTCGATCCAGGCGCTCTACGAAGAGCACGAGCGGTATCGCCACCGGCGCGCCGTGCTTGCCGGGACCGCCGGACGGGTGCTGGCGGAAGCGGCCGATCTTGCGCCCGTTCTCGGCCTAGCCGGCACCTTGCTCTCGCTGGGCGGCCTGTCGACCGCGGCCGAAGGCGACTACGCGCGGTCCATCGGCACCGCGGTCACGACCACCCTCTATGGTCTCGTCGTCGCCAACTTCCTGTTCGCGCCGCTGTCCACCGCGGTCGACCGCCGCGCCCGGGCGGAGGAGCGCGACCGGCAGGCGTTGCTCGACTGGCTCGCCAAGGCCATCGAAAGCGCCTGTTCGCGCAGCCCCGTTGCGACCCCGACTCCGCCGAGGGCGGCGGCATGATCGCCGGTGTGCGGGGAAGCTGGCAGACGATCATTGCCGATCTCTCCCTCATTCTTTTCATGGTCACCGCTGCGGCGATGAATCCCAAGGCGTCGGGAGCGCTCGACAATCCCCTTCCCGCGCGCGGCGAACCGACGGCCATCTATAGGGTGGGCGAGGGGGCGCCGCCGCTGGGCGCGTGGTTGGCCGCCGAGCCCGCCGACGATCGCCAACAGCTAACGGTGGTCGCGCGCTATCCGGCCGAAGGCATGCGTGAGGCGGCCGACACGGCCCTGACGCTGTCTTCTGAGGCCGAGCAACTGGGGCTGCGGCCGCGCATCGTTTTGGAACCGGCGCCCGAGGCCGAAGTCTTTGCCGTATTGGCGTTCGATGACGCCGGCGATTGGCACACCGATTGCATGGCGAGCGGCAACAAGGGCGCGCGTCGCGCCTCCGGAAAGGACGACCCATGCGAGTGATCCCTCATCTTGCTTTCGGCGCCGCGCTGGCTGCCGCCGCCCCCGTTGCTGCGGCAGGATTTTCCGACCCCGCCGACATCGATCGCGCCGTCGCCGAATTCACTGGCGCTGCTATCGGCGTCGAAGGCGGCGCCCGGTTGCCGGTCGATCGCCGGCTCAAGCTCGCCGAGTGCAGTACGCGGCTGGCGGTCGAATGGTACGGGCGGTCGCAGGACACCGTAGTCGTCCGCTGTCCCGTCGCGGGCGGTTGGCGTCTCTTCGTGCCGATCGAATCCGCCTCAGCCGCAGCCCCGGCACAGGACGTCGTCGCGCGCGGCGAGGCCGTCTCCATCGCCGTTCACGGCCGGGGCTTCACGCTCTCGCGTCAAGGCGAGGCTCTGGAGAGCGGGGCGATCGGCGAGTGGATCCGTGTACGTCCCGTGGGGACCAAGCGGGATCCGATCAGGGCGCGCGTCCTGCAGCCCGGCAAAGTCGGCATGGATTTGCCGTAAGCGGCAAAATCTTGCGCGGACCTCTTAAATCGTCCGCGCCACTGCCGTTCTTCGATCCGACAAGTCAACGGAGCAAACCGATGGACCGGATCGACCCGCCAGTGCTGAATGGCAGCTTGTCCCGCCTCAAGACGAGGGGGGCCGCGCCAGTTTCACGCGTAGAGACGACGCGCGCTTCCGCCGAAGGCGGTGCCAAGCCGGGCGTCGTCACGACTGCGGTAACAGCGTCTTCCGCTGGTGCCGAACCACCCGTCGATACCGGCCGCGTGGCCGAGATCCGCAAGGCTGTGGAGCAGGGCCGCTACCCGGTGGTCCCGACCAAGATCGCCGATGCGATGATCGCCGCCGGCTTTCTCCTGAGGACTCGCGGATGACATCCGAAAAGCCACTTGGCGAAACGCTCCGGCAAATGCTTGCCCTCCTGGAGGGCGAGCGGCAAGCACTTGCAGCGCTCGACCTCGAGCGCATCCTGACCTGCGCCGACGGAAAGATGCAGCTGTGCGAGCAGATCGAGCGTAAGGCGCAGGGGCATCTCGACGAAGATGCGCGCGGCCTGCTCGATGCGGTGACCCGGCTCAACGAGATCAACCGCAAGATGCGCAACCTGATCGCCGCAAACGTCGAGGCTCGCCTCGGCTCGCTCACCGGCCGGATCAGCCTTTACGGCGGCGACCGCCCGGCGGTCGTGCGGGAGATGCCGCTCTAGCCCCGGCCAGTTTGGCACGCTTATTGCTGAGACCCGGCTAAACCATTGCAGCCGGGGGACCCAGTGTCCGGAATATCGCCAGTCCAGAGAAGCGAAGCGCACGCCGCCATTGCGCGGGCGTCTGCCGCGACCGGTGTCAATTTCGACTACCTGCTCGCCCAGGCGAAACTCGAATCCGGTCTCGATGCTGGAGCCCGGGCTGGCAGCTCAAGCGCAGCCGGTCTCTATCAGTTCGTTTCCGGGACCTGGCTGGAAACCCTCGACCGTCACGGCAGCGAGCACGGTCTCGATTGGGCCGGCGCCGCGATTACCAAGAGCGGCGGACGCACCACGATTGACGATCCGGCTGCCCGTGCGCAGATCATGGCTCTGCGCTTCGATCCCAACGTCTCCGCCCTGATGGCGGCCGAACTGGCCCGCGACAACTCGGCCGAACTGAGCGGCTTTCTCGGCCGCGAGCCGGAACCGGCCGAACTCTACCTGGCGCACTTCCTCGGCGCGGGCGGCGCGCGCACCTTTCTCGGTGCGCTGCAGGATAGCCCGCAGGCCTCCGCCGCCAGCCTGTTCCCCAAGCCGGCCGCGGCCAACCGCGCCATCTTTTTCGATTCCGGCCGGCCGCGCACGGTTGGCGAGGTCATGGATCTGATGCGGACGAAAGTCGGCGCAGCCATGGAGTCCGGGTCCGACTATCCGCAGCCGGCAGGCGGTTTCGCCGCTTCGACGATACCGCCGCCAGGCTCTTTCGCGCATGCCGCCGCCTCGTTTGCCGGCGAGCGATCCGCAGGCGGCGCCAAGCGCGTATCGATGGCTGAAACGCTGCAGGCGACCTTCGGCGGCTCCGATCGCCTCGGCGGCCGCGCCGGTGAGCGCATCGGCGAAGCTTACGGCAAGTTCAAGGCATTCGGCCTGTGAGTTGGCGTTCGTTTCTCTCGCCCGCGGTGGCGCTGCCCGGCGGCATTCTGACGATCATCGTGCTGATGGTCGTGCCGATCCCGGCGATGATGCTGGACTTGTTCTTCGTCCTCAACATCGCCTTTTCGGTCGCCATTTTGATGGCGGCGATGAACGCCGAGAAGCCGCTGGATTTCTCGTCCTTCCCCTCTGTCCTGCTCTTCGCCACCCTGTTGCGGCTGGCGTTGAACGTCGCCTCGACGCGGGTCGTTCTGCTCAACGGGCACGAGGGCGATGCCGCCGCGGGCAAGGTGATCGAGGCGTTCGGCGCATTCCTCATCGGCGGCAACTTCGCAGTCGGCCTGTTCGTGTTCATGATCCTGATGATCATCAATCTGGTGGTGGTGACCAAGGGTGCGGGCCGGGTGTCGGAAGTCTCCGCCCGTTTCACGCTCGATGCGTTGCCGGGCAAGCAGATGGCGATCGACGCCGACCTTGCCGCCGGCCTGATGACCGCCGACGAGGCCAAGGCGCGGCGCCGCGAAATCGCCACCGAGGCCGACTTCTACGGTTCGATGGACGGCGCCAGCAAGTTCGTGAAGGGCGATGCCGTTGCCGCTCTGCTGATCCTCATGGTCAACATAATCGCCGGACTCGTGCTGGGGATGGTAACGCATGGTCTCTCCGCGGCGGAGGCCGGCCAGCGCTACGTGACCCTCGCGGTCGGCGATGCCCTGGTGGCTTCGATCCCGGCGTTGCTGCTGTCGATTGCCGCGGCGGTCATCGTCACCCGCGTTTCCGATACCCGCAACTTGACCGGCCAGATCGGCGGCCAGCTCGCCGATCCGCGCATCTGGCTGCCGGTCGCGTGCATCCTCGCCGCGATGGGAATGATCCCGGCCATGCCGCAATCGGTGTTCCTGCCGCTCTCCGGCGGATGCTTCGCGCTCTGGCGGACGCTGGGGCGGCGCAAGGCCGCGGCGGCGCTGCACGTTGAGCCCGAACCGCGACCCGACCCCGCCAAGATCAGCATCGAGGACGTTTCGGAACAATCGCTGGTTACGATCGAGCTTGGCTTCGGGCTGATCCACCTCGCGGACGAGCGGCGCGGCGCGCCGCTGATCGCCCGCCTCACCGGACTGCGGCGGCAGCTGTGCCAGTCCTTCGGTTTCGTCATCCCCCAGTTCCGCATCAAGGACAGCTTCGATCTGCCGCCCGATCGCTATCGCATCACCCTGGGCGGGGCGCCGCTCGGCTCGGGACAGCTGCGCCCCGGCCTCATGCTTGCGATCGACACGGGCGAGGCAGGAACCGGCGCCGCTCCGCTCGAAGGCGAGCAGACCCGCGATCCGAGCTTCGGCTGTCCGGCGGTGTGGATCGAGGCGCGCTCGCGCGACCTCGCGGTCGCCGAAGGGTACCTGGTGGTCGACGCCGAGAGTGTTATTGCCACCCACGTCAACCAGCTCCTCTCCGCCAGGCCGCAGGAACTGCTCGGTCCCGACGAAGTGCGCGAGCTGCTCGACACCGTCCGCGAGCGGCATTCGCAGTTGATCGAGACGATAACGCCGCAGCCCCTGTCGCTGGCTGCCATAACGCGGCTGCTGCGCTCGCTGCTGGCGGACGGCATTTCGCTCGCGCACCCATTGCCGGTGCTCGCCAGTCTCTCGCAGGCCGCCCAGCAGACGACCGATCACGATCGGCTGATCGACATGCTTCGCGCCGACCTCGGCCCGATGCTGGTCGGCAGCATTTGCGCACCCGACGAGCGTTTGCCCGTCATCACGCTTGCTGCCGAGCTGGAGGAAATGGTCGTCGGCGGGCTCCACGACCCGACGAGCGGTCAGATCGTTATCGAGCCCGATCTCGCGCGGTCGATCGGCGAACGCATCGTCACCATTCTTTCGCAGCGTCCTCCGCACGAAGGCGCGCCGGCGCTGATCGTCCAGCCACGCGCCCGGCGCCCGCTGGCGGCGCTGCTCAAGCTCCGCGCCCCCGGGTGTGCGGTGCTGTCCATCAACGAATTGCCCGCCGCGCAGCCGATCGAGGTGATCGCGGTCATAGGAGGCGAAAACAATGCGCCGCCGCAAATTGCCAGCGGCGCGCCCGAAAGCATGCACGACAGGGAGCCTTTGGCCGCATGATACAGGACCATTCCCACTTTTCCGCCGCCAACGCTTATCGCGGCGACCTGGCCGAACGGGTCAGGAGCTTCCTGCCGATGGTGCGCAAGCTGGCCTGGCACTTGTCCGGGAGCGGCGGGCCCACCGTCGACGTCGAGGACCTCATCCAGGCGGGGCTCGTCGCCCTGACCGAATGCGCGCAGAAGCACGAGGGACCGAGCGAAGACGGCTTTGCCGCTTATGCGAAGCTGCGCGTGCGGGGCGCCATGGTCGACCTCCTTCGCAGCAGCTCCCCCGATCGGCGCGGTGCGCGCGCCAAGCGCAAGCGCCTCGAAGAGGAGCAGGCGCGGCTCGCCGCCGAGCTCGGCCGCGACCCGTCCTCGGCGGAGCTGGCCGAGGCGGTCGGGATGGAACTCGACGAGCTGCACCGCCTCCGCCGCGACGTCGTCGAAGCGCGGGTAAGCTCGATCGAGGATTGCTATTCGGACGCCGACGCCGCGTTCGCATCCGACGAACCGGATGCCGAGGCGGTCCTCCTGCAGCACGAGGATCGTGAGCTTCTGGCGCAGGCCATCGGCACGCTTTCCGAGCGGCACCAGCTGGTCATCCAGCTCTACTTCGTCGAGGAACTCAACTTGTCCGAGATCGCCGCCGTGCTCGGCGTGAGCGTGCCGAGAGTGCATCAGCTCAAAGCCTCGGCGCTCGACAAAATCCAGCAGGCCTTCGTGGCGGTGGAGGATCGAGCCAGCGTCTGAACGGCAGGACCGCGAGGTTGCGAGAGAGGCGGCGCAAGCGATCCGGGCAAATGCCTGAAAGCGCCTTGTGAGGAAGTTGCCCTGCACTTATGGCCGAGTGGCAGTCACTCGGCGTGTCCCTTATGCGCATGCTCGGTGCCTGCGATTTCCGGGCCGGGAGCGCGCCTTCCGCCGGGAGACACGCTGCGATTAGACTGAAGGTATCGCCACGATGGCCAATGCGCGAAAGGTTTGCCGGTGACTCGCAACGACTGGACCCGCGAGGAAATCGCCGCGCTGTTCGACCTGCCGTTCACCGAGCTGGTCTTCAGGGCGGCAAGCGTGCACCGCGAACATCACCGCGCGGACGAGGTGCAGCTCTGCACGCTGCTGTCGATCAAGACCGGCGGGTGCCCGGAAGACTGCGGTTACTGCTCGCAGAGTGCGCACGCCGATAGCGGGGTCGAGGCGACCAAGTTGATGGACGTGCGCGCGGTGCTGCAGAGCGCAGCGCAGGCGAAGGACGCGGGCAGCCAGCGCTTCTGCATGGGCGCGGCCTGGCGCAATCCCAAGGACCGCGACATGCCGAAGATCGTCGAGATCGTGAAAGGCGTGCGCGAAATGGGGCTCGAGACCTGCATGACGCTGGGCATGCTGACCCCGGCGCAGGCCGACCAGCTCGCCGAAGCGGGTCTCGACTACTACAACCACAACGTGGATACCGGGCCCGAGTACTATGAGCGCGTCATCTCGACGCGCTCGTACGAGGACCGGCTGACCACGCTCGAAAACGTCCGCGAGGCGGGGATCAACGTCTGTTCGGGCGGAATCGTCGGCATGGGCGAAACCCGCGAGGACCGCGTCGGCTTCATCCACACGCTGGCGACGCTCGAACGGCACCCGGAAAGCGTTCCGGTCAACGCGCTGGTGCCGGTCAAGGGCACGCCGCTCGGCGACATGCTGGCCGATACCCCGCTCGCCAAGATCGACGATATCGAGTTCGTCCGCACAGTCGCCGTCGCCCGTATCACCATGCCGCGCTCGATGGTTCGCCTATCGGCCGGGCGCGAGAGCATGTCCGACGCCGCGCAGGCCTTGTGCTTCATGGCCGGGGCGAACTCGATCTTCACCGGCGACAAGCTGCTGACAGCGCCCAATGCCGGCGACGACGAGGACGCCGCGCTGTTCGAGCGGCTCGGGCTGAGGCCGCTCGCCGGCGAGGAGCCGATGCGGCAGGGCGCGTGCGCGAAGGACCGCGTCCCGGCGGAATAGGCTCGCGATGCTCGACCGAATTGCCGCTGCCCTGGCCGAACGAAAGCGCACGGGGCTCCTGCGCACGCTGCGGCCGCTTTCGCCAGGCAGGCCGGGGCATGTGGTACGCGGCGGGCGCGACCTCGTCGACCTGTCGAGCAACGACTATCTCGGGCTTGCCCGTCACCCGCTGCTGATCGAGCGCTCGGTCCAATGGACCGAGGCGCTGGGCACCGGATCGCGCGCGTCTCGGCTGGTTACCGGCACGCTCGAACAGCATGCCGAAATCGAGACCAAGCTGGCGGCGTTCAAGGGCACCGAGGCGGCGCTGCTGCTTGCCTCGGGCTGGCAGGCCAACGCCTCGATCTTCAAGGCGCTGGTCAAGCTGGCGCCCGATGCGGCGATCTTCGCCGACGAGCTGGTCCATGCCAGCATTCACCTCGGCATCGCCGCGGCGGGCAAGCGGCAGGTGCGTTTTGCGCACAACGATCTCGACCAGCTCGACCGCCTTCTCGCCGAACAGGGTCCGCTGGCCGAAGAGCGCATCGTCGTCACCGAGAGCGTGTTCAGCATGGACGGCGACCGCTGCGACCTCGTTCGCCTGAGCGACATCGCGCGGCGCCACCGTGCCTACCTGATCGTCGACGAGGCGCACGCCACCGGCGTGCTCGGGCCGCGCGGGGCGGGGCTGTCCGCGCAGAGCGGGGTGAGGGTGGACCTCGTCATCGGCACCTTCAGCAAGGCGATGGGATCGTTCGGAGCCTACGTTGCCGGTCCGCAACTGCTGTGCGACTACCTCGTCAACGCGTGCAGCGGCTTCGTCTATTCCACCGCGCTTCCGCCCCCGGTCCTCGGCGCGATCGATGCCGCGCTCGACCTCGTGCCGGCGATGGACGCCGAGCGCGCGCATCTCGCCGCGCTCGCCGAGCGGCTGCGCGCGGGGCTGCGGCGCCGCGGCTTCGATACCGCCGCGTCGGACACGCAGATCGTGCCCCTGCTGGTGGGCGGCGAGGACGAGACGCTGGCGCTGGCGCGGAGGCTCGAGGAGCAGGGCGTGCTCGGCGTCGCGATCCGCCCGCCGACCGTGCCGCGGGGGACGTCGCGCATTCGTTTCGCGCTGTCGAGCGTCCACGGCGAAGACGAGGTCGACGGTCTGCTCGCGGCGCTGGGGGAAACGGTTTGAGCTACATCGTCAGCGGCACCGATACCGATGTCGGCAAGACGGTCTTCGCCGCCGGACTCGCGGCGGCGCTGGGCGCCGACTACTGGAAGCCCGCGCAGGCGGGGCTCGATGGTGCGACGGACAGCAGCGAAGTGGCGCGGCTGGCGCCGGGCGTCACCGCGCTGCCCGAGGCCTATCGCCTCGCCACGCCGTGCTCGCCGCACGAGGCCGCGCGGATCGACGGGGTCGAGATCGACTTGGCCAGATTGGCACTGCCCACGACCGAAAGACCGCTGGTGATCGAGGGGGCAGGGGGCGTGCTCGTGCCCTACCGGATGGACCTGCTCGCGGCCGACATCTTCGCGCACTGGGGCCTCCCGGTAGTGCTGGTTGCCCGCACCGCGCTCGGCACGATCAACCACACCTTGCTCTCGATCGAGGCGCTCCGCGCGCGCGCCGTGCCGGTGGCGGGCGTGGCCTTCGTCGGCGAGGCCGAGCCGGTGGCCGAGCAGGCCATCGCGGAAATCGGCGAAGTCGCCCACCTCGGCCGCCTGCCGCGGCTCGACCCGCTGACCGCGGAGACGCTGGCCGCGGCCTTCGCCGCCGGGATCCGCACGGACCTGCTGACATGAGCCGCCGCTCGCCGGTCTGGCATCCCTTTACCCAGCACGGCCTGAACGAGCCGATCCCGCTGGTCGAACGGGCCGAGGGCGCGGCGCTCTACACCGCCGACGGGCGCCGGGTGATCGACGCCATTTCGAGCTGGTGGGTCACCACCCACGGCCACAACCACCCGCGCATCGTCGCGGCGATCCGCGAACAGGCGGAAAGGCTCGACCAGGTTATCTTCGCCGGCTGGACCCACGAACCCGCCGAAGCGCTCGCGCGCGGACTGCTGGAGATCATGCCCGGCGGGCTCGACCACGTGTTCTTTTCGGATTCCGGGTCGACCAGCGTCGAGGTCGCGCTGAAGATGGCGCTCGGCTTCTGGGGCAATCGCGGCGAAGGGCGGCACCGCATCCTCGTCATGCAGCACAGCTACCACGGCGACACCGTCGGCGGCATGTCGGTCGGCGAGCGCGGGGTCTACAATCGCGCCTACAGCCCGCTGCTGTTCGATGTGGAAACCATCCCCTTTCCGCACCCCGGCAGCGAGCAGGAGACGTATGACGCGCTGGACGCGGCCTGCGCAGGCGGCGACGCGGCGGCCTTCATTGTCGAGCCGTTGCTGCTCGGCGCGGGCGGCATGCTGATGTACCCGCCCGCGGTGCTGGCCGAAATGCGCGCGATCTGCGCCCGCCACGGCGTGCTGTTCATCGCCGACGAAGTGATGACCGGCTGGGGGCGCACGGGTACGCTGACCGCGTGCGAGCAGGCCGGCGTGGTGCCCGACATCATGTGCCTCGCCAAGGGTCTGACCGGCGGCAGCATGCCGCTCGCGGTGACCCTGGCCAGCGCACCGATCTACGAGGCGCACCTGTCGCAGGACCGGGCGCGGATGTTCTTCCATTCCTCGAGTTTCACCGCCAACCCGATCGCCTGCGCGGCGGCGGGCGCCAATCTGGCAATCTGGCGCGAGGAGCCGGTGCTGGCGCGCGTCGCCCGGCTGGCCGAGCGCGAGGCCGAGGGGTTTGCCCGCATCGCCGAGCGCCACCCGGTGAAGAACCTGCGCCAGTGCGGGACCGTCATCGCGTTCGATCTCGAGGTCGCGGACGCCGGCTACCTCTCGCAGCTCGGCCCGCGGCTGCTCGCAAGCTTCCGCGAACAGGACGTGCTGCTCCGCCCGCTCGGCAACACGATCTACCTCATGCCGCCCTACTGCATTTCCGACGCGGACCTCGACACGGTCTTCGCCGCCATCGACCACGCGCTTACAAGCGTCATAGGGAGCGGCTGACCCCGCCCACCTTGGGTGTGGACCGCCGCACCGGAAATGCGATAGGCGCGGGAGCGTTCACGATACAGGGACCACGCAAATGGCCGCCATCGCCGAGATCATGCAGCTCGCCCCGGTCATCCCGGTGATCGTCATCGACGAGGTCGAGCATGCCGTGCCGCTGGCCGAAGCGCTGGTGGCGGGCGGCCTGCGCGTGCTCGAGGTGACCTTGCGCACCCCGGCCGCGCTCGAAGCGATCAAGCTGATGCGGCAGGTGGAGGGCGCGGTGGTCGGGGCCGGTACCGTGCTCAATCCGGGACAGCTCGACTACGCCCTCGCGGCCGGCAGCGAGTTCATCGTCTCGCCCGGCCTGACCGAACCGCTGGGCAAGGCGGCGATCGCGAGCGGAGCGGCGTTCCTGCCGGGCACGGCCAATGCCGGCGACATCATGCGCGGGCTCGACATGGGGCTGACCCATTTCAAGTTCTTCCCCGCCGCAGCGGCGGGCGGCCTCCCGGCGCTGAAGGCGCTCGCCGCGGTGTTCGGCGATGTGCGCTTCTGCCCGACGGGCGGGATCACGGAGGAGACGGCCCCCAATTGGCTCGCGCTCGCCCAGGTGTTGTGCGTCGGCGGCAGCTGGATCGCCCCG
This sequence comes from Croceibacterium aestuarii, assembly GCF_030657335.1. Taxonomy (NCBI): domain Bacteria; kingdom Pseudomonadati; phylum Pseudomonadota; class Alphaproteobacteria; order Sphingomonadales; family Erythrobacteraceae; genus Croceibacterium; species Croceibacterium aestuarii. The sequence continues at coordinate 1,704,255 of NZ_CP131039.1, forward strand.
CGCGGCCCGGTCGACAAGGCCGCGGTGGAGTCGGCGGCCAGGCGGGCTGCCGCGCTGCGCTAGGCAGGCCCCGGGAAGCATCCGCCGGCAGGGTTACTCAAGCTTACACCTGTAACTCTGCCGCGGAATCAAAATGTGGCTCGATTTCAGCGTGTTGCGATCCGAACGTGCCACGGTTTGCCGGGTTACACCTGCGCGCCGATGAAAAAAATCAGCGTCACCTTCACCCGATGGGCGCTTGGGCGTCGAGACGGCCGCGTGGGAAGGGAGGTATAGTATAACCGCGAGAACATAGGACGAACGATTGGCTGTAGGAAAGCCGTTTTCGCTCAGTCGGCGTCGGGCTGCCTGTCAGGATGCGCCGCGGCGACCGGCGGTTCGGCCAGCGCGTTCTCGACCGCGCGAACGAGCTTCGGCCAGGGCGAGCAGTCGAGCTTGACCCGCTGGGCGGAGTAGAACTGCGGGACGAGATGACAGTCGGCCGCAGTCAGCGTGTCGCCGCAGGCGAAGCGCCCGCCGTGCCGGCCGATCAACACCTCCAGCGCCGCGAAGCCCTCGGATATCCAGTGCCGCGACCAGCGGTCGATTTCTTCCTGCTCATGCTGAAGATCGTTCCGCAAGTACTTGAGAACGCGCAGGTTGCCGAGCGGATGGACGTCGCATGCAACGACCATCGCCATCGCCCGGATCGCCGCGCGCCGAGCCGCATCGCCGAGGAGCAGCGGCGGGTCGGGATAGCGTTCGTCGAGCCACTCGATGATTGCCGAAGATTGCGTCAGAACGCCGTCGGGCGTCTCGAGCGCGGGGACCAGCCCCTGCGGATTGCGCGCCAGGTGCTCGGGGGATTTCTGCTCGCCCTGGCGCAGCTCGACCGGGGCCTGGCGGTAGGCGAGGCCCTTGATCTCCAGTGCGATGCGCGTGCGATAGCTGGTGCCGGAGCGCCAGTAGCCATGCAGGACGAGTTCGCTCATCCCACGATCTTGCCGCGGCATTCGCCGAAGCCGATGGTCCGCCGGCCTTCGCGCACCGCGTGGGCGCGCATGACGATCTCGTCGCCGTCTTCGAGAAAGGTCCGGGTCTCGCCGCCGGGCAGCTCGAGCGGCCGCTTGCCGCCTTCGGACAGTTCGAGCAGGCTGCCGAAGCTGTCGCGCGTCTCGCTCGACAGCGTGCCGGTGCCGAGCAGGTCGCCCGGCCGCAGGTTGCAGCCGTTCACCGTGTGGTGCGCGATCAGCTGCGCGGCGGTCCAGTACATGGCGTCCATCGGACCCTTCGAGAGGCGATGCGGCTCCAGCCCGGCTTCGCGCATCTTCGCGGTGGCGAGCAGCACCTCCATCTCGATGGCATAGGCGCCGTGCGCCTGGTCGTCAGCATCGGCGAGGTAGGGCAGGGGGACCGGATCGCCTGCGGGCCGCGCCGGCTGGGCGATGCGGAACGGCGCCAGCGCGGCGCTGGTCACCACCCAGGGCGAAATCGTCGAGTTGAAATTCTTGGCCAGGAACGGGCCGAGCGGCTGGTACTCCCACGCCTGCAGATCGCGCGCCGACCAATCGTTGAGGATCGAGAGGCCGGCGATGTGATCGGCGGCCTCGGCAATCGGGATCGGCCGGCCCATCGCGTTGGAGCCGCCGGCCCAGACCGCCATCTCCATCTCGTAATCGAGCTTCTTCGAAGGACCGAACAGCGGTTCGTCGCCGTCGGGGTTCTTCTGCTGGCCGCTGGGCCGGACCACCTCGCACCCGCTCGGGACGATCGAACTGGCGCGGCCGTGGTAGCCGATCGGCACCCACTTGTAGTTGGGCAGCAGCGGGTTGTCGGGGCGGAACTGCTTGCCGACGTTCTCGGCGTGATGGATGCCGGTGTAGAAGTCGGTGTAGTCGCCGATGGCGAAGGGCAGGTGGAGCGTGCAGGCGCTCGCCGGATAGAGCGCGGGGGTGACGTCATCCTGGCGCGCGCTATCGGTCAGGAGCTCGAAAAGCCCCTTGCGAAGCGCATCGGCCAGCGCGTTGCCGTCTGCGAAGAGCGCGTTCAGCGTCTCGCCCGAGGCAAGGCTTGCGGCCTGTGCGGCATCGCCCGACAGCAGCGGTTCGACGGCGCCGAGATCGCAGACGAAATCGCCGATGGCCACGCCGCCGCGCTTGGTTCGCTCGGCGGTCGAGAAGATCCCGAGCGGGAGGTTCTGGACCGGGAATTCCCGGTGCGCGTCGGCCCCGTCCACCCAGCTCGAGGCGGAGGGCGCGTGAGTCTCGTCGAGATCGATCATTCGGGAAGTTTCGCCTTTTCGAATCCGTGCCAGCACTCATCGTAATCCGCCTGCAGCCCGGGAAGTTCCATCGCCGCGGAAGTCGGGCGGATGACCCAGCGGCTTTCGAACATGAAAGCCAAGGTGTCGTCGAGCTTCTTCGGCGCGAGGTCGGCGGCCATCGCCTTGCGCGTCGCCTCCGCATCCGGGCCGTGACCGTTCATCTGATTGTGCAGGCTCGCGCCGCCCGGTTCGAAGCCGCCGCCTTCCTTGGCGTCGTAGACGCCGCGCACCAGGCCCATGAACTCGCTCATCGTGTTGCGGTGGAACCACGGCGGGCGGAAGGTGTCCTCGGCGACCATCCAGCGCGGCGGGAAGATCACGAAATCGCAGTTGGCGGTTCCGGGGATCTCGCTGGGCGATGTCAGGACGGTGAAAATCGACGGGTCGGGATGGTCGAAACTGACCGTGCCCATGGTGTTGAATTTCGACAGGTCGTAGCGCAGCGGCGCCGAATTGCCGTGCCAGGCGACGACGTCGAACGGCGAGTGGTCGATGGTGGTTCGCCACAGGTGGCCCTGGAACTTCTGCACCACCTCGTGCTCGCCCTCGACATCCTCGAACCAGGCCACCGGCGCCTCGAAATCGCGCGGGTTGGCGAGGCCGTTGGCGCCGATCGGGCCGAGGTCGGGGAGCTGGAAGGGCGCGCCGTAGTTTTCGCAGACGTAGCCGCGGCTCGGCCCGTCGAGCGCCACCGAAAAGCGCAGCCCGCGCGGAATCAGCGCGATGTGGCCCGGGGGGACGTCCATCCGCCCGAGCTCGGTGGTCACGTGCAGCGTGCCCTGCTGGGGGACGATCAGCAGCTCGCCGTCGCTGTCCTGCACCACGCGGCGCTCCATCGAGCGGCCGGCGGCGTAGAGGTGCACGGCGATGCCCGATCCGGTCCCGACATCGCCGTTGCCGCCGTAGGTCACGAGGCCCTCGAGCCAGTCGGCCTCGGCGCCGAGGGACAGCGGGTCCCAGCGCAGACGGTTGGGGCTGACCGGGCCATGCGCGAACGGCGCGGCGGCGAGACGGGGGAAGCCGTGGAGCGGTTCGAACGGAGCGTGCTCGGCCATCGGCCGCATCCGGTAGAGCCAGGTGCGCCGGTTCGCGCTGCGCGGCGCGGTGAACGCGGTGGTCGAGAACTGTTCGGCATAGAGCCCGAAGGCCGGGCGCTGCGGGCTGTTGCGCCCCACGGGCAGCGCGCCTTCGACCGCCTCGCTGGCGAAGTGATTGCCGAATCCGGTGATATAGTTTTGCATGAAACTATCTCCTGGCGCGGCGAATATGCCCGCCCTCCCGACAAATCAACCGTTCAGGCGTCTATCGGCCCCGGATCAATTGCCATTTGCCGGGCGGCGCGGCAAACCGCGGGGCGATGGCGTCTCCTTCCATTCCCCACGATCACGCCGCGCTCGCCCATGCGGCAGGCGGCGATGCCGTGCTGTGCACCATCGTCGGCATCGACGGCAGCTTCTCGCGCCGCGTCGGCACGCAGCTGGCGGTCGATGCCGACAAGAGCCGCGTCGGCGACATGGCCGACCAATGCCTCGACGACGAGCTGGCCAGCCAAGCCGTCGCCGCGCGCGCCGAGGGCAAGCCGCGTCTGCTGCGCTATGGCAAAGGCTCGCCGATGGTCGATTTCCGTCTGCCGTGCGGCGCGGGGCTCGACATCTGGATCGATCCGGCGCCCAACCGCGAGGCGCTGCGCGGGTGCGTCGCTGCGCTCCACGCCCGCGAGGAAGCGAGGCTCGATCTTGCGCTGCCCGCCGATGCCGCGGCGGACCTCCTGCGCCGGCGAGGCTATATCCCGGCGCCGCGGCTGGTGCTGCTTGGCGCAGGCAGCGAGTGCGCCTCGCTCGTCGCGCTGTGTGCGGCGCAGGGAATCGCGGTCGAGTGGCGCGAGGCGGGAAGGGGCCTCGATCTCGGACGCGCTCCGGAGGGGATCGAGGTCGATGCGTGGACCGCCATCCTGCTGCTGTTCCACGACCACGAGTGGGAGCACGCGCTCTTGCAGTGGGCGCTGGGCACGCCCGCCTTCCTGATCGGCGCGCAGGGCGGAGCGCCGGCCCGCGAAGAACGCACCGCGCGGCTGCGCGCCGCCGGGCGCAGCGAAGCGGACCTGGCCCGGATCAAGAGCCCGGTCGGCCTGATACCCCGTGCCCGCGATCCGCGGGTGCTGGCGCTTTCGGTGCTGTCCGAACTGGTCGGCGCTTACGAGCGGCTGCACACGCACGCATGAGCGGTCTCGCCATCGCCCTGCTCGCTGCCGGCGGCGCCCGGCGCTTCGGCGGGGGCAAGCTCGACGCCGATTGCAACGGCAGACCGCTCGGGGCCTGGGCGCTGAGTGTGGCAAGCGATCTGGAAGGCGCCCTCGCCGTCGTCGTGGGATCCGACCGTCCCGCCTTCGCCGCGGGCCGGCAACTGGTCGTCAATCCGCACGCGGACGAGGGGCTCGGCACTTCGGCGGCGGCGGCGGCGCGCTGGGCGATCTCAATCGGCGCCGACGCCTTGCTGATCATGCTGGCGGATATGCCGCTGGTTTCCTCGCGGACCCTTCGACTGTTGGCCGAGGGGGCCTTGCCGTCCGCCGCACGGTGGCCCGGCGACAAGCCCGGGGCCCCGGCGTGCTTTCCGGCGGCGATGTTCGCCGATCTCGCGGTTCTGCAGGGCGAAGACGGTGCCTCCCGCCTGCTGCGCGGACGCGGAAACGTGCGCCTGGTGGATGTCGACGAAGACGAACTGCGCGACGTCGACCGGCCCGAGGACCTGGCCGACGTCGCGGCAATTCTGGCGCGGCGCTAGGCGCTCGCCAGCAGTTTGCGGTCGATCGGCAGGCTGCGAACGCGCTTGCCGGTCGCCGCGAAGACCGCGTTGGTCAGCGCCGGAATGACCGGCGGCAGGGCCGGTTCGCCAAGGCCGGTCGGCGCATTGTCGCTCGGCACGAACTCGACGTGGATTTCCGGCACCACCGGCATGCGCGGGATGGGATAGTTGTGGAAGTTCGAGTTGACCGTGGCCCCGTCCTTGATCTCGACTGCGAGCGAGAGTGCCTGGCCGAGGCCGTCGGTGATGGCGCCCTGCGCCTGGTTGAGCGCCCCGAACGGGTTGATGATGTGGCTGCCGACATCGCCGGCGCACCACACGTTGTGCGCCGAAACGACGCCCGACTTGCTGACGCTCGACTCGACGACTTCCGCGAAATAGCCGAGGTGGCTGTAGTAGTAGCCGAAACCGAGCGCGTGGCCTTCGGGAAGGCTCGCCTTGCCCCAGTTGGACATGGCGGTGACCTTCTCGACCACCGCGCGCATGCGGCCCGGGTCGAAGCCCGGCTGGCGCCCGAACATCCCGGCTTGCGCCGGTTCCGCCTGGGCGCCGTCGATCAGCTCGAGCAGCAGCGTCGGCAGGTCCTTGCCCGCCTCGTGCGCGACTTCGTCGAGGAACGACTGGAACACGAAACTCATCGCATTCGAGGTCGGTGCGCGCAACGCGCCCATCGGCACCGCCGTCTTCATCTTGGTCTGGCCGTAGCTGACGTTGTCGACGAAGGCCGCCGGGAACTCGTCGGCCGACATCGCCGCCGGGTTGTAGGCGCCCGGGCCGGGGATTTCGAAGGTGATGAAGTGGTCCTTGATCCCGACGAGCTTGCCGCTTTCGTCCAGCGCCGCCTGCAGGCGGTGCCAGCCGGCGGGGCGGTAGAAGTCGCTGCGGACGTCGTCCTCGCGGCTCCAGATCAGCTGCACCGGCTTGTTGGGCATCTGCTTGGCGATCGCCGCGACCTGCATCATGTAATCGTTGTTGAGCCGGCGTCCGAAACCGCCGCCCATGCGGGTGATGTGGACGATGACCTTGTCTTGCGGAACGCCGAGCCACTTGGCGACGCTCTGCTGCCCGCCCTGCGGGGTTTGCGACGGGGCCCAGATCTCCATCTCGCCCTTGTCCGCGTGCCACAGCGCCGTGCAGTTCATCGGTTCCATGGGCACGTGGGCGAGGAACGGGTAATGGTATTGGGCGTCGACGGTCTTGGCCGCGGAAGCGAAGGCGGCGTCGACGTCGCCTTTCGACTTGAGGCTTTCCGCCGGAGTGCCCGAGGCCATGAGCTTTTTCGCCTGGGCGTCGTATCCCGCGGTCGAGTGGCTTGCCCACTCGCCGTTGTCCCATTGCACGTCGAGCTTGGAGCGCGCCTTGTTGGCGAGCCACCAGTTGCTGGCGATCACGGCGACGCCGTCGCTGAGTTCGGTCGGGTTGCCGTTGCCGGCGATGGCGAAGGCGTCGATCACGCCGGGCTCGCCCTTGGCCGCGGCGAGGTTGGCCGTCTTGTACTTCGCACCGAACACCGGCGAACGCTCGAACGCGGCGTAGACCATGCCGGGCAGCTGGGTATCGAGGCCGAAGATCGGTTCGCCGGCGACGATTTTGGGGCTGTCGATCCCGCCGATCGCGCGGCCGATGATGACGAAGTCTTTCGCGTCCTTCAGCTTGACCTTGGCCGGATCGGGAACGGGGACGTTGGCCGCAGCGGAGGCGACTTCGCCGTAAGTCAGCGTTTTGCCGCTCGCCGGGTCGGTGATCACGCCCTTCGAGGTGGTCAGCGTCGCCGGATCGGCGCCAAGCTTCTTAGCGGCGACCGCGACGAGCATGGCGCGCGCCGCGGCGCCGGTCTGGCGCATCGGGAACCAGTTCATCGGCGTGGCAAAGCTGCCACCGGCCAGTTGCGGGCCGTATTTCTTGGCGTCGGAATCGCCCTGGACGATCTTGACCTTGTCCCAGTCGGCGTCGAGTTCCTCGGCGATCAGCATGGGCAGCATCGTCTTGATGCCCTGGCCGATCTCCGGGTTCTTGCCGACGATGGTGATCACGCCGTCGGGAGCGATCGAGACGAAGGCGTTGAGCGGGGCGGCCTCGGCCGCGCCGCTCGCCGCGCGGGCGATGCCCGGCATCGTGGCGGAGACGAACAGGCCGCCGCCGGCGAGTGCGCCGGCCTTGAGCAGGGTGCGGCGCGACAGGTTCACGGTGCCAGCGAGATCAGACATCGGCTTTCTCCGTTTCCTTCGCCGCAAGCTGGATCGCGGTCTTGATCCGGCCGTAGCAGGCGCAGCGGCAGATATTGCCCTGCATCGCGCGCTCGATGTCCTTCTCGCTGGGGGCGGGGTTCTCGGCGAGAAGCGCGCTCGCGCTCATCAGCTGGCCGGCCTGACAATACCCGCACTGCATGACGTCGACGTCGAGCCAGGCGTTCTGCAGGGCCTTGCCGACGGGCGACTTGCCGAGTTCCTCGATGGTCGAAACCTTCTTGCCGGCGAGCGAGCCGACCGGAGTGGTGCACGAGCGCGTCGCGACCCCGTCGATATGGACGGTGCAGGCGCCGCAGGCGCCGATGCCGCAGCCGAACTTGGTGCCGACCATGCCCAGTTCCTGGCGCAGGGCCCAGAGCAGGGGCATATCGTCGGGCACGTCGAGCGTGCGCGTTTCGCCGTTGATGTTAACGGTGGCCATGAAAGTCTCCCCAAGGCTTTGCGGGTCGCAGGAATTTGACAAAGTCTACATGGATTCCGCCGGTGTGGGAAGAGGCGGACGGGCCGAAAGCGGACGCTGGTCGGGGCCGATGGCGATCACGATGTCGGCCCGCTGGGGCATCTCTTCCAATTGCCAGCGGGTAAGCCGCTCGTAATGCATCAGGAACCGGTCGAGCGCCGCCTCGTCCATCACCGCGGGCCCGGCGCCGAGCTTGGCTTCCTGCCTGCGGCGATTGGCGCGGACCGCGGCGAAATCCGCCACCTTCAGCATCGCCAGCAGGTCCATCCGCGCGAACAGCCCGGCGTAGTCGGTGGCGAGGCGCCGGTTGACCTCGCGGCGCCAAGCGGCCTCGGGGTCTTCCTCGGCCTCGAGCGAGTTGACGGGCGTTGCCAGCGCCGCCGCCGGTTGCGGCGCAGCGCCGACGCACCACCCTTCGAACAGCACGACATCGACCGGCCCCCCGACGTGCATGGTGCCGGGCGCGCGGTCGTCTCTCGCCTTGTCGAAGCGCGGCAGGTCGGCCGAGCGCCCGGCGAGCAGGTTGTCGAGTATGTCCATGCCGAGATCGACGTCGTGCGTACCGGGCACGCCGCGGGTGGCGAAAAGCGGGTGTTGATCCCGCGCCAGCTCCCGCCGCTCGGCACGGGTGAGGTAGAGGTCGTCGAGCGAGAGGGTGACGGCCGTCAGGCCCAACCGGGACAGGAACAGCTCCAGGAACCTGCAAGACGTGGTCTTGCCCGATCCTTGCGCGCCGTTGACGCCGACGAGCAGGCACTGGCGACCGCGGCCCTCATGCCGATGGGCAATGCAGGCGGCGAGAGGCCGCCAGAATCGTTCGGCGACTTCTCGATAGTGGGGAGGCAGCCGCTCGGCTTCGACGAGCGCGCCGATGGCGTCGGTCACGCCACCCGGTCCGGCAGGTCGCGGCCCTCGGCCCAGGCGACGACGTTGGACATCGCCTTCTCGCCCATCGCGGTGCGGGTTTCGGCGGTTGCGGAGCCCAAGTGCGGGAGGAGGACGACGCTTTCGAGCCCGAGCAGTTCGGGCGGGACCTGCGGCTCGGCCGGGTAGACGTCCAGCCCCGCCCCGGCGAGATGCCCGCTGCGCAGCGCTTCGGCCAGTGCCGCATGATCTACCACGCCGCCGCGCGCGGTGTTGATCAGGTAGGAACCCGGCTTCATGGCCGAAAGCGCCGCGGCGTCGATCAGGTTCGCCGTCTCGGAACTTCCGGGCACATGCAGCGAGACGAAATCGGACGCCGCCAGCAGGCCGTGCAAGTCGGGATGGAATGTCGCGTCGAGCTCCCGCGCCACTGCCTCATCGGCCTCGCGCCGGGCGTAGTAAGCGATCTTCATGCCGAAGCCATGATGCGCGCGCCGGGCCGTAGCGATGCCGATCCGGCCGAAGGCGACCAGCCCCAGCGTCTTGCCCTTGAGCGACGAGCCAAGCAGGTGTGTCGGCCGCCAGCCGCTCCATTGCCCGGCGCGCAACTCGCGCTCCCCCTCTCCGGCGCGGCGCGCGGCCATCAGCAGCAGGGTCATGGCGAGGTCGGCGGTGGCATCGGTCAACACCCCTGGGGTGTTCGTCACCGCTATCGCCGTCGCTTTCGCCGCGTGGACGTCGATATGGTCGAATCCGACACCGTAGTTGGCGATGATTTTCGTCCGCGTGCCGCCGGCGATGACCGCGGCGTCAATGCGGTCGGACACGGTCGGACAGAGCACATCGAACTCGCCCATCGCGCTCGCCAGCTCGGCCTGCGACAGCGGCCGGTCGCCTTCGTTGAGGACGGTATCGAAGCGCTCCTGCATCGCCCGCTCGACCGGCTGCGGCCAGCGCCGGGTGAGGAGCACGCGCGGCGCCGCCACGGGTCAGGCCTTGGCCATGCCTTCGGTGATCCGCTGCGTTTCGGCGCGGGTCGATTCGATACCCGTGTTGCGCTTGTGGATCCCGCCCAGGCCCTGCGGCTGGAACAGCGGCGGATCGCCCTCGCGCTGCTTGAGACCGAACAGGGGAAAGAGGCCGGGATGGCGGCCGAGGCCCCCGTACATGTCGAGAAGGCTGTCGATCCATGGGCGCAGGGGATCGTCGTCGGCCAGCACCGGGCTGTTCTGGCACACCGAGGCGGTGAACAGGATCGAGCCGAGAATGCGGTAATCGGCGTAGTTGGGCGTGTCGCCGCCGAGATACTTGCTCTCGCGCAGCGCAATGCGCAGCGGTTCGAGCGCGGCGGAAATCTGCGGGAGGCGGTCTTCGTAGCCTTCCTGCATTTCCTCGAGCGTCTTGCCGAGCATCTTCTCGCGCGAATGGGTGATGTATTCGTGGTCCTCGGGGTTGGCGAGGTCGCGGTAGCTGACGCAATTGCTGCGCATCCACGGCCCGGTCGCCACGCCCCAGAACCAGGCATCGAGCGCACGGGTGACGGCCGCCACGCTCGGGTGCGGAATCAGCATCGGCCGGTCGGGATAGGTCTCGTCGAGGTATTCGACGATACCCCACGAATCGAGCACCCACTTGCCGTCGTCGATGATCGCCGGGAGCCGCTCGGTCTTGCCGCCGGTGCGCTCGGGAATCTTGGTGAACCCGCCCGGCACCACATCGAGATCGAAGCCCTTGTGCTTGAGCGCATACTTGGTCGCCCACACGAAGGGACTGATCGTCGCGCCGGTGGACAGCGCCAGGTCGAAGAAGGTGATTGTGTTGTCTTTGGCCATGACTGGCTCCTCGGTTCCCAAGATGACTTTGTCCGGTTCGTATTCCCCAGCCGCGCAAATTGGAAGGCTATTCGCCCGCCAGCTTGGCTTCTTCGAGCTTCACGAAGCGCCAGAAGATCTCGAGCAGCGGGGTCGCGACACCCTTGCCTCGCGCCGCCTCGACGATGGCGCCGTTGATCGCATCGACCTCGGTGCGGCGCCCGGCCTTCACATCCTGCAGCATCGAGGCTTCGTGGTCGGCGTGGTCGGTGATCGAGACCCGCGTCAGGTCGTGGATCGCCTGCCCATCCACCATCACGCCGTTGGCATGCGCGGCGGCGATGCCTTCGTCCACCGCGGCGCGGATCATCGCCAGGCTCTCCTCGTGCGCACCGAGAAAGCCCGGGGTGCGCAGGGTCAGGGCGCAGAGCGGGTTCATCGTCGCGTTGAAGATCGCCTTCGACCAGACCGCTTCGTAGATCGCCGGGTCGGCGCTGGCGGCGAGTTCGCCCTGTGTCAGCAGTGCGGCGACCTGTTCCGCAAAGGCCGGGTCGCCCGATGGGAAGGCCGAATAGAGCTTCGTCCCGCCTTCGCCGTGGCTGCGCACCCGCCCCGGACCGACGAGATCGGAGGGCAGCGAGCTTATGCCGATGAGCACGCGCGCCGCGTCGACATGGGCTGCGAGGCGGGCTTCGTTGCCGAGCCCGTTCTGCAGCGTGAGCAAGTGGGTGGCGGGTCCGATGGCATGGGCGATGCCGGCCAGTGCGGTGTCGGTCATGAAGGTCTTGGTGAAGACCAGAACGAGATCGAGCGGGCCCTCGAGCTCTTCCGGCCGCACCGCGGGGATCGGCAGGCGCTCGGTTCCCGAGCGGCGCTCGAGTTCGAGGCCGCGCGCGTTGATCGCCGCGATGTGCTCGGCATTGACGTCGACCAAGACGATGTCGGCCCCGCCGCGGTGCAGCGCCGCGCCGTAGAGGCAGCCCATGGCTCCGGCGCCTAGGACCGCAACTCTCACGCGTCGCTCTCCGTCAGCATCCCGGCACCGAGCAGGAGCAGGAGCCGCACGTCGATCATCGTGCCCGCGGCGCGGCGTTCGGCGACGAACGCAGGCAGCGCGGCGACGGGCACCTTGTGCACGGTGATGTTCTCTCCCTCGACACCTCCGCCATCGCCGACGCGGCTCAGCCCGCTGGCGCGAAGCAGCGAAAACGTCTCGCCGACCATGCCGGGGGACGAGGCATATTCGCCGAGGTCTTCCCAGCGCGCTGCGGCAAAACCAGTCTCTTCCTCCAGCTCGCGCTCCGCTGCTGCGAAGTGATCCTCGTCATCGGCTCCCTCGTCGTCGCCGATCAGGCCGGCGGGCAGTTCGAGGCACGGCTTGCCGAGCGGCACGCGGAACTGTTCGACCAGAACCACTTCACCTGCATCGACCGCCAGGATCACCGCAGCGCGAATCCCGCGCGCCCGGCCGACATACTCCCACCGCCCGCGGCGCTTGGCCGTGATGAAACGGCCTTGCCACATTACTTCTTCGGGCTTGTCGGCATCGGGCGGGCGCTGGGTCACGCCGGGGCGTTTAGAGCTCGATCAACCGGTCTGGCAACTCGTTCCGGTCGTCTTCCGCACGCGGGAGGTGAGCGGCGAGGATTTCGCCGACCTTGCCGATTGCCGCGACCATGCCGGCACCGACCCGGCCTTGTTTGAGCTCGGCCAGAAGTGCGGCCATGGCGTCGCCCCACACTTCGGGCTCGACCTTGCTGGTGATCGCCTCGTCGGCGACGATTTCGGCGCGGTGCTCGCGCATCGACAGGTAGATGACGATGCCCGTGCGCCCGGTGGTCCGCTTCTCCGCGCCGATGTGGAATATCTGCAGCGCCCGGGCGTAGGCGCGCTTGCTCTTGATCGGACCGGGAATGAGGAAGAACTTGAGCGGCTGCCACAGCTGGATCAGCCACATCCCGGCGAACTTGACGATCCCGACGAACAGCGCGAGGCCGAAGATCCCGCGCGGCGTCCATTCGGCATTCCATCCGCCGAGCAGGCGGTCGACCAGGCCCATGCAGAAATCGGGGAAGAATGTCAGGAAGGCGATGGCGGTGAACGCCACGGCCACTGCCCAGGCCAGCGCCACGTCGCTGTAGCCGTCCGAGCGGTCCACGACGACGGCGACGATCTCGCCCGAGGTCGTGCCTTCGGCGCGCGCCACGGCCTCGGCGACCGCCTGGCGGTCCGCATTGCTGAGATGCGCCATGCCTACCACCCCCCGGAGGCGCCGCCGCCGCCCGACATGCCGCCGCCGAAGCCGCCGAATCCGCCGCCCCCGCCGCCGCCGAAGCCGCCACCTCCGCCGCCCCAGCCGCCGCCGCGGTGACTGCCGTGGCTGGCTGCGTTGAGTGCGCTCCACAGCAGGATGTTACCCACCGCGCTGCCCATTCCGCTGCGATAGTGCCGCCCGCGCCGCCGGCCGGCGAGGGGCAGGATCACGAAGAAGACGATGAACAAAATCCAGATGAGCCCGCCGATCGGGAACCCGCCGGAGTCGGCGCCCCGGTCCTTTTCGGCCGCGGCCGCGGCTTCGGCGATGGCCTTGGCGTCCTCGGGGCTCTTGGCGAGCTGGTCGAGCAGGGCGTTCACGCCGGCCTCGATCCCGCCGCTCATGTCGCCGGCCTTGAAGCGCGGAGTGATCTCGTTGCGGATGATCCGGCCGGACAGGATGTCGGTGATGTAGGGCGTCAGGCCGTAGCCGACCTCGATCCGCACCTTGCGCTCGTTGGGGGCGACCAGCAGCAGCACGCCGGTGTCGCGCTTCTCGCCGCCGATGCCCCAGGCGGCGTAGAGCTTGGTCGCGAAGTCCTCGATCGAGTCGCCCTGCAGGCTGTCGACGGTGGCGACGATGACGGCGTTGCCGCTCTGCTTGTTGACTTCGCGCAGCCGCTGATCGAGCGCCGCCTCCTCGGCCGCGGGGAGCAGGTCGGCCTCGTCGTAAATAGGCCCGCTGGGCCGCGGCGGCAGATCGAGCGCCGCCGCCGGCGAAGCCAGGAACGCCAGCAGCAGCGCGAAACCGATCCAGAGACGTGTCACGATCTTCTTCCGCAAGCCCTCACTGTCCGGCAGCGGCCGGCGCTGCGCCAGGGGCCGCCCCGGGCGCGGCCCCGGGGGCGGCGTTGTCGTTCGATGCGGGGGCGGCGCCAGGCGCTGCTCCCGGTGCCCCGGCCATGCCGCCGAAGTCGACATTGGGCGCGGTGTCGGCGCCCTCTGCGGCCTGGAAGTAGGACAGCGGCTTGGCGCCGTAGACCACCTTGGCGGCGACGATCGACGGGAAGGTACGGATCTCGGTGTTGTAGTCCTGCGCGGCCTCGTTGTAGCGGTCACGCTCGGTGTTGATGCGGTTCTCCGCCCCTTCGAGCGCGGTCATCAGGTCGGCGAAACGCTGCTGGCTCTGCAGCTGCGGGTAGGCTTCGACCACCGTGCGCAACTGGCCGAGCGCCTGGGTCAGCTGGTTCTGCGCAGCCTGGAACTTGTTGAAGGTCTCGGGATCCGAGAGGTCGTCGGTGGTGACGTTGATCGAAGTGGCGCGGGCGCGTGCCTCCGTCACGTTGCTCAGGATCTGGTTTTCCGATCCGGCGGCGGCCTTCACGGTCTCGACCAGGTTGGGGATGAGGTCGGCGCGGCGTTGGTAAGCGCTCTGCACCACGCCCCACTGGGCCTTGGCGGCTTCTTCCTTGGTCGGCACGGAGTTGATGCCGCAGGCGCTGAGCGCCAGCGCGCCGAGCGCGACGAGCGCCATGCGGACGATGACTGCGGGGGAACGAGTGGGCATCGAAGGACCTCCTCCAAGACAGGTGTATTGCCTAGATAGCACGGTGCGCGCCGTGCGCAAGGAAAGCCGAACTTGTTACCTGCGCAAGTCGGTGGCACCACTGCGCGGGCAGACAGGAGGACAAAGCCATGTGGGCGGATTTCAAAGCGTTCATCGCCAAGGGCAACGTGATCGACCTGGCGGTGGCGGTGATCATCGGCGGGGCCTTTTCGGGCATCGTCAAGTCGTTGACCGACGAGATCATCATGCCGATCGTCGGGGCGATCTTCGGCGGGGCCGATTTCTCGCGCTATTTCATCCTGCTCGACACGCCCGACGGCTACACCGGGCCGGTCGACGACTATGCCGCCCTCAAAGAGGCGGGCGCGGCGATGATCGGCTACGGCAGCTTTATGACGGCGGTGCTCAATTTCCTGATCCTGGCCTTCATCATCTTCCTGCTGGTGCGCTATACCAAGAAGATCGTCGCCGAGTTCGAGGAAAGGCCCGAGGAAGCGCCGCCTGCGCCGCAGGGCCCGACCGAAGTCGACCTGTTGAAGGAAATTCGCGACGAGTTGAAGAAGCGCCCCTGAACCCCGGTCACTTCACATTAATCAGCAAGTCGCTATATAGGGCGTGCCGGCTTCGGCCGGATATGGCGATAAATTGCAGTGTGTAATAGACGCAGCGGACCCGGGGGCAGTACCCGGCGGCTCCACCATAAAGCCCTGTTTTTGGAGGGCTTCCTGACGGGGCCGAACCAGGATCGACGTGTGTTGAAAGGCATTGTTTTTGCTCGGGCTGAGTAACCCGTTAAAGGCTCAAAACACACAAGTGCCAACGATAACGAAGCACTTGCTCTCGCTGCGTAATTCTAGGGCCTAGCGGCCTGACCTTACAAAGCTAAGAGCACGGTTCGGACCGAACCGGGTAACAGAATCGGAGACCGGGCGTCCGGAGGGAACGTAGCAACAGAATCCCTCCACCCATCGCCCTGAGGGAGGGCGGCTCAAAAATTACATAGAGAGCGCGCAAAGCGTCGAGCTGGATCGAATGACCCGGGCCACCAGAGGCTTGGGCAAAACGGACGGGATCGCACATGAATTTCAACAGGCGCCACTTCATCGGTGCTGCCATCGCTGCTTGCGCCGGAGCCTCGGCCAACCGCACCTTGGCGGAACCATCACGCCCGCCGCTCTTCCCGAGCGACGAACCGCCAATGCCCGCAGCCAAGCGCCCGCCGCTGCTCGACGAGGCGCTCGCCGCGCTCGACCGCCACGGCGCGCGCGTGCTCGACCGCGACCGCATCGGGCTGGTCGATTTCGGCCTTCCTTCGAGCGAACCGCGCTTCCATCTGGTCGATGTCGCCGGCGGCAAGATCGAGCAAAGCTGGCTCGTCTCGCACGGTAGCGGATCGGATCCCGCGGCAACCGGTATGCTGCAGCGCTTTTCCAATCGGCCCGGCTCGAACGCAAGCTCGCGCGGTGCCTATCTGGTGTCCAACACTTACGTCGGCGCGCACGGTCGCTCGCAGCGCGTCATAGGGCTCGACCCGACCAACGACGAGGCGCTCGACCGGGCGATCGTCATCCACGGCGCCGAGTACGTCGATCCCTCGCTGATCGACATCCAGGGCCGCATCGGGCGCAGCCAAGGATGCTTCGCGGTCCAGGTCGACGAGATAAATCCGGTAATTTCCCGGCTCGGGGCCGGGCGCCTGCTCTACGCCGGCAAGTCTGTCTGACCGTCGGCGCGCTCCGCGGCCGCCCTTTCGTGCTTGAGGCAGTCGAGGATCTTGGCTCCGGCCATGAACACCGCGCCGGTGCAGGCAAGGAACAGCAGGTCACCGCCATAGCCGGGATAGATTTCCAGATAGTGCGCGCCGCGCGTCGTCGCGCCGAGGGCGAGCGCGTAAATGATCAGATACGCTTCCCAGTGCGTTTTGATGACGAAAAGGCGAGCGATCTTGCGCAGCATTTATGGTCCTTGGCGTCGTGGAAGCCGGCGTCGTGCCAGCCCCGATTTCTGCACCTCTAATGCGGCTGGAAACCCCGCACCTGTAAAGCGTTCCGACAGTCCCGATTCAGGCCAGTTCGGGCAAGGAAAGAGCGTCGAGCAGCGCCGCGCGTGCGTCTGTTACCGTCGTGGCCAACGAAGTCTTGCCCAAATCTGAAGGATCGATCTGCTCGGGCCAAGTCCGGGAAACTACCTTCTCCATCGCATCGGCCGTCGATTCGCCCAGCAGGAAACGCGGATCGACCGTTGCCGGATCGGCGACCACGCGCAGGCGCAGGCAGGCGGGGCCGCCTCCGTTGGCCATCGACTGGCGCACGTCGACCGGAATGATGTGCCTGATCGGCCCATTGCCGGCCAGCATGCGCTCGCACCAGTCCCAGACGGTGGGATCGTCGCGGCACTCTTCGGGAACGACGAGCGCCATGGTGGCGTCGGGCAGGGTCAGCAGCTGGGCGTTGAACAGGTAGCTGGCGATGGCGGCGGCGAGGCTGACTTCCGCCTCCGGCACCTCGACCACCTCGAGTTCGGGAAACTTCGCGCGGATCGCGGCGTAGGCGCCGTCGCGGTCGGCAAATGCCTTTTCGTGCGCGAACAGAACGCGCTCGTTGGCGACCGCGACCACATCGTTGTGGAACGCGCCTGCGGCGATCGCCTCGGGGCTCTGCTCGATGAACAACACCCTGTCAGGGTCCAGCCCGTGCTTGCGGGCGACGATTCGGCTCGCCTGGTCGTGCTGGCGGGCGGGGAAGGGGCCGCCGGTCTTGCCGTAGACGAAGACCTCGAGGCCCGGAGCGCCGTGCGCCGAAGCCAGCCGCATGTGGTTGGCTGCGCCTTCGTCGCCGAAGGTGGGGGGAACCGGGCGATGAACCGCGAAATGCGCGGCGTCGGCGAACATGAGCTGCAGCTGGGCCAGCGTGTCGGGCCATTCGTGACTGCGGTGCGGCATCGTCACGAGATTGGCGACGGTCAGGTGGCAGCGTCCGTCGGCGGTGTCCGGCGCCGGGCTGACGGTGGCGGCGTTGGCCGTCCACATCGAGCTGGCCGACCACGCGCCGGCGACGAGCCCGGTGTCGGTCGCCGTGTCGGCCGCGATGTCGTTGAGCCAGCGCAGGTTCGGGCGCGGCAAGGGGACGAAGAAGCCCTGGGCCAGCCCGCGCGCCATGTTGCCGCGCATCTTGGCGATTCCCTGCAGCGCCGCTGCCCGCGGATAGGATGCCTCGCCCGCGTGGGCCGTCGCTGCGAGGTTGCCGAGGCTGAGCCCGGCGTAATTGTGGCTCGGACCGACGATGCCGTCGAAATTGATTTCGGCCAGCGTCACCGCGCTACGCTCCACACCTCGTCGCCCAGGCCCACGCCGAGCGCTTCGGCGGCGGCTTCGTCGATCGCGATCGAGCCGTCGGCGGCGAATTCGCGCCTGCCGTAGCAGCAGCGAAAGCTCGCCAGGGTTCCGGTGGCGAGGATGGCCCGCTCGCCGATGTCGAGCGTCGTGCTGCCGACCCCGGCCGGCCGCGCCTCGGCGATCGACTTCACCTGGCTCGTGCGCGCCGTCATCGTCGGCCCGCCATCGAAGATGTCGACGTAGCCCTCGAAGGCGAAGCCCTCGTTCTCGAGCATCTTCATCGCCGCCCGCCCGGTCGGGTGCGGCAGGCCGATGACCTTCTTCGCCTCTTCGTCGAGCATGGCGATATAGACGGGGTGCTTGGGCATCAGGTCGGCGATGAACTGGTTGCCCTTGATGGCGTTGAAATAGTCGGCTTCCTGAAAGGTCATGCCGAAGAATCGGCCGGCCACCCCGTCCCAAAAGGGCGAGCCGCCGCGTTCGTCGATGATGCCGCGCAGCTCGGCCAGGATGCGCTCGGCGAAGCGCAACCGGTGCATGGCGATGAACAGGTAGCGGCTGCGCGCCAGAAGCATGCCCTTGCCGCCCGAGCGCTCTGCGGGATGGAGGAACAGCCCGCCGACTTCGCTCGACCCTTCGAGATCGGTCACGAGGCTGAGCAGTTCGGCGCGGACCGTGCGGCCAAGCTCCTCGGAACGCTGGGTCTGCGTGGTGATGCGGTAGCTGTAGAAGGGCCAGCGTTGGCCGATGTGGCTCATCACCTGGCAACTGCCGCGCGCTTCGCCGGTCTCGGTGTTCTCGAGCATGAAGAAGAACAGGTCGTCGCCGAGATCGTCGTCGCTGCGCGCGAACGACCTCGCCGAACGCTCCAGCTTGGCCCGCAGCGCGGTGCGGTCGGGCGGCAGGTTGGTGAAGCCGCCGCCCGTGCTCTTGGCCATTTCGTAGATCGATTCGAGGTCGTCCTCGCCCGCGGCACGGATCACGAAAGTCACAGTGTCTCCCCTGTAGCCAGGCGGTGCAGGACCACCGCCGAAAGCGCCGCCCGCTCGGACAGCGAGCTGGCGATCATGAATTCGTCCGCCGAATGAATGCTGCCCCCGCGGACCCCCATCGTGTCGACCACGGGCACCCCCGCGGCGGCGATGTTGTTGCCGTCGCACACTCCGCCGCTGGCCTGCCAGCCGAGCTTTCGGCCGAGCGCTTCGGAGGTATCGGCGACGAGGTCGAAGAGCTTCTGCGCGCGGGCGTCGACCGGCTTGGGCGGGCGGGTAATGCCGCCGTGCCGATGTATGGCGACGTCGTGGCGCTCGGCGATGTCCGAGAGCAGGTAGGCCAGCGCCTTCTCGAATTCGGCAGCGGCCTCGGTGGTCTTCGGGCGGATGTTGAAGCGCAGCACGGCGTGATCGGGCACGACGTTGTTGGCCGACCCGCCCTCTATTTTCGCGGGATTCACCGCCAGATCGTCATGACTCAGCGCCTTGAGAACCACTGCGATCTCGGCCGCGGCGACGATCGCGTTGCGCCCGTCCTGCGGATTGCGACCGGCGTGGGCCGACCTGCCGGTGACCACGATCGAATAGTTGCCGCTGCCGCCCCGGGCGTGGGCCAGCGTTCCGTCGGGCAGGGCCGAAGGTTCGTAAGTCAGGGCGGCGAACTTTTCCCTCGCCAGTTCGGCAATCAACGGGGCCGAGGACAGCGACCCCGTTTCCTCGTCCGCGTTGATCATCACGTCGTAGCCGACCTTCGCCGCCTCGGGCGAGGCTTCGAAGGCGATCAGCGCGTGGAGAATCACGGCGAGGCCGCCCTTCATGTCGGCCGCGCCGGGGGCGTTGAGGGTATCGTCGTCGAGCCAGGTGGCCGACTGGAAGGGATGGTCGGCGGGGAACACGGTATCCATGTGCCCGGTCAGCAGAAAGCGCCGTCGCGCCTCGGGCCGGACGGAGACAACGAGGTGCATGCCGTGCGGCAATTCGACCTCGCTGCCATCGGCGTCGACCGCGGTGACCGCGGCGGGATCGTGCATTTCGACATCGCCGGGCAGGGCGGCGAAAGCCTGGGCCAGTTCGTTCGCCTGCCGGGCGAGACCGCCGAGATTGCGCGTTCCGCTGTTGATCGCGCACCAGCGCTCGACCGCGGCGAGCATCGCGGCCTGGTCGATCGGTTCGACGAGGCTGTGTTCGGAGGCGGAAAGCTGTTTCATTCGCAACCGCCCTACCCGTGCAGGTCAGCCTGTCAACGCGCGCGCCACGGCGATGAACTCTTCCACGGCGAGCGTTTCGGCTCTTCGCGCCGGGTCGATCCCGAGCGAATGAAGCGCTTCGACCGCGCCCGGAACGCCTTTGAGACTCTGGCGCAGCATCTTGCGGCGCTGGCCGAACGCGGCCTCGGTCACGCGCTCGAGCTGGAGGGGTGAAACCCCGTCGGGCATTGCGGCGGGTTCGAGATGGACGACCGCGCTCATCACTTTGGGCGGCGGGGTGAAAGCGCTGCGGTGGACCTTCATCGCCAGTTTTGCACGCGAGCGCCACTGCGCCAGTACGGCGAGGCGGCCGTAAGCGCCGCTGCCCGGCGCGGCGACGATGCGCTGGGCGACCTCGAGCTGGAACATCAGCGTCAGCGAAGTCCACTGCGGGGGCCATTCTCGGCCCGACAGCCAGCGGACGAGCAGCGCGGTGCCGACGTTGTAAGGCAGGTTGGCGACCACCGCGAAGGACTCTCCCATCAACGCCCCGTGGTCGAGCGCGAGCGCATCGCCCTCGATCACCTCGAGCTGACCCGGGAAGGCCTCGGCGAGTTCGGCCAGCGCGGGCAGGCAGCGGCGGTCCATCTCGATGGCGGTGACTCGCGCCCCGGCGCGCAGCAGGGCGCGAGTCAGGCCGCCGGGGCCCGGGCCGACCTCGAGCACCGCCTTGCCCTCGAGCGAACCGGGGACCGCGGCGATGCGACCGAGCAGTTGCTCGTCGAACAGGAAGTTCTGCCCCAGCGCCTTCGACGCCGACAGGCCATGGCGCTCAATGACTTCGCGCAGGGGCGGAAGGGTCACTGCGCGATCGTCCGCCGTGCGGCGATCTCGCCGGCCATGCGGATCGCCGCAATCATAGCGCCGGGGTCGGCGAGGCCCTTGCCGGCGATGTCGAACGCGGTGCCGTGGTCGGGCGAGGTGCGCACGATCGGCAGCCCCAGCGTGACGTTGACCCCCTGGTCGAAGTCGAGCGCCTTGAGCGGTACCAGCGCCTGATCGTGGTACATCGCAATGGCCACGTCGTAGGTCGCGCGGGCGCGCGGAGCGAAGAGGGTGTCGGCCGGGTGCGGTCCGGTTGCGTCGATGCCGTCGGCACGAAGTTGCGCGATGGCCGGAGCGATGATCTCGATTTCCTCACGGCCCATGCGGCCCGCTTCCCCGGCATGCGGATTGAGCCCGGCGATCGCGATGCGCGGCTGGGCGATGCCGTAGTCGGTCCGCATCGCTTCGGCGACAACGCGGCAGCGGCGCACGATGAGACCTTGCGTGAGAAGGCCCGGCACATCGGCCAGCGCGCAGTGCACGGTCAGCGGCACGGTTCTGAGGCTCGGGCCGGCAAGCAGCATTACGGCGTCTTCGGCTGGGACACCGCAGGCATCGGCGACAAACTCGGTCTGCCCGGGAAAGTCGAAGCCGACCTCGGCGAGCGCGGCCTTGGCGATCGGGCCGGTGACGATGCCGGATGCCGCGCCGCTAACGGCAAAACCCGTCCCCGCCTGTAAGGAATTGAAAGCCAGGCGTGCACCGAGGCTCGACGGGTTGCCCGGCGTGTAGGAAGCATCTCCGTCGCCGAGGACCGGAAGAGCTTCGCGGCCTGCCGAGCCGGCTTCGCAAGGATCGAAAATTTCGGCGAAGTCGATTGCCAGACCGCGCGCCCTCGCGGCAGCGGACAGGACGTCCTTGCCGCCGCACACAAAGAACGGCGGCAGGCCCTCAGCCTCGCGGCGAGCCCATGACTCGCAGATCAGTTCGGGGCCGACCCCCGCCGGATCGCCGAGCGATATCGCCAGCGGGGGGAGAGCGGGGTCAGTTATCCTCGACCACCGCATCGCGCCGCAGGTCGCGCAAATAGCGCTGGGCCCGCTTGCCCACGCGGTCGTCCTCGAGCTGGGCCATCAGCTGGTCGTAGTTCGGACCGGCTTCGGGCGACGGATCGTCGCGGCCGCACAGCATCAGCACGCGGACGCCTTCTTCGAGCGAGCCGAAGGGGGGAGTGGTTTCGCCGACGTTGAGCTTGAGCATCGTCTGCTGCAGCGCCTCGGGCAGTGCGCGGACGGGAATGTTGTCGTTCGTCACGACCTGCGCGCCCATCGCCTTGCCCGCGGCATCGGCGTCTCCGCAGCCCTTTATCTGGGTCGCGGCCTGGGCAAAGGCGGCGGCCTTGGCCTTGGCTTCTTCCTCGCTCGTCCCCTTGGGAAACTCGAGCGAAATCTGCTTCAGGCTGAGGACCGCATCGCGTGGGTCGGCCATGCCGACCTGGCGCTTGTCCTGGAGGTAGAGGATCGAATAGCCGCCCGGAATCTCGATCGGCCCCACGAGCTGGCCGGGCTGCATGTTGCGCGCCACGGTTTCCAGCGTCGGGTTCTGCAGCTGCTCGAGCTTGATCCAGCCGAGATCGCCGCCCACCGCGGCGGTCGAGGCTTCGGAAAACTGCCGCGCGTAAGCGAGAAAGCTGCCGCCCTGGCGAAGCTGTTCGACGATCCGCTTGGCGTTCTCGCCCACCGCCTCGTGCGTCTCCGGAGTCGAAGAGAGGTAGATTTCGGACAGCTTGTATTCCGGCGTGCCCTTGGCGGCCTGCAGGCGCTGGTAGAGCTCGTTGACCTCTTCGGCCGAGACGTTGACGAACGGCCGAACGTTGCGCTGCAGCAGCCGGTCCCATGCCAGCTCCCCTTCGATCTGGCGCTTGAGCGAAGCGGGCGAAGAGCCGACCGATTTGAGGTATTCGTCGAGCTTTTCCGGCGTGCGGCCGAAACGCTGCGCGGCATAGCGCAGGTAGTATTCGTCGACCTCTTGCTTGGTCACCGCCATGTCCTGCGCGGCGGCTTCCTGGATCTCGAGCGTTTCGTCGATCAGGTTGCGCATGACCTGCTGGCGCAGGCGCTGCATCTCCTCGTCGGAAATCTCCACGCCCTCGTTCGCCGCAACGATCAGCGCCACGCGCTGTTCGACATCGGTCCCGGTGATGATTTCGCCGTTGACCTTGGCCGAGGCGTGGCGGTTGTCCGGGTCCATCTTGGCGACGGACACGTCATCGGGAATGTCGGTGGCGCTCGACGGCGCCGCATCCTGGGCCGGCGCGGCCTGCACCCCCAGCAAGGCAAGGGCCGCAAAAGCGCTACCGGTAACCAGAATTCGCCTGACCGAATGAATCACGTATCAATCCTCGCAAGGGCGCCGCGCGCGCCATAGAGTTCGGCGGCCGGTTGCCAAAAACCGGCTGAACCGCACCTGAGCGTGAGGCCGATAGCGTGTTTGCTCGTGGCTGCCAACGTCCGCGGCTTAGGCTGTGCATCGCCAGTGTGGATGCTGCGGGCCTAGCGCAATCCGAGGTTCTTGAGCGAGAAGAACACGGCAAACGAATTGCCCAGGCGCGCGTCGGCGATCGTCACGTAATCGCGCCGCCAGGTCACGCCGAATTCGAGGCAGTCGTCCGAATAGGCGATGCCCAGGCGGGTGCGCAGCGGCTCGAAGCCGTCTGAGGTCAGGTTGGGATCCTCGCGGCGGTCGGTCAGGTTGACCACCGCCGAGCCGAACATGGACCAGTAGCGGGCGAAGGCGACGCGCGTCGCCGCGCGCAGCTCTTCGCGGTCCTGCAGATCCTCGAAGGTCAGGTCGATATTGCGGTTGAGCCGCAGGTAGCCCAGCTCGACGTATGTGCGATCGGTGCCGACGGTCATGTCGACCTCGTTTCGGCGCACCGAAAAGCTGTCCTTGTCGAGCCGGAAACGGTGCGTCAGGCTGATGAAATCGCGGTAGCGCACTTCGGTCCGGCCGACGAAATCCGACCACTGTTCGTTGAGTCCCGTACCGTCGGGAAACAGCGTCCGCTTGTCGCTCAGCCGATAGGACTGGCCGATGGTCGAGCGCACCCGCCAGCCGGGGCGGTCGAGCGACCAGTCGACCCCGTAGGTCATGCGCACCCCGTCCTCGACACGGTCGTATCCGGGAAAGCGGTTGAGCGCGAACAGGTTGCTGTCCTCGAGATCGATCGCTCGCGCATCCTCGTTGGGAATCGCCAAATTGCGAATCTTGGGGCTGGCGACGAGTTGGATGCGCGGGGTGAACACCTGGGTTCCGCCGAGCGCCTCGCCCACGAAGGGCCATTTCACGTCGATCGCCCCGATCGCCACGCCGCGCGTCTGCCAGCCCGGAATGCCGCGATAGAGAGCGGTTCGGGTGAGGTCGTTCTCGTCGGAGTGGTAGACATCGCCGCGCAAGAGAGCGGTGAAGGTCACCTCCTGGCCGAGCGAGGTTACCCGGCGTAGGTCCCACTTGGCGCTGGCAAAGGCGCGCTGAGTGTCCTGGCCGGAGGTCCGGGCAATGGCGAGGCTGTTGGCCTGCAGCTCGATCTTTCCGCCGAGCAGCGGATCCTCGAGCCGCCGGCGATAGTCGATGACCGGCAGCGCGATCGGCACCTGCCCCTGGCTCTGGTTGGTCAGCAGGACCTGGGTCGCCCAGCCGGCGAGCGAAAAATACGAATCGTCGTCGATCCGTTCGAGATTGAAGGTCGAACGCAGGCGATCGTCGCGGCTGATGTCGTAGCGGCGCAGGAAGGTGCGGTCGGTGGCCACCCGGACCGAACCCGTAAGGTCCCAGTACGGGTCGAGCTGGAAGCGCCCGTTGGCGGCAAGATAGCCGCGGAAATCGGTCTGGGCCTTGGGCGTTGTCGCGCCGAGCGGAAGGCGCGAGCCAAATGTTCCGTATCCGGTGATCTGATAGGCGCCGGCATCGGTCAGCGCCCGGTACTGGGCCGAGACCATCGGCGCGGTCTTGCTGTAAACGCGGGCCGAAAGCTCGAGGTCGCGGTTGTCGGCGAGCCGCAGATAGAAGTTCTCGCCGGCCTCGAGACCGTTCGAGCTGCTATAGCCAAAGTCGGGCACCATGAAGCCCGATTTGGGTCCGCCATCGGTTCGCAGGCTGAGTGCCACCAGCGGCAGGACGCGCAGGCCGAACACTTCGAGGAAAGCGCCCTTGAAGCGGATCGTGCTGGTCGCGGCGTCGTAGATCACCCGGTCGGCAGTAATGCGCCAGCTCGGTTTCTTCGGGCACCCATTTTCGCTCGTCACCGCGCAGCCGGAATAGGCGGCACGGGTCAGAACGACGTTGCCCTGCTCGTCGCGCACGCCCTGCTCGGCGGCCAGCCGCCCGCCCGCGCGCAAAGCCAGCAACAGGTTCTGCATTGCCCCCGCCTTGAGTTCCTCGGTCAACTCGAGGCGGTCGGTGAAGAGCTGGTTTCCGTCGGCATCGACCAGTCGGACGTTGCCGCTGGCGACGATTTCGCCGGTCATGCGGTTCCAGGTGACCGCGTCGGCGCGCACCGACTGGTCGCCCGAGCGTAGCAGCACGTTCCCCGACGCGGTGACGCTTTCGTCGCCGTTGTCGTAGGCCAGCGTGTCGGCTTCGAACGCGATCTGCCGTTCGCCTGCGGCGTTGAACTCAGGCGCAGGAGGCGGGACCGGGGCAGCTTCCACCGGCCGCGCGGCGAGCGGATCCTGCTGCGCGGCGTTGCCGCCGGCGGTCTCGTCCTGGGCCGCGGCCAGTGCCGGCCAGGTGAGCGCCAGGACCATTGCAGCGGCTGTTCCCGAACGGACTGCGGGCAAGCGGCGGGGAGGGGCTTGCAGCGAAGACTGCCGGTCGGGGAGCATGGCTTGCCTATCGCACCGGCGCTCTCTAACTGCAACGCCATCCATATACCGGGTCGCGCGCTACGGCGTGCCGGGCCCTCGTTTCACCGGAGAGACCATGCAGATCACTTTCGCCGCATCAGCCGATTCCAGTACGCCGCGGCTCGTCGCCCGGATCGTCGACCAGGAGGCGCTGCCCGCCGACCTGTCGCGCAGCGACAGCGAGGGCGCCGCGGCAGCGCGCTTCACCGGCAAGACGGGGCAGCTGTTCGAAAGCTTCGCCGAGCGCGACGGACGCGTCGTGCGCCAGGTCCTCGTCGGCGCCGGCAAAGCCGATGCCGAAGGACGCCGCGCGGCGCTCGAGAAGGCCGGCGCCGCGCTCGCCTCGCGCTACATGGCGAGCGGCGAAAAGGCGCTCGCCCTCGACGTCTCGGGGGGCAATCTCGATGCCGCCGAAGTCGCCGCCGTGCTGACCGGCCTGCGCCTGCGCACCTGGCGTTACGACCGTTACCGCACCAAGCTCAAGGACGAGCAGAAGGTGACCCTTGCCGAAGCGGTCGTGATCGCTGCGCCCGAGGGTACGCCAGCGGCCTGGGAGGTCGAACAGGCCGTGGCGGCCGGGGTCGAGCTGACCCGCGAGCTGGTCGCCGAGCCGGCCAACGTGATTTACCCCGAAAGCTTCGTCGAACGCGTCAGCGAGCGGCTGGAGGGCACCGGAGCGGAAATCGTCGTGCTCGACGAAAAGCAGATGCGCGAACTCGGCATGGGGGCGCTGCTCGGCGTCTCGCAGGGCTCGGCGCGCGATGCGCGGCTGCTGTGCATCAAGTGGATGGGCGGCGAAAGCAGTGCGGCGCCGACCGTGTTCGTCGGGAAGGGCGTGACTTTCGACACCGGCGGCATCTCGCTCAAGCCGCCGGCGGGCATGGAAGACATGAAGTGGGACATGGGCGGCGCCGGCGCTGTCGCCGGGGCCATGCTCGCGCTCGCCGGCCGCAAGGCCAAGGCCAACGTCATCGGCGTCTGCGGGCTCGTCGAAAACATGCCTGACGGCAACGCCATGCGCCCGGGCGATATCGTCACCACCATGAGCGGCCAGACCGTCGAGGTCATCAACACCGATGCCGAGGGCCGTCTGGTGCTATGCGACGCGCTGTGGTGGGCGCAGAAGGAGTTCAAGCCGGCCGCGATCGTCGACCTCGCCACGCTGACGGGTGCGATGGTGGTTGCGCTGGGGCACGAGAACGCCGGCATGTTCTCCAACGACGACAAGCTGGCCGACAATCTGATCAAGGCCGGCAAGGAAAGCGGCGACAAGCTGTGGCGCTTCCCCCTCTCGGCCGAATACGACAAGCTGCTCGACAGCCCGATCGCCGACATGAAGAACGTCGGCCCGCGCTACGCCGGCTCGATCACCGCGGCGCAATACCTGCAGCGCTTTATCGTCGAGGGAACGGCGTGGGCACACCTCGACATCGCGGGTATGGCCTGGGCCGACAAGGCAGGCGCGACGTGGGGCAAGGGCGCCACCGGCTTCGGCGTGCGCCTGATCGACCGCTACGTGCGCGACGTGCTGGAAGGCTAGTTGGCGTTCCCGGCCTCAAGTGGCGGAATGGCGGGGCGAAGATAGTGCAGCTCGATTTCTGGCAGCGATCTTCCGGCTCGATCGAGCGCGTCGTGGCAATGATTGCCGAACGCGCGCGCAAGACCGGGGGCCGGTTGCTCGTCGTCGATGCCGATGCCGAGCGGCGCCAAGCGACGAGCCGGGCCTTGTGGGAATACAATCCCGAGGCGTTCCTTGCCAACGGCGAGGCGGGCGAGCCGCATGCGGAGCGCCAGCCGGTCTTGCTTTCGGCCGAATGCGAGGCGGCGAACGGGGCGCGCCTTGCGGTCATCGCCGACGGGCTGTGGCGCGAGCCGGGGCTGGGTTTCGAACGGACCATCTTCCTGTTCGACGACGCCACGCTGGAGCCGGCCCGTGCAGTCTGGCGCAGGCTCGGGGAGCAGGAAGGCGTCGAGCGCCGCTATTTCGCGCAAGAAGAGGGCAAATGGGTCCAGAAGGCGTAAGGCTTGCGCCTCATGCAACCTGAGGCTAGGGGCGCGCGCGAATTCTCCCAACATCCGAACCTGAGGAAATCTCCATGGCGGTCACCCGCACATTCTCGATCATCAAGCCCGACGCCACGCGCCGCAACCTGACCGGCGCAGTCACCAAGATGCTGGAAGACGCCGGACTGCGGGTCGTCGCATCGAAGCGAATCCACATGAGCCGCGAACAGGCCGAGGGCTTTTACGGCGTCCACCGCGAGCGCCCGTTCTTCGGCGAGCTGGTCGAGTTCATGACCAGCGGCCCGGTCGTCGTCCAGGTGCTCGAAGGCGAGGACGCAGTGAAGCGCAATCGCGACGTGATGGGTGCGACGAACCCGGCCGACGCCGCCGAAGGCACGATCCGCAAGACTTTCGCCGAGAGCATCGAGGCCAACACGGTTCACGGCTCGGACAGCGACGAAAACGCGAAGATCGAAATCGAATTCTTCTTCAAGCCCGACGAAATCGTCGGCTGACGAACTCCATTTGATCGAAGGTTTCTTGGCGGCCGCCCGGGGTGACCCGGCGGCCGCTTTTGCTTGGCATCGCAGGGTCTGAGGGTTTATCCTTGCGGGACAATGGGTTGGCTGACCAGACTGAAGCGACGGCAAAGCCCGAGAGCTCCGCTCGAGGTCGCGAAGGCGAGCATCGAGGCGATCAATACGCGCGCCTGGGACGCTCTCGCTGATCTTTTGGCGGACGATTTCCATTTCAAAGACGGCCACAGTCACAGGGTCGACGGCCCCGAAGCCTATCTGGCCGCAATCCGGAATCTTGTCTCCGAAGTCCCCGATTTCGAATTGAGGATCGATTCATACGACGTCGAGCAGGACGTCGTGATCATGCGCGGGAGCTCTTATGCCGCTCCGCACAGCTTCCGAACCGCGGCAGTATGGCGGCTCGGTGTCGTCGAAGGGCGGATCACCTACCTTCACAACTTCCGCGCCAACAGCAACTTGCGGCTCTATCGCTACGCTCGTGGACGGCCCTGAACGCCACCCACGGGGTGCAAAGCTTTTTGTATTATGGAAATGCCGGTCCGTGGGCTAGCTTCCGGCGATGCCGTTCCGGCAAGCCCTGTACGACGCCCTGTTCGGCAAATCGCCCGGCGAAGTGGCGATGGCTGCAGTCGCTGCCATAAACGAGCGGCGGTGGGACGATTTCCGCAGCCTCGCAGCCGACGATTTCTACTATGTCGACTCCGAAGAAAACCAGCTCGACGGCATCGGCGCGTTCATCGCTGCGATGATGGCGATGTTGCGAGACGCTCCCGACTTCCGGCTCGACGTTCAAGGCTGCGACACGGCCGGCGATACGGTGGTGATGACGGGCCGCACGCTATCGGACAACCGGCGCTTTCACACTGTCTCCGCCTGGCGCCTCGAAATTGGGGCGGCTCGCATCAGGTGCTGGCAGAGCTTCCGCGCGAACGACACGGTGCAGTTGATGTCCTACCTGCCGCAGAACAGCGAGGCGAAGTCGGCGTCCTGATCCCGAGTTGTTACCCCTGCCGGTAGGGAGGAATTCCATGCCAAGATCGTCGGCCATGCTTGTTTCGGCGTCATGCTACGCCGCCTTCCTGGCTGCCTTCCTGTACCTGATCGGCTTCGTCGGAGCGTTCGATCCCCTGCCGACGCATGTGGACAAGGGCTATTACGCCCCGAGTAGCGTTGCGCTGGTCATCGACGTCGTGCTGATCGTCCTCTTCGGAGTGCAGCATTCGGTGATGGCGCGTCGATCCTTCAAGGCGCGGTGGGTGCAGGTGGTGCCTGCGCCGCTCGAGCGTTCGGTCTATTGTCTCGCGTCGGCCCTGGCGCTCGCCGTGCTGTTCGCTGCATGGCATCCCGTGAGCGGACAGCTCTGGTCGATCGGCAACGCGGCCTGGCGCACCGTGATCTGGGCTCTGTTCTTCATCGGTTGGGGTTCCGCGTTCGTCTCGACGCTCTTGATGAACCACTTCCAGCTGTTCGGTCTGGAGCAGACCCGGAGCCATTCCCGCGGCGGTGAAGCGAGCATGCCGATCTTCCGGACTCCGCTGTTTTACCGCTGGGCGCGGCATCCGCTGTACAGCGGATTCCTGCTCGCATTTTGGGCGACGCCCGACATGACCTATAGCCACCTGCTCCTCGCCGGCGGCTTCACGGTCTACATCTTCCTGGCGATCGCCCACGAAGAACGCGATCTCGCCGCCCATTTCGGCGAATCGTAACTCAGCTGCCGGCGCAGGGTCGGGTCGGCGTTTCCGGGCCTGGGCAAGCGGCGTTGACCTAAAACTCGTCCGCCAGGTCGAGCAGGGCAGTCAGACGCTTGGGCGCAACGCTGCGCCACGAACGTTGCAGCCAGTCGGCGATTCCTTCCCAGTCGGTATCGCCGAGGTCGAGCCGGATGCCGATCCAGCCGTCGCCGAAATACGCGGGGCGGTAGTAACGATCCGGGTCGAGGTCGATGAGTTGCGCCTGCTCGTCCGGTCCGTCGATCTTGATCAGCAGCGCGGTCCTCCCGTCGCCGTGATGATCGATGCTGACGTAGGCGAACTTCTTGCCCTTGGCGATGCCGAAGCAGGGCATGCCGTGCGAGCTTGTCTCCTCCGCCTCGGGCAGCGCCAGCGCGCGTTCGCGCACCCTCCGGGTCAGCCAGGCGGGGTCGCGTTCGCGGCTGACGTAGTCGCCGAGGCAGCGCGGGTAGAGCTGGTATTCGGCCATCTGCACGCGCGCTTGCAGCGTTTCGGGGGTGTCGTCGGGCAGGATGCGGACCGGCACCTGGCCGAGCAGCGGGCCGGCATCGAGTTCGGGCACCACGATGTGGACCGAGCAGCCGCCGTGGCTCTCGCCCGCTTCGATCGCCCGCTCGTGAGTGTGCAGGCCCTTGAACTTGGGCAGCAACGAAGGATGGGTGTTGACCATCCGCCCGGCCCACTTGGCGACGAAGCTTGCGGTCAGGACGCGCATGTAACCGGCCAACGCGATGTATTCGGCGTCCGCTCGTTTCAACGCCTCGTGCATGATCACCTCGTGCGCTTCGCGCTCGAGCCCGCCGTGCGGGTGCGCGAAGGTGGGGATATCCTCGGCCGCGGCGATCTTCAGCCCCCGCGCCTCGCGCACGTTGCTGGCGACGAGGACGATTTCGTAAGGGCAGTCCGGCAGTCGGGACTGGAAGAGCAGCGAGGACATCGTCGTGCCGCTGCCCGAGAGCATCACGGCAACGCGCGCCTTGCGGTCCATCTCCAGCTCCCTCGCCGGCGAGAGGCCCGGGAACGGGCCGCCTCGCGAATCGTCTCGTTCCTGCCCGCATGCTGCCCGTTTTCCAACCCTCCCCAGAAGATTGGCCCTTTCTCAGGCGCCTTATCTGGACGATTCTCGCCGGCGCGGCGCTGGTCGTGCTGTGGCGGGCCTCGGACCTCCTGCTGCTCGCGTTCGGTTCGATCCTCGGGGCGGTGATGTTTCGCAGCGCCGCGCACCTGTTCGAGCGTATCGGGATCGCCAACAAGCATCTGGCGCTGGCCCTCGGGACCTTGCTGATCCTCGCCCTGTTTGCGACAGTTGGCTGGTTGCTCGTCGTGCAGTTCGGCAGCGAGCTGTCCGCGATGCTTGGCGACCTGCCCGGAACGCTATCCTCGATCGAGCGCAACCTCGGTTCGAGCGAGGTGGGCGCGGCGATCGTCGAGGCGATCCGGTCGGCCGCAGGGGACGAGGCGATCGCCAGCCGCCTTGGCGACGTCGTGCTGGGCAGCGGCCGGCTGCTGCTCAATTTCCTCATCGTGCTGGTCGGGGCCATGTTCATCGCCGTCGATCCGCGCCCCTATCGCCGCGCCATCGTGCTGCTCACCCCGCCTCCGGGCCGCGCGGCGGTGGAGCACGCGCTCGACCAGGTGATCACGGCCCTCAAGCTCTGGCTCAAGGCCAAGCTCGTCACGATGGCCATCATGACCGTGTTGATTTCCGCCTCGCTGTGGTGGGCGGGGCTCGAGAGCTGGGCCGCGCTCGGCCTGCTCGGCGGTCTTTCGGAGTTCGTGCCCTATGTCGGCCCGGCCGTCGCCATGCTGCCGTCGATCGGTCTTGCGGCCGCCGCCGGGGGCTCGGTGTTCTGGCGTACGGTGGCGGGCTACGTCGTCGCGCGGCTGTTCGAAGCCTACCTGATGACCCCGCTGGTCAACCGACGGGTGGTGCGCATTCCCCCGGCGCTGACGCTGTTCGTGATCCTCGGCGTGGGTGCGGTGTTCGGCATCTACGGCGTGTTTTTCGCCGGAGCGCTGCTGGTGGTCGCCTATGTCGGGATTCGCGAGCTTTACCTGCGCGACACACTGGGCGAGGATATCGAAGGGGTGCCCGCCAAGACACGGCCCCGCGGCCCGCCACTCAGGCGGTGAAGACGGCTTCCCATGGCTCTTCGGCGCCCCAGGTACCCGCCGCGCCGCGTACGGTGCATCCGCGCCCGCCCGCCGAGATTTCCCCGACGTGGACGACCTGTTCGCCGGCTTCCTCGAGTTCGGCAACGAACTCGCCGGCGAGTTCCGGCTGTACGGCCAGGATCATGCCGATACCGCAATTGAAGGTCCGGGCCATCTCTGCGGGTTCGATATTTCCTTGCGCCTGCAGGAAGGCCATCAGCGCCGGCTGTTCCCAATCGTCCGCGTCGACCACGGCGTGGGTGCCTTCGGGCAGCACGCGCGGGATGTTCTCGAGCAGGCCGCCGCCGGTAATATGGGCCAGGGCATCGATCTTGCCGCCGCGCACCACGGGCAGGAGGGATTTCACGTAGATCCGGGTCGGCTCGATCAGCGCATCGAGCAGGGTGCCCGCGCCGCCGAATTCGGCGTTCAGGTCCCAGGCCTTGTCGGCAGCGAGGCGGCGAACCAGCGAGAAGCCGTTGGAGTGCACGCCCGAACTGGCGAGGCCGAGCAGGACATGGCCCGGAGCGACGCGTTCCCCGGTCAGCTGCTCGCCGCGCTCGACGGCGCCGACGCAGAAGCCGGCCAGGTCATAGTCGCCAGGCGCGTACATCCCGGGCATTTCCGCAGTCTCGCCGCCGATCAGCGCGCAGCCGGCCGACGTGCAGCCTTGAGCGATGCCGGCAATGACTCGCTCGGCCACGCCGTTCTCCAGCTTGCCGGTGGCGAAGTAGTCGAGGAAGAAGAGCGGCTCCGCGCCCTGCACGATAAGATCGTTTACGCACATCGCGACGAGGTCGATGCCCACGCCGTCGTGACGATCGTGTTCGATCGCGAGCTTGAGCTTGGTGCCGACCCCGTCGTTACCGGCCACCAACAAGGGATCGTTGTAGCCCGCCGCTTTCGGATCGAAGAACCCGCCAAAGCCGCCAATCTCGCCGTCGGCGCCGGGGCGGCGGGTGGCCTTGACCAGCGGGCCGATCGCCCGGACCAGGGCGTTGCCGGCATCTATCGATACTCCGGCTTTTTCGTAGGTGTAGCGATTGTCGATGCTCATTGCGGGACCGCTTTACCTATTCGGCCTTGGATTTCCACTCGCCATTGGGCAATAGGCGGGCGGTTTCCCCCGATGACTGCGCTCCTCCTTCCCTCCCGCGCGCCGCAGCGCAACCGCCTGTACCTCGTCGCCGGTGCCCTGGCACTGGCGTTGCTGGCCACCGCTGGCGTGCTCTGGGCGCAGGTCGAGGGCGACCGCGGCATCGCCCCCGTGGCGAGCACCGCCGACATCACCGTCGACGGAATCGAGGTCAACGTTACCGGCAAGGATTCCGAGGATGCGCGCCAGAAGGGCTGGCTCGAAGCCCAGCGCAAGGCGTGGGCGCAGCTCAAGGGACCGAAGATCCCCGACCATCAGTTGGAGTCGCTGGTATCGGCCATCGTGATCGATTCCGAAACGCTGGGGCCGCGGCGCTATGTCGCCAGGCTCGGGGTGATCTTCGATCGGAAGCGCGCTGGCGGCTTGCTCGGCGCTGGCAGCGGAGAGGTTTCGCACTCCGCGCCGATGCTGACCTTGCCGGTGCTGATCAGTGGCGGCGCTGCGACGATGTACGAGGTGCGCAATCCCTGGCAGCAGGCCTGGGCCGAGTTCCAAGCCGGGGCCAGCGCGATCGACTACGTGCGCCCGAGCGGCGCGAACGGAGAATCGCTGCTGCTCACCTATGGCCAGGTCAATCGCCGCAGCCGCGCCTGGTGGAACAACATCCTCGACGAGTTCAGCGCCGCAGACATCATCGTGCCCATTGCCCGGCTCGAGCGGCAATGGCCCGGCGGCCCGATCCGCGGAATCTTCACCGCCCGCTTCGGCCCGGACAATACCTTCCTCGGTTCGTTCACGATGACCGCACCCGACGAGCAGGGCCTGCCGGCGATGCTCGGCAAGGCCGTGACGCGCTTCGATGCGATGTTCAGCCAGGCGCTGGCCGACGGCAAGCTGCGGCCCGACCCCACGCTGTCGCGGCAATCGATTCAGGTCAGTCCGGAAATCCAGGCGCTGATCGATGCGGCGCGCGCCGCCGAGCGCGCAGAGGCCAGTCCCGAGGTCGTGCCGACCCCGGTGCCGGCAGAGCCGTTGCCCTCGACCACACCGCCGCCGGGCCAGCCGCAAGTCGTCAACAGCTACGCCGTCCAGTTCGCAACGCCTGATGCGGCGAGCTACGACCAGGCGCTGACGCTGGTGCGCAGCGCACCGGGCGTGCGCGGCGCGGTGATCAGTTCGACGGCGATCGGCGGCGTTTCGGTCATGCGCGTGTCCTACGCCGGGGACATTTCCGATCTCGCCGCGGCGCTGCGTTCGCGCGGGTTCCAGGTGCAATCGGCCGGCAACGCG
Organism: Croceibacterium aestuarii; assembly: GCF_030657335.1. Classification (NCBI taxonomy): domain Bacteria; kingdom Pseudomonadati; phylum Pseudomonadota; class Alphaproteobacteria; order Sphingomonadales; family Erythrobacteraceae; genus Croceibacterium; species Croceibacterium aestuarii. The sequence goes on from NZ_CP131039.1 coordinate 1,738,624, forward strand.
CTGTCGATCCGGCGCTAGAGTGCGCCGGCAATGTCGCAAATTGCCCTTCCGCTGACCCGCAGGGCCGGCGTCGGCCCGGCGAAGATCGTGCTCGGCGAAGGCAATGCGCACGTTGCCGATGCGCTGCTTCGTCCCGCAGGCTGGCCGTTCGGCACAGCAGTCCTCACCGGCCCGCCGCGCTCGGGCAAGTCGCTGTTCGCGAAGTGGTTCGAGTCCAGTGGCAAGGGCGATGCGCTCGACAATGCACATCAGCTCGACGAGGACGCGGTGTTCCACCGCTGGAACCGGGCGCAAGAGAAGGGCCGCGCGCTGCTGATCGTCGGCGGGGAGCCGCCGTGGAACATCGCGCTGCCCGACTTGCAAAGCCGCCTTGGCGCGGCGCTGCAGCTCGAGATATTCCAGCCTGGCGATGCGCTGGCGACCGAAATGCTGCTTTCGCTGGCGGCGGAGCGCGGGCTGCCCCTCGCACCGGAGGCCGCAGCCTATCTTGTCCCGCGCGCATCGCGTTCCTACCTGACGATCGAGAAGCTGGTCGAGGCGATCGACCGGCTGAGCCTCGAACGCAAAGCGCCGCCTACGCTTGCCGTGTGGCGGGCCGCGCTCGAGGCGGTCGAAGGACCCGACGAGCCGCGCCTGCTCTAACACGCATGTGCCGTGCTTGCCTTGGCCCGGTTTTTGGGGGAGAATCCCGACGTTATGTTCGAACGCCTGATCAGCTATCTCGACTCGGTCAAGGCGCGCGACCCGGCGCCGCGCAGCCGCTGGGAAGTCCTGCTCTATCCGGGCGTCTGGGCGCTCGGCTTCCATCGCCTCGCCCACTGGCTGTTCGAGGCCGAGATGTTTTTCCTCGCCCGGGCGGTGAACCATACGGCCCGCTTCCTGACCGCGATCGACATCCATCCCGGCGCGACGATCGGGAGGAACTTCTTCATCGATCACGGCTTCACCGTCATCGGCGAAACCGCGCATATCGGCGACAACGTCACCATCTACCAGTGCGTGACGTTGGGCGGCACGAACCCCACCAATGGCGAAGCGGGCAAGCGCCATCCGACGCTCGAGGACGACGTGATCATCGGCTCCGGAGCGCAGATCATCGGCCCGATCACCGTCGGCAAGCGGGCACGAGTCGGCGCCAATGCAGTGGTCACCGACGACGTGCCCGAAGGTGCGACGATGATCGGCCTCAAGGCGCGATCGACGCTGGTCCCGGCGGAGACCTGGCTCAAGGAATTCATCCCCTACGGGACGCCGTGCGACGAACCGTGCGAGCCCGATACGCGGCGCATCGACGAACTGGAATCGCGGCTGACCCAGCTGCAGGACGAGCTCGCCAAGTTGCGCACCGACACGCCGCTGCCCGAAAGCGAGGCCGCTCGCGGCACCGCCCGCACGGGGCGCAAGAAGACGGGCAGCTGATGGAGCGGCTTCCCGCTGCCGGGCAGATCCTCGCCTTTCCAGGCCGCCAACCGAACCAGGTCGGTTTCGAGCGTGCGGAACTTGCCCGCATCCTCGATCTCTACGGCCGGATGGTCGCTGCAGGAGAGTGGCGCGACTATGCGATGAATTTCGCCCGCGATTGCGCCAGCTTCGCGGCCTTCCGTCGCACCGCCGACGTACCCCAGATGCGTCTCGAGAAGCGCCCGGCGTTAAGGGCAAAGCAGGGCATGTGGACACTGTTCGGCGAACACGGCCAAGTGCTCAAGCGCGGGCACGAACTGCCCAGCGTGCTCGCCCCGGTCGAGCGGCGGTTGGTGAAGGTTGTAGGCGACTAAAGCGGAGTCTCCGGGCGCCGATATCTCGGCACGAGAGCTGCCACATCTCTCGCAGGAACGCGAAGGAAGAATGCCGGTCCGCTCGGCTCAACGCGTTTGCGTTCGCTGCATCTCTGAACCGCTCAAAAGGCTTGTTGACACTATCAATTTTGCGAGCCTAATTTGTCTTCGGTGCTTCGACAGCGGGCACAGGGGGGAAGATGCTCGAGGTGTTTGCCTGGGAGCCGAGCCGATATTCAGGCGGAGGGCGCGCTCTGCCTCGAAGCGATAACCTGTCCTGCCGGCATTATTCACCAACACCCGAAAGCTTGGGCACGCCCGTCCGGCGGCCAATATTCCTGCGCGGCAGTTTGCGGGTGAAACGAACCAACAACAGTACGGGAGCGGGGAAGGCCGGTCCCTTAGATAATAACAAGCGTGTTTGAGAACCAGGGAGAGGAAGAGGTCATGAGAGGATTCGTTGCCGGGTCTAGGGATTACAACGGCCGCACCGGGCGAGGAGCCGCCGCCTTCAACGGTTTGCACCCTTCGAAATGGCTCGGCGGGCTGTCGGCGCTCGCGCTCGCAGCCGCCTGGGCCGTTCCGGCCGCGGCGCAGAACCAGGACCAGAACCCGCCAGAGGACAAAGGTGAAGAGGCGTCCCCGCCGACCGACGGCAAGGGCCTGAGCGAGATTGTCGTCACCGCGCAGTTCCGCGAGGTCGACTTGCAGAACACGCCGATGTCGATCACCGCGGTCAATTCCGAGCAGATCGAGCAGCGTTCGATCACCAACGTCGTCGACGTCGCGCAGGCCGCTCCGAACGTTACGATGACCGAGGGCGGCAACGGGTTCGGCAAGACCAACCAGGCTTTCATCCGCGGCATCGGTCAACTCGACTTCAGCTTCGCCTTCGAACCCAAGGTCGGGTTCTATATCGACGACGTCTATTATGCGACGACCTTCGGCTCGGTGTTCGAGCTGCTGGACATCGACCGTGTCGAGATCGAGCGCGGTCCGCAGGGGACGCTCAACGGCCGCAATTCGGTCGGCGGCGCAATCAGGATATTCAACAAGAAGCCGACCGGTGACGGTTCGGGCTATGTCGAGGCGAATTACGGCAGCTACAATCACTACCAGGTCAAGGGCATGTTCGACGTGCCCGTCGTCGGCGACACCGTCGCCTTGCGATTGGGGGCGTCGTACAACAGCCGGGACGGCTGGGTCGACCTGCTCAACTTCGCCTGCGCCAACCCCTCTGTCGCCGGTACCTTGCCGAAGGTCGGCCTCGACAATGCGGGTGGCACCGGCGGCAGCCGCAAGGGCTGCAAGGTCGGCACGCTCGGCGGCGGCGATGTGTTCACTTCGCGCGGGCAACTGCGCATTCGCGGGGCGAACTGGGACAACAACATTGCGGTCGACTTTACCCGCGACCGATCGGAGGCTCCGGCGGTCACGCTGCTGCCGGGGACGCTGGGGGTTTCGTTTTCCGACGACACGCTGCTCCCCGACGGCAGCGGCCCGGCGCGGCCGCCCAACACGCCCAACGGGCTCGGCGTCTTTATCGGCGGCGCGTGGGGGCAATACTACGGCCTCGCCAGCCCGCTTGTCACAGGCGCCTCCCCGGCGACGCTGCAGAACCCGCTGTCGCCCGAAGCCGCGGCCCTGCTCGCCGCACTCAACCCGCAGGACCCTTATGTGTCCTACGCCATTTTCGGTAACCCCGGCGGGCCGTCGCCACTGCAACAATTCATGAACCCGAATCTGAGCACGGTCCGCTCCTGGGGCGTGTCGAACAACTTCGAGCTCGACATCAACGACAGCCTGCAGCTTTCCTCCATCACCGCCTACCGTCACTACACCGGCGAGTTCGGCCAGAGCGATTTCGCGCTGCCGGTGCGCGAGGCGTACAACGAAGTGGCGCACGATCAGTTTTCGCAGGAACTGCGGCTCAATGGCACGGCGATCGACGGCCGGTTGCACTGGACGGTGGGCGGGTTCTACCTCGATACCTCGAACGACAATTCGGGCCGGGTGCAGACGGCCGGGTTCTCGATCTTCGCAGGGCCTGGGGGGACCATTCCCTTCATCCTCGACATGTATGTCGACGACAAATCCGGGGTGAAGAATCTTTCCGGCTTCGTCCACGGCGATTTCGCCCTGAACGATATCTTCTCGGTCGAGGGCGGCCTGCGCTACACGCACGAGAAGAAGACTTATTCCTATTTCCGCCAGGACGTGGGTCAGCCGCCCAGTCTCGAAGGTGCCGCGCCCGACAAGACGATCGAGCAGTGGAACCCGCGCGTTTCGGTCAATGCCAAGGTCTCGCCCGACGTGCTGCTCTACGCCGCGTTTTCGACCGGCTTCACCGCCGGCGGCAACGATCCCCGTCCCTTCTTTCCCGGAGACGTCAACCTGACCTTCGGGCCCGAGAAGGCCAAGGCCTATGAACTCGGCTTCAAGTCGCTGATGCTGGACAACCGGGTCCGCTTCAATGCGGCCGGATTCTGGACCGACTATAAGAGCATCCAGACATTCCTTTCGGCAAATACGACAGGCTGCGTTCCGGGCACTCAGCCGGAGGGGCGCCCGCCATGCACGATCTTCTATTACGGCAACGGCGGCGATGCGACCATCAAGGGCTTCGAGGCCGAGCTTGAGGCGCGCCCTGTGCCCGAATGGCTCTTCACTGCGGCCGTGGGATACACCGACTTCCAGTACAAGACCCTCGCGCCGGGCGTGAATCCGACGGGAGATCTCAACTCGACGACGCTGGACAGCCCCCAGACCCAGACGCCGAAGTGGAAGATTACCGCGGGCACCCAGTACGACATCGACCTGGGCAATTCCGGTCGCCTCGTTCCGCACATCGACGCAACCTATCAAAGCAAGGTCTACTACACGACCAGCTTGATCAACCCGATCCCGATCCAGCCCGGCTACACGATCGTCAACGCCCGGATCACCTGGTACAGCCCCGAGCAGACCTGGCAGGTCGCCGCTTACGCAACCAACCTGCTCGACAAGCTGTATTACACCGGCATCACCGACGTGCGGAACGGCTTCGGCTATGCTTTCGGGCAGGTCGGGCGGCCTCGCGAATTCGGCGTCTCGTTGAAGCGGACGTTCTGACGCGCACCGGCGGCGTGCGGCACCCCGCCGCTCGCCGCCGGCCTTTCGTTGCGAACATAAGCGAAGCGCAGCCAATCGAGCGACATGGCGCCTGAGCGCCGCGCGTGCCAACGCCGTCCGCCGATGGCCGGCCTGTGTCGTAGCCGCCGTTACGTACGCCGCCTAAGAGAAGAAGTTGCCGCTCGGCACCCGGGTCACGGCGCGCTCGTCGAACGAGATGCCGGGCGGATCGCCGCCGGCTGCGACCGTCTCCAGCGCCCGGCGCAGCATGCGGCGCTGCAGGCCGATGCCCTTGTCGCTCGTGACGAGGTGCTCCTCGCTGTGCAGCGACACCGGCCCCTGGCCGGCCTGCGCCTCGTAGTCGCCCGGCTGGTCCTGCCGCTCCTCGACCGTGCGCTGGTGCCAAGGCTTGAAGTTTTCCGCCTCGAGGCCGCGCATTGGGCGGTCCCTGACGTCGGCGGGCACGCGCATCGCCATCACGATGCGGCAATGGGTATCGTCGACCGGCACCGACACGCCGATGCCGTTGGGCCGTCCGGGACGCATCGCCACGTCAGGCACGAACATGACATTGGGCATCATCCAAGTGGAGACGCGATTGACGTGGCGCCCGTCGGAAAGGTCGCGGTGTGCCTGATAGGTCACGCCGGCTTCGATCTCGTCGAACTCGACTTTCGGCATAACCTCGAACTCGCGCACGAACTGCGTGCCCGAGAAAGTGGTGTGGAGGACCTGCACGTGAAACGGATCCATCACGTTGTCGTTCATGTGCAGCCACGAATAGGGGACGACCTCGGGCCCATGGAAATCGCCGTGGCTGCCCAGCGAGTTGTCGAAGGCGAGATATTCCTCGCCCTCGTCGAGCGGCTCCATCGCATCGAAGCGAGGCAGGGCGGGCATGCGGTCGGGCGGGCCCATGTAAGCCCAGACGAGCCCGTAGTGGTCGCGCACCGGGTACCACGGCTGACGATGTTCGGGGCGGCACGCGGTGGGGTTGGGCTCGCACGGCTGTTCGATGCATTGCCCGTCCACGGCAAACTTCCATCCGTGATAGCAGCAGCGGATTCCATCGCGCTCGACATGGCCCCAGAAGAGACTTGTGCCGCGGTGCATGCAGCGCGGATAGAGCAATCCAGGACGCCCCTCGCCGTCGCGGAAGATGATCAGATCCTCGCCGAGAAGCCGCACTTCTTTCGGCCGCTCGGTCACGTTGCGGCTGGCTAGCACAGGCTGCCAGTAACGCCGCATCAGCTCGCCCATGGGCGTGCCGGGACCAACCCTCGTCAGGTCATCGGCCGGTTTTTGCGGTCCGCGTCCATACGCGGTCCCTTGGGGTATCGATTGAGGCGCGTCCTCGGGGGCGGTGGCCATCGGCTGTCTCTCCGTTTGTGTCCATCTTGCGGGACATCACGCAGAGGCTAGACCTGCGCAGACGGGCTGACAATTGACTTTGTCCTAATCGGACGGGGCAAGGTATTCGAGGGCAGGGATGAGATCCTCGAAGCGGTCGATGACCGCATCGGCACCGAGTTCCCCGACCGGCTTGTCATGGTACCCGGGCCCATAGACCACGCACGGTACCCCGGCGGCGTGCGCGGCAAGCACGTCGAAGCTCGCGTCGCCGACCATCGCAAAGCGTGTGCCATCGCATTGCCGCAGCGCTTCGTCGATCATGTCGCGCGCCGGCTTGGCCCGCCCGGGGCCGAGCGTATCGCCGCCAAGAATGCAGGCGAAGCGGTCGGTGAGACCGAGTTCGGACAACAACTTGCGAGCGAAGCGTTCGATCTTGTTGGTCACGACCGCCAACTGGCAACCACGCGCCGCGAGGTCGTCGAGCGCGGTGAGGAGGCCGGGATATGGGGCGCTATGCTGCGAAGTATTACGCTCGTAATAACCAAGCAGAGTGTCATAGGCTTCATCGAAGACATCCGCGCCGACCATGCCGCCGGTGCGCTCGAACGCGCGGGTCAACATCGCCCGCGTACCTCCGCCGATCATCTGCCGGGTGACCTCGGGCGTGACCGGGGCTCGTCCTGCTTCGGCGAGTGCGTGGTTGACCGCCTCGCACAAGTCGGGCGCCGTATCGACGAGTGTTCCGTCGAGGTCGAAGCCGATGGTGTCGAAGGGAAAGTTCGCCATGTCGCGCGCCAGTGCCCGACCCATATGGAAACCGCAACGATTTGCTGCCAATGACCGGGAATGAGCGAAACCACGCGACCGATCGCCGTCGTCGTCCTTGCAGCCGGCAAGGGCACGCGCATGAAGAGCAAGCTGCACAAGGTGCTGCACCCGATCGGCGGGCGGCCCATGCTCGAACACCTGCTAGCCAGCGTGGCCCCGCTCGAACCCGTTCATACGGTCGTCGTTGTCGGCCATGGGCGCGACCAGATTGCCGATGTGGTTGGCGCGCGCGCGCAGACGGTGGTGCAGGAACCGCAGCTCGGCACCGGCCACGCCGTGCAGCAGGCGCAGGCCGCGCTGGGCGATTTCGACGGCGACGTTCTGGTCCTCTACGGCGATGTCCCGTTCGTCGCGCAGTCGACCATGCGCCGGATGCTCGATCGTCTCGATGACAGCGACAATCCGGCCGCAGTGGTCCTCGCCTTTCGCGCCGCCGATCCGGGCGCCTACGGCCGCGTCATCAGCGTCGACGGAAAGACCATTCTCAAGATGGTCGAATTCAAGGATGCGAGCGCGGATGAGCGCCAGGTCGACTTGTGCAATTCGGGGATGATGGCGTGCCGGGCCGCGGACCTGTTCGCATTGCTCGCGCGTGTCGGCAACGACAATGCGGCAGGTGAATACTACTTGCCCGACATCGTAAAGGTCGCCGCTCACGACGGCCGCAAGTCGACGTACATCGAAACGCACGAGAGCGAGGTCCGCGGCATCAACAGCCGTGCCGAGCTCGCCGCCGCCGAACGCCAGTGGCAGGACTTCCGCCGCGAAGAAGCGATGGCAGAAGGGGCTTCTTTGACGGCGCCGGAAACGGTGTTCTTCAGCTGGGATACCGCGCTCGGGGCCGACGTGACGATCGAGCCCAATGTCGTATTCGGGCCGGGCGTGTCGGTGGCCGACGGCGCGACAATTCACGCCTTCTGCCACCTCGAAGGCTGTGAAATCGGAAGCGGCGCGTCGGTCGGCCCGTTCGCCCGCCTGCGCCCCGGGGCAAAGCTGCACGCCGGCGCGAAGGTTGGAAACTTCGTCGAAATAAAGAATGCGGTGCTGGGCGAGGGCGCCAAGGCCAACCACCTTACCTACATCGGCGATGCCGAAGTGGGCGCGGGGGCCAACATCGGCGCCGGCACGATTACCTGCAACTACGACGGCTACTTCAAGCACCGGACTGTCATCGGGCCCGGCGCGTTCATCGGCTCAAACAGCGCGTTGATCGCGCCCGTGAGCATCGGGGCAGATGCGATCGTCGCGGCGGGCAGCGCCGTGAGCCGCGACGTCGCGGCAGGCGAACTGCGCATGGTGCGCGCCGAGCAACTGGTCAAACCCGGCTGGGCCGACCGCTTCCACGACGCCATGAAGAAGAAAAAAGCCGAGGCGAGGAAGGGTTGAGATGACGCTGGGAGAGCGCGAACTCGCCGTGGTCCTCCAGGCGGCTGTCGATCACGCCAGACAACGGCTTGCGGAACAGGGGAGCTTCCTCCCATTCGGGATTCGCGCGAAGCCCGGCGGTGAAATCGAATTTGTCGAGGTTCAGGATGCCGGTGGGCAACGGCTCGAAGCTCTGCAAAGCGAACTGATCGACACTCTCCGGCAGGAGACAGGCTCTCTTCTCGCTGCCGGACTCGTGGCAAGTGTCATGCTCCCCGACAGTGAGGAGTTCCCTACTGCCATCGCCGTCCAGCTCGAAAGCGAGGGTTTCTGCCGCTTGATCCTCGTGCCCTGTCGCGGAGACGGGGAAGAGGTCACGACCGGTCCAATGAATCCGGAGGCGGCCACTCCCCTGATCTACCGGCCAGCATCGTGCATTCAGGTCTTGCATTGATATCATGATATGATATCGTCATATCAATGACGCGAATCCTCGCCGACCTCTCCGATGACGACCTGGCGTGGCTCGACAGCCGGGCCGCCTCCGAGGGAAAGTCGCGCGCCGCAGTCATGCGCGATGCCGTTGCCGCCTATCGGGCCGCAATCCAGGCCGGCGGAATCGAGCGCTATTTCGGTATCTGGCGGGGACGCGCATCGAGTGACGCCGAGTGAGCGCGGCGCTGTTCGATACGTGGATACTCCTCGACGCGCTGCGCGGGGTGGAACAGGCCGGAAGCGAACTGCAACGCTACAACCGCCGCTACCTCAGCCGGATCAGCTGGATCGAGGTGCTGACCCATGGGATGCCCGATGACGCTCAACGCGCCGAGAGTTTCCTCGGCCATTTCACCGTGGTCGAACTGTCGGAGGAAATCGCGCGCAGCGCCGCGCAACTGCGCGGCCAGCGCCGCGGACTCACCTTGAGCAATGCCATCATCCTGGCGTCCGCGCAGACCGCCGGGCACATCCTCGTGACTCGCAATACCCAGGCTTTCCCAGCGCAGATGCCGGGCATTCGCATTCCTTACACGCTTGAAGAAGGTTGACCTCCCATGTGCGGAATTATCGGCATCGTCGGCAAGGAACCGGTCGCGGACCGGCTGGTCGAAGGCCTCAGGCGGATGGAATATCGCGGCTACGACAGTGCCGGCATCTGCACCCTCTATGACGACCGGCTCATCCGCCGACGCGCCGAGGGAAAGTTGTTCAACCTGGCGCTGGAACTCGAACGCAACCCCGCGCCGGGAGAGGTCGGGATTGCGCATACCCGCTGGGCCACGCACGGCGCCCCGACGACCAACAACGCGCACCCGCATGCTACCGAAGAGGTGGCGCTGGTTCACAACGGAATCATCGAGAACTTTCGCGTTCTTCGTACCGAGCTCGAGCAGCGGGGACGAATCTTCGAAAGCGAAACCGACACCGAAGTCGTCGCCCACCTCGTGTCGGAACAGGTCGAGGCCGGCAAATCGCCGCAGGATGCGGTACAAGCGGTCCTGCCCCAGCTGCGCGGGGCGTTCGCGCTGGCGATTGCCTTCCGTGCCCATCCCGACATCCTGATCGGCGCTCGCCTGGGTTCTCCCTTGGTCATCGGCTACGGCGACGGCGAAACCTATCTCGGCTCGGACGCCCTCGCACTGGCGCCGCTGACCCAGAAGATCGCTTATCTCGAGGAAGGCGACTGGGTCGTGGTGACTCGCGACGGCGGCGAAATCTACGACAAGGACAACCGCCCGGTCGAGCGCGAGGTGACGACGTCGGGGGCCTCTGCTGCAGCGATCGAGAAGGGCAACTACCGCCACTTCATGCAGAAGGAAATTTTCGAGCAGCCCACAGTCGTGGCGCAGACGCTGCGCAGCTATCTGCGGCCGATGGAGCAGCAGGTCGCGTTGCCGCAGCTCGATTTCGATATCGCCAATATCAATCGGGTGACGATCGTGGCCTGCGGCACATCGTACTATGCGGGCATGGTGGCGAAGTACTGGTTCGAGCAATTCGCCCGCACGCCGGTCGACATCGATTTTGCCAGCGAGTTCCGCTACCGCGAACCGGTCCTCGAACCCGGCGGGCTGGCGCTGTTCATCTCGCAGAGCGGCGAAACCGCCGACACGCTGGCTGCGCTGCGCCACTGTAAGGCCGAAGGCCAGACGATCGCGGTCGTCGTCAACGTCCCGACCAGCTCAATGGCGCGCGAGGCCGATCTTCTGCTGCCGACCCACGCGGGCCCCGAGATCGGCGTCGCCAGCACCAAGGCGTTCTCCTGCCAGCTCGCCGTGCTCGCTGCGCTGGCGGCTCACTTCGCCGTGCGCAAGGGGCGCATGACGCACGATGAGGAAGCCGAAGTCGTCAAGCACCTGATGGAAGCGCCGGCAGCGCTCAACGCAGCGCTGGCGCACGACGAGGATATCGCCGCAATCGCGCCGCTTATCGCGCCGGCGCGCGACGTCCTGTACCTTGGCCGCGGACCGGACTTCCCCTTGGCGCTCGAAGGCGCGCTGAAGCTCAAGGAAATCAGTTACATTCATGCCGAGGGCTATGCCGCCGGCGAGATGAAGCACGGCCCCATTGCGCTCATCGACGAGGCGGTTCCGGTGATCGTCCTCGCGCCATCGGGGCCCTTGTTCGAAAAGACCGTCTCGAACATGCAGGAGGTTCGTGCCCGCGGCGGCAAGATCGTGCTGATCTCCGACCGCGAAGGTCTCGCCGAAGCCGGCGAGGGATGCCTGGCGACGATCGAAATGCCGCGCGTTCATCCGTTGATCGCGCCGCTCGTCTACGCCGTCCCGGTTCAGCTGCTGGCGTACCACGTGGCGGTCGCCAAGGGCACTGACGTCGACCAGCCGCGCAATCTGGCGAAATCGGTCACCGTCGAATAGCGTCAACGAACATCCATTTCATGCCTTGCTGATTTACCCCGCTTCAATGATTGGCCGGGTATTCGGCGCGGGTGAGCGAAAACCACGCCGACCTTCCCCTGCTGCCCCTGACGCTGACGGCAGCCGAATTGCTCGGGCTGAAGAAGCCTGCGCAGGGCAGTTGGTCGCAAATCCGCGCGCTGCAGTACGCCGGGCTGTACAAGGCTTCGCCGATAAGGCTGGCTGGCCATGTTCTGGCGGCTCTGATCACCGCCGGGCTGTTTGTCGGCCATGTCCCGATCTATCTCCTCGGTCCGTGGCTTCCTCTCGTCTATCTGGGTCAGTGGAACGCCACCCGGATCGACCGAGGCTTGGCAGATAGCGGTCATCGCGCCATGTCGAGGGCGGAATTCCATCGCCAATCCCTGGCCGTCGCCGGCGCGGCGCTGCCTTGGTCGCTGGCGCTGCTCGTCTTCCCCTGGTTCGGTGACCTCTCCGACCATGTCGGGATGTGGAGCGTCGTGGCGATGCTCATTGCGGGTTCCGCCCTGATGCTCTCGTCGGCGCCGATGGCGACCATCGTCTTTGCCGTGGTCACCGGGACCGCGGCGTCGGTTTCGTTCGGCCTGCAGTGGCAGTTCCTTCTCGCCGCCATGGTGATCGCCTTCGTCATCACGGCGTGCTTCGGTGCGATCAAGGTGGCGCGGACGTTTCTTGCGGCCGAAATCGCCGTGGCGGGCGTGGCGGAAAAGTCCGAGGTCGTCTCGCTGCTGCTGCGCGAGTTCGAAGAGAACGAGGCCGACTGGTTGTGGCAGGTCGACACCAACCGCCTGGTGCGCTCGGCCAGTCCGCGCTTCGCCTTTGCGCTGGGCCGCGATGCCAGCGAGATCGAGGGCACTTCGTTCATCAAGCTGGTGGCGGGATCGGCGTGGGACAGCGGCAAGTTCGCTCCCAGTCTCCACGACCTCGCCGAACGGCTCAAGCGGCGCGAAAGCTTCTCGAACCTCCTTGTACAGGTCGAGGTGGCATCCGGCCGGCGGTGGTGGGAAATCTCCGGCACACCGATGCGCGACGAAAAAGGCGATTTTCTCGGCTTCCGTGGGGTCGGTTCGGACGTGACCGAGCAGCGCGAATCATCGGAAAAGATCGCCTATCTCGCGCGTTACGATACGCTCACAGGACTACCGAACCGCTTGATGGTGACCGAATCGCTGAAAGACGCTTTGCGTTACAGCGAGCAGTGGCGCACCCGTTGCGCCTTTCTGATGGTCGATCTCGACCGTTTCAAGGCGGTGAACGATTCGCTTGGCCACCAGGTCGGCGACCAGATGCTGGCCCAGGTTTCGCAGCGGCTCGAGCTGCTCGCCACCGACAACGAGATGTGCGGCCGGCTCGGCGGAGACGAATTTGCCGTCGTGATTCGCGACGCCTCCGATCGCGGGGCTGTCGACCGCTTCGCCGCAAAGATCATCGACGCGCTCTCGCAGCCTTACGTGGTCGACAACAACACGTTGTATATTGGCGCCAGCGTTGGCTCCGCAATGGGGCCGCGCGATGGCGATTCGGTCGAAATGCTGATGCGCAACGCCGACCTCGCACTGTACCGCGCCAAGGACGATGGCGGCGGCAATCACTGCAAGTTCGAACCCGCCCTCCACGCCGAGGCCGAGGAGCGCCGACAGCTCGAATCCTCGCTGCGCTTCGCTACCGAGAAGGACGAGCTGCTGCTCAACTTCCAGCCGGTGGTCGACGCCAACAGCGAGCAAGTCGTCAGCTTCGAAGCGCTGGTGCGTTGGCAGAGCGCGGAACACGGCTTCGTGCGTCCTGACAAGTTCATCCCGCTGGCGGAGGATACGCGTCTCATCATCCCCATCGGCGAATGGGTTCTGCGCGAGGCCTGCCGTCAGGCGGTAAACTGGCCCGAACCGATCAAGGTCGCGGTCAACGTCTCGGGCGAACAGTTGCTCGAACCCGGTTTCGCCAACTGCGTGGTTCGCGCCTTGTCCGACAGCGGGCTGGCCGCGCACCGCCTCGAGGTCGAGGTCACCGAAAGCATCTTCGTGCGCGACGCGCAGATTGCGCGGCAGTCGCTCGAGGAGATCATGGCGCTCGGCTGTACGATAGCGCTCGATGACTTCGGCACAGGTTACTCCTCGCTCGGATACCTGAGGGCTTTGCGCTTTTCGACCATCAAGGTCGATCGCAGCTTCGTCCAGGGCGCTGCCCAGCAAAGCCCGGAAAGCCTCGCGATCATCAACGCCGTGGTGGCGATGGCGCGAAGTCTCGACATGACAACCACCGCAGAGGGCGTCGAAGACGCCAAACAAGCGGCGATGATCCGCGAATTGGGCTGCACCAAGATCCAGGGCTACTACTTCGGCCGGCCGATGCCGGCCGCCGAGGCTGCCGCGATTGCCGAGCGGAGCCGTATCGGCCGCGAAGCAGCCTGATCCGCCTCAGGCGCCGACCAGGTCCTTCAGCGCCGCTTCGAACAGCGCCCGCCCGTCGCGGTTGCCGTGCGCGGCCTCCATCGCCCGTTCGGGGTGCGGCATCATTCCGAGGACGTTGCCGGCTTCGTTGAGAACGCCGGCAATCTTGCGCTGCGAGCCGTTGACCTCGTCGGCGTAGCGAAACGCCACCCGGCCTTCGCCCTCGAGCCGATCGAGCGTCTCGCTATCGGCGAAGTAGTTGCCGTCGTGATGCGCCACCGGCAGATCGATGACCTGTCCGGCATCGTAGCCCGAGGTGAACAGCGACAGGTCGTTCTCGACCACCAGGGGCACGGTGCGACAGGTGAAGGTGAGCTGGGCGTTGCGCATCAGCGCGCCGGGCAACAGCCCGCTCTCGGTCAGCACCTGGAAGCCGTTGCACACACCGAGGACTGGCACGCCGCGCTCCGCTGCGGCCACGACGGCGCGCATGATCGGGCTGCGCGCGGCCATCGAGCCGCAGCGCAGGTAATCGCCATAGGAAAAACCGCCGGGCAGGGCGATGAAGTCGAGCCGATCGGGCAGGTCGGCATCGCCGTGCCAGACGCGGATCGCCGGAGTCCCCGAGACCTCTTCTATGGCGACCGCCATGTCCCGATCGCAGTTCGATCCGGGGAAGGTGACGACGGCGGCGCGCATCAGGCGTGCTCCAGCTTCTCTATGCGGTAGTTTTCGATCACCATGTTGGCGAGCAGCTTGCGGCACATCTCCTCGAGTGCCTCGTCGCTGGTGTCGTCGGCCACCTCGAGTTCGATCAGGCGCCCCACGCGGACGTCCTTGACGCCGGCGAAGCCGAGCCCGTCGAGAGCATGGTGCACGGCACGGCCCTGCGGATCGAGGACGCCGGGCTTGAGGCTGACGTGAACGCGTACTTTCATGGGCAAGTCCTTGTGGGGGCCGTGAGACTCGCGCGCAGCCTATGGCGATTACCGGCTGCGCAAACAAGGGGGCACGCGGCCAAGGTCACAGCAAATGCATCGCCTCTATTGGTCCGCGATCTTGCTCCGCGGGACGACGTCGATTTCGAGCCTTCGCGCCGTGTCGAGGTAACGCGAAGCGGTTGCCGCCAGGTCATGCGCGGTCAACGCTTTGAGCTTGTCCGGCGCAGATTTGAAGCGGGCGAGCCGCTCGGGGGCGCTCTGTGCATCGTCGGCCAGGTTGAGCCAGCCGCGGTTGGTCTTGAGCGCGTTGTCGTATTGTTCGAGCAGCGGCTGGCGCGCCCGCCGCAGCACGTCGGTATCCACGGGTCCCGAGCTCAAGGCCTCGACCGTCGCCAGCATCGCCGCGCGCGCCGCCGCAAGCTGGGCGTAATCGACCGCAGCGGTAACGGTGAAAGTGCCGTATCCGGGATAGTCGCGCGACTGGCTGGCGCTGACCGCGGGCGAATAGGTCTGGCCCAGCTTCTCGCGCAAGTTGTCCGTCATTTCGACCTGCATGACCGCCTGGAGCAATTCGAGCCGCACGACCTCGTCGAAATCGCTGTCGTCGGTCGTCGGCCAGATCATCTGCAGCAGTGCCTGATTCTCGGGTCCGTCGTGCGGCACTGTCCGGATCGAGCGGTCGGCGGTGAAGCTGCGCGTGTCGTTGTCGTCGTAGCTGCGGAATTCGGCTTCGCGCTGGGGAATCGCACCGAGCGTCCTGGCCACCAGCGCGATGGCGCGATCGGAGTCGAAGTCGCCGACCAGCGCGAGTTCGGCGGCACCGTGGGCGATGCGGTCGCCGATCGCGTCGCGCAGCCCGGCAAAGGTGAGCGCGAGGTAGTCGGACTCGGGCTGGAGCGAGAAGCGCGGGTCGGCGTCCGACTGGATTCGGCCCGCCGCGGCGTTGAGCGCACTTCCCGGGGTGGCGCTGAGGCGGGCGAAGGTGTTGTCGACACCGCGCCGGTACTGCACCTCGCCCTGCGGCCGGTAGCCGAGATCGGTAAGTGCCGCCGCGACGAGGTCGAGCTGCAGCTCAAGGTCGCGCGGGGTGGTCATCCCGCCCATCAGGAAGGTGTCCGCGTCGGCCGAAACGTTGAAGCCGACGCTGCGCCCGGCGAGGATCGACTGCAGTTCGTCGAGCGAGTGCTTGCCCAGTCCGCCCGCTGGCAGAGAGCTGGTCATCGCCGTCGCCAGGGGATGTTCGCGCGTGTCGAGCATGTGCCCGCCGTCGACGTTGAGCTCCCACGAGATGCGGTCGTTCTCGAGCTTGGTCGGTTTGAGGTTGAGCCGCAAACCGTTGGCAAAACGGATCGTGCGGATGCCGAACTGGGGCTCGGTCGTGTCGGAGACGACGGTGCCGGGCGTGCCGAAGTCGGTATATCCGAAGTCGGTCAGCTTGGCCTGTTCGTCCTGCTTGAGCTCGGCCTGCATCCCTTCGTTCCATGCCGTGCGCAAGGCTGCGGCGCCGCCTTCGGGTGCCGTCCGGCCTTCGAAGCGGATCATGGGATCGTCCAGCGGGAGCAGCTCGTCGCGCAGCGCGGCCATGACTGCAGCGGGCGTGATCAGCGGTTCGACTTCCCTGAACCGTTCGAGCGAGCTTTGCGGCGTTGTGGGGACCTGTCCGTCTTGCAGCAGGCCAAGCGCCGCCCCGACGAAATCGGCGTTGGAGCGCGTGTCGGCGCCGGCGGCGGCGTTTTCCTGCGCGGTGCGCATATTGGCGAGCTGTTCGTCGACTTCGGCCTGGGTGACGCCGAAGGCCAGGGCCTTGCGGTATTCGGCCTGAGCGACAGCCAGTCCGCGCTTCCATTCGCCTTCTGCGGCATCGACGATGAGGTTGCTGGTCCGTCCGACCTTGAACACGTCGCCCGTTCCCAAGCCGGCGCCGCGGAACGGCGGGTCGTCGGTCCGCGCGAGGCGCTGGAGGCGGCGGTTGATGATGCCATAGCCGATCGAACGCATGAGCTTGGCGCGGCGACTGGCGACGGTGTCGGGCTCGTCGAGATAGGGGCCGGTGACGGAAACGGTAACCCGCTCCGACAGCGCCGGGTCCAGATGGACCGCGGTATCGCCGCGCAGGCTGTAGTCGATCGGCCCCGCGCCCGGCTCGTCGAGCGCCGGCGGTCCGCGCCAGTCGGCGAAGTGCCGGCGGATCTCCGCCTCGACGGCATCGGGGTCGAAATCGCCGACGACGACGATCGCCGTGTCCTCGGGCCGGTAGAGTCGGCGCCACAGCGCGCGCAACCTGTCCGAAGTCGCGTTTTGCAGAGTCTCGGTCGTGCCGATGGGAAGGCGCTGGGTCAGCCGCGCGCCGGGATACTGGAATTCGAGATTGTCGAGCATGTTGCGATAGGCATAGGTGTCGCCGACGCGCTTTTCGGAAAGCACCACGCCTTTTTCGCGATCGATCGCGGCCTGGTCGAAGCTCAGCTCGCTGGCGATCTCGCGCATCAGCATCAGCGACGTATCGAGCAGTTCGCCGTCGTTGCGCGGCAAGTTGAGCTTGTAGATCGTCTGGTCGAATCCGGTCGAGGCGTTGGTGTCGGCACCGAACGCGAGACCTTCGCGCTCGAGCAGCTTGACCATCTCGCCTTCGGGGATGTGGGTTGAGCCGTTGAACGCCATGTGCTCGATGAAATGGGCGTAGCCGCGTTCCGCGTCATGCTCGGACAGCGAACCGCCGTCGATCCGCATCCATACCATCGCCTGCCCGGCGGGGGTCGCATTGCGGCGGATGATGTAGCGCATCCCGTTGTCCAGCGTGCCGAAACGATAGGCGGGATCGACCGGCAGGTCGCTCGTTTCGAACGCCCAGTCGGTCTCGGGCGCCTGGGCCGCGACGACGGCAGTTGCGGTGTCCCGCGCCTGGAGCGGCGTCTGGACGAATGCGGCAAGGGGGAGGAGAAGCGCGGAAAGCAGGAGGCGAAAATTCATCGCCGCTGTTACTGCCGCAGGAAGTGTGAACGGGCAATGGCTCGGCGCCGTCGCGCTGACAGGAATTTCCCGCCGCCCCAAGCAGCAGGGTGCAGATTCGGCGAGGGAGCGCGCGCCTCGTCGTACCGACGACCAGGGGGCGGGACGGCGGCTACTTCTTTTTCGCCGGGGTCCCGCGCAGCTTCGTGCGGTGAGCGGAGAGGTCGAAGACCTCGCCGGGTCCGGCGTCTTCCTGCAGCAGGCCGAGACGGCGGGCGACCTCCTGGTAGGCCTCTTCCTCGCCGCCCAGATCGCGGCGGAAGCGGTCCTTGTCGAGCTTCTCGCCGCTCGTCATGTCCCACAGCCGGCAGCCGTCCGGGCTGATCTCGTCGGCCAGGATGACCCGCGAATAATCCCCGTCCCAGATGCGCCCGAACTCGAGCTTGAAATCGACCAGGCGGATGCCGATGGCCGAGAACATGCCGCTCATGAAGTCGTTGATGCGGATCGCCATGCTCGACATGTCCTGCATCTCTTCGTTCGATGCCCAGCCGAAACAGGCGATGTGCTCTTCGGAGACCATCGGGTCGTTCAGCGCATCGTCCTTGTAATAGTACTCGATCAGCGTGTGCGGCAGGGGCTCGCCTTCCTCGATGCCGAGGCGCTTGGAGATCGAACCGGCGGCGACGTTGCGCACGACGACCTCGAGCGGGATGATCTCGACCTGGCGCACGAGCTGCTCGCGCATGTTGAGCCGGCGGATGAAGTGCGTGGGGATGCCGATGTGGCTCAGCCGCGTGAACACGTGCTCGCTGATGCGGTTGTTGATCACGCCCTTGCCGTTGATCGTGCCCTTCTTCTGGGCGTTGAAGGCGGTGGCATCGTCCTTGAAGTACTGGATGATCGTGCCCGGCTCGGGGCCCTCGTAGAGGATCTTGGCCTTGCCTTCGTAAATCTGGCGGCGACGGGACATGGCAGTGACCTTGCTGTGACGCGGAAAGGGGCAAAAAAGCGAGCGCCCCGGCGTTCGAAGCACGGCTTCGCACGGGCCCGGGGCGCGAGCGCGACCATATAGCGCGAACGACCCGAAAAGCAATTGCAGGGGCGGAATGCTCGTCTAGACCATGCGCGGGACAAGGGAGAGAGACATGAACACCGATCGCCGTACACTGATTGCCGCGGGCACCGCGCTCACCGCACTGTTCGCCAC
The DNA here is from genome assembly GCF_030657335.1 of Croceibacterium aestuarii. Classification (NCBI taxonomy): domain Bacteria; kingdom Pseudomonadati; phylum Pseudomonadota; class Alphaproteobacteria; order Sphingomonadales; family Erythrobacteraceae; genus Croceibacterium; species Croceibacterium aestuarii. The sequence continues at coordinate 1,757,440 of NZ_CP131039.1, forward strand.
CGGCGCATGCGCGCAGGAAGACCAGAGCGAGGGACAGCCGCTGCCGAACGGCCCGGCCAAGGGGCCCTCGGGGCTGATGGAGATCATCCACATCTACGCCGACGAGAAGGGCGTGAGCCACGTCGGCAAGGTCACGGTGCAGGGCACGCCCAAGCCGCTGCCGGTGACCGGAGTCGTCGCCACCTCGATCGCCCAGGGCACCGAAGACTGGCACCAGGCCCCGCGCAAGACCTTCACCATCAACGTCGTCGGCGACATCGAGGCCGAAGTCGGCGACGGGACGAAGATCCCGATCGGCAAGGGCGACCTGGTCTATCTCGAGGACCGGAGCGGCAAGGGCCACGTCACCCGGCTGCTGACCCCGGTGGCCAACCTGTTCCTGCAGATGCCCGACGATTTCGACCTCGTCGCCTGGGCGAACGCCCCGGTCGATCCGGACTCCCGCAACGGGTGATCCGGGCCGAAATGCCGGGCCTGCCTCCGGGGCGGTGGCTTGCCGAAACCGTCCCGAGCCGGGGTTACTTCAGTTACAGGTGTAAGCTTGGCGAGAAGTCTTGAAAATGCTGCATCGTCAGGCATTTAGTTGAAGAAAAATCACGGTTCGAGCGGGTTACACATACCGGGCCGGAAAAGAATTCGCGCAAGCCGCACCGCCGCGCGAAAGCGTTGGGCCGGGGGGGTGTGCAGCGGGGTTGGCATCGGCCGGAGCCTAGGCCGATCGCCGCCGTGTAGGAAAACGATTTTTTCTAATGGAGAGTCTCGGGCACGTCGTCCGGGTCCTCCTCGCGCTCCTGCCGCCGCTCGATCATGCGGCCGAGCGTCGCGCGCTGGACCAGCACCGAGAACAGCACCGCGGCGAAGGTGGCGGCGAGCAGCAGGTCGCGCGTCGGCCCGACAGGGAGCGAGAGCACCAGCGCAATGGAGATACCGCCACGCAGGCCGCCCCAGACCAGCACTTGCCAGCTGCCGGGCGCCTGCGGCTTGGCGGCGGGCACCGCGCGGGTCGAAAGCGAGACCGAGAGCGCGCGGGCGAGCAGCACGGCCGGCACCGCCAGCAAGCCGAACGCAGCGTGCTGCAGTCCGGCGACGATGACGATCATTTCCAGGCCGATAAGCAGGAACAGCGCCGAGTTGAGCATCTCGTCGATCAGCTCCCAGAACTTGATGACGTAGTCGCGCGTCGTGTCGCTCATCGCGTAAGTCACACCGTGGTTGCCGATCAGCAGGCCGGCGACGGCCATCGCCAGCGGACCGGAAACGTGAACCGCGCTGCACAGGGCATAGCCGCCCATCACGACCGCGAGGCTGATCGTCACTTCGAGCGCATAATCGTCCATCGAGCGCATCGCCCGGTAGCCGAGCCAGCCGACGATAAAGCCGACCAGGATGCCGCCACCGGCCTCGACCACGAACATGTGCGCGCCTTCGAGCAGCGAGAAGTCCTGGCCGGTGAGCGCCGCCCCGAGAAGGATGGTGAAGACGACGATCCCGACACCGTCGTTGAACAGGCTTTCGCCGGCAACGATCGCCTGCAAACGGCCCGGGACATTCTCCTCGCGCAGTACGCCGAGCACGGAAACCGGGTCGGTCGGCGAAATCAGTGCGCCGAAAACGAAGTACCAGATCGGCGCCATCGACGCGCCGAGTGCCGTGCCGATGGCCCACATCATCACCCCGATGAGGACCGTCGAGATGATCACCCCCACGGTCGAGAGCATGAGGACCGGAAACCAGTCCTTCTTGAGGTCGTCGAGATTGACGTGAAGGGCGCCGGCGAACAGCAGAAAGCTGAGCATCCCTTGCAGCAGCGTCTCGGTGAAATTCATCTGCTCGAGCAAGGCGCGCACATTGTCGTCGAGCGTCACAGCGGGGATGAAGGCATTGGCCAGCAGCAACCCGATCGAGGCGATCGCGCCCATCACCGTCAGGCCGATGACATGCGGCAGCTTGAGCACGTGGTGATTGAAGGTGCCGAGGACGGCCGCGGCGACGAAGACTATCGCGCCAAGGTCGAATGCGTTCAGAGCTTGCGCTTGTTCGTGCATGTGCCGGGGATAGCGCGCCGCGCCGGGGGCGCAAGCCGCGCCAGCGCGTTATTCCGCCGGCATCACCGCATCGGCGAAGTCGCTTTCGTATCGGGTAATCAGTTCGCGGTCGTCGCGATTCCACGGGTGGAAGCCGGGCAGGAAGTACGCCGCCCAGGCCGGAAAGATGCGCCGCAGGACGCCGGGTTTGCCGACCAGGTACCATGTGAGCCTGGCCCTGGCTTTCCAGCCGGTAATCCCGTCCTGCGCCATCAGGTCGAGCGCGTCGTGGCTGCGGTGGCCGACGAAACGCCCGGTGACCAGCAGCATGGTCAGCGCCTTGAGCTTCCAGCGGCGCCAGCGCGACCAGCCGCGGGTCGCGTGCAGGTAGGTGTCGAAAGCGACGCCCTTGTGTTCGATTTCCTCGACCGCGTGCCAACGCCAGATGTCGGCCTGCGGCCCGTTGGGGTCGAAGAAGGCCTTTGCGTCCTTGAGGAACAGGTGGGCGAACATCGCGGTGAAATGCTCGAGCGCGATGGTGACGCCGAGTTGAACCACCGGCGGCCGGGTTCGGGCGATGGCGACGTTGTGCGCGATGCGCGCTTCCAGGCCGCTCATGTCGTAGCCGCTTTCGGCCGCGGCGCGGTTGAAGGCGAGGTGCTCCCTCGTGTGGTTGACTTCCTGCTTCACGAAAGCGCGGATTTCACTGGCCAGGCGGGGCGGGGCACCGTCGCGAAACGCCTTGACGCTCTCGATGAACAGCCCTTCGCCGAGCGGGAAGCTGGCCGAAAGCGAGTTCATCCACGCCGTCGCCACCGGGTCGGCATTGCACCACCAGCGCTGCATCGTCTCGCCGCGGCCGAAGCGGCTGTCGCGCGGGGTGATCGTCAGGTCCGCCGGGGTCGGCGTCGGGCCGGCGTTCGGGCGTTCGATTCGTGCAGTGGCATTCATGGCAAGGCTCCGTAACGACCGGGAGATATGCATAACTTACATTGATGTCAATAAGGACCGCCCTCCCGCTGGGCGAAGTGCCCCCCAAAGTTGCCATCGGGTCGTGCGAATGCCACGAGCACCTCAGTCTCGTGCGATTCCATCCGGCCCTGGCCTGCCGGGCGAGACGGTCCCCGGTTCAAAAGAGCACCGACATTTATGGCAAAGCGCAAGCGATTGAGCCCCGAAGAATCCCGTACCGCGGCGCTCGAAGCGGCGCGGGCTCTGCTTATCGAGACCGGCCCGCAGTCCGTCACGCTGAAGGCCGTGGCGGGGCGCATCGGCCGGACTCACGCCAACCTGCTGCACCATTTCGGCTCCGCTTCGGGCCTGCAGAAGGCTCTGGCCGAGCACTTGGCGTACACCGTGTGCGAGACCATTGCCGACGCCGTGCGAGCGACGCGCGCCGGGATCGGCAGCCCGCGCGAGGTTGTCGATCTGACCTTCGACGCCTTCGACAGCGAAGGCGCCGGGGCGCTGGCAAGCTGGATGCTGTTGACCGGCAACGAAGATGCGCTCGACCCGATCGTCGAATCGATCCACGATCTGGTCGACGAGCTTCGTCCCGAGGAAGCGAGCCACCAGGGCAGCGACGCGATGCACCGGGTGACTCTGTCGCTCGTCCTGCTTGCTCTCGGCGACGCCCTGCTCGGCCGCCAGCTGGCCAATTCGCTCGGTCTCGAACGCAGTGCGGCGCGCGACGATGCGGAGCGGATGTTGACCGCGGTGCTGGTACGGAACGGCCCGATCGGAGGCTGAACGGGGTTTGCCGAGCGCCGCTCAGGGCCGCGCCGGCGCCTCCCACCGCGGCAAATTCGCCTCGCCGTGCTGAGCGCGTTCGATCAGAGCGGCATATTCGGCCTTGTCCTCGCCTTCGGCGTCGTTCGCCGCGGCCTGCAGGGCTGCGACGTAGGCCGCCTGCAGGGCGCCGGCGGCGGGCAGCGCGACATCGGGTTTGACGCCGACATGTTCCCAGTTGGTGTGCGTAATCGGGTTGATGGCCCGGCCCGACGGGATGAACGCGGTGAAGCCTCCCGCGAGTTTCACGCCCCGGCCGGGATTGGCGCCGCCGCCGGTCGTCTCGCCATAAATCCTCGCCCGCTTCTGCGTTTGCATGTCGAAGGCGAACTCTTCGCCGCCCGAGAACGTGTAATTCGAGGTCACGAGATAGACCGGCCCTGTGTAGCGCGTTTCCGCCGCGGGATTGGTCCAGTACTGGCGGGTTTCGCCCGTCGGACGCCAGTAGATGTCGTTGAGATGCCTCTCGTCTCCATGGGCAAAGAAGTGGCTTATCAGCTCGGCAACGCTGCCGGCGTTGCCGCCGCCGTTGCTCCGCAGGTCGATTATCACGGCATCGCTGCCTTGGAGCAGCCGCATGGCGCCTTCGAACGCCGGGCCGGTGAAGTCGGGCATGCCGAAACTGCGGACGTCGAGATAGCCGATGTTGCCTTCGAGCCGTGCCACGCGCTCGATGCCATAGCCCATCTGTTCGTGGCGGCGGCGCAGGCGTTCGATCTCGTCGGCGCCCGGCGCCTCGTCGGATTCGGGAGGCGGGACGAAAGCGGGATCGTAGCGCACGCCGAAGTGGCCGTCCTGCCCGATGCGGCGCAGGTCTTCGGTCAGCGCGGCGGCGAAGGCCTCGGCCGTTTCAAGGCTGTCATAGCCGTGCTTGCGTTCCTTCTCCGCCAGCGCCTTCGCCGTGCGTTCGGCCACCTCGGGAAAGACGTAGCCATCGCGCATTTTCTCGCCGAGGTCGCGGATCACCGCCTGGCGCGTCTCCGAATCGACTTTCACACCGTCTTGCGCCGGCCGTGCGGCGACGGGGGCGGTCACACCGGCTGCAAGGGCGAGGCACGCGGCAATCAAAGCAGTTTTCAAGGTCGGTTCTCCTGGCCGCCACGATGGCGGCTGCGAACCCGATCCTATTGCCGCCCCGCAGCGGGCGTGCGCGCCTTTCGTTCAACTACAGTTGTAGCCAGACGGGCGCATTCGCGGAATCGATATCATCGATCCGCAAGTGATCGATCGCCAGCCCGAGAGCCGGATGGTCGGCCTTTCGGCGCCGTTCATCCGAGGTGCCGAGCGGCACCACGACGAGACGGCGATTGACCTTTTGCCGCCAGTTCATTCGCGCGGTGTTCTCCTGGCCGATGTAGCAGCCCTTGGAAAAGCTGACGCCATTGAGTTCGACCGCATTGGTTTCGAGCCAGAGGATGTCGGACAGTTCGGCGCGGCCTTCCGGGACGCCGAGCGACAGGCGGTGCTTCGTCCAGGCTTCGTCCGCCGAAACCTCATCGGCCTGGCGCTTGGCGATCCACCGCTCGCCGAGGTCCGGCAGACGCGGGTCGGGCGCGCCGCCGTCGCCGAGTTCGGCCTGCCAGTAGACGCCCAGCGTATCGTCGCGCTCGATCGAAATCTTGCGGCGCAGCCGGTACAGCGACAAGCGCTTCGCAAGCTCGTCCGCGGCCTCGGCCTCGCAGTCCAGCAGCAGCGACCCGTCGGCGCCGGGCCAGACCAGAAAATCGAACAGCGTCTTGCCCTGGGCGGTCAGCAGCCCGGCGTAGGCGGGCAGCTCGCCGGTCACGTCGTTGGTGACGAGTCCCTGGAGGAAGGCGGCGACGTCCTCGCCGGGTTCCTGAGGGGCGATGCGCAGGACGGCGCGGCTGGTGAGGCGTGGGGCAGGCATGGGCTGCAAGGTGGCACCGCGGTGGCGGGAATCAATAGCGAAGGTGCCCGATCGCGGGGTGCAGGGGCCGCGGCAAATCGGTAAGGGGGCCCGACTCATGCCTTTACGTGCCTTTCTGTTGCTGACCGCAATCTGTTTTGTCTGGGCCCTCAACGTGGTCGTCAGCCGGCTGGTGGTGGAGGGACTCGGCGTCCCGCCGCTGGCCTATGCGGCGATGCGCTCGCTGCTCGTGCTTCTCGCGCTGTTGCGCTGGCTGCGCCCCCTCCCGGCCAGCCTGCCCAAGGTGCTGCTGGTGACCTTCGCGGTCAGCGGCGGTTCGTTTGCCTTGCTGTTCGTCGGCCTGCAGGATGCGACGCCCTCGGCTTCGGCGGTGGTCAACCTGTCGGGCGCGCCGCTCACCGTGCTGTTCGCAATCGCCATCCTCGGCGAGCGAATCGGCTGGCGGCGCGGGGTCGGCATCGGCCTGACCTTCGCGGGCGTCGGCGTCGCGATCGCCTCCCCGAGCGGGTGGTCGAGCAGCTACGGCCTGCTGTTCGTCTTCGCTTCGGCGCTGGTCGGCGCGCTCGGCTCGGTATTCCTCAAGCGGATCGAGCTTGAATCGATCCGCCTGCAGGCCTGGGCCGCGGTCGCATCGGTCGCGGTGCTGATGCCGCTCAGCCTGCTGCTCGAGCACGGCCAGGTCGCCGCCGTCGCCGCCGGCGGCTGGGAGCTCATCGCCGCGCTGGTCTTCTCCGCGGGCGTCGTCTCGCTGGGCGCGCACACGCTCTATTTCGACCTGCTCAAGGGGTACGACGCGAACCTGATTGCGCCGCTGACGCTGATGACCCCGATGTTCACCATCGCTGCCGGCGCGGCGATCACCGGCGACCGGGTCGGGCCGCTGCTGCTGCTCGGGGCGGCCATCGCTGCCGGAGGCGTGCTGGTGATCGTGCTGCGGCCGAGCCGCAAACTGTTCAAGCCGCTGCTGGTCCGGCCGCGCCTCTAGCTCGCGAGCGCGTCAGGCGCACTTGCGCCCGACCTGGTTCATCGCGGTCGAAATCACGTGGTCGGCATTGGCCGGCTTGGGAATGAGCTGCGCATTGAGCGAGCGAACGGTTTCGTCCTGGCGGTCGAGATCGCCCGAATGGAGGATATAGGGAATTCCGCGGCGTTCGAGCTCGCGGGCCACCGGTTCGCAGGTCTGCCCCTGGCCAAGATTGACATCGAGAACGCCGACACGGACCGGCCCGCCGTTTTCGAGGTGTCTGAGGGCCTGTTTGACGTTGGTGGCGCACAGCGCGCTGCAACCGCACGCTTCCGCCGCGAATTCGAGATCCATCAGGATCATCGGTTCGTCTTCGAGCAGGAGGACGTGGCACGCCGCATCGGAATCACACATTTACTCAGCCTTCCAGATCGGGAGGCGCGCCGTCGCGACGAGGCCGTCCTTGCGCCATTCGCGATCGATACGTCCGTTGGCGAAGCGCAGCAGCCGATCGATGATCGCGTTGCCCGAACCGGCGCTGTCCTTCGGGGCGCTCACTTCCGGACCGAATTTCTCGCGCCACGTAACTTCGAGCATGCGGTCCTCGCCTTCGCCCTTTTCCCGCCAGTCGACTTCGACCAGCCCGCCGTCGCGAGTCCACGCGCCATGCTTGGTGGCGTTGGCGGCCAGTTCGTGCAGGACCATTCCGATGCTGGAAACCGCAGCGAAGGGTACGCGAACGCCGTTGCCGAGCAGGCGGAGGTGGCCTTCGCCGACGTCGTAGGGCTGCAGGATCGCGCGGATCGCCTGGCCGATTTCGATGCGTCCGGCAGAGGCATCGTCGAGCGTCGTTTCGTAGGCACGCCCCAGCGCCTGCACGCGCTCGTTGATCTCGCGCGCTTCGGACTCGACCCCGCGCATCCGGCCCGTGACGTTGACGATGCCGGAGATGACCGAGAACATGTTCTTCATCCGGTGCGACAGTTCGCGGGCCATTTCGCGGGCATAGTGTTCTTCGGCGCGCGATGCGCGGACGTCGGAAACGTCCCACTGGCTGCCGAAGAAGTACTTGAGGTTGCCCGTGTCGTCGTAAATCGGGCCGAGATGCAGGGCGTTCCAGAAACTGGAACCGTCCTTGCGATAATTGAGCAGTTCGACGACCACGACATCCTCGTTCGAAATCGCCTCACGCATTTTCTTCACTTGCTTCGGATCGGTATCCGGACCCTGAAGAAAGCGGCAGTTGCGGCCGACGATCTCGTCCTCGTCATAGCCGGTGAGGTTTCGAAACGCCTTGTTGGCGAAGACGATCGGCGTGTCGGGAAGCTGAGGGTCGCTCAGGCATATCGCCATGCGCGTCTGCGCCATGGCCTGCTCGAACATGACACCCGACGAGCCGACGAAACGGGCCTCGGGATTTTCATCCCGGAACCGCTCCGCACTGTCGTCGAAGTCTCTTGGATTGCCCATCGCCTGAGACGGGCGCGAACTCACTTGTTCGTCGTCGGTCAATGTCAGCTCATTGAATTTGTGGAAACCTGTTTCGCCATCCAACGCTGGATCCTTGCTGCGGTTCCTCGCGCCGGGCCGGTCGCGGCAAGCGGGTGCTTGTGGCATGACCGCGCGCGTCCTATCGGGCGGCGATGTCCGCGAAGCGCCTGACCATCCGCCGCCCCGACGATTGGCACGTGCATTTGCGCGACGGCGATATGTTGCGCGCCGTCGTCGATCACACCGCGCGGCAGTTCGCCCGCGCGATCGTCATGCCCAATCTTTCGCCGCCGGTGACCGACGTGGCGAGCGCCGTCGCCTACCGCGAGCGGATCCTTGCCGCTCTGCCCAAGGGTGCGGATTTCACTCCGCTGATGACCTGCTACCTGACCGACGCGACCGACCCCGCTGAGGTTGCGCGGGGCTTCGCCGAGGGCGTCTTCACCGCAGCCAAGCTCTACCCGGCCAACGCGACGACAAACTCGGCGCACGGCGTCACGGCCCTGAGCGAGATCATGCCGGTGCTCGAGCGCATGGCCCAGATCGGCATGACGCTGTGCGTGCATGGCGAAGTGACGACCCCGGATATCGACGTGTTCGACCGCGAGGCGGTGTTCATCGAGCGTGCGCTCGAACCGTTGACCCGCGAGCTGCCCGAGCTGCGGATCGTGTTCGAGCACGTGACCACGGCCGATGCGGTGCAGTTCGTCGAGAGCGCGGGGGAGAACGTCGGGGCGACGATTACTCCCCAGCACCTGCACATCAACCGCAACGCCATGCTGGTCGGCGGGATCCGGCCGCACGCCTATTGCCTGCCGGTCGCGAAGCGCGAGCATCACCGCCTGGCACTGCGCAAGGCGGCGACTTCGGGCAGTGCGAAGTTCTTCCTCGGCACCGACAGCGCGCCGCATGCCCGGCATTTGAAGGAAGCCGCCTGCGGATGCGCCGGCATCTTCAATGCCCCCTTCGCGCTCGAAAGCTACGCGGCGGTATTCGATGCGGAGGACGCGCTCGACCGGTTGGAGGCCTTTGCCAGCGAGAACGGGCCGCGCTTTTACCGCCTGCCGCTCAACGAAGGCAGCGTGACACTCGAACAAACCCCGGTCGAAGTCCCGGCGGAGATCGCGGCGGAAGGCGAGGTGCTGGTCCCCTTCCACGCCGGCGAAACGCTGAGCTGGCGACTCGCCTAGGCGGCGGGAGCGACCGGCGCCCGGGTGCGCCGGGCGTTGTGGAACGCGTCCCACAGGAACACCGCCGCGGCCGTCCAGATCAACGCGAAGCAGGCGAGCTGGGCGGGGTGCAGCTCCTCGCCGAAGACCAGCAGGCCGAGCAGGAAGACGATCGTCGGCGAGCTGAACTGCAGGAACCCGATCACCGTGTAGGGCAGGCGCCGCGCGGCAAAAGCGAACATGATCAGCGGAAACGCCGTCATCGGGCCGCCCATCGCCACGGCGAAGGCCACCAGCGGCCCTTGCGCCAGCGCCGAGCCTGCGGGGCTCGCCGCATACCACCAGGCCAGCGCGAGCGAGATCGGAGCGAGGATCGCCGCCTCGAGAGTCAGCCCGGGAAGCGGGCCTGCCTTCACGGTCTTGCGCAGCAGACCGTAGAGCCCGAAGGTGATGGCCATGCTCAGGCTCAGCCACAGGGTGGAGAGGGCACCCGCGGCGAGGATCGCCACGCCCACCCCGGCGATGGCGATAGCGCGCCACTGCCAGCGGGTGAGCTTTTCGCCGAGCACGACAAGGCCGAGCAGCATCATCGTCAGCGGCAGGATGTAGTAGCCGAGGCTCGCCGCGTAGACGTGACCGGTCTGGATCGACCACACGTAGAGGAACCAGTTGACCCCGATCAGGATCGAACTGGCGAGCAAGGTGAGCATCGTCTTGCGGTCGCGCATTGCCGTGCGCAGTTCGGGCCAGGCGCGCCGCCAGGCGATGACTGCAAGGCAAAGCGGGATGGTGAACAGGATTCGCCAGGCGACGTATTCGACCGCGGGTACGGTGCGTACGAGCTGCAGATAAAGCGGCATCGAGCCCCAGAAGACATGCGCGCCGATGGCGCTCGCCAGCCCGGTCCGGTCATAATGCGTGCCCGTTTCGCTCATCGCGGCGGACCTACGCCGCGCCCGGACGGGCGGCAAGCCGGCAAACCAAAGTTATCTGGCAAGGAAAACAAGGCGTTGTCATTCCTTGCAACCGCGTTGCATGATGTTCAGAAAAGACGCCGTATTTATGAACCACCGGCTCGAACAGCCACAAAGGAGTTGTGACATGAATACAGTCTTCCGCAACGCAGCCGCGACGCTGGCCGTCGCCGGCATGGCACTCCCCGCCGCCGCATCGGCCGCCGATTTCGGGCTTCCGGGCGCCGCGCACAGCGCTTACGAAACCGATACCTGGCAGCACAAGGGCGACCGCGGCAGGCACCGTGGCTGGGACCACCGCCGCGGCCACGATCGCGACTACGACCGCTATCGTTCGGACCGCTACCGCTCCTCCGGCTATGGCTCGTACGGTTACTATCAGCCGCAGCGCACCTACTACGCCGAGCCCGTCTATCGCGACACGCGCGTGTGGCGCGGCAACGACGGCCGCACCTACTGCAGCCGCCGCGATGGAACGACCGGCCTCATTGTCGGCGCGGCCGCCGGCGCGCTGCTCGGCCGTTCGATCGACACCCGCGGCGACCGCACGCTCGGCACCATCCTCGGCGCTGCCGCGGGGGCGTTTGTCGGCAAGGAAGTCGACAAGGGCGGTTGCCGCTAGAACACCGACCGATATCGGCTAGCCTTTCCCTGTTGGGCATAGCCGGTGCGCGGCTCCCGAGTCGCAAACTTCGAGGGGTCGCGCCAAGGCGTCCGTGCGGGAGACCGTGCGGGCGCCTTGAGTTTTGCGGCTCCCCGGCCATCCCAATTCGGGACGGCTCGATTGCGATGTGTCTTTGGCCGGCCGTTCGGCTGTATAGCCGCGCGGTCCGCGGGTCTCGGCCCGCCTGTCAGGGTAGATTCGATGAACCGTTCAGTCCTGCTCCTCGCCCCGTTTCTGTTGCTCGCCGCCTGCGACAGCGGAGAGCCGGCGGCCAAGCCCGAAGGCGATCCGGCGATGAATGCCGCGCTGCAGGACCGGATCATGGTCGATCCCGATCTGGTCGAACAGAATCGCGCGAACGCCGCGGCCGACTTGCCCGACGGCGATGGTTCGATTCCGGTGGAAGACAGTTCGGCCGAAGCGACCGCCGCGGCGCGCGCCGACGCGCTCAAGCTGGTGGGCGGCCCGGGGCGGATGAAAAAGGCGCCCGACGCCCGCAAAGTCTCCGGCTCGCTGCCGGCCGGCGCCACGCTGACGGCTGCGGCACGCGCCGCCGCCTCGCCCGGCGGCAGCGAGAACTGCGCCGAAGCGGCGACCTACTCGGCGAGCTGGGCGGCGAAGATGCCGGCCGCGTTTCCGGTCTACCCGCGCGGGGCCGTGCAGGAGGCGGCCGGAAGCGACGCCGGCAAGTGCCATCTGAGGGTCGTCAATTTCCTCACCCCGGTGCCGTTGGATGAAGTCATCGACTTCTATTTCACCAGGGCAAGCAATGCCGGGTTTTCCACCGACCGCGCGCTGATCGATGGCGAAAACACGCTCGGCGGGACCAAGGCGGGGAGCAGCTTCGTGGTCTATGCCCGCAAGCAGAAGAACGGCCTGACTTCGGTCGATCTCGTCACCAACGGCGAGTGACCGACCGGCTCAGGCGTCCTTGAATCCGACCCCGAGGCTGGCGCGCGGCTGCTCCATCTCGGTGCTCGTGACCGGGTAGGCGCAATAGTCCGCGGCGTAGAATGCCGCCGGGCGATGATTACCCGAAAGGCCGATGCCGCCGAACGGAGCCGCCGAGCTCGCGCCGTTGGTCGGACGGTTCCAGTTGACGATTCCCGCGCGGATGTTGGCCCAGAAGCGGTTGTAATCCTGCGGGTTGCCACCGATCAGCGAGGCCGAGAGCCCGAACCGGGTGTTGTTGGCTTCGGCGATGGCCGCGTCGAAATCGTCGACCTTCACCACTTGCAGCAGCGGCCCGAACAGTTCGACGTCGGGGCGTTCGGACATGTCGGTGATGTCGATGATGCCGGGGGTGACGAAGGGCAGGCCCTTGCGCGGGCGGCGCATGTGGGTGATCGGCTTGCCGCCGTTCGACAGCAGATAGAGAAACGCCTCGGTCAGCTGATCGGCGGCGGCCTCGTCGATCACGGGGCCCATGAACGGCGCCGGCTCGTCGAAGGGAGCGCCGATGATTATGCGCTCGGTCGTGCTCTTCAATTCGGCGATTGTCTCGTCGTACATGCTTGTCTTGACGATCAGACGGCGCGCGGCGGTGCAGCGCTGCCCGGCGGTGGTGAAGGCCGATTGCACGATTAGGTTCACCGCATCGTGAATCTTCGGCGTATCCCACAGGACGATCGGGTTGTTGCCGCCCATCTCGAGCGCCACGATCTTGCCCGGATTGGTCGCCAGCTTGCGATTGATGGCGATCCCCGCCTGGGCACTGCCGGTAAAGAGGACCCCGTCGATTCCCGGATGCGCGACCAGCGCCTTGCCTTCCTCCGGCCCGCCGTGGAGCACTTGTACCAGCGCCGCGCTGATCCCGGCCCGGTTGAACAGCGTCATCAGGAATTCGCCGGTCGCAGGGGTCTTTTCGCTCGGCTTGAGGATTACCGCATTCCCGGCGATCAGCGCCGGCACGACGTGTCCGTTGGGCAGGTGGGCGGGAAAATTGTACGGGCCGAGCACCGCCATGACGCCGTGCGGCTTGTGCCGCACCGCCGCGCTGCCGCGCAGGGCGGAGTCGAGCTTGCGCTGACCCGTCCGCTCGGCATAGGCGCGGATCGAGATCTCGACCTTGGCGATCACCGCTTCGACCTCGGTGCGCGCTTCCCACAGCGGCTTGCCGGTTTCGCGCGCGATCAGCTCTGCGAAGGCGTCCTGCTCCTTCAGCACTTCGTTGGAAAAGCGGCGAACCAGCTCGATTCGCTTGGCGAGCGGCTGCGCAGCCCAGGCCGGCCAGGCACGGCGGGCGCGCTCGACGGTCTCGTCGACGTTGCCGGCATTGCCGCGCCACAGCTCCTGGCCGGTGGCCGGCTCGGTGGATATGATCAGGTTGTCACCCAAGACGTTTTGACAGGTTAACTGAGTTTCTAACGGGATAGTTGGGGGCTGATAGCGGCTCCGCCTTAAGCAAGCCAGTCCGGCTAGGGTTTAGATGAAACTAATTGCCGTGCCCCGCGGGAGCGGGCGGCTCGCCGAGGGCATCGCCCATGCGGCGGAGCGCCGCGACCTTGTCGTAGAGCGGCTGCCAGTCGTCGCGCTCGGCAATCGCGGCCCAGATCGCTTCGACTTCGTCGATCAGCATCGCCTGCGGACCCGCGCCGTCCCAGTAGGGATGGTCGCCGGGTACCGGCTGGAACGGGGCCAGGGCCTGCGCCAGCTCACCGCTCGCGCCGCGGCCCCCGCGGTGGGCGAAGAAGAACGCATCGGGGCCGAGCTTGCCCTCGCGCATCGTCCGCTCTGCCGCGCCGATCAAGGCGACCGCGCAGTCGCGGTCGGCGCCGGTGACACCGAGTCGCCAGCAGAAGCGCCGCGCCATCGCCGCGCTGTAGCAATCGCCGAAGCGGTTGAATGCGGCGACCAGCGGTTCGGGTTCGCAGATCGTCCGCAGGGCAATGGCCAGCTGGCCGAGGTTCCAGTGGATCGCCTCGGGCTGGCGGCCGAAGGCGTAGAGCCCGCCATGGTCGAAATAGGCGGCGGTGAAGGCGGGGTCCCATTGCGGCAGCCAGCGCCACGGCCCGTAGTCGAAGCTTTCGCCGGTGACGTTCATGTTGTCGGAATTGAGCACCCCGTGGACGAACCCGGCGACCATGTAGCTCGCGGCGAGATCGGCCAGCCGCTCGACCGCCTGGTGCATCAGCCGTGCGGCCGGTTCGTCGCGCCCCGGTGCGTCTTCGGGCGGCGGCGGGCCGGGATAGGTCTCCAAGCAGTATTCGGCCAGCGCACGCATGTGGTCAGACTCCCCGAGGGCGGCGAGGCGTTGGAACGTGCCGATGCGGATGTGCGAGTGGCTGAGGCGCACGAGCACGGCAGAGCGGGTGGGAGAGGGCTCGTCGCCGCGCTCCAGCGCTTCGCCGGTCTCGATCACCGAGAAAGTCTTGGAGGTATAGACGCCGAGCGCCTCGAGCATTTCGGTCGCCAGGATTTCGCGTACGGCGCCCTTCAGCGTCAGCCGGCCGTCCGCGGTGCGGCTGTAGGGGGTCAGCCCGCTGCCCTTGGTGCCCAGATCGAGCAGGCGGCCGGGTGCATCGCGCAGCTGGGCGAAGGTAAAGCCGCGGCCGTCGCCGATTTCGGGATTGTACACCCGGAACTGGTGGCCATGGTACCGCTGGGCGAGCGGCTGAGGCAGGTTTTCGGGCAAAGGCTCGAATTTGCCGAAATGGCCAATCCATTGCTCATCCGACAGGTCCGCCAGCCCGACCGCCCCGTCCCAGCGGCGGTTGCGAAAGCGCAGCTCGTGCATCGGGAAATCGGCGGATTCGACGCGATCGGTCAGCCAGTCGGCCAGGGCGAGGAGTCGGGGATCGGGACGGTAAGGGGCAGGTTGCGGTTCGGCGCGCATCTGGCATTAGTGGTCTTCGATGCTCCGGGGGACAAGCCGCCAATGAAAGATAATCCGGCCCCGTTCGCCGGCCGCGAGTGGCGCGCCGAAGATGGCCTGCTGCTGCATTACCGCGAATATCCCGGAAGCAATGCAGGTCGGCCGACCTTGCTCTGCTTGCACGGCCTGACGCGCAACGCGCGCGATTTTACCGCCCTTGCCGACCGCTTCGCGGGCGAATGGCGCATCCTCGTTCCCGAGATGCGCGGCCGCGGCCGAAGCGAATATTCACGCGATTCGTCGAACTACACGCTGCAGCAGTACGTGCGCGATGTCGTCCAGCTGCTGCGCGAACGCGAGGAAGGGCCGGTGGCGATCGTCGGCACTTCGATGGGCGGCGTGATGGCCATGGCGATCGCGCGGGACGATTCGTGGCCGCTTGCCGGTGTCGCGCTCAACGACATCGGGCCCGATCTCGAGCCGGCGGGCGTGGCGCGAATTCGCGATTATGTCGGGCAGGGGGGCAGCTACGAAACCTGGATGCACGCTGCGCGCGCGCTGCGCGAAAGCATGGGCGCGGCCCATCCGGACTTCGGCCTTTCCCAGTGGATAGCCCTTGCCAAGCAGGTGATGTGCATTAGCGGAAGCGGGCGCATCACCTTCGACTACGACATGCGCATCGCGGACCTGTTCGACAATGCCGACGATGGGCTCGACGCCGATCTGTGGCCGGCCTTTCGCGCACTTGCCGGCAAGCCTTTGCTGGTGCTGCGCGGCGAGCTTTCGGACTTGCTCTCGCCTGCGACGGTCGAGCGAATGCAGCGAGAAGTGCCCGGGACGCGTGCGGTCACGGTGCCGCGCGTCGGCCACCCCCCGATGCTCGACGAACCCGCGGCCCTCGAGGCAATCGGCGACTGGCTGGCAGAGATCGCATGACCGCCCAGGGTTCCCGGCCGCGTATCCTGCATCTGCATTCGACGTTCGACGCGGGCGGCAAGGAAGTGCGCTGCGTGCAACTGGTCAACGCGCTGGGGCGCCAAGCCGAGCACGCCATCGTATCGGACGACCCTGCGCGGCGGGGTGCTGCCGGGCTGCTCGATGGCAAGGCGCCGGTCAGCTGGCCGCCGTTCCCATCGCTTTCCGGCAAGCCGTGGCCGGGCCGGCTGGCGCGGCTCGCCGCGGCGATGCAGTCATACGATCTCGTTTGTACCTACAACTGGGGGGCTATGGACGCGGTGCTCGCGCACACCCTGTTTGCCGACGCCTATAGGTTGCCGCCGCTGGTTCATCACGAGGACGGCTTCAACGAGGACGAAGCGAACGGGCTCAAGCCTGCGCGCAATCTCTATCGGCGTATCGCGCTCGGGCGGACGGCAGCGCTGGTGGTTCCGTCGCGCACGCTGGAAACCGTTGCGCTGCGCGCCTGGCACCAACCGCGCAGCCGGGTACGGCGGATCCCCAACGGGGTCCCGACCGCGGCCTATGCCCGCAAGCCCAGGCCCGATCTGCTGCCGGGCCTGGTTAAGCGCAGAGGTGAACTGTGGGTGGGAACGCTCGCCGGGCTGCGCAAGATCAAGAACCTGCCGGCGCTGGTCCGCGCCTTCGCCGGCTTGGCGGAGGAATGGCAACTTGTCATCGCCGGCGAGGGGCCGGAGCGGGGTGCGATCGAAGACGAGGCGCGGCGCCTGGGGATCGAGGACCGCGTACACCTCCCGGGCTTCGCGGAAGCTGCCGCGCTCGCTCCCCTGTTCGACATCTTCGCACTCTCCTCGCAATCTGAGCAATTCCCGATCTCGGTAATTGAGGCGATGGCGGCCGGGGTGCCAGTGGCGGCGCCGGCGGTCGGGGATGTATCGGCGATGGTCGCCAAGGAAAACCTCCCCTTCATCGTCCCGCCCGGCGACGAGGCGGCCCTCGCCGCCGCGCTGACAGCCTTGGCGGCCGATCCCGCGCTGCGCGCCAGCGTCGGCTTGGCCAACCGGGCCAAGGCGCGCGCCGAGTTCGAGGAAGCGAAGATGGTTGAGCGCTACAAGGCGCTCTACTGGTCGGCCATTGCGCGCCGCGCCGAGTGATCCCGCGCTTCACCGGCGGTTCACCTGCCCGGGGACACTTGCGGACAAGGCAATTGCGAATTCGCGCCCGTGGCCCTAACGGGGCGCGCAGAGAGAAACCAGCAACGGACCCCGCGTGGCCCTGACACCTACGACACCGCAATCCGAGGAAGACAAGCGCGCCTCGCGCGAGAACGCGCAGCAGGACATGCTGCTGCGCGAAGTGGACGAGGCCGTACGCCAGGATGAAGCGGCCCAGTTCGCCAAGAAATACGGCAAGCTCATCGCCGGGGTGATCGTCGCCGCTTTGCTCGCTTTCGGTGGCTACCTGCTGTGGCAGGAGAACCAGGAGAAGACGCTCGAGGAAGGCTCGGAGACGTTCGTCACCGCGCTCGACCAGCTCGATGCCGGCAATCTCGACAAGGCGGACCAGCAACTGGCGGCGATTTCTACCGAAGGCTCGCCGGGCGCCCAGGCGGCGGCGGACCTGCTGCGCGCGGCCATCGCTGCCGACAAGAAAGACACCGCCAAGGCCGCGCAGATGTTCTTTGCCGTGGCCGACGACGCCAGCGCTCCGCAGGCCTACCGCGACCTCGCCGCGATCCGCGGCGTTTCGGCCAACTACGACAAGATGAAGCCGCAGGAGGTCGTCGATCGTCTCAAGCCGCTCGCGGTACCGGGCAATGCGTTTTTCCCGAGTGCCGCCGAACTCGTCGCGATGGCTTACCTTCAACAGGACAAGAAAGACCTCGCCGGCCCCTTGTTCGCCGCCATCGCCAAGGACGACACGGCGCCGCAGTCGCTCCGCTCGCGGGCGCGGCAGATGTCCGGTCTGCTCGGCTTCGATGCGGTGGAGGACGTCGACGAGGCGCTTTCCGAAATGGAAGAGCCGGGCACTGCGGTCAATCCCGCCGCGCAGTGATGGATGGACATATGAACGCCAAGACTTTCTCGCCTTTCCTGCGCAACAGCATTGCCGCCCTCGCGCTGGCCGGCATGCTCAGCGGCTGCGCTATCTTCGGTGGAAAGGACAAGGCCAAGACGCCGACCATCGGCAATCGCCAGCCGATCCTTTCGCGAATCGCCAATGCGGCGACCCCCGATCCGGCGCTGGCCGGCGTTGCGGTCGTCGTCCCGCCACCGCAGGTCAATGCCGACTTCGCGCAGGCCGCCGGCTCTGCGACCAAGGCCACCGGCAACCTCGCGCTGGCGGACAACCCCGCGCCGGTCTGGACGGCATCGATCCCCGGCACCAGCAAGCGCGAGCGTCTTGCCGCCGCCCCGGTCGTCGGCGGGGGTCTGCTCTACGTGGTCGATACCAATGGCGCGGTGCAGGCGTTCGATGCCGCCACCGGGACGAAGCGGTGGACCTACCAGACCGACCTCGAAAAGGATCTGCGGCCCTCGTCGTTTGGCGGCGGCGTGAGCTATTTCGACGGCAAGGTCTACGCCACGAGCGGTGCGGGCGATGTGGTCAAGCTCGACGCCCAGACCGGCACCGAGGAATGGCGCGTGCGCCCGGCCGGGCCGCTCCGCGGATCGCCGACCGTCGCCTTCAACGCCGTCTATGCGATGACGCAGGACAATCAGATCTTCTCGCTGGCTACCGAAGACGGCCGCATCCTGTGGCAGGATGCCGCCGCCTCCGGCGAAGCCGGCGTCTACGGCGTCGCCGCTCCAGCCGCGGGGCAGGGCACGGTCATCGCCGGTTACAGCACCGGTGAAATCGTCGCCTATCGCTACGAGAACGGTCGCACGCTGTGGTCGGACGCGCTGGCGCGGACGTCGATCTCGACCTCGGTGAGCACGCTGACCGACGTCGATGCCGACCCGATCATCGACAACGGCCGCGTCTATGCGCTCGGCCAGGGCGGGCGCATGGCGGCTTACGAGCTGGTCACCGGGCAGCGCATCTGGGAACTCTCGCTGGCCGGGATATCGACCCCCGTGGTGGCCGGAGAGTGGATCTTCACGCTGACCGACGATGCACGGCTGCTGGCGATCGCCCGCTCGACCGGTAAGATCCGCTGGATCACCCAGCTGATGCGCTACAAGAACGAGGAAAAGCGCACCAATCCGGTGTTCTGGACCGGTCCGGTGCTGGCCGGAAACAAGCTGTGGATCGCCAACACCCGCGGCGAGCTCAGGTCGGTGGACGTGATGACCGGCGAGGCGACCGATTTCACCAAGTTCGGCAGCGGCATTTCGCTGCCGCCGATCGTCGCCAACCAGACGCTTTACGTGCTGGAAGACAGCGGAAAGATCACCGCCTTCCGCTGATTTCTCGGGCCTTTTGGCGCCACGTCTTACCCGGCTTTTAACCCTTTGGCGCTAGGGCCGGGCGCAATGAACGCGCAGTCCCAAAAGGCGGGAGGACCGCCCGCGAGCGATGTTTCGCCGTGGGTCGGCGTCAGCGGGGTGCTGGCGCTGGCCGGATACGTTCTGCTTGCCCGCCATTGGCCGGACATCGCTGCCGCCTTCGATCTGCCGGGCCCGCGCGCGCGGCTTTCAGGACCGTACAGCGCCTTGCTGGCGATGGTGCTTACCGGCGGGGTGATGGCCGCCTGGTCGATCTTCGTCGACAAGGTCCACCGCAATCCCAGCACCGGCATCGACTGGTCCAGACCGCGCCCCTTGGCGCTCGCGCTCGAGACGGCGGTGACCAAGCTCGCGGGATTGTGGGCGACATGGGCGCTGATCGGCTTCGCCTATTGTCTCGGCCGTTTCTACTGGGACGGGCAGTTCCTCTTCGCGATGGAAGTGATCGGCGCGGCGGCGCTGCCCCTGTTCGTGCTCTCGATCCCCTACGTGCTGTGGCTCGACCGGGTCCTGGTCCATCCGCGCGACGGGGCCTGGCACTTCGGCGCGCTGCTGATCGGGCGCGAGGCCTGGGATATCGAGCGGGTCAAGAAGCATTGGCGCGCCTGGGTCATCAAGGCCTTCTTCACCGCCTTCATGATTTCGATCCTGCCCCCGGGCTTCGCTCAAATCGTCAATGCCGACTTCTCGCAGGCGCTGTCCGATCCGGTCTATGCCGGCAACGCCCTGCTCAGCCTGATGTTCGTCGTCGACGTCCAGATCGGCACGGTCGGCTACTTGCTGACGATGCGCCCCCTCGACGCGCACATCCGCAGCGGCAATCCGCTGCTCGCCGGCTGGGTCGCCGCGCTGATGTGCTACCCGCCGTTCGTCTATGCCTTCATGGGCAACGGCGGGGTCATTCAATACGAATACAACACCGCCGACTGGGCCTACTGGTTCGGCGGCCACGTCGCCGTGCTCTGGGCCTGGGCCGCACTGCTGGTCTTCCTGACGGCGGTCTACGCCTGGGCGACCGTCGCCTTCGGCATCCGCTTCTCGAACCTGACCTATCGCGGCGTGCTGACCAATGGTCCGTACCGCTACACCCGGCACCCGGCCTACCTGGCCAAGAACCTGTTCTGGTGGCTTTCGGTCATGCCGATGATGGTCACCAGCCACTCGTGGGTCGACGTGATCCGCAACACGGTGTTCATCGCCTGCGTCAGCGGGGTCTACTACTGGCGCGCCCGAACCGAGGAAGCGCACCTGCTCGGCGAGGACGCCAAGTACCGCGAATACCATGCCTGGATGCAGGAGCACGGGCTGATCACGGCGCCGCTCGCCCGCTTGCTGGGCCGGGCCAGAGGGCGGCGCATGCCGCTGGTGCAGCCGGCAGAATGATCAGAACGGGTCGGCTTGGCCCGCTTCGCGAATGGAAATCTCGCGGTCGTGGAAGCCTAGCGCGTCGCGCTCCTTCTGCCAGCGGAGCATGTGCGCGGTCGCGAAGTGCGCTTCCAGCGCGGCGCGATCGTCCCATTCCTCGTAGACCCTGAACAGGCCGGCCTCCGAAACGTCTTCGGCGTAGGAATAAGCGCGGCAAGCAGGTTCGAGGAGCGACGCCGCGACCACCTTGCGCATCGGTTCGCGCGCCTCGTCAATCCGGCCCGGCGGCAAGCGAAAATGCCCGCTGACGACGATCACCGCGCTCAGAAGCTCTCTTCATAGACGCGGGCGATGTCGCCCGCCCACTCGCCGTGGAACTTGTCGAGCAGGCGCTGCGCCGGAACCTTACCGGATTCGACGATTTCCTCGAGCGGCTCGAGGAAGCCGGTCTCGTTGTCGCCGCTGGCGTTGAGCCGGGCCCGGCGCGAGAGTCCGCCGCGGACGATCGGCAGGATTTCGCGGGCCAGCGACAGGAGCGTCTTGCCCCCGGGGATCGGCGCCCCGAGTGCCAGCTTGGGCACTGCGTGGCGCAGCGCCTCGCGCTCCTCCATCGTCCAGTCCTTGACGAGGTCCCACGCGGCGTCGAGCGCGGCGCGGTCGTAGAGCAGGCCGACCCACAGCGCGGGCAGGGCGCAAATGCGGTTCCACGGGCCCCCGTCGGCGCCGCGCATCTCGAGGAACGACTTGAGCCGCACCTCGGGGAAAGCGGTCGAAAGGTGGTCGATCCAGTCGCTTTCGAGCGGCAGTTCGCCGGGCAGCGCCGGCAACTCGCCCCTGAGGAAATCGCGGAAGCTCTGGCCGGCGGCGTCGATGTATTTCCCTTCGCGGAAAACGAAGTACATCGGCACGTCGAGCATGTAGTCGACATAGCGCTCGTAACCGAAGCCGTCCTCGAACACGAAAGGCAACATGCCCGTGCGATGCGGATCGGTGTCGGACCAGATGTGGCTGCGATAGCTGAGGTAGCCGTTGGGCTTGCCCTCGGTGAAGGGCGAGTTGGCGAATAGCCCGGTGGCCAGCGGCTGGAGCGCGAGGGAGGCGCGAAACTTGGCCACCATGTCCTCCTCGCTCGAGTAGTCGAGGTTCGTCTGGATGGTGCAGGTTCGCAGCATCATGTCGAGGCCGAGATTGCCGACCCGCGGCATATGCCGCAGCATGATGTCGTAGCGGCCCTTGGGCATGATCGGCAGCGCGGCGCGGGTCTTGTCGGGCCACATTCCGAGACCGAGAAAACCGACGCCGAGCGTCTCTCCTACAGCCTTGCACTGGGTCAGGTGCCGGCCGGTTTCGGCGCAAGTCTCGTGAAGGTTCTCGACCGCGGCTCCCGACAGCTCGAGCTGGCCGGCCGGTTCGAGGCTGATCGTGCCGTCCTCGCCACCCATGGCGATGACCTTTCCGCCTTCCTCGATCGGCTTCCAGCCGAACTGCTGCATTTCCAGCAGGATATCGCGGATGCCTCCGGGCTCGTCGTAGCTCGGGGCGGAATGGTCGGAGAGCTTGTAGACGAGCTTTTCGTGCTCGGTGCCGATGCGCCAGCGATCGCGCGGCTTCTCGCCGTCCTGCATCGGGGCCACGAGCTGATCGCGGCTCTCGATCCGCGGCTCCTCCCCCTCTGACGCCTTGCGCGTGCTCATAGCCCGACGCCTTTAGCGTTTCGCTGCGCGCAGGCCAGCGCAATTTGCTTTTGTCCGGAAAAGCGGCCTCGGCCCGGCACTTACCAGTCGCCCGCCGCGCCCATCCACAAGGCGGTCGCGGCGATTGCCGCGGTCTCGCCGCGCAGGATACGCGGACCGAGCGACACGGGGATGGCGGCGGGATGCGCGCGAATGGCGTCGCGCTCGGCATCGTCGAATCCGCCCTCGGGGCCGGTAACTATGGCGGCTGGGCCCGCGTGCGCGGCGAAGGCTGTCGCGGCCGGCTTGCCGCCGAGCTCGTCGGCGAAGAACAGCGCCCGGCCCGCCGGCCAGTCGCGCAGGAGGGCGTCGAGCGAAACGGGCGCATCGACGTGCGGCAGGGCGGTGCGGGCGCACTGCTCGGCGGCCTCGACCACGTGGGCGCACGCCCGGTCGAGGTTGAGCTTGTCGGCCACGCAGCGCCGGGTGACCACCGGCCGGATGGCGCGCACGCCGAGTTCGGTCGCCTTCTCCAGCACGAGATCGAAACGGTCCTTCTTGAGCAGCGCCGGGCAGAGCCAGAAATCGGGCACTTCCTCGCGGGGCCGCAACCGTTCGACCGGGTCGAGCACGACCTCGCGCTTGCCGGCCGATAGCACTCGCGCAGCCCATTCGCCGGTGGCGTCGTCGCAGAGCACGACAGCGTCGCCTTCGCTGACGCGCATGACCTTGGCGAGATAGTGCGCCTGGTTGCCCGCGACCGAAACGCTCGCGCCGGACGCCAGCGGTCCGGGGAGGAACAGCCGTGGGGCGCTGCGCGGCGGCCAGGCGGGCGTGGCGGGCATAGTTCTTCCCTGTCGAAGCGGCGCACAAACGGCAAGACCTGTGGCGGATCAGCCTTGAGGCAGGACCTTTTTCCAATCCGCGACAGGAAGGCCTTTGTCGCGGCAATAGGCAATCGTGCCCGGAGCACCGGGTCCGGCGACCCGATCGACGAGATCCGCCGACGGCAAGCGGTGAAGACTTAGGATCATCTGCATCATCTGCTTGGCCAGGAGAGTTGCCTCACCGTTCCGGCCTCTTTGCTCGGACAAGTCCTGCAAGAGGCTCACGCGCGTCGCCTGATCGAGTTCGATCGGATCGGCCATTATGCGCAATCGATCGAATGCGGCGCGGCGATGGTCGAGCAGCTCGCGAATGTTCGACTGCTGCGTGTAAAACGCGGCAGTATTCTTCTGCGTCCATTGGCTCATGTGCGGCACTGTGCCGTCGCTCACGAGTGATTGCCACGCGCCATCGCGCAGCAGCCGCCAGGGTGCGCGGATCACGAAAGTTCCATAGGAATCCCGTTGCAGCGGCACGGGCTGGGCGAAGGCCGTATTGTTCAGCAAATGGGCGCGCAATGCGTCGATCTGCGCATCAATACACGGAGCCACGGCGACCTGCTCGGCCATGATCGCGAAGGCGCTGGCCGCTTCCTGGCGCAGCGCTTCTTCACCTTGCTCGACTCTGTGCCGCCAGGTGTAGTCGCTGACCAGTTCCTCTGCCGAAAGCGCAATCAGCACGCCGATGACGACGACGGCGATCTCGCCGAAGAAGGCGCGCCACCCATGGATGGGCTTGGGCGGATGGAAATGCGGCATGCGAGTTCCCCCTTTGCTCCAGGCTAGTCGATCACCGGCCCGTGGCAAGACTTGCGCTGGCGCCCCGCACACAGCAGAGCGGATCGCATGATCCCGGCGCCGCCCGAAACCATCACCCCCGACAGCGAGCACCGCGGACTCGTCGCCCGATTGCCGCAGCCGCTGCGCGATCTTGCCATGCTGGCCCGGTTCGACCGGCCGATCGGCTGGTGGCTGCTGTTCTGGCCCTGCGCCTGGGGCGTCTGGCTGGCGGGAGCAGGGTGGCAACTGGCGCTGGTCGCCTGGCTGCTGCTCGGCTCGGTCGCCATGCGCGGAGCGGGGTGCGTCTACAACGACATCGTCGATGCCGACCTCGACTGCCAGGTGGCGCGCACCGCGGTGCGGCCGGTGGCGAGCGGGCGGGTCGGCCCGAAGGCCGCCTGGGGCTGGTTGCTGGCGCTTTGCGCCGTCGGTCTCGTCGTGCTGCTGCAACTGCGCTGGCAAGCGCAGCTGGTCGCGCTGGCCAGCCTGGCGCTGGTTGCCGCCTATCCCTTCATGAAGCGGATCACCTGGTGGCCGCAGGCCTGGCTCGGGCTGGTCTTCACCTGGGGGGCGCTGGTCGGCTGGATGGCACTGCGCTCCGATCATGTCGAGGCGATGCTGGCGCTTTACGCCGGGGCGTTCTTCTGGTGCATGGGCTACGACACGATCTACGCCTGCCAGGACCGCGAAGACGATGCGCTGGTCGGCATCAAGTCGAGTGCGCTCCGGCTGGGCGAGAACGTGAAGGCGGGGGTGATCGCCTTCTACTGCCTGGCGCTCACGCTGTGGGGTCTCGCCTTCTGGTTGCTGCGGTGGGACTGGATCGGGTTGCTCGCGCTGGCCCCGGCCGCCGCGCACCTGCTGTGGCAGGGCCTGACGCTCGACCCGGAGAGCGCAGACAATGCGCTCGCCCGGTTCCGCTCGAATCGCTACGCCGGGGCGCTTGTCGCGGCGGCGTGCTTTGTCGTCGGCAACGCCTAGGTTCCGGGCCCGATGTGCAACCTCTACCGGATGACCAAGACGGTCGACGAGATCGCCCGGCTGTTCGAGGCGGATGTCGCGGCCGGCAGCAATGCCGGCGGTGAGGTCTATCCCGGCTATCCCGGCGTGGTCGTCGCCGAGGGCAGGGTGCAGACGATGCACTGGGGCTTTCCGCTCGCCGCGCGCGGCAAGAGCGGGCAGCTGCTCAAGCCGAGACCGATCAACAACGCCCGCACCGACAAGCTCTCCAGTCCGTTCTGGAAGGCGAGCTTCGTCTCGCGCCGCTGTCTGATCCCGCTCGAAGCGTTCGCCGAGGCCGAGGGCCCCAAGGGCGGCAAGACCCGCACCTGGGTGACGGTGCCCGGCGAAGAGACCTTTACCGTCGCCGGGATCTGGCGCTGGAGCGAGGAATGGGGCGAGGTCTATTCGATGGTGATGACCGAAGCTTGCGTCGACATGGATGGGTTGCACGACCGCATGCCGGTCATCGTGGCGTCCGCTGACAGGGCCGCGTGGACGAACGCCTCCCCCGAAGAGGCCTTCGCCGTGTGCCGCCCCTGGCCGGGCGCGCTGGCGCTCGACCGAACGGCGGAACCCTGGGCGGGGCGGCGCTAGCTCAGGCTGCCTGCTCGGCGAGGAATTCGACGTGGCGCGCCTCGATCTTCGGCCACAGCGATGCGGCGCGTGGTTCGTCAATCCCGAAGCTGCCGCGCAGCACGGCGACGAACTCGCCCGCATCGATCAGTTCGCGACTGCTTCGACCCGAAGGGCCGACTTCGCTCAGCACCTTGCCGCGCAGCGCGATGCGGCTGTCGCCGACGCGCCGCTGGGCGACGAAATTCTGCACGAAGTTGGATTGCGGGGCCGTCGCCTGCCACCGGCACTTGGCGGCGAGCAACGCCTCGTCCGCCGGCGCGGCGGAGAAATCGAACGAGAAGCCGTCGGGATTTTCGTACTCAGTGTAGCGCCATTGCGCGTCGCCCGGCTGCGAAAGGGCTACTGTGAATGGCAGCAGCGCATGTTCCGCCACGACGAGCGGCAGTGGTTCGCCGAGCGAGCTGCCGAAGCCGACGTCGGCCAGCCAGGTCCCGCCGTCGGCCTCGACCAGCAGCGCGAGGTGGGTGCCCGCGCGTGCTTCGCCGCCGACGTGCTGCATCACCCCGCACGACACCCGCGTCACGGTAAAGCCGATCTGCTCGAGCGCCCAGCCGAACAGCCCGTTCATCTCGTAGCACCAGCCGCCTCGCCGCCGTCGCACCAGCTTGTCGAAGATCGCCTCGCGCTCCATCGACGGGACGAGGCCCAGTTGCACGTCGAGCGCCTCGAACGGAATCGCCCGCACATGCGCCCGGTGCAGCGCCTGCAGCGTCGCCAGGCCGGGGCGGACCGGCCCGGTGTGGCCGATCCGCGCAAGGTACTCGGTGAGCTCACTCATAACTGACCACCTCGAACTCGATGCCGTCCCAGTCGAAGAAGTAGAACCGCCGGCCGGGCTCGTAGTCGGCATGATTGAAGGTTTCCAGGCCGGCGCCCAGCACGATCCTTTCGGCTGCGTCGAGATCGTCGACCACGATTCCAATGTGATTGAGCGGCGCGCCCTTGGCGAAGCGCTCGTGCGGCTGCCGATCGGTGTAGAGCGCGAGGTAGGTCGAGTGGTTGCCGACGTGGATCGTCTCTCCGCCATTCATTGCCGCGCCGCGCCAGCGTTCGTGCCAGCCGAACAATCGCTGGAAGAAGTACGATGAGCGCTCGATGTCACTCACCGTCAGATTTGCATGTTCCATCGTGCCTTGGGGCATGTAGGGCCCTTTCGTTCATCTCAGGTCTACCTTTGTGTCCAATTCTCGCCGCGTTGCCGAGGCGGGCGAATCGAGACGCTTGCGTTTATGCAACCTCAAGATAACTTGAGGTCAAGCGGGTTTGCGGGATGGAGGATCGGGGGCGTGAACGTCATGGGGTCGCTAACCAAGGACGATGTCATCACCATCGGCCAGCTATCCGCCCGCACCGGCGTCGCGGTGTCGGCCATCCGCTTCTACGAAGACAAGGGCCTGCTGCAGGCAATCCGCACCAGCGGCAACCAGCGGCGGTTCCTGCGTTCGGATATCCGGCGGGTGAGCTTCGTGCTCATCGCCCAGCGCCTCGGTCTCTCGCTGAACGAGATCGAGGAACAGCTCTCGCTCTTGCCCCAGGGCCGCACGCCGACGCCGCGCGACTGGCGCCAGATCAGCCAGCAGATGCGCCAGGCGATCGACCGGAAGATCGAGCTCCTTACCCTGACTCGCGCCAAGCTCGACGAATGCATCGGCTGCGGCTGCCTGAGCCTGACCAAGTGCGGACTCTACAACAAGGGCGACAAGATGGGCGCCAGCGGCGCCACCGGCCCGCGGCTGGTGCTCGACTAGCGCACTTGCCACGCCTTCGCGGCGGGGCCAGAAGCGCGCGATGAGCAAGCTCGACAAGAAGGATTACAAGCGCGCGCTCAAGGCGATGCAGCGCGAGCTGGTCGACCTCGCGCGCTGGGTGGCGGAGAGCGGGGTGCGCATCGTCGTGCTGTTCGAAGGGCGCGACAGCGCCGGCAAGGGCGGCGTGATCGGGGCGATCCGCGAGCATCTCAACCCGCGCCAGGTCCGCGTCGCCGCGCTGCCCAAACCCGACGAGCGCGAGAAGGGCGAATGGTACTTCCAGCGCTACGTCGCGCACCTGCCCAGCGCCGGCGAGATCGTGCTGTTCGACCGCAGCTGGTACAACCGCGCGGGGGTCGAGAAGGTCATGGGTTTTGCCACTGAGGCCGAGGTCGAGGCCTTCCTCGCCGCCGCGCCGGTGTTCGAGAAGCTGCTGACCGACGACGGGATCATTCTCCTCAAGTACTGGCTCACCTGCGACCAGGAAAAGCAGGAGGAACGCTTCGCCGAGCGCCACGAAGATCCGCTCAAGGGCTGGAAGCTTTCGCCGATGGATGTCGCCGCGCGCGAGATGTACGACGAATACACCCGCGCCCGCGAGACGATGCTGAAGGCGACGAGCACCGCCAACGCGCCGTGGACCCTGGTCGATTTCAACAGCCAGAAACAGGGCCGGCTGACGCTGATCCGCGACCTGATCGACCGCATTCCCGACTGGTGCGTCCCGCCCGAACGCGTCCCCCTGCCGCCGCTCGAGGGGGCGCCGCACGAGGAGAGCTTCGGGGTGATCGAACCGCTGCCCGATTTCCGGCCGGAGACATGATCCCGCTCGAACAGCTCGATACCGCGCAGGTCCCCGGCGGCGAGGAGCTGCGGCTGGTGCGGCGCGGCGACGACTTCATGATCGTGCTCGACCGCAACGAGTTGATGAACAGCCGGATGAGCGGCTCGGAAGAGGCGCTGGCGACGATGACCGCCGAGCGGCTTGAAGGTCGCAAGGACCAGCACTGGCTGGTCGGGGGCTACGGCATGGGCTTCACCCTGCGCGCGGCGCTCGCGGTGCTCGGACCCGACGCCAGGCTGACGGTGGCCGAGCTGGTGCCCGAGATCATCGACTGGGCGCGCGGGCCGATGGCCCAATTGACCGCCGGCTGCCTCGACGATCCGCGCGTCACGCTGCTCCATGGCGACGTCGCCTTGCAGATCGCCAAGGGGCGGAACGCCTACGACGCGATCCTGCTCGATGTCGACAACGGCCCCGACGGGCTGGTCCGCGCCGACAACGACCGGCTCTATTCGCGCGAAGGGCTGGCCGCGGCAAAGGCCGCGCTGCGCCCGGGCGGCGTGCTGGCGATCTGGTCGGCGGCGAAGGATACCGTCTTCGCCAATCGCCTGCGCCGCGCCGGCTTTGGCGTCGAGGAAGTCCAGGTACGCGCGCGAAGCAACGGCAAGGGCGCCAAGCACACGATCTGGTTCGCGCGTCGCTAGCGCGACTCAGAAGACGATCCGCAGGGTCACCTTCGCTTCGACCCCGCTTCCGCCCATGGCCCCTTGCGCCGGGCCCACCTGCGGCCCGAGCGTCGCATTCTTGCCGAGGCGGATTTCCAAGGGGTTGGACGGCGCGGGATTTTCGGGCGGCGCTTCGACCGAGGCGTTGAGCTCGGGCGCTGCGGCGCAAACCGTTATTTCGCCTTGCGCAGCCGAGTTGCATGGTTCGGCAACAGGCAGGACAATCCGCAGGCTGCCGTCCTCTTCGGCGGTAACGGCGTTCCCGTGGCCATCGCTCGCTGCTGCGGCAACAATGGCGACGTCGTCGCTGGAAAGGATCGGGATTCTGGCGTCGCCGTCCATGAAAGCTCCCCGTCGCCTGCCGGATCGAGGGTACGCGGACGGCGGCGGGCTGGCAATCGCCCAAGCCGCACCCCGGCGCAGCAAGCACGTGGCGACGGACCGGCCGGTGCAAGGTGCGCGGAAGTGCGGGCTGCGGCGCGTTCAGATCAACCCGGCGACCAGACCGCGCTCGAGCGCGACCTCGGCCGGGACGTACCAATTGTAGAGCGCCTTCTCGAGGAGCTCGTCCATCGTCACGTCGCTTCCCTCTATAAGGCGCTGAAAGTTCTCGACCTCGAGCTTCACGCCGATGTCGATTTGATGAAGCAGAGCCTGCACCTTCGCCCGACTGCCCCGCAAGGGGCCGGAAATCTCGAGCGTCTCGTCGAGCTGGCGACAATGGATCAGCAGCATGGTGTCGCGGGTCAGGAAGCGATCCTCACGCGGAAAGCCCGCCATCAGCGTAACGCCGGCAGAATAGACCGTGGTCTTGCCGAGGAACAGCAGTCGCCGCGGCGCCAGCCGCTGGCGTGCGAGATCGATTTCGAGGACCATGCGCCGGGCGGCTTCGGCGTCTCCGCCGAGCGTCGATATTTCGACCGTGACCGGATCTTCCCCCTGCTTCTCGGCGTCGCGCAACTGCTCGATCAGCGTACGAACGCTCTCATCGGTGACTTCCCCGAGAAGCGAGACCGGGGGGATGTGCGGGTCGGCTTGTACTGCAGAAAGATCGTCTCTTGCCATTGGTCCTCCAGAACGAAGACTGCCGCCCCATAGGGGGGAAGCGGGCAGTGGGCGGCACCAGAATTCCGCAAACGGACTCCGGTTCCACGCCAGCGCCCTTCGCCCGCAAATCTCCCACGAAACGGCGAGCTCCGGACTCTTCGCCAAGTTTCAAAGGTTTCATCGCCAGGGCCGATCGTATTCCGCCTTGGCCAGCGCTTGTGATATGTCGGTTCGAACAAGGGGATGGGAGGGGGTGAAATGCGAAATCTTCGAGCGAGCCTGAAGGCGCGAGTCGGCGCAACATGTGTAGTGCTGGCGGCAAGCATATTCAGCGCCGGGGCCGCGGCGCAGCACAAGGTGGAGATGTCGCCCGGCGGATATCCGGTCGCGCCGACCGGGATTGCCGACAACCCGCTGCCAAAGGGCCCGTTCCATTATCGCACCGCCGAAGGAATGGACATTCGCGTCGAGGTGGTCGCGCGCGATATCGAGTACCCGATGGCGCTGACCTTCCTGCCCGATCGCGCCATGCTGATCGCGACGCGCAAGGGTGAGTTGCATCTGCTCGAGCCCGGCGCAAAACGCACCCGGCTCATCCCCGGCGGGCCGGATGCAGTCTTCTCGGGCGAATCCGGCGATGCCGGGACCTCGCACGGTTACATGGACGTGGTGCTGCATCCGGATTTCGCCAGCAACGGCCTGATCTACATCGCCTACAACAAGCCCGACGGCGCGGGACGTCACATGGCCGTGGGGCGCGGGCACTGGAATGGCGAGGGGATCGAGAACTTCGCCGATGTCTGGAACGCGCCACAAGGCGCCGGAGGCATGACGCGGCTGGCCTTCGGGCAGGACGGCACGCTGTTCCTGACGACCTCTGGCCCCGATGCCCAGAACCTCGGCACCGTCGGCGGCAAGGTCCTGCGCATCAACGCCGACGGCTCGATCCCGGACGACAACCCGTTCCTGCGCAACGCCTTCGCGCGCAAGGACGTTTATTCCTACGGCCACCGCGGCGCGCTGGGGCTGGCGATCCACCCGCAGACCGGCGCAGTGTGGGAGAGCGAGAACGGCCCCAACGGCGGCGACGAGATCAACCTCATCAAGCCTGGCACGAACTACGGGTGGCCCTTCGTCAGCCTCGGGCGCAACTATCCCGGGCCGTGGCAATCGGGCGGGCGCCCGGGTCACGAGGTGTTCGAACCCCCGGTGGTCTACTGGATGCCCGCCATCGCCGTCTCGGGCCTGATGTTCTACACCGGCGACGCCTTGCCGAAGTGGAAGGGCGACATCTTCGTCGGCGCGCTACGCACCGGCGAGATCCCCGGCACCGGCCATCTCGAACGCATCCTGGTCAACCAGAACATGGAAGAACTGCGCCGCGAAACGCTGCTCTACGATCTTCACCAGCGCATCCGCGACGTGAAGCAGGGGCCCGACGACTTCATCTACCTTGCGGTCGAGCAGAAGGACGGGAGCATTCTGCGGATCGTCCCGGCGGACTAGACGCGCTTGAGCGTGCCCATTGGCTTGACGGAATAGTTATCTTGGATAACTAATTGCCGAGAAGAAGCGGGAGAGGATCGCTGGACATGAAACGCGTTGCCGCCGTCACCACTGCCGCGGCCGCCCTGGCCCTCGCGGGACCGGCCTGGTCGCACCACAGCTTCGCGATGTTCGATCGCGACCATCCGATCAAGATCGCGGGCACGATCAAGGAATTCCAGTGGGTCAACCCGCACACCTGGATCCAGATCCTCGTGCCCGGGCCCGGCGGCAAGGTCACCGAGTGGGGCCTCGAAGGGCGCAGCCCCAATATCCTCGCCCGCCGCGATTGGACGCGCAAGACGCTCAAGCCAGGCGACAAGGTCACGCTGACGATATTTCCGCTCAAGAGCGGTCAACCCGGCGGGGCGATCGAACTGGTCGAGTTCGAGGACGGGCGCACGCTCTATGCCGATACCCCGGCCGCGGTCGACACCAACGAGGAGAACCGCAAGTGAGGCGACTGCTGGCCGCTCTTGCGCTGACCTGCTGCGCCGTGCCCGCCGCCGCGGCCGAAGAGGCGAAGCATCCCGACTTCTCCGGCCTGTGGGTCATCTCGGAGCGCTCGGCGAGCCGCGACAACGACGAGAACTTTCGCGAGATGAAGCCCGAGGAGTACCTCAACGCCAAGGGCCTCGCGGCGATCGCCGAAGTGCACATCGCCTACGATCCCGGGGCGCAGTGCCTGCCTTCGCTGCCGCGACACCTCGGCTATCCCTATCCGATGGAAATCGTCCAGACGGGCAGCCGCCTGGTCAACCTTTTCGAGGCCGACACGGTGTTCCGCATCGTCTACCTCGACGGGCGTGGCCACCCCGACCCGGATGCCGACACGCGCTTCATGGGCCACGCGGTCGGCCACTGGGATGGTAACGAGCTGGTGGTCGAATCCGCCAACTTCAACGGCAAGGCCTGGCTCAGCGCCAGCGGGCTGCCTGAATCCGAGAAGGCCAGCCTCGTCGAACGTTACTCGCTTCAGGACGGCGGCAAGACGCTGCAGGTCATCGCAAAGTACGAGGACCCCGAATACCTCACTCGGCCGATCTGGCGGCGCTATCTCTACAACTTGCGCAACGACTGGGAGATCAGCGAGTACATCTGCAACGAGGGCAATCGCGACAATGCCCTGCAACCGCGCGAGGGCGAGCCGGGGGCGATCCGCATCGACGATGTGGTCAAGCGCGAGGGGCAGTAGGCGGGGAGGCTCGATCGGGCGGAGGCGAGGCAGCGTCCGGCCGCGCTGCCCGGCGAAATAGAAAAGTTTCTCGGTTCCGTCGCAGAAATCAGCGTACGCGCCGCGCTGCGCCGTCTATGTACTCCCGCAACGTGCCGACCGTAGTGGCGCACGGGCCGGACTGCGAGGGAGGCGTTCATGGTTCTTGTCGCCGGTGCGTACCTGCCGCTGGTGGTTGCCGCGGTCCTCGTTCTCCTGCTGCTCGCTTTCGCCTTCGAGGTCAGGCCGCCGGAAGTCGTAGCCATCGCAGCGGTCGCGCTGCTGCTCGCGCTCGGCGTCCTGACGGCCGACGACCTGCTCGCGTCGCTGAGCAATCCGGCGCCGCTGACCATTGCCGGGATGTTCATCGTCTCGGCGGCGCTGGTGCGGACGGGTCTGCTCGACGACTTCGCGCGGATGGTGACTCAGCGGGCAAAGGATTCGCCGCGCACTGCGGTGGCGATGCTGCTGGCGCTTGTCGCCGTGCTCTCGGCCTTCACCAACAACACGCCGCTGGTGATGATGATGGTTCCGGTCGGCATGGTGCTGGCCAAGCAGCTCGGCGAAGCCTCGTCGAAGCTGCTTATGCCGATTTCGTTCGCCGCGATCCTCGGCGGAACCTGCACGCTTATCGGCACGTCGACCAACCTGCTGGTCGACGGCGTCGCGCGCGACGCGGGGCTCGCGCCTTTCTCGATCTTCGAAATCGCCCCGGTCGGAATCATCGTGGCGATTGCCGGCCTCGCCTATCTCGTCGTCGCGCGGTCTCTCTTGCCTGTGCGCCCCACGGTGGCCTCGCTGGTCGATGCAAGCGACGACAAGCGCTTCACCGTTTCGGTGGCGATCGAGGACAGCTCAGCCTTCATCGGCCAGGCGGCTTCGACGATTTCCGCCTTCAGCCGCGGTGACAGGCGTCTGATCGACTTGATCCGCGGGGCCCATTCCATGCGCGACAACCTCGCCGATACGGTGCTCCAGAGCGGCGATGTGCTCATCCTGCGCTGCCCGGCCAAGGATCTGCTGACGATCAAGGAGAGCGCCAGCATGCGGCTCGCCGGATCGGCCGACGAGCCCGACCTGATCGCTTTGACCAGCCGCACCTCGACCGTCATCGAAACGCTGCTGCTGCCGGATTCGCAGATCGTCGGCCACAGACTTTCCGACCTGGCGATCCGCCGCCGCTACAACGTTCACCCCATCGCGCTGCACCGCCGCGGCAGCAACCTGCGCGAGCGATTCGAGAACGTCGCGCTCGAGCCGGGCGACACGGTCCTGTTCGAAGGGGAGCGCGAGGATCTCGACCGCTTCGTCGAAAGCGAGAAGCTGCTCAACCTGGCCGAACCCAAGGCGCGCGGCTTCCGCACCGCCAAGGCGCCGATCGCGCTGGCGGCGCTGGTGGCTATCGTCGCCGGGGCGGCGATCGACATCCTGCCCTTGCCGGCGCTCGTGACGCTCGGCGTCGCGGTCGTGCTGGTCACTCGCTGCATCGAGCCCGAAGAGGCCTTTGCCGCTGTCGACTGGCGGATCATCGCGCTGATCGTCGCCATGCTGGCGATCGGTACTGCGCTGGAGAAGGCGGAACTGGTCGAAACGGCGGTCGCCGCAGTCACTCCCGCGCTCGGGGGATTCTCGCCTTGGGTTGCGCTGGCGGCAATCTACCTCCTCAGCCTGCTGCTGACCGAGCTGGTCACCAACAACGCCGTCGCCGTGGTCGTCACCCCCATCGCCATCAAGCTCGCGGTGGCGCTCGGCTCGGACCCGCGCCCGTTCGTGATCGCGGTGATGTTCGCCGCCAGCGCCAGTTTCCTGACGCCGATCGGCTACCAGACCAACACCCTGGTCTATGGCGCCGGTGGCTACCGGTTTGCCGATTTCCTGGGGTTCGGTTCGCCGCTGACGGTCGTGGTGGCGATCGTCACGATGATCGCCATCCCGCTGCTCTGGCCGCTGTGACGAGCGCGGTTGCCAGCGATTTGTGGCTCTGCGTTAATCGAATAGAGAGCCGGGTGGCCCATGCGCAGAGGGTCAGGAGACACCCGCAATGAAATTCGTTTCGCTCAAGTCCCGCGGCGGCAACTATCTCGTCGTCGCCTCGAACATCGCCTGGCTGCGTTCGGCCGAGCACGGCCAGACCACGGTCGGCATCGTCGGCAGTTCCCCGCTGGTGGTGACCGGCACCGTCGATGAAGTGGCGGCGATGGTCGTCGGCGGCTGACGCTATTCGGCGGCGAGCAGTTCGGCTTCCCCGAGATCGACGCTGACGAGGCGGCTGACGCCCTTCTCGACCATCGTTACCCCGAACAGGCGATGCATGCGGCTCATGGTCACCGCGTTATGGGTGACGATGAGGTAGCGGGTCTGCGTCTCCTGGACCATCGAGTCGAGCAAGTCGCAAAAGCGATCGATATTGGCGTCGTCGAGCGGCGCGTCGACCTCGTCGAGCACGCAGATTGGTGCCGGATTGGTTAAGAACAGCGCAAAGATAAGTGCCGTTGCGGTTAGCGCCTGCTCGCCGCCCGAGAGCAGGTTGAGCGAGGTCAGGCGCTTCCCCGGGGGCTGGGCGTAGATTTCCAGGCCCGCCTCGAGCGGATCGTCGGAATCGACAAGTGCGAGGTGCGCACTCCCGCCTTCGAACAGCCGGGTGAACAGCTTCTGGAAGTGGCCGTCGACCGCCTCGAAGGCGCTGCGCAGCCGTTCGCGGCCCTCGCGGTTGAGATTGCCGATCGAGCCGCGCAGCCGGTTGACCGCCTCGGCCAGCTCGGCCTGCTCCTCGACGCTGGCGCCGTGTTCCTGCTCCAGCTTGGCCAGTTCGTCGGCGGCGACGAGGTTGACCGGGCCGATCCGTTCGCGCGCCGCGACGAGGCGGTCCATTTCCTCGCTCTCGCCAGACGAATCCCCGATCGCCTCGGGATCGAATTCGAAACGCCCCGCGAGCAGCGGCGGCGGGCACTGGAAGCGTTCGCCCGAAATGCGTGCCATTTCCTCGCGGCGTTGTTCCTCGTTCTCCGCGCGCGCCGCGGCTCCCGCGCGGTTCTCGCGCGCCGCCGCAAGCGCCTCCGCCGCTTCGGCAAGGGCAGCTTCGGCCGCCTTGACCTCTTCGCCGACGGCAGCCACGGCGGCCTCGGCTGCGGAGAGCTCTTCGCCGAGCCTGCGGCGCACCGCATCGCCCTGCTCGATTTCGCGCAGCAGTCCGGCGGGTTTTGCTGCAACCACTGCGCGTTCCTCGGCGATTTCCTCGAACCGGCGCTCCATCTCGGCGAGCCGGCGGGCGGCGTCCCCGGCGCGCGCTTCCCAGCCCTTCATGTCGGCGCGCAGCGCCCCGGTCCGTTCGCGCGCCACGGCCAGTGCCTGATCGTGCGCGGCGAGTGCGGCGAGCGCCGCCTGCAGCGCGGTGCGGGCGGCTTCGTGCCTGGCGCGTGCGGCCTCGAGCGTGGCGCGGCCGCTCTCCGGGTCGGGCAGCGTGGTGCGCTTGTCCTGCGCCGCGGCCAGGTCCTTCTCCGCCGCGGCGCGCTGTTCGGCGAGGTCGGCGGCGTGGGCATCGAGCTGTTCGAGCCGCGACGCGAGCCGCTCGCGCGCCGCCTCGGCCTGGTCGAGCGCGCGCAGCGCCTGGCGTTCGCGCTCGGAGGCCTGGGCGACCTCGCGCTCCATTCCGACGAGCTCGCGTTGCAGCGCATGAAGCGCTTCGCTTGCCGCCGAACAGGCCGTTTCCGCAGTGTTCGCCGCTTCGCGCAACGCAGGTAGTTCGGCTTCGAGGTCGGCGAAGCGGTTTTCAGCCTCGAGCCGGGCCGCTTCGGCAGCGCCTTCGCCGCGGGCGACGAAGCCGTCCCAGCGGCGCAGCGCTCCGGCCCTGGTCACCAGCCATTCGCCTGGGCCGAGCGAGCGCCCGTCGTCGCTCTCCACGACGTGGACCAGCGCCAGTCGGGCGGCGAGTTCGGGCGGGCACGACGGGACATGGTCGGCGAGGCTGTCGGCGACTTTCGCGGGAGCCGCGGAGCCGGTCCAGAAACGCCCCTCGCTGTCCGCTCCCGGCTGGCCAAGCGGCGCCTTGGCGTCGCGTCCCAGCACGGCGGCGAGCGCGCGCTCGTAGCCCCTGGCGGCGCCGACCCTGTCGAGTGCGGCGGGCAGGCCGTGCTTGTTGGCGGCCTGCCGCGCGCGGGCCTCGCGGTCGCGCGCCAGCGCGTTGTATTCACGCTCGATACCGGCCAGTTCCGCTTTGGCAGAGGACAGCGCGCTCGATGCCGCCTCGCGCTTCTCGGTGAGCGTTTCCTTGCGGGCCTGCCCGGCTTCGAGGTCCGCGCGCAGCCGGGTCAGCGCCTGGCCGGCCGCTTCGGCTGAGCGTTTCGCCTCTGCCACGGCCTCGGCGGGATCGCCTTCGCCGTTCAGCGCCGCGCGCGCCTCGTCCTGCCGGCGCAGTTCGGCGGCGATACGATCGAGCCGGGTCTGGGCCTGCGCCACTTCGGCTTCGGCCACGCGCCATTCGGCTTCGACCCCGGCGTGGTCTGCGGTCGCCTTGGCCAGCGCCAGTTCGGCAGCGCGGCCGGCGCGCTCGGCTTCTTCGGTTTCCTCGGCAATGGCGGGGCGGCGCGCCTCGTTCTCGGCCAAGGCGCGCTCGTTGGCTTCGAGCTCGCCCTGCAGCCGCTTCATCGCCTCGGCGGCATCGCCGGTCAGCCGGTCGGCATCGCCGCGGTCTTCTTCCAGCCGCTGCTTCTGCCGGTCTAGGTCGGCGAGCCGCTCCTCTGCCGCTTCGAGCTGGCTGGAAAGCGCCGCCATGCGGTGGCCGTGGGCGCTGGCGTCATCGCGGCGGTCGGCGAGCTCGTCGCGCACCTCGGCGAGCTTTTCCGCGAGCGCCGCCTGTGCCTTCTGCGCGGCGTCTGCAGCGGCCTTGGCCGCATCGACCTGGCCGTCTGCCAGCCGCGCCTGCTCGCGCGCCGCCTCGGCAGCGGCGGCGGCATCGCGCCAGCGCGCGAACAGCAGCCGCGCCTCGGCGACGCGGATCTGGTCGGACAGCGCCTTGTAGCGCTCGGCCTGCTTCGCCTGCCGGCGCAGGCTGGCGATCTGGCTGTCGAGCCCGGCCATGAGATCTTCGAGCCGGGCGAGGTTGGCCTCGGTCTGGCGCAGCTTGCCCTCGGCATCGCGGCGGCGGACGTGAAGTCCGGCGATTCCTGCCGCCTCTTCGAGCATCATCCGGCGTTCGGCCGGCTTGGCGGCGATCACCCCGGCGATCTTGCCCTGGCTGACCAGCGCGGGACTGTGCGCGCCGGTGGCTGCATCGGCGAAGACCAGCGCAACGTCCTTGGCGCGCACGTCGCGTCCGTTGACGCGATAGGCGCTGCCCGCGCCGCGCTCGATCCGGCGGGTGACCTGCAGTTCCTCTCCGTCGGCGGCGAAGGCGTCGAGCACGACCTCGGCAAAGTCGCGCTGCGGGCGCTGCGCGGTGCCGGCGAAGATGACATCGTCCATTCCGCCCGAGCGCAGCGACTTGGGCGAGTTTTCACCCATCACCCAGCGGATGGCTTCGAGCAGGTTCGACTTGCCGCAGCCGTTCGGACCTACGACGCCGGTCAGCCCGGGTTCGATGCGCAGCTCAGCCGGTTCGACGAAGCTCTTGAAGCCTGAGAGCTTGAGCTTCCTGAACTGCATGGCCGCTCGCGTTTCCCCGGCGCCGCGTCAGCGGGCCCCGGCGTTCTGCAGGTTGGCCTCGAGCTCCGACCAGCGCAGCGTGCCGAGATTGCGGCCGTTGATGAAGAAGGTCGGGGTGCCGGTGACGTTGAGCTCCTCCGACTGCTTTTCCGAGCGATCAGCGATCTCGGTGAGGCTCTTGAAGTCCGAAAGGCACTCCAGCTGCTGGTCGCGGGGGATGCCGCGCGCCGCGAAGAAGTCGATCAGCCCGAGATCCTGCGCCAGCTTGGGGAAGCGCTGTTTCTCCGGCAGCGTCATGGCGCTCTGCATCAGTTCGGGGTTCTGCTGCACGGGGGCGACGATCTGCGGCAGGTTCTGCCACACCTGCTCGGACAGCGGGATATAGGCCGACGGATCGTTGCCGCAGCGGGCGAGGCGGGCGATGGTCAGGTCGATGGCGTCGTGAATCTGGTTGCGCAGCTCGTAGCTGACGACCCCGCTGGCGACGTACTTGTTCTTGATCGGTTCACCGGCCTCGGCGTCGAATTCGGCGCAGTGCGGGCAGGTGTGGCTGGCGTATTCGACCAGCTTCACCGGCGCGTCCGGGTTGCCGATCTGGTGCCCGCCCTCGGGCGTCACCGTGGCGACGTCGAGCCAGCTGCCGCCGTTGGGCGCAGGGATCGGGGCGATCGCTTCGGAAACGGCGGTCGCGTCGTCGGTCTTGTCGCCGCCGCAGGCGGTGAGGCCGGCAGCGAGGAGGGCGGCAAGGGCGAAACGTCGGAACATGGTCATGGCAGGCCTGTCAGCTGGATACGGATGGGGAGGCTAGCCCAGTGGGGCCGGGCGTCAAAGCGCGGTAACCTTGCGCGCGCTCCTTTTGCACAGGCTTGTGCCCCGCGGGGTCAGTTGTTCGGTGCGGCGACGACCTTCTGAAGCTGGTCCCAGGTGTAGACGCCCTTGAGCAGCTTGCCGTTGAGCAGGAAGTTCGGCGTGGAATTCACTCCGTCAGCCTGCGCTGCGGCGTCCGCCTTGTCGGCCAGCGCCTTGATCGCCGTTTCGTCGCTCAGGCAGCGGTCGACCTGGGCGCGGCTATACCCCCGCGTTTCCATCATCCCGTAAAAATCGAGATCCGACGCGATGGCCCGCATCCTGGCGCCGAGCGCACCCGACTGCCAGCGCTGCCGCTGCGAGGGCAGCGTCAGCTGCCAGGCGGTGGTCCATTTGTCCTGACGAGCGAAGAACATGTCGTGATTGCCCCAGAACTTCGACGGGTCGCCGCAGTTGACCAGCACCACCGCGGCGAGGTCGACCGGGTCGCGGATGACGTTGCGCACTTCGACCGAGGCCTTCCCGGTCTGGACCAGCGACAGCTTGATCGGCGCGTCGGCTTCCTTGAAGAATTCGCCGCAGTGCGGGCAGGTATAGCTGACATATTCGACCAGCTTGGTCGGTGCGTCGGGATTGCCCATCCGGTGCCCGGCCGCGGTCACGGCATAGGTGCCGAGCCAGTTCTGTGCCGAAACGGCGGCCAGCGGCGCAAGTGCGACCAGCACGGCAGCCAGCAGGTACTTCTTCATCCCTCTCGATCCTCCTTGTCGCCCAGGCTGCGGGCGAGCGATTCCAGCACCGTACGCAATTCCGGGTCGCCGATGTCGCGCAGCGAATCCCCCAGTTCCATGGGAATCGGCTTGAGCGACGGGGGCGCCGCCGCTGCCTCTTGAGCCCGATTGCCACTGTACGGGGGCTTAACCTCGCCTTGGCGCATCTTGACCCGCGACACAGCCTTGTATCCGAAGAAGCGATTCACCCGTTCGATGATCTCGGGAATGACGTGCTGGATCAACGGGGCGTGCGCCGGCAGCACGACGAGTTGCAGGATGCCTTCGCTCTTCTCCCCCGGCGGGAAGCGGATCGATTCGGGCATGCAGACCTTGGCGTGATGCTCACCGACGATTTCCGGCCAGCGGGTGACGACCGAGCTCTGTACGAAGCCGAAGCGGCGGAAAGCGGCGCGGCCGATTTGCGGCACGAGGTCGGCGACGGGGCGCGCCGGTCCGCCGCGCGGCCGTTCATAGACCTTGGCCTTCGACGTTGCCGCCTTGGCCGGCCGTTTCGGTTTGTCGCTGTCGCTTCCCATGGTCGCCGCGGCCATGCCATAGGCGGGGCGTGACTTCCACTGCCGCCGTCTCCGAAAAACTGCTCGAATGGTACGACCGCAGCGCGCGCAGCCTGCCGTGGCGCGTGCCCCCGGCCGGCGGCGCTGCCGATCCCTACCGGGTCTGGCTTTCCGAGGTCATGCTGCAGCAGACGACCACCGCGGCGGTCGCGCCGTATTTCGCGGCCTTCACCGAACGCTGGCCAAGCGTCGAGGCGCTCGCCGCCGCGCCGGAAGAGGACGTGATGGCCGCCTGGGCGGGCCTTGGCTACTACTCGCGGGCGCGAAACCTCGTGAAATGTGCGCGGCAAGTTTCGGAAATGGGCGGCTTTCCGCACAGCGAGGATGCGCTGCGTAAGCTGCCGGGGCTGGGCGCCTACACCGCCGCGGCGGTGGCGGCGATCGCCTTCGGCCAGCGCGCCGTCGTGGTCGATGCCAACGTGGAGAGGGTCGTCGCGCGGCTCTTCGCGATCGGCGAACCGCTGCCCGGCGCACGCAAGGCGATCCGCGAACGGGCCGACGCGATCACGCCGGATCGACGTTCGGGCGACTTCGCCCAGGCGATGATGGACCTCGGCGCCACGATCTGCACCGCGCGCGCTCCCAAATGCCTGCTCTGCCCGCTCAGCGCCGAGTGCGAGGGGCGCGCGACTGGCGACCCGGCGCGATTGCCGGTGAAGTCGGCGAAGAAGCCCAAGCCACAGCGCCAGGGCACCGCGTTCTGGATTGAGCGCGAGGGGCACGTCTGGCTTGTCCGGCGCCCCGGCAAGGGCATGCTTGGCGGGATGCGCGCGCTGCCCGACGATGGCTGGGCGGCCGGCGGCGATGGCTCTGGCGAGGCACCGATCCGCGGCTCTTGGCGTGCTGGCGGGGTGGTGCGCCACGGTTTCACCCATTTCGACCTCGAACTCGGGCTGGCAATCTATGCCGGCAAGAGCTTCGAAGCGCTGGGCGATGGCGAATGGTGGCCAGTCGCGCAAATCGAGGAGGCCGGGCTGCCGACCCTGTTCGCCAAGGCGGCGCGGTTGGCTTCGGCGTAGGCGCGTGTCGCGCTAGATGATCCCTCCGCCGAGCATCAGCCGCACGACGGCGATGGCGAAGACGATGAGGCAAAAGTTGCGTCCGCCATTGCTGCTCGACAGAGCGCCGAGGCCGATGCCGACGACGGCAATCGGGAGGACGAACCAGTTGCCCCAGCCGAGCAGCGGGATGGTCGAGGGGATGGCCAGCAGCAGCGCGACGATCCCGGTGATGATCGAGAGCAGGTTGAGCATGTGTCTTATATGGGCAACACAGCGCCCCCTTGCAAGGGCGTGGCGCGAGCCGGGGATTTGCCGCTAGGGAGGGCCCCGCAGCCAAGAGGAGTCGCGATGCCCCCGTTCGATCTGACCCGCAGGCAATGGCTCGGCAGTGCCGCCGCACTGGGCACGGTGAGCGCCTTCGGTGCCCCGCTGCTGGCGGCGGATTCGCCCTGGCGCAATGTGGCGAAACTGATTTCGGACTACGTCGATCCGCACAAGGTCGCCAACATGGTGGTCGTGCTCGGGTTCGGGCAGGACGCGCCGACCGTGCTTGCCGGCGGCGTCGACACGCTCGGGCAGGCGCGCACGTCGGATGCCAGCAGCATTTATCGCATCTATTCGATGACCAAGCCGATCACGGGCATGGCGGTGATGCAGCTGATCGACGAGGGCAAGCTCGGGCTCGACCAGCCGCTCTACGAAATCCTGCCCAGGTTCAAGCACATGCAGGTGCAGAAGGCCTACGATGGCCCGGTCACGCCCGACAACCTCGAACCGGCGAAGCGCGCGATCACGATTCGCCAGCTGCTGACGCACACCGCCGGGCTCGGCTACGGCATCGTCCAGAGCGGGCCGATTGCCGAGGCGTTCAAGGCCCGCGGGGTGGTGCCGGGCCTCGTCACAAAGCTGCAGAACCTCCCGGTGTTCCGCGGCACCGCGGTGCACGGGCTCGACGTCTTCGCCGACCGGCTGGCCGAAATGCCGCTGGTCTACCAGCCGGGCGAGCACTGGTCGTACTCGATGGCTGCGGACCTGCTCGGGCGGGTCATCGAAGTCGTCAGCGGCCAGCCGTTCGATGCTTTCCTGCGCGAACGGTTCTTCGATCCGCTGGCGATGGACAGCACCTGGTTCCAGGTCCCCCGCGCCGAGGCGTCGCGGATGACCACCAGCTACCTGCTGGCCAAGGGCAACTTGCTACCGATCGACCTCGGTTCGGATTCGATCTTCTTCGATCCTATCCCTTTCCCGATGGGCGGTTCGGGCCTCGCCTCGACCCCGCTCGACTACGACCGCTTCCTCGCCATGCTGCTGGGATACGGAGAAACGCGGGGCAGGCGGGTTATGGGCGAGCTGGCGGTACGGGTCGGGACTTCCGATCTGCTGCCAGATACGCTGCTCGGGCAGGAGGACTACGGCACCAAGTGGGGCTTCGGCGCGCTCGGCCGGGTCGGGCGCGGGATGCAGGAGGGCGTCTACGGCTGGGCGGGAGCGGCGGGCACGCTCGGCTTCGTCGACTTCAAGCGCGGCCTGCGCGCGGGGCTGTTCACCCAGTACATGCCCTCGTTCGAATACAACCTGCTCGACGAATTTCCTGCCGCGATCCTTGCCGACCTGGCGGCCCAGGGGCGCGCATGAGGCTTGCGTTCTCCGGGCACCCGCTCGACCGTGCCGACCATGTCCGCGCCGACCCCGAGCGTCTCGCTGCGCTGGCTGTGCCGGAGGCGAAGCTGCTCAAGCTCGACGGCCTCATCCCCCTGCGCGAGGGCGACCGCCTGCAGTGGACCACGCTGGCCGAAGCGGGCGAGGGCGCAGAGCTGGTGTTCCTCGGCCTGCTGGGCGGCGAGGCGTGCTTCGGCGCCGTGCCCGAAGGCGGCGATCCGGACCCGGCCTATGCCC
Source organism: Croceibacterium aestuarii (assembly GCF_030657335.1). Classification (NCBI taxonomy): domain Bacteria; kingdom Pseudomonadati; phylum Pseudomonadota; class Alphaproteobacteria; order Sphingomonadales; family Erythrobacteraceae; genus Croceibacterium; species Croceibacterium aestuarii. The sequence goes on from NZ_CP131039.1 coordinate 1,800,680, forward strand.
GGCGCGAGACCTTTGCCGCGCTCGCCCACCTCGGGCTCGACGACCTCGCGCTCTACGGCGGGGCGCGCAGCCTGCTCGACTGGCACGCGCGGCACCGGTTCTGCGCCCAGTGCGGTGAGCCCACGCGTCTCGCCAAGGGCGGCTGGCAGCGCGATTGCCCGGCCTGCAAGGCGCAGCATTTCCCGCGCACCGATCCGGTCGCGATCATGCTGGTCGAGCACGAGGGGCGTATCCTGCTCGGGCGCAACTCGCGCTTTCCAGAACGGCGCTATTCGGCGCTCGCCGGTTTCATCGAGCCGGGCGAAACGATCGAGGAAGCGGTCGCGCGCGAGGTGCTGGAAGAGGCGGGGGTGAAGGTGCGCGACGTGCAGTACGTGATGAACCAGCCGTGGCCCTTTCCGAGCCAGCTGATGATCGCCTGCCATTCCCACGCAGACGATGATACACTCGACATCGACACGACCGAGCTTGCCGATGCTCGCTGGTTCACCCGCGCCCAAGTGGCCGAGGCGTTCGAGAAGGGCGAGGACAGCCCGACATTCATCCCGCCACCCCCCATGGCGGTGGCATACCACCTGATGGCCTGGTGGCTGGAGAAAACCGCATGAGCGACAAACCGAAGGTGATGGTCGACATCTGGTCCGACGTGATGTGCCCGTGGTGCGCCATCGGCTACGCCCAGTTCGCCAAGGCGGTGAAGGCGCTCGACGGGGAGATCGAGGTCGAGGCGCGGTGGATGCCCTTCGAACTCAACCCCGACATGCCCCCGGAGGGCCGCAGCCAGGCCGAACACGTGGGCAAGGTCTACCAGCGCACGCCCGAACAGATCCGCGAGATGCAGCAGGGCATGGAAAAGCGCGCCGCGGAGGTGGGCTTCCCGATGCGCTTTACCGACGACGACGGCGAGCCGGCGATGATGTGGAACACCTTCGAGGCGCACAAGCTGCTGCGCTGGGCGCTGACCAGCGCCGGTCCGGAGGCGCAGACCCGGCTCAAGGTGGCGCTGCTCGAGGCACACTTCCAGCAGCACCGGCCGGTGGGCGAGCGCGAGACGCTGCTCGACATCGCCGAGCAACAGGGCTTCGACCGGGCCGCCGCCGCTGCCGCGCTCGACGATGAGGCGCTCGCCATCGCCACGCGGTTGGAGGAAAAGCGCGGCCTCGAAAGCGGGATCAATTCGGTCCCGAGCTTCGTCTTCGCCGGCCGCTACCTGGTCCCGGGCGCGCAGGAGCCCGAGGTCTTTGCTGCGACCATCAGGAAGGTTGCTGAGCTGGCCGAGACGGCCTGAACGCCAGCAGCAAGTCGATGGCCGCCGCCAGTTCCTCGTCGCCGAGCGCGAGGCTGGCCGCGCCCATCGACAGTTCGGTGCCGGCCACGCCTTCGCTCACCGGCTTGAGCTTCCCGAACAGCCAGATGCCGGTCTCGCGCGCCACGTGATCGCGGGCGAGCAGCAGGTCCTCCACCTCGCCCTGCAGGCGGAGGTGGAACATGCTGGTGTGCGGAGGGTCGGGGAGGACGCCGATGCACTCGTGGCCGCTGAACAGCGCGGCGACCTCGCGGGCGCGTCCGATCAGGCGGGGCATGCGTGCGAGGCAATCGCCGAGCCGCATGCGGGCGGAGACGATATTGGCCACCGCGGTGTAGAGCGTGCCGCCCTGCCGCCGCTGCCACACCGCCGCCTCGTCGATGAAGTCTCGCGGCCCGAGCAGCATGGCGCCGGGCAGGGCGCCCACGTCCTTGTAGAACGAGACGTAGATCGAATCGAACAGCGCGGCGATCTCGGCCAGCGGGCGGCCATAGGCGGGCGCGGCCTGCCACACGCGCGCGCCGTCGAGGTGCAGCTTGATGCCATTCTCGCGGCACAATTGGCTCAGCTCGGCCAGGTCGTCCCACGAAGGGAGTTGGCCGCCGATCTCGCGTGCCGGCAATTCGATCAGCAGGCTGGCTATGCCGGTCTCGTGCGCCGCGCCGCCGGGTTCGAGCAGCGCCTCCACGTCGGCAGCCGTCGTCGGACGTGCCGGATCGCCGACCAGGTGTGCGGTCAGCCCGTGCAGTTCGCGGTAGCCGTGTTCCTCGTGCAGCTCGAGGTGCGAGGTAGGGTGAAACGCGGTCACGGGGTTGCGGTCCCGATCGCTCCAGATCCGCAGCGCGATCGGCTGGGCCATGCAGCCCGAGGGCATGAACCGCGCGGCGGGCATGCCGAACAGCGCAGCGAGTTCGGCCTCGAAGTCTTCGACCAGCGCGCCGGTGCCATAGATGTCGGGTGCCAGACCGGGCTCGACCCCCAAATCCGTGACCGTGTCGCCGTGTTCGCGCAGCCAGGCGCAAACGGCCTCCAACTCGTCGGCCGGGTTGCTGGGGCCGTCGCCCTGGAGCCAACGGCTGCTGAGCCGCAGGCGGGCGCGTTCTTCTTCGAGCGGTTTGTCGATCGTCATGTCCGCGCCATTGCGGCCCGCCGCCGCCCTCCGCAAGCCTGACGACCGGGAGCAGGCCGGAACGGTCCTGCTCGAGGGGATGAACGCCCTTTGCTAGTCGGGCATGAGCCGGTTGGCCTTGCTGACGATAAAGGCGGTCGACCAGCTTATGAGGAGGAAGCCGATCAGCGCCTCGATCGCGCTCATCAGGCGCCAGCTATCGGGGAAGTACTCGGCCGTTCTGCCCAGCGTGGTATAGGCCGACGCCGAGTAGTAAAGCGCTTCTTCGACGGTCTGCATCGCCCCGATGGCAAGATAGAAGCCGGCGAAAGCGGCCACTTCCAGCGTATGCAGCAGGAGAAGAAACAGGCCCGAACCGCACATGAGCGCAAGGCCGTGCACGCCGAAGTGCAGTTCCTCGAGTCGCTCGCGGCGCAAACCCAGAAAGCGCGTTGCCGCCGTCAGACCGAGCGCATGGGTCACCGTCATCGCCAGCATCATCCCGGCTGCCGCGGCGAGTTGCTGACCCAGCGCGATGGACTGTACGTTTTCCTGCATTGCCGGAGACTAAACGCAGCCGTGCCGCGTTGTTCCGGGTGCTCCGCGGCGAAGGCTCAGCCGTTCTGCTTGCCGTTCCGAATCTTCTCGAAGGTCTTGTCCCCCTTGCGGGCGTCCTGCTCGGGATTGTCGCTGCCGACGGCGGTTTCGACCTCGTCGCCGGTGAGCTTGCCCTCGGCGCGCTTGAGGTCGGCACGCGTGCCGACGCGGCGATTGACCTCGCCGCCGCTGCGGCTCTGCTGTGCGCCGCCGAGCGACTGCTCCTGCATTTCGTCGATCAGTTCGTTGTCCGGGTGGCGCGATTGGCGTTCGGGCATGGCATGTCTCCTTTCCCGGTCAACGGGAGAGGGCAGGGCGATGTTCCTAGACCAGACCGAGTTTGTTGAGCTTGCCGAGAAGCTTGCCCGGGATCAGATCGCCCTGCTCCTCACCGGCGTCGAGATCGCGAGGGGCATCGGCGTCCTGGAGATAGCGCCAGCCCTGATGCGCGCGCTTGGGGCGCGGCTCGACCAGCCGCAGCTTGCCTTCGAGCCGGATCGTCCAGCGCCCGTCGGGCCGCTGCTCGAAACCGAGGATTTCGCAGCGCGCCACGAGCGCATGGTTCATGATCCAGTAGAGCGATCCGCCGATCATCTCCGCGTGCCGCTTGGGCAAGTAGCGGGTGGTCATGAGCGCCTCGTCGTCCGCCTCGACCCACTCGCGCAGCACCTCGATCGTCTTCGAGGTATAGGCGATCTTGGTCATGTGCAGCGGCATGGGGCCGAGATAGGGTTCCTCGGCCGCGCCGCAAGCGCGAGTTGTCCTCAGGCGAAGACGGGGTAGCAGAGCGCCTCGAGCTGTTCGACCACGTCGGATTCGCGGGTTTCCCGCTCGACCGCCTCGCCAAGTGCGCGCGCGCCTGCGGCGAAGGCGGGGTCGCCCAGCAAGGCGCCGATCGCCGCGGCGATCTCGCCGGTCCCGGCCGAAGGGGGCAGCATCATGCCGGCGCCGTGCGCGGCGATGCGCATGGCGTTGCCGTTCTGGTCGCGGCCGTGGGGGATCACCAGCAGCGGCAGCCTGTGCAGCAGCGCGCGGGCAACCGTGCCATGGCCGCCGTGGGTCACCACCAGCGCCGCTTCGCGCATCACCGCGCCGTGCGGGGCGCTGGGCACCAGAGCGGTGTTGGCGGCGGGGGAGAGTTCCTCGGCGGCGATCGTCGGGCCGAGCGTCACCAGCACGCGGACCGGGAAGCTGGCAAGCGCGTCGATCACCCACTGCAGCACGCCGACATGGTTCTGGAACGTCGTGCTGAAGCCGACGAGGACCAGCGGGCGAGCGTCGTCTTCGGGCCAGGGTGACTGCCATTGTTCGGTCCATGTCGCCTCGTCGAGCTGCGGGCCGACGTAGGTGAAATGGTCGCCTGTGTCGGCGGGGGCGAAGTCGAACGTGCGGCTGACGCCGAGCAGGGTCTTCCTGGCGACCAGGACCTGGTCCCACATGTTGCCGAGCGGGCGCAGGCCATAATGCGCGCGGGCGACGTTGAAGACCTGCGTGGCCTCGGCGAACGCCCGCATCATCTGCTCGAACAGGGGAGCCATCGCCGCCTGCTGATCTGCCGTCAGGGCCGGGCCCGCCGGGGGCGCCCCGGTTATCGGGAACATGATCGAATTGCAGGCGAGCACCGCGCAGGGCTGGCCGGCGACCTCGCAGCCGAGTTCGACGCCGAGGAGAAGTTCGCTGCCCACGACGAGGTCGGCAGGTTCGCGCCGCAGCTCGGCCAGGAGGTCTTCGGCGTAGTCGACCGCGCGGCCGGCGGTGACGTCCCTCAACACCTGTCCGAGCCCTTCGGCCGGGGTCGCGCCGGCCCAGTCGCGGACGATCTCGCTGTCGCGATGGCGGTCGGTGCGGCTGGGCGCGCGGGTCCAGGGAACGAAGCGCGCGCCGGTTCTCTCGCTTTCGGGGCGGTTGCACGCGTCGCTCATCACGCGCACGTCGTGACCGGCATCGATGAGCTTGCGCGCGACGGTGAGAGCCGGGCCGACCGAGCCGCCGCCTTCCCAGGTGGTGACGAGGAACTTGCGGCGTGGATGGGGATCAAGCATCGGTGTTCTCCGGTATACGGGCCTGGATCAGGGCCTGCGGGGTGGTGGCGAGCGCGGCCGCGGCCATTTCGAGCATGGCGCGGCGCAATTCGGCGAGACTGCGCTTCATGTCGACGCGCAGGAGCTTCCAGACATAGAGATCGAGCGCGATGACCAGGCGATCGTGCGCACGGCAGCGTGCGCCGGGCTCGAGGATAGCGAGCCACGGAGCGAAGACTGCGCCGACCCATTCGCGGTGTGTCGTCCGGCCTTCGTCGGTCATGCCCTTGATCTGCGGATAGCGATCTTCCTGCGCGAGCGCCCGCATCATGAGTTCGCCGTGCGCCTCGTATTCGGCAATGATCGCTTCCAGCGCGCGCCCTACGTCGCCGGACGGAAGCTGGCGCGCTGCCAGGATGTCGTCGCGCATGCGGTTGCGCGAGGCGTCGAGCAGGCCTTCCTTGCCGCCGAAACGGCGGATGACGGTCTGCACGCTGACCGCGGCATCGGCGGCGACGTCTTCGAGGCGGATTTCCTCGAACCAGCCGCCGCGCATGCGCGCAAGGAAGGCGGCGATGATGCGTTCGCCCGTCTGCTCCGCCGCTTTGGCGCGAGCGGTCTGGCGATAGGCGCGAGTGTCTGTCTGCTCATTCATGTGAGCCGTACTAACATGAAATTTGAAAGGCGCAAGCTTTATGTTAGTCCAACTAACATCAAATTTTTCGCGCACCCCGCTTTCCTACAACCCCGCCGATGTGCCAGCGGGGTTTCACATGACCGAAAGCACGCTGAATTTCTGGGAGACGAGGCGCATCGCGGCGGCGCTTGCGCAGCGCGAATTTTTTGCCTCTGGACCGTGTAACAGCCGGTCCATGTCTGTCACCTTAGCCGACCAACCCGGTCGCCACCGCCAGGCTCAGAAACACCAGGAAACCCATCGAATCGGTGGTCATGGTGACGAATATCGAGGAGGAGATGGCGGGATCTGCGCCCGTGCGTTCGAGCGTCAGCGGCACCACGACTCCGGCGACTCCGGCGATGAGAATGTTGGCCAGCATCGCAAGCCCGATCACCGCCCCGAGATGCCAGTCGCCGAAGATCCACGAGACCGCGAGCGAAATGACCAGCGCCACGCTCAGCCCATTGAGCAGCGCAATCGAAATCTCGCGGCGGACAGCGCGCAAGGTGTTGCTGCTGGTCAGCTGATTCGTCGCCAGTGCGCGGACCGTGACGGCGAGCGTCTGGGTACCGGCATTGCCGCCGATCCCGGCGACGATCGGCATGAGCACGGCCAGCGTGACAAGTTGCGCGATGACGTTCTCGAAGCGCGATATCACGAACGAGGCGACCGATGCGGTCACCAGGTTGGCCATCAGCCATCGCACGCGCGCCGCATAGGCGTCGCGGATCGGTTCGTTGATGTCGCCCTCGCCGGCGCCGGAGAGCAGGAGCGTGTCCTCGCCCGCTTCTTCGGAAATGATGTGGACGATGTCGTCGACGGTCAGCTGGCCGACCAGCCGCCCGCTCTCGTCGACCACGGCGGCCGAGATGAGCGCGTACTTCTGGAAACGCAGTGCGACCTCTTCCTGGTCCATGCCGACGGGGATCAGCGTTTGGTCGCGCTTCATCACGTCGGCCAGCTGGATATGGCGCGGCGCGCGCAGGATCCACGACAGCGCACATGTCCCGATCGGGTGGTGCTTGTGGTCGACGATGAAGATTTCCCAGAACTCTGTCGGCAGCTCGTCGTGCTCGCGCATGAAGTCGATGACGTCGCCCACGGTCAGGTGTTCGGGCACCGCGACCAGCTCGCGCTGCATCAGGCGGCCGGCGGTTTCCTCCGGGTAGGCCAGCGCGCTCTCGATCGCCGCGCGGTCCTCGGGCTCCATTTCCGCGAGGATCGCCTGCTGGTCGGCGTGGTCGAGGTCCTCGATCAGCTGCACCGCGTCGTCGGTGTCGAGCTGTTCGGCGATTTCCGCCACCGCCGCGGCGGGCAGCGCCTCGACCATGTCCTCGCGCACATAGTCGTTGAGCTCGGAAATGACTTCGCCCGACAGCAGGTCGGTTATCGCCGCGGCCAGCTTCCTCCGGTCCTCGGGCTCGAGCAGCTCGAGCAGGTCGGCGATGTCGGCCGGGTGGAGCGGTTCGACCAGATCGTAGGCCCGGCCGTCGTCGCCCTCCTCGAGCGCGTCCCGGACGCTGCGGACGAACTCGGGCTTGAGCCGGTTCTCCTCGTCGAGCTGTTCTTCCTCGGCCGCGCCGGCGGTGCCCGCTTCCAGCTCGTCGAGATCGGTTTCGGCCATGGCGGTTTCCCTATGCATCGCACCTGCAAAAGCAAGCGAAGGGTGACTTTGCCGCCATCGCCCCTATATCGGCGCCGATCGAAATAGGAGAACGACGCAATGGCCGATACCCTGACCTTCACCCTCGACTGCGGCGACGGAAAGGGTGGCGATGTCGTCATCAAGCTGCGCCCCGACCTGGCGCCCGGCCACGTCGAGCGGATTACCGAACTGGCGAACGAAGGTTTCTACGACGGTGTGGTGTTTCACCGGGTCATTCCCGGTTTCATGGCCCAAGGCGGCGATCCGACCGGCACCGGGATGAGCGGCAGCGACAAGCCCGATCTCAAGGCCGAATTCAATTCCGAGCCCCACGTCCGCGGAACCTGCTCGATGGCCCGCACCGCGGCACCCGACAGCGCCAACAGCCAGTTCTTCATCTGCTTCGACGATGCTCGTTTCCTCGACAAGCAGTATACGGTCTGGGGCCAGGTCGAGAGCGGCATGGAACACGTCGACGCGCTCCCCAAGGGCGAGCCGCCGCGCGAGCCCGGCAAGATCGTCAAGGCGACGGTGGCTAAAGCCCCGCTTCGATAAGCCAGTCGTGGAAGATCCGCACCGGTCGATTCTCGAGATCGACCGGGCGGCACACGAACCAGTAGCTGTAGGGGCTCTGCACCTCGATATCGAACAGGTGCGCAAGGCGCGGGTCGTTGGCGCGCTTGAGGTGGTCGTCGTGCATCATGGCGATGCCCAGGCCCTGCGCGGCGGCCTCGAGGATCAGCTGGCCCGAATCGTAGTGGTCGATCGCTTGGGGGTGCAGCTCGGGCATGCCAATCGCCGCCTTCCAGGCGTCGAAGCTCTGCGGCAGGTCGCTGTGAATCAGGAAGGTCTGCTTCTCGAGCTCGGAGAGCGGCGGATTGGGTCCGAGTTCGGCGGCGAGGTCGCGGTTGCAGATGGCATGCACGGTGTTGTGATCGAGCTGCACCGAATGAAAGCCCGCTTCGGGGCGCGTGGTCAGGAGGATTGCCGCGTCGAGCGTGTCGCCGACGCGGTCGATCAGATGCGGCCCGGTATCGATGTCGATGTGCAGCCGCGGATGCTGGCGGCGCAGCTCGGGTAGCTTGGGAAACAGGCGCTGGGTGCCGAACAGCGGCAGAACCCCGAGCCGCAGACGCTGCAGGCGAACATTCTCCGACTGGTTCTCGACCGCCACGGCGAGCGCATCGAGGTGCGGGGTCACGGCGTCGAAGAACACGCGCCCCTCGTCGGTGAGCCTCATCGTCTGCCCGCTGCGCGAAAACAGCTTGCGCCCGGTGAATTCCTCGAGATTGGCGAGCCGCCGCGAAAGCGCAGAGGGGCTGAGCCCGATTTCAGCCGCCGCGGCGCGTGCCGAGCCAAGCCTCACGGTTCGAATGAACGCCTCGAGGGCGCGCAGCGGAGGGAGTCGGCGTGTCGGCATCACGCGCGAATGTTGTGCCCAATAGCGATAATGTCGAGTGCCGATTTACCGCACTGCACAATTTTCTGTCCGGCTATTCCGCTTCGTCGTCGTTTTCAGCCGTGGGCCGGTGCAGCCGCAGCCGGGTCACGTGGGTGTCGTCGCCTTCGGTCACCTCGATCAGCCAGCCACTGGGGTGCGTGAGCACGGCGCCGGGCTGGGGCACTTGTTCGGCGAGGACAAAGGCGAGGCCGCCGAGCGTATCGACCGCTTCCTCGACCTCGGCGATGCGCGGGTCGCCCACGATCTCGGCGACGTCGTCGAGTTCGGCGCGGGCGTCCGCGTCCCAGATTCCGTCGCCCAGCGGGGTGATCATCTCGACCGGGTCCTCGTCGTGTTCGTCCTCGATGTCGCCGACGATTTCCTCGACCAGGTCTTCGATCGTGATGATGCCGTCGGTGCCGGAAAACTCGTCGAGCACGATGGCCAGGTGCGTACGGCTCGAGCGCATGTCGGCAAGCACGTCGAGCGCGCCGCGCGCTTGCGGGACGTAAAGCGGCTGGCGCATCAGCGAGGTCCAGTTCGGCGGCGGCGGAGCGCCGCTGGCAAGGAACGGAAAGATGTCCTTGATGTGCATCATGCCGATCACTTCGTCGAGCGTCTCGCGGTAGACCGGCATGCGCGAATGACCGTGCTCAGCGAAGGCGGCGACGACTTCCTGCCAGCTGGCGTCGGCCGACAGAGCGATGATCTCGCCGCGCGGGATGGCGATGTCGTCGGCGTCGTGCTCGCTGAAATGCAGCAGGTTGCGCAGCATGGTCAGCTCGAAGGCCGAGAGGTCGCCCTTCTCCCCTTCGGCTTCGCTGCCGGCCTGTTCTTCGGAGTGCTCGTCGATCGCCTCCTCGAGCTGCGCGCGCAGCGAGGTGTCGACGTCCGAGTTGTCGAAAAGCCGGCGGATCGCCTTCAGCAACCCGCCGCTACTGTCCCCCTCTCCATTGGCTGAATCGGGCCTGGAACTCTCGGACATCGCCTCTGTGCTTCCCCCTAAATCGCTTCGCTATCGCCATATGGGTCGGCGACTCCCATCTGTGCAAGCGCCTTTGTTTCCAGCGCTTCCATCGTCGCCGCTTCGGCCTCGCCCAGCTCGTGGTCATGGCCGGCGAGGTGGAGCAGGCCGTGGACGATCAGGTGCGCGGCGTGATCTTCGAGCGCAACGCCCTTGTCGGCCGCCTCCCGGGCGCAGGTTTCGTGGGCAAGCGCGACATCGCCGAGCAGCTCGGGCGGCCCGTCGGGGCCGAGCGCCAGCAACGCGCGGCGTTCGAGCATCGGGAACGACAGGACATTGGTCGGCTTGTCCCGCTCGCGCCACTCGCGATTGAGCGCGTGGATCTCTTCGTCGGAGGTGAACAGCAGGCTGACGGAGAGGCGCGGGTTTGCCAGTTCGGGGGCGATCTGAGCCAGCGCGGCGGCGGCGCGCTCGGCCAGCTCCGGCCAATCGCCGGTCGGCCAAGGGTCTTCGATGTCGATCTCAAGGTCCACGCCGAGCCCCTTGCCGTTCGCTTCGAACGAAGTCGAGTTAGCTACCGTCGCCCTCGTAAGCTTCGACGATGCGCCCGACGATCGGGTGGCGGACCACGTCGGCGGCGGTGAAGCGGGTCACCGCAATGCCTTCGACGCCTTCGAGCTTGGCCACCGCGTCGGCCAGCCCGCTCATCCGGTCGCCACCGGGGATGTCGACCTGGCGGGGATCGCCGCAGACGACCATGCGGCTGTTCTGACCGAAGCGGGTGAGAAACATCTTCATCTGCTCGCGCGTGGTGTTCTGCGCTTCGTCGAGGATAACGAAAGCGTCGGCCAGAGTGCGTCCGCGCATGAAGGCGATCGGGGCAATCTCGATTTCGCCCGAGGCGAGGCGACGCTCGACCTGTTCGGGCGGCATGCAGTCATAAAGCGCATCGTAGAGGGGGCGCAGGTAGGGATCGACCTTGTCCTTCATGTCGCCGGGCAGGAAGCCGAGCTTCTCGCCCGCCTCGACCGCCGGGCGGCTCAGGATCAGGCGCTGGACGCTGCCGGTGATCAGCTGGCTGACAGCCTGCGCCACGGCGAGGTAGGTCTTGCCGGTGCCGGCCGGCCCGAGCGCGAAGATGATCTCCTTGCTGGCCAGTTGGCGCATGTATTCGCCTTGCATGACGCTGCGCGGCACGATGGTCTTGCGGCGGGTGCGGATCATGATGGGCGGAGTCTTGGTCTCGCCGGTGATGATGCCCTCGAGAGTCGGCTCGCCCGACATGGCGATCAGGGCCTCGATCGCGCCGCTGTCGAGATCCTGCCCCGTCAGCAGGCGCTGGTGCATGGCCTTCAGCACTTCGCGGGCGCGGGCGACGTCGTCCTCGCTCCCTTCGATGATGATCTTGTTGCCGCGCGCACCGATGTACACGCCGAGGCGGTTTTCAAGCAGCACGAGATTGGCGTCGAATTCCCCGAACAGTGCGCCGAGCACAGCCTGCTCGTCGAATTCGACTTCGGCCCGGGCGCGGCGCGATGGGTCGCGGCGATCCTCGGGATGGGCCAACGCCGCCTGGCTGTCGGCGCGTTCGGGTTTGCGGGCCATTTGCTCCTTTCGAGTCTGATGAGTCGAAATGTAGGGCCGGGCCGGGCGGTGGCAAGCGCAGCCGCGCAACACCGACGGGGAAAAACTTCGCGCGCCGTGCGTTGCCGGCCGAGATGATGGGAGATTTTGCAATGCGTTATCTGATGGCTGCTGTGGTGGCGCTGACGCTGAGCGGGTGCGGGAACTCTCCGGACGACGATCCGATGACTCCCGCATCGCAAAACTCGCAGATAACGCCTGCCGCTAAGACCCCCGACGGCACGGTCCCCCGCGATGCGGCGCTCGAATCCTGGCTCAAGGCCCGGTACGGCAAGTCCGGGCGCCTCGGCTACCGCTCGAGCGAATTCGACCTCGACGGTGACGGCAAGCCCGAGATCCTGGTCTACGTTGGCGGACCGAGCCTCTGCGGCTCGGGCGGTTGCAGCCTGGTCGTGCTGAAGCGCGAGGGTGACCGGTTCACGCCGGTGGTGCAGACCACAGTAACCCAATTGCCGGTCGGCGTGCTCGACTCGTCGAGCAACGGCTGGCGCGACCTGTGGGTATCGGTCGCCGGCGGCGGCGAACTCGGCGGCAGGCGGAAGCTGCCGTTTGACGGCGAAAGTTACGCGACCAACCCCACGGTGCCTCCTTCCGAGGAAATCCGGATCCTCGATACCCAGATCCTGATCCCCGACGGCGACTTGATCTGGCTGGACTAGGCCACTGCGGTTTCGAGCAGCCTTCCCGCCAGCGAATTCGGCCCCGCTTCGGCCAGCTCGACTTCGACCAGGTCGCCGATCGCTGCGTCACCTTCGAAAAATACCGATTGCAGCCAGGGCGACTTTCCGAGCCACTGGCCGGGATGCTTGCCCTTGCGTTCGACCAGCACTGAACAGCGCTTGCCGACGCTGGCCCGGTTGAAGGCCAACTGGTCGCGGTTGATCGCGGCTTGCAGGCGCTGCAGCCGCTCGTCCATCACTTCGCGCGGCACCTGGCCTTCCATAGCCGCGGCGGGCGTGCCGGGGCGGGGCGAATACTTGAAGCTGAAGGCCTGCGCGTAGCGGACCTCGGCGACGAGCTGCAGGGTCTGCTCGAACTCGGCCTCGGTTTCGCCCGGGAACCCGACGATGAAATCGCCGGACAGCGCGATATCGGGACGCGCGGCGCGAAAGCGGTCGAGGAGCCTGAGATAGCCTTCGGCCGTATGGCTGCGGTTCATCGCCTTGAGCACGCGGTCGCTCCCGCTCTGCACCGGCAGATGAAGGTAGGGCATGAGTTTCTCGACTTCGCCGTGGACCGCAATCAGCCCTTGAGAAACGTCGTTCGGATGGCTTGTGGTGTAGCGAATTCGCTGTAATTCCGGGATCTTGGCTATTGCTCTTATCAGACCGTCGAGACCCAGGCTGTGGCCTTTGGAATCGCTGCCGGACCAGGCGTTGACGTTCTGGCCGAGCAGGGTGATTTCGCGCGCGCCGGCTTCGACAAGCCCCTCCGCTTCGCGCACCAGTTCGGCGAATGGCCGCGAGATTTCGGCCCCGCGCGTATAGGGCACGACGCAATAGGTGCAGAACTTGTCGCACCCTTCCTGCACGGTGAGGAAAGCGCTCGGCGCGCTCTTGCGGCGGGCGGGGAGGGCGGCGAACTTGGCGTCGGCGGGCATGTCGGTATCGGTCGCGCGTTCGCCCTTCGCGGCGCGGGCGATCAGTTCCGGCAGGCGGTGATAGGCCTGGGGGCCCACGACCATGCCGACTCCCGGGGCACGCGCCATAATCTCCTCGCCCTCGGCTTGCGCGACGCAGCCGGCGACCGCGATCATCGGCGGGTGCTCGCCGCCGGCCTTCACCAGGCGGCCAATATCCGAATAGACCTTTTCGGCGGCCTTTTCGCGAATGTGGCAGGTGTTGAGCACGACGAGGTCGGCCTCCTCGCCTTCGGGCGCCGGGGCAATGCCTTCGGCCGCAAGCAGCTCGGCCATGCGCTCGCCGTCGTAGACGTTCATCTGGCAGCCGAAGCTCTTGACCCTGAAGGTCCGGGGAGTGTCGCGTTCACGCATGGCGGCGCGCCATAGGCCAATCGAGCGGGTCTTTCAAACGCGCGCTTGCGTCGCTGCAAGCTCGTGCGAAACCCGGAGGAAAGTGTCGTGTGACCGGTGGCGACACCCACGATTTTTCGCGGGTCTGCGAACCGCTCGGGCGTAAACCTTGCCGCCGCAAGCCGCTACGAGGGTGGATTCGAGGAGGCGAGGCGATCATCGGACGAGCCTGCCGCAACCGGCATCCTGTAGGACAGCGTTATCTGCGCAGCGCGGCGGCGATGCGCGTTCGGGCGGCAGCGGCCATGGCCTTGCGGTCGGCCAATTCCGGGCCCGACAGCGGATCGAGGAAGTGAATCGTGAGCCCGACACCGCCGCGCCGGGCGAGGACGCGGCGGACGTTGGCGAGGCCCGCCTCGTCGCCGTACCAGCAGGTTTCGGCGGCATCGGCATAATCGAGGGCAACCGGCTGGATCGGGATATCATGGGCGAGAGCTTCGACCGCCGAGAGCAGCGAGCTGCGAAACGGCCGTAGCTCGATCCCGTCGTTGGTGGTCGCTTCGGGAAAGATCGTCACTGGCCGCTCGCCCAGCGCCTGCTTCACCTGTTCGACTTGCCGGGCGACCGTGCCGCGCATGTCGCGAGCGATGAAGACGGTGTCGTTCTGGTCGCATAGCCATTTGAGCGCGGGATGGCCGGCGAGACCCGCATGCGCGACGAAGACCGAGCGGGTTGTGCCGGCGAGCGCGAGGATGTCGAGCCAGCTTTCATGATTGGCGAGGAACAGGGCGCCGCGGCGCGGCTGCCCGGTAACGCGCACGTGCAGTCCGGCGACACGTCCCATGAGGCCGAGGAACAGCGGGGGCACTAGGTTCCGTGCCCCCGCGAGCGACACCACAACATGCGCCGGGACGAGGGTGACGAATACGAAAAACGCGGCGAGGCTCCGTGCCGCCAGCCTCAGCGTGCCTGCCATCGCCGCGCCGCTAGTCTTCGCGGTCGATACGGACGCCGTAGAGTTCCATCCGGTGATCGACCAGCCGGTAGCCCAGCTTCTCGGCGATCTGCCGCTGCAGCGCTTCGAGCTCCGGGTCGACGAATTCGACGACCTTGCCGGTCTCGACATCGATCAGATGGTCGTGGTGCGCCTCGGGTGCGGGTTCGTAACGGGCGCGGCCATCCCCGAAATCGTGGCGGTCGAGAATGCCGGCCTCTTCGAACAGGCGCACGGTGCGATAGACCGTCGCGATCGAAATCTTCGGGTCGATCGAATTGGCGCGCCGGTGAAGCTGTTCCACGTCGGGGTGGTCTTCGCTTTCCGACAGCACCCGGGCGATGATCCGGCGCTGCTCGGTGATGCGCAGGCCGCGTTCGGCGCACAGGGCTTCGAGATCGATCTGCTGGTGCAACTGTTCTGCCCGGAAAAGACTAACGCCCCGGACCTTAGGGGGCCGGGGCGTCAATCTCAAGCGGCGGGTGCCTTATGCCGTCGTCTTCTTCTGACGGCCGCGGCGCTGCCCGGGCTTGCGGCCAAGGCCGATCTTCTTGGCCAACTCGCGGCGCTTTTCCGCGTAGTCCGGCGCGACCATCGGATAATCCGAAGCCAGACCCCAGCGCGCCCGGTATTCGTCGGGCGTGAGGCCGTGGTCGGTCATCAGGTGGCGTTTGAGCATCTTCATCTTCTTGCCGTCTTCCAGGCAGACGATGTGGTCCTTCTTGACCGACGAGCGAACCGAGACGGCCGGCTCCGGCTTTGCTTCGGCCGCCGCGCCGTCACCGCCGAGACCGGACAATGTCGAATGGACGGTCTGGATCAGCGCTGAAATGTCTTCGGAGGCAATCGAATTGTTGGAGACATAAGAGACAACGATGTCGGTAGTGTGGGTGATCAGCGTTTCCGCCAGATCGCCATGTACTTCTTCCATTGGCAAACCTCATTACAGTCGTTCGGACGAACGGCTTTCACCTATTCATCCGCGCGCACCCTGCCCGGCATTTGGACTAAGGGTCGGGGCTTTGCAAGGGTGGGCAAAGACCTAATCGTAGCGTTGATTGACCGTTTACCTCGATGTCGCGGCGCGATTCAGATCGAACAGGCGTAGGTGATTGCATCGAGCGGACCGTTACGCGCACCGCGATAGTAATCGCGGCGACGACCGACGGGCTCGAAGCCGAATTTCGCATAGAGAATTTGCGCCGGGTTGCCGTCGCGCATCTCAAGACACAGCCGCGTCGTACCCCGCCCTCGGGCCTCTTCAAGCAGACGTTGCATCAGCGTCCGGCCGATGCCGCGGCGCCTGGCTTGCGGATGGACCGCTATGAGCAAGAGTTCCTCCTCGCCAGCAGCTCCGCGCGTCATCAGGAAGCCGGCTGCGGGTTCGCCATCGCGCGGCTGGGCGCCATCGGCGCCAGCGAGCAGGTAATAGGTGTTCGGCAGGGCCAGCGCGTCACCGACCTGCCGCCGGGTCCAGGCCTCGGCGAATTGCGGGTCGAAGGCTGCCTCCATGACCGCCATGATCCGGTCGAGATCGTCCATCACCGCCGCTCCCCCGGCAGCGCTGCATCCGGCGGCCGGCCGTAGATCGGCCCGAGGTCGGCGGTCAGGTGGGCAGGATCGAGCAAGCCGAGCGAACGGGCATCGGGCAGCAGGGCGATCGCTTTACCGTCAGCCCCCGCCAGGGCAGCGAGTTCGGCAGCCTTGCTGCCGACGATGCTGGCGTGGCGGGAGGCCCGGCACGCCGCTGCGGGCGCGAGCGATTGCGCGGCATCCTGCGCTTTTCCCTCGGCGCTGAAGTTCTGCACGAACCATTCGCCGTGTCCGCCGTTCATGCACACCGTTACGGGTCCCGGTTGCTCGGCGATTGCCTGCGCGGCGACGAGTGCGAGGGTCGGATAGCCGCGCACGTCGGCGCCCCAGGCGAGACCGAGCGCGCGGCCCACGGCAAGGCCGATGCGGACCCCGGTGAAGCTGCCCGGGCCCAGCGAGATCAGGACGCGATCGGCGCGCCCCTTGTCCGGCAGTTCGGCGATCATCGGCACCAATCGCTCGGCATGGCCCCGGTAGATCACCTCGCAGGCGCCGGCGACCAGCGCGCCGCCTTCGAACAGCGCCGCGGAACAGGCTTCGGTCGCGCAGTCTATGCCAAGGACTCGCCCCGCCATCGGCGTGTCAGACGACGCGGTTGAAGATGTCGAACTCGGGCCGCGGGCTGCGCCCGAAGATACTAGCCTCGTCGCCGTGCCCGATGGCGCAGATGAAATTGCTGCGCTGGCGCGGCTCGTCGGCGAAGAAAGCCTTGTCGACCGCCGCGTTGTCGAAGCCCGACATCGGTCCGCAGTCGAGCCCGAGAGCGCGTGCGGCGAGCATCAGATAGGCGCCCTGCAGCGAGGAGTTGCGGAACGCCTGGGTCCGGCGCGCTTCCTCGTCGCCATCGAACCAGCTCTTCGCATCGGTATGCGGGAAAAGCCACGGCAGCTCTTCGTGGAAGTCGATGTCGTAGCCGATGATCGCCACGACGGGAGCAGCGAGGATCTTGGCCTTGTTCCCCTCGATGGCGCAGTCCGCCAGCTTCTGCTTCGCCTCGTCCGACTTGCACCAGACGATCCGCCCGGGTTGCATGTTGGCCGAAGTCGGGCCCATCTTCATGAGTTCGTAGATCGCCCGAATCTCGTCGTCCGAGACGCCTTTATCGATCCAGCCGTTGTAACTGCGCGCCTCGCGAAACAGCGTGTCGAGCGCGCCTTCGCAGAGCGGCTTGCCCATCAGGCGGCCCTCACTTCGCTGACCTCCGGCACATAGTGCTTGAGCAGCCCCTCGATGCCGTGCTTGAGGGTCGCGGTCGAGCTGGGGCAGCCCGAGCAGGCACCCTGCATCTGCAGGAACACGACGCCGTTCTGGAAGCCGCGGTACTGGATGTCGCCGCCGTCGCCGGCCACGGCCGGGCGGACGCGGGTTTCGATCAGGTCCTTGATCTGGGCAATGATTTCGGCATCCGCCGGATCGTCGGCGACCTCGGGCTCGGCGGGCACGCTGATCGCAGCGGCGTCGCCGCCACGGAACAGCGGCGCTTCCGACACGAAATGGTCGAGCAGGATCGCGACCACCTGCGGTTTGAGCGCCGTCCACTCGGCGCCCGGCGCCGCGGTGACCGAGACGAAATCGGCCCCGTAGAACACGCCGGTCACTTCGCCGCTTTCGAACAGGGCTTCGGCCAAAGGCGAGGCCTCGGCCTCCTCGGGCGTCGTGAAATCGCGCGTCCCGCTGGCCATGACCCGGCGGCCGGGGAGGAATTTGAGCGTTGCCGGGTTGGGCGTCGTTTCGGTCTCTATGAACATGCCCTGCGATGTAGGCATCGCGGCCCCCGGGGGCAAGCAAGGGTCGCGATATTCACTGTCCCTTCATCGCCCGTGCCGATATGGCGGCGGCGATGACTTTCCTCTCGCGCGCAATCCGCGCCCTTGCCTTCCTCCCCGCTTTCGCCTCGCTGCCCCTCGCGGCGCAGGACGTGGCGGCGCCGCCGGCCGCATCGGCAAATGCGCTGCCCGAGCCGAAGTATCTGGCGCCCGACGACCCGTGGATCTACCGCGGCACCGACATTCCGGTCGATCCGGAGTGGCAGTTCGGCGAGATGCCCAACGGGCTGCGTTACGCGGTACGCGAGAACGGCGTACCGCCGGGCCAGGTCTCGATCCGCGTGCGCATCGGCGCCGGTTCGCTTTACGAACGCAAGGGCGAGGCCGGTTTTGCCCACCTCCTCGAGCATCTGACCTACCGCGAATCGAAGTACCTCGGTTTCGGTCAGGCAATCCCGACTTTCCAGCGCTGGGGCGCCGCGTTCGGCAGCGACACCAACGCCGAGACCACCCCGACGCACACGGTGTACAAGCTAACCTTGCCCAATGCGCAGCCCGATACGCTGCGCGAGGCGGTGCGCCTGCTTTCGGGAATGATCCGCGAACCGGTCCTCTCGAAGGCCGATCTGGCCGCCGATGTGCCGATCGTCCTGGCCGAGCGGCGCGACCGTGTCGGGCCCGACCTGCGCATCGCCGACGCGAGCCGCGAGACGTTCTTCAAGGGCCTGCGCCTGGCCGATCACGCCGTGATCGGGACCGTCGCGGACCTGCAGGGCGCCACCCCGAAGGCGGTGCGCGCATTCCACCAGCGTTGGTACCGGCCCGACAACACCACGATTTCCGCGGTGGGGGATGTCGATCCCAAAGTGCTCGCAAGGCTCATCGAGGAGTATTTCGGCGACTGGCAGAACCAGGGCGAGAAGGCCTCGCGGCCCGATTTCGGCACGCCGCAGGCGCCGGCGGCCGCGGACCCAGCCAATCCGGTCGGCCAGACCACCGTGATGGTCGAGCCCGGCCAGCCGCGCTCGATGACCTACGCCTACATGCGGCCCTACGTCCAGGTGACCGACAACATGGAGCTGAATCGCAACCGGCTGATCGACGCGGTGGGCGAGGCGATCATCAACCGGCGGCTGGAAACGCGGGCGCGCAACGGCGGCAAGTATCTGTACGCGGCGGTCGACCACCAGGACATCAGCCACTCGGCCTCGGCCACGTTCGTCAGTTTCGCCCCGCTCGATGCCGACTGGCAGGGCGCCCTGGCCGACGTGCGCTCGGTCATTGCCGATGCCCTGGCCACGCCGCCCTCGCAGGAAGAAATCGACCGCGAGGTGGCCGGGCTCGATGTTTCCTTCACCAACCAGGTCGAACAGAGCACGATCCAGGCCGGATCGCAGCTTGCCGACGACATCGTCCAGGCGGTCGATATCGGCGAGGCGGTCGGAACCCCCGACTTGTTCCTCAAGGTGTTCCGCCAGTCGCAGGACCGGTTCACGCCGCAGGCGGTGTTCGACCACACGCGCAAGCTGTTCGATGCGAATGTCATCCGGGCGTTCTACGTGACCCCCGACGCGGGCGAGGCGAGCGACGAACAGCTGGGCGCGGCGCTGCGGGAGATGTCCGATGCCGACGGGAGCGCCCGGCTCGAAGGCAAGGCGCTTTCGTTCGCCGACCTGCCGCCGATCGGCGAAGCGAAGGACCCGGTCGCGACGAAGCCGCTCGGAATCTACGAAATCAAGCAGCTCGACTATGCCAACGGGGTCAAGGCGATGGTCTGGAACAGCGGCAACGAACCGGGACGCGTCACCGTGCGGGTCCGCTTCGGCAGCGGCTGGCGAGGCTTTACCGGCGACACCGCGGTCTATGCCCATCTCGGCGAGATGGCGCTGGTCAGCGCGGGCGAGGGGATGCTCGGGCAGGAGGAGCTCGAGCGCGTCACCGCCGGGCGCAAGATGAGCTTCGATTTCCACATCGAAAACGGCGCTTTCGTTTTCGAAGGCCTCACCCGCCAGGCCGACCTGGCCGACCAGCTCTACCTCTTCGCCGAAAAGCTGGCGCATCCGCGCTGGGATAAGCAGCCGATCGAACGCGCACTGGCCTCGGCGAAGCTCGCCTACGACAGCTACGATCTCGCCCCCGGTTCCGTGCTCAACCGCGATCTCGAATACCTGCTCAGCAACAGCGATCCGCGTTTCGCGACGCCCGGACCCGCGGCGCTCGACAAGGCCACCGCCGCGGGCATGCAGGCGGCCTGGGAGCCGCTGCTCAAGCAGGGCCCGATCGAAGTCGACGTGTTCGGCGATGTCGACGTCGCAGCCGCGACTGCAGCGATTTCGAAGACCTTTGGCGCGCTGCCGCCGCGCGAACCTCTTCCGGCTTCGGTGCTCGCCCGGTCCGTCGATTTTCCGACGGGCGGCGGCGCCCCGGTCGTGCTGCGTCACGGCGGGGACCCCGAGCAAGCCGCGGCGGTCATCGCCTGGCCGACCGGCGGCGGTTCGGCCGCCCTGCCGGAAAGCCGCAAGATCGATCTGCTGGCGCGCATCTTCTCCAACCGGATGATCGACGCGCTGCGTGAAAAGGCCGGGTCGAGCTATTCGCCGCAGGTCGTTTCGGACTGGCCGACCGACGTGCCGGGCGGCGGCCGGATCATTGCGCTTGCACAGCTGCAACCGGGCCAGGTCCAGCCCTTCTTCACCACGGCCAAAACGATCGCCGCCGACCTGGCGCGGAACGGGCCGAGCGACGAAGACTTGCGCCGGGCGGCCGAGCCGATGGCGCAGATGATCACCCGCCTGCAGACCGGGCACACTTTCTGGCTCAACCAGCTCCAGGGGGCGACGACCGATCCCAATCTGGTCGCCAACCTGCGTTCGCTGTTGCGCGACTACACCCAAACTCCGAAAGAGGAGTTGGAGACCCTCGCCCAGAAGTATCTTCTTCCGGACAAGGCCTTCGAGGTCGCCGTCCTCCCCCGTGAAAAGATCCGCTGACGGGAGGATTCCTCTCGAATCGATACCAGATGTAACCTTTGCAATGGCCCGGAGCAGGGCGTAAACGCGCCGCCTTTACGCAAGGGCATTGGAATTCGACGTGACACAGAATTGGACTCCCGACGGCTGGAAGGCGTGCGAAGCGAAGCACCTTCCCGTCTACGAGGACCCGGCGGCACTGGCGCGGACAGAACAAGTCCTGGCCGAATTCCCGCCGCTGGTCTTCGCGGGAGAGGCGCGTGCGCTCAAGGCGCAACTGGCCGAGGTCAGCGCCGGGCACGGATTCCTGCTGCAGGGCGGCGACTGCGCCGAGAGCTTCGCCGAGTTCCATGCCAACAACATCCGCGATACCTTCCGCGTACTGCTGCAGATGGCGGTCGTCCTGACCTTTGCCAGCAAGCGGCCGGTCGTGAAAGTCGGACGCATGGCGGGGCAATTCGCCAAGCCGCGCAGTTCGCCGACCGAGACCCAGGGCGATCTGACCCTGCCGAGCTACCTCGGTGACAACGTCAACGGCATCGATTTCACGCCCGAAGCACGGGTCAACGATCCGCAGCGGATGATCCGCGCCTACTCGCAGGCCGCTGCCACCCTCAACTTGCTCCGCGCCTTCGCTACCGGCGGTTACGCCAACTTGCGCCAGGTGCACCAGTGGACGCTCGATTTCATGGGGCGCAGCCCCTGGGCCGCCAAGTTCGCCGAGACCGCCGACCGGATCGGCGAGGCGCTCGACTTCATGGAAGCCTGCGGGATCGATCCCGCCACTGTGCCCCAGCTCAAGAGCACCGACTTCTACACCAGCCACGAAGCGCTGCTGCTGCCTTACGAGCAGGCGCTGACGCGGCAGGATTCACTGACCGGCAAGTGGTACGACACCAGTGCGCACATGCTGTGGATCGGCGACCGCACCCGCTTCGAGGGCAGCGCGCACGTCGAATACTTGCGCGGCGTCGGCAATCCGATCGGCATGAAGTGCGGCCCCTCGCTCGAGCCCGATGCGCTGCTGCGCCTGCTCGACACGCTCAATCCGGCGCGCGAGGCGGGACGGATGACGCTGATCAGCCGCTTCGGCCACGACAAGGTCGAAGCGGGCCTGCCGCGGCTGATCCGCGCCGTGCAGGCCGAGGGGCATCCGGTGCTGTGGAGCTGCGATCCAATGCACGGCAACGTCATCAAGGCGGACAGCGGCTACAAGACGCGGCCGTTCGATCGCATCCTGTCGGAAGTGAAGGGCTTCTTCGCAGTCCACCGCGCGGAAGGCACCCATGCCGGCGGCATCCATATCGAGATGACCGGCCAGGACGTGACCGAATGCACCGGCGGAGCCATTGCCATCACCGATGCCGGCCTCGCAGACCGCTACCACACCCATTGCGACCCCCGGCTCAATGCCGCGCAATCGCTGGAGCTGGCTTTCCTGCTGGCCGAAATGCTCAACCTCGAAGCCGGCATGGCGCAACGCAACGCCGCCTGAGCGCAATCTGAGGGATTATACGTAGGGGCCGAACAGCGGCCTCTAACCTCTTTCGTTCATACCTCCTCGCCAACTTGAGGAGGGAGCGGTTGGGACGGCTGCGTGACTGGCAAATGCCCATTACCGTCGGGCTCGTCTGGGCGGTCACGGCCTACTTTTCGCTCGCCCTGCGCAACAGCAGCGGGGGCGTGTTGCTGCTTTGGCTGCCCAGTGCGGTAGCGGTAGCCGCGCTGGCGGAGCAGCCGCGCAGCGATTGGCCGCGCATCCTTTTCGCCTTGTTCGCCGCCAACCTGCTGACGAGCCTGTTCACCAACATTCCGATCACCGCATCGATCGGCTTCGGGACCGCCCAGGTGGTAGAGGCGTGGACCTGCGTCAGTGTCGGCCGCCGCGTGCTTGGTCACCACCGGGCGCCGCAAAGCATTCGCCACCTGACCGGGATCTTCGCCGCGGCCCTTGTCGCCAGCGCGGTGAGCATGGTGGCGGCGATGCCGTTCCGGCTGCAGGGCGGATGGGAACAGCAGGTCTGGTGGTTCCTCGCCATGACGCTGGGCATGCTCGTGGGAACGCCGATCATTGTCTACCTGCGCAACCTGATCCGCGGCGGCGGGCTGCGGCGAGGGCCTACAGGGCGCGGCGGCCCGCTCGCTCTTGCGGTCGTCTTTGTCGTGTTCGGCCTGGCGAGCGCAGCGGTTCTTGCCGCCAACCACCCCTTCTTGGTTCCGCTCTTATTCTGCGCGCTTGTCTTCGCAGTCGTCAGCGCCGGACAGCGCGGGGCGGCCGTGGCCGTTTTCGCCTTTGCCGTCGCGGCGACGATCGGAACCCGCGCGGGGCTCGTCCCGCAGGCGATCTTCGGCCTCTCGCCGTTTTCCGGCGGTCTGCTTTTGCAAGGTTACATGCTGTTGATGTTGAGCATGTCGCTGCCGCTCGGTTCGACCTTGCTGGCCCGCGAAATGCTGGAGGCGAGGCTGCGCCAGGGCAACGAGGAGCTCAAGAGCAACCTCACGATCCTCAACCTCGCCAAAACACTCGCCGGGATCGGGCGCTGGCGGCTCGATTGCGTGACCGGAAAGCAGGACTGGTCGGAGCATATGCTCGCGCTCAACGGACTGTCGCCCTCCCTGGCGCCCGACCCGGGCAACGTGCGCGACCTGTTGCCCGATGGCGGCGAGGAGCTCTTCAGTCAGCTGGCGAACCACCGCGACAGCCGCATTCCGTACAGTTTCGAATACGCAGTGACCCTGGCCGGGGGCGACGAACGCATTCTCAAGATGAATGCCTACAACGAATTCGAAGGCGGTCGCCGCGTGGCGATCTTCGCCGTGGCCATGGATGTGACCGAGCAGCGCAAGCGTGAGCGCATGCTCGACCGCGAACGCGAAGTCGCAATCCGCCGCGCTGCCGAGGCGCGGCGACTGGCCAATACCGATGTCCTGACCGGCCTGGCCAATCGCCGCTGCGCGCTCGCCCGGCTCGACATCCTGCTACGCCGCAGCCTCCTCCAAGGCTCGCCGCTGACGGTGGTGCTGTTCGACATCGACCATTTCAAACATGTCAACGACGGCTTCGGTCACGCGGTCGGCGACGAGGTCCTGGTTCGCGTCGCCGAGCTGGCGCAGCGGCTGGTGCGATCCGACGACATGGTCGGAAGACTCGGCGGCGAGGAGTTCGTCTGGCTCCTGCCCGGAGTCAATTCAGCCGAAGGAGCTCGGCTGGCGGAACGCCTGCGCGATGCCATACACGGACAGAGCGGCGAGGGGGGACTGCCTCCGGTGACCATCAGTCTGGGCCTGGCGAGCCGGCGAGGCGACGAGGACGCCGAGGCAATCCTCGCCCGCGCCGACGCCGCGCTCTACGCCGCCAAGAACGGCGGCCGGAACCAGGTGCACCTCGCAGCGTAGTCTGCCAGCCGGGGGGTTTTCACCCTCGCGCCTTTAAATTGACTGCGCGAACGTCCAGTATGGGACAGGACTGCCGACAGCAGGAGGGACCATGCCCGAGGCCACAGTCCGTACCGCCGCTCCCGAGACCGCTGGACTCGCCGCAGGCTGGCGCGCCACCCGCGCCTTGTCCGAGGCGCTCGTCGCGCCGCTAAGCGAAGCCGACGCAACGATCCAGTCGATGGAAGATGCGAGCCCGGCCAAGTGGCATCTCGCGCACACCACCTGGTTCTGGGAAACCTTCCTCCTGCGCGACCACCTCCCCGGCTATCGCCTCTACGACGAGGACTGGGCCTTCCTGTTCAATTCCTATTACGAGGCCGAGGGCGAGCGCATCCTGCGCCGCCGCCGCGGCCTGCTGTCGCGGCCGACGCTGAGCGAAGTAATCGGCTGGCGCCACCACGTCGACGAGGCGATGGAGCGGCTGATCGACGATCCGGCCTGCGCCGATCTGCTCGAACTGGGCGTCGCCCACGAGCAGCAACACCAGGAACTTCTGCTGACCGACATCAAGCACGCGCTGTCGAAGAACCCGCTCGGCCCGGCGATGTGGCCGCACGGCGGGCGCGCTCCGGTCGAACGGTCGCAATCGGTGGATTGGTACGAGCATCCCGGCGGCATTGCCCTGGTGGGGCACGAGGGCGAGGGCTTCGCCTTCGACAACGAGGGCCCGCGTCACCGCGTGCTGCTAGAACCCTTTGCGCTGGCGGGGACTCTCGTCACTAATGCGGAGTGGGATGCATTCATCGCCGATGGCGGCTATTCCAGCGCCTCGTTGTGGTTGTCCGACGGCTGGGCCTGGGTTCAGCGGATGGGAATCGCCGCACCGCTCTACTGGCGGGGCAGCGAACAGTTCAGCCATTGTGGTTGGCACGAGCGCGATCCCGACGCCCCGGTGACGCACATCTCGTATTACGAGGCCGACGCCTTCGCCTCGTGGGCGGGGGCCCGGCTGCCGACCGAATTCGAATGGGAAGCCGTGGCGGCCCAGGGCCACGATCCCGCCGGCGGCAACCAGCTCGACACCGCCGAGGCGCCGTTGCCAGCGGGCAGCGCGTCGCTGTTCGGCGACTGCTGGCAGTTCACCCGCTCGGCTTACCTGCCCTATCCGCGTTTCAAGCCCGCCGCGGGCGCTGTCGGCGAATACAACGGCAAGTTCATGGCCGGCCAGTGGGTGCTCAAGGGCGCCAGCTGCGCTACCGTGCGCGGCCATTCCCGCGCCAGTTACCGCAACTTCTTCTACCCTCAGCAACGCTGGCAGTTCACCGGACTGCGGCTGGCCAAGGATATTTGATGGACCTGCAGAAGAACGGACTCGCGCTCGTCGATCTCGACAAGGAGGGAGTCGACAAGGCGTTTCGCGCCGACGTGCTCGCCGGACTGGCGCAGCCCCAGAAGGCGATTCCGGCGCGCTGGCTCTACGACGATGCCGGGTCGGAGCTGTTCGAGGACATCACCCAGCTGCCAGAATACTACCCGACACGCGCCGAGACCGAGATTCTGCGCGAACAGGGCGACGAGTTCCGCGAGCTGATCGGGGCCGGGCGCGCGGTGGTCGAGTTCGGATCGGGCTCGTCGCTCAAGACGCCGCTCTTGCTGCGGGCCATCGAACCGGCGGCCTATGTCCCGCTCGATATTTCCGGCGCCTTCCTGCGGGCGGCGGCGGCCGACCTCGCGGCGAAGTTTCCCGGCCTCCCGGTCTATCCGGTCGAGGCCGACTTCATGCGCGAGGTCGCGTTGCCCGATGCGGTTGCCGATATGCCCAAGCTCGGCTTCTTCCCCGGTTCGACGATCGGCAACATGGTTCCGCGCACCGCCGTCGACCTGCTCCGCTCGATGCGCGCAACGCTCGGCGCGGGCTCGCAATTGCTCATCGGAATGGATCTGATCAAGGACGCGCAAGTCCTCGAGGCGGCCTACGACGACGCGGCCGGAGTGACCGCCGAGTTCAACCTCAACCTTGCCCGGCGGATCAACCGCGAGCTGGCCGGCACGATTCCCACAGACAAGCTGCGCCATCGCGCCCGCTGGAACGACACCTTCGCCCGGGTCGAAATGCACCTCGAAGCCCTCGAACCGATCGAATTCGAGGTCTCCGGACGCGACTTCGCGATGGGCGAGGGGGAGACCATCCACACGGAGAACAGCCACAAGTTCTCGCACCGCAGCCAACACACGCTGCTGCTGGCGGGCGGCTGGACCCCGAAGCGGCGCTGGCTCGATTCCCAGGGCCGCTTCTCGCTCATCCTGGCCGACTGGACCGTGCCCCGCGGCGCGCCCTGATCGCGTGGTCTCGCAATGCAAGGGGAAGCGAACTACATTGCGAGCATGGATTTTGCGCCGATCTGGGACCAGCTTGCCGGGACGATCCGGGCTTTGCCCAAGTCCGGGCTGTTGCTCGCGGCGCTGGCGGCGATGATCATGGGCGTGCTCGGATCGCTGACCATGCGCCGCTTGCCGGCGCTCGGGCAAAGTCTCCGGATGGCCAGCACCTTGGGGCTGATGGGCGTCCTGGTCCTCGTCATCCTGCAAGTCTCGAGACTGGATCCGCGCTTCGACCTTGCCGTCCCCGAACTCGGCATGCCCGCGCAGGTGGTGGCCGGGGGCGAGACCCGCATTCCGCTCGCGCCCGACGGCCATTACTGGCTGCGCGGAGAGATCAACGGGGTGCCCGCAGCGTTCATGATCGATACTGGCGCCACGCTGATCGCCCTCTCGCAGGACACTGCTGACGCCGCCAGGCTCGAACCGAGCGTGGGCGGCTTTCCGATCCTGATGGATACCGCCAACGGTACGGTGCAGGCGGACATGACCACCATCGGCGAGCTACGGTTCGGCAATGTCGCGGCGCGCGGGCTCGATGCGATCATTGCGCCCGGTCTCGGCCCCACCAATGTCATCGGCATGAACCTGCTCAGCCGGCTCAAGTCGTGGCGCGTGGAGGACGGCGTCCTGATCCTGGTGCCGCATAATCCGCAGGACGAGGTGACTGCCGCCGATTGACGGAACGCCCGGCGCCATCCACTCTCCTTTTTGATACTGTCCAAAGGGAGAGGGACGATCATGGACCAGGCCAGCGCCCGGCAACGCTTCGACGTTGCCGCCTTCATCGACGACCGCAAGCTGAGCTGGCGCGAGTTCGCCATGCTCGCGGTCTGTTCGCTGGTTCTCTTCATCGACGGTTTCGACATGTACTTCTTCGGCAAGATCCTGCCGGCGATCGCGGCGGGACTGAATGCCCGGCCGGACCAGATGGACGTGGTGATCTTCTGGACCTACGTCGGCATGACCATCGGCGCGTTCCTGATGCCGCCGCTGGCCGACCGCATCGGCCGCCGCCCCGTCCTGGCGATCTGCGGGCTCGGATTCGGCATGCTGTCCATTGCCGGCGCTTATAGCGAAACCGTGACGCACATGGCGTGGGTCCGCGGGATTTCCGGGATCTTCTTTTCGGCCATGCTGCCGATCGGCCTCGCGCTCCTGTCGGAAATGACCCCGCGACGCTGGCGCGCCGCGTTCATGGCGATTGCGCTGGTGTGCTTTTCGGCGGGCAATGCGGCGAGCGGGATTATCGCGGCCTGGTTGCTCGACCTCTATGGCTGGCAGGTCGGCTTCTACGTCGGCGGCGCGCTCGGCTTCCTGGCGCTGCCGCTTCTTGCGATGATCCCCGAATCGCTTGCCTTCCGCGTGTCGCGCGATCCGGCGGATCCGCGCATCCCGGCAACGATCAATGCCATCGGCGCGAATCAGCCGGTGCAGGGCGGGGAGGCGTTCCACCTGGGCGATGCCGTGCGGCCGGAGCGCGATCTCGGCCCGCTCGCCCTGTTGCAGAAGCGTTACCTCGCGCAGACGCTGATCCTGTGGGGCACCTGCTTCCTCTCGCTCGGCAACATCGCGCTGCTGCAGAACTGGATGGCGACCTTCTTCCAGGAAATCGGCGGAATCCCGATTCAGGAGTTTGCGATCTCCGCGATGATCTCGTTCGCCGGCGGTGCGGTCGGTACGCTGATCATGGGCTTCCTGATGGACAGGATGAATCCCTACTGGCTGATCGCGGTGTTCTACTTCGTCGAGGCGGTTGCGCTCTACACGCTGGGCAGCGTCCCGTTCAGTTCGGGCATATTCCTCGGCGCCCTGATCATGTGGAACTTTACGCAGGTCGGCGGCCAGACCGGGCTCAACAACCTCGCCACCTTGAGCTACCCGCCGGAAATGCGATCGAGCGGGATCGGCTGGGCCGGGGGCTGGGGCCGCATTTCCGGCATGGCCATGGCGCCGTTCGCCGGGGCGATGGCGCTGCGAATGATGCTGCCGCTCGACACCATCATGGCGATCGTTGCCGGGATCGCGGTTGCCGTCGGATTCGGCGTGATCCTGCTCGGGATCGTGGCGCCGGTGCTATATCCGAAGAAGGGCGCGGCGGTTCCGCACTGAACAGGTCACCGGGCGGCGACGGGTGAGAACTCGTGGATCCCGCCCCCGCCCGGCTTCCCCCCTCAATCGTTCCAGCCGAAGTGATCGGCCAGTTCCCTCGGCGTAAAGCCGAAGCTCGAAACGCTCTTGTCGTAGGGGATCATATCCTTGTTCCAGGCCTCGAATTCGCCTTTCAGTTCGGCGAACTTGCCCGGCAGGCGCTTGGCGAGGTTGGCGCGCTCCTGCGGGTCGGCGACGATATCGAAGAGGTACTCGTTGCCGTTGATCGACAGGTACTTGTATTGCCCCCGCCGCGCAGCCTTCTGGTCCTTGTTCCAGAACCGCCAGAACAGCGGGCGCTCGGGCAACGTGCTTCCGGTGAGTGCATTGTGGATGTCGACCCCATCGGCGGGATAGGCCGGGTCCGGCGCTCCGCCGGCCGCGGCGAGAAAGGTCGGCAGGACGTCCATCGAGATGACCGGAACGTCGCTCTTGCTCCCCGGCGCGACCAGGCCCGGCCAACGCACGATGAAGGGGACGCGCAGGCCTCCCTCGAGCAGCTCGGTCTTGATGCCGTTGAACGGCCAGTTGTGGCTGTAACGCTCGCCGCCATTGTCGCTGGTGAAGACGACGACGGTGTCCTCCTCCATGCCCAGCTCGCGGAGCCGCGCCAGGATTCGTCCGACATTGCGGTCCATCGCCGTGACCATGCCGGCGTAGGTTTCCATGTCGCCGCCATCGTAGTCGGCAATGCCCAGCGCCTCACCCGAGCGCGCGGCGTCGATGCGCGCGGATTCGGCGCGTCCTTTCTCGTTGTCGGCTTCCCAGGGCCAATGGGCGGCGGTGAAGTGCAGGCTCAGCAGCCAGGGTTTGTCCTGCTCCTTTGCACGCGCTTCGAGATACTGGATCGAGCGGTCCGCCAGCAGATTGGTATAATATCCCATCTGCTCGATCCGCACGTCGTCGTCCCACAGGTCGGGGAAATTGCCGATCTTGTGGGTGTAGTAGTCGACCCCGCCGCCGCGGTTGCCCCAGAATTCGTCGTAGCCGCTCTGCAGCGGCCCGAACTTGGGCAGGCTGCCGAGGTGCCACTTTCCGACAAGCGCCGAGTGGTACCCCTGCTTCTTCAGCAGCGAGGGCAGGGTGGGGATCTCGGGCGGCAGGCCCCATTTCGGCCCGCCGAGCGGTTCCTCGAGACCGGCGCGCAAGCGGTACTGGTAACGCCCGGTGATCAGCCCCATGCGCGTGGCGCTGCACACCGCAGAGTTGGCATAGCCGTGCATGAATTGCATGCCCTGCGCGGCAAGGCTGTCGATTGCCGGGGTGGCGTATTCCTGACGGCCGTAACACGACAGGTCGGCCCAGCCGAAGTCGTCGGCCATGATGAACAGGAAATTCGGCTTGCGCGCCGGGTTGCGCGCCAGGCCGGGACCTGCGGCAGCCAGGGCCGCGGTCCCGAGCATGCCGCCTACGGCGCTGCGGCGGGTTATCCCCTTGCGGAGGGCGGTGTCGGTCATTCTAGCGTTTCCCTCTTGGAAATCCGGGGCGCGGATCGGCATTGCCGAGATTGCCGATCCGCGCAATTGAAGGCCGTGGCGTGGAGTTCAAAGCTTGACCTTGACGCCAAGGGTGAAGCGCCGCCCCAGGATATCGTAGAGGGACGTGTTGGTCGGAACGATCTGGCCCGGGAATGCGGCGTAGTAGCCCGTGATCCGCGGGTCCTGGTCCAACAGGTTCGAAACCGCGCCCCAAAGCTCGACGCCGGCGGCCCCGATATCGAACTGGTAGGCCAGCCGCAGATCCGCATAGAAGGTTGCCGGCACGTCGTTCTGTTCGATACCGATAACCCCGCCGACGACCCCGTCGCCTTCGGTCAGCGTGGTATCGACCTTCCCCCCGCCGACCACGCGGCCGGTGACGAAGAAGCTGAAGGGTCCGTTCGTGTAGTTGACGTTGGCCGTCGCCTTGAACCGGGTGTACGGCGTCGATAGGCCGCTCGACGGGCGCAGCCCGATCTGGCCGACGAGGTCGGTGGTGATCCCGGTGCTGTTGGTATCGGAGCGCTCGAGCAGCCAGGATGCGAAGGTGCGAATGCCAAGGTTTTCCTCACCTCCCCCGAAAAGCTTGACGGGGGTGCGATAGCCCAGCTCGACGTCGATGCCTTCGACCGCGGCCTGATCGACGTTCACATAGGCATCGCCGACGAGGATG
The DNA here is from genome assembly GCF_030657335.1 of Croceibacterium aestuarii. NCBI lineage: Bacteria > Pseudomonadati > Pseudomonadota > Alphaproteobacteria > Sphingomonadales > Erythrobacteraceae > Croceibacterium > Croceibacterium aestuarii. The sequence continues at coordinate 1,831,438 of NZ_CP131039.1, forward strand.
ATGTCCCCGGCCGAGTTGAGTGTGATCAGGTCGCAGAATTCCTGTGCGTTTTCGCCCAGGCAGCGATTGAGAACCTCCTGGAACCCGACGCGGCCGATCGCACCCTTGATCTTGATCTTGTACCAGTCGACCGCGAGCGAGAGCCCGTTCAGCCATGATGGCGAGTATACGCCGCCGATCGTGTAGGTATCGGCCTTTTCCGGCTTGATCGCGGGATTGCCGCCGGAGAACGAAGTCACCGAGAGCGATTCGATCACGTTCGGCGTGCGCGGATCGTCGAGACCCGTGGCCACGCCGCCCGTCCGGTCGAACCGTTCCGACAGGTTGCCCGCGCGGACGTCTCGCGAGTACGTCCCGCGCAGCCGCAGGTCGTCGAACACCGAGAAGTCGAGGCCGCCCTTGTAGGCCCAGATGCCGCCGGCGGCATCGTAATCGGCATAGCGGGCAGCCAGGTTGACTACCGCGCTGGTACCTTTGTGGTTATCGAAAAGCGGAACCAGCGTTTCGCCGAAAACCTCCCAGACCCTCGACGAGCCACGGATGTTCGACACCTTCGAAAACTGGAACCCGACCGTGTTGTTGCAGTCGGTATTGGCGTGGCGAAGGCCGCCCACAGCGCCCGAGCACAACACGGGGCGCCCGCTGACATGGTCCGAGGGCGGGTTGGTCTGGTCCTGCACCAGCTGCAGAATGCTGTCCTTGCGATACGAACCGCCGAGCGCCAGCGAGATCGGGCCGGCCCAGCCTTCGAAAAGGTTCCCGGCTGCTGAAAGTTCGGCATATTGCTGCTTGAACGTCGTGATGTTCCGCTTCGGCTCGCTGGTGGTGTAGCTATAGGTCTTGCCAAGGTCGTAGCCGGTGTCGGCGAAGAAGATGGGGGTGTCGATCTGGACACCCGGATCGTTGCCGGTCACGTAGTCGACCGCCTCCGACGATGCGTTGCCGCGTCCGAAGGGGTTGAGCGGCACGCAGCCCGGGAAGGCGGCCGCTCCATCGGCATAGAGCGAGACATTGCAGACGATGTTGCCGGTCGCCGGATCGACCACCGCGTCCAGCGCAGCGTGGATTCGGTCGACGCGGAACCCGTACTGGTCCCACACGCGGCGGCTGTGGCCGTACTGATAGAACCCGTCGACGCTCCAGCCGTTGAGCGGCCCGTCGTCGATTTTGTACTTGAAGCCGGCTGTGCCGACATTCTGGGTCGTCACGTCCTCGTAGTAGATGTTGCCGAAATCGGATGGATGACCGATCCGGCCCAGCCGGAACGAGGCAATCCCGTTCGCGTCCATGATCGCCTGGACATCGGCCGGGAGGAAGGCGTTGCCGCTATAGATCGTCGCCGTGGTGAAAACCGGTACCAGGTTGATCATCGCCGCCGGCGTTGCCGTCTGCACCTGGCCGTTCTGGCCGCGTGTGAACTGACCGAAGACGTTGAGATTCTCGGTCACATCGTAATCGGCATAGGCGAAGACCGAGTTGCGATCGGTTTCCGGCCAGATCGACTGATATTGGAACAGATCGTCGCCGTCGCCGCCGGACGTCCGCGCGCCGTATGCGCCGACGGTGCCGGTCGAGAAGGATCCCGGCGTAAAGTTGACGAGGTTGCCGTTGGCATCGAAAGCCTTGTTGGCCAGTGCGGTGCCGGGGGCGAAGATGATGCCGTCGAACGAGGCGTTCATCGAATGGACGTTCTCGTAGGTGCGATAGGTGTTCGTCGCCGGGTCGAGAATGGCCGCCTGGCCATTGTACCAGTTGCGGTCGGCATAGCCGCGAATTCCGTCCTGGTGGGCCAAGGTGCCTGAAATCAGGAAGTGGCCGCGGTCGCCGATGTTGGTGCCCCAGGACACCGACCCCTCATAGCTCTGGGCGTCGCCGCGCTGCGTGATGCCGCCCTGAAGGTCTACCTGGAATCCCGTGTAATCGGTGTCGAGGATGAAGTTGACCACGCCCGCGACCGCGTCCGTGCCATAGGCCGCCGAACCGCCGCCGGTGGTCGTTTCGACCGAGCGGATCATCGCTTCGGGGAACAGGTTGATGTCGACGCCGCCGAATGCCGACGACGAAGGGAAGCGGCGTCCGTTGAGGAGCGTGAGCGTGCGGTTCACGCCCAGCCCGCGCAAGTTGAGGTTGCCGGTGCCGCCGCGGACGAAGAAGTTCGAGTTGTTCGGCGTCTGGTTGCCGTAGAACTGCGGCAGGTTGCTGACGCTGGCGATGAGCGAGGTCGGGTTCATGGCCTCGAGCTCTTCTGCATCGACCACGGTGATCGGCACGGGCGAGGTCATCCCGTTGGTGATAAGGCGCGAACCGGTCACGATGATCGCCGACTGATCCGTGCTGGCGGATGCAGCTTCGTCGGCAGGTGTTGCAGCTTCGTCCTGCGCCAGTGCCGGGCTTGCGCCGAGAACGAGCGCGGCCGCGCTGGCTCCGCACGCAAGACTCTTGCGAACAGCGGACACACCTGCAGAATGTGCGAAGTACCTCATGTAATCCCCTCCCTGTGTAGGGACCGGGAAATCGGGGCAGAGAGGCCTTCAAAGCAACGCATCGCAAAGTGATGACACCACATAATTTGTAGGTTATGGCAAGCGACCGAGCCCATAATGCCCAGCCTACCTTTCACCTTGCGACAGCTGGAAGTCTTTGCCAGCCTCTGCGCCACTCGCAGCTTCCGCCGGACGGCGGAAGCTCTCGGCATTTCGCAGGCTTCGGTCAGCAACCAAATCAAGGCGCTTGAGGACCAGCTGGGACTTTCGCTGCTGTCGCGGCGCCCTGGCAAGCGGCCGAGCCTCACCCAGGACGGGATGTCGTTTCTCGAGGATCTGCGCGATTTCAACAGCGCTGGGGAAAGGCTCGCCAGTCACCGCCGCAGCCAGCCCGATCGCGACGGCCCGGTGGTCTACCGCATCCGCGTCGGGCAAGGATTGGTCGACTACTTCATCAAGCCGAAGCTCGACCGATTCCTCTCGCAGAATCCCAACATCGAGCTCGAATTCGAAGCGCAGCCGCCGAGCTATCGATATGCCCAGGACATCCAGGACGCCCGGTTCGACTTCGCGCTGTTCCACCTGCGCGCCGACCGCCCTGTCGATCCGGTGATGCGCCAGCTGGCGATGGTCCGGGGGGGCATATTCGGGCACCGCCGATTCCTGAAGGGCCGAAACTCGCCGCTTTCGGCGGACGAGATGTCGCAGTTGCCGTTCGTCCTGCCGCAGGCCGGTAGCTTGCAGGAGCGCGAAGTCCTGAAGGCCTTTGAAGTGCACGGCATCGTGCCGCGCAAGGTCGTCAGCCATACTCAGTTTTTCGATGTGATCGGCACAATGCTCGAACGCGGCCATGGCGTCGCCTCATTCTCGGAAGTCATGCTCGCGCCCGAAGCCCGCACCGACGTGATTCTGCTCTATCCGCTCCAGGACTGGCGGCTCATCTGGTATCGCCAGGATCACAGCGGCGATCCGCGCTGCGACATCGTCGAGAGCTTCATGCTGTCGAGCGTCCTGCAGGATCCGGACTATCCCACCATCGATGTATTCGCCGGCGAATACGCCGGCTAGCCGCCAGGCCGCTGGATCAGGCCGGGAGCTGAACCAGCTCGATTTCGTGTCCCTCCGGGCTTTTGAGCATGGCGACTTGCACCGGACCGACGGCGAATATGCCGGTGAGCCCCTGCGCCCCCGCCGCCAGCGCCTGCTCATGCGCGGCGGCGATGTCCTCGCACTGCAAGCCGACCGGGCCGTGCCCGGGGCCCACCGAAACGTCGCGCCCGTCCTTGTATGAAACGAGCAGCAGATTGGGCCCGGCCTGTTGTCCGGGCAGGGCCATGATGTGCTCGAGCAAATCGGGTTCGTCGAACGTCTGCACGACGGCGAAACCGAACGCCTTCTCCCAGAACGCGAGCGCCGCGTCCATGTCGGGCACGTTGAGCTTGAAGAAATTCAGCCGGATACCGCTCATTGCTTGACCTCTCTCTCAGCCGCGCCAGGCAATCAGAATTCCGCCCGAAGTGACCAATGCCACACCGAGCCAGCCGTAGGCGCTGAGCCGCTCGCCGAGCAAGAGGACACCGAGCACGGCCACGAGGACCACGCTGAGCTTGTCGACCGGAGCGACCTGCGCCGCTTCGCCGATCGACAGCGCGCGAAAATAGCACAGCCAGCTCGCCCCCGTGGCAAGTCCCGACAGCGTGAGGAACAGCATGGCCCTGCGGGTCATGCTCTGTTCGCCGGAGAACTTGCCGGTCAGCGCCAGCAGGATCGCCAGCGCCCCGGCGACGATGATCGTGCGGAAGAAGGTGGCAAGGTCCGAATCGATGCCCTCGACGCCGACTTTGGCGAGGATCGCGGTCAGCGCGGCGAAAACTGCGGAGCTCAGCGCCCAGAACTGCCAGCTGGCGAACACGGCCTGCACCTCAGCCCTCCTTGGCCAGCCACTGTGCCAGCGCAGCCAGCTGCGCGTCGGTCAGCTCGGTCGGAGTGAACTGCGGCATCGAGCCGGCCCCGTGGCGCACGACGTATTCGACATAGGCGGGCGGCAGGCCGCGGCGCTTGCGCAGTTCGGCCTGGCCGGGCGGAACCCGCTCCGCCAGTTTGCGCGTGCCCCAGCCGCGCGCGTCGTGACAATAAGCGCAGCGCGCGTCGTAGAACTGCTCGGGCGACCACCGCTCATCGCTCCCCGCGGCGGCGAACGGCAGTGCCAGAAGGCTCAGCGCCAGGAGAACAGCAGGACGGATCACGGTTGGCGGCCCCCGATGCCCTGCTTGCCGGGGGCAAGGATGCCGTTCGGGTCGAGCATGGCCTTGAGGCTGTCGTTGAGCTTCGGCAGCGCATGGCCGTTCCAGCCATGGATCGCCTCAGCGTCGTCCATGAACTCAATGTGGCTGCGATAGACGCCGATCCCCATCGCCTCGACGTCCTTGCACAGCTGCCGGAACAGCGCCTTGCACGCGGCGGTCATCGCCGCGTCGTCCTGCACGTAAAGCATGTCTGCGACGAAGATCAGCGCCCGCCCGCCGATCCCGAACATACCGACCCACGGGTCGAGACCGTATTCGAGGAAGCGGCGCTCGATCAGCTCGTAGACCGCATTCACCCGCTCTCCCACCGCGGCGACCACCGGTCCAAAATCGCTGTGCCCGCCGGGGGACCCGCGCCAGTCGACGATGGCGAAGGGAGCAAGGCTGACGTCCTGCCGCATCCACGGCTGCTGCGGTTCGCCGCGCTTCCAGCGGACCACCGAGATCTTTGCCTCGGGCATCTCGGCGGCGAAATGGCGGCGGATTTTCTCGACCCGCAGGTCCATCCCGCCGGCGGTGTGCTCGAACAGGTTGAAGATGACGTTCCACCAGCCCTTGCCGCGCTGCGCGAGGACTTCGCCGATGCGTTCGAGCGATATCGCGCCGCCCTCCTGCCAGATCTCCTGGCGGCGCGCGCCGCCGGTGATCTGCCGCATGCCGTTGGCGATGGTGTAGGCGGTGTTGATGGTCTCATCGAGCTTGAGCGGCCGCAGCGTGTCGACCAGCTTTGCGAGGTCGCCCTTGCCGGGCACGTCGATGGTGACGCCGGCCATCTCCGCGGGCTCGGGCATGAGCCACAGGCCCATCTTGGTCACCACCGCGAAGTTGGACTGGGTGAACATCCCGTCCCACACCGGGCCGAACGGCAGCTTGAAGGCCTGCCATTCCCGGCTGCCTTCGATCGCTCCGAAACCGGTTCGCACGAGAGTGCCGTCGGCGAGCATGACTTCCATCCCGCAGATCGTCTCGGCGTGGATGCCGTAGGGCGTGTAGCCGACGCCGTGCTCGAGCGCGTTGCCGATGACGCTGCCCCACGAATGCGCCGGGCCGCTCATCCAGAACTTAGATCCGCGGCGGTCGAGCTCCTCCTTGAAGTCGAAGAAGCTGACGCCCGGTTCGACCACCGCATAACCCAGCGTCTCGTTGATCTCGATCACGCGGTTCATTCGCTTGAGATCGAGCACCACTGCGCCCTTCAGCACGGGCGCGGCGGTTCCATAGGCGAAATTCTTGCCCATCGAGACCGGCCAGAGCGGGATCTTGTAGCGGTTGGCGGCGGCCAGGACTGCGGCCAGCTCGTCGGTGCTGGCAGGAGCGACTGCGGCCGAGGCGGCATGCTCGTCGCGCGGGCCGATGGCGAAGGGGTCGAGATAGCTCGCGCGGTCCGGTTCGCTGGTGAGTACCCAGTCTGGTCCGACGGCTTCGCGGAATGCGGCAAGCGCTGCGGCGAAATCGGCCGGGCTAACCCCGGGTGGCACCAGCACCTCAGCCATTCGTCCCTCTCCACACTCGAAGCCGTGCCTATCGCCTATCGCGGCAGAGTCCAACGGCTTGCGAAGATCGGCGTTTTAGGGTGTCATGACGACATGGGGACTTTCGACAGACGAACGGCGATGAAGCTGGGCGGGGCGGCAGCGCTCGCGGCCCTTGTTCCCGGCGCAGTGCTCGCGGCTAACGCCCCGCCTCGGCTGTTCGTCTTCGATTCTCGCTACCCTGCGTCCCGGGAGGCGGCTGAGCGGTGGCGATCGCGCGGAACGGCCCTGCTCGACCCGCGGGGACGCGACCTGGGGCAGGCGTGGCGTCAAGAGATCAAGCACGCGCTCGACAACGGCGGGGCGCTTGCCGGCCTCACGCCGTGGTCGGATCGCCTGGTTTGCGAGATGATGGGCCGCGACCACGGGCTGAAGCTTCGCGCGACCGAGTCGGCCAACCCGCTCTACGGCTGGTACCTGATCTAGCGAACAGGCCGGGGCGGCAAGGTGGGCGGCTTCGGACCTTGAGGTTCGAACCTTGCAATCTAGCCGAAGATGCGGTCGGCGCAGGCGGAGATGTGGTGAAGGCTGGCTGGGGCGGCAGGATTCGAACCTGCGAATGCCGGTACCAAAAACCGGTGCCTTACCACTTGGCGACGCCCCAGCAGCGCTGCGCCCATAGGCTGGCCTCCCGGCGAAGTGAAGAGGCGCGAGCCCGTCCGTGCAATCAAATTGCCTGCATTTCGCGAAAGGCCTATATCGCGCAGCATAATTATAAGGATGTGGGAGGACCGAATGCTGACATTTTCACCGGGCCGGTTTGCCGGCGCTTCGCTGGCCGCGCTCGCCATGATCCTGGCCGCGCCCGCCGCGGCACAGGATGGCGCTTCCAGCGACGATCAGGCGCGAGAGCCGGCCGAAGGCGGCAACCAGATCATCGTCACCGGCCTTCGCCGCGAGGATACGCTACAGGACACTCCGGCGGCAATCACCGCCTTCAATGCCGAAGCGATCGAGAATGCGGGCATCGACAAGCCGGCCGACTTCATCAACCTCACCTCGAACGTCAACCTCGTCGAGACGCAGAACGTGGGTAACGCGTTCATCGTGATTCGCGGCATCACCCAGGCGCGCAACTCCGAGCCGTCGGTCGCGGTGGTCATCGACGGCGTCCAGCAGGTCAATCCGGCGGCCTTCAGCCAGGACCTGTTCGACATCGAGCAGATCGAAGTTCTCAAGGGCCCGCAAGGCGCGCTCTATGGCCGCAACGCCATCGGCGGCGCAATCATCATCACCACCAAGCAGCCGACCGACCAGCTTGAAGGAAACATCACGGCCGGGATCGACAACGGCTTCGGGTTCTACACCCACGCCGGGCTGAGCGGGCCTATCAGCGACAACGTCAGGTTCCGGATCGCCGGACTCTACAAGGACACCGACGGCTACATCCCCAATCCCTATCTCGGACGCGAAGCCGATCCTTACAAGGATTACGCCTTGCGCGGGAACCTGCTGTTCGATCCCGGCGCCGGCTTCAGCGTCGACCTCCGCGCCTCGCTGGACCGCACGCGAACCACGGGCTTCTGGTACAACATCGTCGGCGACGTGAACGACACCAGCCTGCCGGTGCGGGTCAACAACGAGGGCATCGACAACCGCGACATGAACAATGTCTCGGCCAAGCTGACCTACGACGGCGACGGCTTCAAGGTGACCTCGGTCACATCCTACGACACGGTGAAGGAAATCATCACCGGCGACGCGTTCGACTTCCTGCCGACCAACGAAGCTTACTGCGCACTGCCTTCCGATCCTTGCTTCAGCGGCAGCACCGACCTCAACCAGAGCCAGTACCTCAACGTGAAGGCCTTCAGCCAGGAACTGCGCTTCGAAAGCCCCTCGAACGAAGACCTGTTCTGGATGTTCGGCGGGTACCTGATTTCGACCGACCGGTTCATCTCGACCGGCAACATGCTCGACCTGGGCAAGGGCGTGTTCCCGGTCTACCGCGAACCGACGAGCAACCCGGACAATCCGCAATATTCGTTCCTGTCGGATTCGCAGGACAACTTCGCCTGGGCCGCCTTCGCCAACCTGGGCTACAAGTTCTCCGACCTGCTGCGGATCGATGCCTCGCTGCGTTACGACCACGACAAGCGCGAGAACACCACCGAAACGCCGAACGCCTGGCTCGGCTACATCAACTACATCGCCAGCCTCTATGGTGCGCCGCAGAGCGCGCAAGGCGACGTGCGGACGCGCAATTTCAGCGCCTGGCAGCCCAAGGTCACGGTGACGCTCACGCCCACGCCCGATCTGACGTTCTACGGCGGCTACTCGCGCGGCTTCCGCTCGGGCGGTTTCAACCAGACCGGGGTCGGCGTGGTCGCACTGAGCAACGGCGTCGTGGGGGTGAACGACGTTTTCGAAGCCGAAACGGCGGATACTTTCGAACTGGGCTTCAAATCGCAGCTCGCCGACGGCCTGCTGACGCTCAATGGCTCGGTCTACACGACCGAATCGAAGAACAGCTATTTCTTCGTCTTTCTCTACGCCAACTCGACGCAGAATCTCGGCAATGTGCCGAAGGTCAGGCTCAAGGGCTTCGAGCTGGAAGCCAACGTGAACCCCACCGACGACCTGCAGTTCAACGTCGCCTGGGGGTTGACCGACAGCGAGATCAAGTCATTCCCCGACCCGGCCGCAATCGGCAACGAGGCGCCGGTCGTCTCGCGCTCGACGCTCAACGTGGGGGCGCAGTACACGCCCTACATCGGAGGCGGACTCTCGGCGCTGCTGCGCGCCGACTATCGCCGCATCGGCCGGACCTGGTGGGACGTTTACAACTCGACCGTGCGAAATCCGGTCGAGCTCGTCGACGTGCGCGCCGGGGTTAAGGGCGAGCACTGGAGCCTGACGGCCTTCGCCAGCAACCTGTTCAACGAGAAGTACAACGCGGAATTCTCGCCCGGTGGTTTCGTCTTCAAGGCGAGGCCGCGGATTTACGGTGTGGAGGCCGGCTACAGGTTCTGAGCGGGCGCGGAGGGCGCGCGGGCCTTGTCAGACGTCCGCACGCTTCCTGACCGGTTCGAACAGGCTGCGGTCCTCGACCTTGTCGAAGTCCGCGGCGCTGTGGCGTTCGGCCATCGCCTGGCTGTTGACCAACCGTCCGCGAATGGCCCCGGGGCGCGCGTCGATCGCCTTGGTCCAGCGCCCGACGTTCTCGTATTCGTGCAGGCTGAGGAACTCGTCCGAACCCTTGTAGGCGCCGTGATAGAGGTTGCCGAGCCAGGTGTAGGCGGCGATGTCGGCGATCGTGTAGTCGTCGCCGGCCAGGTATTCGCTCTTGCCCAGCTGCATGTCGGCGACCGCGAAGAGGCGCTTGGTCTCCATCGCATAGCGGTCGATCGGGTACTTGTAGCGCTCGGGCGCGTAGACGTAGAAGTGTCCGAACCCGCCGCCGATGAACGGCGCGCTGCCCATCTGCCACATCAGCCAGCTGAGCGTTTCCGCGCGCGCAGGGTCCTGCTTGGGCAGGAGGTATCCGAACTTCTCGGCCAAGTGGATGAGGATCGCGCCGCTTTCGAACACCCGGAACGGCTTGGGTCCGCTCTTGTCGAGCAGGGCAGGGATCTTGGAATTGGGATTGAGCTCGACGAAGCCCGAGCCAAACTGGTCGCCCTCGAAGATCTTGATCAGCCATGCGTCGTACTCGGCGTCCGAGTAGCCTGCCTCGAGCAGTTCCTCGAACATGATCGTCACCTTCACCCCGTTGGGCGTGCCGAGCGAATAGAGCTGGAAGGGATGCTCGCCGACCGGCAGCTCCTTTTCCTCGCGCGCTCCGGCGGTCGGGCGGTTGATGCCGGCGAATTGGCCGCCGTTTTCCGGATCGAAGGTCCATACCTTGGGCGGAGTGTAGACGTCGGACATCGCGGGCTCTCCTGTTTGCGCTCGGGTGGAGCTTCACATGGCGGCGCCGGGGAAGGCGAGCAAGGGAGAGAATCTTTTCACGGGCCGATGGATTCGTTTTCGCATCGAAGGAACCCTCTGAACTCATGGCGCGTTTTCATGGGCCATGGCCACCTGTCCTCCCAAGTTGAAACATGTCGAGGACAGTCAGCCGGGCATTTCGCGCCGCAAGGCGGGGCGAGGCTGGGCCTATTACGATGCCGAGGGCGAACGTATAACCGACCGCGACGCGATAGACCGCCTGAACGCAGTCGCCTTGCCGCCTGCCTATACCGACGCCTGGTTCTGCCCCGATCCCCGCGGACACATCCAGGCCACCGGCGTCGACGACAAAGGGCGCAAGCAGTATCGGTATCATCCCGACTACCGCACGTATCAGGAAGCCGAGAAGTTCGATCAGTGCGCGCTGTTCGGAACTCTGTTGCCCAAGGTGCGCAAGCGGGTCGAAGCTGACCTCGCCGACCGCAAGCTTAGCCGCGAACGCGCGATCGCCAGCGTGGTGCGCCTGCTCGACGAGGGCGTGGTCCGGATCGGCAACGAGTGCTACGCGAAATCGAACAAGAGCTTCGGCGCAACCACGCTGCGCCGGCGCCACGTCAACGTCACGGGGAAGACGATCAAGCTGCGCTTCAAGGCCAAGAGCGGGAAGTTGTGCGAACTGTCTGTCACCGACAAGCGCCTTGCCCACTTCGTGCGCAAGATGGACGACTTGCCGGGCCAGCACTTGTTCCAATATCTCGATGACGACGAAAACGTGCACCACGTGGGCTCGGCCGAGGTCAACGCCTACTTGTGCGAGACGATGGGCGAGCATTTCACTGCGAAGAACTTCCGGACCTGGCATGCCAGCGTGCTGGCCTTCGAGGCACTTGCCGACGCCGACGATCAGCTGACGATAAAAGCGCTCATGGAGCTCGTTTCGGAGCGCCTCGGCAACACGCCCGCGGTCGCGCGCCGCAGCTATGTTCATCCTGCCGTCGTGGCGCTCGTCGATCGGCAGCTGAAATGGCGCGAAGCGCTGCAACTCCCGCGCAAGACGAAATGGCTCGGCCGGACCGAGCGCGGACTGCTCGAACTGCTCGAGAACAGCCCGAGCGCGGAACGCCTGCTGCGCTAGATCGGCGGGCGGGTCAGGCGACGACGCGCCGCCAGAAGCTGTCCGTGGCCGAGCGCAAGGTGTTCTTGCCGGCCTTTTTCGCCATGTAGAGCGAACTGTCGGCAACCACGAACAGCTCTTCGGGCGTGAGCGCACCGGGACTTTCCTGGAAGGCAAGACCGCCCGACAGTCCGATGGGGAGCAACTCGTCGTTCCAGGCTGCAGGCATTTGCAGCCGGGCGAAGCGCTGACGCACCTCGGCTTCCATGTGGGCGGGTGAATTCCCGGCCGGCAGGATGACCGCGAACTCGTCACCGCCGATGCGCGCCGAAAGCAGGGCCTGGGGAAATTCGGCGGCGAGGCGCTGACCGAGCGTAGCCAGGCAGGCGTCGCCGGCGGCATGGCCCCACCTGTCGTTCAATTGCTTGAAGCCATCCATGTCGAGCAAGAGCAGCGCCCCGATCGGGCCGAACGTGGGGCAATGCGCGATTTGGTCGAGGAACTCGTTCTGAAAACGGGCGCGGTTGGCGAGGCCCGTAATGGGGTCGGTGTCGGCCCGCAGGCGCAGCGCCTCGCGATCCCGGCGCTCGGCGGTGACGTCCTGCTTGATCCCGAAGAGTTCGCGGGCGCGTCCGTTTGAAACGCGGGTTGTCGCCGTTATCCGGATCCAGCGTTCTTCCCCACCGGCAGGCCGTATTCGTGCTTCCAAGGTAAAACCGCGTCCGCGAGCGATGGCGCTTGAGCGCAGCCTTTCCAGTTTCTCGCGCGATTCCTCGCAGTACTGGGCAAGCACGGCATCGCGCGCAATGCGCCGATCCGCGGGCAGACCGAACAGATCGAACACTCCGGGGGTCCAGGTAAGCCGTTCGTCCGACAGGTCACACGACCAGGCTCCGATTCCGACGAGGTGGGCCGATCGTTCGAGCAGGTCCGTAGGGTGGGTATCGCGAGGGATGGGCGCGGCAAAGGCAGGAGCGGCGTCGGCCAATCGTTCGGTTCCCATGTCGCGGATCGCTGGAGCGAACTCTGACTAGGTGAGAAAGGTGAACGTCCTGTTAGAGCTCCGCTACGGAAACGGCATGATTGCGGTCGATGTTCGAATGAACCGGCAGTTGCTCGATGGACGCGCGCGGCGGGCTGACAAGGCGCTCTTGCATCCCTAGGCGTCGTGTTCGAGCAGGAGAAGTACATGTCCCAACTCTACGACGGTGTCTGGCGCGACAGCCCCCCCGCGGCCGAGGAAATCGGCAACGATGGCCAGTTCCGGCGCATCGACAGCCCGCTGCGCGACTGGATCGAGGCCGATCCCGACGCGAAGTTCCCGGCCGAGGCGGGGCGTTACCACGTGTTCATCTCGTGGACCTGCCCGTGGGCCTCGCGCGTCACGGCTTACCGAGTGCTCAAGGGGCTGGAGGACGTTGTCGGCCTGTCCGCCGCATCCCCGACGATCGACAACCGCGGCTGGATGTTCGAGGACGAGACGATCCCGCCGTTCGAAACGCCGCATCCGCTCTACCGCGTCTACCAGGAGCACGACCCGCACTATACCGGCAAGGCGACCGTGCCGACTTTGTGGGACAAGAAGACGGGACGCATCGTCAGCAACGAAAGCGCCGACATCATCCGCATGCTGGGCTCGGCATTCGACCACATCACGGGCAACACGCTCGACCTCTATCCCGAGGACCTGCGGCCCGAAATCGACCGCTGGAACGACATCATCTACCCCGGCCTCAACAACGGGGTCTACCGCGCCGGCTTCGCCGCCTCGCAGGCCGCCTACGAGCGCGCCGCGCGCGGAGTGTTCGAGACGCTCGACGCGATGGAGGCGCAGCTGGCCCGCCATCGCTACCTGGCGGGCGAATGGCTGACCGAGGCCGACTGGCGCGCCTTCACCACGCTGGTCCGCTTCGACGTCGGTTATCACGGCGCCTTCAAGTGCAACCTTAGGCGGATCGACGATTACCCGGCGCTGTCGGGCTACCTGCGCGAGCTCTACCAGTGGCCGGGCATCGCCGCGACGGTGAAGCTGGAGGAGATCAAGCGCAACTACTATGCGCTGACCGACAAGCACCGCATCTATCCCATCGGCCCGAAGATCGATCTGTCGGTGCGGCATGGGCGCGACTTGCTGCCGGGCCAGGGAATTCGCGGGAGCTAGAGCGGGCTCCAGTCGGTGAAGGTGGCGGCTTGGCCGTGCAGCACGCCGGCATCGTCGCGCAGGTTCCAGATGATTGCGTTGTCGATGCGAAAGCGCATTCCGTTCGCGGCGATCCTGACGCCCCCGTACCCGGTCACGATATCGTCCGTTTCGAGCCGCCCGAAGGTGCGCGTGCGCTCCTCGCGGGCATCCGCCTCGGCAGACTCGTAAGACGGCAAGCCGATAAAGCGGTCGGCGCTCATCGCGAACAGCTCGAGCGCGAGGCGGTTGCCATAAAAGAACCGCGGCGGAACGTCGATTCCGTGCGCGAGGATGGCGCGCGGAGCATTCCACAACGGGTTGGGGGTGGCCGCGAGGGGCTGCCCGGTCAGCCGCTGAAAGCTCCGGGCGATCAGCGCCAGTCGCTCTCCTGCGCTGGCTTGCACTTTTGCGCGATCGTCCATCGCACGCGTCTTGCGCTGCCCTCGGCGGTGCCGCAAGGTCGGCGGCGCAAAGGGAGGCAGGAATGGCCGGAGTACCGGACCTTATCGTGATCGGCGGCGGCAGCGCGGGGGCAGCCTGCGCGGCGCGGCTCGCCGAGGGCGGCAAGCGCGTGCTGCTCGTAGAGGCGGGCAAGTCGGACAAGGATATCCGCTCTAAGATCCCGGCGCTGATGAGCGGGATCGTCCACACCCCCGAGTTCGACTGGATGTACAAGGCCGAGCCCGACGAGAGCGTTGGCGGGCGGCCCGATGTCTGGCCAGCGGCCAAGCGGCTGGGCGGGGGCAGCGCGATCAACGGGATGATGTTCATCCGCGGCCACCAGTGGGACTACGACCGCTGGGCCGAACTCGGGGCCACGGGGTGGGACTATGCCAGCGTACTGCCCTACTTCAAGCGGATGGAGGACAACGAACGCGGCGCCGACGAATGGCGCGGCACCGGCGGCCCGATTGCCGTTTCCGAAGTGCGCAGTCGCTACGAGGTCACCGACGAATGGATCGCGGCTGTGCAAGAAGCAGGCTTTCCGCGCTCGGTCGACCTGAACGGCGAATTCGCCGAGGGCGTCGATCATATCCAGCTCTCGCAGCGCCGCGGGCTGCGGAACTCGACCGCCGCCGGCTACCTGCGCAACACGCCGCGCAATCTCGAAATCATGCTCGAGGCACAAGTTCTCAAGATCGAAGTGTCGGGTGGCCGCGCGACCGGAGTTGCCGTGCGCCGGCAAGGCCGGACCCAAACGCTCGCAGCGCGCGAGGGAGTGGTGGTCTGCGCCGGGGCGCTCAACACCCCGCGGCTGCTAATGCTGAGCGGAATCGGCCCGGTGAAGCACTTGGCGCATCTCGGAATCCCCACCGTACTCGACCTGGCCGGCGTCGGCGGCAATCTTCAGGAACATCCCGGCTGCCACCTCATCAACGAAGTCTCGGTGCGCACGCTCAACAACGACGGACGGGGGCTCGCCGGGGTCGGGCAAGTGCTCGCATTCGTACTCGCTCGCAGCGGCGCGCTGACCACCGGTATCGGCCATGCCCAGGCTTTCGTGAAGAGCCGTGAAGGGTTGCCCGCGCCCAACCTTCAACTGGCGTTTTCCGCCTTTGCCTTCGACGTGACCGAGAAAGGTAACCTCGCGCTGCGCAAGGAGCCGTCGGTCAGCACATTCGTGGCCTTGATGCGCCCGCAATCGCGCGGCCGGATCGAGCTACCCAGCGCCGATCCCGACGATGCGCCGGTGATCCGCCACCAGTTGCTGGGCAGCGAGGACGACGTTCAGCAGATGATCGACGGGCTCGAGATCGCTCGCCGGATCATGGCCCAACCGGCCATTGCCGGACATGTCGTGTCCGAGGTTCGCCCCGGCGCGGAGCTGCAAAGCCGCGAGGCGCTCGGCCACTACGTCCGCGCGGCGACGATTCCGATGTACCATCCGGTCGGCACGGCGAGGATGGGTGCGGTGGACGATCCCGAGGCCGTCGTGGGCCCCGATTGCCTGCTGCGCGGGCTCGAGGGCCTGTGGGTCGCCGACGCCTCGATCATGCCGACCATTCCGCAGGGCAACACCAACGCCACTGCCATCATGATTGGCGAACGTGCGAGCGACCTGATCCTCGCCGGCCTCAGGGAGAGGCTGGCCGCCTGATGTTGCGCCTGGTGCTGGCTCTCCTGGCGCTGCTCGCAGCAGGGCAGGCGCAGGCCCACCCGGCGCCGTTCTCCTACCTCGATGTCCGCTACGATCCTGAACGCGGGATCGTCGGCACGCTTACCGTGCACGACTTCGATATCGCGCACGATCTGGAATTGACCGACCCAGCGCAACTGCAAGACCCGCACCTGTTGATCCACATGATGGACGATATCGGGCCGATGCTGGCCAAGCGCTTCGTGCTCGCCGCGGATGGCAGGCCGCTCGATCTGGCGTGGGAATACGCCGAGCCGCTCGCCGGCCAGAACGCGGTGCGGCTGTGGTTCCGCGCCACCGGGCCGCCCGGCGGCAAGCTGACCTACTCGGGCGAGATGTTTCACTACGATCCGCAGCACCAGACCTTCGTCAACATCTACGACGGCGGCAAGCTCGTGGATCAGTGGATCGTCGGGACGGGCGGCGGGACGCGGACCTACTATCGCGGCAATACGGCCGGGGCGGTGCAGGTCCTCAAGACCTTCGTGCCGGCCGGCGCGCACCATATCTGGATCGGGCCTGACCATCTGCTGTTCCTGCTCGGACTGCTGCTGTTCGGCGGCACCTGGCGAAAGCTGGTCGGTATCGTCACAGCTTTCACTATCGGCCATTCGGTTACCCTGACGCTGGCGGCGCTCGACATCTGGAGCCCGCCATCATGGCTGGTCGAGCCGATGATCGCGCTGACCATCATCGTCGTCGGTGCGGACAACCTCATGCGCGGCGAGGGCAAGGACCTGCGCATCTGGCTGGCCGGGACGTTCGGGCTGATCCACGGCTTCGGGTTCGCCGCCGTGCTGCGCGAGTTCGGCCTGCCGCAGGCGGCGCTGGGCTGGAGCCTGTTCGGCTTCAACCTCGGCGTCGAGCTGGGCCAGCTGGCGCTCGTCATCCCGCTGGCCCTCGCACTCGGCTGGCTGTGGCGACATCGTCCCAGGAATGCGCGACAATTGGCGACAGCGGGTTCGGTTGTCGTCGTTGCCGCGGGAGTCTATTGGTTCGTGCAAAGAACATTCCTGATGGGAGGAACCTGATGAACCGCAGCCTGATTCTCGGCTCAATCGTCGCCACCGGCGTGATCGCCGCTTGCGCGATGGCGCCGCAATCCGCGGATAGCGCCGCGCCCGCCGCCTCCGCATCGGCTATGGCCGACATCCCGACCACGCCGATGGACACGCCGCCTCCCGGCTACAAGCCGTCGACTGGCCCGGGCTTGCCCGGGGTTTCGCCGATCGAGCACGTCAAGGGTCAGGTTTACAAGATCTTCGGCGGCGGCGGGAACACCACCGTGTTCGTGATGGATAACGGTGTCGCTCTGGTCGACACCAAGCTGCCCAACAACGGCCAGGCGATCCTCGACGAAGTGCGCAAGGTCACCGACAAGCCGGTGACGATGGTCATCAACACCCACTCCCACCCCGACCACGTCGGCTCGAACCAGTTCTTCAAGGATCAGCGGCCGACCGTTGAGGTCGTGGCGCAGGCCAACTCCGCCGCGCGCATGGCGCAGGCGAGCGGTCCGTTCCCCGCCAACCCGGCGACCAAGAGCTTCGAAACCAAGACCAGCCTCGGCGCCGGCAAGGACAAGATCGATCTCTATTACTACGGGCCAGGTCACACCGACGGCGATGCCTTCGTGGTCTTCACGAACGACAAGGTCATGGCCGCCGGCGACATCATGGCCTGGTCGATGGCCCCGCTGATCGATCCGGGCAGCGGCGGCAGCGCGATCGGCGCGGCCGATACGCTGATGAAGGCCGCGGCCGGAATCAAGGGCGTCGACACTGTCGTCGAAGGGCACGGCTATATCCAGCCGTGGTCGCGCTTCGTCGAATTCGCCCACTTCAATCGGGCCCTGGCAGACGAAACGCGCAAGGTGAACGCCGCGGGCGGCACGCCCAAGGACGTCGTCGATCACCTCGTCGACAGCGGCAAGTGGGCGACTTATCTCAAGGACCACACGCTCACCGGGCTCGAATACGGCAGCACCGGGCAGAACCGCGCGCTGATCAACGCCATCGTCGGGCTGCAGGAACTGCGCGGCGAAAAGCCGGTAACGATCATGAACCTCAAGCCCGAGGACGCTTACAAGCGTTAGGAAAACGGGCGGCCCCGCAACCGGGGCCGCGCCTCACTTGGCCAGCTGCGCCGGGATGAAGTCGCTGCGCACCGCTTCGGCCAGCTGGTCGAGCGGCAGCAGGCCCTGGCCGACCACGAAGTCGTTGAACGCCTTGCGATCGAACTTGTCGCCGAGCGCCACTTCGGTCTCCACCCTGAGGTCGGCCAGCTTGCCATAGCCGTAGAAGTAGCTGCCCGCCTGGCCCTGGCCGCGGAAGGTGTAACGGTCGACTTCCTGCTTGGTCATGGCCACCGAAAGGCCGACCTTCTCGCGCAGCCACTTGGTCGCCTCCGCCGGTGTGATCATCCCGAGGTTGAGCATGGGATCAAGCATCGCGCGGCTTTCGCGCAGCAGCAGGAACTGCAGCGCGATCAGCTGCCCCTCGATGGGCTCGTAGGGCATGAACTCGGCTTCCGCGTAGAGACCCCAACCTTCGGCGTTGACGCTGTTGAAGGCATAGAGCGCGCGCGCCTGGCTCACGCCGCGTTCGACCATCTGTGCGAATTGGAGCTCGTGACCCGGCCGCGCCTCATGCGCGCTCAGCGTCCAGGCGGCAGCCTTGAAGTTGAAGTCGTCGAAGGCGGCGTCCGGACCGGCCGATGGATCGCCCGTGCCGAGCACGAACTGCCCGCGCTCTCCGGTATTTCCGATCAGGCGCGGCGGCAGCATGTGCGGCGCAGGCTGTGCGGCGTTTTCCGCCGGACTGCCGAGCCGCATCAGAACCGGATAAGCGGGCCGGTCGATGATCTTCTCGTCGGTGATGATCTTGTCGATCCGCCCCAGGACGCCCGCATAGTAGCTCTCCATCTGGTCGTCGGGGATGACGTCCTTCTTCAGCGCGCCGATCACCGAGGGATAATCAGCATCCTCGAAGCCGAATTTGGCCGCAACCTGCGGGGCCAGGGCCTCCATTTGCTGGCGCGTATCGTAGAAGCCGCGCCGCGCCCGTTCGATCAAATCCTTCGGCGGAATGTCGATGCCGTACTGCTTGAGCTGGAAGGCATAGAGTTCGGAGGGCAGGCGGAAATCGTCGCGCGCCTTGGGCAGGACGGCGGTGCGTTCCCACTCCGCATAGTCGCGCAGCTGTTTGTCGAGCGTCGCGAGGGCTTTGTCCGCGCCCTTGATCTTGGCTTTGGCGAACAGCGCATGAATGCCGGCGAGGTAAGTCTCCGTCTTGCCGAGCGTGTCTTCGACCCGGCCCTTGTACGGGCCGACCTTGCCTTCGCCGAGACTTTCGGTCCAGCGCGCCTTGGCCAGGTCGGTCAGGGGGGCGGAACCCGGGTACTGCCCGACGTAGCGTTGCAGCAGTTCGAGCGCCTTGGCCTGCCGTGCCGGGCCGATCTGCGGTTCGAGTGCGGAGTTCATCGCGTTGAAAACGAACTGAGGGACGTCGATCCAGTTCAGTTCCAGCCGGTCGGACAGCTGGGTTCCCTCGATCGACTGGTCGATCGAATTGATGAGAATCTTGAGGTCCTCCTTGACGAGCGGATTGTCCTCGCTGGCCAGCGCAGCCGCCAGCTTGGCGCGCTGTGCCTGCTCCATGGCAATATAGCGCTGCGAGAGGTCCGGACCGAGATCGATCGCCTTTCCGTCGAACTGCTCGAGGCCGCTCGCGGCTGCACTTTCGGGCGCGAATTGCGCTTCGGCCAGCATGAGCTGCCGGGTGTAGGCGTTGCTGCGGGCAATCCAGTCCTGCTCGGCCGGTGCGCTCGTTCCCTCCTGGGCCTGCGCGGAGGCGGGCACGGCGAGGGCGAGCGTGGCGGCGCCCAGCAGGGCGGCGATGCGGTATGTCATGAGTGAGTCCCCGGAACTGTGATGCCGGGTTCTATCGCACAACTTCGTCCGGCGGCAACGCTGCCCGTCGGCACACGTCGGTTGTCAGTCGAGCCGGTGAACCCAGCCGTGGCGGTCCTCGATGACGCCGCGCTGGATGCCGACAAGCTTTTCGCGGATCCGCCCGGTCAGCTGGCCGGGCCCGCCGCCGCCGATGGTGAACTCGCCGTCGGTGCTGGCGACCTTGCCGACCGGGGTGACCACCGCGGCGGTACCGCAGGCGAAGGTTTCGAGCAGGCGTCCGCTCTCCGCATCGGCGCGCCACTGGCCATAGCTGTAGCGGCCTTCCTTCACCGTCAGCCCTTCCTCGCGGGCCAGTTGGATGATCGAATCGCGGGTAATGCCGGGCAGGATTGTGCCGGTCAGCTCGGGCGTCAGCAGCGTTCCGTCGTCGAAGGCGAAGAACAGGTTCATGCCGCCCAGTTCCTCGATCCACTTGCGCTCGGCCGCGTCGAGGAAGCAGACCTGGTCGTAGCCCTTGGCGACGGCGTTGGCGTGGGGGACCAGGCTGGCGGCATAATTGCCGCCGCACTTGGCCGCGCCGGTGC
This sequence comes from Croceibacterium aestuarii, assembly GCF_030657335.1. NCBI lineage: Bacteria > Pseudomonadati > Pseudomonadota > Alphaproteobacteria > Sphingomonadales > Erythrobacteraceae > Croceibacterium > Croceibacterium aestuarii. Next base: position 1,851,580 of record NZ_CP131039.1, read on the forward strand.
CGCCAGGCGCGGCGCGGGTATAATCTTGCGAAACCCAGATCGATACTGCCGGGACCCCCGACTTGAAGTAATTGCCCGCCGGGCTGGCGATGACGAGGAATTTGTACTGCTTCGCCGGGCGCACGCCGAGGAAGGCCTCGGAAGCGAACATGAAGGGGCGCAGGTAGATCGAGCCACCCTCGACCGGCGGGAACCACGCCTTGTCGGCCAGCACCAGCTGGCGGACCGCTTCGACGAACACCTCTTCGGGCAGGTGCGGCATGGCGAGGCGATCGGCCGAGGCGTTGAACCGGCGCGCGTTCTCTTCGGGACGGAACAGCGCCATCGTGTCATCGGCCAGCTTGTAGGCCTTCATGCCCTCGAAGATTTCCTGGGCGTAGTGCAGCACCGCGCAGGCCGGGTCGAGGCTGAGCGGCCGGCGCGGACCCAGCGTCGCCGAATGCCAGCCCCGATCGGCGTCGAAGTCGATCGACACCATGTGGTCGGTGAACAGCGTGCCGAACCCGGGATTGGCGATCGCCTGGTCGCGGCTCGCGCCGGGAACCGGGGCGGGGTGGGGAATTCTGGCGAAGTCGAGCGAATGACCGGCGGTGGCGTGCATGCGAGTGTTCCTGACTATGTGGTGCTACGAATGACCGATAATTTCAAATCTCGCAAGAGAAATGAAATAAATGGTAAGTCGTGCAACCACTCTTCGCCGCACTAGCCGGAACCGACGCCGATTAGAAGGGCGGGGCGGCAGCGAAAAAGATGCGGAAACCGGTTCAGCTTGCGAGGGGGACCTGCCCAAACCGCGCCGGCGGAAAATGAGAAGGCCGGCTCCGCCTGTCGGTGGAACCGGCCTTCACATGGTCAGCGGTCGTTTAAACCGCTCACGAAGCCTCTATCGGCGGTTTTCAGAGGTTACCGATAGTGCTCCGCGCGGGTCGTTTCCGACCTCCCTGCTGAACCATGAGACATCGGATCACCTCCTTTCGCGCTTTGAAGCCAGGCCCCCGCTTCACCGGGGGCCAAGGCCTGCGTGGACCGCTGGCCTTGGACGCAATCTGAGTCGTCTTGGCCTCGAACACAAGACTTGCATTTCAGTTTTTCACTGTCAGAATCCTGCGCTTCCGGCTCGGGGTGCCCCCGGGCCCTTTTGTTTTTTCGAGCGGCAATCGCGCCGCTCATCCTCGGAAACGGGAATCACCGGCAATCGTCGATCACCCGGCTGATCTCGGGCCAGGCCGGCAGGTACAGCGTATTGAGGCCGAACACCTCCACCGCGAAGCGGCCCTTCGAAAAGGCGATCGCATCGAGGAAGGAATCGCGCGCCGGAAGCGAGGCGTGCATCGTTGGCGGCTCGTCATTGTCGGGGCTGGCAGTCAGTGTGCGGTCGGCGGTTTCGGTGTGGACCTGCATCGGGATCGCCGCGGAGGTGCGGCCGGAGCGTACGAGACTCACCGTGCCGGCGGCGCGGTTGCACACGAAGGCAAAGCGCGTCTCCCCGGGCGAAGGCCCGAAGCGGGCGGTGCTGCCACCCGGTACGGCGCTGTAGGTCCAGTCGCCCGGCGTCTGCGGGGCATCCATCCAGTTGTCGAAAGTCGGGGTGATGACCTCTTCGGGGGCCTGGCTCGGTGCCGGGCGCGGCGGGGCCGGTACGGGGCTTGGCGCGGGCGCCGGCGCCGGAGCCGACGGCACGCAGGCTGCCAGCGCGATGAAGGGCAGGGCGATCAGCAGGCGCAGCGCGGTCATCGCACCGCTGTGGCCGATGCGCGGGATTGGCTCAAGCGGGCTGAAACGGTTAAGCGCATGCATATGGCGAAACAACGCATCGACCAGCTTCTGGTGTCCCGCGGGCTGGCCGAAAGCCGTACCCGCGCCCAAGCGCTGATCATGGCGGGGCTGGTTTTCATCGATACTCGCAAAGTCGACAAGCCCGGCCAGCAAGTGGCGGAAGACGCGGATATTGTCGTCAAGGGGCGTGACCATCCCTGGGTCAGCCGCGGCGGGGTCAAGCTCGCGCACGCGATCGACAAATTCGGCCTCGATCCGCGCGGCGCGGTGGCGATGGACATTGGCAGTTCGACCGGGGGCTTTACCGACGTCCTGCTGCAGGGCGGAGCGGAGCATGTCTTCGCGGTCGATTCCGGCACCAACCAACTCGCCTGGAAACTGCGGCAGGACCCGCGCGTGACCGTGTTCGAACAGACCAGCGCGCGAATCCTCACTCCCGAGCAGATCGATCGCCCTTGCACCTGGGTGGTTTGCGACGCGTCGTTCATCTCGCTCGCCAAGGTCCTGGAAAGGCCGCTCGAGCTTGCCGCGCCAGACTGCCGTCTCGTTGCGCTGATCAAGCCCCAGTTCGAGGTCGGGCGCGAGGAAGTCGGCAAGGGCGGGGTGGTGCGAGATCCGGATCTGCACGCCCGCGTTTGCGGCGAACTGCGCGAATGGCTCGAAGGCTCGGGCTGGACTGTCGAGGGCATCGTGGAGAGCCCGATAACCGGGCCGGAAGGGAACGTGGAATTTCTCATTGCGGCCCGGCGGGGGACGGCCTGAGCGGCGCCGTTGCGCCCGCCGCGGGTCACCGCCAATATCCGCGCACCGAATCAAGGGAATTCGAATGAACCGCCTCGCTTCGCCCGCCCAGCTTCGCGCCAGCTTCATCCGCTGGGCGCTGTTCGTCGTTCCGGCGGTCCTGCTGCTCGGGTTCCTGTCCGGACAAGTCGCGGGGAGCACCGCGGCCTCGCCCTGGTTCGTCGCTCTCGACAAGCCGGCGACATTCCCGCCGCCCGCGACCTTCGGCATCGTCTGGTCCATTCTCTATGTCCTGATGGGACTGGCGCTGGCGCTGGTCTGCGCGGCGTGGGGCGCGCGGGCGCGCGGTCTGGCCATCGCCGCCTTCATCGTCCAGCTGCTCGTCAATCTGGCCTGGTCGCCGACCTTCTTCGCCCTGCACGAGATCACCTGGGCGCTCGGCTTGATCGTGCTGCTCGACGTTCTTGTCGGCGTCACCGTCGTGTTGTTCCTGCGCGTGCGGCGTGTCGCTGGACTGCTGTTGCTCCCCTACCTCGCGTGGATCCTGTTCGCGACCTTGCTCAATTGGCAGTTCCTGCAATTGAACCCTGGGGCCGACGGCGCCGACGTCAGCGGCTCGGTGCAGCGGATTGAATTGTAGGCGCAAGTGGTCCAGATAGGACGTATGCAGAGCGAAAATCCCCTCGTTGCCGACTTGGTCAAGATGGCCAACGCCGCCGCCGGCACCTTTGCCGGCATGACCCGCGAAGCGCGCGAGGGCGCACGCGAGCGGATGAAGGAGGCCCTCGGCGGCCTCGACTTCGTCAGCCGCGAGGAATTCGACGCGGTCAAGGACATGGCCGCCAAGGCCCGCGAACAGGCCGACGCGCTCGCCGAGCGCGTCGCGGCGCTCGAAGCCAAGCTGCAAAAGTAGCTCGCCCGCCGCGCGAAAGCGGTGCAAGGCCCTCCCGCAACACGGAGAGGATCCCCATGAGTTTCAGCATTTACGAATCGTCGGCGCCGGTTTTCGTCAAGATGCTCGGCAACATGCGCGCCTGGATCGACAAGGCGGCGGCGGAGAAGCCCGAAACGAACCTCGTCGAAGCCCGGCTGGCCGAGGATATGCGCCCGCTCGCCGCGCAGTACCAGATGGCTTCGGACTCGGCGAAGAACGCAATCGCCCGGCTGCTCGGCATCGATCCGCCGTCGATGCCTGATACCGAAGCGAGCCTGGCCGAGCTGCAGGAGCGCTGCGACAAGACCATCGCGTTCATCGAGAGTGTCGACCCCGCGGCGTTCGCCGGCGCCGAAGACCGCGCCATCGAGATGAAGTTCCCCAACGGCATGGGCTATCGCTGGACCGGCGCCGACTACTTGCGCGATTTCGCCCTGCCCAACTTCTATTTCCACGCCACGACCGCCTACGCGATCATGCGCGCCGAGGGCGTTTCGCTCGGCAAGCCCGATTTCCTCCAGCACCTGGGGCCCCCCGAGCAGTTCTAGCGCATGGACATCCGCGCTCCTGCGATTCTCTGCGCGGCGCGTCCGCATGGCGAAACGGCGGTGATCGCGCGGCTGCTCACCGCCGATTACGGGCTGGTCGCGGGCTATGTCGCCGGGGGCAGGGGGCGCCAGCTGCGTCCGGTCGTCATCCCCGGCAATCTGGTCGAGGTCGAGCTGCGTTCGAAATCCGCTAGCCAGTTGCCCTTCGCTCGGCTCGAACTGGTCGAAAGCCGCGGGCCGTGGCTGGGCGAGCCGCTGCCCGCAGCGGCGATCCAGTGGGCCACGGCCCTCACCGCGACCGCCTTGCCCGAGCGGCATCCCTATCCTTCGCTGTGGAGCGCGCTCGGCGGACTGCTCGACGCGATCTGCCATGCGCCCTCGGCGCGCGGCTGGGCGCGGGCGCTCGCCGGCTATGAAATCTTGCTGCTGCGCGAGCTGGGCTATGGCGGCGCCGGGGGCGTGCCCGAGGGCGAGCTTCCCGAAATCCTCGATACCCTGGGCAGGCTGGCCGCGCCGCTCGACCACTACCTGCTTGCCGACCGGCGGGGAGACGTTATGGCCGCGCGCACTCGATTGCTCGAACTGCTCGGACGAATGGCATGAAGATCGCGGTTTTACCTGGTGACGGCATCGGCCCTGAGATCATGGCCGAAGCGCGCAAGGTGCTCGATGGGCTGGATCTCCCCGGCCTGACGCTGTGGGAAGCCGACGTCGGCGGCATCGGCTACAAGCGCCACGGCCACCCGCTGCCGCCCGAGACCCTCGAAATGGCGAAGGGCGCCGACGCCGTGCTGTTCGGTGCAGTGGGCGATCCGTCGTGCGACAGTCTCGAGCGTCACCTGCGGCCCGAACAGGCGATCCTCGGGCTGCGCAGCGCCCTCGGCCTGTTCGCCAACCTGCGCCCGGCGACGATGTTTCCCGGGCTCGAGGACCTATCCGCCCTGCGCCCCGAGATCGCCCGGAAGATCGACCTGCTGATCGTGCGCGAGCTCAACGGCGACGTCTATTTCGGCGAAAAGGCCATCCGCACGCTCGACGACGGGCGGCGCCAGGGCTTCGACTTCATGTCCTATGCCGAGGACGAAGTGCGGCGCATCGCCCATGTCGGCTTCAAGGCCGCGCAAGGCCGCAAGGGCCGCTTGTGCAGCGTCGACAAGGCCAACGTGCTCGAGACCAGTCAGCTGTGGCGCGACGTGGTGATCGAGGTCTCGGCCGAATACCCCGAGGTGGAATTGACCCACATGTACGTCGACAACGCGGCGATGCAGCTGGTCCGCGATCCGGGACAGTTCGACACCGTCGTCACCGGCAATCTGTTCGGCGACATCCTCTCCGACCAGGCCTCGATGTGCGTCGGCTCGATCGGCCTGCTCGCCAGCGCGAGCCTCGGCGAGACGCGGACCGAGTTCGGCACCAAGGGCCTGTACGAGCCGATCCACGGCAGCGCCCCCGATATCGCCGGTACCGGCAAGGCCAACCCGATGGCGATGATCCTCTCGGCGGCGATGATGCTGCGCCATTCGTTCGGCCGCGAAGCGGAGGCGCAGCGGATCGAGGCGGCCGTGGCCCAGGCCCTGGCCGACGGCGTCAAGGGCGCCGACCTCGGCGGCAGTTCCGGCACTGCCGAAGTGGGCGAGGCGGTGCTCGCCCGGCTCTGAAGCCGCGCAACGTTTTATTGATATTTACCATATATCCGCCGAAGCGATGGATATGACGCACGCTGCCCTTGCCGACGCCGTCGAGGCTGCCGATCGGCCGCTCGAGCTGGCGATCGTGCTGCCCACCCTCAACGAGAAGGCCAACATCGCGCCGATGGTCGCACGGCTCGAAGCGGCGCTCGGGCCAAGCGGCTGGGAAGCGGTGTTCGTCGACGACAATTCGAAGGACGGCACCGCCGAGGAGGCGCGCCGCATCGGCCAGACCGACCCGCGTATCCGCGTGATCCAGCGCATCGGCCGCCGCGGCCTCGCCAGCGCCGCGATCGAGGGCATGTGCGCCACCGCCGCGCCCTATGTCGCGGTGATGGACGCCGACCACCAGCACGATCCCGCGCTGCTGCTCGACATGCTCGCCGCGGTGAAGTCGGGTGAATACGATCTCGCCTATGCCAGCCGCTTTGCCGCCGGCGGCAGCGCCGAGGGTCTTTCCAGCAAGGGGCGCGAGAAGGGGTCGAAATTCGCCAACGCACTCGCCCGCAAGCTGACCGGCACCGAGCTGACCGACGCCATGAGCGGTTTCTTCCTGCTTCGCGCCGACCAGCTGCGCAGCCAGGCCGACCGCCTGACCGGCATCGGTTTCAAGATCATGCTCGACATCCTCGCCACGGCCGAGCCCAAGCTCCGCGTAAAGGAATTCCCTTTGAAATTCGCCCAACGCGCCGCCGGTGAATCCAAGCTCGACCACGGCGTCGTGCTCGATTTCCTCGCCGGCCTCTACGAACGCTGGTTCGGCCGCTACATCCCGACGCGCTTCGCGCTTTTCGGCACCGTGGGCGGCCTCGGCGTGCTCGTGCACATGGCGGTGGTGGGTCTGTTCTACAAACTGCTCGGGACCAGCTTCACCTGGGGCGTGGCGATTGCGACCGTGGTGGCGATGACCTTCAACTTCTGGCTCAACAACCTGCTGACCTACCGCGACCAGAAGCTCGCCGGTGTGGAAAGCCTGTTCTACGGCTGGATCAAGTTCTGCCTCGCCTGTTCGATCGGCGCGCTGGCCAACGTCGCCGTCTCCAGCATGCTCGATGCGATCGGCTTCCACTGGTACGCCGCTGCGCTGATCGGCGTGATCATCGCCTCGGTTTGGAACTACGCGCTGTCGAGCAAGTTCGTCTGGGGCCGCTTCAGATAGGCCGAACCGAGGCGCGCGGCGGAACCGCCTGCAAAGGTTGCCCGTTGATGCCCCTGTAGACAGCGCACCATTCGCGCATCGCAGACACAGGAGCATCAAATGGGTACCATTCTCGGCATCATCGTCCTCGTCATCGACATCTGGGCGATCATCAACATCGTCGGCAGCGGCGCATCGCTCGGCGGCAAGATACTTTGGGCGCTTGGCGTGCTCATCTTCCCGGTCATCGGTGCCGCGGTTTGGTATTTCGCCGGCCCCCGCGGCGACACGCGCGCCATCGCATAAAGCGCGCAAACGTTCCTACCGCCAGCTGACCAGCCAGGCGTAGTCGAGGAAACTCATCTCGCCCGGCAGGGCGGCGGCGGTGAGGATAGGGAAGAAATAGGCGAACAGCAGTCCGCTCAGCGTAAGCACGGTCAGCGGCAGCCGGCGTTTACCGCGCTTCCAGAACTCGTCCAGCGCGAGCGCCAGGGCGGCGAGCAGGAAGGTCCCCGGCAGCAGGTAGTGGTAATAGAACTGCACCGGCTTGTCGGCGAGGATCCACATTCCCAAAGCCACCGCATAAAGCACGAACACCGCCATTGCGTCGCACCCGCGGCGCGCAATGCCCTGCCAGCCGGCCCAGACCAGCGCCGGCAGGCCGAGCAGCATGGTCAGCGGATTGCCGATCATCAGCACCCCGCGCTGCGCCCCGTCGACCTTCTCGTAGAGATACCAGATCGGCCGCCAGTCGAAGACCCACTGGTACCAGCGCGACTGGTAGGTGTGCGGCGGCAGCTGCTCGGTTTGCAGTTCGAGCATGTGCCGGTGCAGCTCGACGATTCCGCCGGGCGCAAACGGCGCCAGCGTGTAGCCGTGAGCCGCGAACCACAGGCCGGGCACGTAGCAGGCGGCATAGGCCAGCAGCGGCACCACGCCGAGCCAGAGAAACGCCTCGGCGGTCGAGATCCCGGCCACGGGCGCGCCGCGGTGCGACGTGACCACGCGCCACCCGGCGGCACGCGCGCGGACCAGCACGAACGCCAGGCCGGGCAGCACGGCCAGCGGCACCGCGTTCCACTTGGCCGCCATGGCCAGCCCGAGGCACATTCCGGCGACGGCGAGGCGCCTGCGCCCGGTCTCGTTCTCGCGAACCGCGCCGGCGAGCGCCCAGAGCGCGATCAGCACGAAGCTGACCATGAAAACGTCGAGCATGGCGATGCGGCTCTGGACTAACAGCATGAACCCGGTCGCGACCAGCCAGCCGAACGCGATCGACGCGAAGCGCGAGAGCGAGGCGAACCACAGCGCGCGCATGCCCGCGAAGAGCCCGAGCGTGCCGAACAGCGCCGGAAAGATGCGCCAGCCGAACGGACCGTCGCCGAACAGACGCATGCCCAGCGCGATGATCTCCTTGCCCAGCGGCGGGTGTTCGATGTTGCTCGGTTGGCTCAGAGCCATCCAGTCGCGCGCCGCGGGAAGGTAATGCACCTCGTCGAAATACGGCTTGCCCGGGATCGCCAGCCGGACGAGGCACAAGGCGAGAAACCCCGCCGCCACCAGCACGTGCCAAATCAGCGGATCGCGCGGGTGCTCGGGGACGTCGCTCATCGGATCGGGCTTAGGGCGGGCACAGATTCGCATCAAGCGCCCGCTTGCCCCGATCCTGGGCCGGCACGGCGGCCGCCGGAACGCGGCGGGGCGAACGCGGTTCTGGGAACCATGCGGAACACCCTTTATCTCCTATGGTTCGACCCCGCCGCCGCTTCGTCCGATCCGCTCGATCTTCATGGCGACGGTCATCCGCTGGCCGAGGGCCTGTGGCTGATCCGTTCGCCCCTGACCCGCTCCAAGCTCTATCACCGGATCAAGTGGCAGTTGCCCGACGATGCCGCGCTCTTGCTCGCCCCGCTCGAGGACGACCGCGAGGGCTGGCCCAAGTTCAAAGGGCTAGCGGACGGCGCGCTGAAGTGGCTGCGATCGGCCTAGCCGGCTTGCCCGCGCGGGCCTTGCGCCCTAAACCGCGCCGCGATGAAAAGAACCACCGGAACCGACCGCTCGGTCACCTCGAAATGGCGCCCCGCGACGCAAGCCGTGCGCGCCGGCACCTGGCGCTCCGAGCAGGGCGAGACGAGCGAGGCTCTGTTCCTCACGTCGGGGTATGCTTACGACGATGCCGAAACTGTCGCCGCGCGCTTCGCCGGCGAGCAGGCGGGCATGCAGTACTCGCGCTTCAAGAACCCGACGGTCGAGATGCTGCAGGAACGCATCGCCGCGATGGAAGGGGCCGAGGCGTGCCTCGTCCAGGCCAGCGGCATGGCGGCGATGACCAGTTCGCTGCTGTGTATGCTCTCGTCGGGCGACCACGTCGTCGCCGGGCGCGCGGCGTTCGGCTCGTGCCGCTGGATCCTCTCGAACGTGCTCGAACGTTTCGGCATCACGCACACCGCGATCGACGGCACAGACAATGCGGCGTGGGAAGCGGCGATCCGCCCGAACACCAAGGCGTTCTTCTTCGAGACCCCGGCCAACCCGACGATGGACCTGGTCGATCTGGAATTCGTCTGCGGTCTCGCCCGCTCGAAAGGCATCACTTCGATTGTCGACAACGCATTCGCCACCCCGGTGCTGCAGCGGCCGCTCGATTTCGGCGCCGACGTCGTGGCCTATTCGGCGACCAAGCTGATGGACGGGCAGGGCCGCGTCATGGCCGGTGCGGTCTGCGGCAGCAAGGAGTGGATCGAAGAGAAGCTCAGCCCGTTCCAGCGTAATACCGGGCCGATTTGCGCGCCGTTCAACGCCTGGGTGATCATGAAGGGGCTCGAAACGCTCGACCTGCGCGCCCGCCACCAGAGCGAAAGCGCGCTGCAAGTCGCGCGCTTCATCGAAGACCGCGGGCTGCGCGTGCTGCATCCCTGGCTGCCAAGCCACCCCCAGCACAACCTTGCGCATCGGCAGATGAAGGCGGCCGGCTCGGTGTTTGCCTTCTTCGTCCCCGGCGGGCGAGAGCCGGCGATGGCGGTGTGCAACGGCTGCGAGTTGATCGATGTCTCCAACAACATCGGCGATGCCAAATCGCTGATCTGCCACCCCGCGACCACGACCCATCACAACATGGGTGCCGAGGGCCGCACCGAGGCGGGGATCGAAGACGGCATGCTGCGGATCAACATCGGCCTCGAGGATCCCCTCGATTTGATCGAGGACCTGGCCAAGGCATTAGACCGCGCCGGGGTCTGAGGCAGGTTTTGAACGGCTGCATCGGCCTTGGCTGTGCGATCGGGTGGGGAAAAATTCTGCAATAAAGTTGCTGCAAACTTCTGATATTAATACATTTATCTGACGTAAAGTTTGATTCGCGAAGATTCGTCCAATATAGTAGGCGGTGTGCGGGATACCTGGTGCGCAGCCGGGGCAAAGTGGACGACTCTGTGAATGCTGGAAGTTCGTGATTTCTACGAGGCCCTCGTCGAATCCTCCGACGACGCCATCGTCGCCAAGGACACCGACGGAATCGTCATCGCCTGGAACCCGGCGGCCGAGCGGCTGTTCGGCTGGACTGCGGAGGAGATGGTCGGAAATTCGATTCGCCGTTTGCTCCCCGAGGACCGTCAGGACGAAGAAGATCTGATCCTCTCGCGCATCCGTGCCGGAGAGCGGGTCGGCCAGCTCATGACCAAGCGGCTGCACAAGGACGGCACGCTGCTCGACGTTTCGGTGACCGTCTCCCCGGTGCGCAACGCTGCCGGCGAGGTGGTCGGGGCGAGCAAGATCGCACGCGATGCGGGTCCCTACCTGCGCGACCAGGAGCGGATCCGCAAAAGCGAAGAGCACCTGCACATGCTGGCCGACAATATCAGCCAGTTCGCCTGGATCGCCCGGCCCGACGGGCACGTCTTCTGGTACAACCGGCGCTGGTACGAATATACCGGCACCACGCTGGAAGAGGTGGAGGGCTGGGGCTGGAGAAAGGTCCAGCATCCCGATCATCTCGAACGGGTCGAAGCGCATTTTCGCGAAAGCATCGCCAAGAACGCGGAATGGGAAGACACCTTCCCGCTGCGCAGCCGCGACGGGAAATGGCGCTGGTTCCTCTCGCGCGCCGAGCCGATCCACGACGACGATGGCAACATCGTCTACTGGTTCGGCACCAACACCGACATTACCGAGGAGCGCGAGCAGGCCGAACAGATCCGCTTGCTGCTGCTCGAATTGAACCATCGTTCGAAGAACATGCTGTCGACGATCCAGGCGCTGGCCCGGCGCAGCGATCCCAATGCCGAAGGTTTCATCTCGCGTTTCGAGGACCGCGTCCGCAGCCTGGCGGTCAACCAGGATATCCTCGTGCGCCGGCAATGGCGCGAGGTGCCGGTCGACGAGCTGATCCGGCTGCAACTCGCGTTCCTCGAAAACGCGTTCGACGATCTCGAAATCTCCGGACCCGATTGCTCGGTGACTCCGCGCGCCGCCGAAGTCATCGGCATGGCGCTGCACGAACTGGCGACCAATTCGCTCAAGCACGGTTCGCTCTCCGCCGACGGCGGCAAAGTGACGATCGGCTGGGACAAGGGCGCGGAGGACAAGGGCTTTCGCCTCTGGTGGCGCGAAAGCGGCGGGCGGTCAAGGAACCGACGGGCAGCGGCTTCGGCACCACGCTGATCCGCGACGTTCCGGGCCACACCCTCGGGGCCGAGGTTACACTCACCTTTCAGCGCGAGGGCGTGTGCTGGATGCTCGACGCCGATTCATCGGTCCTCGCCGGGACCGGCCAGGTCGCGGCCTAGCCGGGCGGCGGGCGCAAAAACCGGGCACACCGCCGGCAAGGTCCAATCCCGCCCTTTACCCGCGGGCCAAACCCGCTACGCTAGCGGCCAAGATGCTCGACGCGCTTGGCAGCCTTTTCCAGCATGCGGCAATGACCGACGGGGTGACTGTGCGCGTGGCTGTGACGTTCATGCCCGAGCAGTCGCGGGTCGAGGCGGGCAAGTGGTTCTGGGTCTACCACATCCGCATCGAGAACCACCGCGAGGACACGATCCAATTGCTCACCCGCCACTGGCGCATTAGCGACGCCCGGGGAATGATCCATATCGTCGACGGCGAAGGGGTGGTCGGCGAGACGCCGGTGCTCAAGCCCGGCCAGACGCACGACTACGTCTCCGGCTGCCCATTGGCGACCCCGCACGGTTCGATGGAAGGCATGTACACCTTCAAGGCCGGCGACGGCCAACTGTTCGAAGCGCGCATCCCCTTCTTCCCGCTCGCCGCACCCGCCGAAGCGGGCTGAGCCGCTCCGCCGCCTGGGGCGCATCGCCTCGCGCTTGCCGGGCGGGCCCGGGCGCAATAAAGCGCCGCTTGTCATGAAGCGCACCCACCTGCCTCTCAACGCCTTGCGCGTGTTCGACGCCGCGGCGCGGCACCTGTCGTTCACGCGGGCGGCCGACGAGCTGGCGGTGACGCCCGCCGCCGTCGGCCAGCAGATCCGCGCGCTCGAGGACGTGCTCGGCGTGGTGCTGTTCCGGCGCACCTCGAAGGGCCTCGAGCTGACCGAGGAAGGCGAGGCCGGGCTCGATTCGCTGCGCGAGGGGTTCCTGAAGTTCGAGGAATCGGTCCAGGCGATGCAGGCCGGGCAGTCGAGCAGCTTCTACACCATCGCCGCGCCCCGCGAGTTCTACGCCCAGTGGCTGGCCCAGCGCCTCGCCGGCTTCCAGGCCGCCAATCCCGACGTGCGCTGGCAGATCGTCGGCGGCGAGGCGGTCGATTTTACCGAGGCCAACCTCGACCTCGCGGTGCGGCTGGTCGACGGGCCGGGCGAGCTCGAGGGGGTTCAGCTGGCCCCGGCGCAGCGGGTCATCGTCGCCGCCGCGGGCGCGCCCGATCGCTGGATCCACTGGCCCGGCGCGCCCTTGCCCGAGGGCCGCGAACCCGAAATTCAGGCCGGCGACGCCGGGCAGGCGCTGGCCAGCGCCATCGCCGGGCTCGGCCGCACCATGCTCCCGCTGTTGCTCTGCGACGAGGCGATCGGCCACGGCCAGCTCGAAGTGCTCGAAGGCCCCGAGGACGGCCGCCGCGCCTACTGGCTCGTCGCCCCGCGCCCGCAGTGGCGGCAGAAGAAGGTCCGCGCGCTGGTCGATTACCTGAGCGGCGAGTGAGCGCGCCGTCGGCTGCGGCCGGCCGAGCGCGCCCCTCTGCGCAGGCTAGCCGGCGTTACGGCCGCCCACCGCCCGGCGCGCCGCCCGGGGGCGGCGGATAGTCGGCCGCCGGATCGCGGTCGAAGGTCGAGGCGAAGCGGGTGCGCGAATCGGTGTCGAGCGTGTCGGCCTCGGCCGTGCCTTCGGCCACCGCCTTGCGGTGCGCGCGGCTGGCGCTGATGTAATCGCGGATCTGCTGGTTGCCCTCGTGGCAGGCATATTCGAAGAACTGGTAGCTGTCGTCGCGGATCCATTCGAAGCGCGCGGTCCACGGCGCTGTGAACACCTTGGGGTCCGAATAGGTCACCGTGTAGTCGATCGCGTTGGCGTTGGGCATCGAAAGGCGCTCGATGGTCTTGGCCTGCTTGCTCATCGGCGTGGTGTTGAGCGGCAGCGAGGCCTGGGTGGCGACGTTGAGCGGCGAGGCGGCGCGCGAATAGCCGTCGCCCGCGACGCTGTCGCCCGACTTGATGTTGGTCGTCTCGATGACCAGCTCCTTGCCTTCCCACCAGGCGCGGCTGTCGCCCATCCAGGTCTCGACGTCGCTCGGCCAGCCGGCGGCTTCGGCGGCGGCCTTGGTCTTGTAGAGCGGGATCACCCGGGTGCCGAGCATCTCGAGCACGATGGTCACGTAGCCCGGGCTCTGGAACACCTTGATGCCGTTGTTGTAGCGAAACGGGAACATGCTCGCCGGAAAGCCGCGGCTGACGCAGCGGTCCCAGCTGTCGAAGTCCGAAACCCAGTCGAACTCCTGCAGCGGCACCCAGCTCGAGCGGCCCTTTTCGAACATCTCCTTGCCCCACGGCGTCATCGCCGGGAGTTGGCCGTCCTTTGGATCGACCAGCATGCTGGTGCGGTGGGCGAAGGTCGAATGCCGAATCCAGTCGGCCAGGCCTTCGGTGCCCGAGGTGCCGATGCCGCGGTCGCTCGCGGCGGAGAAGTTGGCATCCGATTTCTCGGCCGCGGCGAGCCGCTTGGCGAACTCCTCGTCGGTGAGGAAATTGCGGTTGCCGTAGCTTTCGGGCCGCTGCAGCAGGATGCGCGCGTTGTTGATGTATTCGATCTGGTAGGTGTGGCTGAAGTCGTAATCGCCCCACGGCGTCTTGGGCGGGGTGTAGCTGGTGTCGGGCGGCGGCAGCGCGGTGAGGTCGGCCGGCACGTTTTGCGGCAGGGCGGGGGCCGCCAGAGTCAGCGCGGCGGCGACCGCCATGGCCGAAACGGCGTGAGTGACAAGGCGCATCGGGCGCATGGGGTGGTTCCTCTCCAGGCTGTGTTTGGCGGCGAGCCTACGGGTAAATTGACTTTGTCTCAATTCATTTCTGCGGGCGTCCCAGGCGCCAGGGACGCTCGCCGAATGCGCGGGCGTGGGACAGGGCGTGGGGCAGGGGACCGGAGCAAAGCCGGTTCGGAACGCCGCGGATCGGGGCGCGTGCAACAGCTGCTCCGAAACGATCCGCCGTCTCGTCCATTGATCCCACGGACGGGTAACTCGAAGGAGGCTGCCATGTACGGCTGGGCCATCACACTGGGCATCATCGCCCTCATCGCCGCGATCCTCGGTTTCGGCGGCGTCGCCGGAACCCTCGCGAACATCGCCATCGTCATCTTCGTCCTCGCGCTGATCGGGACGGTGATCTTCTTTTTCCTCGGCTGGAAAGCCGGCAAGGCGGTGATCGACTAGCCGCCCGCTTCGGCGTCCGCCAGAACCTCGGCCCTGATCCGCTCGTAGACCGGGTGGCCGGGGACGAGGTCGCGTTCGTCGACCTTGAACGGGCCGCGGCGGCCGATGAGGTAGATCAGCAACCCGTTGCCGCGCCCGGCCCAGCCCATTTTCGGATCCTCGAACGCGCCGTCGAGCGCTCGCTGCAGCGCGCAGTCCTCCAGCCGCTGCGCCCCCCAGTACAGCGCCTCGTCCCACGCCGCCGCGAACGCCTCCGCCCCGGGGCGGTTGCGCAGCTTGTAGAGCGCCTCCTTGGAAGCGCCGATGGCCAGCGCCGCCTGCGTGACGATGCCGCTGGCCGCCAGCTCGGCGACGAACGCCCGCTGCCGCGCCGCCGTGATCGAGTTGCGGCGCGGGGCCTTGTGCGGGACGGGCCTGAAGGAGAGCAGCGGATCGTCCGGATCGAGCGGCTCCCCGCGAAACGCGGCGCGCGACGTGGCCTGGCGTGGGATGGCCCGGGTGTTGACGAGCGGCTTGGGCGGCTTGGGGGGATTGGATTGATCGGTCATGTCGGTTCCTCGCTATTGGGCGCAGCACGCACTGCGATCAGCAGCCCAAGGCCGGAAGCGAAGCTGAACCGCGAAGCGGGACAACTGCACGGCCGCCCACAGGTGCCCCGCAGTCGCGAAGCGACGGAGAGATCAGCCCCGAGGACCGCGCGCCCGCATGCGCGTGCGGAAGGCCAAAGGGCGTTCACAAAAAGGGAATCACGCCTGTTTCACAAACAGGGGGCTGTAGGAAAATGGTTTTTTGCGCAGGCGAAAGCGCAAAGGTACGGAGGAACGCAGCGGTGCGCCGCACTTTCCGAGGGAAGGGCAGGGCAATCCGCTGCACACCTCTCGTCCTCCTTGCCGCCGCCGGCTCAGGCCACGAGCGACAGCAGGCTCAACAGCATCAGGACCGCAACGAGCGCGTATTCGGCCTTCACTATAAGCCGGTCGCGCCGCTCCTTGCGGCTGGCGTCAGGCAAGGGCGCATCGCGCGCAGCGTCGCGGAGCGGTTCGTCGGCTGGGCCGTCTGGTGCAGGCATCGGCGCTTTCCTTCACCAATCGAACGAGCGGAGGGCGGGGGAGGTCGCGAAGCAGCCCAAACCTAGAGCAGGTCGCGCGGACGTACGGAAATCTACCCTTCAAGACTTCAAAAGAAAGTCGCGACGAACGGAGGCTGGTGGTGCTTCCGTGGCGGAGGACCGTGCAGCGGAGAATTGTCTTTCCCCACTTTCCTGCGTAGGAACTCCACAATTCTTCTCGAGCTTGTAGGTGTCATGTCTAGACCTAAAGATCTTCCGGAATATAGTAATCCTCCTCTTAATGAGGTGGTAATGGGGATCCAGTTTAGAACTCCTGACACGTACCATCAGATCCTGGCGGGTGAGGTTTGGAACCTCTTTCGTGATCGATTCCCGGAAGTGGAGGAGCACCAAAGATTAGCGCCGGTATTCGAGACTTTCGGTCCACCGACACCTCATCAAGCAAAGTTCGAGCTTCTAAACTCGGCACAGCATGATCGTTTCTGGTTTCTGACGAGAGACAAGAGTGAACTAGTGCAATTCCAGGATGATCGACTATTGCATAACTGGCGTCGTTTACCTGAAGAAACTGCAGAGTACCCTCGCTTTGAGAACATGGCTCAAACGTTCCAAGATTCCGCAGAGAAGCTAGAAAGATACCTGAAGACTCTTGGTGAGAACGAAGGGCTAGAGATTTCCCAGGTGGAGGTGAGCTATATCAATCATTTCCCCGTGGATAGGGAAGGAGCTTTCACTGCTCTTGTGGAAAACATCAAAATAGTTGATGGTCCGGATGTTCCCCCTGAGGATATGAGCTTTAAATATCGTCGAGTTATTGAAAACTGCGATCAGCCCGCTGGGAGGCTCTATGTCAGTTGCACGCCTAAAGTAACGCAGTCGGGCAAGCGATTGGTGTCGCTCGACCTCGTGGTGCGAGGTTCTCCTCAGGAGTCAAATATCGAAGGTGCCATGGAGTTCTTGTTTTTGGGCCGGGACTTAATAGTTAGGGAATTCGCAAATATCACGACAGATGGAGCGCAGCAGCGATGGGGGAGGACTCAGTGAGCTCTGTAAACGGTTGGACACCGGCATCCAGCCAAGAGGCCAGTGTTGTGCGGATGGGGGGCGCTCTGAGGCGCGTGTCCATTTCCCACCCGGAACGCGACTGGCGGCGCGAGGTTGTGGAAAAGCTTAACGAGCTAACGGCGCTTCCGCGCGGCTGGGACGGATATCATGCGAGAGCTGTGCGCTTTGACACTGCTAACTTCGCGCTCCAGATGCTGGAACACATCTGCCCTGCTGACTCGCCAGCTCCTCAAATTGTTCCAGGCACAAAAGGGGACCTGCAGGTTGAATGGCACTCTGAAAATGGGGAAGTCGAACTCGATGTCCTCGGGCCGTATAGGGTCGAAGGGTGGTTTGCCGATGATGAGACCGGCCCAGAAGGCGTAGAGTTCCGCCTAAAATCTGACTTCACCTTGGCGGCCGAGTGGGTGCGAAAAGTGACGGAGCCGGCGTTTGCCGCAACAGCCGCCGCATGACGAGAACGGAAATGTCATGCCTCATGATCACGACGAGATTGAGGATGAGGACTTCGTAATTCGTCGAATATCCGAGCTTCAGCTTTGCCGTGATAAAGACGGCAGGCGCCGGATTTCCAGCAAGGCTTATCAAGGTTCATCCGAAGCTGGTGGAGGCATGTCGGTCGACATCCGGAAGTTCATCGAGGCCGACGACATAGAACCCAGGGATTGGGTGACAAGCCCACGTTGGTTAGGGTCGGTACGCTTCTCCGCTGGATGCCTGCGTAGCTTGGAGCTTCAGGTTGGTTATGATCCGCTTCCCAATAAGCTTTCCGAAGAGCGTAATCCTTATCACGGCGGCGTTTGGGGGAGCTTCTCCCGGGCCACCAAAAGACGCATGCAACAGAACGCCCAGTGGTTTGTACCCATTGCTGACGCAGAACTTTTCTAGCGGTGCCTCCAGCTTGACCTGCTGCCCAAATCCTACTAGGGGCCCGCTCATCCGAACCGGACCCCGATCCGCGTCGGGCAGATAGAGCTGAACATTGCCGGTTAAGTCCCGGGGCCTTGGCAAACTTGCCGAAGGTCCTTTTCTATTGGACCCCCCGCGAATGCAGGGGTCGGGGCGGCCGTCAAAGTAACCCGGCGTTCGTGGCCGGGTGGAGCGTTTCAGGCTCGCGCGACACACCCCCGGCCACAGGGCCGGGTGCCGCGCGTTCCTTTCCCGCTCCACCTTGCCGGTAACGCCACCCCTGATCCCTTCAGGGAAGTGGGAACCGGATTGGCCTTTGGCCTGCTTCGCGTCTCCGCCCGGAGGGTCAGGCCGAACCTGCACTTTCGCATGTTCGGAGAACCTGGTGAAGAGAGACATCTTTAATGCCGACGATCAACCAGCTGGTCCGCAAGGGCCGCGAACCGCAGAAGGCCAAGTCCAAGGTCCCTGCGATGGAGCAGAACCCGCAGAAGCGCGGCGTCTGCACCCGCGTCTACACGACGACCCCGAAGAAGCCGAACTCGGCGCTGCGCAAGGTGGCCAAGGTGCGCCTGACCAACGGGCGCGAGGTCATCTCGTACATCCCCGGCGAGGGGCACAACCTGCAGGAGCACTCCGTGGTCCTGATCCGCGGCGGCCGTGTGCGCGACCTTCCCGGCGTGCGCTACCACGTGCTGCGCGGCGTGCTCGACACCCAGGGCGTCAAGGATCGCCGCCAGAGCCGCTCGAAGTACGGCGCCAAGCGTCCGAAGTGACCATGACGGGGTCATGGTCATCCTGAATAGGTCGCCATAAGCGACCGTAGTTCAGGATCCATGGTTCCACCTGGTCCGAGTTCGCAAGTTTTCGAAAGGTCCGCCCAAAACCGATAAATGGACCCTGAAACGAGTTCAGGGTGACGGTGATTGGATAGCGGTGCCGCCAAGATAAGGAATAAGCGACATGAGTCGTCGTCGTCGTCCCGAAAAGCGGGAAATCCTGCCTGATCCCAAGTTTGGTGATGAGGTCCTGTCGAAGTTCATGAACAACCTCATGTACGACGGCAAGAAGTCGGCCGCCGAGAAGATCGTCTACGGCGCGCTCGAAACCGTCGAGAGCAAGGCCAAGGCCGATCCGATCGCGCTGTTTCACGATGCGCTGAACAACATCAAGCCTCAGGTCGAAGTGCGTTCGCGCCGCGTCGGCGGTGCGACCTACCAGGTGCCGGTCGAGGTTCGCCCCGAGCGCGCCCAGGCGCTGGCCATCCGCTGGCTCATCTCGGCGGCGCGCGGCCGTCCCGAGACCACCATGTCGGCGCGCCTGTCGGGCGAGCTCATGGATGCCGCCAACAATCGCGGCAACGCGGTCAAGAAGCGCGAAGACACCCACCGCATGGCGGATGCCAACCGCGCCTTCTCGCACTACCGTTGGTAACGACGGTGTTCTTCAAGAGTCGCTGGTAACACCTATATAGGGGGCGCGCCGGGCGAGCCGGCCGTCCCCCAAGCCCCGAGGAATTGTACAATGGCCCGCGAATATCCGCTGGAGCGCTATCGCAATATCGGCATCATGGCGCACATCGATGCCGGCAAGACCACCACCACCGAGCGTATTCTCTACTACACCGGCAAGTCCTACAAGATCGGCGAAGTCCATGACGGCGCCGCGACCATGGACTGGATGGAGCAGGAGCAGGAGCGCGGGATCACCATCACGTCTGCCGCCACGACCACCTTCTGGGCGGCCGAGGACGGCACCGGTCCCAAGCACCGCATCAACATCATCGACACCCCCGGTCACGTCGATTTCACCATCGAAGTCGAACGCT
This sequence comes from Croceibacterium aestuarii, assembly GCF_030657335.1. NCBI lineage: Bacteria > Pseudomonadati > Pseudomonadota > Alphaproteobacteria > Sphingomonadales > Erythrobacteraceae > Croceibacterium > Croceibacterium aestuarii. Next base: position 1,871,148 of record NZ_CP131039.1, read on the forward strand.
CGCTGCGCGTGCTCGACGGCGCGGTCGCGGTGTTCGACGGCGTCGCCGGCGTGGAACCGCAGTCCGAGACCGTCTGGCGCCAGGCCGACAAGTACAAAGTACCCAGAATGTGCTTTGTAAATAAGTTGGACCGCACCGGCGCCGACTTCTACTACTGCGTCCAGTCGATCATCGACCGCCTCGGCGCCAAGCCGCTGGTTCTCTACCTGCCGATCGGCGCGGAGAGCGACCTCAAGGGCGTCGTCGACCTGGTCAACAACCGCGGCATCGTCTGGAAGGACGAGAGCCTCGGCGCTGAGTTCGAGTACACCGACATTCCCGCCGATCTCGCCGACAAGGCCGAGGAATACCGCACGAACCTGATCGAGACCGTCGTCGAGCAGGACGACGAGGTCATGGAATCCTACCTCGAGGGCGAGATTCCCGACGCCGCGACGCTCAAGCGCCTGATCCGCAAGGGCACGCTGGCGCAGGCCTTCGTTCCGGTGCTGTGCGGTTCTGCCTTTAAGAACAAGGGCGTCCAGCCCCTCCTCGACGCCGTGGTGGACTACATGCCGAGCCCGCTCGACGTGCCGCCGATCAAGGGCGTGAAGCCGGACTCGGACATCGAGGAGACGCGTCCCTCGAGCGACGATGCGCCGTTCTCCGCGCTGGCGTTCAAGATCATGAACGACCCGTTCGTCGGCTCGCTGACCTTCACCCGCATCTATTCGGGTCGGCTGGCGAAGGGCTCCTATCTTAACTCGGTCAAGGACCGCGACGAGAAGGTCGGCCGCATGCTGCTGATGCATGCCAATAGCCGCGAGGACATCGACGAGGCCTTCGCCGGCGATATCGTTGCGCTGGCCGGCCTCAAGGAGACGACCACCGGCGACACGCTCTGCGCCAAGAATGCGCCGATCATCCTGGAGCGGATGGAGTTCCCCGATCCGGTTATCGAACTGTCGGTCGAGCCCAAGACCAAGGCCGACCAGGAGAAGATGGGCATCGCTCTCAGCCGCCTCGCGGCCGAGGATCCCTCGTTCCGCGTCTCGACCGACCATGAATCCGGCCAGACGATCATCAAGGGCATGGGCGAACTACACCTCGACATCCTCGTCGATCGCATGAAGCGCGAGTTCAAGGTCGAGGCCAACGTTGGCGCGCCGCAGGTGGCCTACCGCGAGTCGCTGGCTCGTGAGGTCGAGCTGACCTACACCCACAAGAAGCAATCGGGTGGCTCGGGCCAGTTCGGTGAAGCTAAGGTCCGTCTGATTCCGGGCGAACGCGGCCAAGGCGTGGTGTTCGAAGACCAGATCAAGGGCGGCAATATTCCGCGCGAATATATTCCGTCGGTCGAGAAGGGCATGCGCGAACAGGCCGAGAGCGGCTTCCTCATCGGCTTCCCGATCATCGATTTCACGATCCAGCTGATCGACGGCAAGTATCACGACGTCGACTCAAGCACGGTGGCGTTCGAAATCACCGGACGCGGTGCGATGCGCGAAGGTGCGGCCAAGGCCGGCATCAAGCTGCTCGAGCCGATCATGAAGGTCGAGGTGGTGACGCCGGAAGAGTTCATGGGCGACGTCATCGGCGACCTGAACTCGCGTCGCGGCCAGATTCAGGGCACCGACAGCCGGGGCAACGCCCAGGTGGTCGAGGCCTTCGTGCCGCTGGCCAACATGTTCGGCTACGTCAACGAACTGCGCTCGTTTTCACAGGGCCGGGCCCAGTACACGATGCAGTTCAGCCACTACGACGAAGTCCCGGCAAACGTCGCCCAGGAGGTCAAGGAGAAGCTTGCTTAAGCATGGGCAAGCGTCTAGGGGCGGCGCCTGATTCACCGGGTGCCGTCACCGACCTGATGAAATTCAATTCGACACACAGAGGTTAGAAGCAAAATGGCTAAGGCAAAATTTGAGCGGAACAAGCCGCACTGCAACATCGGCACCATCGGTCACGTCGACCATGGCAAGACCACGCTGACGGCTGCCATCACCAAGGTTATGGCCGAAGAGCACGGCGGCGCTGCCGTCGACTTCGCCAACATCGACAAGGCTCCGGAAGAGCGTGAGCGCGGGATTACGATCTCGACCGCACACGTCGAGTACGAGACTGCTGCGCGTCACTATGCGCACGTCGACTGCCCGGGTCACGCCGACTACGTGAAGAACATGATCACCGGCGCCGCGCAGATGGACGGCGCGATCCTGGTCGTGAACGCTGCCGACGGCCCGATGCCGCAGACCCGCGAGCACATCCTGCTTGCGCGTCAGGTCGGCGTGCCGGCGCTCGTCGTGTACATGAACAAGGTCGATCAGGTCGACGACGAGGAAATCCTCGAGCTGGTCGAGCTGGAAGTGCGCGAGCTGCTCAGCTCGTACGACTTCGACGGCGACAACATTCCGATCATCAAGGGTTCGGCGCTGGCCGCCCTCGAGGGCCGTGACGACGAAATCGGCAAGAACTCGATCATCGAACTGATGAACGCGGTCGACGAATTCATCCCGCAGCCCGACCGTCCGGTCGACAAGCCGTTCCTGATGCCGATCGAAGACGTGTTCTCGATCTCGGGCCGCGGCACCGTCGTCACCGGCCGTGTCGAGACCGGCATCGTCAACGTCGGCGACGAAGTCGAAATCGTCGGCATCAAGGACACGCAGAAGACCACTGTCACCGGCGTCGAGATGTTCCGCAAGCTGCTCGATCGCGGCGAAGCGGGCGACAACATCGGCGCCCTGATCCGCGGCATCGGCCGTGACGATGTCGAGCGCGGCCAGGTTCTGGCCAAGCCGGGCACCGTGAACCCGCACACCGAGTTCAGCGCCGAGGTCTACGTGCTGTCGAAGGACGAAGGTGGCCGTCACACGCCGTTCTTCGCCAACTACCGCCCGCAGTTCTACTTCCGCACCACCGACGTGACCGGCGAAGTCGTCCTTCCCGAGGGCGTGGAAATGGTCATGCCCGGCGACAACGTGACGATTTCGGTCAAGCTCATCGCGCCGATCGCGATGGACGAGGGCCTGCGCTTCGCGATCCGCGAAGGCGGCCGCACCGTCGGTTCGGGAGTCGTGTCGAGCATCACGAAGTAAGTCGGGCGCCTTGCGCGCCGGACTGAATCGGACGAACAAGAGACCCGGCGCCGGCAACGGCGCCGGGTCTTTCGCTTTTCCTCCGGCCGTGTTCATGCGCCGGGCCGTGGGAGATAACGATGGCAGAACTTGAACCCACCATTCTGATCGCTGGAGCATCGCGCGGGCTGGGCCTGGCAATGGCCGAAGAGTTCGCCGGACGGGGCTGGCATATCATCGGTACCGTGCGTGCCGATCGCACCGGGCTGCACGAGTTGAGCGAGCGGCTACCCGGCAAGGTCAGGGTCGAACAGCTCGACGTCACCCTTCCGGCCAGCATCGCCGGGTTAAGGGAAGCTTTGTCCGGTCAGCGGGTCGACGCGATATTCGTCAACGCCGGGACCACGACCAGCGACCCGTTTGGTTCGCTTGATCAGGTGACCGACGCGGACTTCCTGCGGGTGATGGAAACCAACGCGCTGGCCCCCATGCGGGTGGTGGCTGCGCTGGAAGATCTTCTCCCGCCCAACGGTATGGTCGGCGCCATGTCATCGGGCCTGGGGAGCATTGCTGACAACACAATGGGCAAGGCCGATGCCTATCGTGCCAGCAAGGCAGCTCTCAACATGCTGATGAAGACCTACGCGGTGCGCCGGGAAAACGCAGCGCGGCCGGTCATCCTCATGGCGCCCGGATGGATCAAGACCGAGCTGGGCGGGGAGGGCGCGACTTTCACGCTCGAGGAAACGGTCCCGGCCATCGTCGACACGATCATCGCCAAGCGCGAACGGCCGGGTCTCGAATATCTCGACCGGTTCGGGCAGGCGGTCGCCTGGTAAGATATTTCCCATTTCGGGGTTGCAAGGAATCGGTGTCCTCCGTATAGGCGCGGCCTCAGCCGGGGATTCGTCCCCGGCAATAGAAATTCAGGGAAGGCCGCCCGTTCCGGGATACCGGACAAAAGCGGGGCGGGCTTTTCTTTTTTGCGGGCCGGAAACGGTTCGCTTGGCTCTTTCGCATCGGTGTAGGACATGGAAGCCCAGAATATTCGCATTCGCCTCAAGGCGTTTGACCATCGCGTTCTCGACCAGGCGACTGGCGAGATCGCCGATACCGCCCGTCGCACGGGCGCGCTTATCCGGGGTCCCATTCCTCTGCCGACGCGCATCGAGAAGTTCACCGTGAACCGCGGCCCGCACATCGACAAGAAGTCGCGCGAGCAGTTCGAGGTGCGCACTTACAAGCGGCTGCTCGACATCGTGCAGCCCAACGCCCAGACCGTGGACGCGCTGATGAAGCTCGACCTCGCCGCGGGCGTGAATGTCGAGATCAAACTCGCCTAAGCGAGTTTGCTTTCAGCCCCGGGCATTATCCGGGGTCGCCGGGCCTCCGGCAAGACATAGGGATACCTCCGGCGCGTGCCGGGCAAGCGTCCCCCGTCTCGCTCTCTCGCAAGGGAGGGCAAGTTTTCAGCCCGGACGGGGCGACGCACGACAACATGGGCTGGCAAGCACGCGGGAATGGTCTCGCGTGCCTCTGTTAGGAGATGGATCATGCGCACTGGCGTGATCGCGAAGAAAGTCGGGATGACCCGCCTGTTCCAGGAAGACGGCCGCCATGTGCCGGTCACTGTCCTGGCGCTGGAAAATTGCCAGGTCGTATCGCATCGCACCGCCGAGCGTGACGGTTACGTCGCGCTCCAGGTCGGTTCGGGCGAGGCCAAGCAGAAGAACGTCAACAAGCCGCAGCGCGAGCAGTTCGCCAAGGCCGAAGTGGCGCTGAAGATGAAGGTCGCCGAATTCCGCGTCGATGACGAGGATGGTCTCCTTCCTGTCGGCGCGACCATTTCTGCCGAGCACTTCGTCGCCGGGCAGAAGGTCGACATCACCGGCCACACGCAGGGCAAGGGCTTCGCCGGCGCCATGAAGCGTTGGGGTTTCGGCGGTCTGCGTGCGACCCACGGCGTGTCGGTCAGCCACCGTTCGCACGGTTCGACCGGCAATCGCCAGGATCCGGGCAAGGTCTTCAAGAACAAGAAGATGGCCGGCCACATGGGCGACCGTCAGCGCACCCAGCAGAACCTCGAGGTTGTGCGCACCGATGCCGATCGCGGCCTGATCTTCGTCAAGGGCTCGGTGCCCGGGACGAAGAACTCCTGGCTGCTGGTTCGCGACGCGGTCAAGCTGCCGCTTCCCGAAGGCGCGCCGTTCCCCGGTGCGGTCCTCTCGGCCAAGGGCGAGCATCTCCCCGAGCACGAGGAAGCGCCGGCCGGCATGGTCGAGCACGCTGCCGAGCACGAAGTTCACCCCGAGGTCGATGCCGCCCACCAGGAGCAGCTGCTGAAGGAACAGCATGCCGGCGCCGGTGACGATACGACCCCCGCGGTTGGCGAAACCAACGATGCTGAGGGCAGCACGCCCGCAGCCGACGAAAACAAGGAGGGCTGAGCCGTGAAGGTGAAGGTCCAGAAAATCGACGGCAAGGCTGCCGGCGACGTCGAGCTCAACGATGCCGTGTTCGGTGTCGAGCCGCGTGCCGACATTCTTCACCGCGTGGTCACGTGGCAGCTCGAAAACCGCCGCGGCACCGCCCGCCCGACGCGCGAGCGGTCGGACGTGGCCCGCACCGGCAAGAAGTACGGCAACCAGAAGGGCGGCGGTACCGCTCGTCATGGCGACCGTGCGGCGCCGATCTTCATCGGCGGCGGCAAGGCTCACGGTGCGCGCAAGCGCGAGTTCGAGCAGTCGCTCAACAAGAAGATCCGCGCGCTCGGCCTGAAGATGGCGCTCTCGGCCAAGGCCAAGGACGGGCTGGTCATCGTCGACAGCCTCGAGCTCAAGGATGCCAAGACCAAGGCGCTCGCCGCGACGTTCGGCGAGAACGGCTGGAACGGCAAGGTCCTCGTGATCGACGGCGACGCGGTGACCGACAGCTTCAGGCTGGCGGCCGGCAACCTGCCGGGCGTCAACGTGATGCCGGCTGCCGGCGCCAACGTTTACGACATCTTGAAGCACGACACGCTGGTCCTTTCGAAGGCGGCGGTCGAAAAGCTGGAGGCGCGTTTCAATGGCTAAGAAGCAGGAAATCGACGCCCGTCATTACGACGTGATCCTCGCCCCGCACATCACCGAGAAGTCGACCATGGCTTCCGAGCATAACGCGGTGGTGTTCAAGGTCGCGAACGATGCCACCAAGCCGCAGATCAAGTCTGCGGTCGAGGCGCTGTTCGAGGTGACCGTGACCGGCGTCAACACGATCGTGACCAAGGGCAAGACCAAGCGCTGGAAGGGCAAGCCCTACAAGCGGACCGACGTGAAGAAGGCGGTCGTCACCCTGAAAGACGGCGACTCGATCGACGTCACGAGCGGTATCTGAGGCCAAGGACCTAGGAACGAACAATGGCACTCAAGAACTACAAACCGACGAGCCCGGCGCGCCGCGGCCTCATCCTTGTCGACAAGTCCGGCCTCCACAAGGGCGGCCCGATCAAGTCGCTCACGGAAGGCAAGCGCAAGACCGGCGGCCGTAACAACAAGGGCCACGTCACCAGCCGCGGGATCGCGGGCGGTCACAAGCAGAAGTATCGCTATGTCGACTTCAAGCGCCGCAAGTGGGACGTCGAAGGCTCGATCGAGCGTATCGAATACGATCCCAACCGGACCGCGTTCATCGCCCTGGTCAAGTACGACGACGGTGAACTCGCCTACATCCTGGCCCCGCAGCGCGTCGCCGTGGGTGACAAGATCGTCGCCGGCGAGCGTGTCGACGTGAAGCCGGGCAACGCGATGCTGCTCGGCCAGATGCCGGTCGGCACGATCTGCCACAACGTCGAGATGAAGCCGGGCAAGGGCGGTCAGATCGCCCGGTCGGCCGGCACCTACGTGCAGCTGGTCGGTCGCGACCGCGGTCTCGTCATCGTCCGCCTCAATTCGGGCGAGCAGCGCTACCTGCGTTCGGACTGCATGGGCACGGTCGGTGCGGTGTCGAACCCCGACAACCAGAACCAGAACCTGGGCAAGGCCGGCCGCAAGCGCTGGATGGGCCGCCGTCCGCTGACCCGCGGCGTTGCGAAGAATCCGGTCGATCACCCGCATGGCGGCGGTGAAGGCCGTACTTCGGGCGGACGTCACCCGGTGACCCCGTGGGGCAAGCCGACCAAGGGCGCCCGGACCCGCAACAACAAGCAGACGGACAAGATGATCATCCGTTCGCGCCACGCGAAGAAGAAGAGGTAATCCGACATGGCTCGTTCCGTCTGGAAAGGTCCGTTCGTCGACCTGCACCTGCTCAAGAAGGCACAGGTCGCTCAGGAATCGGGTGGCCGTGCGCCGATCAAGACCTGGTCGCGCCGTTCGACGATCCTGCCGGATTTCGTCGGCCTGACGTTCAGCGTCTACAACGGTCACAAGTTCATCCCCGTCTCGGTCAACGAAGACATGGTCGGCCACAAGCTCGGCGAGTTCTCGCCCACGCGCAGCTTCCCGGGTCACGCCGCCGACAAGAAGGGTAAGCGCTGATGAGCAAGCAGAAAGCCCCGCGCCGGGTCGGCGACAACGAGGCGCTGGCTGTCGGCACCACGATCCGTGGTTCCGCGCAGAAGCTCAACCTCGTCGCGACGCTGATCCGCGGCCGCAAGGCCGAGGAAGCGCTGAACATTCTCGCTTTCTCGAAGAAGGCCATGGCGCGCGACGCGGCCAAGGTCCTCGCCAGCGCCATTGCCAACGCCGAGAACAATCACAACCTGGACGTCGACGCGCTGGTCGTGGCGGAAGCTTCTGTCGGCAAGTCGATCACCATGAAGCGCTTCGCGACGCGCGGCCGTGGCAAGTCCACCCGCATCCTCAAGCCGTTCAGCCGGCTGCGGATCGTCGTTCGCGAGCAAGAGGAGGCCTGATCATGGGTCATAAATCCAACCCGATCGGGCTGCGCCTGCAGATCAACCGGACCTGGGACAGCCGCTGGTATTCCGAGGGCCGCGCTTATGCGCAGCTGCTCAAGGAAGACATCGAGATCCGCAAGTTCATCATGGGAAGCCTGCCGCAGGCGGCGATTTCCAAGGTGGTGATCGAGCGTCCGGCCAAGCTGTGCCGCATCTCGATCTATGCCGCGCGGCCCGGTGTCATCATCGGCAAGAAGGGCGCCGATATCGAGAAGCTGCGGGTCAAGCTGTCGCAGATGACCGAAAGCGAAGTGAAGCTGAACATCGTCGAAATCCGCAAGCCGGAAATTGACGCCAAGCTGATCGCCCAGGGCATTGCCGACCAGCTGATCCGCCGTGTGGCCTTCCGCCGTGCGATGAAGCGCGCGATGCAGTCGGCGATGCGTTTGGGCGCTGAAGGCATCAAGGTGATGTGCGGCGGCCGCCTCGGCGGCGCCGAGATCGCCCGTGTCGAGCAGTACCGCGAAGGCCGCGTGCCGCTGCACACGCTGCGCGCCAACGTCGACTACGCCGAAGCCGAGGCGCTCACCGCCTATGGCATCATCGGAATCAAGGTCTGGGTCTTCAAGGGCGAGATTCTCGGCCATGACCCGACCGCACAGGACCGGCTGATGATGGAGGCTCAAACCTCCGGCGTCCGCCCGGCCCGTTGATCGCTGGACCTGAGTAGAGATCATGCTGCAACCGAAGAAAACCAAGTTCCGCAAGGCGTTCAAGGGCCGGATTCACGGTAACGCCAAGGGCGGCACCGCGCTCAATTTCGGCTCCTACGGGCTGAAGGCGCTGGAGCCGGAGCGGATTACCGCCCGTCAGATCGAGGCCGCGCGCCGTGCGATCACGCGCCACATCAAGCGCCAGGGGCGCCTGTGGATCCGCGTGTTCCCCGACGTTCCGGTGTCGAAGAAGCCGGCCGAAGTGCGCCAGGGCAAGGGCAAGGGCGCGATCGAATACTGGGCCGCTCGCGTCAAGCCGGGCCGCATCCTGTTCGAGCTCGACGGTGTTCCCGGCCCGCTCGCCGCGGAGGCGTTCAGCCGCGCCGCGATGAAGCTGCCGATCAAGACCAAGGTCATCGCCCGGCTCGGTGACAACTCGCACCTCGGAGGCGAATGATGGCCACCAAGACCGAAGATATGCGCGCCAAGACCGACGATCAGCTCAGCCAGCAGCTCGACGAACTGAAGAAGGAGCAGTTCAACCTGCGCTTTCAGGCCGCGACCAATCAGCTGGAGCGTCCCGCGCGGATCAAGGAAGTCCGCCGTGAGATCGCCCGCATCCAGACGCTGCAGGGTGAACGCGCCAAGAGCGCCAAGCCCGCGGCGGCGAAGTAAGGAAACCAGACGATGCCCAAGCGTATCCTGGTCGGGACCGTCGTTTCCGACAAGACCGACAAGACCGTGACCGTGCTCGTCGAGCGCAAGGTGAAGCACCCGCTGTACGGGAAGATCATCCGCCGCTCGAAGAAGTACCACGCCCACGACGAGGCTAACGAGTACCACCCCGGCGACATCGTGCGGATCGAAGAGACCCGCCCGATTTCGAAGACCAAGACCTGGGCCGTTCTCGACCGAGTTCAGGCGGGCGGCGTGCAGGCGGTCGATGCCGATCTCGATGTCGAGGCGGCAAGCAACTGATTTTGAGCCCCGCGTAAGCGGGGACAGGCGTAAGGAACTGCCGGACTTGTTCCGGCAAGCCATTGAGAAGGAACCGGATCGATGATCCAGATGCAATCCAATCTCGACGTCGCGGACAACAGCGGCGCGAAGCGCGTCCAGTGCATTAAGGTGCTGGGCGGGTCGAAGCGCCGGACCGCGAGTGTCGGCGACGTGATCGTCGTTTCCGTCAAGGAAGCGCAGCCGCGTGCCCGTGTGAAGAAGGGCGACGTGCACCGCGCGGTCATCGTCCGCACGAGGAAAGACGTGCGCCGCCCCGACGGCAGCGTGATCCGCTTCGACAGCAATGCCGCGGTTCTCGTCAACAAGAGCGAGGAGCCGATCGGCACTCGTATCTTCGGCCCGGTGGTGCGCGAACTGCGCTCCAAGGGTTTCATGAAGATCATCAGTCTTGCTCCGGAGGTGCTGTGATGGCCGCCGCGAAGATCAAGAAGGGCGACAGCGTCGTGGTTCTGTCCGGTAAGGACAAGGGCCGCACCGGCACCGTCACCAAGGTCATGCCGAAGGAAGGCAAGGTCGTGGTCGACGGGATCAACGTTGCCGCCCGTCACCGCAAGCCGACGCAAACCAATCCGCAGGGCGGCATCGACCGTTCGCCCGCTCCGATGGCGATCAGCAAGGTCGCCGTTGCCGACCCGAAGGACGGCAAGCCCACCCGCGTCCGCTTCGAAACGAAGAAGGATGGCACCAAGGTGCGCATTGCCGTGAAGTCCGGGGAGACCATCGATGGCTGACAATTACACCCCGCGCCTCAAGAAGCAGTTTGACGAGACCATCGTCAAGGCGATGACCGAGAAGTTCGGTTACAAGAATCGCCTGGAGGTGCCCCGGCTCGAGAAGATCACGCTCAACATGGGCGTGGGCGAAGCGAGCCAGGACAAGAAGAAGGTCCAGACTGCGGCCGAGGAAATGGAACTGATCGCCGGCCAGAAGCCGGTCATCACCAAGGCGAAGAAGTCGATCGCGCAGTTCAAGCTGCGTGAAGGCATGCCGATCGGCTGCAAGGTCACCTTGCGCCGTGAACGCATGTACGAATTCCTCGACCGTCTGGTCACCATCGCGATGCCGCGCATCCGCGACTTCCGCGGGCTCAACCCGCGTTCGTTCGACGGCCGCGGCAACTACGCGATGGGTCTCAAGGAACAGATCGTGTTCCCCGAGATCAGCTACGACCGTATCGAAAAGGTTCGCGGCATGGACGTGATCGTCACGACCACTGCCAAGACCGACGAAGAGGCGCGCGAGCTGCTGCGTCTGTTCGGTTTCCCGTTCCCGGCTGTCGAAGCCGAAGAGAAGGAGGCGGCGTAAGCCGCTTCAGGAGAGCTTAAGTCCATGGCGAAACTGAGTTCCATCAACAAGAACGAGCGGCGCAAGAAGCTCGTGAAGAAGTACGCGAGCAAGTACGCAAAGCTGAAGGCTGTTGCGGACGACAAGTCGCTCGACGAAACCGAGCGGTTGATGGCCCGCTTGAAGATGGCGGAATTGCCGCGCAACGCGAATCCCACGCGTGTGCGCAACCGCTGCACCACCACTGGCCGCCCGCGCGGCTATTACCGCAAGTTCGGCCTCAACCGGATCGAGCTCCGCGACAAGGCCAACAAGGGCCTTATCCCGGGCGTGACCAAGTCGAGCTGGTGAGGATCACAAGATGGCTATGACCGATCCCCTGGGTGACATGCTCACCCGCATCCGCAACGGCCAGCAGGCGAAGAAGGATTCCGTCCTTTCGCCGGCGTCCAAGCTGCGCGCGAACGTCCTCGAGGTCCTCCAGCGCGAGGGCTACATCCGCGGTTACACCGAGGATTCGAGCGGCAAGCACCCGGCGCTGCGGATCGAACTGAAGTATTTCGAAGGCGAGCCCGCTATCAAGCACGTGGCCCGTATCTCCAAGCCGGGCCGCCGGGTCTATTCGGGTTCCAGGGAACTGCCGAATGTCCGCAACGGTCTCGGCATCACCATCGTCTCGACGCCGAAGGGCGTGCTCTCGGACAACGAAGCGCGCACCCAGAACGTCGGCGGCGAAGTGCTGGCGGAGGTGTTCTGATGAGCCGCATCGGCAAGAAGCCGGTGACGATCCCGAGTGGCGTCACCGCCAATATCGAGGGCGACACGCTGGCGGTGAAGGGACCCAAGGGGACCCTGACTCTCGGTTTGTCCGACCTGATCGACTACAAGGTCGATGGCGGCGAGATCTCGGTCAAGCCGGCCAACGACACGCGCGAGGCGCGCAACCACTGGGGCATGCAGCGCACGCTGGTGTCCAACCTGGTGCAAGGCGTGACCGACGGCTTTACCAAGGTCCTCGAGATCAGCGGCGTCGGCTATCGTGCGCAGGCTCAGGGCAAGACCCTGAAGCTGCAGCTCGGCTACAGTCACGATGTCAATCTCGACGTGCCCGAGGGCCTCGAAGTCAAGACCCCGGACCAGACCACGGTCGAGATCAGTGGGATCGACAAGCAGGCGGTCGGGCAGTTCGCCGCCGAAATCCGCCGCTGGCGCAAACCCGAACCCTACAAGGGCAAGGGCATCAAGTACCGTGGCGAGTACATCTTCCGCAAGGAAGGGAAGAAGAAGTAAGATGGCCAAGCTTTCCCTGTTCGAACGCCGCCGCCGCCGGGTACGGACCGCGCTCAAGAGCCGCGCCGGCGGCAAGCCGCGCCTGTCGGTGCACCGCACCGGCCAGCACATCTACGCGCAGATCATCGACGACAAGGACGGCCGGACCGTCGCCGCAGCGAGCACGCTCGGCGGCAAGTCCTCGGGCGCCAACGTCGAGGCTGCCAGCAAGGTGGGCAAGGATATCGCCGCGGCGGCCAAGAAGGCCGGCGTCACCGCTGTCGTGTTCGATCGCGGCGGCTACCTGTTCCATGGCCGCGTCAAGGCGCTGGCCGATGCCGCCCGCGAGGGCGGGCTGGAGTTCTGACGATGGCTGACAAGAAAACACCCGAAGAGACCGAAGCCAAGGTCGAAGAGACCAAGGTCGAGGATACCGCCGTAGAAGCGGCTCCCGCCGAGAACGCCAAGGCCGACGAAGCCCCGGCCGCGGAAGCTGCTCCGGCAGCCGAAGCGAAAGCCGAGGAGACCGTCGTCGTCGACAACGCGGGTTCGACCCCGACCCCGACCACGGCGACGACCGAAGCCTTCGACAATCAGTCGCCTGCCGCCGGCACGACTCCGCCGCGTGAAGCGCGCGGGGGGCGTGGCGGTCGTGGCGGCGGCGGCGGTGGCCGCAACGATCGCGGTGGCGGCCGTGGCCGTGGACGCGACGATCGTCGTGGCCGCGACGACGACGGCGGCGAAGAGCTGATCGAGAAGTTGGTCCACATCAATCGCGTGTCGAAGACCGTCAAGGGCGGCAAGCGCTTCGGTTTCGCCGCACTGGTCGTGGTCGGCGACGGCAAGGGCCGGGTCGGCTTCGGCCACGGCAAGGCCCGCGAAGTCCCCGAAGCCATCAACAAGGCGACCGCTGCTGCCAAGAAGAAGATGATCCGCGTGCCGCTCAAGGAAGGTCGCACGCTGCATCACGACGGCAAGGGCCGCTTCGGCGCCGGCAAGGTCAACGTGCGGACGGCTCCGGCCGGTACCGGCATCATCGCCGGCGGTCCGATGCGCGCCGTGTTCGAAAGCCTTGGCGTTCACGACGTGGTGACCAAGTCGATCGGTACCTCGAACCCCTACAACATGATCCGCGCCACCTTCGAGGCGTTGCAGGACCAGACTTCGCCGAAGTCGGTCGCGCAGCGTCGCGGCAAGAAGGTCGTCGACCTTCTCGGCCGCGGTGGCGCTTCGGAGGCCGAGGCTGAAGCCGACGCCGCCGCTATCGCGGAGTAATGACGATGGCTGCCAAGAAGACCATCAAGATCAAGCAGATCGGTTCGCCGATCCGCCGCCCGGAGCATCAGCGCCAGACCCTCATCGGTTTGGGGCTGAACAAGATGCACAAGGTCGTCGAGCGCCAGGACACCCCCGAGGTGCGCGGCGCGATCGCCAAGATCCCGCATCTCGTCCAGGTGATCGACTGATCATCCCGCGCCCGGCCGCCGAGCCGGGCGCATCCTACCAGCGCGACAAAAGCGAAAGCGAGTGCACATTATGAAACTCAACGATCTCCGCGACAACGAAGGCGCCCGCAAGTCCCGCATGCGGGTCGGCCGGGGCATCGGCTCGGGCAAGGGCAAGACTGCCGGCCGCGGCCAGAAGGGCCAGAAGAGCCGCTCGGGCGTAGCCGTCAAAGGCTTCGAGGGCGGCCAGATGCCGCTGCACATGCGGCTGCCGAAGCGCGGCTTCAACAACCCGTTCGGCAAGGACTTTGCCGAGGTCAACGTCGGCATGGTGCAGAAGTTCATCGACGCCAAGAAGCTCGACGCCAAGAAGCCCATCGACCACGAGGCGCTCAAGGCCGCCGGCCTGGCGCGCGGTGGTAAGGATGGCGTGCGTCTGCTCGGCAAGGGCGAACTGACTGCCAAGGTGACCTTCAAGGTCGATGGCGCCAGCAAGGGCGCGATCGCCGCTGTCGAAAAGGCCGGCGGAACCGTCGAGGTTGCCGCGCCCAAGGTCAGCGAGCATGAAAAGAAGACCGCTCGCCGCGACGCCAACAGGGCTGCCGCGAAGTAATCGGGACAATGGGAGCGGGCGGGGTTACATGATCCCGCCCGCGTCCTATATGGACCGCTTACGGGGTCTCCGCCGGGCCGGATCCGGCGGCTTCAGTTAAGGCTTTTGCAAGACGATGGCATCACGCGCCGACAATCTCGCCAGCAATCTCAGCCTTGCCAACTTCGGCAAGGCGACCGAGCTCAAGCAGCGCATCTGGTTCACCGTCGGTGCGCTCGTCGTGTTCCGCTTCCTCAGTTTCGTGCCTCTGCCGGGCGTCAATCCGCTGGTGCTGGAAACGCTCTACGACCAGACGCGCGGCGGCATCCTCGACCTGTTCAACACCTTCTCGGGCGGCTCGCTGCAGCGCATGAGCCTGATCGCGCTCGGCGTGATGCCCTACATCACCAGTTCGATCGTTGTGCAGCTCGCCGCCGCGCTCCATCCTTCGCTGATGGCGCTCAAGAAGGAAGGCGAGGCGGGGCGCAAGAAGCTCAATCAGTACACCCGCTACGGCGCTGTCCTGCTGTGCGCCATCCAGGGCTGGTTCCTCGCGACCGGGCTCGAGGCCTATGGCGCATCGAGCGGGCTGCAGGCGGTCATCAATCCCGGCCTGCTGTTCAAGATCACCGCGGTCATCAACCTGATCGGCGGAACCATGTTCCTGCTCTGGCTGGGCGAGCAGATCACCAGCCGCGGTATCGGCAACGGCGTGTCGCTGATCATCATGGCCGGCATCATCGCACAGTTCCCGACTTTCGCCGCGAACCTTTTCGAAGGCGGCCGCACGGGCTCGGTCAGCATGTTCGTGATCGTCGCGATCATTGCCGTCATCGTCGGGCTGGTGATCTTCATCTGCTTCGTCGAGCGCGCCCAGCGGCGGTTGCTGATTCAGTATCCCAAGCGCGCCAGCGCCAAGGGCATGATGCAGGCCGACCGCAGCCACCTTCCGCTCAAGCTCAACACCGCGGGCGTCATTCCGCCGATCTTCGCCAGCTCGCTGCTGGTGTTGCCGCTGACCATTACCCAGTTTGCGGGCAACTCGCTGAACACCGATTCGATGTTCTACAGCGTGGTCCAGACGCTCAACCAGTACCTCGGCCGCGGTCAGCCGCTGCACATGGCGCTTTACGCCCTGGGCATCATCTTCTTCTGCTTCTTCTACACCTCGGTGGTCTTCAATCCCGAGGAGACGGCTGAGAACCTGAAGAAGAACGGCGGGTTCATTCCCGGCATTCGTCCGGGCAAGAACACCGAAAAGTATCTCGATTACGTGCTCGACCGGATCACGGTGATCGGCGCGCTCTACCTGACCCTGGTCTGCGTCACGCCCGAATTCCTGGTCAACGAGACCGGCATCCAGCTTTTCCTCGGCGGAACCAGCCTGCTCATCGTGGTCAACGTGACGGTGGACACTATCAGCCAGATCCAGTCGCACCTGTTGGCTCACCAGTACGGTGACCTTATCAAGAAGGCCAAGCTCAAGGGCCGGCTGCGCTAGGCGCGGCACAATTGGGGGCAGGATTTTGAACATCATCCTTCTCGGGCCGCCGGGTGCCGGCAAGGGAACGCAGGCCGCCCGGTTGGTCGAGCATCACGGCATGCGTCAGCTTTCGACGGGCGACATGCTGCGCGCGGCGGTGAAGGCCCAGACCCCGGTCGGACTCGAGGCCAAGGCGATCATGGAGCGCGGCGAGCTTGTCTCCGACGAGATCGTCAGCAAGCTCATCGACGCCGAACTGACCGCGATGGGGCCCGATGTGGGGGCCATCTTCGACGGGTATCCCCGCACCGCTGCGCAGGCCGAACAGCTCGACGCCATCCTTGCCCGGCATGGCCGCAAGCTCGATCACGTCATCGAGCTCGAGGTCGACGAGGACGCTCTCGTCGAGCGTATCATCGGCCGTTTCACCTGCGCGAACTGCGGCGCCGGCTATCACGACATCTACAAGCTGCCGAAAGTCGCCGGCGTGTGTGACAAGTGCGGCAGCACCGAGTTCAAGCGCCGTCCCGACGACAACGAGGAAACCGTCCGCACCCGGATGGCCGAATACCGTGCCAAGACCGCGCCGATCCTGCCGATCTACGACGCGCGCGGCATCGTGACCCGCATCGACGGCATGGCGGCGATAGACACCGTAACCGATCGCATCGAGCAGGTTCTGGCGAGCTGAGGGCCGGCCCGCCGGGAGGCGGCAACGCTCCTTGTCCCATCTCCGCCGCCGAGGTCGTCGCTGCATTCGGCGGCAGCCCGTTTTGACCGCTGCCGTGAAGCGCGGTATAGGCAACGCATCGGTCGCGTCGGTCGCGATCGTCGCGTGAGCGCGAGGTGATTGCCTTTGCGCGGTTTCTGCTGTTGACGGGCCTTGCGAATCGCCGTAAGCGCCCCACATTCGAGAAATCGGGACCAGTCCGGCAGGCGACAGCCAAGTGCGCGCCCATCCGGGCTTTTTGCCGTCCAGGCAATCCGGTGGTTCGAAACGAACGCGATGAGATAGGGGCGCCGACCGGCTATCCCCTGTGGAGCATGGAGAAGTAAGTGGCTCGTATTGCCGGGGTAAACATCCCCACCAACAAGCGCGTGATCGTCGCGCTGACCTATATCCACGGAATTGGCCCGACCACGGCCAGGAAAATCGCCGACAAGCTCGGCATCGACCACAGCCGCCGCGTGCAGGACCTGTCCGACGCGGAAGTGCTGCAGATCCGTGAAACGATCGACGCCGACTACACCGTGGAAGGCGACCTGCGCCGCGACACCGCGATGAACATCAAGCGGCTGATGGACCTCGCCTGCTACCGCGGGCTGCGCCATCGCAAGGGCCTGCCGGTCCGTGGTCAGCGCACGCACACCAATGCGCGCACCCGCAAGGGCAAGGCCAAGCCCATCGCCGGCAAGAAGAAGTAGGCCGCCGCTTTTTTCTCTCTGGACCGTGTAACACCCGGTCCATGTCTCGAGGACAGGATACGAACCATGGCTCGTGAACCTCAGCGTCTCCGCAGGCGGGAACGCAAGAATATCTCCAGTGGCGTCGCGCACGTGAACGCCAGCTTCAACAATACCATGATCACCATCACCGACGCGCAGGGCAATGCGATAAGCTGGTCCAGCGCGGGCATGATGGGATTCAAGGGCAGCCGCAAGTCGACTCCGTATGCCGCCCAGGTGGCTGCCGACGACGCCGGCAAGAAGGCCGCCGAACACGGCGTCCGGACCCTTGAAATCGAGATTAAGGGCCCGGGCTCGGGCCGCGAGAGCGCGCTGCGCGCCCTTCAGGCCGTCGGCTTTACGATTACGTCGATCCGCGACGTGACGCCGATCCCTCACAATGGCGTCCGGCCGTCCAAGCGCCGCCGCGTCTGATTCGAACCTGCCGCGGCGCAAGCCGCCCAGAAACTCGCATCGGCCGCGGCACTCCAGTGCTCCGCGGTCGTTGCCACAAGACAAACACCTTTAGGGGAAGTCCATGTCCGTCAACATGAAGAACTGGCAGGAACTGAAGAAACCCAATCAGCTCGAAGTCAAGGAAGGCGGCGACAAGAAGCGCAAAGCCACCTTCGTCGCCGAGCCGCTCGAGCGTGGCTACGGCCTGACCCTGGGCAACGCGCTGCGCCGCGTGCTGCTGTCGTCGCTGCAGGGCGCCGCCATCACCTCGATCAAGATCGAGAACGTGCTGCACGAATTCTCCTCGCTTGCCGGCGTGCGCGAGGACGTCACCGACATCGTCCTCAACACGAAGCAGATCGCGCTCAAGATGGAAGGCGAAGGCCCCAAGCGGCTGCAGCTCTCCGCCACCGGCCCGGCCGAAGTCAAGGCGGGCGACATCGCCGTTACCGGCGATATCGAAGTGCTCAACCCGGACCTGGTGATCTGTCACCTGGACGAGGGCGCGACGCTCAACATGGAACTGACCGCCGACAGCGGCAAGGGCTACGTCCCGGCCGTGTCGAACCGTCCGGCCGATGCGCCGATTGGCCTGATTCCGATCGACTCGCTTTATTCTCCGGTTCGCCAGGTCAGCTACAAGGTCGAAAACGCCCGCGTCGGTCAGGAACTCGACTTCGACAAGCTCAGCCTGACGGTCGAGACCGACGGCACCGTGACGCCGGAAGACGCCGTGGCCTACGCCGCGCGCATCCTGCAGGATCAGCTGACGCTGTTCGTCCACTTCGAGGATGGCATTCCGCAGCCGCAGGGCACCATGATCGGCGTCGCCGCGCAGCCGGAAGAAAGCGACGCCAACCAGCTCAACCGCTACCTGCTCAAGAAGGTCGACGAGCTCGAGCTGTCGGTGCGTTCGGCCAACTGTCTCAAGAACGACAACATCATCTACATCGGCGACCTGGTCCAGAAGACCGAAGCCGAGATGCTCCGCACGCCGAACTTCGGCCGCAAGTCGCTCAACGAGATCAAGGAAGTCCTGAGCTCGATGGGCCTGCGGCTCGGCATGGACATCCCGGGCTGGCCGCCTGAAAATATCGAGGAAATGGCCAAGAAGCTGGAGCAGGAACTGCTCGGCTAACCTGGCTGCAGGGTAAAGGGCGGCGACCCGAACTGCCGCCGGGAACGGGGTACCTGATACGGCCCCCTTACGAACGGAGTACATGAGATGAAACACGGCATTTCCGGCCGCAAGCTGCAGCGCAAGTCCGGCCACCGCGCCGCCCTGCTGCGCAACATGGCCGCCGCGCTGATCAAGCACGAACAGATCCTCACCACCACGCCCAAGGCGAAAGAGCTGCGCCCCTACGTCGAAAAGCTGGTGACCTTGGCCAAGCGTGGCGGGCTCTCCAATCGCCGCCTGGCCCACGCGCGGATCATGGACGATGCGCAGGAAAAGAAGCTGTTCGACGTCCTCGCCGAGCGTTACGCCGACCGCGAGGGTGGCTACACCCGCGTGATCAAGGCCGGCATCCGCGCCTCCGACGCGGCTCCGATGGCGGTCATCGAACTGGTCGACCGCGACGAGGATGCCAAGGGCCAGGATTCGGGTCCGGTGATGAACGAAATGGAATTCGACGAAGCCTGATAAGGCTATTCGGAGCAAGAAGGGGCCGCGAACCGCTTGGTTTCGCGGCCCTTTTTTGTGCGGCATGCCGTTCATAGTAAGCATCATATTCCTGAACAAATGCCAACCGGCGAGTTCAGCCTCGCCTCACCGCGGATGGCCTAAACCTCGTTGCATGGAGGAGCAGACCGGCTCCGAACTGCGAAAGGGAAGACCATGAAGATTGCTACCAGGACCTTGGCCAAGGGCATGATCGGCACTGTCGCGGCCGGCGCGATGGCGCTGGGTTCGGCGTCGCCCGCAATGGCCCGTGACCGCGACCACTACCGCCACCACGACGGAATCGACGCCGGCGACGTTATCGCCGGGGCGCTCATCATCGGCGGCATCGCCGCCGTAGCCTCCGCGGCGAGCAACGACCGCGGCTATCGCTACGACGATTACCGCTACCGCGGCGACGAGCGATATCGCGGCCGCTACAACTACAGCCGCTACGGCAATCCGCGCGAGGCGGTCGAGATGTGCGTCCGCGCCGCCGAACACAATGCCAGTCGCTATAGTTATGGCGGCCGCGCGAAGGTCACGGATATTCGCGACATCGACCGCAAGCGCGATGGCTACCGGGTGAAGGGCCGCATCGCGGTGAATGCCCGCAACAGCGACTGGCGCCGGGGTTGGCGCAACGACTACCGCGGATATGACAGCCGTTATAACGGTTACGACAGCGGCAGCTTTACCTGCCAAGTGCGTTACAACCGCGTCGTCGATCTCGACTATCACGGCATTCGCGGACTCTGATGCGGCAATGGGGAGGGTCCCGACCATAGAACGCAAGTTCGAGAGGCGGGACCCTCGCATCGCCCGCCAGATCCGGTTCAGCCGCTCGCAAGCCTGGCGAGCCTAGCTCTCGCTTCATCGACAGTCCGCGGCGACTCACCGCGCCGCCACCGAGGAGGGATGCCATCATGGCCCTGTTCCGCCGTTTCAGTGCCGCCGCCGCAAGTGCCGCGGCTGTTTCGCTCCTTGCCGCGCCCGCCGCGGCGCTCGAATTGCCGCGCGGAGCACCGGCCATCTATCACGAGGACTCGGCCAACGGTTGGCGCCGGCATCATCGCCACCGGGATGGTATCGACGGCGGCGACGTGCTTGCCGGCGTGCTGATTCTGGGCGGTATTGCCGCCATCGCGAGCGCGGCTTCGAAACAGGACCGCGCCGAGCGCTATCCTGCACCCCCGCCTTATCCTCAGCAACGGCAGGGCTATAGCAGCGACGGCAACGGCCGCGGGATCGATGGCGCAGTGGAGATGTGCGTCGGACAGGTCGAGCGCGGCCGCGACCGCGTCGGCACGGTCGACAGCGCCAATCGCGACGCCACAGGATGGTCGGTGACCGGAACGATCGAGGGCGGCCAGTCCTTCAGCTGCCGGATCGACAGCGACGGGCGGCTTCGTTCGCTCGACATCGGTGGCTGGCAGGGCGCTGCCGCGGCGGGCCCCGACCGGCAGTATTCCGACGACGTCTACCGCCAGGCCCGCGCGGCGCAGGACGCGCAGCCGTCGCTCGCCGCTCCGGGTACCGCGCTTCCCGGCGAGGTCGATGACCGGCCGGTTTGGCCCGGTGAGGACGACCCGGACAATGGCGTTCGCCACTACGGCGGTTGAACCGATCAGGTTTCGCGCGAATAGGCCGGCAGTTCGATCTTCCACACGACTGCCGCGCCGCGCAGCGCGAACCCGGCGAGCGCCGCCAAGCCCCAGACCAGACCCTGCGGCAGGCCCAGCAGGGTGCCCCCCATGCACAGCGTTGCGGCGAGCGCCGCGGCGGTGACGTAGAGTTCCGGGCGCATCAGGATCGACGGTTGGCCGGCCAGGATGTCGCGAATTATGCCGCCCACGCATCCGGAAATGACCCCCACGATCGCTGCCGGTAGGGGCGCAACACCGAAAGCCAGCGCCTTCGCCGTTCCCAGCACCGAATAGGCGGCGAGGCCCACCGCGTCTCCCCAAAGCAGGATTCTGCCGGCCCACCATCGGCTGGGGGTGAACCAGGCGAGTATGGCAGTGGCCAGGATAATCGGAGCCACCCAGCGATCGCGCAGCCAGAACACCGGCTCGCCGATCAGCAGGTCGCGCACGGTGCCGCCGCCGACCCCGGTGACGAGCGCAAAGAACACCATCGTTACGAAGGTCTGCCGCATGCGTGCGGCGATCAGCGCGCCAGAGAGTGCAAATACGGCCGTGCCTGCGAGGTCGAGCAAGGGCGGGAGGACCGGTGGACTCATATCTTGGCCCGCGCCAGTGCATCGCCGCGGACTTCGTCGATCGCGCGCGCGACCATCACCAGTCCGGTGACGGTCCACATCAGGATCGGCAAGCCGACCAACCAGCCGAGCCAGATGTGCCAGCGCGCAAAACGGAACATCATGCGGTGTTTCGCCATTAGGCGGCGATAGCCCGGGGAGAGCGGGGCGGCTAGTCGGCCACGAACAGTTGGGCGAGGTCGGCGAAGGCCTTCATCTCGATGGCGTTTCCGCTCGGATCCTTGAAGAACATCGTTGCCTGCTCGCCCGGCTCGCCTTCGAACCGCACATGCGGCTCGATCTCGAAGCGGACTCCCGCTTCGACGAGACGTTTCGCCAGGTCTTTCCAGTCGTCGAGCGTCAGCACGATGCCGAAATGCGGCACCGGCACGTCGCGGCCGTCGACCGGGTTGGATCCCGCGGCGCCCTTGGCGACCACCGTCGGGGCGAGGTGGGCAACGATCTGATGGCCGTAGAAGTCGAAGTCGATCCATTCGTCGGACGAACGCCCCTCCGGACAGCCCATCGTCCCTCCCCAGAATGCGCGCGCCGCATCGAGATTATCGACGGGGAAGGCGAGGTGGAACGGGCGCAAGACCGCCATCAGACGTGGATCGGTTTGCCCTGCACGGCCATGGCCGCTTCCTTGAGCGCTTCCGGATGCGTCGGGTGCGCATGGCAGGTGTAGGCGATGTCCTCGCTGGTGGCGCCGAATTCCATCGCCAGCGCCGCCTCTGCAATCATTGTACCGGCGACCGACGCGATGGCCCAGACGCCGAGCACTCGGTCCGTGTCCGCCTCCGAGATCACTTTCACGAAACCGTCGGGCTCGTGATTGGTCTTGGCACGGCTGTTGGCAAGCATGGGAAACTTGCCGACTTTGACTTCGCCCTGCTCCTTGGCTTGTTCTTCGGTCAGGCCGACGCCGGCGATCTCGGGCCAGGTGTAAACCACACTGGGAATGACCGCATGATTGACGATGCCGGTCTGCCCGGCGATCCATTCGGCCACCGCGATGCCCTCGTCCTCGGCCTTGTGCGCCAACATGGGGCCGGGAATTACGTCGCCGATCGCGCGCACGCCGTCGATCGAGGTGCGGAATTCGCCGTCCACCTCGATCTGGCCGCGCTTGTTCGTTTCCAGCCCGATCCTGTCGAGCCCGAGCCCCTCGGTGTTGGGCCTCCGGCCGATCGAAACCAGCACGCAGTCGGCTTCGAGCGTTTCGTTGTCGCCGCCGGCGGCGGGTTCCATCGTCAGCGTCGCCGTCTTGCCCTTGACGGTGCAGCCGGTGACCTTGGTGCCGAGCTTGAAGGTCAGACCCTGCTTCTTGAAGATCTTGTGGGCTTCCTTGCGGACGTCCTCGTCCATGCCGGGCAGGATCTGGTCGAGGTATTCGACCACGATGACTTCCGCGCCGAGCCGCCGCCAGACCGAGCCGAGTTCGAGCCCGATCACGCCGCCGCCGATGACGACCATCGTCTTGGGCACCTTGGGCAGTTCGAGCGCACCGGTCGAATCGACCACGACGAACTTGGAATTGTCCACTTCGACGCCGGGGAGCGGCGTGACCGAGGACCCGGTGGCGATGACGATTTCCTTGGCCGTCTTGGTTTCGCCGTTCACCTCGACGGTGTGCGCGTCCCTGAAGCTGGCGAAGCCCTTGATCCAGTCGACCTTGTTCTTCTTGAACAGGAAGGCGATGCCGCCGGTCAGCTGCTTGACCGCGTCGATCCGCTGGTCGTGCATCGCGGGCAGGTTGAGCTTGGGCGTCACCTCGACACCCATCTTGGCCATCATGCCGTTCTTCGCCGCATCGAAGTACTCGCTCGCGTGTAGCATCGCCTTCGAGGGGATGCAGCCGACGTTGAGGCAGGTGCCGCCCAGCGTCTCGCGGCTTTCGACGCAGGCGGTTTTCAGCCCGAGCTGCGCCGCGCGGATCGCCGCGACATAGCCGCCGGGGCCGGAGCCGATGATGAGAACGTCGTAGTCGTAGGTGTCAGCCATTTTTTTCCTCTCAGAGATCGATCAGCATCCGCATGGGATCCTCGATCGCCTCCTTGATGATCTTTAGCGCAGTGACCGCCTCGCGGCCGTCGATGATGCGGTGGTCGTAGCTCAGCGCAACGTACATCATCGGACGGATCACGACTTCGCCGTTACGAGCGACCGGGCGGTCCTCGATACGATGCAGGCCGAGCACGGCGCTCTGCGGTGGATTGATGATCGGGGTGCTCATCAGGCTGCCGAACACACCGCCGTTGGAAATGGTGAAGGTGCCGCCCTTCATGTCGTCCATCGTCAGCGTGCCGTCCTTGGCGCGGCTGCCGAAGTCGGCGATGTCGAGCTCGATCTGCGCGAAGCTCTTGGCATCGGCATCGCGCACCACCGGCACGACGAGACCGTTCGGCGCACTCACCGCCACCGAGATGTCGACGTAGTCGTGATAGACGATTTCGTCGCCGTCGATGTAGGCGTTGACCGAAGGCACGTCCTTCAGCGCCAGGCAGCTCGCCTTGGCGAAGAAGCTCATGAAGCCAAGCTTGATGCCGTGCTTCTTGGCGAACAGCTCCTTGTAGGCCTCGCGCGCCTCGATCACCGCGGTCATGTCGACGTCGTTGAACGTGGTCAGCAGCGCCGCCTCTTCCTGCGCGCCTTTGAGGCGGCGGGCGATGGTCTGGCGCAGACGCGTCATCTTGACCCGTTCCTCGCGCCGCTCGCCGCTCGCCGCGCGCGCCGGTGCAGGCGAGGATGAGGGAGCCGGGGCAGGGGCCGACGTGCTCGGCGTCGGGGCGGCCTTCTTGGCGGCCGCCGCCGCGAGGACGTCCTCCTTGGTCAGCCGCCCATCCTTGCCGGTCCCCTTGATCTGCGTCGGATCGACCCCCGCCTCGAGCACTGCGCGGCGCACCGCGGGTGACATCGAGACGCTGTGATCCTCCGCCTCATTGCCTTTGGGCAGAGCATCAAGCTCACGGTCGATGTCGGCCGCTTGCTCGGATTCCTCCGAATGATCGGACTTCGCTTCGGGCGCCGGGGCAGGAGCCGGTGCAGGGGCCGGAGCGCTCGCGCCTTCCTCGACCGTGGCGATGACGGTGCCGACCTCGATGGTGTCGCCGACCTTGGCTCTGAGTTCGCCAATTACCCCGGCGACCGGGGAGGGAACCTCTACCGCGACTTTGTCGGTTTCGACGCTGACGATCGGTTCATCCGCCGCGACCGCATCGCCCGGCTGCTTGAGCCATTCGGCGATCGTTCCTTCGGTGACCGATTCACCGAGCGCGGGGACCTTGATTTCAGTTGCCATATCTTACTTTCCCTTGCCCGCTGGCTTGCGGTTGGAACCGTTCTTGAGCTTGCGTCTGGCTTCACCGCCGTCGGCGAGGCCGAGGGCGATCGACACCAGGGCCTCCTGCTGCGCCTGATGGCGCTTGGCGAGGCCCGTGGCCGGCGAAGCGGCGACTTCCCGGCCGGCGTAACTTGGCCGCATGCCCTTGTGCCCGGCATCGGTCAGCGCTTGCTCGATCTTGCTTTCGACAAAGAACCACGCGCCGTTGTTCTTCGGCTCTTCCTGGCACCAGATGACCTCTTCGAGCCCGGTCATCCGCTCGAGACGGACCGCAAGCGGTTCGCCAGGAAAGGGATAGAGCTGCTCGATGCGTATGATCGAGACATCGTCGAGACCCTCCTCGTCGCGCTTCTCGAACAGGTCGAAGGCCACCTTGCCCGAACACAGGACGAGCCGGCGTACGTTCTTGTCGTCGATCTCGGTCTTGTCGGAGAGGATGCGCATGAAGTGGCTGTCGCCGGTGAACTTGTCTGCCGGGCTCCTGGCCATTGGATGCCGCAGTAGGCTCTTGGGCGTCATGATGATCAGCGGCTTGCGGAACGGGCGCAGCATCTGCCGGCGCAGCACGTGAAAGTAGTTCGCCGGGCTGGTGATGTTGCAGACCTGGATGTTGTCGTTGGCGCACAGCTGCAGGAAACGCTCGAGCCGAGCGGAGGAGTGCTCGGGGCCCTGGCCCTCGTAACCGTGCGGCAGCAGCAGGACGAGGCCGTTGGCGCGCAGCCACTTGGCCTCGCCGCTGGCGATGAACTGGTCGATGATGATCTGCGCGCCGTTGGCGAAATCCCCGAACTGCGCCTCCCACAGCACCAGCGTCTTGGGATCGGCCATGGCGAAGCCGTATTCGAAGCCGAGCACGCCGTATTCCGACAGCGGGCTGTCGTAGACCTCGAACTTGCCGTGCGGCAGCGTGGTCAGCGGGATGTACTTGTGCTCGTCCTGCTGGTCGATCCACATGGCGTGACGCTGGGAGAACGTGCCGCGGCCCGAATCCTGGCCCGACAGGCGCACCCCGAAGCCTTCGGTGACGAGGCTGCCAAAGGCGAGCGCTTCGGCAGTCGCCCAGTCGAACCCGTCGCCCTGGGCGAACATTTCGCGCTTGGCGTCGATCACGCGCGCCAGCGTCTTGTGAATGTGCAGGCTCTCGGGGATCGTCGTCAGCGTCCGGCCGAGGCTTTCGAAAAGCTTCGCCGAAATCGAGGTGTGGACGTTGCGGCGAGCGGATTCGGGATCGGCCGGCTTGTGCAGACCGCTCCAGCGCCCGGCGAACCAGTCCGCCTCGTTGGGAAGGTAATTCTGTCCCGCGGCGAATTCCTCGCTCAGCAGGTCGTCGAACTCCTTGCGGATCGCCGGTGCGGTGCCCGCATCGATGACCCCTTCTTCCTTGAGCCGCTCGGAATAGAGGTCCGAGACGCTCGGATGCCCCTTGATGCGGGCATACATCAGCGGCTGGGTAAAGCTCGGCTCGTCGCCCTCGTTATGGCCGAAGCGGCGATAGCACCACATGTCGATGACGATGTCGCGCTTGAACTTCTGGCGGTATTCGATCGCCAGCTTGCAGGCGAAGGTCACCGCCTCGGGATCGTCGCCGTTGACGTGCAGGATCGGCGCCTGGACGCCCTTGGCGACGTCGGACGGGTAGGGCGACGAGCGCGCGAACTGTGGGCTGGTGGTGAAGCCGATCTGGTTGTTGATGACGAAGTGCAGCGTACCGCCGGTGTTGTATCCGCGCACGCCGGAAAAGCCGAAGCACTCCCACACGATGCCCTGGCCGGCGAAGGCCGCGTCGCCGTGGATCAGCACCGGCAGGACTTCTTCGTGCGCGGCGAGATCCTCGCGGATCGCCTGCTGCGCGCGGACTTTGCCGAGCACCACCGGGTCGACCGCTTCGAGGTGGCTGGGATTGGGGACCAGGCTCATGTGCACCTTGATCCCGTCGAACTCGCGGTCGGTGCTGGTGCCGAGGTGGTACTTGACGTCGCCCGAACCGCCGACGTCTTCCGGATTGGCGGTGCCGCCGGAGAATTCATGGAAGATTACGCGGTATGGCTTGGCCATGACGTTGGCGAGCACGTTGAGCCGGCCGCGGTGCGACATGCCGTAGACGATCTCGCGCACGCCGAGCGCGCCGCCGTACTTGATCACCGCCTCCAGCGCCGGGATCATCGATTCGCCGCCGTCGAGGCCGAAGCGCTTGGTGCCGACGTACTTCTTGCCGAGGAACTTCTCGTATTCCTCGCCGCGGATCACCGCCGAAAGGATCGCCTTCTTGCCCTCGGGGGTGAAGGTGATGACCTTGTCGGGGCCCTCGATCCGGTCTTGCAGGAAACGGCGTTCCTCGACGTCGGCAATGTGCATGTATTCCATGCCGACATGGCCGCAGTAATTGAGCCGCAGGATCTCCACCAGGCGGAGCGGGGCGACCCAGTCGAGGCCGAGCGTCCCGCCGACATAGACCTCGCGGTCGAGCGCGGCGCCGGTGAAACCGTGCCATTCGAGCTTGAGGTCGTCGGGCAGCTTGCGCTCCGACAGGCCCAGCGGATCGAGATTGGCCGCGAGATGGCCGCGCACGCGGTAGCTGCGGATCAGCAGCATGGCGCGGATCGAATCTCCTGCCGCCTGCTCGATGGCAGTGGCGTCATACGCCTTGCCGGCTTTGATGGCGGCATCCTTGACGACGACTTTCAAGGTCGTCGGGTCGAGTGCATCGGTCCAGTCGCCGGCGTCGCCGGTCAGCGGCCAGCGCGCGTTCTGCCAGCTCGGTCCGGGCTGCGGGCCGTCCTGCCCGGTCAGTTCGGGAAGAAATGTCTGCGCTTCGTTACCCATGGGGCGTTCCTTGAAGCCAATGAAGGAAAGTTACGCGAGTTCCTTCAGGAACGCGTCGAGTGTGGTGCCGAGCTCGCTTGGTGACGGCGAAACGCGGATGCCCGCGGCCTCCAGCGCGGCAATCTTGTCGTCGGCGCCGCCCTGGCCGCCCGAGACGATGGCCCCGGCGTGGCCCATGCGGCGACCCGGGGGCGCGGTGCGACCGGCGATGAAGCCGACGGTCGGCTTCTTGCGCCCGCGCTTCGCCTCGTCAGCGAGGAACTGCGCGGCCTCTTCCTCGGCGCTGCCGCCGATCTCGCCGATCATGATGATCGACTTGGTTTCGTCGTCGGCGAGAAACAGCTCGAGCACGTCGATGAAGTTGGTCCCGTTGACCGGATCGCCGCCGATGCCGACGGCGGTGGTCTGGCCGAGGCCAACCTGCGTGGTCTGGTGGACGGCTTCGTAGGTGAGCGTGCCCGAACGCGAGACGACGCCGACCGAGCCATTCTTGAAGATGTTACCCGGCATGATGCCGATCTTGCACTCGCCCGGGGTCAGCACACCAGGGCAGTTGGGGCCGATCAGCCGGCTTTTGCTGCCGGAAAGCGCGCGCTTGACCCGGACCATGTCGAGCACCGGGATGCCCTCGGTGATGGCGACGATCAGCTCGATCCCGGCGTCGATAGCCTCGAGGATCGAATCCGCGGCGAACGGCGGTGGGACGTAGATCACACTGGCGGTCGCGCCCGTGGCGGCCTTGGCCTCAGCCACGGTATCGTAGACCGGCAGCCCGATATGCGTCTGCCCGCCCTTGCCGGGGGTGACGCCCGCGACCATCTGCGTCCCGTAATCGAGCGCCTGCTGGGTGTGGAAGGTGCCGGTGTCGCCGGTCATCCCCTGGGTGATGACCTTGGTGTTCTTGTCGACGAGGATGCTCAAACCGCTTCTCCGAATATCGCTGGCAGGCTCAGGCGAGTGAGCTGTCGAGGCTCTTGCAGGCTTCGAGCAGCTCCTCGACCGCATCGGTCGAGGTCTTGAGGTTGGCCTTCTCGTCGTCGGTCAGTTCGATCTCGACCACGTCCTCGATTCCGTTCGCGCCGATCACCGCGGGCACGCCCACATAGAGCCCGTCGAGGCCGTACTTGCCGTCGACGTAGGCGGCGCAAGGCAGGATGCGCTTCTGGTCGCCGAGATAGGCCTCGGCCATGGCGATCGCGCTGGTGGCCGGCGCGTAATAGGCGCTGCCGGTCTTGAGCAGGCCGACGATCTCGCCGCCGCCGCCGCGGGTGCGCTTGACGATTTCGTCGATGCGATCGACCGAGATGCCCTTGATCTTGGCGAGGTCATTGACCGGGATGCCGCTGATCGTGGTGTAGCTGGTGACGGGCACCATCGTGTCGCCGTGGCCGCCGAGGACGAAGGCATTCACATCGCGCACCGAGACGCCGAACTCCCACGCGAGGAAGGTCGCGAAGCGCGCAGAGTCGAGCACGCCCGCCATGCCGACGACCTTCTCGTGCGGCAGGCCGGAGAACTCGCGCAGCGCCCAGACCATCGCATCGAGGGGGTTGGTGATGCAGATCACGAAGGCGTTCGGGGCGTGGTTCTTGATGCCTTCGCCGACCGCCTTCATCACCTTGAGGTTGATGCCCAGCAGGTCGTCGCGGCTCATACCCGGTTTGCGCGGCACGCCGGCAGTGACGATGACCACGTCGGCCCCGGCGATGTCGGCGTAGTCGTTGGTGCCGGTGATCTTCGCGTCGAAGCCCTCGATCGGGCCGCACTGGCTCAGGTCCAGCGCCTTGCCCTGCGGAATGCCCTCGGCGATGTCGAACAGGACGATGTCGCCCAGTTCCTTCTTGGCGGCGAGGTGGGCGAGGGTGCCGCCGATCATGCCGGAGCCGACGAGAGCGATTTTCTTGCGGGCCATGGAGTATTCGATCCTTCGCTGGCGGGCGCTTGTGTCGTGGCTGGCGCGCCCCCGCATCCCGCTTGGAGGGGCATCGCCCGTTTCCGCGGCCCTAGGCCCGGCCCCTAGGCAAGACAACCGGCAAAATGGTCGATCCGGTGATTATGTTTGCAAAGAGTTCGCATTAGCAAATGAATGGCAATTCGGGTGTCTGTAAGGTGACGAGCGGGCCCGCGTTAGGTTCCGGCGCAATCGCCTGCGGAGATGCGGAGATCGGAAATTCGCCGACAGGCGTCGGTCAGCCGGCGAGGCGGCTGCCACTCGTCCGCGCGGCGCCGTCGTCGCGCTCCTGCGATAGCAGCATGGCGGCGAGGAAGTCGGGAACGGCGCGGCTGAAGTAATAACCTTGACCCAGGGTGCAGCCGGCCTTGCGCACCGCTTCGACCTGCTCGACCGTCTCGAGGCCCTCGGCCACGATGTCCATCTCCAGCGTCGAGCCCATTTCCGCCACCGCGCGGATGATCGCGTCGCTCTTGCGGCCGATGTTGGGACCGGAAACGAAGCTGCGGTCGACCTTGATCTTCTTGAACGGGAACTGGTTGATGTAGGCGAGCGAGGAATACCCCGTGCCGAAATCGTCGAGGGCGAAGCGGACGCCGTGGGCGGAGAGCTCTTCCATGAACCGTCCGGTCTGTTCGCTGTCTTCGAGGAACAGGCTCTCTGTCACTTCAAGTTCGAGGCGCTCGGGTTCGAGGCCTGCTTCGCGAATGGCGCTGAGAATGCCCAGTGCGGCGCCCGGCGCCCGGATCTGCAACGGCGAGAGGTTGACCGCGACGGTGACGTCCTTGGGCCATTGTGCCGCGGCCTTGGCGGCTTGCGAGGTGATCCAGTTGCCGAGCGTGATGATAACCCCGGTCTCCTCGGCGACCGGAATGAATTCGTCCGGGCGCAGCTCGCCTTTCTCCGGGTGGAACCAGCGAACCAGCGCCTCGAAGGTGCGGATCTTGCCGGATTTGAGGTCGACGATCGGCTGGAAGAAGATCGACAGCTCGTCCTTCTGGATCGCTGCGCGCAGTTCGCTCTCGATTTCCTTCTTGCGCACCAGATCTCTGGTCATCGACTGATCGAAGAACCTCAACTGGTTCCGGCCCTGGACCTTCGCATGATAGAGCGCGAGGTCGGCGCCCTGCATGACCGCGTCGATGTCGGGCCCGTCGTCGGGCAGCATGGCCACGCCCATCGACGTGCCCCCGCTGACCCGGTGTCCGTCGATCCGATAGGGCCGCGAAATGTCGCCGATGATCGCGCTGGCGAGCTGTTCGCACTCGGCGCGGTCGGTAACGATGCAGGCGGCGATAAACTCGTCGCCGCCAAAACGGGCGATCACCGCGCCGGCGGGGGCCGTATCGATGATCCGCCGGGCCACTTCGGCCAGCACGCCGTCGCCGACCGAGTGGCCGAGCGTGTCGTTGATCTCCTTGAAGCGATCGAGGTCGAGCCAGAACAATGCCAGCTTCTGATCCGCGGGCAACTGCATCTGCAGTTCCACCAGCTCGTGATTGAGGCCTGCGCGGTTGAGCAGACCCGTGACCACATCGGTCCGCGCTTGCTCGCGCATCTGATCCGCCAGTCGCGCGCTCGTGTCGGCGGCGGTGATCGAGCTGCGTAGCGTCCTGAAAACGTTCAGGCCGATCGAAATCATCACCACCACGAAGAGTCCCAACGACACCGCGAGAACCTTCGAGGCAAAGCCCGGCAGGAACATGAGAACTACGCAGGTGGGCGTGATGGAAAGCATGAGCTGGCCGATGGCGATCGGCAGCCTGCCGGCGTTGCGCGCACTGATCCCCGCACCGTATCCAATGGCGGCGGTAACCGACATGAGCTGGATTATCGTTGGAGCACCCATGGCAACGCACGCAGCGGCGAGCGTGCCTAGCGCCAGTGCGTAGCTAAAGGCGCCGATCTCGAACACCCATTCGAGTAGCCTCACATTCCCATGCTTACGGTAGTTCAGCCAATAGGCAGCAATCACGCGCAATATTGCAACCACGGCAACGGTGGCTGCCAGCAGCGAAATCACGCGATTATTGGAACCGGAAGAGATTACGACACTGGTCGTTACCCCGACAATCGCGCCCATCGCGAGGCTGGACGGATTTTGATACAGGCTCTCTACCAGGATCCTGTGGACCCTGTCTCCGGGAGCATCGGTGCTCAGTGGCACCGGCCGCTTGGCGAGGTATCTTTTAATCGCATGCCCTCGAGTTTCGCCGTTCTCAGTAGACAGCGAGCGTGATTGAACGGTTAACGGCTGACCCCGGTGTGATGCGCGGTGAAAATCAGGAGAAAAGATGCCCATTGTTCATCAGCGGGACAAACCTGACTGCCGGCCAAAAACGCCTTGCCCTGGATGCTTATACCTAATATTTTGTAAATATGGTCACTCAGGCGCGCGAAGAACTAGTAGATCAGGCAGACATGCCGCTGATTGGCGGCAAAGCCCAATCATCTCCTGAAGAACGGGCTCTGATCGTCCGCGATGACCGGTTTTGCCGAACCGAGCGGCCCGCGCGCTGGTGGATGAACGGCGATCCGGTCGCAACCGCCTGGTACAATTCGGTATCCGCCAGCCTGCCGCGCGGCGAGGTGTTCTTCATCGACACGATGAAGAAGTTCCGTGACGAGATGCCGCCTGGCCTGGAAACCGAAGTGCGCGATTTCATCCGCCAAGAAGTCAATCACACCCGCGAACACCTCGCCTTCAACCGCATCGTTGCCGACCATGGCTACGACGTCGAATCCATCGACCGCGGCATCGCCGACATGCTCTCGCTGGCCGAGGGGCGGCCGCGCGAAGTCAACTTGGCAGTGTCGATCGCTCTCGAGCACTTTGCCGCTTCGATCAGCCACGAGTTACTGTCGGACCCCTCCTACCTCTCCGGCGCCCAGCATGAACCGGCCGAACTGTGGCGATGGCATGCCGCCGAGGAAATCGAGCACAAGGGCCTCGTTTTCGACGTCTGGCTGCACGTCACGCGCGACTGGAGCGCGTGGAAGCGCTGGAAGATGATGGCGGTGGTCGCTCTGCTCATCACGCGCAAATATTTCCGCAACCGCGTGCGCGACGCGCTTGGGATGATGGCGCAGGACGGGCTGACCGGCTGGCAGGCGCGGGCGCGGCTTTACTGGCATCTGTGGGGTAATCCCGGAATGATCCGGCGACTGTTGCCTCATTGGAGCCGTATCCTTCTGCCCGGTTTCAAGCCTTGGGCCTTGGACAACAGCGACCTGATCAGGCTCTATCGCCGGCAGAACGAGGTGGCAGCGCGCACGCTTGTTCCCGCTGAATAGAGCGGGCGGTTCGGCCAGAGCTATCGAGCACTTTGGCTAACGCGCCGACGGTTTAGCCGGCGTCCTTGGTGTCTGCTGCAAGTTCGCGAGCCATACGCCGGTCAAGCGTCCGGCAGATGCCCAGCCACCAGCGATATCCTTCCTTGTCGCCGCTGAACCAGGCCGCCTCGGCTTTCGCCCGGGCATGTGCGGCCGCGGCGAGGCCGTGCTCGGCGAAGTGGCGCAACGAGGCGCGCAGCATGGCTTCGGCGGACTCGCCGCTGCCGTTGTCGTTGGCGGCCTCGGCGATGGCTGCGCGCGCTCGTGCGCCGCGAAGGCGGACATTCATAGCTTGCGGAGGGGCGGCGAAACGGATGCTCATGCTAGGTAGGACAAGCTTTGGAGAAGGCGGAAGAGGTCATGACATCCTCCTAGCTCGGGCTCGGCTAAGCGTTCGTGTGGCGAAATGGTTTCCATCATCTTAGGGATGAGCGGGGCCCCTATGTTCCGGGTTACCTGAGCCATTGCCCGCTGCGCTCGAGCTCGGGTGAAAGCTCGCCGCCCTGCGGCAGGTTGCTGCCCCGGAACAACGCCTCGCCGCCGCGCGCGCTGACCGCTGGGGCGTAATCGGGCGTTGCGGCCGGCGCCTGCGCCTGCGTCGCTGGCCCCTGGCGCGCAGCCGGGTGGGCTTGTTCGAAGGCGCGCGCGAGGACCAGCGGATCGGCCTCCGCCGCGGGAACCGGTTCGGTGACGCGCGGATGCGGCGCGGCCAGCGGCTCGCCGCCGCGATAGGCGACGGTGAACGCGTTCGACTGCCCGGCGGCCCCGCGCCAGCGGTAAAAGATGTGCGCTCCGATCGTCGTCACCTTCTGCAGGCTGTCGGCCCAGTACGGATGCACTGCGAGCGTGTGGTAATGCGTGGCCAGCCCCACCGGGGCATAGACCGCTCCCGCGAGCGCCTGGTGCGCGACCCGGCTGGCGCGGTCCCAGAACGCGGCCATCGGCTGCCGGTTCAGCGAACCGTCGCAAGTGAATGTGAACTGGCAACCCGTACGCCGCTCCGATCCCTGGAATACCACACCGCACACCGTGTTGGGATAGCTGGGATGGGCGACACGGTTGAGGACCACCTGGGCAACGGCGCGCTGGCCGGCGTCGGGCTCGGTCGCCGCCTCGTAATAGATCGCCATCGCCAGGCACTTTTGCGCGCG
Organism: Croceibacterium aestuarii; assembly: GCF_030657335.1. NCBI lineage: Bacteria > Pseudomonadati > Pseudomonadota > Alphaproteobacteria > Sphingomonadales > Erythrobacteraceae > Croceibacterium > Croceibacterium aestuarii. The sequence goes on from NZ_CP131039.1 coordinate 1,905,312, forward strand.
CGCTGCGTCGCTGGCGCTGCCCATGGCGCGCAGCGCCCGGGCGGCGGGGCCGGCGCTGTCTCGCGGCGCCTCTGCGGCCGTGGTCGCGGCGGCGTCGGAGTGGATGTCGCCTTCGCCCGGCATCGGCCGATATCCGCTGTCGTCGAGGTAATAGAAGGCCGAGCCGGGGAAGCTCTCGCCCGGCGTCTCGAACGGCATGGGCGCCGCTTGGCCCACGGCGGGCTCGGCGAAGTCGGGCTGCCAGGCATCGGGGGCGGCCATGGCCGGAAAGGCGATCGCGGCGGCCAGCGCGGCAAAGCGCAGCCGCAGGCCGGTATTGCTCCGCGCCCATGCCGCGCGCAGCCGGCCGGGCAGGCGCCGTTCGGCCCGGACCCGGCGCCGGGCGATCAGTTCGGGCGGAGGCCAGGAAGGAGAGCGAGCGGACATCGGTCCCGCGCCCCTACGCGCGGGCGCAAGCCAGCGCACCTCGTCTGGTCCAGCCGTCCCGCCTTGGGACGCGCCGAACGGACCTTGCGCCGCAGCCGGAGCGGTCCTATCGCTCCGCGCTGTGTCATGGATTGTCCGGGAGACCGGGCCGGGGTGGCCCCAAGCCATCCCGAGGGAAGCGGGTTCAAACCCCGCGCTGCCCCCGCAACTGTGACCGGGGAGGCCGCTCCCGGCGACGCCACTGGCCAAGCGTTCTGCGTGGCTGGGAAGGCAGGGGCGGCTGGCGATCCGGCGAGCCAGGAGACCTGTCCGAGACACGTCGTTCCGCGCCGGGCGGGGTGTACCGGAAGCAAGCGCAGGATGGCTCGGTCGCGAGTCTTCCCGCCACGAGCGACGTGTTCGCAAGTGATGGGATATTTCGTGTACAAACCTCTGTTTCTTATCTCTGTTTTCGCAATTTCCTCGCCAGTTCTGGCGCAGGACGATGCCAGCACCGCGGCCGACCCGCGCGGTTCCGACGAGACCCGGATCACCGTCACCGCCACCGGAACGCGGAGCGAGGTCGAAGACACCGGGCAAGCGGTCACCGTGGTCGGCCGCGACGAGATCGAGGCCGTGCAGGGCTTCGACGTCGCCCGCGTGCTCGAGCGCGTCCCCGGCGTAACCCTCAGCCGCAATGGCGCGCCCGGCAGTTTCACCGGGCTGAGCGTGCGCGGCGCCGCGCCCGACCAGGTGGTCGTCGTGATCGACGGGGTCCGTGTCGCCGACCAGGCGGCGCCGTCCGGGGGGTTCGATTTCGGCACTCTGGCGGCCGGCAATCTCGCCAAGCTGGAGCTGTTGCGCGGCTCCAACTCGACGATCTGGGGCAGTGACGCCATCGGCGGCGTGCTGGTCGCTTCGACGCTCGCCACCACCGGCCTGCAGGGCAGCGCCGAATACGGCTCGCGCGGCACGGCCTACCTCACCGCCGCGGGCGGTGTCGGCGGTGAGAACGGTTACCTCGGCGGCTCGGCCGGCTGGTATACGAGCGACGGTTTCTCGAGCGCTGCCGCGGGCACCGAGCGCGACGGTTTCGAGCAGTGGAATGCAGACGGCCAAGGCCGGATCTACTTTTCCGACAGCTTCGAGATTTTCGCACGGGGCCGCTATGCCGAGGGCGATCTCGACATCGACGGTTATCCGCCGCCCAGCTACACCCTCACCGATACCGCAGAGCGGCAGGAGACGCGCCAGTGGTCGACTGCTGCCGGCGCGGTCTACGACAGCGGGATCCTGTTCCTTGCCGGCAGCTATGCGCTGTCCGACACGCAGCGCGACAGCTTCGACCCCGCGATCGGCACCGCACCGACATACACCACCCACGGTCGCTCCGACCGCTTGGCGCTGAACGGCGAATGGCGGGCGATCGGGCCCTTGCTCGTCGATTTCGGCGCCAGTTACGAATGGACCCGCTTCGCAACCCTGCTCGACTTGCCGCGCAAGACCGGCATCGGCGGGGCCTATGTTCAGGTCGGTCTCGAATATGGGCCCGTTTCCGGCCATGCCGGCCTGCGCCACGACGAGCACCAGGACTTTGGCGGCGCCACCAGCTTCGGCGCCGACCTCTCCTACGAAGTCGCACCCGACCTTCGCCTGCGCGCCAGCCTGGGCGAGGGCTTCAAGGCCCCGAGCCTGTTCCAGCTCCATTCGGACTACGGCAACGCCGCGCTCGCGCCGGAAAAGAGCACCAGCTTCGACCTCGGCCTTGCCTGGCACCGGCGCGGCGAATGGCCCTACGCCGCGGTCACGCTGTACCGCCGTGACAGCGCAGATCTGATCGGCTTCGTCTCGTGCTTCGGCATGACGGCGGGTATCTGCGCCGGGCGGCCGCAGGGCACCTACGACAACGTCGGCAAGGCGCGCTCGCAGGGCGTCGAGGTCGAGGCCGGGGCCGAGTTGGCCGCAGGGCTGACCTTGCTCGGCAGCTACAGCTTCGCCGACAACGCCAACCGCACATCCGGCTCGGCGGAATTCGGCCTGCCGCTCGCCCGCCGTCCGCGCCACGCGCTCTCGGTGATGGCCGAATGGGACCTCGATGCGGTCGTGCTCGGCGGCGACTTGCGCTGGGTCTCGAAGAGTTTCGACGATGCTGCCGCCACGGTCCGGCTCGATCCCTACGCCACTCTCGATCTGACTGCGCGCGTGCCGCTCGGCAAACGCACCGAGCTGTTCGGCCGGATCGAGAACCTGTGGGACGAGCAGTACCAGACGGCGGCGGGCTACGCTTCGCCTGGCCGCGGAATGTTCGTCGGCGTGCGACTCAAATGATCCGCCCGGTGCTGCGGAGGCTGTTGCCTTTCGCCCTCGCGGGCTGCGCACCGGTGGCGGCTCCGCACCCTGCAATCCATCCCACGATCGTCAGTCTCAATCCCTGCGCCGACGCGATCCTCGCCGAAGTCGCCGATCCGGCGCAGGTGCTGGCGCTGTCGCACTTCAGCCACGATCCGCGCGCCACTTCGCTGCCGCTGGCCGTTGCCAGGCGCTTTCCCGTTACCGGCGGTACGGTCGAAGAGGTGCTGGCGCTGGCTCCCGATGTCGTCGTCGGCGACAGCTTCATGGCGCCGGCCACGCGCTCCGCGTTTGCGCGGCTCGGCATGCGGGTGGAAACGACCGGGATCGATCGCACGGTGGCCGACAGCGAGGCGCAAGTCCGCCGGCTGGCGCGGCTCGCCGGCCATCCGCAGCGCGGCGAAGCGCTGGTCCGGCGCATCGAAGCGGCGCTGGCCGAGACCCGGCGGCCCCGCGAGCGAGTCCCGGCCTTGCTCTGGCAGCAGGGCGGAATCGTCGCCGGCGGGGATTCGCTCGTTGCAAAGCTCTTGGCGCACACCGGTTTCGCCAGCCAGGCGGCGGCGCGCGGTCTGGGGCAGGGCGCCTACCTGCCGCTCGAACGGGTGCTCGCCGACCCGCCGCGGGTCATTCTCGCTGCGGGCAAGGGACGCGAGCAGCGCCATCCGGCGCTCCGGGCGCTCGATGGAGCCGTCTACGCGCAGATCGAGCCCAACCTCCTCTATTGCGGCGGCCCGACCATTCCCCGGCTGGCGCGGCGCCTTGCTCGCATACGCGACAGTGTGGACGGGGCCAGCACATGACCCGCCCGGTGCCGCTTCTCCTTGTGGCGCTGGCGCTGGCGGTACCATTGTCGCTCCTTACCGGGCGCATCTGGATCGATCCCGCGAGCACGGCCAACGCGGCCGTCATTCTCGGCGAACTGCGCCTGCCACGGGCGCTGCTGGCGCTCGTCGTCGGCGGCGGACTCGGCGCTGCCGGGGCGGCGATGCAGGGCTATCTGCGGAACCCGCTGGCCGACCCCGGTCTGTTCGGAGTGGCTCCGGGCGCCGCGCTCGGCGCGGTGGTCAGCTTGTGGTTCGGGTACGCGGCCAGCCCGCTGCTGCTGCCACTGTTCGCTCTCGCCGGCGCGGGCGGGGCCATGGCGCTGCTCGCGCTTTTGGCCGGGCGCACCGCCGGGGTGGCGCTGTTTACGCTGGCGGGGGTGATGATCGCCAGCTTCGCCGGCGCGCTCACCAGCCTGGTCATCAGCCTGGCGCCCAATGCCTTCGCGCAAAGCGAGATCGTTACCTGGCTGATGGGTGCGTTGACCGATCGGGGGTGGCCCGATGTCGCGCTCGCCGCCCCTCTGACGCTCGCCGGGCTCGTTCTTCTGCGGCTTGCCGGGCCGGCGCTCGACGCCTTGACCCTCGGCGAAACGGCGGCGCGCTCGCTCGGCGTGAACCCGGCACGACTGCAGTGGCTGCTCATTGCCGGGGTCGGTCTGACGGTGGGCAGCGGGGTGGCGGTGGCCGGGGTTGTCGGTTTCGTCGGCTTGATCGTTCCGCATCTCGTGCGTCCGCTGACCGATCGGTATCCCTCCTCTCTGATTGTGCCGAGCGCGCTCGCCGGGGCGTTGCTGGTCCTGCTCGCGGACATGGCCTGCCGGGTCCTTCCGCTGGTCACGGAACTGCGGCTCGGCATCGCGCTGAGCCTCATCGGTGCGCCGTTCTTTCTCCACTTGCTGCTCCGCATGCGCCGGGGGTTTGCCTGATGCTCGCGGCGCACGACCTGCATCTTTCGGGGCGGCTCGAAACGGTAACGGCTGCGTTCGAGCCCGGCACGATCACTGCGATCTGCGGGCCGAACGGGGCGGGCAAGTCGAGCTTGCTCGAAGCCCTGGCCGGGCTCTTGCCGCTCGAGCGCGGCGAGGTTCGGCTCGATGATTGCGCGCTAGCCGCGCTGCGTCCGCGGGAACGGGCGCAGCGCATCGGTTATCTGCCGCAATCGGCGGAAGTGGCCTGGGATCTTTCGGTGCGCGGGCTCGTCGCGCTGGGCCGCCTGCCGCGGCGCGACGGAGCGAGCGAACCGATCGAGCGTGCGCTGTCCGCACTCGATCTCCTTGGGTTCGCCGATCGGCCGGCTTCGACGCTGTCCGGCGGCGAGCTCGCGCGGGCGCTGTTGGCGCGCGTGCGGGCCGGAGAGCCGCGCTGGATCCTTGCCGACGAGCCGCTCGCCGCGCTCGATATCGGTCACCAGCTCGCGCTGCTCGCAACCCTTCGCGGCGCGGCCGACCAAGGCTGCGGGATCATTCTCGCGCTGCACGATCTCGCGCTGGCCATGAACCATGCCGATCGGGTTCTCGTGCTCGACCGGGGCCGGGTTGTCGCCCATGGTGCGCCCGGGCACGCGCTGTCCCAGGAAACCATCGCTCGGGTGTGGAAGGTGGACGCGCTCTGGCTCGGCAGGCCCGGCGCACGCGCGCTGCTGAGCGGCGATGCGGCCGGAGCCGCTGGTTCGGCTCAGGCTCTTTCGCTGGCGGGAAGTTCGCGCGGGTCGGCGTAGCTGGCGAGCTCGAAGATCCGGGTCCTGCGTTCGGAGCGATTGACGAGCCCCCCGGCCACGCGGCCGTCGGCATGGACGTAGTCGAGCTGGCTCGCGATCGCGTCGTAATCGTGCGCCGCGATGGCTGCGCGCAGGTGCGGCGAGTTGGCCGGGGACAGGTTGCCTTCGCCCACGTTGAAGGCGAGGTCGACCAGCGCATCGAATTCGTTTTGATAGAGCGGGAGATCGCCCGTGATCCGGGCCACGGCGCTCTCGGCCTGCTTCAGGTCCTCCTCGAAAAAGTCGAGGATGCGATCCTGGCCGACGCGTTGCCCCACGCTGAGGCCGTCCTCGGCAGTGACGAGGTGCCCGACGCCGACCGTGGGATTGCCGGCGACGTCGCGATAGACGTGATACCGCACGCCTTCTTCTTCCATCATCACGGCCTTCATGCCCTCGCTGACGCTGCGCATGCCGGCCGGCAGGCGCTGGTCGACATTTGCCTGCACGGTCGTCTTGTTCCAGTCGAGCATGGCCGGATCGCTGGCCCCCGTGCTCAGTCCCAAGGCACCGGCGGAAAGCGCCAGCACGGCCTTGCGCTTGCGCAGTCGCCGGCCAAACTCTCCGCGCCGCGCTCGGCGCTCGCGCATGCGGCGCAGCAGTTGCCTGGCACGCTCGCGGGCGTGCTGGCGGGGCCGTTGAAAGGGTAAGTACGTTCTTTTTTCTCTGGCGGGTGTGACGTTATGCTCCTGCTGTTTCCGTGGCGGCAGTGATCGGCGATGCCGACGCCGCCGGCCTTCACGGAATCAACGGGTCGGCCCGCGCGTATGTCCACGACTCGCCGGGGCCAAGCCACGGCTCATGCGTCAGCCGCGCAATGCGAACTGCATCAGCGGCTCATAGAGCGAGCCTTCGGGCCTCAGGTGGCTCTCGTAGAGCGTGAAACGCTCGACCGGCCACGGCGCGGTGCGGAGTTTGCCGTGGTCGGCCAGCCACAGCCCAGGCTCGGCCCCGCCGCGATTGAGACGGGCGAGCGTGATATGAGGCACGAAGGTCTTTCCTTCGGGCGGACACCCCGCACGGCGGCAGGCGCTCGCCACGCGCTGCTGCAGCACCTTCAACAGCTCGCTCGGGGCGAGGGCGGCCCACAGCGCGCTGACCGCTCCTCGCCGCTCGAAATGCCTGACCCCGGTCACGGCCAGTTCGAATGGCGGGGAATGGACCGCGTTCAGCGCGTCGAGCAGCGGCTCGCCGGCCCGTTCGTCGACGCGGCCGAGGAAAGCCAGCGTGAGGTGCAGTTGGTCGTCGTCCTGCCAGCGCGCGCCGGGCACGCCGCCCATGATTGCGAGGAGGGACTCGCGAACCTGGGCGGGCGGACGCAGGGCGACGAACAGGCGCGGCATGGTGCGGATGTAACCATGCAAACGCGAAGCCGCCAGCGGTCGAGCAACGGGAGTGCCCGCAATTTTTCAAGCTCTTGCGCTTGCCGATCGGCAGCAGCGCGCACAAATGCGCTGCTGGCGAAGGGACTGCGGCGAAACGTCCGGTTCGGTGCTTTCTCTGCGCACAAACTTGCAACAACGTGCAGGTATCGGCACACTGGGCAGATGCCGAGAAACGGAACACCATGGGGCAGCAGACGACGTTAGAAGAACCGGAAGTCGGCGGCCTGACCGCCAAGCAGATCGAGGTGCTCGACCTGCTGATCGAGCATAAGACCTCGAAGGAGATCGCTCGCGCGCTCGATATCTCCCCCTATACCGTCGACCAGCGGATCAATTTCGCCAAGGACAAGCTGGGCGTGCGCACCCGCGGCGAAGCGGCGGTGGCTTATCGGCGTCTGCTCGAGACATGCGAACAATCCGCATACGGAAATTCGGGTATCGCATCCGAACCGGGATTGGCCAAACAGGGGGCAGGGCCGCAAGGTTCGCTTCCGGAGTCGGCACGATCTGCGACAGTCCGACTGGACGGTCAGCGGGCTCCGGAAGCGGATTTCCGGGTGGTCCCGGAATCGTTCGATGGACCATACGGCGCCTTGGTGCGGCTTGGGGCGATCTTCGTGGTCGCTTTCTGCCTCGTCCTGGTCGTGCTTGGCGGGCTGGCGATCTACAGCCAACTCTCCTCGCTGCTCGGCAAGGCCGTCTCCTGACGGGGCGGCCTTTTCGGAAAAACCGTCGTGAACGATTCCTCGCCAACGAAAGATGTCTCGATAGACATAGGGGATCCGCAATGACCATGACACTACCCGTCGCCAGCCTGCGTATCACGCGGCAATTCCGCAAGGCCGAGAAGTCGCTCGACGATGCTATGATCCATCAGTCGGAGCTTTTCGCATCGATCGTTTCCGCCCGCACCGAGACCGGCGTCGGCCCCTTCGTGGCGCACGACGTTCTCCTGCGGATCGCCAAGTCGCAGCAGGCGCTGCTCGACGCCGAAGGCAACCTCGCCCGCGCGCACGGCCGGATGACCGACATCGGACGCGAGAAGATGAATGCCGATCCCTGCCCGCCGGAAAAGCGCGAAACGCTGCCGGAAGAGAGCCAGCAGGCCGCCTGACCGGGTGGACGCGCGCGTGAATTCGCAATTCGTCTTTATCCTCGCACTTGTGATCCTGGCCTCCGCCGTCGCCTATCGGCGCGGCGGTCCGCCGGAACGCTTCGCCGCCTTGGTGATCGTCGCGTGGGTCGGGTCCGACGCGGTCTACCACCTGCTGTTCGGTTTCGGGACATTCGCGCGGGTCGATCCGGTCCACGTGGTGTTCGACGTCAGCGAACTCGCGGCCGTCGTCTGGCTGGCCCTCAGGGCCAACCGGGTCTGGCCGATCGTTGCGGCTGCCGCCCAGGTCATGTGCGTCAGTGGGCACATAGCCGTGCTTGTCGAACCCGACGGCGCGCGGCGTGCCTACTGGGCCATGACGAGCCTGCCGCAGTACATCCAGCTCGCCGCGCTGGTGGCCGGAGCCGCGGCGCACCAGAAGCGGCTGCGTCTGATCGGGCGCTACCGCAGTTGGCGCTACAGCTGGACCTGACGCTTCGGATCGCGGCGGCGCCGCGCGGTCCTCACCACCCGCTGGGAGACCTGCGATGACCCGCACTTTCACCGGCGATCCGACTCCGCTCGGCATCGGCGATTACGAGGAGGCGGCGACCCGCCTCGGCTGCACGGTCGCCGCGATCCGCGCGGTGGCGCAAGTGGAGAGCGCGGGAAGCGGCTACCTGCCCGACTCGCGGCCGAAGATCCTGTTCGAACGGCACGTGTTCCACCGCTTGACCGGCGGCGCGCATACCGCGGTCCACCCCGACCTCTCCTTCCCGAGCGGGGGCGGCTACCTCGGCGGCGCGCGCGAATACGATCGGCTGGAACGGGCCATGGCGCTCGACGAGCCGGCCGCGCTCGCCTCGGCCAGCTGGGGCAAATTCCAGGTCATGGGCTTCAACCACGCGCTGGTCGGCGAGCCCAGTCTCGACACTTTCGTCGACACCATGGTCTCGGGCGAGCCGGGGCAGCTCAAGTATTTCGTCGCGTTCATCGCCGCGACCGGCTTGGCCGACGAACTCCAGCGCCTCGACTGGCGCGGCTTCGCCCGCGGCTACAACGGCAGCGGCTACGAGCGGTTCAACTACCACGGCAAGATGGCGCGCGCCTTCGCCACCTTCTCCGAGGGCGGGGCGCGGACCGAAACGCCGATGCCGCTGCTCAAGATCGGCGACCGCGAGCCGTCGGTGACGCACCTGCAGGAACTGCTCGGGCTCGTTACCGACGGCGATTTCGGTCCCGCGACCAAGTCCGGCCTGATCGAGTTCCAGTCCGCAAAGGGCCTCTACGCCGATGGCGTGGTTGGCCAGCAGACCTGGACCGCGCTGCTCGGCGATTCGCGCACGGCCGACATCGCCGGAGCGGCGCGGACCCGTCCCGTGCTGCGCGAGGGGGACCGCGGCGACGCCGTGAAGTATCTCCAGGGTCTGCTCGGCGTCCATCCCGACGGGGTGTTCGGCGCCGGCACCCAGGTCGCGCTCATCGATTTCCAGCGCGACCACCGCCTCACGCCCGACGGGATCGTCGGCGCGAAGACCTGGGACAAACTGCTCTCGGCGTGACCGCGGCTCTCAGCGGGCGCAGTATTCGTAATGCCCGCTCTGGCACAGCCGCACGGCGCGGCGCCATTCGGCCATCTGCCGCTCGTAATCGGCCTTGGCCTGCGGATAGTCCCGATATGCCTGCCAGCCGGCCCGATAGCCGGCATCGCGCTGGCTGACATAGGCCTGCTGTTCGCGGTTGAGGCGGCGGATCTCCGCCGCATCGGCCTCGCGTGCCTTCCTTTCGCGCATTGCCGGATCGTTCGGATCGTCGGCCCAGGCGGCATGCGGCAGGGCTATCGAAACCAGCGCCAGCGCGCCGGCGAGTGTCTTGGCAATCATCGGTAAGCGACCTCCCGTCAGGCCGATCCTCTCGGCCTGACGGGGCCATAACCCGGCCCGATTTGCTCGCAACTGAACGCTTTGGGTTAAGCGCCCGTGCGTTGCTCGCGCGCGCTCACCAGATGCGGACGCGCTTTTCGGGCGGAATGTACATCGCGTCGCCGGGCTTTACGCCGAAGGCCGCGTACCAGGCGTCGAGATTGCGCAGCGGCGCGATCGTGCGATAGCGCGCCGGGCTGTGCGGGTCGGTCGCGACCTGGTTGCGCAGGCTGTCCTCGCGCGCCTTGCTGCGCCACACTTGCGCATAGCCGAGGAAGAAGCGCTGATCGCCGGTCAGCCCGTCGATCACCGGCGCCTCCTTGCCGCCCAGCGAGCGGTGATAGGCGTCGAGCGCGACATTCAGTCCGGCGAAGTCGGCGATATTCTCGCCCATCGTCAGGTCGGGATTGATGTGCGCGCCCGGCACGACTTCGAACGCGGCATACTGCTTGCCGAACTCGTCGGCTTCGGCGTTGAAGCGCTTGGCGTCCTCCGGGGTCCACCAGTCGCGGATCCGCCCCTCGGCGTCGATCTTGCGGCCCTGGTCGTCGAAGCTGTGGCTGATCTCGTGCCCGATGACCACTCCGATGGCGCCGTAATTGACCGCCGGATCGGCGGCTGGGTCGAAGAACGGCGGCTGCAGGATGGCGGCCGGGAACACGATCTCGTTGAGCTGCCCGCCGTTGTAGGCGTTGACCGTCTGCGGGCTCATCAACCACAGCTTGCGGTCGACCGGCTTGCCGAGCTTGGCGAGCTCGTAGGCGGAGTTGAACTTGCTCGCGGCGACGACGTTTGCGTAGAGATTGTCTGGCTTGATCTGCAGCGCCGAATAGTCGCGCCACTTGTCGGGATAGCCGACCATGACCAGCGTGTTGTCCAGCTTGGCCAAAGCCGCGTCCTTGGTCGCCTCGCTCATCCAGCCGTTCGCCTTGATGCGATCCGCCATGGCCAGCTTCAGGTTCTTGACCAGGTCTTCCATCATCGCCTTCGACTTGGGCGGGAAGTACTTCTCGACGTAGTCCTGGCCGACGAGTTCGCCGAGCGAGGCGTTGACCTGGTCCACTCCGCGCTTCCACCGCTCGCGCAATGTGCTGACGCCGCTCAGCGTCTTGGTGAACTGGAACCGGCTGTCGACCATCTTCTTGGTCAGATAGGGCGATGCCTGATCGGTGACGTGGAATTTCTCCCACAACTTCAGCGTCTCGAGCGGCGTGGCGGCAAACAGCTTGGCCAGCCGTTGCACCGCGGTGTTCTCGTTGACGATCATCTTGTCCTGCGCCGGCACGCCGAGGCCCGCAAAGTAGGCGTCCCAGGCGAATTCGGGCGCGTAGGCCTTGAGCTCGGCGGTGGAATAGGGATTGTTGGTCTTGTCGATGTTGCGCCGGTCGGCGACGTCCCAGCTGAGCTGCGCGATGTAGGTTTCGAACTCCATCACCTTGGCCGCTGCGGCGGCGGGATCGGGCTCGCCGATCGCCTTGAAGCTGCGCTTCAGGTAATCGACGTAGGCGGCGCGCTGCGGAGCGAAGCGGGCGTTGAGATAATAATCCTTCTCCGGCAGGCCCAGGCCGCCCTGGACGACATTGAGCACGCTGCGATCCGGGTGCTCGGGGTCGACGTCGACGTAGGTGTTGAACAGCGCGAGCCCGAACTGCCCGTCGGTTTCACCCATGTAGCGGGCCATTCCGGCCTTGTCGGTGATCGCATCGACCTGGGCCAGGTCGCGCTTGAGCGGGGCGAGACCGACCCGCTCGAGCGTCTTCTGATCCATGAAGGAGTGATAGAGCGCGCCAGGCTTGGAGCTGGCAGGGGCGGCCTTGATCAGCCCGTTCATCTGCGTGGTGACGTCTTCGCGAAGATCGTTGAACGAACCCACGCTGGCGCGGTCGCCGGGGATTTCGGTGCGGTCGATCCACGCCCCGGAGGCGAAGCGCTCGAAATCGTCGCCCGGCTTGGCCGTGGTGTCGCGAGCGGTCAGGTCGATGCCGAAGTCGCCGATCGCCGAGTGGGCGGTTACGACGATCGGATCGCCGTCTTTCGAGGCGGGCGCATCCTGCGCAAAGGCGGGGGCGGCCAGCGAGAGAGCGAGCGCCGAGGCGGCAGTAAGAGCGTAAGGCATGCGGATCATGGTGCGGCGTCCTGAATAGAAGAGGCGAGGGGGCGCCGCTCGCGGCGCGAATGTCTTGGGGACACGAAACTTACTCATAGGCGAAGCAAAATTACCCTTCGATGAAGGGTGCACTCGGTCCGACAAACGGCGTGGAGTCAAGTCCGACGTCTTTTGGGCGCGCTCGGTTGCCACGGAAATTGCCGTTCGCGCGGAAAGAGGGGCGGCGGCCCGTCTCCCGGCCGCCGCCCCTTCAAGGACGCACCGCGTCCGGCCGCGTCAAGCGTTTTGCTTGGCCTGCTCCGGGGACTGACTCTTCTTGCCGTCTTGCTCGATCAGCGCGTCTTCGGACGTATTGCCGGACTTTCGCGAGCCGAGGGGAATCTTGCGCCCGCGGTTCCTGTCCTCGCTGACCGGGAGCGTGATCGTCAGGACTCCGTTCTCGAAATCGGCCGCACAGGCGTCCTCGTCGACGTTGGCAGGCAGGGAAATGCGGCGTTCGAAGCTGCCATAGGTCCGCTCGGAGTAGCCGCGCTCCTCGTCGCTGCGTTCGCTTTTCTTCTCGCCCCGCAGGGTAAGCACGCCGTCTTCGATCGTCAGGTCGACGTCGTCCTCTTTCACGCCGGGAAGCTCGGCGGTGATTTCGATCCGGTCCTCGGACTGGTGAATGTCCAGCGCCGGGGCGGCCATGCCGCTGCGGGCATAGAAGCCGCTGTCGCCGTCCTGGTCGAACAATTGGTCGAACATGCGGTTCATCTGCTCGTGCAGGTCGAAAAGCGACGAGCCTGACGAACTGCGCGCGGGGGTCCCGCGGCGGTAGGGTCTGAGATAGCCAAGTGCCATTTTCGTCCTCCTCTTGGTTGGCGGAGGCCGGCGCTGCTGCGAGGGCTCTGACGGCAGCAGCTCTGGTGCCGCCCCCGATGGTGCGGAAACGCAGCTGGCGCTGAGTGGGTTCCGCGCAACGAAAAGCGGCCGCGACGGGTCTTCCGTCGCGGCCGCGGTTGCAAGGGAGCGCTGCGTCAGGCCGTTTCGTAGGACCTGCTGCGCGCGCGATCCGCGCCGTCCGAACGGCCGGCGTCGCGTAGTTCGCGGTCGGCCTTGTCGACCGCCTCGTCCTTCTTCTCGCGCATCTTGTCCGCGCCTTCGCGCGCCTTGTCGCGCGCGGCGTCCAGGGTGTCCGCGCCGTATTCGCCGAGGTACTCTTCCTCGGTCCGCGTCGCCGGGAACGCGGCACCCGCCATGGCTCCGGCGATAGCCGCGACCAGTCCGCCGATCAGCGGATTCTCGCGGTACGCGCGCTCGGCCTTGCCGGCCAGGCGGCTGGCTTGGTCGCTCGTGCGGCGCCCCATGTCGCGCGCTTTCTCGGCCACGCGGTCGCGCTGTTCGCGCATCTGGTCGGTCGCATCGTCGAGCCGCTTGCGGAAGCTGCTTTCGTCCTCGTCGTGGCGCTGCTCGATCATCAGATAGCTCGCCCGCGCGCAGTCGCGGCGGCGGCGATAGGCGTCGGTGTTCTCGCCTTCGCGCGGTTCGACGCTGCTCATGTGCTCGACATAGCCGAGATGGTGGGCATGGTCCCATTCGTCGCCGGGCGCAGGTTCGCCGCCGAACTTGTCGGTGAAGGTCTTGGCGCGGGCATCGCTGTCGCTGACCAGCCACAGGCCGCCGGCGGCGATCATGCCCAGGGCTATGGGATTGCGTCTCGCGGCATCGAGCACGTAGCGCGCGTCGATACCGTTTTCGTCGGCCTTGTCGAGCAAGGCGTCGAAGATGTTGCGGGGCGTCATCTGCGCACCGATCCGGTCGGCTGTTCGGCTCATGTCGCGCTGGGTGCGGCGGATTTCGCTTTCGATTTCTTCAGGGTCCCGGGTGTCGGTCCGGATTGTCGTGTCGTCGTATGTCATTGAGTCCTCCTCGAGGAATGGGTCATGTCGCCGGTCACCGCATCGGGGGTGTCCTCGGCGGTGCGAATGGTGCGTTCGGGCTTGAGATGGGTGGCGCGCATCTTGGACTTGCCGCTCGAGTACATGATGGCGGCAACGATCAGGGTGATCGCGCCCACGATGAGCGTGCCGAGCCAGACATTTTCGATCCAGTCGCCGACCAGATAGGCCAGACCCATCAGGGTCACGCCGAGGCCGGCAATCCCGACAACGGCGGCGCCGGCGAGGGCGCCGACGGCCTGCTTCACATCGGTGGTCGCCTCGCGCACTTCGGCCTGCATCAGGCTCACCTGCTCTTCGGCGAGGTGGGCGCCCTGGCGAGTCAGCCGGCCGACGAGGTCGACGATATTGTCATCATCGGCTTGCGCTGCGCGCACGCGGCGGCCGGGTGGATCTACTATGGTTCTCTGATCGTTCATCGCGCCGTCTCCCCGCTTGCGCCGTACTGCTGCTGCGCGGCGCGGGTGGCATCGTCGAAGCGGCCGCTGCGCCTGCCGGCGGTCCATTCGCCGGGGGCACCGGCGCCGTAATCGCCGCGCCGTGCGCTGTCCTGGTTATGCGCATGCTCATGCTCGTGCTTGTAGTCGGCTCCGGCGCGCAGGAAACGCGCGGCGGCGAAGCCGGCCGCGGCCGATGCGGCGAGGAAGGTGGTGGGGTGCTCGCGCGCGAAGCGCGAGAGGTCGCGGCCCATCTCTTCGGGGCGGCGGCCTTCGACCTTGCCGGCCATCCGGTCGATGCCCTTGGCGGTCTCGCGGAAGGCGCTGCTCAGCCAACTCGGTGCATCGTTGTCGCGGTCGAGTTCTCCGGCGGCTTTTTCGAGCGCGTCGGACGTCGAACGCGCGGCGCGCGTCGCCTGCCCCTTGCGCTTGTCGGCTTCCTCGCTGGCGCGGTCCTTGGCGGTCTCTTTCAGGCGGTCGGCGTCGGCCTTCAGCTCCTGCTTCGTATCGGAACCGGAAGCACCGGGCGCAGACTGGCCGGAACGGGTCATTTCGGCTGTCGTCATGGTGGTCTCCTGTTGGTTTGCAGTTACTTAACCAAGGGATGGGGACGCGCTGTGTTCCGAGAAACCCGGCCGCGGACGGCGAGGCGAGCCTGCGCGGCGGACGACCCGTTGCCACGGACCTCGGACGCCCGAGCGCCGGCCCCGATGGCTGCATCCCGGCGTTGTAATGGCGGCTCGCGTCCCCACATCCGGCGCGCCGGCTTGCAGGCGTTGCCGCCGGCCTCTTGACAGTTGCGAACATTACAGGAACACGCCATTCATGGCTCTCACCACGATCTCCGTCCGCGGCGCCCGCGAGCACAACCTCAAGGGCATCGACATCGACCTGCCGCGCGACAGCCTGATCGTGATCACCGGGCTGTCGGGTTCGGGCAAGTCGAGCCTCGCGTTCGACACGATCTACGCCGAGGGCCAGCGCCGCTATGTGGAATCGCTCAGCGCTTATGCCCGGCAGTTCCTCGAGATGATGCAGAAGCCCGACGTCGAGCATATCGACGGGCTCAGCCCCGCGATCTCGATCGAGCAGAAGACCACCAGCCGCAACCCGCGCTCGACGGTCGCCACCGTCACCGAGATCTACGACTACATGCGCCTGCTGTGGGCGCGGGTGGGCGTGCCCTATTCGCCCGCCACCGGCCTGCCGATCGAGGCGCAGACCGTCTCCAACATGGTCGACCGGGTCATGGCCCTGCCCGAGGGCACGCGCGCCTACCTGCTCGCCCCCGTGGTGCGCGGGCGCAAGGGCGAGTACCGCAAGGAACTAGCCGAGTGGCAGAAGGCCGGCTTCACCCGCGTGCGCATCGACGGCGAGGTCTACGAGATCGAGAACGCTCCGGCGCTCGACAAGAAATACAAGCACGACATCGAGGTGGTGGTCGACCGCATCGCCGTGCGCGAAGGCATCGAGACGCGCCTCGCCGACAGCTTCGAGACCGCGCTCAAGCTGGCCGAGGGGCTGGCCTACGTCGACCTGGCGGACGGCAATGTTTCAGACGTCGTCCCAGCGACCCGCCAGGGCGGCGCAGCCAACGCTGGGACCGCTGGCGAAGGAGCGCAGCCGGAAGCGACCCCGGCTTCCGCTGGGGTGACAATGGGTTCGCTCAAGGGCGCCGGCCTCCCGCCCAACCGCATCGTCTTCTCGGAAAAGTTCGCCTGCCCTGTCTCCGGCTTCACCATCGAGGAAGTCGAACCCCGCCTGTTCTCGTTCAACGCCCCGCAGGGCGCCTGCGCGGCGTGCGACGGGCTCGGTGAGAAGCTGCTGTTCGACCCGCAGCTGGTCGTCCCCAACGAGGCGCTGAGCCTGAAGAAGGGCGCGGTGGTGCCGTGGGCCAAGTCCAACCCGCCGAGCCCCTACTACATGCAGGTCCTTGCCAGCCTCGCCCGGGCCTACGACTTCGATCTCGAGACGCCGTGGAGCGAGCTGAGCGAAGAGCAGCGCGACACCATCCTGTTCGGCACCCGCGGCGCGCCGGTGGCGCTCACCTTCAAGGACGGGCGCAAGGAATACACCGTGCGCAAGGCGTTCGAGGGGGTCATCGGCAACCTCAACCGGCGCATGCTGCAGACCGACAGCGCGTGGATGCGCGAGGAGCTGGGCAAGTTCCAGACCGCGCAGCCGTGCGAGGTGTGCCACGGCAAGCGCCTCAACGAGAAGGCGCTGGCGGTCAAGATCGCCGGCACCGACATCGCCACCCCCACCAAGATGGCGGTCAACGCGGCCAAGGACTGGTTCCTCGCGCTGCCCGACAAGCTCAACGACACCCAGAACCAGATCGCCCGCGCCATCCTGAAAGAGATCAACGAGCGGCTCGGCTTCCTCGACAACGTCGGGCTCGACTACCTCAACCTCGACCGCACCAGCGGCACCCTCTCGGGCGGCGAGAGCCAGCGCATCCGCCTCGCCAGCCAGATCGGCTCGGGCCTCTCGGGCGTGCTCTACGTCCTCGACGAGCCGAGCATCGGCCTGCACCAGCGCGACAACGACCGGCTGCTCGAAACCCTCAAGCGCCTGCGCGACCTCGGCAACACCGTGATCGTCGTCGAGCATGACGAGGACGCGATCCGCCACGCCGACCACATCGTCGATCTCGGCCCCGGCGCCGGCGTCCACGGCGGCGAGATCGTCGCCCAGGGCGACCTCAAGACGATCCTCAAGGCCAAGAACTCGCTCACCGCCGATTACCTCACCGGGCGGCGGCGGATCGAGATCCCGGACAAGCGCCGCAAGGGCAACGGCCACCAGCTCACCGTCCACGGCGCGCGCGCCAACAACCTCAACAACGTCACCGCCAGCATCCCGCTCGGCACCTTCACCTGCGTCACCGGCGTCTCGGGCTCGGGGAAGTCGAGCTTCACCATCGACACGCTCTACGCCTCGGCCGCGCGCACGCTCAACGGCGCGCGGGTCGTCGCCGGGGCGCACGACAAGGTCACCGGCCTCGAATACTGCGACAAGGTGATCGAGATCGACCAGTCGCCGATCGGCCGCACCCCGCGCTCCAACCCGGCGACCTACACCGGCGCCTTCACGCAGATCCGCGACTGGTTCGCCGGCCTGCCCGAGGCGCAGGCGCGCGGCTACAAGCCGGGGCGCTTCAGCTTCAACGTCAAGGGCGGCCGCTGCGAGGCCTGCCAGGGCGACGGGCTGATCAAGATCGAGATGCACTTCCTGCCCGACGTCTACGTCACCTGCGAGGAATGCCACGGCAAGCGCTACAACCGCGAAACGCTGGAGGTGAAGTTCAAGGGCCTCTCCATCGCCGACGTGCTCGACATGACGATCGAGGACGCGGAGGAATTCTTCAAGGCCGTCCCCCCGATCCGCGACAAGATGCACATGCTCAACGAGGTCGGTCTCGGCTACGTCAAGGTCGGCCAGCAGGCGACTACGCTCTCGGGCGGCGAGGCGCAGCGGGTCAAACTCGCCAAGGAACTCAGCCGCCGCAGCACCGGGCAGACGCTCTACATCCTCGACGAGCCGACCACCGGCCTTCACTTCGAGGACGTCCGCAAGCTCCTCGAAGTCCTCCAGCGGCTGGTCGACCAGGGCAACTCGGTCGTGGTGATCGAGCACAACCTCGATGTCATCAAGGTGGCCGACTGGATCGTAGACCTGGGGCCGGAAGGCGGCGTGCGAGGCGGCGAGATCGTCGCGGAAGGTACCCCCGAGCAGGTCGCCGAAAATCCGCGCAGCTTCACCGGCCAGTACCTCGCCCCGCTACTGACACGCCGGGCGGAAGCGGCTGAATGACGATGACTGGTGGTGATCGAGCACAGCCGGTAGCCTGCCCCGGACTTGTTCCGGGGTGATCAAGACGCCGGACTGGATCGTGGATCTGGGGCCTGAGGGCGGCGTGCGGGGTGGGGAGATTGTCGCGGAAGGAACGCCCGAGGCGGTGGCGGAGAACCCGCGCAGCTTTACCGGGCAGTACCTTGCGCCGATGTTGGAGCGGGCGCGGGAGGCGGCGGAGTAGTTGCCGACAATTACTGTCAGGCAGCCAAATCCTGAAGGATTGTTGGCGCTTCGCAAAAAGCACCCATTCTCTCTGCCAAAGCTGCGGCTGAGAAATCGGTGCTCAAGTTCGGGTTTAGGGTGTGAATTTCGCCCGCAGTACGCTTCGCGCAAAGCGTGTCGTGAGTGCGTTGAACGTAGGCACTGCAAATCAGTGCAAGATAATGGCCTCGAAGCCAGAGAAACGGTTCGCGTTCAACAAATGATCGCCCTCTCTGGGCCGATTCCTCAGTCCTAAATTCAAGAGGAATCCTACACCGAGTGTAGTCTTCATCCGTTAGCTCTGAGAGATCTCCAGTCGCAAAAAACACTGACGCGATATTTCGAACATCTAAGCTATTAAAATCTAGTGAGTGGCCATTTTCAATAGCAGCGAAGCTCGCGCCAAAAAGTGGAGCGAGATGCTGAAAGATCTGCCGAACTCCATTCTCATATCGAGTTATGCAGGCCGGAATATCATATTCGTCGGCAGATATGCCGAACCGAGCCGCCAAAAGCATCTCGAAATTTGAAGGGGTAAATATGAAATTTTCGACGGAATAGCGGTCAAGAATGACGACTCGCTCTCCGGCAGGTAAGTTTCCTAGAAACTCGTCAAAGTCTGCATCGCGAATAAACCTCGCTTCGCAGCGGGAATCGAGACCTTCAGCGTAATAAAGTCCGACAATTCGATCCATATTACGTTTTCCGAAGGTCATTCGTACCGCCTCCGGCCGGAAGCTCCCTAGAGGAAGGAAGCGGCTGTAAAAAGCCAAATCTTCAAAGCCTTCGACAAACAATACATGGTCCAAGCCGGCCGCAACCTCCAATCTAAACCGATGAAAGATTGCGATCGCTGTCCGCTTCCTCTTATCGAGCAGTTCAGCAAAAGACTCAGCCATATCCAAACTCGACAACCGAATTTGCCAAGCTATTGTCGTAGATAAACGGCGAATGAGTTACCGCCATTACTTGGCCGCAGCCAGGAGCGGTTTTGATGTCAGTTAGAAATCGGAGCTGCCACGGTACAGAGAGGGACAATTCAGGCTCGTCTATGAGAAGGTTGAATTCGGCATCTCGAAAGTGAACCTCGGCGAGCATTGAAATAATCTGCTTCTCGCCGGATGAGAGATCGGCCAGCTGTAGCTCGTCCCCTCGTTCATCAACAATGGCAGTATGGTAACGCTCAATATCATATTCGAGCTTCTTCGGAGAAATGTAGTTATTCACTGCCGATATGAAGTTTGTAAGATTACGCTCTCTATCTTCCAAATCTTGGTTAACCTGGAACAATTTGATAAAAAAGTGTGCCAACCAACTTTTTTGAAAGGTTGGATTGCCTTTAATTTTGCCCGCGCTCAGATCGATTACAGTTTGACCAATATCAGCCTTCTCGGCCTCATCCAGCAGTCCCTCTTCGATGCGCGAGAGCGTTCGATCGATGCTATTTTGTGTAAGAGGAATATCTCTAAGTTCTCTGACGGACATTGCTTTGCCCGTAGCCATGTCTTTTAGATAAGAAGTCATCATACGATTGAATTGATTACGGGCGTAATCTCTAGTTTCGCGCTCGAAGGTAGTGAGCAGCTCAACAACATCATCCATACCAAATCGTATCACTTCGAGCAGGAATTCGCCGTTTTGGAAGCGAACCTGTCGCTCCTTTAATTGGCGGTGCATTCTTTCTGGGACTTCATCAAATAGCTTCTTTAAGTCCAATTCTATTCTACGGTATGTCGGGAGATAAAGGGTCGGTAGAAGAGAATTTTCTTCGAACACATCAATGCATTGCCGAATCTTCTTTCGGGCGGTTCGCTGACCCGGATCGTCGCCAAACTCTCTTCGTAGCGCCCTAACGGCGGTTGGCGAAATTCCGAGTTTGGCAGATGCTTCTTCAAGGTCTTCTTTGGATGTCAAATCCAGCGATAGAATAATATTTGGATCCCATACCATCCGCTCTGGGTAACGAACTAGCCTCGTGCCTGCGGTTCGATATAAGTTATTTCCGAACGTTTCACAATCCGCACGACGAAGTTCTGCCGACTTGCCATTCTTAAAATGAATTGATATTTGATCGAAGGGCTGATTACCTAATTCAATCCACTTTCTGCCTAACATGTAGGCCGAGATCTGCAAGGCAGTACTTTTACCAGTGCCATTTGGTCCAATAAGGATGCAATGCCCATTTTTGAAGGGCAGGGTGACGTCACGGGCACCGTGAATTCCGGAAATTTCGATTGCGTCTATCAAGGCCATGGTCAGTGATTATGTTGTGATCGATCCGTTCGCAATATCTTTATAGAACGTGGCTTTTTGCCGATGTTAGGTGTCGTCGAAGAGTCTTACTTTTCTTATTGCCCCCTCGCTCACCTAAACTCAATCAACTCGAACGGAATCCCCGAGTTGTCGGCCACGAACACGTAGGTCGGCCGCAGGCCGACGACCGGGCCGAGCACGATTTTCGCGCCATTGGCGGCCGGTTCCTTGGCCGCCGCCTCGGCGTCGTCCACCTGGAAGGCGAGGTGCTTGACGCCGTGGACGTAGAGGCCGCCATGGCGTCGAAGCGGTAATCGGGCATGGGCCGGTCCTCGTCGACCTGGAACAGCTCGAGGTTGAAGTCGCCGCGGCGGATCAGGGCGAAGTTCGTCTTCGGGTCGGCGTCCTTGCTCCCTCTCCTCCTTAGCCCTCCCGATTGCCCGCAAAACCCCGCATCCCCACAAACGCCGGCAACCACTCCTCGCGCCGCACGGTCCAGCACTCGTAGGTCGGCGTAAACCGGCTCGGCGCGTCGAGCGTGCCGAGGTGGACTTCGATCTCGTCTTCCCAGCGGGCGAAGACCGATCCGCCGCAGGACGGGCAGAAGTGGCGGTTGTTCCAGGCGCGCGTCTCGCCGCTCACGCGCACCGCGTCTTCGGAAAAAATCGCCGCGGCGTAGAACACCGCGCCGTGATGCTTGCGGCAATCGAGGCAGTGGCACACGCCCACGCGCCGCGGCGCGCCCGTCGCCTCGATCCGCACCGCGCCGCACAGGCAGCCGCCGGTTACCGGGTCCGTGGTCATGGCGCTGCTCCTTCCTCTCGCGGCGTGGCTCCAGGCGCTATGCCCGCAAAAACAACTTTCCTACAGCCCCCGATCTGGTCCACTTGGCTGGATTCACTCCATCCGCACGAGGTGAATCGCCATGAACTTTTCTTGTTTCGACCCTCAAGCGCCGGGCGGAGCGCGTCCGCGCTCCTTGGCTTTCGGCCTAACCGGCCGGCGCGCGGGCAGTTGTGCTTTGCACGTCTCCGCCTTGGGCTCCGACTCCGCGCTTGCGGTGCGCTGGGCGCGCACCGGCCCAGTGCTCTCCTCCGGCGTTGGAGGTGCCGCATGACCGCGCATACACCGAACTTGCCCGCGCTCATCGCCGCCATCCCCTCCGACCAGCACCGCAAGCCGCAGACCGAATTCGTGCGCGAACGGCAGGTGGCCTTTCTCGAGAACCTCTCGATCACCGGCTCGGTGCGCTCGGCCTCCGCGGCCGCCGGGGTCAGCCACCAGACGGCCTACCGCGCGCGGCGCTCGCAGGGCGGCTTCCGGCTCGCCTGGGACGCGGCGATGGTCGCCGCGCGGGGCCAATGCCGATGCAGTGCTCGCCGCGCGGGCGATCGACGGGGTGGAAGAACAGGTGTTCTACCACGGCGAGGTGATCGCCACCCGCACGCGCTATTCCGACCGCCTGCTGCTCGCCCACCTCGCGCGGCTCGACAAGCTCGTCGCCGATGCCGCGACGCGGGTCTTCGCCGACGAGTGGGACGCGGCGATGGAGCGCTTTGCCCGCGGCGAGGAGCCGGTCGTTCGCCGGGCCGAGGACGAGCGCGGCGATGGCGCGGCGGGTCCAGATATTTTTGCCCCTGGACCGTGTAACACCCGGTCCATGTCCGGCGGCGAGGGCGCGGGGCAGGAGGGTCTCGCCGGGCCCGAGGAGCCGCCCGAGCCGCCCTGTCCCGACTGCGGCGGCTGGTGCCTCGTGCCCGATGCCGAGCTGACCGAGGCCGACTGCATGTGGCACGGCAACCGGCTCGAGCGGATGGACGCCGCGCGGCCCGCGGGCGTGCGGCTGCCGCACGACTTCGCCGACTACCCGGCCGACGCGGTCGAGGAGGAGCAGCTCGCCGCGTTCGAGGACGGGGTCGAGCAGTGGTGGCAGGTCGTCCCCCCGGGTCCGGACGACGATCCCGAGGAATGGCGCTATGCCGAGGAGGACCGCTACCACGGGCTGTTCCACTCCGATTACACGCCCGCCGGGGCGTGGAGCGCGGCGCGCGAGAGTGCGGAGGCGGCGGAGCTGTCCGGCGAAGCGGAGAGCCCGGCGGAGCAGTCTGAGCAGTCGGGCGAGGCGGCGGCCCTGGACGCGGGCCCGGACGCGGCACCGGACGCGCCCCCGGCCTCGGCCCCGGCGGCGCGCACGCGGGAAACCCGGGGGCCCGCCGTGCATTGTCTGTGGTGAGGCGCCGGACGTCTCCCACGCTCCCGCGCCCACCGCTCATGCATGCAGGAGGAGACCCACCATGGACGACCCGACACAGCCGCATTCCCGCACTCTCTCGCCGGCGCTGCTGCTGGCGCTCGGCACGCTCGGCGCGCTGGCCTTGCCCGGTGCGGCCACCGGCCAGGCCGGCGACCGCGGCAAGATGCTCGACCAGCCGGCCATCACCGCCGCGCTCGACGTCGGCCACGCGGGCAATTTCACCGGGCTGATCGACCCCCGCGACGACGAGCTGTGCTACATGCTCAACGCCCCGGTCGACGCGCCCACCCGCGCGGTGATCGCCGATGACGGCGGCACGCCGCTGGTCACGCTCGCCACGCCCGATGCCCGCGGCGCCAGCGCCGGGTGCATCGCCATCGCCCCGGCGGCGGTGAAGGCGCTGACCGGCAAGAATGCGGACGACTATGCGCTGGTGATCGACACCCGCGACTATCCCGCCGAGGTCCGCGCGCCGCTGCACGCCATGCCGAGCCCCGGCTCCGCCTAGGGCGGGGCGGGGGCGTCCGGCGCGGCTGCGCTCAGCGCGGCGCCTGCCGCTCGACCAGCAGCTTGGCTTCCTTGAGGCCGAGCCCGGTGCGCTCGCGGACCAGCTTGATCGCCTCGATCTTGCGCTTGGCCCGCAGCGCCTCCTGCACCTCGGGCTGGGCGAGCACGGTGAGATGGTCCGATCCGGGCTCGAAGGTCGCGGCGCGCTGCCGCTCGATCATGTCGCGGCTGCCGCCCGACAGCGCCCGCGCCAGCAGCACGAGCAGCAGGAGGGCGGCCGGGACGAGGATCCACAGGGGCACGAACATGCCCGCAGGCTAGCCCGCGCCGGCGCCGGCGGTCAAATCAGTTGTCGAGGACGGCGAGGGTGACGGTGCCGTGCCCGGGCCCGATGAGCCCGAGCTGCTTTGCCGCGGCCTGGCTGACGTCGATCACCCGGCTGCGCGCGAAGGGCCCGCGGTCGTTGACCCGCACGACCACCGACTTGCCGCCGCGGGTCACGCGGACCTTGGTCCCGAACGGCAGCGTGCGGTGCGCGGCGGTCAGCTGGGTCGGGTCGAAGGTCTCGCCGCTGGCGGTCTTGCGGCCCTTGAACTTGGGGCCGTACCAGCTGGCCATGCCGCTGCCGTAAGCCTCCCAGGCCTCGCCCTCGGCGGCCATCGCCTCCTGCGCCGCATCGTCCGCCGTGTCGTCCGCGACCAGCGCCGCGTCGTCGCCCTGCGGCGCGAACTGCGGCAGCGCGGGGTCGATCGGGGCCTCGATCGTCGCCGCCGGCGCGGGGACGTTGTCCTCGGCGTAGCCCGGCGCGACCGTGGCGCCGAGCGCCAGCAGCGCCGCGGTGGCCAGGGCGGCCCTCAGGGGGGTGATGATCCTCCGGTCCATGTGGGGACTGCAGATACCCGCCCGGCGATGGCGAAAACACCCGCCCGCCGTCGCCCGGTCCCGATTCGCCTTCGCTTCGTCGCGGCTTGTGGGAACCTTAACCATGACCGCCGGCATCCGGCCGGTCCGGCGAGCCGCAAGGCGGCTGCCGCCAACGACCGAGTCGCGGTGCCGCGTGGCAGGTCGAAGCGAGGGCCAGAGGTCGCGGGGCGGGAGGTGCACGGTTGCGCAAGGAGGTGCGACAATGGGGTCGGAGTGTCGAACGAGAAAATGGGGCCGGCATTCCTGCCGACCCCACTCTCACCGGCGGTGGGCCCCGAAGGGCGCTTATCGCCTGGCGTTTTCGCGCGCTAGCTGTTGAGGCAGCGCCACTCTATCGCCCGGCGCTCGCGCCGGTGCCGGTTCCGTCGGGGGCCGGGTCCGATCCGAGGATCCTTCCCTTGCCTCCGGCGGTTCCGAGACCGGGCGTCCTTGCCTGGTTTCTCAAGCGGTCCTTCGATCCGAAGATCTCCGCACCATCGACACCAGTCCGGCTCGTCCGGCCTTCCGACTGCGCACCTTCGCGGTTTCAACGCTCCGGGATTTGACAGATCCGAAGATCTCTCTTCTCCCTTCGCTCCACCCCGCGGCGTCTCGCGGTCGGCTCGACAGTGGTTCCAAAATCTCTTCGTCTTTTCAGGGTATTACCCCCTAAATCCGAAGAGCCAATCCCCGCTCTCGATGACTTGAAGATGCGCCGGAAGGGCGAGTCGGGCAAGCGCGCGAAGCGCCGGTTTTCCACTTTCAAGCCAAACAGCGGTGGACAAGGGTGGATAACTCAACGCTTCGCCGCACGACGCCGGGAGGGCTTAGCGGTCGCGCTTGGCCAGCAGCCGCAGGCGCAGGGCGTTGAGCTTGATGAACCCCTCCGCATCGGTCTGGTCGTAGGCGCCGGCATCGTCCTCGAAGGTGACGTGCTGCTCGGAATAGAGCGAGTTGGGCGATTTGCGGCCGACCACCATGGCCAGCCCCTTGTAGAGCTTGAGCCGCACCGTGCCCGAAACCTTCTCCTGGCTCAGGTCGATGGCCGCCTGCAGCATCTCGCGCTCGGGAGCGAACCAGAAGCCGTTGTAGATCAGCTCGGCGTACTTCGGCATGAGCTCGTCCTTAAGATGTGCGGCCCCGCGGTCGAGCGTGATCTGTTCGATCCCGCGGTGCGCCCGGGCGTAGATCTCGCCGCCCGGCGTCTCGTACATCCCGCGGCTCTTCATGCCCACGAAACGGTTCTCGACCAGATCGAGCCGGCCGATGCCGTGCTTGCGCCCGAGGTCGTTGAGCGCGGCCAGCAACGTGGCGGGGCTCATTGCCTCGCCATTGAGCGCAACCCCGTCGCCCTTCTCGAACTCGATCGTGATGTACTCAGGCGCGTCGGGCGCGTCCTCGGGATTGTCGGTGCGGGAATAGACGTAATCGGGCACTTCCTCCCACGGATCCTCGAGCACCTTGCCCTCCGACGAGGTGTGCAGCAGGTTGGCGTCGGTCGAGAACGGGCTTTCCCCGCGCTTGTCCTTGGGCACCGGGATCTGGTGCTTCTCGGCCCAGGCGATCAGCGCGGTACGGCTGGTCAGGTCCCATTCGCGCCACGGGGCGATGACCTTGATGTCGGGCGCGAGCGCGTAGGCGCTCAGTTCGAAGCGGACCTGGTCGTTGCCCTTGCCGGTCGCGCCGTGGGCGATGGCGTCGGCGCCGGTCTCGCGGGCGATCTCGATCAGGCGCTTGGAGATCAGCGGGCGGGCGATCGAGGTTCCGAGCAGGTAGTCGCCTTCGTAGCGGGCGTTGGCGCGCATCATCGGGAAGACGAAGTCGCGAACAAACTCCTCGCGCAGGTCGTCGATGTAGATGTGCTTGTCCGGGATGCCCATCATCTGGGCCTTCGCCCGCGCCGGCTCGAGTTCCTCACCCTGGCCGAGGTCGGCGGTGAAAGTGACGACCTCGCAATCGTAGGTCACCTGCAGCCACTTGAGGATCACGCTGGTGTCGAGGCCGCCCGAATAGGCGAGGACGACACGCTTGATCTGGTCGGACATGGTCGAAACTCCGCTGGAAACGGCGGCGCGCCTAACAGGCGAGCGCGCCGGCGGCAACGCAGGAAAGCTTGTTCGCGCTTCAGCCCTTGATGGGCCGCGCCTTCAGCTGCGGATTGAGTTCGGAGATATGGTTGAGCCAGGCGCGCGGCTTGCGCAGCAGCTTTCTTGGGAAATCGACCTTGAGGCCGGCCATTTCGGCGATGCGGCCGACGAAGTGAATGCAGTTGCGCGTATCGAGGTCGTAATAGTCGCCCGGGTGGTTACGCCAAAGTTCGACCTCCTCGCGCATCTTGCGATAGGTCGCGTCATCGACCGTGACCGTGAAATGGGTATTGGTCTTGGCGATCCACTTGGGTTCCTCGACCCAGATCGCCTGCTTGACCGGGCCGGTGAGGATCGCCGGAGTCACGTGCTTCGCAGTGAATCCGAAGTTCTCGTCGATCGTCTGCCCGGTGTCGTCGAGTTTCCCCTTGAAGACCACGAAAGTATGCGGATAGCGGCCGAACAGCACCGAGCCGTTGAAGCTGTGGAACTCGACGCTGACCTTGGCGGCTGCCGGCTGGGCGAAGCCGGCGAGTCCAGCAAACGCCAGGAGGAGGGCGAGCAGGACAGTACGAAAGGGGCGCGGCATCACCAACCCGTTATCCGCCCTTTGCCTCGCCTTCAACCGCCCGCGCGGTATCAAGGCCTGAAACAAGCGCGGGTAGCTGCAAGGCCAGTCCGGCGGCGCGAAAACCATAGGCCGCCCACAGGGCCAGCCAGACTCCCTGCGCCCCGAGCGGACGGAGCAACAGGTCGGTGGCGATATAGAGCGCGGTGGCGGCAATCGCCGCGTTGCGCAGCGCCCTCCCGCGCGTTGCGCCAATGTAGATCCCGTCGAGCATCCAGCTCGGCAGCCCAATCAGCGGGACCAGCGCCGCATAAGGCAGGAAGCGCTCGGCAGTCGTGCGAACCGCGGGCTCGGTGGCGATCAGCGCGATGATCCAGTCGCCCGCAAGCCAGAAGGCGAGCGCCAGCAGCACTGCGGAGGCGAGCGAGAACTCGCTCGTCAGGCGCACCGCGCGCAAGAAGCGCGGCCGCGACTTCGCGCCGATTGCCGCACCGACCCGCGCCTCCGCGGTGAATGCGAATGCGTCGAGCACAAAAGCGGCGACGTTGACGAATTGCATCAGCACGTGCTGCGCAGCCAGTGCGACCGCACCGAGCCGTGCGCCGGCGTTGGCGAACCAGGCGAACAGCATCAGCAGGGCGATCGTGCGTACCATCAGGTCGCGGTTGACCGCGAAGAGGTGGGCGAGGGCGCTGCGCTCCAACAACTCCTCGCTCCCGGCCCTGCGTGCCAGCGCCACCGGACCCGCTCCGGCGATCCGCGTTACGATGACGAGTCCGGTGGCGAGCGCCACCCATTCGGCCAATGCCGTGCCCAGGCCGACGCCCGAAGCGCCCATCCCGAGGCCGAAGACGAAGGCGATGTCGAACACGGCGTTGGCCAAGTTCATTACGAGCTGCAGAACCAGCGCCGCACGGGTCCGGCCGAGTCCGAACAACCAACCGGTTACTGCGAACACCGCCAGTGCGGCGGGCGCACCGAAAAAGCGCATGGTCACGTAAGCGCGTGCTTCGGAAGTGGTCTCCGCACCCCCGGCAAACAGCGCGAAGGCCAGTTCGCGCAGGGGCCACAGCAACGCCAACAGAGCGACGCCAATGGCCGCGCCGACCGCCAGGCCGCGGACGAGCAGCGCGTCGACCTCGCTCTTGCGACCCGCGCCGCCCGCTTGCGCGGTCAGGCCGGTCATGCCCATACGCAGGAAGCCGAATGTCCAGAAGACAAGGCTGATAACCGTCGCCCCGAGTGCGACCCCGGCGAGCGCGGCAGCATTGCCTGTGCGACCGATTGCGGCAGTGTCGACGAGGCCGACGAAGGGGATCGACGCCTGCCCGAGCATGATCGGCCAGGCCTGCGCGAAGACCGCACGGCGGCTCAGCGAGGCGGGCCTGTCGTTCACCTCAGCTCGCGAGCAAGCTGCGCTCGGCCTCCTCGATGTAGGTGCGCGTCAGCAGCAGGGCATGGCGGCTGCGGACGTACTGGATCTGGTAGTTGCACATCTTGCCGCTCTCGAACGAGGTGGCCGCCCCGGCGAGATAGAACGTCCACATCCGGAAGAAACGCTCGTCGTACATGGCGATGATGGCTTCGCGGTTGGCCATGGAGCGCCGGTACCATTCCTGGATCGTCAGGTTGTAATGGAGCCGCAGCGTTTCGACGTCGGTAGCGATAAGGCGGACCTTCTCGCTCGCGGCTACGGTCTCGCTGAGAGCCGGGATGTAGCCGCCGGGGAAGATGTACTTGTCGGTGAAGGCATCGGTCGTGCCCGGAGTGCCCATCCGGCCGATGGTGTGGACCAGCATGACACCGTCGTCGTGCATCAGGTTGGCGCAGGCGCGAAAGAACGTCTCGAACTGCGGCGTGCCGACGTGTTCGAACATGCCGACCGAAACGATCCGGTCGAAGGTGTCGCCGCGCGCTGCTAGGTCGCGGTAATCGATGAGCTCGAAGCTCACCTTGTCGGCCACACCGGCCTCCACGGCCCGTTCGCGGGCGAGCTTGAGCTGTTCCTCGCTCAGCGTGATGCCATGGACCTCGACTCCGGCGCGCTGTGCCAGGAAGATGGCCATGCCGCCCCAGCCGCAGCCGATGTCGAGCACGCGCTGGCCGGGCTGGAGGGCCAGCTTGGCGGCGATATGCGCCAGTTTCGCCTCCTGTGCCTCGCCCAGCGTCATGTCCTCGCGCGGCCAGTAGGCGCAGGAATACTGCATATGCTCCTCGTCGAGCATCAGGCGATAAAGCTCGTTGCCGACGTCGTAGTGGTGCGAAACGTTGCGCTTCGAGCTGCCGGGCTTGTTGACCGAGCGCAGGGCATAGCGAACGCGGTCGAGAAGCCGGCGGCGCAAGGTCGGCGAGGCGAGCTTCTCGCCCTTGTCCCACGGTTGATTGCGTCGCAGCAGCTGGATCAGCTCCATGATACCGGCGTTTTCGACGACGATGCGGCCGTCCATGTAGGCCTCGCCCGCGCCCAGCCGCGGGTCCATCACGACATCGCGCGGAACCCGAGCGTCGGTGAGGCGGATGGAAACATCGGGAAAACCGTCTGCAGGTTGGCCGAAGGTCGTCGACGTCCCGTCCGCATAGGTGACCGTCAGGCAACCGCGCTTGACGGTCCGGGCGAGGAACCGGTTGAAGAGACTTCGACTCATATCTGTGTTGTCCGGTGACTTGATATCTGCAGCAGCATCCTCGTTGCCGCCGCTTGGCGCATAGTTCAACCCGCGGCGACGCGGGACGCCCTATTCGGCCGCTTCCCTGAGCCCGGGGTCGAGATGCCAGACGGGCGGCTCCTCGCTCTCGCGCAGTCGCTCGCTTTCCTCGTGCATGAACTCACGGGTCATCGGGATCGCCTCACGGTTCTTCACGTAGACGATCTGCCAGTTGACCATGTTGCCATTGCGAAAGCTCTGTTCGGCTCCGGCGAGGTAGAACAGCCACATCCGGTAGAATTCCTCGTCGTAGAGCCCGACGATCTCGTCGCGGTGCATGACCGTGCGATTGTACCACTCCTCCAGCGTGTAACTGTAGTGGAAGCGCATCGCCTCAACGTCCATGACCTGCCAGCCATACTGCTCCGACTGCGTGACGAGTTCGCTCAGGGCCGGGATATAGCCGCCGGGGAAGATGTACTTTCGCGTCCAGCCGTCGGTGAACCCCGGCGGGCCGGCGCGGCCGCAGCAGTGGCTGAACATCACCCCGTCCGGCTTGAGCAGCTTGGCGGTGTGGGAGAAGAATTGCGGATAGTGGGCGGTGCCGACGTGCTCGAGCAGTCCGACGGAGCTGATCCGGTCGAACTCACCTGCGACGTCGCGGTAGTCCATTAGCGCGAACCTGACCTTGTCGGCCACGCCCTCGGCCTTCGCACGTTCCTTGCAGAAGGCGATCTGATCCTGGGCGAGGGCCACGCCAAGCACCTCGCAGCCGTAGTGCTTGTGCAGATAGAGCGCGAAGCCGCCCCAGCCGCAGCCGATGTCGAGCACCTTCATGCCCGGCTTGATGTTCATCTTGGCGGCCATGTGCGCCTTCTTGTCGAGCTGCGCCTTCTCCAGGCTGTTCGACGTGTCGCGGTAATAGCCCATCGTGTACTGGCGGTCCTCGTCGAGGAACAGCTCGTAGAGCCGCCGGGTCAGGTTGTAGGTATGCTCGGCGTTCTTGCGCGCCTTGCCCTTGAGGTTGATGCCGTCGGCCTTGGCCGCGAGCTTCTGGGCCAGCTTCTTGAGCGCACCCTGCGGCTGGATCGCGCTGTCGCCGTGACGCTTGGTGTTGGCCGTGACGAACAGGATCATGTCCCGGACGTCGTGCGGCGGCTCCACCACCAGCCAGCCCCACATGAATGCTTCGCCGGCACCGACCTGCGGGTAGCGGGCGATGTGGTTGGCCGCCTTGCGATGGGTCAGGCGGATGCGGATTTCTTCGCCGCCGCCGGGCCCATATTCGTAGACTTTGCCATCATGATCGGTGACCACCAGCCGTCCATCGCGGATCGCCTTGGTCAGAAACTTGTCGAGCAGCCACATATCGGGCGCCTCTCCCCCCTCGATTGCAAAGCGGGAGCGTGAACTGCCGGATCGCGGACTGTCAATCTCTCGCTGTGAATCCGCCTTTGCGGTCGGCTCTGTGCTTGATCGGCGCTGGCCGCGTGCGACGCACCCGTCAGGCGCCCGCGTACCAGTGGTAGCCGGAACGGTCCTCCCAGTATCCACCCTTGCCGCCGGCGATCCCGTCGAGGCTCGCCACTGCTTCGATTGCCGTCAGGTATTTGGCGCTCTTGTAGCCGAGCTGGCGTTCTATCCGCACGCGCAGGGGCGCGCCGTTGGCGACCGGCAGCGGTTCGCCATTGAGGGAATGGGCGACGATCGTCTGCGGATGGTAGGCATCGACCATGTCGACGCTTTCGTAATACGGGCTGCCTGCCAGGATGTCGGCGCAGCGGAACACGACATAGTTGGCGGCGGACTGCACCCCGGCCATGTCGAGCAAGGTGCCGAGTCGGGGCCCGGTCCACTCGCCGATTGCGCTCCAGCCCTCGACGCAGTCATGGCGCGTGATCTGTCTGCGCTGGGGCAAAGCCTGGAGTTGTTCTAGCGTGAACTGCAGCGGCCGGTCGACCAGTCCGCCGACGGCCAGCGACCAACCGGAAAATCCGCTGGCCAAATGCGCCGCATAAGCCGCATCGCCAGGATCGGTGGTCCCGTTGCCGCGAAAGAAGGGCGAGATGTCGGCCTTCGTGAATTCCTGCGCCAGCCCGCGCTGGCTGGCGAGCGCGCGGTGCGCCCTGCGGTGCCAGTCCTCGGACAGCTTGAACAACGACTGCATCGGGCCGCTCTCGCCGATCTTCGAGCATCCGGCGAGGAAGCCGGCCCCGAGACCGGCGATCAGGTTACGCCGTTTCATCGATGGGCCCTCCGGTAATCATATCGCGCAATTGTCCGAGCGGACCCGACAGCAGGACAAGCGTGACGTGGAGCAGGAAGAAACCGAACAGCGCCCAGGCGGTGATGAAGTGGATCGAACGCGCACTCTGCCGTCCGCCGACGAGGGCCAACAGCGGGTCGGTGAGCGGTTCGAGACCCGGGCTGATCGACATGCCGGTGAGGATCATCGTCGGCAGGAGGATGAAGACGACGATGGCGTAAGCCAGCTTCTGCAGGAAATTGTACTTCCCCTCGCCGCGGGAGAAGTCGAACTTGAGGTGCGAAACGATGTCGGCGCGGATTGCGCTCCAGCGCCATTCCTTGCGCGTCGTGACGAGGTCGCGCATGAAATGGCGGTTCAGCAGGCTGGCGATCATGAACAGCAGCAGCGCGAGGGCAAAAACCCACGCGAACAGCAAGTGCCAATCGCGTGCCCCGGCAAGGCTGTAGTGGCCGGGAATCGTCGCCCAACCGGGGAATCGCATCACGTGCAGCCATGCCTCGCTGCTCTCGAAGCCCCAATCGCCCCAATAGAGGCGCGGGTGGGCGTTGGAGATGTTGAGGCCCGACATGAACAGGATGGCCAGCGCCAGAAGGTTGACCCAATGCCAAAGACGCGTCGCGAGACGATGCTTTTTCATAGAGATTCCTCTCTGGCGAGAAAGATCACGTCGCGCGCCTGGTTTAGCAGGTGCTGGCCCGAATCGACAAATAGGGTCTGCCCGCTGGCGAGCGGTCCGCAAGCGAGAAACCATGCCGCTTCGGCGATTTCGCCCTCGCCGGTGCGGCGCTGCAGCAGGTTGAGACGGTGCGAGCGTTCCGCTTCCTCGGCGGACTGATCGTGGCTCGGCAGGATCGCGCCCGGGGCGAGAGCGAAGACCCGGTCTTCGGCGGGCAGCGCCATGGCCATCATCGGCACCGTCCCGGCCAGGGCGTGCTTGCTCATCGTGTAGCTGAAGAAGTCGGGATTGGGATTCGCGAGCTTCTGGTCGGTCACCTGGATTGCGCAGCGCCCTTGGGCCGAGCGGGCATTGTGCATGAAGGTGTGAGTCATCACCGCCGGGGCCACTGCGTTGACGCGCATCGCCTCGCGGTTGGTCTCGGGGTCGAGCGTGCCGACATCGTCGGGCTTGAAGACCGAGGCCGAATTGACCAGCACGCGCCAGTCGGGCAGCCGCGCTGCGAGGTCGAGGATCATCGCCTGCGCGGCGCCGAGATCGACGAGGTTGCACGCAACGACTTCGGCATCGGGCAATTCCGCGGCGAGTGAGTCGGCTTCGCTGCGCGAGCGGTTGCAGTGAATGACGACGTGCCAGCCCTCGACGGCGAAGCGGCGGCAAATCGCCGCGCCGATGCGGCGCGCCCCTCCGGTAACGAGGACGGCGGGCCTTGCGCTCACTCGCGAACGGCGTCGAACGAGAAGGTCAGCCCGACGGTCTGATCGAGCCCGCCGCCGTGAGAGCCGAGGCCGATGCCATAGCCGACTCGGTCGATCGAAGCCTGTCCTTCGACATGGCGCTGCGCACCGCTGCCGCTGAGACGGAATTCAACGTCCTGCGCCATGCTCATGCCGTGGAGCGAGAGAGTGCCGTGGGCGACGAAGCGCCCGTCGGGCAGGCTCTCGACGTTGTCGCTGGAGAAGGTCGCGGTCGGGTGCGAAGCGGTACCGAAGAACTCGTCGTCCTGCAGCAGGCTATCCTTGAAGCTCTCGCCCACCGAGGCGCTGGTCAGGTCGACGTCTATCTTGATGGCCGCGTCGCCCGGGGCGTCGGGGTTGAAGTTGATCGTCCCGCCCCACTTTGAGAAACCGCCGTTAATGTCGGTCCCGTCGTTGGCGACCGCAAAGCCAAGCTCGCCGCCGGGCTGGATCGTCCAGGCCGGCGCGGTGCTGTCGGCAGCGACGGCGGTGGTGGAGCCGCCGAAGGCCACAAGCCCACCGCCCGCCAAAAGGGCGGCTGCCAGGGTCGCTGTCTTGATGCGGTACAATTTCATCTCGATCCTCTCCGAAATCCTTGCGCGGGCTATAACCGGGCCAAGGCGCTCTGTCATGGTGCCGGCGTTCGCCTAGTTCCTTGTCGCATTGAAACTGAACTCGACGTTGACCGTCGGCGATAGCGCCTCGGCCACTTCGCCCGATCCGATTCCGAATATCGTCCGATCAAGCGAAGTGGTGCCGGTGACGCTCTTCGTCTGTGCGTTTCCCTGCAGCTTGAAAGTGAGGGGTACCGACTTGGTCTGCCCCTTCAGCGACAGGCGGCCCTGCGCCTTGAAGGTGCCTGGCCCGGTCGCTTGCACCGAGGTGCTTCGCCAGGTGGCCGTGCCGGCAGGGCCGAGAAAATCGGCTTGCCGCAGCATCGAATCCTGGGTCGGGTCCGCGACCGTCGCACTCGCCAGGTCGACCTCGATGCGAATCTCGGCAGTGGCCGGGTCGCCAGGATCGAAGGCAATCGCGCCGCTCCAGCGATCGAAACGCCCGGCGATGCGATCGTCTCCGTTGAGGACCGAGAAACGCAGGCTGCCGCCCGGGGCTATCGTCCATACCGGTGGGGCGGCAGGCTCGTTCGCCGGAGTCTCGGTCGCAGCCACGTCCGGCGGCTCTGCGCTCTCGGTGGCGAGCGGACTCGGGGTGGCGGACGGTGTCGGTGTAGCGGGCGGGGCTGCGCTATCGACCGGTGCCTCGCTGGCAACCCCGTCCTTCTCCGGCTGCGGCGCCGACAGCGCGAAGGGGAGCATGAAAAGCAGCGCCGCAAGGCCCAGCAACCCCAGTGCTGCCATCGAAGATCCGCCGGGCGCCATCCGGCCAAGCGTTTCATCGTGGAGCAGCAATTGGTGACGCAAGGCGCCGGCGATGTGCAGCGCGACGAGTGCGGCACCAGCCCAGGCAAGCACTGTGTGAAGCTGCTCGGCAGGTTCGAACGCGCCGTGGGGGAGGGGCAAGTGCGGCCAGCCGATCTTGCCGAACAGCACGGTCGGCACTTCGACCGGCGCGGTCGACACGAGCGCCCAGCCCGAGAGCGGAGCAAGCAGCATGAAAACATAGAGGCCGCCGTGAACCGTCTTTGCCAGCGTCGTCTGCCAGCCGGTATCGAGCGCCGGCGGCGGCGTGCGTAGCAACCGCCAGGCAATTCGGCAGACGGTGAGCAGCAGCACGGTGATACCGACCGACTTGTGCAGCTGAATCAGGGCAAAGCCTTTCGTCCCTTCGGGCATGGCAAAGCCGAGTCCGATCTGAAACGAGAGGGTGATCGCAAGGAGCCAGTGCAACCAGATGGCAACTGCGCTGTACCGGGTTGCAATCTGCATGACGATCCTATTTTGCCGGAATCAATTAGGTTGCCATTATGCCGATCGGCGCAGAATTGAAAGCCTCCGCCTGTGCAACGGCCTGTTATGCGTCGGGGATGTTGGCGCGCAATTCTTCGAGCCAGACGTCGGCAACCGCGTCGCTCGGGGCGCGCCAGTCGCCGCGCGGGCTCAGCGCGCCGCCGCTGCTCACCTTGGGGCCGTTGGGGAGGGCGCTGCGCTTGAACTGACTGAAGCCGAAGAAGCGGCGCAGGAACTTCTCCAGCCACAGCGTGATGGCGGCGAGGTCGTACTCGTTCTTCATCGCCTGCGGGAACATCGCTGGCCACAGCCCGCGCTTCGCGTCGCGCCAGGCGTGCCAGGCGAGGAACGCGACCTTCGAAGGCCGCTGACCGAAGCGTACGACGTGGTGGACGAAGAAGTCGTTGAGTTCGTAGGGGCCGATGATCGCTTGGGTGCTTTGCAGTTGCTCGTCTTCGCCGGTGGGTACCAGCTCGGGGCTGATTTCGGTGGACAGGATCGCCTCGAGCACCGCATCCGTCGCGGGATCGAACTGGTCGGTGCGCGTGCACCAGCGGATCAGGTATTGGATCAGGGTCTTGGGCACGCCGGCATTGACGGCATAATGGCTCATCTGATCGCCGACGCCGTAAGTGCACCAGCCCAGCGCGAGTTCGGATAGGTCGCCAGTGCCGATGACGAAGCCGTGGTGCTGCCCGGCGAGACGGAACAGATAATCGGTGCGCAAGCCCGCCTGCACGTTCTCGAAGGTGACGTCGTAAACCGCTTCTCCGCGCCCATAGGGATGGCCGATGTCCTTGAGCATCTTTTCCGCCGCGGGGCGGATATCGATTTCCTCGGCCACGATGCCCATTGCGTCCATCAGTTTCCAGGCATTGGACTTGGTGCCCGCGGAGGTGCCGAACCCCGGCATGGTATAGCCGCGAATGGTCGTGCGCGGGATGTCGAGCCGGTCGCAGACCTTGGCGGCCACGATGAGCGCGTGGGTGGAATCGAGCCCACCCGACACGCCGATTATCATGCTGTCGCCGCCGGTCTGCTCGAAGCGCCGCATCAGGCCGTCGACCTGGATATTGAACGCCTCGTAGCAATCGTCGTCGAGCTTGGCTGCGCGGTTGGGGACGAACGGAAAGCGCCGGATCGGGCGGGCAAGACCGATGTCGCCCGTGGCGGGCGCATGGTCGAATTCGACAATCCGGAAGCTGCCCTCGGGCCGCCCCGCTTCTACGGCGGCATCGTTGAAGGTCTGCCACCGCATCCGATCGGAGAGAATGCGGTCGGTATCGACGTCGGCGACGCACAGCTCGGGGCGCAGCTCGAAACGTTCGCTCTCGGCCAGCAGGTCGCCGAGTTCGAAGATCATGCCCTGTCCGTCCCACGCCAGGTCGGTCGTGCTCTCGCCGTGGCCTGCGGCGGAATAGACGTAAGCGCTGGCGGTTCGCGCCGATTGCGCGCGGCACAGCATGTGCCGCTCGTCGGACTTGCCGATGACGATATTGGACGCCGAAAGGTTGACGAGAATTGTCGCTCCGGCCAGCGCACCGGCGGTCGACGGCGGGTTGGGCGCCCAGAAGTCCTCGCAGATTTCGGCGAAGACCCGGAAACCGGGCAGGCGGCTCGAGGCGAAGATCAGGTCGACGCCGAACGGCACCTCGGTCGCGGCGACGGCGATCGTCTTGCCGCGAATTCCGCGGCCGTGGGCGAACCAGCGCTTCTCGTAAAACTCGCGGTAATTAGGCAGGTAGCTCTTGGGTACGGCGCCGAGCAGGCGCCCGTCGGCAATTGCCAGGGCGCAGTTATAGAGGCGCCCTTCGTGGCGCAGCGGCGCGCCGATCAGCGAAACCGGGGAGAGGCCCTTGCTCGCCCGCACCACAGCGATCACGGCATGCTCCACGGCATCGAGCAACGCATCCTGCATCACCAGGTCGTCGAGCGCGTAGGACGACAGGCACATCTCGGGATAGACCAGCAAGTCGACGTGGGCGGCGTGGGCGCGCTGCAATTCGTCGATGATGCCGTCGCGGTTGTAGGCCACGTCGGCGGTGCGTACCCGCGGCGTGCTGGTGGCGACGCGGATGAAACCGTGGCGGTGCATGTCGTAGAACGGGTGTGCGCTCGCCGCCTCGCCCTTGCCCTTGGCGGGTTCGAGCCAGTCGCCTATCTCGCAAACGCCGAGATCGGCGAGGCGCTTCTGGATACTTGCTCCTGGTATTTTTCCCTGAGTCTCCCAGCCATAGACCGTGCGGCTCGGCCAGGGCTGCGGCGCTCCGAATTTCTGCCCGAATTCCGCGGCGGTAAGCGGGGGTCTCTGACGCTCGCGCCAAGCGCGTATCTTTTCTCCGGCTCGATGCATCATGCCCGAGTATCCTCAAAGGATACCAATGACAAGGCGCTATTACTCATCGAGCGCGGCTTCGATCATCTCGAGGGCCACCTCGAGCGCCGCTATACGTACCCCATCGCGGCCGATCTCGCCGAAATGCTCCTCGCGGTGGGCGCAGGTGCCATCCTTCCGCGCGCAGGCGAAGTGCACGAGGCCTTCTTCGTCATCCTCCGCGCCAGGGCCGGCGAAGCCGGTTATCGATAGCGCGATGTCCGCATCGGATCTCTGCAACGCGCCGCACACCATCTCAATCGCCACCTCCTTGCTGACACCGCGGCAACTTTCGACTTTCTCGCGCCGGAGCCCCAACAAATCGCATTTCGACGCCACCGAATAAGTGACGAACCCCCGGTCGAAAACGTGACCGCGACCTCGCACATCGGTGAGCAGGGCGGCAAGTAGGCCTCCGGTGCAGCTCTCCGCCGTGGCGAGCTTGGCTTGTGCTGCGTCGGCACGGTCGAGCACGGCGTGCGCGCGCTCCTGAACCTCTCTCGGCAAAACGGCATCTAGCGTTTCAGTCATCCAAACCTCGCTATGGCTCACTGCGAACACCGCAAGGTGCGCTGCGGTTCCGTGAGCGGGATGAACGATTTCGT
Organism: Croceibacterium aestuarii; assembly: GCF_030657335.1. Classification (NCBI taxonomy): domain Bacteria; kingdom Pseudomonadati; phylum Pseudomonadota; class Alphaproteobacteria; order Sphingomonadales; family Erythrobacteraceae; genus Croceibacterium; species Croceibacterium aestuarii. The sequence goes on from NZ_CP131039.1 coordinate 1,943,371, forward strand.
CGTTGCTGCATTGATGGAGCACCCGTTCGAAGGAGGCAGCAATGCTGGGTAAGGCGCAGCAGGGCGACGGACCTTACGTCAAGTTCATGGCCATGATCGGCACATCCACTGCGGTGATGTTCGTGCTGATGTATCTCAACACCTACAGCATCGATCACGTGTTCTGGAGTGAGACGCGCTTCTGGATGGCCTTCGTGATGGGCGCCGCGATGATGGTGGTCATGCTCCTCTTCATGTGGGGCATGTACAAGAGCACGACCAAGAACGTGATCATCCTCGGCGTGGCTGCCGTCGTCTTCGCGCTCGCGCTCTGGCTGGTCCGCAGCCAGTCCACCGTCGACGATACCGAGTACATGCGAGCGATGATCCCGCACCATTCGATCGCCATCATGACCAGCGAGCGGGCGCATATTCGCGACCCTCGGGTGCGTGAGCTGGCCAAGGGAATCATTGTCGCGCAGCGGCGCGAAATCGCGGAGATGAAGTACCTCATCGAAGACATCGACAAGAACGGCGTGCGGGCGAGCGAGCACATGCCGCGGGAGGCAGCGCAATGAGGTATCTCGCTATCCTTGTCGCACCGCTGGCCCTGGCGGGCTGCAACCAGAACACGTCGGCCGGGGCCGACCGCGAGGCGCAGGTCGATCCGGCGCCGACTCCGGCGCCGCAGGTCAGCGCCGCGCAGGCACTATCGGGCATTGCGACCGAGGCGGTCGCGGTCGAGACGATGACCGATGCGGACATCGCCGCGCTTGGTCAGCGCGCGGGCAAATGCCGCATCGTGTTGACCGAGGTCGCCAAGCCCTCGCTATCGTTCGAACCGGGCATCCGGGCGACGATCAAGCTCAACGGCAAGCTCGTCACACTGCCGTCCAGCGGAGCGTCCAGCTATGCGGATGGCGGGCTGGAGGTACGTCTCCGACCGGTCGACGAGGAGGGCGATGCCGGACTTCCGGCCGAGGAGATGATCGTCCTGCTGCCAGGCGCGAAGGATGAACTGGGCTATCGCGGGTATCGGCAGTGCCTCCCGAGGAAAGCAAGCTGATGCGTTGGGCATCCTTTGTCGCCGGAATAGCAGCAACGATCGCCGTGATTTTGATCGTGAGCCTCGTCGTGGTCCTGGCCGGCGGTTACAACATCGCCGCGACCGATCGCCACAGCCCGCTGGTTGCTTGGGCGCTGCACACCAACTTCGAGAACTCGGTCAAATCGCACGCCGGCGACATTGCGCCGCCGCAGTTCTCCGCCGCGATGATCGATGCCGGCGCACCGGAATACAAGGCGATGTGCGCCCGCTGTCATGGCGGGGTGGGCGAAAGCCGCGAAGACTGGGCGGAAGGCATGCTGCCCAAGCCGCCGGCGCTTGCCAGGGCGGCCGATGAGTGGAGCCACGCGGAAATATTTTGGCTGGTCAAACACGGCGCCAAGATGACCGCGATGCCGGCCTTCGGCGACTCCCACGACGATCAAACCATCTGGAACATCGCCGCCTTCGTCAAAGCCCTGCCGACGATGTCTGCTGCGCAATACGCGGCCTATTCGACCGAGCACGGGGAGGAGAAGGAACGCGGCGAGGCGCATGCGCATGCCGAGGCCCCTTCGCCGCAGGCGGACTGACAGCTCCGCGAAAATCCAACCTGGCAAAAAAACGCTTTCCTGCAGGTGTGTGCAAATAGATTTCTGCAACCTCTCCTGCCTGCCGCGACAGCTGTACCAGATACGCGCTATTCGGCCGCGACCGCCGTATAGCCGATCGGCAACTCGGCGCGGATCGCCGCCTTGCCTAGGTCGAGGCCATAGAGTTTGGCCGCATTGCCGCCGACCATCTTGCGGACCTTCTCAGGGTCCATGTGGCCCATCGTCTCGCCGATGGTGCGCACCGAGTTGGGCCAGATCGAATCCGGGTGCGGATAATCGCTTGCCCAGAGCAGGTTATCCGGGCCCCAGAAGTCGGTCAGCGCCATCGTCGTCGGGCTTTGCTGGAATGTGCCGTAGACCTGCCGCTTGAACACTTGGCTGGGCTTCATCTTGTGCGGGATGCCGCCCTTGTCGTCCCAGTAGTCGGCGCATTCCCACAGCCGCCAGTGGCGATAGTCGAGTTCTTCGACCACCCACGGCACCCAGCCGGCGCCGCATTCGGCGATAACGATCTTCAGCTTCGGATGCCGCTCCAGGATGCCCCAGGCGAACAGGTCGACGAAGGGGTCGAGGAACTGCTCGATGAACATCTTGGCGTGGAGGAAGGTCGCCCCGGGCGAACCCTTGTACTTGTCGAACGCATCGCCCGCCTTGGGGAAGACGGTGACGTGGAAGCTGAGGACGATACCTGACTGTTCGAGCAGGTCGAAGACCGGTTCCCACCGCTTGTCCTCGAGCCGCGGCTCGGCCACCGCGATCTGGATGTTGGCCTGGCGGCAGCCGCCTTTTTCGGCAAGGCGCCTGAGCTCGGCAAAGGCGGCTTCGGGATGCGGTGGGAGCACGGCGACGCCGATCAGCCGCTCGGGCGAGGCGACGCAAAAGTCTTCGTAGAGCCAGTCGTTGTAGGCGGCGTAGCACGCGGCCATGAACTCGGGGTCGTCGGTCTTGATCGAGGTCACCGGGCCGAAGATCACGTGACCCCAGACGTTGTCGCGGTCCATGTCTTCCAGGCGTAGCTTTGCATTGCCGGCGCGCAGCTCCGTGAGGTCTTCGATCCCGCCGCGGTCATAGGCGGTGTGTAGCGGCTTCGGGCCCTTGCCGAAGGGATTGCCCTTTTTGCCCGACCAGAACCCCCAGCGCTCGCCATCGGCCATCCACATCGCTGGGCCGTCGGCAGCCGAGACGACCTGAGGGGTGCGCTCGCCCCACTTGCTCGCCATCCGCTTCTGCCAGACATCGGCGGGCAGCATATTGAGGTCGAGGTGGTCGTCGCAGCTGACGAGGGCGGCTTCGATCATGGAGCTCTCCGCAGGTACTTAGTTAGCTTTGCATACAAAATGACAGGTTCGCCGCGCATCGGCAACGCAAAGAAAAGGGCCGCGCGGGGGACTGGTCCGCGCGGCCCTGGTCTTTCACCGGGCGTTAGCTCAGCGGCAGCGCACGCGGTTCTGATCGATCGACTTGCCGAGCAGGGCGCCTACCGCCGCGCCGACGACGGTTCCGGTCGTGCGCTCGCCGCGGGTATCGATGGCCCGGCCGGCCAGCGCGCCTGCGGCGGCGCCGATGATGAGCCCGGTGGTGCCGTTGGAGCGCTTGCAATAGTAGCGCCCATCGTCGCCTCGCCAATAGCGAATGCCATTGTCGGTTGTGCGATAGCGGGGCTCGTAACGCGTGTGATAACGCTCGTAATAACGGTCATGATCCTTCGCCCGCTTGCCGTGCGCGGGTGCCCACGGCGGCGGGCCGTGATCAGCGAGGACGGGGGCCGCTGGCATCGCCAGCGCGACGGCGGCAGCGGCAAAGATGGTCTTTTTCATCGGTTCTACTCCCTTACGGACGTCAATGTGAGAGTGGAACCCGCACCTTCCCGAGCGGGTCCACAACCTCACATGAACGGCCCGACGAAGGCCCGAATTCGCGGCAGGCGGTGGCCGCGCCGCGACAAATCGAACGTCACAGCTTGGCGATTTCCTCGCGCGCGGCGGTCATTGCCGAATCCTTGGCTTCCGGGCCGAAGCCGATCCTTTCGGCGCGTACGAATTCGACGTCGTCGATACCGATGAAGTTGAAGAAGGTCTTGAGATAGGTCTCCTGATGCTCGGCCGGTCCGCCCATCTCGTAGGCGCCGCCCCGGCTCGAGGCGACGATGACCCGGCGTCCTCCGGCGAGCCCTTCCGGACCTTTCTCGCTGTAGCCGAACGTCACGCCAGGCACGCCGAGCCGGTCGAGCCAGGCCTTGATCGAGCTGGGCACGGTAAAATTGTACATCGGCACGCCGAGGATCACGATGTCGGAGGCCAGGAATTCGTCGAGCACGGCGCGTTCGGCCGGGAAGGCTGCCTTCATGGCGCCGTCGTGCGCATCCTGCGGTTGGCGAATGGCGCCGGTCTTGGCGACATCGAGGTGCGGCAGCGGGTCGGTGGCGAAATCGCGCACCACCCAGGTCGCGTCGGGATACTTGGCCCTGAAATGCTCGGCAATCGCGTCGGTCAATTCGCGGCTGACGGAGGCGTCGCCCGTGGTGGCACTGTCGATTCGCAGGATCTGCATGTCTTCCCTTTCGAGGTTACGATGAATAACTAGGGCGCATATGGAAACTGTCGCCACCAGTGCGCAAGGAGGCACATCGATGTCCGATAGGGACGGCAATGTAACCACCGCCGGGCATAGCCCGATCCGCTGCCAGGCGGTGAACGATATTCTCGCCCGCGTCGGCGACAAGTGGTCGATGCAGGTTGTGATGGGTCTGGCGGCCGGATCTCTGCGCTTCAACGCACTGCTGCGCGCGGTCGACGGAATCTCGCAGCGTATGCTCACCCGCACGCTGCGCGCTCTCGAGCGCGATGGGCTCGTCGACCGGGCGGTAACGCCGAGCGTACCGCCGCGCGTGGACTATTCGCTCACGATGCTTGGCCGTTCGCTGATAGAACCGGTCGGCACGCTCGGCGCTTGGGCGATGGAAAACCGTGCCGCGGTCGATGCAGCGCGCAGCCGGTTCGATGCGCGGGAGGGCGGTTCCGCCTGACCCTTTATTTGGGCGGCGGTCCGCCCGGCGCGCCGCTCATGAAGACGGCCTGGACCCGGATCTTGCCGCCGCGGACGAGGAATTCCTCGGTCGCATGGACCGGGCCCATTTCCCACGTTACGAAGCCGACATCGCCTTCTTCCCAGACTTTGGTGACCTTCATCGGCGGCGGACCTGAAGGTGCCGGCTTACCTCCCGCGTCGGCCCGGCCCGCGCCTCCACCACCCATCATCTGCGCATAAAAGGCGCGGATCGCATCCTTGCCGTCGAGAATCCGGCCCTGCTGCAGGACCACCGCATCGTCGGCATAATCGGCAACGATGGCATCGACATCGCCCCCGGCGTCGATGTGACGCTGCACCACCTCCGCCGGCGAAAGGTCGGCAGCCAAGGCAGGCGAGGCCAGCGCCAAACAAGCGAGCAGGGTCAACGGCACACGGATCATCGCGGTTCTCTCCCAATCTATTCGATAGGAGACTAACGAATGCCGCGCGCTCGCGACAGGGTTTATTCGGCTTCGAGCGCGGCCTGCTTTTCGGCAGCGAGGCGGTCGAGCTCGGCGCGGCTCTTCTTTTCGGCAGCGGTCTTGAGCTGGCCGCACGCGGCGTCGATGTCGCGCCCGCGCGGGGTGCGCACCGGCGCGGAAATGCCGGCTTCGAAGACGATGGTCGAAAAACTCCGGATCCGTTCCGGGCTCGAACAGTCGTAAGGCGCGCCGGGCCAGGGGTTGAAGGGGATCAGGTTGACCTTGGCGGGCAGATTGTACTTCTTGAGCAGCCGCACCAGTTCGTGGGCGTCTTCGTCGCTGTCGTTCTTATCCTTGAGCATGACGTATTCGAAAGTGATGCGCCGGGCGTTGGAGGCTCCGGGGTAGTCGGCGCAGGCCTGCAGCAGTTCCTCGATGCCGTACTTGCGATTGATCGGAACGATTTCGTCGCGCACGTCCTTGGTCACCGCGTGGAGCGACACTGCGAGGTTGGTGCCGATTTCCTCCCCGCAGCGCGCCATCATCGGCACCACGCCGCTGGTCGAAAGCGTGATGCGGCGCTTCGACAGGGCAAGGCCGTCGCCGTCCATCACCAGCTTGAGCGCGTCGCGGACGTTATCGAAATTGTACAGCGGCTCGCCCATGCCCATCATTACGATGTTGGTCAGCAAGCGGCCGTCGGCAGTATATTCGGCCTCGTCCTCGACTTCGGCGAAATCCATCTTGCCTTTGGGCCATTCGCCCAGCGCGTCGCGCGCCAGCATGACCTGGCCGACGATCTCGCCCGCGGTCAGGTTGCGCACCAGCCGCATCGTGCCGGTATGGCAGAACCTGCAGTTGAGCGTGCAGCCGACCTGGCTGGAAACGCACAGCGTGCCGCGGTCGGCATCGGGGATGAAGACCATTTCGAAATCATGCCCGTCGGCGGTGCGCAGCAGCCACTTGCGCGTTCCGTCGCTCGAATGCTGCGACTCGATGATCGCGGGGCGACCGATCACGAACCGTTCGGCCATCCATGGGCGCATCGCCTTGGAGATGTCGGTCATTGCCGCGAAATCGGTTACGCCGCGGTGATAGAGCCAGTGGAACACCTGTTTGGAACGCAGCCTGGCCTGTTTTTTGTCCAGGCCGGCCTCGCCGAACAGTTCGCTCAAGCGCTGCATCGACAGGCCAATGACGTCGATCCGGCCGTCCTCGCGCGGCGTGATGTCGCGTGCGACGGGGACCGGATCGATCTGTCCGGGTATCGGCATAAGGGCAGTGTCGGCCATTGCGTGGCGGATATAGGGTGAGGCGCATCAAAGGGCAAAGTCTGTCGGCGAACCGTGCTGCGCTGCGGCATGAGCTGCCCCACGGGCGCGGCCCAGGCGCGCTAAGCCCGAAATGCGTTATTCGGTTCCTGTCGCTTGCCGCACGCCCGGCCCATCTCATCGGCTCAGGTGTTGCCCAAAAACATCAAAATTTTCGTTGTCCTGTGTTCATGAAACCGGACGCCTGCGGAACCATTCTCGTGGTCCGCGTCGCAGGAATTCGGGCGCGTTTGAAAATGAAGAATGGAGTTAGAAAATGAAAAAGGGTCTTGCACTCATCCTCGCCACCGCCGCCACCGCGACGGCTGTTCCCGCCATGGCGCAGGACGCAGGCTTTTCCGGCCCGTGGATCGCAGGCGTCGCCGGATATGACATCAACAAGCCCGGAAGTTCGCAGGTTTCCGCCGTCGATCCCGATCAGGACGTCAATGCAGAAGGTGCGGTCTACGGTGCTGCGGTCGGCTACGACTTCGACATGGGCAACCTGGTGGTCGGTGCCGAAGGCGAACTGACCGATTCAACCGCGGATTCGACCTACGGGAACCCTTACACGACCTTCGGGCTTGGTTCGGTCGATGCGGGCCGCGACCTCTACGCCGGCGCGCGCGTCGGCTACAAGATGTCGCCGACCACAATGCTCTATGCCAAGGGCGGTTATACCAATGCCCGCTTCAACTACATCGGGACCGATGGGACGACGGAGTATAGCCGGCATCTCGACACAGACGGCTATCGTCTGGGTGCCGGCGTCGAGCACAAGTTCGGCTCAATGGCCTTCGGCAAGCTCGAATACCGCTATTCGAACTACAAGAAGGGCGAGGTCGACTTCGAGGCGAGCGGCGTTGCCGATTCCGATCGGTTCGACATCGACACCGACCGTCACCAGGTGGTGGCCAGCGTCGGCGTTCGCTTCTGATCGAAGCAAGGCGCTTTGAGATTGGGCGGGCCGGGGAGCGATCCCCGGCCCGTCTTATATTGCTTATCGGATGCGGGCGCAGCCGACGGTCGCCGCGTCCATCGCCGTCGCGACGCCCTCGAGGCTGAACCGGTCGGTAAAGCGCCGGCCGCGGCTGTCCGTCGCCGAGAGGCTCATGGCCGATGCCGAGCGCATCGCCGCAACGATCGCCGCGTCGGCCTTGCGGTCGGGCGCCCAGGCATCGACGCCGCCCCCCGTCAGCTCAAAACGCTGCCCGCTGATCGCCAGCGACAGACGCGGGTTGTCGGCCAGTTCGCGCGAGAGGCGGAAGTGGATCTGCCCGCGAACGCCCTGCTTGGGCCAGGTGGCGACGTCGACATAGGCCGGAAAGGCGCTGCCGTTCTTCGCCGCCGCCGATATCGCATAGCAGCGCGGCACCTCGGCATCCCGGAACGCGGCCCACTGTTCGAACACGCCGAGGTCGTCCTTCGCCGCGAGCGGAGCCGCCATGGCGACGCACGCAATACTTCCTGCCAGCCGCACCGAGCCCGAAAATAGCCGGATTGCTGCGGGTTTGCGAGCGGGGAGGCGATACGATCGCATCGATCGCGACATAGGAGGCTTGTCCCTTACCCAGCGCAAAAATTGCTCGATCAGCAAGCGAAAGGGGGAAAGGCAGCTCATGCGCAGCGTCCTTAGCACTTGAGATTCGCCGCGACCTAGCACGAACGTCCAGTGGGGTATCTTGCCCATCGATCGCTGAAACACGGCAAACGGCATTAGCGGGATGAACGCGGTAACGTCTTGAAACGATCTTAACTGGCGGAATTCTAAGCCGTTCTCATAGCGGAACAGGAGATGATTGCGTGGCCGGTTGCAGTGGATGTCGGGAGGGGCGGACGCTTCCGTTCGAGATCAGCGTGGCGTTTCAGCCGATCGTCGACCTCGAGAGCGGCGCGCCATACGCCTATGAAGCGCTCGTGCGCGGCAGCCAGGGCGAGAGCGCGGGCTGGGTGCTCGACCAAGTCAGCGAAGACAATCGCTATACGTTCGATCAGGCCTGCCGGGTGGCCGCGATCGAAGGCGCGGTGGCAGCCGGGATTCTGGAGACCGACGCCCGTCTGTCGATCAACTTCCTGCCCAACGCAGTCTATTCGCCGATGGCCTGCATTCAGCTCACGCTGGCGACCGCGCGCGCGACGGGACTGCCGCCGGAACGGCTGATTTTCGAGTTCACCGAACACGAGCAGGTGGATCCCCAGCACGTGATCGGAATTCTCGAGGCTTATCGGACGCTCGGCTTCACCACCGCTATCGACGATTTCGGCGCCGGTCATTCTGGACTCGGGTTGCTGGCGGAGTTCCAGCCGGACCTGATCAAGCTGGACATGGAGTTGATCCGCGGAATCGACGTCTCGCCGCCGCGGCGCATGATCGTCGATGCGACGGTGCGCCTGTGCGCCGACATGGGCCTGACGGTCATTGCCGAAGGCATCGAGACCGAAGGCGAACTTTCCGCGCTGCGCGATCTCGGGGTGCGCTACGTGCAAGGGTTTCACCTCGCACGGCCCGGGTGGCGCGAGTGCCAAGACGCGCTCAGGGCTGCGGCGTGACCGCCTCCGGGTAGGAGATTTCCAGCACCTCCCACTCTTTCTCTCCTGCCGGCAGGCGCACCGTGCGCAGGTCGCCGACAGCCGCACCGCGCAAGGCGCGGGCAATGGGCGCGCTCCAACCGATCTTGTGCGACGAGGCATCCTGTTCGTCGTCTCCGACCAGGGTCAGCGTGCGTTGCTCGTCGTTCTCGTCGGCGATCGTGACGGTGGCGCCAAACCACGCCCGTGCCCTGTCGGGCTGGGCCGCAGGATCGACCACCTTGGCCGTCTTCATCTTCTTGGCCAGTCGCGCCAGCTCGCGGTCGATCTCGCGCATCCGCTTGCGGCCATAGAGATAGTCGCCGTTCTCGCTGCGGTCGCCATTGCCGGCAGCCCAGCTGACGATGGCGACGATTTCCGGCCGCTCGGTGCCGAGCAGGCGATCGTAGCGCGCACGGAGCGCGGCGAGGCCGGCCGGCGTAATGTAGTTGGTGCGGGGTTCCACTGGTCGGCTGGCTACGCTCGGCCGGATCGTCAGCGCAGAAGCGAGTCGAGCTTGCGCGGCGTGCCGTAAGGCGCCTTGTCCGGATGCAGCGATTCGTAGACGACGGCGTTCTCGAGCACCCGTTGGACGTAGTTCTTTGTTTCGTAAAATGGGATCTTCTCGATCCAGTCGATCCAGCTGATCGAACCGGTGCGCGGATCGCCGTTGGCGGCGAGCCATTTGTTCACGTTGCCCGGGCCGGCGTTGTAGGCGGCGATCGCCAGCGGGTAGCTGCCGCCGTAATAGGAGACCAGGCGCTCGATATGATTGCTGCCGAGCTGCACGTTGTAGCTGGCGTCGTCGATTAGCGAAGCGGACATGTACTGAATTCCGGCCTTGCCGGCTTCCTCGCGCGCGGTGGCCGGCATTAGCTGCATCAGGCCGCGCGCGCCAGCGTGACTCACGGCGTTCTGCGCGAACTGGCTTTCCTGTCGGCTGATGGCATGGACCAGCGTCCAGTTCGTCCCCGGCGGGGTTACCAGTGTGGGATACCCGAGCGTGGTGAAGCCTTCGTAGCCGTCGGCGGCGGCGGCTTCGGCGGCAATGACCGCGAGATCGCGGCGCCCGATGTCCCGCGCGAGTTCGGTTACCAGCAGGTAGTCATCGAGCGTTTGGGCCTGGCTGGCCATTTCGCGGTAGAAGCGGATGCCCACCGACCACGGCGCGTCGCGGGCTACCTCGGTTACCGCGGCAGTAAGCGGGGCGCCGAGGAAGGCCTTGCGCTCGGCAGCCGTCGGCGTCCCGGCCGGAACGCCCGGCAACGCCGGCATAGGTCGGTCGAGCCGGTCCAGGGCCAACTGGCCATAGAAGCGGTCGGGATAGGCGGCGGCCATCTCGTAGTAACGCTTGGCTTCGGCGGCTTGACCGGCGCGCTGCGCAGCGTGCCCGGCCCAGAAGAAACCTTTCGACCGGGTCTGCGGGGTGCGGGCGGCGGCGCCGTAACGGTAGAAGAGGGGCACCGCGCTGGCCGGATCGCCGAGGTCCCAGAGCGACTGCGTCCCGCCCAGCCACATCAGCGAGGTGTAATCGTCGCGCAGCTTGTACTCCATGGCGGAGATGTCTGCACCGGGGGCAAACGCGTCGTCGATTTTCGAGGCGATGCTGCGCGCAGCCTGGGCGCCGCCGATGCGGGCAACGCTGAGTTGTTCGGTCACCCAGGCGGTCGGATCGAAGGGGCGCGAGGCCAGCGGCAGGCGCGTCGAGAGCAGGCTCACTGCTTCGCGGGCGCGGCCTTCGGTGCGCAGCTCGCGGCTGCGGTTGTAGAGATAGCCGGGATCGGACGTTGCCGCCGGGTCGACCGTGGCGCCATCGCCGCCCTGGAGGATCGCGAGTCGCGCAGCGAACAGACCGAGCTTGCCGGGGGAGACGCGAGCAATCTGCCGCGCCGCGCCCTCGGCGTCGCGCTGCCACAGCAGCGCGTCCATCCGCGCGTCCTGGTCCGCTTGGGTAAACTGGCTGCCGAAGTTGGCGAAGATGGTGGCGGCTGCGGTGTCGCTCATCTCGCCGCCGCGCCACGCGGCGAGCGCGACAGCGGCGGCATCGGCGGGGCGCTGGGCCATCAGGGCGAGAGCGTAATGGGCGCGCGCGTAGTTGGACTCAGGCGGATAGCGGTCAAAAAACGCCGCGAGACGGTCGGCCGAGACGAATTGGTTCTTCAGAGCCTCCTCGGCGTAGCGCTGCAAGGTCGCCGCATCGGGGAAGCCGGGGTAGGTCATCAGAAAACCGGCATAGTCCTCGAAGGGGCGCGTCTTGCTGGCCTTGAGTTGTTCCCACTGGGCGATCGCCGGAGCCATGCGACCGGGCCCCTGCGCGACCAGATCGGCGCGCGCCTTGTCCCAGTCGGACGCGCTGTAAACCGCGTCCTGCGAATGAACCGGCGCAGCGAGGGTGGCGGAGGTACAGAGAAGCGAGGTAATGATGAGCCGACGAACCATGCTGGACATCGTGGCAGGCGTCTCCTTATCAGGCGGTGAACGAACCCGTTGCGTGCGCAGGAAAAGCGTCCGCTCCCTTCTGAATCGAATATGAAAGCAGCGCAAATGTTCTCTGGCTCAATACCGGCCCTGGTGACTCCTTTTCGCGACGAACGGTTCGACGAGGCGGCTTTTCGGCGCTTCGTCGACTGGCAGATTGCCGGCGGCTCAAACGCTCTCGTGCCGTGCGGGACGACCGGTGAGAGCGCCACACTCGACAACGACGAGCATCACAAGGTGATCAAGGTCTGCGTCGAACAAGCGGCAGGGCGCGTGCCGGTGATCGCCGGATGCGGCTCCAACGACACTCGCACCGCGCTGTGGCACATGAATGTGGCCCGCGACCTTGGCGCCGATGCCGCGTTGCTGGTTGCGCCCTACTACAACAGGCCGAGCCAAGACGGGCTGATCCGCCATTTCAGCTTCCTTGCGGAAAACTGCGATCTGCCCATCGTGCTCTACAACGTTCCCGGCCGGACGGTGACCGACATCCTGCCAGCCACGGTCATCGGACTGGGCAAGCGCTTCCCCGAGCGGATCGTGTCGATCAAGGATGCCAGCGGGGACTTGTCGCGGGTCGTCACGCACAGGATCGGACTGGGCCCGAATTTCAACCAGCTCTCGGGCGACGACCCGCTGGCGCTGGCCGGCTACGCCCTCGGTCAGAGCGGCTGCATCTCGGTGACCGCAAATGTCGCGCCGAAGCTGTGTGCCGAATTCCACGCCGCGGCGGCGGCGGGCGACTTTGAGACGGCGCGCACGCTCAACGAGCGACTCTATCCCCTGCACAGGGCGCTGTTCGCAGACGCCAGCCCGAGCCCGACCAAGTACGCGCTGAGCAAGCTCCACGACTGGCTGCGCCCCGACACTCGATTGCCGATCGCTCCATGCAGCGATGCCGCAAAGCGGGCCGTCGATGCGGCGATGGAAGCCGCGGGCATCGGCTGACCCACGCACAAACCGCGCTCGGCTCGCGTATGAAACGCGCGAATCCGGGCTTCCGTCCCGATCAATAAAGCGGCGAGGGGTGCTGCTCGCCAAGCATCATCGCGCCGTAAGTAGCGAAGGCCGCGCGGTTGATGATCATGTGTTGGTTGAGAGTCAGCGCATCGCGGGCGAGGCGCTCGAGGGGACCGCCTTCGAACACCGCGTGGGCGCCAATAAGGTCGAAAAGCCGGCGCGTGACATCGGCCGCCATGCGGAACGAGTTGACATTGGCGAGAGCGAGGCGGCCCTTGGACTCGACTGCTGGGGTGCCCTCCTCCAGTTCCGCCCAGAAGTCGCCGGCCGAGGTGTAGAGAAAGGCCCGCGCTGCGCCGTAGAGAGTCTCGCATTCGCCTATCGCCTCGCGAACGTGCTGCAGCTTGCCGAGCGGCTGGGGAAGAATTCCGCCCTTGCCCTGCGCGACGATCGCCTTGGCTTCGTCGAGAGCGCGTCGGGCGGTGCCAAGAGGGACGGCGGCCATCGTCGTGACCCAGTTGAAGCCGCTCGAATAGAGCGGTTCGCGTCCTTCGAACATGGACGGCTCGATCAGCATCGCCTGGTCTTCGGGGATGAACACGCCCTCGGCACGGTAGTGGTTGGAGCCGCTGCCGCGCAGCCCGTGTGTGTGCCAGGTGTCCTCGATCACCAACTCGTCGGCCCGACAGAAGGCGAGCCTGCTTTCGGGCAGTCCAAGGGCGCCAATCAGCGGCTTGCCGTTTTCGTGGACGATCCCGCCCGTCATCACCACGTCGGCATGAGTGATGCCGCTGCCGAACGGGAAGCGGCCGGTCATCCGGTAACCGCCATCTGTCCGTTCAAGCGTTCCACGACCGGCGGTGAACTGACCGGCGGTAATCATGTCGGGATGCGGCAGCAGGCGGGCCGAGGCTTCGGGCGACAGGAATTCGGCGATAAGCCCGCTGTCGGTGCCAATCTTGACACACCAACCCACCGAGGGATCGGCCTGGGCCAGCACCTCGATCACCTCGAGATGCTGCGCCAGGGTCATCTGCAGGCCGCCTTTGGCAAGGCTACGGCCCATGCGAAAGAAGCCGGCTTTGCGCAACTCGGCGACGAGGTCGTCGGGCAAGCGGCGCAGGTCCTCTATTTCGGCCGAGCGAGCCGCAATGGCTGCACGCATGGAGCTTGCATTGGCCAGAATGTTGTCGGCAGTCAGCGAGTCCTGTTCCGTCGCGGCTGTCGCCATCTTGCTCTCCCCAAGGCGATTCGACGTCACTCTAGGATTTTCATCCTGCGCCGCCTACATGCGCCAGCCTTATGGCCCGTCCCAAGCCCACCGCGTTCGACAAAGTGAAGACCGTCGCCGAGAACCGGCGCGCACGGTTCGACTACTTTATCGAGGACAAGTTCGAAGCGGGAATCGCGCTCAGCGGCACCGAGGTGAAGAGTCTGCGCGGCGGGGAAGGCTCGATCGCCGAGAGCTACGCCGAAGTGCGCGGTGGGGAGGCCTGGCTGATCAATGCCAACATCCCCGAATTCAGCCACGGCAACCGCTTCAATCATGAGCCCAAGCGGCCGCGCAAGCTGCTGCTCCACGCGCGCGAGATCGAGCGCATGGTGGGCGCGGTCGAACGCAAGGGCATGACCCTGATCCCGCTGTCGGTCTACTTCAACAGCAAGGGCCGCGCCAAGGTCGAGCTCGGCCTGGCCAAGGGCAAGCAGGTGCACGACAAGCGCGCGACCATCAAAGAGCGCGACTGGAAGCGCGACAAGGCCCGGTTGTTGCGCGAAAACCGCTAGCCAGCTTGGTTAAGCTGGGGTTCGTCGGACACAAGCTAGAGCCGCCTTTCGCTGGTAATCTAAAGGTGTATGGAACGCCGCATGGCGAAGCGGTCGAAAACCTGGCTTGCAGAATGGCTGACGGGCAAACTGCCCGCGATGCCGACGCGCGAGGACATGGCGCAGAACCGCTGGCTGGCGCCGATCGCCCACCGTTTCCTCTCTCCCGAACTGTGGCGCTTCACGCGTCGCTCGGTCCCGCGTGGGGTCGCACTGGGGCTGTTCGCCGGTTTCATCGTCCCCGTGGGGCAGATATTCCTCGCCGCGTTCCTGGCGTTGCCCGCGCGCGCCAACGTGCCGCTCGCTGCGCTGGTGACCTTCGTCACCAACCCGTTCACCCTGCCGTTCTGGCTGCTCACGGCGAACAAAGTGGGCAAGTTCGTCCTCAAGATCGACGCTGCCACCGGGGGCTCTGCGCGGGCCGAGATCGACAGTGGCAGGTGGCAGGATTTCGGCTGGTTCGCTTTCCTCCAGACCGCCGGTGTGACTGCCTTTGGCTTCGTGGTTCTGGCCGTCGTCACGTCCGCGCTGGGCTATCTTCTCGCCTCGTGGTTCTGGCGTTGGCGGGTCGGCAAGCGCCGCCGCCTGCTGCTGCGCCGCCGCCGCGTGAGCGCGGCACCGGCTGAATGAGACAGGTCCCTGCGGGCGGGCGCCCGGGTCTTGTCGATCGGCTGCGGCGGCACGTCCCGAGCCGCGACGAGCTGGCGGCGAAGCCGTGGTTGCGGCCGCTCGCCGGCAAGATCCTCAAACCCGAACTGTGGCGCTTCACCCGCCGCACCGTGCCACGCGGGGTGGCACTGGGACTTTTCGTCGCCTTGTTGCTCCCGGTTGCGCATATCGTCGTCGTCGCTCTGCTCGCGGTGTTCGTGCGCGCCAACCTGCCAATGGCGCTGTCGATGACCTTGGTCGGCAACCCGCTGACGATTCCGTTTTTGTGGTGGCTGGGCTATCGCCTCGGCGACATGTTGCTGCATCTCGCTTCACTGACCGGCATCGCCCCCGTTGCCACCACGCTGCAGGGCAGCGGAACGAGCGAGTTGCTGACCCGGCTGACCGGAGCGAGCGAGGATACCGCCTTGGGCGTCCTTGTCATCGCCGCTGCGGCCGCGGTTCTGGGATATCTCCTGGCCGGCGTGCTGTGGCGCTACCGGGTGGTGCGGCGTCGGCAAAAACGGCGGCTGGCGGCATGAGCCTGACCGGAAAAGAGCTGTCGCGCCTGCCGTTCGATGCGGCGATCGTTGCCGCCGCGGCGCTGGCCAGCGCCGCAGTAGTCTGGTTCGTCACCGGTACGATGGCGGTCACCGCTGCGTTCATCGGCGGCCTGGCGGTGCTCGCATTGGTCGCGTTCGCCGCCGCTCGCGGAAATCCGGCGACGCGGGCGGTGGAAGAGCCGGCACTGCCCGATTGGTCGGTCACCGTCGCGGCCATCGAGCAGCCCGGCATCGCGGTTGCCATCACCGATCGCGCCAACCGGCTGGTTTGTGCCAACGCGGCGTTCGAACTTTGGTTCGGATCGAGCCATGCCCCTCCGCGCTTGCCGGTCGACGGCGCCTCGTCGGACCTCTTGCTCCGCGCCTCGCGCGCGGCGTGGCGCGAAGGTGAGAGCGGCCGCGCGACGATAGCCGACGAAACCAATAGCTGGACTGCGGAAGTGGTCCGCGCAGGCCGCGCCGAGGCCTACCTCGTCTGGCGCTTCGCCCCGGTTACCAGGACCGAGCCGCTGCAGGCGATCGGCAAGTACGTCACCGGCGTGTTCGGCCGCATCCTCAGCAACGCGGGCGTCGAGGTGGCGCTCGTCGGCCCGGACGGTGCTGTGCGCGCGGCGAGCGCCGGCTTCGCCCGCCGCGCGATGGGCGATGGCCACGCCAGCATGGCGGGGCAGGACTTCACCGCCTTGCTCCGCTCCGACGAGCGCGAAAGAATCTATTTCGCCCGCGAGGGCCGCAAAGGCTCCCCTCAAACCCTCCTCCAGGTCCCGCTGGTCGAACCCGGTTCGCCAGAGCGGCTTTCCGCCGATCAGGCACCATCGCTGATGCTGCTGGTCGACAACGGTGTCGGCGTCGGCGGCTGGGGCACGGACAGCGGCCAGGCCCCGCAGCTCGAGGCGCTTCTCGAACAGTTGCCGGTCGGGCTGGCGATGACCGACCGCGATGGCCATTTCCTTTTCGCCAACCCGGCATTTCGCAACGCCGCAGGTATCCCCAAAGGCAAGCACGTTCCCCCGTACCCGTCCGACCTCGTGGTCCCGGCGGACAAGACGGCGATGTCCGATGCGGTGCGCCGCTACGGGCAGGGCCCCGCTTCGAGCGGCGATATCGCCGTGCGGCTGCGCAGCGACCCTGAGGAGCCGGTGAGCCTCGGCCTGACGGGAGTGCGCGGGTTGGGCGAGGCGGCAGTGCTGCTCAGCCTCGCCGACACCACCGAGGAAACGCGGCTCAAGAAGCAGGTCGCGCAGGCCACCAAGATGCAGGCGGTCGGGCAGCTGGCCGGCGGCGTGGCCCACGACTTCAACAACGTTCTGACCGCGATCATCGGCTATTGCGATCTCATGCTGCTGCGCCACATCCCGGGCGACAGCGACTACGACGACATCCAGCAGATCAAGGCCAACTCGAACCGCGCCGCCAGTCTCACGCGGCAACTGCTCGCCTTCAGCCGGCAGCAGACTCTGCAGCCCGAGATCATCCAGCTGCCCGACGTGATCAGCGAGGTGAACCAGTTGCTCAAGCGCCTGCTCGGCGCCAAGATCACCCTGCGCACCCACCATGACCGCGACCTCGGCCCGGTCCGCGCGGACCCGCGCCAGCTCGAGCAGGTAATCATCAACCTCGCGGTCAACGCGCGCGACGCCATCCAGGCGCGCGGGGGCGAAAACGCCAGCGGGACGCTGACTTTCGCTACGCGGCGCATCACCGCGACCGATATCCGCCGCCTGCGCGACAACGAGATCATCCCCGCCGGACACTATACGGCACTCATCGCGCAGGACACCGGCGGCGGGATCCCGGCCGACGACCTGACCAAGATTTTCGAGCCTTTCTTCACGACCAAGGAGCTGGGCAAGGGCACCGGTCTCGGCCTTTCCACGGTTTACGGCATCGTCAAGCAATCGGGCGGCTTCATCTTCGCCGACAACGTCATGGGCCCCGACGGGAAGCCGGCCGGCGCACGCTTCACGATCTATCTGCCGGTCCACCAGGTCACCGAAGACGATCGCGAAAAGGAAAAGCCGGCCGAGGCAGCGGCCGACTGGTCAGGCGGCGGCCGGGTGCTGCTGGTCGAGGACGAGGACATGGTGCGCGCCGTGGCCGAACGGGCGCTGACCCGGCAGGGCTACAGCGTCACCACGGCGAGCGACGGCGACGAGGGGCTCGAGGCGTTCAAGGCTTCCGGCGAGTTCGACCTCGTGGTGAGTGACGTGGTCATGCCGAGCATGGACGGCCCGGCAATGGCCCGCGAGATTCGTAAGCTGGCGCCGAAAATCCCAGTCCTGTTCATGTCGGGCTATGCCGAGGAGCAGCTTCGCAACGAGATTTCTTTCGACGACATGCACTTCATCCCCAAGCCGTTCAGCGTGCAGCAGATCGCCACCAAGGTCGGCCAAGTCCTGAGCAAGCACAGCGGCTGACTTGTGCATTTCGTCGCTTTCCTGGCTCGGTTCGCCGTTCAGTTGCGGTAAAGCCTATGTAACCTTATCTCATCGTGCCGCTTTCGTGGGGAGAGTACCGATGCGCCTTGACACCGTTGCCAATGTCCTGGCCACAGCCGCGCCCTGCGCTCTGGCGCTGGTTGCCGTGCCTCTGCTGGCGCAAGAGAGTCCTGCGGAGCCCAATGCCCAGGGAGACGTCGCCGTGACAATCTACAACAACGGCCAGGCGCTGGTGCAGGACATCCGCCAAATTGCAATCGAGCGCGGCCGCAGCCGGATCGAATTTCCCGACGTCTCGGCGCAGATCCGTCCGGAAACCCTGAGTTTTTCCGCGGCCGACACGGGCATTGTCGAACAGAACTTCGACTTCGACCTGCTGACCCCGGCCAAGCTGATGGAGAAGGCCATCGGTCAGACCGTGACGCTGGTACGCACCAACCCGGCCACCGGATCGGAAACGCGCGAGAGGGCCAAAGTCCTGTCCACCGCAGGCGGCGTGGTGGTGCAGATCGGCGATCGCATCGAGGTGCTGCGCGACGACGGGCTACCCGTGCGGGTCATCTTCGATCGCGTTCCGCCCAACCTCCGCGCTCGCCCGACGCTGTCCGTCACGGTCGAAAGCGCACGCAGCGGCACCCGTCGCGCCTCGCTGCGCTACCTCACCCCCGGCCTCGGTTGGGGCGCCGACTATGTCGCGCTCTACGACGAGGGCAGGGGCGCTATCGACATGCAGGGTTGGGTCACGCTGACCAACAGCACCGGCACGACGTTCACGAATGCCGACACCTTGCTGGTGGCGGGCAATCCCAATTCGGGGGCCTCGTCGCAGCCCACCTACGGACGTGGCAGGCCGTTGCCGCCACCGTCTCCGGGCAAGTTCGTTCCAGGCACCGAAAGCGCTGCGCGCGAACGGCTGGGCGATTTCTACCTCTACCCGATCGAGGGCCGCACCACGATCGCCAACAATCAGACCAAGCAGGTCAGCTTTCTCGATGTGCAGGGCGTTCCCGCACGCAAGATCTACGGGCGCACCGTCGCCTGGTTGGCGAGCGATGGGGCGCCGGTTCCGGCGGCGAGCGAGATTGCCTTCAGCTCGAGCAAGGAGGGCGGCCTCGGCGATGCGCTGCCCGCCGGCACGGTGCGGTTCTATCAGCGCGACGGGCAGGGCAACCCGCAGTTCATCGGCGAAAACCAGATCGGCCATACCCCGATGGGCAGCGAGCTGACTCTCAAGACGGGCGATGCCTTCGACGTCTACACCCAGGCCGAAGTCGAAAAGCGCGAGACGATCACCGGCGCCGAGTGGGAAAGGAGCGCCCGCTGGCGGGTGATCGAGGACGGCAAGGTCGTGCGCCAGGGCGAGAGCGAGCGACCCAAGATCTACTACCGCACGACCATGCGCTACACGGTTACCAACGCCCAGAACACGCCGGTCAAGGTCGAGTTGGTCCAGTCCGGCCTCGACCGCGGTTGGTGGAGCAATGACTTTCGGGTGCCGAGCGAGGACGTTCCCGGCGAGCAGCTGAGCGCCGACCGTCGCAAGTACGTCATCGAGGTTCCGGCCAACGGCAAGCGCGAGGTCCGCGTGGTTTACGAGACGAGGTACTGAGGGGCCGGGTGGTGCGCCGCGCTGCGCTTTTACTGGCCCTGTTGCCTCTACTCGGCGCCGCACCCGTCCACGCCCGGGCAACGGTCGACGCTTCGACGCCGCAAGATGTCGCCGTAACGCTCTACCGCGACCCGGATCGCGGCGAAGGCCAGGCGATGAACCGCAGCTACCCGCGCGGTTTTGCGATGATCAGCGAGACGCGGAAGGTGACGCTGCCGCCGGGGAAATCGACGATCCGCTTCACTGGCGTGGCCGAGGGCATGATCGCGGTTTCGGCGATCGTGACCGGCCTGCCCGGCGGGACCATCGAAAAGAACCGCAACGCCGACTTGCTCAGCCCCGCGGCGCTGGTCGATGGCACCCTGGGCAACCGCGTCACGATCACCCGCACCGATCCGGCGACCGGCAGGGCAGTGAGCGAAAGCGCGATCGTGCGCACCCGCGCCGATGGCGCGCTCGTGCTGCAGACAAGCGAGGGCTTCGAGGCGGTGCGCTGCTCGGGACTGCCCGAGAAGCTGACCTTCGACCGCGTACCTGCCGGGCTGTCGCCTCAGCCGGTCTTTACTATCGACACGCAGGACAGGGCGGGCGGCACCTACACCGTCCAGCTGACCTACCTCGCCTGGGGTTTCGACTGGCAGGCGCACTATGTCGCCACGCTCGATACGCCAGGCCGAAGCGGCGCGGTGGCGCTGCGGTTGATGAGCTGGCTGACCTTGCTCAACGACAACGGGCAGAGCTTTGCGGACGCGCAGCTCAACGTCGTCGCCGGTAGGCTCAATGTGGAAAGCGACTATCAGGGCCTTGCGAGACCGCCGATGGGGCGACCGCTGCGGCTCACCTGCTATCCCATCGGTCACACCGCCGCCGGTTCGCCGGTTTCCTATCCACCGCCGCCTGCTCCGCCCCCGCCGCCTGCGCCTTCGGCTGCCTACCAGAGGGACGAGGCGATCGTCGTCACTGGCGCGAAGGCGATGCGCGGCAACCTCGCCTCAACCCCGGCAATGGTCGCGGTCGAGGAGGCGCTCGGCGACCTCAAGCTCTACCGCGTGCCGGAGCGGGTAACGGTCTCGGCCAAGGGCCTCAAGCAGGTCGCCTTTCTCGACAAGGACCGGGTCCGGGGCTGGCTGCGCTATGAGACGCTGTGCACCCCGTGGGAAAGCTCGGACGACGAATACGCGCCCGCTTCGATGGTCCTCGCCACGGTCAACGACAAAGAGCACGGCCTCGGCGTGGCGCTGCCCAACGGGGCGATCACCCTGTTCGAGCCCTCCGATAGGGCGGGCGACCTGTTCGTCGGCGAAGAATACCTGCGCGACTATGCAGCCGGGCAAGACGTCGACATCGAGGTCGGCCAAAGTGCTCTCGTCCAAGCGCGCTGCGGGATCGTCGGGCGCGAACCCGCCGGCTTCGAAAAGGGTTCGCAGGTGGACATGCGTGCGACGCTGACCAATGCCGCCGATGCCCCGGCGCGGGTCCGCCTCTCGCTTGGGCCAAGCGGCGCGCACCGGGTCAGCGGCCTCAAGAACGTTCGGATCAAGGACGGCGAGCGCATAGTGGAGGTCACGGTGCCCGCAAATGCAAGCAAGGAGGTGCGCTGGACCTACCGTTTCGATGCCAGTTGAAGCTCGCGGTCGGCACGTAATGCATGGTCGACTCGGCGCGCGGCAAAAAATTTCGTTCCACTCTTGTTCCGTGAGAACAAATGGGATACATCGATAATTCGATAGGGAGCTGGGGCCAACTCCGGACCCACCCCTAGGAAGCGATGGAGGCTTGTGTCATGGCGGCGGCGAACCTGAAACTGGTGGAAGGTAAAGTGGTGGACACGGACCGTCAGAAGGCGCTCGACGCTGCGCTGGCACAGATCGACCGCGCGTTCGGCAAGGGCTCGGCGATGAAGCTCGGCCAAAAGGAAACGATGCAGGTCGAAACGATCTCGACCGGCTCGCTCGGACTCGACATTGCACTGGGAGTGGGCGGCTTGCCCAAGGGCCGGGTCATCGAGGTCTACGGGCCGGAAAGCTCGGGCAAGACCACGCTGGCGCTGCACGTTCTCGCCGAAGCGCAGAAGGCCGGCGGTACCGTTGCCTTCGTCGATGCCGAACATGCGCTCGACCCGGTCTATGCCAAGAAGCTCGGCGTCGATATCGATGAACTGATCGTTTCGCAGCCCGACACCGGCGAGCAGGCGCTCGAGATCGTCGACACGCTGGTGCGCTCGAACGCCATCGACGTGTTGGTCGTCGATTCGGTCGCCGCGCTCGTGCCGCGCGCCGAGATCGAAGGCGAGATGGGCGACAGCCACGTCGGGCTGCAGGCCCGCTTGATGAGCCAGTCGCTGCGCAAGCTGACCGGCTCGATCAACCGCTCCAAGTGCATGGTCATCTTCATCAACCAGCTGCGCATGAAGATCGGCGTGATGTACGGCAATCCGGAAACCACGACGGGCGGCAACGCGCTCAAGTTCTATGCCTCTGTCCGCCTCGACATTCGCCGCACCGGGCAGATCAAGGACCGCGACGATATCGTCGGCAACACGACCCGGGTGAAGGTGGTCAAGAACAAGGTCGCCCCGCCGTTCAAGCAGGTCGAATTCGACATCATGTACGGGCAGGGCATTTCCAAGGTCGGGGAGATTCTCGACCTCGGCGTCAAGGCCGGGCTGGTCGAGAAGTCGGGGAGCTGGTTCTCCTACGATTCGATCCGCATCGGGCAGGGCCGCGAGAACGCCAAGCAGTACCTCAGGGACAACAAGGAAGTTTGCGACAAGTTGGAAGCTGCGATCCGCAGCCGCACCGACGAGGTCGCCGAGGAGATGATGACGGGGCCGGACGCGGACTCCGAAGACTGATCCTCAACCCGCGCGTCCTTCGCGGATGCGCCGGACGAAACCGGGGCCGGTGCGTAAAAGCCTCAAGGGGCGCGCGCCGGCCTCTTTCGTTTATCGTTGCGCTGCGCCACACTCCCCGCAGGACGAGGGAGAAAGCAGGCGATGGACAAGAGCGACTGGACCGGACGGGCGGGCAAATCCTGGGCCGCCGAATGGCAGCGCACCGACCGCAGCTTCGGCGGGCTGACCGAGCGCCTGCTGGCACGGAGCCGTGACTTTCCCTGCAACCGTGCGGTCGACATCGGTTGCGGCGCAGGCGAGCTCTCGCTCGCCCTGGCGCGCGGGCGCCCGCGGATCACCGTCACCGGTGTCGATATTTCGCCCGATCTTGTCGCCACGGCACGCAAGCGCGGTGCGCATCTTGCCAACGTGGCGTTCGTCGAAGCCGACGCAGCGACGTGGAACCCGGTCGGGTCCGCTCCCGATCTCGTCGTGTCGCGCCACGGGGTGATGTTCTTCTCCGATCCGTTCGCGGCCTTTCGCAATATCCTCGATTTCGCCGAGCCGGGCGCCAACCTGCTCTTCTCCTGCTTTCGTCCGCCTGCCGAAAATCCCATCTTCACCGAGGTCGCGGCGCAGCTCCCAGCGCTCGATGCGCCGCCGGCGGATCCGCACGCGCCCGGCCCCTTCGCCTTCGCCGACCGCGACTATACTCGATCGATTCTCGAGAGCGCAGGTTGGAGCGAGGTGCGCTTCGACGCGGTCGATTTCGCGATGGTCGCCGGGGCCGGAGACGATCCGGTAGAGGATGCGATCGCCTACTGGACTTCGATCGGCCCCGCCGCCCAGCGGCTCGGCGAAATGGACGATGTCTCGCGGCAATCGAGCATTCTGCGCATTCGTGACCTTGCCCGTCGCAACTGCAGGGACGGCGTCGTCGCGCTTAAAGGTGCGGCGTGGATCGTTACGGCGCACAAGGATTGACCGGCTGATCCCCCCTTGCTGTCGAGCGGGGGATTGACCTTGCTGACGGGCGGGCGATGCCATGGTGGGACTTATCGTCCTTGTCGCTCACTCTGGCCCCGTTAATCGTCTTGTCCGGGGCGGCGCGAGGCCCTAACTCGCCAAGCATGCAATCGACGAACGACATCCGCCGGGCCTTCCTCGACTATTTCGCGGGCAACGAGCACTACATTGCGCCGAGCGCGCCTCTGGTGCCGTACAACGATCCGACCCTGATGTTCGTCGCGGCCGGCATGGTCCCGTTCAAGAACGTCTTCACCGGGCTCGAAAGCCCGCCAGCGCCGCGCGCCGCCAGCAGTCAGAAGTGCGTGCGCGCGGGCGGTAAGCACAACGATCTCGACAACGTCGGCTACACCGCGCGCCATCTGACGTTCTTCGAGATGCTCGGCAATTTCAGCTTCGGCGACTATTTCAAGGAACGCGCCATCGAGCTGGCGTGGAACCTGGTCACGCGCGAGTTGGGGCTCGACAGGGACCGGCTGTTGGTCACGGTCTATCACACCGACGATCAGGCGCACGACCTGTGGCGCAAGGTCGCCGGGCTGCCCGATGAGCGGATCATTCGCATCGCCACCAAGGACAACTTCTGGGCGGCGGGTCCCGACGGTCCCTGCGGCCCCTGCTCGGAAATCTTCTACGATTACGGTCCCTCGGTCGCCGGCGGTCCGCCGGGCTCTCGGGACGAGGACGGCGATCGCTTCGTCGAGATCTGGAACCTGGTCTTCATGCAGCACGTCCAGGCGAACGACGTGATTGTCGGCGATCTGCCCCACCCGAGCATCGACACCGGCATGGGACTGGAGCGCATCGCCAGCGTCATGCAAGGCCAGCACAACGTCTTCGAGACCGACACTTTCCGTGCCCTGATCGAGGCGAGCGAGTCGCTCCTGGGCACGCCCGCCGATGCCGAGACGATCGCCAGCCACCGCGTCATCGCCGACCATTTGCGTTCGACCAGTTTCCTGATGGCCGACGGCGTGCTGCCTTCGAACGAAGGGCGCGGCTACGTCTTGCGGCGGATCATGCGCCGGGCCATGCGCCATGCCCATTTGCTCGGGGCCAAGGATCCGCTGATGCACCGGCTCGTGCCCGCGCTCGTCACCGAGATGGGCGCACACTATCCCGAGCTCGGCCGTGCCCGCGCGCTGATCCAGGAGACGCTGGAGCGCGAGGAGACGCGGTTCCGGCAGACGCTCGACAAGGGCCTGCGCTTGCTCGACGAGGAAACCGCGGGTCTGGCCGAAGGCGGGGAGTTGCCCGGCGAAACCGCCTTCAAGCTCTACGACACGTACGGCTTCCCTTACGACCTGACCGAGGACGCTTTGCGCGAACGCGGCATCGGCGTCGACAAGGCCGGTTTCGACGAAGCCATGGCTCGCCAGAAGTCCGCTGCGCGCGCCGCCTGGAAGGGGTCCGGCGCTGCCGCCGATGACGAGATCTGGTTCGACATCGTGGAGCGCGAGGGATCGAGCGAATTTACCGGCTACACCTCGACGGAAGGCCAGGGCCGGGTGGTTGCGCTGGTCGTCGACGGAAAGGAAGTCGGACTGGCGCAACCCGGGCAGGACGTCGTCGTGCTGACCAACCAGACGCCCTTCTACGGCGAAAGCGGCGGCCAGAGCGGCGACGCCGGGCGGATTACGGGGGCGAGCGACCTGTCGATCACCGTCACGGATACCTCCAAGCCGCTCGGCCGCCTCCATGCCATGCACGGGCGCGTCGACAGCGGCACGATCGCCGTGGGCGACACCGTCAACCTCGCCGTCGATGGGGCGCGCCGCGACCGCATCCGCGCGAACCATTCCGCCACCCACCTGCTCCACGCGGCGTTGCGCAACGCGCTCGGCGAGCACGTGACGCAGAAGGGCTCGCTCGTCGCGGAGGACCGCCTGCGGTTCGATTTCTCGCATCCCAAGGCGCTGACCGCCGAGGAAATCGCCGCGGTCGAGGCCGAGGTGAATGCGGAGATCCGCCACAACGAAACGGTGGGCACTCGGCTGATGAGCCCCGACGAGGCGATCGAGGCCGGGGCGATGGCCCTGTTCGGTGAGAAGTACGGCGAGGAAGTGCGCGTACTGTCGATGGGGCGCAGCGACTGGAACGGCACCGGAAAGAGCTATTCGGTCGAACTGTGCGGCGGCACCCACGTACGCGCCACCGGCGACATCGGGTTGTTTCGCATAATCTCGGAAAGTGCCGTTTCCTCGGGCGTGCGGCGCATCGAGGCTCTTACAGGCGAGGCGGCGCGGCAGTGGGTCGTCGGCCGCGAAGATGCGCTCAAAGCTCTCGCCGCAACGCTCAAGACTGCGCCCGACGAGGTCGAGGCGCGCGTCGCGGCGCTCATCGATGAGCGCCGCAAGCTCGAGCGCGAATTGGCCGAGGCGAAGAAGGCGCTCGCGCTCGGGGGCGGCGGCAAGTCCGCCCCCTCCGCCGACGAGGAAATCGCCGGAGTGAAGTTCTCCGGCCAAGTGCTCGACGGGATGAACCCCAAGGAACTGCGCGGCCTGCTCGACGAGGCCAAGCAGCGCATGGGATCGGGCGTTGCGGCAATCGTCGCAGTCAACGAGGGACGGGCCGCGTTCGCCGTCGGCGTGACGGACGACCTGACCACTCGTCTCGACGCGGTTGCGCTGGTCCAGGCTGGCGTTGCGGCGCTAGGGGGCAAGGGCGGTGGCGGCCGGCCCGACATGGCGCAAGGCGGCGGACCCGACGGCGACAAAGCCGAAGCGGCCCTCGCCGCGGTGCGTGAGGCGCTGGCTCGCGAAACGGTCTAGGGCGGGGGGCCTAGCGCGCGCCTTTGCTGGCGCGGCGGCGGTCGCCGGCGGAACCGCGGGCGACGTCATCGCCGCCCGGCTTGTCGCCGGTGCGCTGCGGGCCCTTGATCGAGCCCTGGTTTGCATCGGTTTGGTTCTGCGGCTTCTTGTCGGGTGTGGCGCTGGGGTTCTGGCGTGCGTCGGTCATGTCGAATCTCCTTTGCCCGACCAACGGATCAGGCCCGCGATGGGTCCATGGCCCGCGCAAATCGCCTCCTTGCCGCTCGGGGCAAACCTATTCGGACTTTCAGTGCGGAATCTTCCCCAGGACCGTGGTTCACGTCATCCACGTCGCGCTAGCGACGTCAGCCGCCCTGCCGCGTGCTCGTCCGGAGCTTGGGCTTGTGCTCCAGCGCACCGCCTTCGCGGATAACCTCGCGGAATTCGTCACGTTTCTCGTGGATGCTGGCTATCACCGGGCCCATCGCCACGCCGAGTTCGACGAGCACGGCTTCGGAGAGTTGCAGGCTGGCCTCGAGCGTCTCGGGCACGGCGGTGCTCGCCCCGCTGCGATAGAGCTCGGCCGCATGGCCGCTGTCGCGGGCGCGGGCGATGATCGGCAGCGCGGGATAGGCGGCGCGCAGTTTACGGGTGATCGATTGGGCCAGCACCGGCTCGTCCATGGTCAGGATCACCGCCGGGGCGCTCTCGGCGCCAAGCTTTTCGAGCGACTGCGGCCGTGCGGCGTTGCCGAATACCGCGTTGTATCCATCGCGCCGGCAGCGGTCGACCAGGTCCGTATCCGAATCGATAGCGATGTAGGGCTGACCGTGGACTTTGAGCATGTCGGCCACCAGGCGCCCGACGCGGCCGCAGCCGACGATGATCACCTGGGCCTCGTCGGGGTCGGCGCCGAGCGAGGCGGGTGAAGGGAGCGGCTCGACCCGTCTCGCGACGGCTTTTCCGGCCATCGCCAGCAGCGGCGTTATAGTCAGGCCGATGGCGGTGACGATTTGCCAGAACTGCGCCGTGCCGGGCTGGATCAGCAAGGCGCTGGCCGCCGCGCTGAGCACGATCAGGGTGGTTTCCGAAGGGCTCGCCATCAGCAGACCGGTCTCCGCCGCGGTGCTGGCCCGCGCCCCCATCATCCGCAGCAGGACCATCGTCACCACCGCCTTGAGCGAGATCACCGCGACGACCGCCACCGCGATCGGGCCAAAGTTATCCCAGATCGTCGTCAGGTCGATGCCCATGCCTACGGTGATCAGGAATATTCCGAGGGCGAGGCCCTTGAACGGCTCCATGATCCCCTCGACCTCGGCGTGGTACTCGGTCTCTGCGATGAGCAGTCCGGCGATCAGCGCGCCGACGATCGGCGAGAGGCCGACGAGCGCAGTGGCGAGACTGGCGCCGATCACCACCAGAAGGCTGGCGGCGAGGAACAGTTCGGGGCTCTTCGTCCGCGCCGCCTGCGCGAACAGGCGCGGGAGGGCGAAGCGCCCGACAATCATCATCGCCCCGACCACCAGCAAACCCTGCCAGACCGTCGTCAGCAGCCCGGCCATCCCTTCGGCCCCGGCATAGGGCGCCAGCGCGCCGAGGGTGAAGATGATCGGGACGATGGCGATGTCCTCGAACAACAGCATTGAAAGCGCCGCTCTTCCGACCGCGGAGTTCTGGTTGGTCATCGGCAGGACCAGCGCAGTCGAACTGAGCGCAAGCGCCAGGCCGAGGCCGAGCGCGCCCGTCCAGTATTGTCCCATCATGCCGAGGAACGAGGCCAGCAGCACGCCGATCACCAGCAACTCGAGCGCGCCGAGGCCGAAGACCATCCGGCGCATCGCCCACAGGCGATTGAACGAAAGCTCCAGCCCGATGGTGAACAACAGCAAGGTGATGCCGAATTCGGCGAAGGGGTCGAGCCGCTGCGGATCGGTGATGGTGACCCAGGTGAGCCACTCGTACTCGAACACCATGCGGCCTAGGCCATAGGGTCCGACCAGAAGCCCGACGAGGATGAAACCGATGACCGGGGTGATGCGAAAGCGGGTGAATACCGGAATGACGATCCCCGCCGCCCCGAGGATTACAAGCGCATCCGACATCATCGGGGAAATGGCTTCGCCGTGCATCGCCGCGTTATGTCAGACTGCCGGGGCACGGGGCAACGCATCTCGGCCCGGAGGCCGCCGCTTTCCCCACAAAGGGTGACACGGCGGCCTCAATCCTTATGTACGCGTGCCTATGCAGACAGGCACGCTCGTTTCACTCGCCCTTTATTTCGTCCTCATGCTCGCCATCGGGCTCTATGCCTGGCGCAAGTCGACCTCCGACAGCGAGGGGTATCTCCTCGGCGGGCGCAACCTCCATCCGGCGGTAGCGGCGCTTTCGGCCGGTGCTTCCGACATGTCGGGCTGGCTGCTGCTCGGTTTGCCCGGAGCGCTCTACGTATCGGGCCTGGTCTCGGCGTGGATCGGCATCGGTCTGTTCATCGGTGCGCTGGTCAACTGGATCGTCGTTGCCCCGCGCCTGCGCGAGCAGACGGTTCAATACGGCAACGCCCTGACGATACCCGAATTCCTCGCCAATCGCTTCCCCGACAAGGCCATTGCGCTGCGGGTCACCTCGGCCGTCATCGTGGTGGTGTTCTTCACCGTCTACAGCGCAGCCGGCCTCGTCGGCGGCGGCAAGCTGTTTTCGACCAGCT
Source organism: Croceibacterium aestuarii (assembly GCF_030657335.1). Lineage (NCBI taxonomy): Bacteria > Pseudomonadati > Pseudomonadota > Alphaproteobacteria > Sphingomonadales > Erythrobacteraceae > Croceibacterium > Croceibacterium aestuarii. The sequence continues at coordinate 1,972,214 of NZ_CP131039.1, forward strand.
TTATCGACGGGAGGATGTTCGGGATGGATCCCTACCTTGCCGGCGTGTGGCTCACCGCCGTTGTGGTGCTGGCCTACACGATGGTGGGCGGATTCCTCGCCGTCAGCCTGACCGATTTCGTCCAGGGCTGCATCATGGTCGTGGCGCTGGTCATGATGCCGGTGGTCGTCATTTCAAACCAGGGCGGCCTCGGCGAGGTCGGCGCGATCCTGCGCGCGGCCGATCCGCAATTCCTCGACTGGTTCACCGGGATGACCGCGATCGGCTTCCTGTCCGCCATCGCCTGGGGACTGGGCTATTTCGGCCAGCCGCACATCATCGTGCGCTTCATGGCGGTTCGCAAAGGCGGCGTTCCTGCGGCGCGCAACATCGGCATGACGTGGATGCTCGTTTCGCTGATCGGCGCCCTCGGAGTCGGCCTGGCCGGTCGGGCTCACGTGCTGGCCAATCCCGGCATCACGCTCGAGGATCCGGAGACGATCTTCATCCTCATGGCCAACACGCTGTTCCACCCGCTCATAACCGGTTTCCTGCTGGCGGCGCTGCTGGCGGCGATCATGAGCACGATCAGTTCGCAGTTGCTGGTCTCGTCCAGCTCGCTGGCAGAAGATTTCTATCGCCTCTTCCTGCGCAAGCAGGCCAGCGAGCGAGAAATCGTCAACGTCGGCCGCGTGAGTGTGCTGCTTGTCTCGCTGGCAGCCATTTGGATCGCGAGCGATCCGGACAGCAAGGTGCTTGGTCTCGTTTCGAACGCGTGGGCAGGCTTTGGGGCCGCGTTCGGACCACTCATCGTTCTGTCGCTGACGTGGAAGCGCATGACCGGCGCGGGCGCCGTGGCAGGCCTCGTCGTGGGCGCGGCCGTGGTTATCGCATGGATTGCTGCGGGTTGGGGCGACAGCTTTCTCGGCGGTCCCGGTGTCTACGAGATCATCCCCGGCTTCATCGCTTCCTGGCTTACTATCTGGCTGGTAAGCCGGGCGACGTCGGATGCCCACGGAGCGGAGAATGCCCAGCTCGCCTAACGATGTACTCATAGTCGGCGGCGGACCGGCCGGCATGATGGCCGGGTTCCTTCTGGCCCGCGCCGGCGTCGCGGTAACGGTGCTGGAAAAGCACGCCGACTTCTTTCGCGATTTCCGCGGCGACACCGTCCACCCTTCGACCATGCAAATCCTCGACGAGCTGGGGCTGCTCGAACGCTTCCTGCGCCGCCCGCACAACCGCATCGACCACGCCGAGATCTGGTACAACGAACGCAAGCTGACCATCGGCGACCTGTCGCACCTGCACATGCCGGCCCCGTTCATCGCGATGATGCCGCAGTGGGACTTTCTCGACTTCCTGCGCGACGAGGCGGCCGCCTTTTCATCGTTCTCGCTGCGTATGGAGGCCGAGGCGGTCGACCTGGTCGAAGAGGATGGACGTTACGTAGGCGTAACCCTCGGCTCGGGCGAAGTCCTGCGCGCCGACAAGCTCGTGCTGCGCTGCGACGGGCGAGATTCGAAGGTTCGGCAAGTCCTCCCGCTGGAGAACCTCGGCGTGCCGATCGACGTGTTCTGGTTTGCCGTTCCGAAATCCCAGCCCGGCACCGCGCTGCGCGGCGTCATTCGCGGCTACCGCTTGTTCGTTCTGATCGACCGTGGTGACTACTGGCAGTGCGCCGCGGTTATCGCCAAGGGCGGGGCCGAACAGGTCAAGGCGCGCGGCATCGAAAAATTCCGCGAGGACGTGCTGACGGCCTTGCCGGAACTCGACAACGTCGACGAGGTGCTGCCCGACTGGGATGCGGTCAAGCTCCTGTCGGTTTCGCTCGACCGGCTTACCGAATGGTCGCGACCGGGCCTGCTGGCAATCGGCGACGCGGCGCACGCGATGAGCCCGGTGGGCGGCATCGGCATCAACCTCGCGATCCAGGACGCCGTGGCGACGGCCAATATCCTCGCCGCCTCGCTGGCCCGCGGCGAAAATGTCGACTCCCTCCTACCCACGGTCGAGAAGCGCCGACTCTGGCCGACGCGGGTAATCCAGGGCGCGCAGCGGCAAGCGCATGAGCGCGTGCTGCAACCGCTCGTCGAAGGCAGGAACACGGTCCCGCTCGAGCCACCCCTGCTGCTCAAGCTGCTCGACCGCTTCCCGCTGCTGCGCCGAATACCCGGTCACTTCATCGGCCACGGCGTTCGCCAGGAACACGTCCGCTCCCCCGTCGCGCTGCGAAGCTAGCCTCCGCCAGGCCCACCCTTGTGCAGCGGGGCGGGGCCGTCGGGCCGGTCTCCACCGGCAGACCCCTCGTCCCATTCGATGTGGTAGAGGTCGAAGCGGCGGTCGGCGAGGTTGCGCACGGTTCCCTCGGCGCGGGCCCAGCTGAGATCGGCCAGGTTTACGTCGCTAATGGTCAGGGTCTCGACGTTCTCGCTCGCTTCGGCGGCGATGCCGTCGCGGGCGAAAGGGAAGTCGCAGGGGGTCAGGATGCAGCTCTGGGCGTACTGAATGTCCATGTTGGCGACGTTGGGCAGGTTGCCGACGTTGCCGCTCATGACCACGAAACACTGGTTCTCGATCGCCCGCGCCGCGCAGCAATAGCGCACCCGCATATAACCCTGACGGCTGTCGGTGCAGAACGGCACGAAGATGATCCGCGCGCCTTCGTCCGCAAGCCGCCGGCTCAGTTCGGGGAATTCGGCGTCGTAACAGATCTGCACCCCGATCGGTCCGCAGTCGGTCTGAATGACGTCGATCGAATCTCCGCCCCGGATGTTCCACCAGTAGGCTTCGTTGGGGGTGGGGTGGATCTTTTCCTGCTCGTGGATCGATCCGTCGCGCAGGCAGACGTAGGCCACGTTGTGGATATCGCCGTCTTCCATCTGCGTGGGATGCGAGCCGCCGATGATATTGATGTTGTAGCGCAGCGCCATCTCGCTCAGCGCCTTGCGAATGCGCGGTGTGTAGCGGCTCAGTGCCTCTATGCCCTCGATAGGGTTGAGCTCCTTCTCCTCCGCGCTCAGCAACATAAGCGTGAACATCTCGGGAAAGAGGATGAAGTCGGCCTCGTAATCCGCTGCAACATCTACGAAATAATCTACGTGGCCGATGAATTCGTCGAAATTCTTAACTGCCCGGGCCTGGAGCTGGCAGGTGGCGATGCGCACGCTCTCCACCCCGCGCGGGACGCGAAACTTGGCGCTTTCCTCCTGGTCGACGAAGGGATTGCGCCAGACCATTTGCACGGCGTGACCGCGCGAACGAACGTCTTCGGGCAAGTATTTCTCGAGGATTCCGATCGGCTCGAACCCGTTGGCCAGCTGAAAACGCAGGACCGGGTCATGCAGCTTTCCGGCGACGACCTGGTCGAGATAATCCTGCGGACTGTCGACCCGCCGCCAGAAGCGCTTGAGATTGGGCATGCGTCCGCCGAAGACGATGCCCTTGAGTTCGAGATGCTCTGCGAGCTTGCGCCGCTCCTCGTATAGCCTCCGGCCTATGCGCGTGCCTCGCACTTTCGGGTCGACGCACATCTCGTAGCCATAGAGGAAGTCGCCTGTGGGGTCGTGCCGGCTTCCGTAGCCGTTGCCGGTGATCTCGTCCCAAGTGTGCGGTTTCAGCGCCTTGTCGCCCGCTATGCGCATGGACGCGCAATAGCCTATGGTCTTGTCGTCGAGCACGGCGACAAAGCAGCCATCCGGGAAGTTGTTCAACTGCCCGCGGATTTCGCGCAGGGTGTAAGGCTCGAACTCGCCGTAGACCCGCTTCGCCAGCGCGGCGATCGCTCGCGCGTCGGACGGTTTGGCCTGCCTGACTTCGAGCCGCGCCTTGGCTTTCCGGTCAGCCATCAGTGCGGCTTTACGCCCAGCTCGCCATCTCCGTCTCGAGATTCTCGACGATGGCTTCGAAGAACTGTTCGGTGGTCATCCACGGCTGGTCCGGGCCGATCAGCAGCGCCAGGTCCTTGGTCATCTTGCCGTTCTCGACGGTGTCGACGCAGACCTTCTCGAGCGTTTCGGCAAAGCGCACCACGTCGGGCGTGTTGTCGAACCGGCCGCGATAGATCAGCCCGCGGGTCCAGGCGAAGATGCTGGCGATCGGGTTGGTGCTGGTCGCCTTGCCCTGCTCGTGCTGGCGATAGTGGCGCGTCACCGTGCCGTGCGCAGCTTCGGCCTCGACCGTCTTGCCGTCGGGGGTCATCAGCACCGAGGTCATCAGTCCGAGCGAGCCGAAGCCCTGCGCCACGACGTCCGACTGCACGTCGCCGTCGTAGTTCTTGCAGGCCCAGATGAACTTGCCGCTCCACTTGAGTGCGGCGGCGACCATGTCGTCGATCAGACGATGTTCGTAAGTGATCTTGGCTTCGGCAAACTTCTCTTTGAAGCCCTCGGTGTCGAACACTTCCTGGAACAGGTCCTTAAATCGCCCGTCATAGGCCTTGATGATGGTGTTCTTGGTGCTGAGGTAGACCGGCCAGCCGCGATCGAGGCCATAGTTGAAGCTGGCGCGGGCGAAATCGCGGATCGAATCGTCGAGATTGTACATCGCCATGGCCACGCCCGGGGCCTGGAACTGATAGACTTCGCGGTCGATCGTCTTGCCGTCGTCCCCCTCGAAGATCAGGCGTAGCTTGCCCGGGCCGGGGACGAGAAAGTCGGTGGCGCGGTACTGGTCGCCGAAGGCATGGCGCCCGACGACGATGGGATCCGTCCAGCCGGGCACGAGGCGCGGCACGTTGTCGATCACGATCGGCTCGCGGAAGATCGTACCGCCCAGGATATTTCGGATCGTCCCGTTGGGCGAGCGGTACATGTGCTTGAGATGGAATTCCTCGACCCGCGCCTCGTCGGGCGTGATCGTCGCGCACTTCACGCCGACGCCGTACTTCTTGATCGCCTCGGCGGCGTCGACGGTGATCTGGTCGTCGGTCTCGTCGCGCTTCTGGATCGAGAGATCGTAATACTTGAGATCGACATCGAGGTAGGGCTGGATCAGCCGCTCGCGGATCCACTGCCAGATGATCCGCGTCATCTCGTCGCCGTCGATTTCCACGATCGGGTTCGCAACCTTGATCTTCGCCATGCGGTGTCCTGTCGTCTGCAATTAAGGGAGTTCGCCGCGCTCGTAACGGGCAGGCCCGGGGAGTGCAAGGCGGCCCTTAGGCAAGTCGCGTTGCGAGGATCACTTTCTCCAGGAGCGAAGGGGCGAAACGAACTGCGGACAGCGCAGCGGATGCCATTGCGGGACGCTCCGCCACTTGCCACGCGGCGCCTGCCCAGCGGATCGGTCCGGTCACGGCGCTATGGAAATCGGCCTGGAACGTGGTCGAAGCCCGCGGGCCGCCCGTCAGCCAGGCCTTGGCGGCCGCCATTCCGCTGGCCACGGCGATATCGATGCCTTCGCCGGCGAGCGAAGGGATGACCGCGCACTGATCGCCCACGCGGAACACTCCGGGGCGCGTTTCGGCAGTGGACCAGCCGTATGGCACGGCGCCGATGGTATCGATCTGGGCCTCGGCCCAGTGCGGTTCAAGCCGCAAGCCGAAATGCGGATGCGTGCGGGCTAGCCCCCCCAGCAATGCGCGCGGATCGCCGCCGTGCGCTGCGAACAGCGACTTGCGCAGCGCCATGCAGATGTTGGCTGCCCCGTCCTCCTGCAAGACGATTCCGGCATAACCGCCGGGGAACAGGTGTAGTTCGATACGGCCAGCGAGACGACGGGCGAGTCCGGCCGATGGCTGGATGCGTAAGCGCAGGCCCAGCGCAGGGTCGGCCGCCTCGCGCGGACGTCCGCTGCCGCGCACGTCGTGTTTGCCACTGGCGAGGAACAGGGCGCTGGCCGTGCGGTGGCTGCTGCGGCCGTGAAGTTCGAGGCCATCGACCTCTCGAATCGTGTCGACCTCAAGTGTCGAGCCCGCTTCGCTGGCCAGTGCGCGCAGGCGCGTGTCGAGCGCGTGACGCGAAAGACCCCAACAGGGCTGTGACAGGGTCACGTTCACCGATCTGCCCGGGCCGTAGAGCATCAGCGTGTCGACCCGGTGGGCGCCGAGCTCCTCGGGGCTGCAACCGAGCTGGCCGAGGCGCTGCGCGGTACGCCAGCTGAGAAAGCCGCCGCACAGCGCGTCGCCCGGCCGGGCGTTCCGGTCGATCAGAACCGGCTTGCCGCCACCACGGCCAAGTTCGATGGCTGCAGCGCACCCGGCCGGCCCGGCTCCCAGCACGACGACCTCGCTCATTGCAGCTGCTCGACGCAGAGGCGAAACGGAAACAACCGACTGACTTTCGCGCCATCGACCCCCGCTTCAGCGAGGATCGGCGGCCATTCGTCCGGCCGGTAGCTGCGCGCAATTGAGGTCTTGCCGTCGAGCCGGACGATCCGATGCCAGCCCATGGCGCGGGCCAGAATGGGGTAACCGAGCCAGGCGAAACCGTGACGGTGGAGATCGTTGATGAACCATCCGTCCCGCGCCTCGCGGTCCATGAAGCGCAGGAAAGCAACGAGCTGCTCGTGGCTCATGTGGTGCGCCACCAGGCTCGAGATGATGCAGTCAAACCCCTGGCCGCCCAGCGAAGCGTAATCGCCGGTCAGGTAGGCAATCGGATCGCCGGGCGAGGGCGAGCGTTCCGCGGCTGCCTTGCTCCGAGGGTTGAGGTCGATCCCCGTCAAGTGGGCGCGGATTCCTCGCCGCCTGGCCCAGCGCGCCACCTGGCGCAGCATATCGCCGTCGCCGAAGCCGACATCGAGGAGCGAGAACTCGCTCCGATTGCCAACGGCACGAGCGACAAAGTCGAGGGTCGGGCGGTGGGCGAAAGTTGCCCTGTTGACCTTGGCGAGGTCGGCAAGCACTGCGTGATATGTCGCGGCGTCGAGCGCCGGGTCGTCCATCAGCTCTTCGGCTTGCAGCCGCTCAGCAAGCATCGCCGTCGGTCCAGCCGAAGCGGAAACCTTCCATCGCCAGTCCCGGCCCGAAGGCCAGCACGACGCCCCGGTCCGGATGGCGGGGCAGGACTTGCTCGAGAACGAAAAGCACCGTCGAGGACGACATGTTTCCGTAGTTGCGCAGGACGGCACGCGATTCGGTCAGGGCTTGTGCGGGCAGGTCGAAGGCCCTTTCCACCGCGTCGAGGATCGATGCGCCGCCCGGATGAACTGCCCAGGCATCGATATCGGCAGCCTCGCCGCCATCGACAATACGGCTTGCCAGATCGGGATCGGCCAGCGCTTGGCTCAACCGGCGCGGAACAGCGCCGGAGAGGTTCATCAGGAATCCGGTATCGCCGATCGTCCAGGTTATCAGGTCGCTGCTTTCCTGGAGAGTGGCCGAGAGGCCTTCGCCGATGGCCAGCCCCGGACCCTCGCATGAGATGATCGCCGCGGCGGCCCCGTCGCTGAACTGGGCCATTGCCAGCGTCGCCTCGAGATCGGCTTCCTGCTGCAGATGCAGGCTGCATAATTCGACCGTCACGACGAGCACCTTCGCGCCCGGATTGGCCCGAGCCAGATGCCCACCGGTGCGTAGCGCTGTCGCCCCGGCATAGCAGCCCATAAAGCCGATCAGCGTGCGCTCGACGTCTCCCGCCAAGCCAAGTTCGCGGGCGATGATCTGATCGACGCCCGGGGCGATGAAACCGGTGCAGCTGGCGAGCACTAGATGCGTGACGCCGTCGATGTCGGGAAGCTTGCGGATTGCCGCCAGCGCAAGCGGGGGAGCCTCGCGGGCATAGATTGCCATGCGCTGCGCCGTCGTCGGGCTCGCGCCGCTGCTGTAGACGCCGCCGGGCGAGAGGTCGGCGGCCTCGCCGAGAACCGACCATCGGTGTTCGATGCCCGATCGTTCGGCCATGCGGTCGAAAAGCTTCGCATCGCGCTTGTCGGTCAGGATTTCGCCCGCCCAGCGCCGATAGGTCTCTTCAACGTCCTGCGTGGGGCAGGCGCTAGCGATCGCGTTGATCCGCGCTCCCGGAATTTGTGCTGGCATTCACCTGCTAACGGTCGAGGGGGACTTTGGTGGCAGTAGCATAAAGAAAAAGCGCCGCTCGCGCGACGCTTCCTCCACTTGCCCGATGGTGGGCGTACCAAGGTTCGAACTTGGGACCCCTGCGATGTCAACACAGTGCTCTACCACTGAGCTATACGCCCGTACCATCGGGAGGCGCGCCAATAGCCTCGCCTCGGTGCGGTGGCAAGTGGGTTAGAGAGAAACGCTCTGTGCGTCTTCGAACATGCGCTCCACTTCGAGCACGAGATCGCGAAGATGGAACGGTTTCGAGAGGACTTTCGCCTGAGGAGCAGTGCGATTCGGGCGTAGAGAGACGGCGGCAAAGCCGGTGATGAACATCACTTTCGTACGGGGGCTGACTTCCGAGCAGCGCTGCGCCAGTTCGATGCCATCCATTTCCGGCATCACGATATCGGACAGCAGGAGGTCGAATTCGCCATCTTCGAGCAAAGGGAGCGCCATAGTTCCGCGGTCCACCGCGTAGACTTCGTAACCCGCGTTTTCGAGCGCCCGGGAGAGATAGGCGCGCATCGCCTGATCGTCTTCGGCTAACAAGATGCGGATCATTCGACTGGCCTCCGTTTCAGGCCGGTCCCTTAGCGCGGGGCCGTTAAGAATCCTTCCAGCAAATCCCAGGTGACCAGCTTTGACACAGCCTCATACGCCGGGCAGCTAGGTGTGGATGATCGATTCGACAGAGGACTCCGCGGATTTGCCCCTTGCAGGGTACGGCGCGATTCCCGGCGCCCCGAGTCGACCAACCTTTTCGCTCCTTCGTCGCAACCCTTCGCCGATTCCCGTCTTCATCGCCGTTCCCCACGCGGGACGTAGTTACCCGCGCGCGTTACTCGCCCAGATGCGTGACCCGGTCGGGGTCGGGATTCGGCTCGAGGACCGTCATGTCGACCTGATTGCCCGCGAAATGGCGCGCGCTACAGGGGCGGGTTTGCTCGTCGCCCATGCTCCGCGGGCAATGATCGACCTCAACCGGGCGCCCGACGAAATGGATTGGGACATGCTGGCCAGCGGGCGTCCAGACGGCTGCGGCTCGATCCGAGTCTCACGCCGTGCGCGCGGCGGACTCGGCTTGGTCCCGCGCCGGCTGCCGGGGACGGGCGAGATTTGGAAGCAGCGGCTGACCAACCAGGATTTCCAGCGCCGCATCGAAGAAATCCACGTGCCCTACCATGCCGCCCTGACAGACGAACTTACGACGTTGCAGCTCCGCTGGGGGCAGGCCTTGTTGATCGACCTGCATTCGATGCCCCCGCTGTCGACCGTGCGAGATCGCCATCAGGCGGCCGAGTTCGTAATTGGAGATCGCTTCGGCAGCTCATGTTCTGGCGCGTTGTGTGCCGCGGCTTTCGGTCACTTTGCCGGCGCCGGCCGCCGTGCAGCGCACAACAGGCCCTACGCGGGCGGCTATGTGCTCGATCGCCACGCAGCGCCGACTCGCGGAATACATGCGATACAAGTGGAAGTGTGCCGCGGAGCATATCTCGATGCCGAACTGCGCGAGCCCGGCCCGGGGTTTGCCGCCACCTGCGCATTGCTGACCGGGTTGGTGCGCCGGCTCGCGGACGAAATGGGCATGCTCGGTCAGCCGGCGAGTCTCGCGGCCGAGTGACCGGCAAGAAAAAACCACCTCGTGCATTACGCACGAGGTGGCCAAGGTTCAGGGAGGAGGCGCACCGAAGTGCACCTATCCGAACAGGCCATGAGGGAAGCGCTATCCGGACCTTGTCAATCTAGGTTTGCAAGCCCTTGGGTTCAAGGGTGCAAAAGTCGCAAATTGTCGCGTCAGACGGAAGCTTCGACGTCCGCCGTCCGGGCGTCGCCAGCGGCGGATTTCGGCTCCCAGCCCTGTTCGACCTGCTTCGCAAAAATCACCCGCATGCGGTCGAGCGAAAACAGATGGGCGTAGATCAGTGGCAGAAGGCCGTTCTGGTTCCAGGTCCGCAGCTGGTCGCCGCGCAGTTCGCGTAGCTTGTCCTGGTCGACCATCATGAAGCCGCGGTAGACGTAGGGCCGATCAGGTTCCTCGTTGCGCTGGATCGAAACCTCGCCCTGCATCAGCAAGTCGGTCTTCTTGAGTTCCTCGATAAAATTCCGCGTGCGCAGGCCCGCTTCCTCGAACGACTGATTGAACTGCAGCAGTCCCTGGGTGTGCTCGGTCGCGGTTTCACCGTCGAAGAGGGCCACCCCCTCGTCGCCTTCGGCGACAAGGTCGCTGCTAGGGTCGAAGCACAGCGACATGTTTTCCGAATTCGCATCGAGCCGCGCGAGCAGGAATGGGTAACGCCGAATGTAGGCCGGGATGTAGACCGGTTCGCGGACCGTGCCATCGTCCTCGAAAAAAGTGTTGAGCCCTTCGTTGAGGCCCATGAGCGCCAGCGGTACCGGGTTATCGCCCTGAGAGAAGACGATCGGGAAGTCGCGCGACGCCAGGACGAACTCGTCGCTGGTCAGCGGAATGGCGTGCTGCTTGGCGACCCACGGCGCCTTGTCGGTCGACTTGGCGCGATATTTGCCGTGATCGCGGCTGTTGAGCGGCGTGAGATCGTTGTAGAAAAGGGGCAGTTGCGGTTGCGGCGCGCTGGCCATCGTTCTCTCCGGAAAAGCTGCTTGGTGCGGCCCTTTGCGGGCCCGGCGGTACGAACCGCGCGCTTTAGTGACTCCCCGCGCCGGGTGCAAGCGGCACGAGTTTGCCGGGGTTGAGCAACCCTTGCGGATCGAGCGCCTGCTTTATCGCGCGCATCAGCGCCAGTTGCACCGGATCTCCCAACCTGCCGAACTCGTCGCGCTTGAGCTGGCCGATGCCGTGTTCGGCGCTGATCGAACCGTGCCAGGCGGTCACAAGCTCGTAGACTTCGGCGCTGATCTTCTTGCCGTCGCCCGTCAGCCATGCGTGCGGAGCAACGCCCGGCGGGGCAATGACGTGAAAATGGACATTGCCGTCGCCGAGATGCCCGAACGCCAGCGCCTCGGTACCGGGCCATTTCTCCTCCAGATGAGGCACGGCGAATTCCACGAATTCAGGCATCCGATCCACCGGAACCGAAATGTCATGTTGCACAGCGGGCCCTTTTTCGCGCTCTGCGGGCGCAATGGAATCGCGCAGCAGCCAGAAATCTTCGGCCTGACGTTCGTTCGCGGCAATGACCGCATCTTCGAGTAACCCGGCCTCGAAGGCGCTCGACAGCATGTCTTCCGCCAGGCCGCCGATGCGGTCCGTGTCGCCGCGTTCGGCAACCAGTTCGATCAGCGTGTGCCAGGCGTGGGGTTCCGCCAGGGGTTCGCGTGCGTCGGGCAGGTGCCGCACGACATCGCCCAGTGTTTTGGCGGGGATGACCTCGAAGCCTTCGAGCGCATCACCCGCCACGTTCTGGCAATGCAGCAAAAGCTTCCGGGCCGCGGGCAAGGATGACACCCCGGCCCAGACAACCCGCCGCTCGCCGATAGCCGGCAACAGCTTGAGCGTTGCCGCGGTCACGATCCCCAGCGTGCCTTCGGAGCCGATGAGCAATTGCTTGAGGTCGAAACCGCGATTGTCCTTCTTGAGCGCTGGAAGCGCGTTGAAGACCGACCCGTCGGCCAGCACCGCCTCGATGCCCAGCACCTGCGCGCGCATCGAACCATGGCGCAGCACCTGCGTCCCGCCTGCGTTGGTCGAAACCAGGCCGCCGATGGTTGCCGAACCCTTGCCGCCCAAGGTGAGAGGAAAGCGCAGACCTTCCGCCTCCGCCGCCTCGTGCAAGGTTTGGAGAATGACCCCCGCCTCGCAGACCGCCTCGCGGGCTTCCGTATCCAGGCGGCGAATGGCGTTCATCCGGCGCAGCGACAGCAGGATGGCGTTGCCCGAGCCGTCGGGCGTGGCGCCGCCGCACATGCCGGTATTGCCGCCCTGCGCGACGATCGGCACTCCGTGAGCGGCGCACAGCTTCACGAGCGCGGACACCTCTTCGGTCGACGCCGGGGAGGCAAGGGCCATGGCCTCGCCCGTGAACCTGCCGCGCCAGTCGGTCAGCCAGGGGGCCATGATATCCGGATCGCGGGTCAGGCCGCGCGGGCCGAGGAGGTCGGCCGCTTCGGCGAGGAATGGGTCTGATGTGCTCACCCGGCTCCTTTGGCAAAGGCGCGGGCGGTTTGCAAAACGCAATCTGAGGGTTAAGCCGCTATTCAAGCGATCGTCGTAAGGGGGAAAGCGCGCGGCTCGCCGGGTCGCATGTCATAACGATTGTTCGATGATCAGCCTTACCGCCCTTTTGTCCACCTTTGCTCTCGCCGCGCCGCCGTTCGCGCCGCCGCCGCTGCTGCGCGCCGAGGTGACGCACGAGGTTAGGCCTGGCGATGCGTCTTCGGCTGTGGGCATGCAGAGCCTGCCGGCACCTTTCCTCGTGATCGAGCGGACCCTGCGCCCGCAAGGTCAATACCAGGTCCGGATCGAGGAGCGCGTCATCATCCGCATCGCCCCGAGCCCGCCGGCGACCCGTGAGAGGATGCTCTCGACCCTCCCGCGCCGATCGATGGAAACGCGCTATCAGGAAGTGAAGCTCGACAGCTGCGTCCCCATCCAGAGTATCGCGGGGGTCGCCCCGGTACAGAGCAACCGCCTTCTGCTGTTCATGCGCGATCATCGCGTTCTCAGTGCAGCGCTCGATCGAGCGTGCGACGCTCAGGCCTTTTACTCGGGCTTCTATGTCGAGCGTAGCAGCGACGGAATGCTCTGCTCCGGCCGGGACCAGCTGCAGTCGCGGGCCGGCAGCAGCTGTGAAGTGGCGCAGTTCAATCGGCTTGTCGCCGTCAAGGACTGAGCCGCATTCCTTGACTTTGCGCGCTGTCAAAGCGTAGGGCGCGCGCGTCGGTTACGGGACAATCCCGCGCCCAGCCATATTCCGGACATCGTAACCTATGAAATTTGCCGATCTCGGCCTGTCAGACGAATTGCTTCAGGCGGTGGAAGCCTCCGGCTACACCGAGCCAACGCCGATCCAGGCGCAGGCGATCCCGCAGGTCCAGATGATGAAGGACCTCATCGCCGTCGCTCAGACCGGCACCGGCAAGACTGCGAGCTTCGTGCTGCCGATGATCGACATTCTCGCGCATGGCCGGCGCCGCGCGTTGATGCCGCGCAGCCTGATCCTCGAGCCGACCCGCGAACTGGCGCAGCAGGTCGCTGAAAACTTCGAGAACTACGGCAAGAACCACGACCTGAAGATGGCGCTGCTCATCGGCGGCGTGCAGATGGGCGACCAGGTCAAGGCTCTGAACGAGGGCGTCGATGTCCTCATTGCCACGCCGGGCCGGCTAATGGACTTGTTCGAGCGCGGCAAGATTCTGCTTACTGGCTGCGACCTGCTCGTGATCGACGAAGCCGATCGCATGCTCGACATGGGCTTCATCCCCGACATCGAGTTCATTTGCGAAAAGCTTCCGGCCAACCGGCAAACGCTGTTGTTCAGCGCGACGATGCCGGGGCCGATCAAGAAGCTGGCCGACCGTTTCCTGACCAATCCGAAGTATATCGAAGTGGCGCGTCCGGCGACGGCCAACATCAACATCGCCCAGCACAAGATTCACGTCCAGTCGCGCAACAAGCGCGAGGTGCTGCGCCAGCTATTGGAGACCGACAACGTCACCAGCGCGCTAATTTTCGCCAACCGCAAGACGACGGTGCGCGATCTCAACAAGAGCCTGCAGCGTTCGGGTTTCAGGACCGGCGAGATTCACGGCGACATGGACCAGGCGAGCCGGATCAAGGAACTCGACCAGTTCAAAAAGGGCGAGATCAACATCCTCGTTGCCAGCGACGTCGCCGCCCGTGGACTCGACATCAAGGGCGTGAGCCATGTGATCAATTTCGACACGCCCTGGCATCCGGACGACTACGTGCACCGCATTGGCCGCACCGGCCGCGCCGGAGCGAAGGGCCGTGCCTTTACCTTCGTCGCACCGGAAGATGCCGAGGCGATTGCCAACGTCGAGAAGCTGACGAAGATCGATATCCCCGTCTTCGAAATAGGCTCGGGCGGTGCGAACCAGGAGCCGAAGGCCGAAACGGCGAAGAAACGTCCTGCCCGTGGCAAGCGCCGCGAGACGCAGCCGGAACCCGAAGCACCTGAACAGCGCGAAGAACACTCCGAGCCGGAACAAAGTCAGCAGCGCGAAGAACCGCGTGAGAAGCGGCCGGCCCGGTCGAAGCCGCGGAATGAGCCTCGTTCGGCGCCGTCCATCGATGACGAGGCCGAATCCGATGGGTGGAACGGTCCGGTGCCTGGATTCCTCGGTCAATCCGCGCTTTAAGCGGGGCGCCTTAACCCGCTGTTTGCCATCTGGCGCCTAATCTGGCGCGCATGGATGCGCTTTCCTCGCAAGCTTATGCAGTGGCGCTGGCTCTTGCGCCGGCCGCGGCGGTGTTCGCCGCCGTCTCGCTAGCGAGAAAGCGGCGCGGCGCGCTCTCGGCGCTGCGCAAGGCAATGCCGGAGTCGGTCACCAACCTGATGCTTGTAGCGCTCAACAGCGTCATCCTGGCCGGTCTCTATTCGTTCATCGCGGGATCGCTGGAAAGCCAGTTACGGCTCTTCCCGGCACTGGCGGACTTCTGGCTCGGCGTGCCCGAAGTCGCGCTTCTGCTGCTCGCCCTGCTGATCGACGAATTCATGGTCTACTGGCGCCACCGGGCCGAACATGTTCCCGCGCTATGGCCGATCCATGCGACGCACCACTCGGACGAGGCGATGACTTGGCTGACCTTGCTACGCAAACATCCGCTCAGCCACCTGTTCGGAAACGTCATCGATGCGATCCCGCTTATCCTGCTCGGCTTTCCGGCCTGGGCGGTGATCGCCTCTTCACTCATCCGCACCTGGTGGGGCTACTTCATCCATGCCGACCTGCCGTGGACGCTCGGCCCGGTGGGTAAGATTTTGATGTCGCCCGCGGCGCATCGCCTGCACCACATCGACGACGAGGTTTTGATGGGCCAGAACTTCGGCGGCTTCTTCTCGATCTGGGATCGCTTGTTCGGCACCTTCGACGACGCTTCGGAGCACCTCGATTGCCGTACCGGCATAGCCGGTGGCAGCCGCCCATTTCTCGGAGAACTGGCTCGGCCGTTCGAAGCGGTCATACGCCGCGCCCGCCGGGCCTCGCCTTCGCCGGCCGCGTAAACGTTATAGATCTTCCGCGTTGTCACCGCCCTTACGCCCGGTGCGGTCGCGGGCGTTCGAATGGTTGGGACTGCGCGATTCCTGCTTCTGCAGCTTCTCGTTCGGGTTGTCGCTGCCGCGGTGTTCCTTCTTCGCCTGCGTGTTGCCAGTGTCGCTGCTCATGTGAAGTCTCCTTTGCGCAACCAACGCGGCACCGGGCCGAGGTTTCCGGCGAGTCTCAACGGGCGAGCGTGACGAAGCTGTCGATCACCCGCTTCGTGCCGGCCTGCTCGAATTCGATCTCGAGCTTGTTGCCCTCCTGATCGACGACTTCGCCATAGCCGAACTTCTCGTGGAAGACCCGCGCGCCGACCGCGATGTCGCTGCGCGGCTTGGCGGCAAAGCTGGCGGCGCTGCGTCCCGGTTCCGCCAGCCGTTTCGGCGTGGGATCGTAGCCGGAGCTGAGCGCGCGTTGCCAGCCGGGGCCGCGCGTCCCCGAGCGTTCGGGCCTAGCACTGCTGACATGCGCGAAGGGATCGTCGCGCTCCGACCAGTTGGCGCGCCATAGCGAGGCACCCCCGCTCATGGTCGTCTCGACCTCGATGTGGTCCTCGGGCAACTCCTCGATGAAGCGGCTCGGAATCGAACTGGTCCACTGGCCGTAAATGCGGCGATTGGCGGCGTGGAGGATGGTGCAACGCCGGCGGGCACGGGTGATCGCGACATAGGCGAGCCGGCGCTCTTCCTCGAGGCTAGCGAGCCCGCCCTCGTCGAGCGCGCGCTGGCTCGGGAATACGCCTTCCTCCCAGCCGGGGAGGAAGACGTTGTCGAATTCCAGCCCCTTGGCGGCATGCATGGTCATGATGGTGACTTTGTCCTCGTCGCTCGCCGCATCGTTATCCATCACCAGGCTGACGTGCTCGAGGAAGTCGCCAAGGGTTTCGTAGTCCTCCATTGCCCGCGCAAGTTCGGTCAGGTTGTCGGACCGCCCGGCGCTCTCGGCCGAGCGGTCTGCCTTTAGCATTGCGTCGTATCCACTGTCCTCCAGCACGGTGCGGAGCAGTTCGGACGGGGTGACCTTCTCGCTCATCTCCCGCCAGCGCAGGAAATCGCCCATGAGCGTGGCGATGGTTCCGCGCGCCCGTGGCGGCAGCTCGTCGCTGTCCGCCAGTTGTAGCGAGGCGACCGCGAGCGGGAGCCCTGTCGCCCGCGCATGGCGATGCATCGCTTCCAGCGTCTTCGCGCCGAGGCCGCGCTTGGGCTGGTTGTAGATCCGCTCGAAGGCGAGATCGTCCTGCGGCTGGGCGATCACACGCAAATAGGCGAGGGCATCGCGGATCTCGGCCCGCTCGTAAAAACGGAATCCGCCGACGATACGATAACCCAGGCCGATCTGGATGAACCGGTCTTCGAACTCGCGCGTCTGGTACTGTGCCCTCACGAGGATCGCTATCTGCTCGAGCGGCGCTCCCTCGCGCTCGAGACGCTCGATTTCTTCGCCCACGCGGCGCGCTTCTTCGGGCGCGTCCCAGACGCCGATCACCCGGACTTTGTCGCCGCCGCCTTGCTCAGTCCACAGGGTCTTGCCGAGGCGTTCGGAATTGGCCGCAATCAGGCCCGATGCCGCGGCGAGGATCGGCGGCGTCGAGCGATAGTTCTGTTCGAGCCGGACGACCTTGGCGCCTGGAAAATCCTTCTCGAAGCGCAGGATATTGGCGACCTCCGCGCCGCGCCAGGAATAGATCGACTGGTCGTCGTCCCCGACCACACAGATGTTCTTCCGCTCCTGCGCCAGCAGTCGCAGCCACAGGTATTGGACCGCGTTGGTGTCCTGGTACTCGTCGACCAGCACGTACTTGAAGCGTTTCTGATACATCTGCAGCACGTCGCGCTCGGTGCGCAGAATGTTGAGCATGTGCAGCAGCAGATCGCCGAAATCGCAGGCATTGAGGCTCTTGAGCCGCTGCTGGTAAAGACCGTACATCTGCTGGCCCTTACCGTTGGCATAGGCTTCGTTCTCGACAGCATCGAGATCGCCCGGATTGAGCCCGCGGTTCTTCCAGCGATCGATCAGTCCGGCCAGCTGACGCGCCGGCCAGCGTTTTTCATCCAGGCCCTGGTCGGATATCAGCTGCTTGAGCAGGCGAATCTGGTCGTCGGTGTCGATGATGGTGTAGTTCGACTGCAGTCCCACCAATTCGGCGTGCCGACGCAACATTCTGGCGCAAATCGAATGGAAGGTCCCAAGCCACGGCATGCCCTCCACCGCATCGCCGATCAGCTCACCCACGCGGTGGCGCATTTCGCGCGCGGCCTTGTTGGTGAAGGTGACGCATAAGATTTCGCTAGGCCAGGCGCGCCGTGTGCGGATCAGGTAGGCGAGGCGGGCGGTCAGGGCGGCGGTTTTCCCCGTGCCGGCGCCCGCCAGCATCAGCACCGGCCCTTCTGTCGTGAGCACCGCTTCCTTCTGCGGAGGATTGAGGCCGTCGAGCCACGCCGGCGCTTCGCCTGCAGGCTCTGTTCGGGCTGGTGGAGGTGTGTCGCTCACGGCGAACAGCTAGGGAACATCGAGTGTGCACGCAAGGGTAGCCCATCGCCGCTGGCCGGAACCGCCGGAGGGACGCGCGCGTTTTTTTCGGCGCACAGGGACGATCGATGGAGAGTACCATGCACAAGTTCATTTTCGCAGGGGTTGCGGCGCTTGCCGTCGCCGCCATGCCGGCGATGGCGCAGGACGCTGACGCCGCCGTTACGCTGACGACCGAGCAGCAGGCCACGTTCGATACCTGGCCGCCGGATCGGCAGACGGTCTATCTGGCATGGGATCCGATTTACCAGGATTATTTCTGGACGCTGACGCCGGACCAGCAGAAGAATTACTTCCTCCTCACGCCCCAACAGAAGGCCCAAATCGCGGCAATGACGCCTGCACAGCGAACCGAGGCTTGGACCTCGATCGCGCAGCAGGTCGGGGCGGCCGGCAAGGCCAAGGTAACCGCCAACACGGCCGCGGCGGCCAACGCGCAGGCTGCGCCTCCGCCTTCGGCGACAGCAGTCGTTACGGACAACGATCCCGCCACACCACCGGTCGTGGCGCACAACGACCCGGGCAATCTCACAGCCCCGCCCGCGTCGGTCCTCAACAAGACGTACCCGGTGTGCAGCCGCAAGGTTCACGATAGCTGCCAGAACCCGGGCGAGGGCGGCGCGCCCGGACATTCTCGTGCCCTGTCCTACTGGCCGGGCAAGCCCGCCAGCCAGCTCGACGACAACGAAAATGACAATGGCGGCTGACCTTTGCGAGAAGGCCGGCTCAATCGAGCCGCAGTAGATGCAAACGGGCCTTGCCGCTGTCGCGCACTGTGTCGACCGTGAAGCCCTTCGCGTCAACGGTCTCCTTGCGCGAGGTTTCGACGCTGAGCCAGGCTCCCGGCGCGATCCAGCCCAGCCGCTTCAGCTTCTCGAGCGCCACCACGCCGGCACCCGTTCCGTAGGGCGGATCGAGCAGTAGCAGGTCGAGCGGCCGGCGCGCCGGCCCCAGAGCCAAGACCGACTGCGCCCGCACGTCGCAGCGCTGGGCGCAGCGCAGCGCCGCGATGTTGGATCGCAGCGCCCTGAGTGCCGCCGCATCCTGCTCGACGAAGAGGGCCGTTGCCGCACCGCGCGACAGCGCTTCGAGACCGAGTGCGCCGGATCCGGCGAAAAGGTCGCCGACCGCGAGATCGTCGAAATTGCCGAGCCGGCTGGTGAGCATCGAAAAGAGCGCTTCGCGGGTTCGGTCGGCGGTGGGACGGGTCGTATCGCCGACCGGCGCGCGCAGGAGCCGGCCGCGCCACTCGCCGGCGATGACCCTCATCGGTGCCCCTTGTTCAGGCTCGACACGAAGCGCTCGACGTCCTGCTTTTTCAATTCGTCGGTTGCCCCGCGCGGAAGGTCTCCGAGCACGAAGGGGCCGTAAGCTGTTCGCAGCAGGCGGCTGACCTGGAGCCCGAGGTGTTCGAGCACCCGGCGGACTTCGCGGTTCTTGCCTTCGGTCAGCGTCAGTTCGATCCATTGGTTGCGGCCGGTGCTGCGTTCGAGATTGGCGTCGATGCGGCCGTAATTGACGCCTTCGACCGTCACGCCTTCGATCAGATCTTCGAGCTGGCTTTGGGTGACATCGCCGAACGTCCGCGCCCGGTACGTCCTCGGAATACCGCTCGAGGGCAGCTCCATTGCCCGCTTGAGTTCGCCGTCGTTGGTCATCAGCAGCAGGCCCTCAGTATTGAGGTCGAGGCGGCCGACCGGCATTAATCGCGGCGCATCCCCCGGGAGCGAATTGCGCAGCGCATCGTAAATCGTCGGGCGCCCCTTGGGGTCGCGTTCGGCGGTGAGGAGCCCCGACGGCTTGTGGAAGCGGAACAGGCGAGTGCGATCGGCCTTGCCGACCGGTTTGCCGTCGACCGTCACACCGCGCAGGTGGGGCAGGATGGTCGCCGGCGTTTCCAGCTTCTTGCCGTTGAGCGCGATCCGCCCCTCGGCAATCATCCGCTCGACCTCGCGCCGACTGGCCACGCCTGCCCTGGCGAGAAGCTTGGCGATGCGTTCGCCTTCGGGTCGGTCGCTCGATGTCATGCCGCGGCCCTAGCTGTTGATGCAGGGTTCATCCACCCTTCCCATGATGGTGCGCGGCGCTAAGCAGGAGCTTTCGGCGAGGACGCGAAACGTATGAGCGAGATCGAACAGACCCTGCCAGCGCAGGAACGCGGGCTGTGGGGCTCGATCAAGCCATATCTCGAAAAGGAATCGCTGGCGGCGTTCTTCGTCGGTGTTTCGAGCGGCTTTCCGTTCGCGATGATCGCCGCGACGTTGACGACGCGTCTGGCGCAGGACGGCATTGAGAAATCGACCATTACTGCCTTCAGCCTTGCGTTTCTCGTTTACAATCTGAAGCCCCTCTGGGCGTGGATTGTGGATGGCGTTCGCCTCCCGGTACTCGGCGCGCTGGGACAGCGGGTGTCGTGGATGTTGGTCGTTGGCGTCCTGGTCATGGCCGCGACGATCAATCTGGCGTTGGCCGATCCGAAGGCCGACATCGCCTGGTTTGCGCTGTCGGCAGTGCTGGTCGGGATCGCAGGAGCAACGTTCGACATTGTCATCGATGCCTACCGGATCGAGACCCTCAAGCCATACCAGCTCGGCGTCGGATCCGGCATGAGCCAGTATGGCTGGCGCATCGGTTCGGCAGGAGCTGCGGCCGTCGCGCTGGTGGTGGCTGCCCGCTACGGTTGGTCGATCGCTTACATGACCTGCGCCGTCTTCGCGCTGCCGGCCATGCTTACCGCGCTGCTTATGGGCGAACCGGTCCGGCGCAAGGTGGTGATGGAGAAGAAGGGCCTTGGCGAGATATGGAATTCGATCGCGGGGCCGTTCGCCGAGTTTTTCAAGCGCAGCGGCGCGTTGCTCGTCCTGCTCTTCATTCTGGTCCACAAGATCGGCGACACGCTGGCTAACCTGACGTTCCGCCTGCTGTTCGACGATCTCCAGTTCAGCAATGACGAGATTGCCTTCTTCGACGTCGGTGTCGGCTTCTGGGCTTACCTCATCGGCATATTCGTCGGGGGGGTGATTTACGCCAAGATCGGCCTCAAACGCTCGGTGCTGTGGGCGCTGATCCTGATGGCGGTTTCCAACCTGAGCTTTGCGTTGCTCGCCGCTGCGGGCCATTCCAACCTCGGCATGGCCGGGGCCATCGGATTCGAGAATTTTGCCAGCGGTTACGGCGGGGTCGTCGTGGTCGCCTATTTCTCGGCACTGTGCGACCTGCGCTTTACCGCCGCGCAATACGCTTTGATTTCGGCCGGGGCGAGCGTCGTCGGGCGGTTCATTACCGGCACCACCGCAGGCGCGCTGATCGAGGGCATCGGCTATGTCGATTTCTACCTCCTCACCACGATCGCCGCCTTGCCCGGCATTCTGCTGTTCTGGTGGATGGCGCGCACCGGGCTGGTCGATGCGGCGATGGGCACGGCCGGGGAGATCGGCGAAGGCGGTGATAGGGCCGCGTAGGTGCTTGTTAACCCGGTCAAAACCAGCGCCGGGCTAACGAAAAGGCATGCCCGCATCCAGAGCGCCTTCGCTGAATGTCCCCGCCCACAACCCGCGGCGGGAGCATGCGCGCCTGCGCCTCGGCATCCCGGCCTCGTTCATCACCCTTCGCGGGAAGCAGACCGTGCGACTGGTCGACCTGTCGCAGGGCGGGGCGCACGTCATCATGCGCGACGGCGCCAAAGTGCGCGAAGGCGTGCTGAGCTGGATGCGCTACGAGGTCTTTGCCGAAGTCGTCTGGCAGGACGGCGACGCGATCGGCATGGCCTTCGATGAACCGATTTCCCGCGAGGCGCTGCTGCAGACGCGGCAGTTCGCGCCCTCGGTGGTGCGGGCCGAAACGATGGGCGCAAGCGACGCCGCGCGCCAATTCGTCGCGGGCAGCATCCATAACGGCGCGGAACGCTAATCCGGCACTTCCCCGTTCGCCTGCAGCACCTTGCCGGCGAGATAGAGCGACCCGGCGATCAGCACGGGGGCCCCGTCTTGCGGCAGAGCGCGCAGCGCCTGCTCCACGCTGTCGGCCCACTTCGCCCGGTCCGCATAGGCCTCGGCGCGGTGGCAGTCGCTGCCTTCGATCGGCACCGCGGTGATGCTGAGCAGGCGCCCGGCGAGCGGATCGAGGATTGCCTCGGGGCAGCGGTTGGAGAGCATGCCGATGATCAGGTGGATGTCCCGATCGGCGAAATGACGGCCGATGGCGAGACCGGCGTCGGCGTTGTGGCCTCCGTCGAGCCAGATCTCGCGGCCCGCGGCCAGCGCGGTGAGCGGACCTCGACTCAGCAATTGCAGGCGCGCCGGCCAGCGGGCTTCGCGCAGGCCGCGCGCCATCGCCTCGGGCGAGACGGTGACATCGTCCTGGTGGCGCAGCATGGCGACAGCCAGCGCGGCGTTATCGCCCTGATGCCGCCCGGGGAGGGTGGGGAGCGGCAGATCGAGCTCGCCGTGGCGGTCGCGGTAGTGAATCGCGTCCGCCACCTCCGCCCACCAGTCGTGGCCGCGCATGTGCAGCGGCGCACCAGCCAGCCCGGCGCGCTTCTCGATCTCGAGCTCGAGCGCCTCAGGGTAGTTCTGCGTCACCAGCGGCGAACCCGGACGGGCGATGCCGGCCTTCTCGAAGGCGATGCGCACGAGCGGCTCCTCCGGCACGCCATCTTCGGGCACCAGCAGGAACGCCTCGTGATCGATGCCGAGCGTGGCGATGCCGCAGGCGGCGGGGCGGTCCATGACGTTGGTCGCGTCGAACCGGCCGCCGAGGCCGACCTCGATCACGCAGGCGTCGGCGGGGTGGCGGGCGAAGGCGAGGAAGGTGGCGGCGGTGGTGATCTCGAAAAAGCTCGGATCGAGCCCCTCGCTCGCGTCGAGCACCTCCTCCAGCAGTTGCGCAAGCAGTTCGTCGGACACCAGCTCGCCGGCGATGCGGATGCGTTCGTTGTAGCGCACCAGATGGGGCTTGATGGCGGCGTGAACGACCTTGCCGTCCGCCTCGAGCATGGCGCGAAGGTAGGCGCAGGTCGAACCCTTGCCGTTGGTCCCGGCGACGTGGAACACCGGCGGCAGGCGCTTCTGCGGATCGCCGAGCCGGGCGAGAAGTTCGCGGATCGTCTCCAGCCCGAGCCGCCCCTGCGGCAGCGAGAGCTGCGACAGGCGGTCGAGTTGCGCCTGGACCAGCGGATTGTCGGAGGTGGCGAAGTCTTTCACGTTGCTTCTCGCTTCAGCAGGATGACACAAGCGACACCCTGTCACCCTGAGGTTTCACAGACAAACATCTGATGTTACGTCATTTGTTTGCAGAATCGCCGGGTGACACATCCCCGGATTCGGCGGAGAAAACCGCTTTCGACCGGCCGGATACCCGCTGCATCCCAAGCATATCTGCAGGCCTGTAGGAAAGCGAATTCTGCTCCTGGCCGCGGCGGGGCGGCGGCGTTCAGGCGGCCTGCGCCGGGGCGAGATAGCCGAGCAGATTGGCGAGCGTCGCGCGCAGGTCGCTGCGCTTGACCACCATGTCCACCATGCCGTGTTCGTGCAGGTATTCGGCGCGTTGGAACCCCTCGGGCAGCTTCTCGCGAATGGTTTCCTGGATCACGCGCTGCCCGGCAAAGCCGATCAAGGCGCCGGGTTCGGCGATGTGTACATCGCCGAGCATGGCGTAGCTGGCGGTGACCCCGCCGGTGGTCGGATCGGCGAGGACGACGATATAGGGCAGGCCTGCTTCGCGCAGCCGCCGGGTCATCACCGTGGCGCGCGGCATCTGCATCAGGCTGAGAATGCCCTCCTGCATGCGCGCGCCGCCCGCGGCAGTGACGACGATGTAGCCGCACTTCTCGTCGAGCGCGCGCTGAGCCCCGGCGCAGAACGCCTCGCCCACCGCCATGCCCATCGAGCCGCCCATGAACAGGAAGTCCTGCACGCCGACGACGGCCCTGGTCCCCTCGATCGTGCCGAGCGCGGCGGTGAAGGCATCGTCGTGGGCATTGCTGGCGCGCGCCGCCTTGAGGCGATCGGTGTAGCGCTTCGAATCGCGAAACTTGAGCGGATCCTCGCGCACCTGCGGCGCCGGAAGCAGCTCGTAACCCGGGTCGAGAAGCTGGTCGAGCCGCGTGTCGGCGCCGATCCGCCCGTGGTGCTCGCAGCGCGGGCAGACGTAGAGGTTTTCCTCGTATTCCTTGGTGAACAGCATCTCGCTGCATCCGGGGCACTTGACCCACAGGTTATCCGGGGTCTCGCGCTTGGGCACGAAGGGCAGCGAATTGCGGACGCGGGTAAGCCAGCTCATGCGGATGCCCTAGAACCAAATTTGCGCTTCGTCATCCCCGCGAAGGCGGGGATCCAGGCCACCATGTGCTGTGGCTTCCGTGGATTCCCGCCTTCGCGGGGATGACGAACTAGGTGCAGGCCCCATGCACCGCTTCGGCCAGCGACGCCGTCAGCTTGTGCAAGTGCTCCGGGGCGTTTGCGCCATGTTCGGCGATGATGTCGACGAAGGCCGATCCGACGACGACGCCGTCGGCCACGCGCGCGATCTCGGCGGCCTGTTCTGGGGTGCGCACGCCGAAACCGACGGCGATGGGCAGGTCGGTCGAGCGCTTGATGCGCGCGACGTTGTCCTCGATCGAGCCGATCGCGGCCTGCTGCATGCCTGTGATCCCGGCCACCGCGACGTAGTAGAGGAAGCCGGAGGACCCTTCGAGCACCGTCGGCAGCCGCTTGTCGTCGGTGGTCGGGGTGGCGAGGCGGATCAGCGAGATGCCCGCGGCGCGAAGCTGCGGACCGAGATCGGGGTCCTCCTCGGGCGCGAGATCGACGCAGATCACCCCGTCGACGCCGGCCTTCGTGCACGCCTCGGCGAACCACTCCGGCCCGCGGCGGACCATCGGGTTAGCATAGCCCATGAGAATCAGCGGTATGTCCGGGTGCCGGGCGCGGAACTCGGTCGCGAGCCGCAGCACGTCGGCGGTCTTGGTGCCCGCGCCGAGCGAGCGCAGGTTCGCGGCCTGTATGGCGGGGCCGTCGGCCATCGGATCGGTGAACGGCATGCCCAGCTCGATCACGTCCGCGCCGCCCGCGACCAGCGCATCGAGGTTGGCCGCAGTGTCGCCGTCGCCGGCGGTGATGAAGCAGATGAGGGCGGGGTGGCCCTTGGCGAAGGCGGAGGAGAGGCGGGAGCTCATCGCTTTCCCCTCTCTCGGACCCTCTCCCCTGAAGGGGAGAGGGAGGAGGTTGGCGCTGCTAAATCCCTCTCCCCTTCAGGGGAGAGGGTTGGGAGAGGGGGCCGCATCTCTTCGATGATCGAGGCCAGATGCTGCAGCACACCGTCGAGGTTCTGCATCACTTCGATGTTGGTATAGCGCAGCACCTTGTAGCCTTTGCTCTCCAGGAACCGCGTCCGCGCCGCGTCATACGCCCCATGCGCGGCGTGGGTGTCGCCATCAAGCTCAAGCACCACTTTCGGATCGTTTGATGCGAAATCGACGATGTAATGGTGCTGCTCGTCCTGGATCACCTTCTGGAGGCGAAATTTCACGTCGGAGAAGCGCTTGGCGCGGAGTTCCAACCAGAGCAGGGTTTCAGGCTCGGTCATTTCGCTGCGCATCGCGCGGGCGCGGCTTGTGAGTTCAGGGTCACGCATGTGCGCCTCCGGACTCCCCCTCTCCCAACCCTCTCCCCTGAAGGGGAGAGGGCTTCATTGCGCCCCTCACATCTCGACTCCCAGGGCCTCGGCCACGGTGAAGATGTCCTTGTCGCCGCGGCCGCAGAGGTTGGCGAGGATCACTGCGTCCTTGGGCAACTGGCGCGCGCGCTTGACGATGGCGGCGATGGCGTGGCTCGGTTCAAGCGCGGGGATGATGCCCTCGGTGCGGCAGAGGAGCTGGAAGGCGTCGAGCGCTTCGGTGTCGGTCACTGCGGTGTATTCGACGCGGCCGGTTTCCTTGAGCCAGGCGTGCTCGGGGCCGATGCCTGGGTAGTCGAGGCCGGCGCTGATCGAGTGCGCTTCGGTGATCTGGCCGTCCTCGTCCTGCAGCAAATAGGTCTTGTTGCCGTGGAGGATGCCGGGGAAGCCGCCGGCGAGGCTCGCGGCGTGCTGCTTGTCGAGCCCGTGGCCTGCCGCCTCGACGCCGAGCATCTTGACGTCGGGATCGTCGAGGAACGGGTGGAACAGGCCGATGGCATTGCTGCCGCCGCCGATCGCCGCGACCAGCAGGTCGGGCAGGCGGCCGGTGCGGCTCAGCATCTGGGCACGGGCTTCGGTGCCGATCACGCTCTGGAAGTCGCGGACGAGCTCGGGATAGGGATGCGGGCCGGCCGCCGTGCCGATGATGTAGAAGGTGTCGTGGACGTTGGCGACCCAGTCGCGCAGCGCCTCGTTCATCGCGTCCTTAAGCGTTGCCGCGCCGCTGGTGACCGGCACGACTTGCGCCCCGAGCAGCTTCATGCGGAACACGTTGGGCTGCTGGCGGGCAACATCCGTGGCACCCATGAAGATCGTGCAGGGCAGGCCGAAGCGCGCGCAGACTGTCGCGGTGGCGACGCCGTGCTGGCCCGCGCCGGTCTCGGCGATGATCCGCGTCTTGCCCATCCGCGTGGCGAGCAGGATCTGGCCGATGCAGTTGTTGATCTTGTGCGCGCCAGTGTGGTTGAGCTCGTCGCGCTTGAACCAGATTTGCGCGCCGCCGAGTTCTTCGGTCAAGCGCGGGGCGAAGTAGAGCGGGCTGGGGCGGCCGACATAGTGTTCGAGCAGGTCGTCGAACTCTTCCTGGAAGCTGGAGTCGGCCTTCGCCGCGCGATACTCCTTCTCGAGCTCGAGGATCAGCGGCATCAGCGTTTCGGCGACGTAACGGCCGCCGAACTGGCCGAAGTGCCCGCGCTCGTCAGGCTGGTTGCGGAAGGAATTGGGCTTCTGGTCGGTCATGGCTGCCTCAGGCTTCGCGCGCCGCTTTGCAGAACTCGGCGATGAGGTCCACATCCTTGACGCCCGGCGCGCTTTCGAGCCCGCTCGAGGCGTCCACCAGCGGGGCGCCGGTGCGCGCGACGGCCTCGGCAACGTTGGTCGGCGAGAGGCCGCCGGCGAGACCCCAGGGAATCTGGTGCCGGAAGCCTTCCATGATCGACCAGTCGATCGCCGTGCCGGTGCCGCCGGGGAGCTTCTGCGCCGGGGCATCGTAGAGCATCTTGTGCACCGAATCCTTGTATTTCAGCGCGTTGGCGAGGGATTCGGCATTGCGCACGCCCCAGGCTTTCCACACTTCGAGCGAGGTGTTGTTCTTGATCAGCGCCAGCCACTCGGGGGTTTCCGATCCGTGGAACTGGATGACGTCGGGCCGCACGGCCTCAAGTGCGAGCGCCGTCGGCTGGGCCTCCATGTTGACCAGCAGCAGCACCACCTTGACCGACGGCGGGACGCGGCGGCGCAGCTTGACGGCATCTTCGAGCGAGACATGGCGCGGGCTCGGTTCGTAATGGACGAGGCCGACGTGAGTCGCGCCGGCGGCGATCGCGGCGTCGAGGGTCTCGGGCGTGGAGAGCCCGCAAATCTTGATTTCGGTATCTTCGGACATGGCGCGGGTCCCTAGCGAACAGTCCCGTGCTCGTCACCCTCAACCGAGCGGGCGCTAGAGCGTCGCCTCGATCTCGCGCGCGGCCTGTACCGGATCTTCGGCGCGGCTGATCGGGCGGCCTATCACCAGCACCGAAGCACCGTCGTCGCGGGCCTTGCGCGGGGTGACGACGCGCTTCTGGTCGCCGGTGGCCTTGCCGCCCGGGCGCAGGCCGGGGACGACGAAGAAACCGTCCTTCCATTGCTTGTGCACGGCGCCGACTTCCTGCCCCGAGCAGACAATTCCGTCGAGACCGGCGGCTTCGGCCAGCTCGGCGAGCCGCATGACCTGGTCGTGCGCGCTGCCGGCCACGCCGGTGCGGACGAGGTCGCGCTCGTCGAGGCTGGTCAGCATGGTCACCGCGACGACCTTGCAGCTGTCCGAGGCGGCGGCCTTGGCGTCTTCCATCATCGCGCGTCCCCCCGAAGCGTGGACGGTGACAATGGCCGGTTCGAGCACGTGGATCGACTGCATCGCGCCGGCCACGGTGTTGGGAATGTCGTGCAGCTTGAGGTCGAGGAACAGCGGCAGGCCGACGTGGGCCAGTTCGTGCACCCCGTGGTGGCCGTGGGCGCAGAAGAATTCGAGGCCGAGCTTGAACCCCCCGACGTGCGCCTTGACCTTTTCGGCGAGCGCTCTTGCTGCGTCGAGTTGCGGCAGGTCGAGAGCGAGGTAGACCGGGTTGCTCACTGGCCCTCCGGCGAAAGGTTGTCGCGCGGTTTTTCCGCTTCGGGCACGGTGCGCTCCTCCTTCGCTACGACGGATTCCTCGACCACCGCCGGCTCCGGGGCCGGCGCGGGGGCCACCGGCGTCGTGGCGGAGGTGCGGGCCGCGGTCTCGAGCGAGTTGATCCGGCGGGCGAGATAGAACTTGTTGGCGCGGTGTAGCAGCCACATCGGGACGAGCCCGAGCAGGAACGAGATGATGACCAGCGCCGGAATCTTCGTCTCTATGACGAGATTTTCCCAGATCTTCACCGTCACCGGCTGCCAGTTGAAGACCGTGAAAAGGAGCAGTGCGACCAGCAGCAGTACCCAGACGATCGTGCGGACGATTTGCATGGAGCTTGGTCTCCCTAGTTCTTGGTTGCCGCGAACCTAGGTCCAATGCGGGCGGAAGGAAAGCGTCAGGCGAAGACCCGCTCGAAGATGCGGTCGACGTTCTTGAAGTGGTAGTCGAGGTCGAACTTCTCCTCGAGTTCGCGGGCGGAGAGCGCCGCGGAGACCTCGGGATCGGCCTTGAGCAGTTCGAGCAGCGAAAGCTCGCCGTCGGATTCCCACACCTTCATCGCGTTGCGTTGGACGAGGTGATAGGCGTCGTCGCGGGTCAGCCCCGCCTGGGTCAGCGCGAGCAGGACGCGCTGCGAGTGGACCAGGCCGCCCATCCGGTCGAGGTTCTTCTTCATCCGCTCGGGATAGACCAGCAGCTTGTCGATCACCCCGGCGAGGCGGGCGAGGGCGAAGTCAAGCGTGATGCAGGCATCGGGGCCGATGAAGCGCTCGACCGAGGAGTGCGAAATGTCGCGCTCGTGCCACAGCGCCACGTTCTCCATCGCCGGCATGGCATAGCTGCGGATGATCCGCGCCTGCCCGGTCAGGTTCTCGGTCAGGATCGGGTTGCGCTTGTGCGGCATCGCGCTCGAGCCCTTCTGACCCGGGCTGAAGTACTCCTCGGCCTCGAGCACTTCGGTGCGTTGCAGGTGACGCACTTCGACCGCGAGGCGCTCCATCGAGCTGGCGATGACCGCCAGCGTCGCGAAGAACATCGCGTGGCGGTCGCGGGGGATGACCTGGGTCGAGACCGGTTCGACCGCGAGGCCGAGGCGCTCGGCGACGTGCTCTTCCACCGCCGGATCGATGTTGGCGAAGGTGCCGACCGCGCCGCTGATCGCGCAGGTGGCGATTTCCGCGCGGACGTTGACGAGGCGGGCGCGGGCGCGGCTGAACTCGGCATAGGCCTCGGCCATCTTGAGCCCGAAGGTGACCGGCTCGGCGTGGATGCCGTGGCTGCGGCCGATGGTCGGGGTGTACTTGTGCTCCATCGCCCGGCGCTTGAGCGCGGCAAGGAGGGCGTCGAGGTCCTCGAGCAGGATGTCGGCCGAGCGGGCGAGCTGCACCGCGAGCGTCGTGTCGAGCACGTCCGAGCTGGTCATCCCCTGGTGCATGAAGCGCGCCTCGGGCCCGACCTGTTGCGCGACCCAGTCGAGGAAGGCGATGACGTCGTGCTTGGTCACCGCCTCGATCGCGTCGATCGCTTCGACGTCGATCTTCGGATCGGTCTTCCACCAGTCCCACAGCGCCTTGGCGGCGCTCTTCGGGACGACGCCGAGATCGCCGAGCTTGTCGGTCGCATGGGCCTCGATCTCGAACCAGATGCGATAGCGCGCTTCCGGCTCCCAGATCGCGGTCATGGCAGGGCGAGAATAGCGGGGGACCATCGAGAACTCCGGTGCGGACGGGATGCCGCAGCCGCTAGAAGCCGCGCGCCGCGATGGCAAGCGCAGGCGCCGCCACAAATGCGTTTGCATTGCCGTAAGCAGCATGTTTTTGTACCGCCGGAAGTGCGGGTGGGACCGCAGCAGGGGGCGCATCGAATATGTTCAAATATCTGTTTTTGCTGTCAGCCGCGGCTCTGGCTGCGCCGGCGATTGCGGGGGAGGAGCCGCTCTATCGGCCCGCCCCGGAATGGGTCTCGGTGAAGCCGTTGCCGGCCGTGGCCGAAAGCCCGACGATCATCCTCTATGACGATCAGCGACGGCTCGCCGACGGAACCGTCACCAGCTACATCGACCGGGCGCTGCGGGTCGACAACCCGCAGATGCTCAATGCGCTGGGGACCATCCAGGCTCCGTGGCTGCCCGATAAGGGCGACCTGATCATCCATGGCGTTTCGATCGTCCGCGGCGATCAGACCATCGACGTGCTGGCGCAGGGCGCCAAGTTCGACGTGCTGCGCCGCGAACAGCAACTCGAGCAGCGCACCCTTACCGGTGCGATGACCGCGACGCTGACAGTACCCGGGCTGCGCGTCGGCGATGTCTTGCGCGTCGCCTACAGCACGACGATTTCCGACCAGACGCTGGGCAAGGAAATGCAGTCGGTCGCCCCGTTGCCCGCGGTTCCGTTCGAGGCCAAGGCGGCCAGCGTGCAGCTGTCGTGGCCTGCCGGATCCGACGTCCACTGGTCCGCCACGCGCAGCATCGAGCTGCCCGAGCCGGTCGCCGACGGCGGGTTCGAATCGATCACCGTCACCCTGCCGCTCGCCAAGCCGGAGGACATGCCGGAAGACGCGCCGACCCGCTACAAGCTGCCGGTCCTGCTCCAAGCCAGCAGCTTTGCCGACTGGGGCGAAGTCTCGCGCGTCATGGCGCCGCTCTATTCGACTGCAGGCACCATAGCGCCCGAAGGGCCCTTGGCCGCCGAAGTCGCGAAAATCGTGGCGGCGAACGCGGAAACCTTGCCGCGAATGGCCGCCGCGTTGCGGCTGGTGCAGGACGAAGTGGCCTATCTCGCTGTCGGCATGGAGGGCGGCAACTACATCCCGCAGAGCCCGGCGGACACCTGGCAAAAGCGCTATGGCGACTGCAAGGCCAAGACCCTCCTGCTGCTCGCGCTGTTGCACGAGATGGGCATCGAGGCCGAGCCCGCGCTGGTCAGTTCGGTCGCGGGAGACGCAGTGCCGGACATGCAGCCGATGCCCGGGGCGTTCGATCACATCATCGTCCACGCGAATGCCGGCGGCGAGGAATACTGGCTCGACGGAACCGATTCGGGCGCAACGCTGGCGACGCTGAAGGCGGTACCGCCATTCAGGAACGCCTTGCCCGTCCGCCCGAAGGGCGCCGAACTCGTCGCGATGACGCCGCGCGCGGCCGCTCAATTCGACCGCATCGCCAGGATCGAATACGATAGCCGCGCCGGGCTCGATCTGCCGATGCTGTTCAATGCAGAGTGGACCATCGCCGGCTCGCTTGCCGGCAACGTGCGCGCGCTGATCGATCAGGCGGGCAAGGACCAGATGGACGATCTCGTCTCCGGGTTCGTGATCTCGGTTCTCGGCCCGGCGCAAGTCGTCGAGGGCTCTATGACCTTCGATGCAGCGGGCAACCGCGCGATCGTCCGGGCGAACGGACTCATGACATCGCCGTGGCGGTGGGATCGCGGCCAGGGCAAGCGGCCGCTGAACCTCGTCACCACCGGTTTCGAGTTCAAGCCCGACCGCTCGCGCAAGGCCTGGAGCGAGCTTCCGGTCCAGCTCGATGGACCCATGGCGGAAAAGGACGAGGTCACGATTCTGCTGCCCGAAACCGACGGCAAGTTCGAACTCGAGGGGAAGGCGGCACTGGACGAGGACATTGCCGGGACACACCTCGAACGCAGCGCGAAGATCGAGGGCGATCGCGTTGTCGTGACCGATTTCGCCACCTCGCAGGGCGGCGAGCTGTCGGCCGACCAGGCGATGGCCGAGCGCTCGCGCGCCAGCCGTCTCGGCTCGCTTGCCCTGACGCTCGAAGCACCGCGCGCGACGGCGCGGCGCTTCGCTTTTGCCGGGGCCGAGGACCGTTCGCGGCTTGCAGCGATCGAAGCGGCTTATTCGCGGCTCATCGAAAAGGATCCGGACGACGCCGACAACTATCGCAACCGCGCCCGCTTCCGCAGCGGCACCTACGACCGCAGCGGCGCGCTGGCCGACCTCGACAAGGTGATTGAACTCGAGCCGGACAGTCAGGCCTACTGGGCGCGCGCGGGGCTGCTGGCCGATCTGGGCCGTCTCGACGATGCCTTGGCGGACGCCCGCGCGGCCTCCGATCTCGACCCGTCGGTCGGGACGGGCATCTACGAGGCACAGATCCTCGCCGAGCTCGACCGGGTCGACGAGGCCGTTGCCATCGTCGAGAATCTCGACGGCGATGCGAACGAGCGGCAAGCCATCGTGATGGAACTGAGCAATCTCTACGCCCAGGCCGGCCGCAAGGATGAAGGCTACGCCCGGATCGAAGAGCTTCTGGCCGAACGTCCCGGCGATCCAGCCATGCTCAACGCGCGGTGCTGGTACAAGGCGAGCTGGAACTACCAGACGGACGACCTGGCCCAGATCTGCACCCGCGCGGTGGAGCAGTCGAGCTGGTCGCCGCCGGTGCTCGACAGCCGGGCGATGGCCTATTTCCGGCTCGCCCGCTTCCAGGAAGCCCTTGACGACATCGACGCAGCCCTGCTGTCGAGCCCCGAACTGAGCCCGTCGCTGTTCATGCGGGGCGTGGTGCGGCGGGCCATGGGCGACGCGAAGGGAGCGGAGGACGTCGCGGCAGCCCTGGCGCGAGAACCCTCTCTGGAGCGCAAGTATGCCCGCTACGGTATCAGCGCCCGCTAGACCTCGTCGGAAACGCCAGTCGGGCGGGGTTGTCACGGAAGTGCTCGAAATCGGGGCTATCGGCGAAAAGATAGCAATCGGAAGGTCGGAAACTTGAAATCCCTACGCACACTTGGCGCCGCAGTGCTCGCGTCTCTGGGGCTGATCGCTGCTGCTCCGGCCCTTGCCGAAGAGGAAGGAGCGCCGAAGCTGATCGTCGCCGTCGTCGTCGACCAGTTTTCCGCCGACCAGTTTGCGCAATACCGCCAGCACTACACCGGAGGGCTGCGCCGACTGAGCGAGGGCGTGGTCTTTCCATCGGGCTATCATGGCCAGGCTGCGACCGAAACGTGCCCCGGGCACGGCGCCATCATGACCGGCGCGAATCCGGCGCGCAGCGGGATCATCGCCAATAGCTGGATCGACCAGCGGATCGGCCGCGCGGACAAGGTCGTCTATTGCGCGGAAGACGAGACCGCTGCGGGCAGCGATCATCAGCACTATGTCGAATCCGCCCGGCACCTGCTCGTGCCGACGCTGGGCGAGCGCATCCGGGCGGTGGAGCCGGCGTCGCGCAACGTCGCCGTCTCGGGGAAGGACCGTGCAGCGCTGATGTTGGGCGGCAAGACGGCCGACGCGGTGTACTTCTGGAAGCGGGGCCGGTTTACCACGACACCGGAGCGGACATCCGCCCAGGCCGTGGCGGAGGTCAATTCCCGGCTGGCGCCCGAATTTGCCGCGCCTGCCCAAGCTATGGCGGTACCGGAGTGGTGCCGGCATCTCGAGCGCGAAATCCCGGTGACCGGGACCTTGTCGGTCGGTACCGGCCATTTCGCGCGGGCGGGCGGCGCCGATGGCGCATTCCGGACCAGTCCGGCGCTCGACCGATGGACGATCGAGGTTGCCGAGAAGCTCGTCGAGGCGATGCGGCTGGGCCAGGACGAGGCGACCGACGTGCTGAACGTCAGCCTTTCGGCCAACGACTACGTCGGCCATGCTTTCGGCAACCAGGGAGTCGAAATGTGCATCCAGCAGGCTGCGCTCGACCGGTCGCTGGGCGGGCTGTTCGATTTCCTCGACGCCAAGGGCATCGATTATGCCGTCGTGCTTACCGCCGACCATGGCGGGCACGACATTCCCGAGCGCATCGACATGCAGGGCGACCCGGCGGCGGGCCGGATCGATCCGCAGCTCAATGCCCGCGATGTCGGCGCCGCGATCGCCGCCGAGCTCGGTCTCGATCCGGCACTGCCGGCGCCGCTCCTCGGCGGGCCCGCCGGCGACTACCACGTCAATCGCGGGCTGCCTGCCGAGGTGCAGGCCAGGGTCAAGGCGGCGGCGATCAAACGGCTCGGCGCATTTCCGCAGGTTGCCGCGGTGTTCGACGCCGACGAGCTGGCCGCCCATCCGGTGCCGTCCGGGCCGGTCGACGAATGGTCGCTCGAGGACCGCGCCCGCGCTTCGTTCTATGCCCCTCGCTCGGGCGACATCGTCGTTCTGCTGAAGCAGGCGGTGACCCCGATCGCGCGGCCGGTGCCGGGCGCGGTCGCGACGCACGGTTCGCCGTGGGACTACGACCGGCGGGTGCCGATCCTGTTCTGGCGCAAGGGCCTGGCCGGGTTCGAGCAGCCGCTTCCGGTCCGCGTGGTCGACATCGCGCCCACGCTCGCGGCGCTGGCCGGCGTGGCGATACCCGAAGGGGAAGTCGACGGCCGCTGCCTCGACCTGGACGCCGGGCCCGCTTCAACCTGCTCGCCCTAGATCAGGCCCTTCGCCTTCAGGCTGACGTGGCCTTCGCTGCCGATGATCACATGGTCGTGGACGGTGATGCCGAGCAACTGGCCTACCTCGGCGATACGGCGGGTGATCTGGATGTCGGCGCGGCTCGGTTCGGGGTTGCCGCTCGGGTGGTTGTGCACCAGGATCATGGCGCTGGCGCCGACCTCGAGCCCCTTCTTGACGACTTCGCGCGGGTGTATCGCCGCTTCGTCGATCGTGCCTTCCTGCGCCATGTGGTCGAGGATCAGGCGGTTGCGCGCGTCGAGGTAGAGGACGCGGACGCGCTCCAGCGTGAGGTGCGCCATGTCGATGGTCAGGTAGTCGAGCAGCGCCTGCCAGCTGCCGAGCACGGTCTTCTCGCGGACCTTCGAACGCGCCATTCGCCGCGCGGCGAGCGCCACGGCCTTGAGCGCGGCGGCGCTTGCCGCGCCGACACCGTCGACGTCTTCAAGCTGGCGGTGGTCGGCTTCGAGGACGCCGGCGAGCGAACCGAACCGTGCCAGCAGGGCCTTGGCCGCGGGCTTGGTGTCGCCGCGCGGGATGGCGGCATAGAGCAGGTATTCGAGCACTTCGTAATCGGCCAGCGCCTCGGACCCGCCGTCGAGCAGCCGCTGGCGCAGGCGGGCGCGGTGCCCCGTTCCCGCCTGCTCGGCCTTAGTGCCTGATTCGGGCTGATTTCGCGACACACCCACCCTTTCCCCGGTGCGAATGTTGCATTGCCTTTGCCACGCGCCTCGCGCAAGTGTGCGGCAATGGCCGAGGACGCTGCGACGACCCCCGAACCGGGAGAGCCGGGACCGCGACGTTCGTTCTGGCGGCGCTGGATCATTTTCCCGTTCTTACTCGTGTTCGCGCTGGCCGCGGCAGCCTTCTGGATCCAGCGCAAGGACATTGCCGACAACCTGATCGGCGCGACGCTTGCGGATAAGGGCGTCGAGGCGCGCTACGAGATCGAGAGCATTGGCGGCCGCCGGCAGGTTTTGAAGAATATCGTCATCGGCGACCCGGACCGCCCCGACCTGACGATCGAGCGCGCCGAAGTCACCATGCGCTATCGCCTCGGCCTGCCCGATGTGGCCAGCGTAACTCTCGTCAAGCCGCGTCTCTACGGCACCTATTACGGCAGAAAGCTGAGCTTCGGAGCGCTCGATCCGCTTGTATTCACCGGTTCGACCGCGCCGTTCGAATTTCCCAACATGACGCTCGAACTCGTCGACGCCCGGGCCCTGCTGGAGAGCGAATACGGCCCTGTCGGCATCAAGGCCGAAGGACGGGGGCATTTGCGCGGCGGCTTTGCCGGAAAGCTGGCGCTGACCGCACCCGAACTGGCGGTGGGGGGGTGCGAGGCGAGCGGGACGACGCTGTTCGGGCGGATCGGGATCGACGCCGAACGGCCGCAGTTCGAGGGACCTGTGCGCTTGGCCGGGCTCGCCTGCGCGGACGGCGGCATCGACCTCGCCGGCACGGTCATCGACGCCAAGCTGCAACTGGACCGGGACATGGCCGGCGTCGAAGCCGATCTGCGCGCAAAGACGCGCGGCGCCAAGCTGGCTGCGGCAACGCTCGGTGCGCTGTCCCTCGATGGCAAGGCCACCTTCCGGGATTCCGAGCTCACCGCCAGTTACGACCTCGGCGGAGAAGATGCCCGCCATCCGCAGGTCGATATCGGCTCGCTCAGCGCCAGCGGGACCGTGCGGGCCGGGGACGGGTTCGACTGGCTGCGCCTCGACGGCGACTTCACCGGGCGGGGCGTCAACCCCGGTCCGGCGCTGGACGAAACGCTCGGCAGCCTGGCGGACAGCACCGAGGGCACTTTCGCCGCGGCGTTGCTGCGCAAGGTGCGCGGGGCGATCCTGCGCGAGGCCCAGGGCAGCACTCTGGCAGGACATGCCGAGCTGCGGCGCACCGGCGATGTGCTGGCGGTGGTAGTCCCGCAGGCGCAAGTCGTCGGTGGCAGCGGCCAGAAGCTGCTGGCCGTCTCGCGCTTGAAATACGGCGAATCGGGCAAGGGCGCCCCGCGCGTTGCCGGCAATTTCGCGAGCGGGGGACGCGACCTGCCGCGGATCGAAGGGCGCATCGAACAGCGCGGCGGTACCGGTTTTGCCGCTCGCATGACGATGGCCGAATATTCCTCCGCGGGCGGGAAGCTGGCGATCCCCGGCCTCTCGCTGGTGTCGAACGGGGGCCGATTGGGCTTTTCGGGCCGCGCGGTGGTGAGCGGCGAACTGCCCGGCGGCATCGCCCGCGATCTCGAGCTGCCGCTGAACGGCAATTGGTCGCCGGCGGGGGGTCTGGCCTTGTGGCGCAATTGTACCGACTTGCGCTTCGCGGCGCTGCGGTTCGCCAACCTCGAGCTGGACCGGCGGGCCTTGACGCTCTGCCCGGCGCGCGGTCAGCCGATCGTTCGCTATGACCGCGGCGGGCTCAAGATCGCAGCCGGCGCACCGTCGCTCGATGTTACGGGGCGACTCGGACAGACGCCTATCGCGATCGCCAGCGGTCCGGTCGGCATCGCCTATCCCGGCACGATTGCCGCCCGAACCTTGCGGGTCACGCTCGGCCCGCGGGACACCGCCTCGACGTTCGCGATCAGCGACCTGTCGGCGGTCGTCGGCAAGGGAATTTCAGGCACCTTCGACGGCGCCGACGTCAGGCTCTATGCCGTCCCTCTCGATCTGCTCGGGTCCAGCGGCAACTGGTCCTATTCGGAGGGCGTGCTATCCATCGCCGACGGGGAATTCCGACTTGTCGACCGCCAGCCGCAAGCGCGTTTCGAGCCGCTCGAGGCCCGAGGCGCGACGCTGTCTCTTGAGGACAACGTGATCCTCGCCGATGCCGCGCTGCGCGAACCGGCCTCCGATCGCCTCGTCACCGCTGTCGCCATCCACCACGACCTCGGCACCGGGCGCGGTTTTGCCGATTTGTCCGTACCCGGAATCGCCTTCGACAGCAGGCTTCAGCCCGAGGCGCTGAGCAAGCTTGCGCTGGGCGTGGTCGCCAACGTCGATGGAACCGTCACCGGTTCGGGCCGGATCGACTGGAACGAGCAAGGCGTGACCAGTACCGGCAGTTTCTCGAGCGATTCGCTCGATTTCGCCGCCGCGTTCGGTCAGGTGACGGGGGCATCGGGCACGCTGAACTTCACCGACCTTCTCGGGCTGACGACGGCACCCGACCAGCGCTTCAGCATCAAGACGATCAACCCCGGCATCGAGGTCTACGACGGCGAGATCGGCATCGAGATCAGGAACGGCGAGGTCCTCTCGGTCACCGGCGGAACCTGGCCGTTCATGGGCGGCACGCTGACGCTGCGCCCGATCAAGCTCAACATCGGCGCGTCCGAAGAGCGGACCTACGTCCTCGACATCAAGGGACTCGAAGCCTCGCAATTCGTCCAGCGCATGGCGCTGAGCAACATCAGCGCCACGGGTACATTCGACGGCAGCCTGCCGCTGGTGTTCGACACCGAAGGCAACGGGCGCATCGTCGGCGGCGAACTGGCGTCGCGCGGACCGGGCAACGTCTCCTACGTCGGAGCGCTGACGTACGAAGACATGGGGGCGATCGCCAATTTTGCCTTCGACGCGCTCAAGTCGCTCGATTACGATCATATGACGATAGGAATGAACGGGCCGCTGACTGGCGAGATCGTCACCCAGGTGCGCTTCGACGGCGTCCACCAGGGCGAGGGTGCGAAGAAGAATTTCCTTACCCGCAAGATCGCCAAACTGCCGATCCGCTTCGTGGTCAACGTCCGAGCCTCGTTCTACCAGCTGATCTCGAACCTGCGATCGCTCTACGATCCCTCGGCCGTTAAGGATCCGCGCGATGCCAGCGTCGGCCTGCTCGACAAGGACGGCAATGTCATCAAGCGCGGTTCCGCGCCGCCGCCTACACCGCCGGCCCCCTCCGGCGAAAAGCTCACCAATGAACCGCCCATTCAGCGCCGCGAAAGCGAGGAAATGCCATGACAGCTGCGAAATTGACCAACGGTGCCGGCCCGGCGCATAAGCCCGCGATGCAGTGGGGCTTGCGGGCCAATGCGGCAGCGATCGGCGTGCTGGGTTCGGTCCTGACGAGCGGCTGTGTTACGGTCAATGCACCGAGCGAGCCGATCGTCATCGAACTGAACATCAACATCAAGCAGGAAGTAATTTACCGCCTGGCGGAAGATGCCGGGAACACGATCGACGAAAACGCGGACATCTTTTGATGGAGAATGGCATGAACACCGGTTTCAAACGCGCTACGCTGGCCTTTTCGGCTGTCGCCCTGGCCCTGACTGGTCTGGCTACGCCCGCCTTCGCCCAGCGCGACCCGGCGTACGAAGCCGCGCGCGCGGCGGGCAAGGTGGGCGAAAAAATGGACGGCTACCTGGCGATTGTCGGAAGCGGCGATGCAGCGCTGCGCAAGCTGGTCGACGACATCAATATCAAGCGCCGCGCGGTCTATGCCGACAAGGCCAAGGCCGCTTCGGCAACGCTCGAGGAATATGCCTTTACCGCCGGCTGTCTCGCGATCGCGCGCACGTCGCCCGGGGAAAAGTACCAGGCGCCCGACGGGTCCTGGCAAACCCGCGGCAACGGCCCGCCGGTGCGCGACCCCCGCTGTCCGTAGGACGCCGCCCTAAAGTCCCTGCACGCGCCGTCTGCTGGCAACGCGCCGGCAGGCGGCGCTGTCGTTTTGCACTGCGGCACGTGCGGTTGACTCGGCCTGCCAGCCCCCCTAATGGCGGCGCGTCGTCGGCCGGGGACCTCTCTGGCCGCGAATTTCATTGCAACCCCTGCGCGAGGCACCAGCTTCATCGTGGCCAACGATCCCGACAACGCACCCATCGGCGAAGATCCGCAGATCGATTCGCTTGAAGATCGCATTGCCGCCGCGCGCACCGCGGAAGACGCACGCGTGGCGAAGGAGCATGGCACCGCCGGCACCGGCCAGAACATCGGCATGCAGGTGATCTCGACCATGGTGGGGTATCCGCTCGGCGGAATCCTCATCGGCTTGGTGCTCGACAATGTTCTCGGCACCCTGCCGTGGCTTACCATCGTGCTCATGTTCCTCGCATTCGCCGGCGCGTGCATTCACGTCGTGCGGATGAACAAGAATAGCCAATAGGCGCAGACGGACAGGGAAGACGAAGCAGTGGCAGGCCCCGCCAAGATCGATCCGATGCACCAGTTCCAGATCCAGTCGCTCGGCGGCGGGAACCTGGAAGCGTCGCCATTCGTGTTCACCAATTCCGCGCTGTGGATGCTCATCGTCCTCGGCGTGATCGTGGTCTTCATGTGGGGCGGAACCAAGCGCCAGCTGGTCCCCGGCCGCTGGCAGGCGGCGGTCGAGATGCTGACGGGCTTTCTCGACAACGTGACCCGGCAGTCGATCGGGTCCGAAGGGCGCAAGTACTTGCCGTGGGTGTTCACCGCCTTCGTCTTCATCCTCGCCGCGAATTGGATCGGCGCCATGCCCTTCGGCATTGTCCCCGGCGCGCATCCCTTCACCGTGACCAGCCAGTTCACCGTGACCGGCACGATGTCGATCATCAGCTTCGCCATCGTCCTGGGCGTCGGTTTCTGGAAGCATGGGCTGCACTTCTTCAGCCTGTTCGTGCCCAAGGGCACGCCGTTCATCCTGACCCTGCTGATCGCGCCGATCGAGTTCGTCTCGTTCATGGTGCGTCCGTTCAGCCTCGGGCTGCGGCCGTTCATCGCCATGTTCGCCGGCCACATCCTGCTCGAGGTGTTCGGCAACTTCGTGGTGCAGGGGCTCAACGCCGGCGGGCCGATGGGCTATGGCATTTCGGTCCTCGCCTTCCTGTTCGTCGCCTTCGTTAGCGCTCTCGAGCTGCTGGTGGGCGCGATCCAGGCCTTCGTGTTCGCCCTTCTGACCGCGCTCTACATTAACGATGCGGTCAATCTTCACTAGTCATTCAACGATTTATCCAACGGAGTTAGTAAAATGGAACTCGCTTCTGCTCAGGTTATCGGTGCCGGCATCGCGGCGATCGGCGTCGGTGCCGCCGCCGCCGGTGTGGGCTTCGTGTTCGGTTCGTTCCTTCAGGGCGCGCTGCGCAACCCGGCCGCGGCCGGCAGCCAGACGGGCACCCTGTACATCGGCTTCGCCGCCGCCGAACTGCTCGGCCTGATGGCGTTCGCCGTCGCGATGATCATCCTCTACGCGCGCTGATCCAGCCAGCCCGGCGGTAAGCGCCGCCGGGTCCTGACCGCGGATTTTCGTGTAAAGGCCATCCGATGCCCCAACTAGCGCAACTTGCCCTCGTCTATCAGTCGCAGTGGTTCTGGCTGCTGCTCGTGCTTGGCGTGATCTACTTCTTCGTCGGCCGCGGGATCGTCCCCAAGGTCGAGGAGACGGTAGATCAGCGCGACGCGCGGATCCAAGCCGATCTTGCCGAGGCCGAGCGTCTGCGCGAGGAAGCCGACCGGGCCGAAGAGGCCTGGCGCGCGACGATCAACGAGGCGCATGCCGAAGCTCAGGCGGTGACCGCCAGGGCGAAGGAAGACGCAGGCAAGGATGCCGCCAAGCGCGTCGCGGCCGCGGACAAGCGCCTCGCCAAGAAGCTCGACGAAGCTGCCGGGGATCTCGACGAGGCGCGCCGCGCGGCGCTCACCGAAATCGAGGCCATGGCGGCCGAGGCGACCCGCGAGATCGTCGCAAAACTGACCGGTTCGAAGGTGGACGAAACCACCGCCCGATCCGCCGTTGCGGAGGCCCTGAGCCGTGCTTGAGTTGTTTGCTGCCGCCGCGGGACACGGTGTCGAGGAGCATGCCGAGGCGACCGCCTTCGGCGTCTCCTGGCTGACCCCCGGCGCCTTCGTGGCGCTGGCCATGTTGTTCGTCTTCGCCATAGCTCTCTGGAAGGGCGTGCCGGGACTGATCGCCGGCATTCTCGACAGCCGCATCGCCGGCATTCGCACGCAGCTCGACGAAGCCAAGGCGCTGCGCGACGAGGCGGAAAAGCTGCGCGACAGCTACGCGAAGAAGACGGCCGAGGCCGAGAAGGACATCGCCGTGCTGCGCGCCGGTGCCGAAAAACAGGCCGAGGAAATCGTCGAGAAGGCGAAGGCCGATGCCACCGCGCTGATCGAGCGCCACAAGGCGCTGGCCGAGGAAAAGATCGCTTCTGCAGAACGCAGCGCAGTCGAGGAACTGCGCGCCAAGGTCGCCGCTGCCGCTGCCGAAGCGGCCCGCGACCTGATCGCGGCCCGGCACGGGGAGGCGGAGGACCGCACCCTGGCCGACGAGATCATCGCCAACATCTGACTTTTTCGGAACGCAGACGCGGGGCCGCGCGCTTCCCCGGTGTAAACCGAGGAGAAGCACGTGGCCCTTTCCGCAATAGCTATCAATTGCACGCTCAAGTCGAGCGGCGACAACGCCAGTTCCACCGACGCGATGATCGGCGTCCTGCAGACCGAGTTCGCCCGCCACGAGGTTGAGATCGCCGAAGTGCTGCGCATGGCCGACTACACCATCAAACCCGGCGTGACCTCGGACGAAGGCGAGGGCGACGACTGGCCCGCCCTGCGCGAGAAGATCCTGGCGCACGACATTCTGATCTTCGGCACACCCGTGTGGCTCGGCCAGATCAGTTCCATCGCCAAGCGCGTGCTCGAGCGAATGGATGCTTTCCTCGGTGAAACCGACGACAAGGGCCGCATGCCGCCGTTCGGCAAGGTCGCGGTCGCCGCGGTGGTCGGCAACGAGGATGGCGCGCACAACTGCTCGGCGCAGCTTTACCAGGCTTTGAACGACCTCGGTTGGACAATCCCGGCCAACGCGATCAGCTACTGGGTGGGCGAGGCGATGCACTCGACCGACTTCAAGGAGCTCGATCAGACTCCGAAGAAGGTCAGTCAGACCGCCAAGATGCTGGCGAGCAACGCCGTTCACCTGGCAGGGCTGCTCAAGGACAAGCCTTACCCCGGATGAAGCTTGCCCCTGCCCCTTGGTCGGGCGGGGTCTCCGGTCTATGCAGCGCTCGAAGCCCGTGAGGCACGGGCGGGAAAAAGGAGAGCAGCGATGAAGGTGGCGGTACTCGGAGCGAGCGGCAAGGGCGGTTCGGAAATCACCAAGGAACTCGTTTCGCGTGGGCACGAGGTGATTGCGATCGGGCGCAACGCGGAGACGCTTCCGAGCGGCGACCATATCGAACAGCGACCGGGCGATGCCTCCGATGCCGCCGCGCTGCCCGGCCTGATCGACGGGGCGGATGCGGTGATCAGCGCGCTGCATTTCGACGTCCCGGCCGCGACCCTGCTGAGTGCGGTCAAGAAGGCAGGTATCGACCGCCTGCTGGTGATGGGCGGGGCGGCGAGCCTGACCAACCCCGATGGCGTGCGGGTGTTCGATTCCGAGGGTTTCCCCGAATTCCTCAAGCCCATCGTCAAGCCGGGG
Organism: Croceibacterium aestuarii; assembly: GCF_030657335.1. NCBI lineage: Bacteria > Pseudomonadati > Pseudomonadota > Alphaproteobacteria > Sphingomonadales > Erythrobacteraceae > Croceibacterium > Croceibacterium aestuarii. The sequence goes on from NZ_CP131039.1 coordinate 2,015,068, forward strand.
ATCGATTTCCTCGACGATCTCAAGAAAGAGGACGAGGTCGAGTGGACCTTCTTCTCCCCGGCGATGACCATCTTCGTCGGCGACCGCAAGGGCCCGGGCAGCTTCCGGCTCGGCAAGGACGACTTGGTGGTCGACGAGGCCGGCGAGAGCAAGATCAGCTATGCCGACTATGCCATCGCCATGGTCGACGAGCTGGAACAGGGCAATTCCATCCGCAGCCGCTTTACCGTCGGCTACAAGTAGGCCGGATCAGAACGAATCCTTCGCCGCCCTGATTGCGGCGAAGGTTTCGGGCGGCGAGGAGCCTCCCCAACGCGCCCGCATTTCGGGCGTATCGGCGCGCAGGAAGGGATTGGTCGCCAGCTCGCGCGCGAGCTGCATCGGCACCGTCGGCTCACCCGCGGCGCGCTTGCGGTCGATTTCGGCAGCATAGTCCTGCAAGGCGGTGTTGTCCGGGTCCGCGTGGAGCGCGAATCTGGCGTTGGCCTGGGTGTATTCGTGGGCGCAGTAGAGCGTCGTCTGCGGCGGCAGAGCCTTGAGGCGCGAGAGGCTGTCCCAGAATTGCGGCGCGGTGCCTTCGAACATGCGGCCGCAGCCAAGCGCGAACAACGCATCGCCGACGAAGGCGATCTGCGCTTCGGGCAGGTGAAAGGCGATGTGGCCCATCGTGTGCCCGCCGACGTCGACGACTTGCGCCGTCCACTCCCCGATCCGCACCGTGTCGCCGCCCTTCACCTGCCGGTCGACAGCGGCGATCTTCGGCGCGTCGACCGCCGGGGCGACGATCTCGCATCCCGTCGCGGCCTTGATCGCTGCGTTGCCGCCGGCGTGATCGGGATGCCAGTGGGTGTTCCAGATCGCCGTGATCCGCCAGCCCCTGGTTTCGGCCTCGCGCAAGTACGCCTCGGCATCGGGGGTATCGATGCACACCGTCTCGCCGCTCGCCGGATCGTGCAGGAGGTAGCCGTAGTTGTCGCTCAGGCAGGGGAACTGGTGGACTTGCAGCATCGAGTCGGGATGTAGGCCCGCCAGGCCCTGTAGGAAAGGCCCGCCTGCTCTGCCGAGCGGGCGGGCCTTCCTTCATTTCGTCATCCCAGCGGAAGCTGGGATCGCTGTGGGTAGGCGCCGAGCGAGCGGCAAGCGGCCCCAGCTTTCGCTGGGGCGACGCGCGATTACTCGCTCTTGCCCTTCAGCGCTTCGCCGAGAATGTCGCCGAGGCTGGCGCCCGAGTCCGAAGACCCGAACTGCGCAACGGCTTCCTTCTCCTCGGAAATCTGGCGCGCCTTGATCGAGAAGTTCGGCTTCTTCGAGCGGTCGAACCCGGTGACCATGGCGTCGACCTTGGCGCCGGGCTGGAACCGGTCGGGACGCTGCTCGTCGCGGTCGCGGCCGAGGTCGCTGCGCTTGATGAAGCCCGTCGCACCGTCGTCGCCGGCCTGGACTTCGAGGCCGCCGTCGCGCACTTCGAGCACGGTGACGGTGACCACGTCGCCCTTCTTGAGGCCGCCTGCCGAGGCGGCGGCGCCGGCGGCCGGCGCGCCCTTCTCGAGCTGCTTCATGCCGAGGCTGATGCGCTCCTTGTCGACATCGACGTCGAGAACGACCGCTTCGACCTGCTCGCCCTTGCGGTGCAGCGCCAGCGCGTCCTCGCCGGAGATGCCCCAGGCGATGTCGGACATGTGGACCATGCCGTCGACGTCGCCGGGCAGGCCGATGAACAGGCCGAACTCGGTGGCGTTCTTGACTTCGCCTTCGACCTTGCTGCCGACCGGGTGCGCGTCCGCGAACTCTTCCCACGGGTTGCGCTGGGCCTGCTTGAGGCCGAGCGAGATGCGGCGCTTCTCGGCATCCACTTCGAGCACCATCACTTCGACTTCCTGCGAAGTCGAGACGATCTTGCCCGGGTGGACGTTCTTCTTGGTCCAGCTCATCTCGGAGACGTGGACCAAGCCTTCGATGCCCGGTTCGAGCTCCACGAAGGCGCCGTATTCGGTGATGTTGGTGACCGTGCCGGTGACCTTGGCGCCGACCGGGTACTTCGCACCCACGCCGTCCCACGGATCGCTCTCCAGCTGCTTCATACCGAGGCTGATGCGCTGGGTGTCCTGGTTGATGCGGATGATCTGCACGGTGACGGTGTCGCCGATGTTGATCACCTCGCTCGGGTGGTTGACCCGCTTGTAGCTCATGTCGGTGACGTGCAGCAGGCCATCGATGCCGCCGAGGTCGACGAAGGCGCCGTAGTCGGTGATGTTCTTGACCACGCCGTCGATCACCTGGCCCTCGGCCAGCTTGTCGATCAGTTCGCTGCGCTGCTCGGCGCGGGTCTCTTCGAGGACGGCGCGGCGCGACACGACGATATTGCCGCGGCGGCGGTCCATCTTGAGGATCTGGAACGGCTGCGGCATGTCCATCAGCGGGCCGACGTCGCGCACCGGGCGGATGTCGACCTGGCTGCCGGGGAGGAAGGCCACGGCGCCATCGAGGTCGACGGTGAAGCCGCCCTTGACGCGGCCGAAGATGCGGCCTTCGACACGCTTGCCTTCGCCGAATTCGCTTTCCAGCTTGTCCCAGGCGGCTTCGCGGCGGGCACGGTCACGGCTGAGCATCGCTTCGCCGTCGGCATTCTCGACGCGGTCGACGAAGACTTCGACGTCGTCACCGACCTTGAGCGGCTCGTCGCCTTCGCCGCGGGCGAATTCGCGCAAGGAGACGCGGCCTTCGCTCTTCAGGCCGACGTCGATCAGCGCCATGCCGTTCTCGATGGCGGTGACGGTGCCGTGGACGACGCGGCCTTCGAAGCCCTCTTCGCCGGCGCCGCCGAGTTGTTCGTTGAGCATCGCCTCGAAATCGGCGCGTGTGGGGTTGGCAGTGGTTGCCATGTGTTGGATGTTCCTACTTCGCGTTTTTTCCGGCCAGGCGGTTGTGTCCGCCGGTCTTGGTGGCCGAACTGCCCGTGCGGCCGAATGCCGGCACAGGCGTCTTCGGGACAGGGCCTTCTAATGCGGAGCGGCGCGCGGGGTCGCGCGTTCTCGCCGGCACATCGTCGGGAATTGTCCGTCGGACGGGCGCGCGCCTAAGCGAAAGCGGGCCGAAATGCAAGCGAAACCCGCCTTGCAGATGGACCGCGAAAGCGGGCGATAAAACCTGTGACTTTCGCCCCTGCCATCCGTAAATCGACGCAATGGCCGCAATCGATGTGACTTTCCGGCTGCCCGCGCCCTGATCGGAAATTTCGCGTCCATTCCGTCTGGAATGCCACGCTGCCGCACCTGTAGGAAACCTCTTTCTAGCGAACCACGACTTCGGCGCGCCAGACCAGCTTTTCGTGATCGGTCAGCTCGACCTTCGCCCTGCCGGCCTTGACCGCGACGAGCCGCAACTTGTTGCCCGTTGTAAGGATGGCGGCAACGGCTTCGCTGTCGACCTTCGCCCAGTCGGCTTCGCGATCGAGATCGATGTCGAGCGTGTCGCCGCGGACCATCTCGTAATGCTGCTCGTCGACGAGAGCCGGGCCATAGCCCTGCGCGGTGGCGACATTCGGAGTGAGCGCGAGCGCTGCCAAGGGCAGCGCAACGCGTAGACGATAGGCCACGGAAAATTCGATCCCTGTTGCTCAAGTCCTTGCCGACCGGGTCTCGCCCGTCCGGCCCGGATTGGCAATGCCAGCGGCGCGATTAAGCGCGGATGTATGACGCACTGGAACCGGGGCCCCGCAGGGCCCCGGCCGCGCACCCGGAACCAAGGGGGGGCTCCGTCCGGGCATCGCTATTTTGCCTGGTTAGCTGGTCGTCGACGACTCCATCGACGACGACATCGCACCGGTATCGCTCGATCCGGCAATCTCGTCGGTCCGCCAGATCTTCATGGCGTTGACGCTCGCGTCGGCCATCAGGCCCGCCGAATTGAAGACGTAAAGCGTCGGCTTGTCGCTCTGCGCCTGCGCCGTTGCGCCGGCCTGCGCGATGGTCAGGTCCGAGCCCGCGCCGACGGTCCACTCGCCATCGTTCTGGTACTGCTGCAGCTGATCGGCGTTGTGCATCTGGAAGACGTAGGACGCCGCGTCGACGCCGGCCTGCAGGCCGACGCTGCCTTCGCCCATTCGATAGTAGTTCACGATCTGGCCATTCCTGACCAGCGCTCCGTCGCCGCCGCCGCCACCGACGCCAAGCGCAACCGAGGTCACGTCCGGAAATACGAAGTATCCGGCCGGAGAGCCTTCACCACAGGTCGGCTCGACCTGCTTGCAGGTTTCGAGTGCAGCCATGATCTTGCTGTCGAGTTCGGGATTGGCGGACGCGGTGGCCGTCGAGTTGGCCTCTGTATCGGCGGTGTTCGTGTCCTGTGCGGGCTCCTGGCCGCAGGCCGCAAGCGTGCCGGCGAGGAGAAATACTGCAAAGCGCTTCATGACAATGACCCTGTTTCTGCAATTAAAGTAACGGGCGGATGCCTGTGCTAACGAGGCATGCGGGCCATAGTTCCGCCACAAATGGTCAAAGTTTTCAGTTTGCCGAGGAGGCGGTCCGCTCTTTGACGAGGGCGATGGCGCGAGCGATCGCCTCCTGGGCAGTCAGGGTGCTGGTATCGAGGACCACGGCGTCGGGGGCGGCGCGCAGCGGGGCTTCGGCGCGGGCGCTGTCGCGCTCGTCGCGGCGACGCAGGTGTTCGGTGATGTCTTCCAGGGTGTGCGGCTGCCCGCGCGCCTGCATTTCGGCGAAACGACGCGCGGCGCGCGCCTCTACGCTGGCGGTGACGAACAGCTTCACCTCGGCTTCCGGCGCGATGACGCTTCCGATGTCGCGCCCGTCGAGCACTGCGCCGTCCGGTTGCATGGCGAACTGCCGTTGGCGTTCGTAGAGCATCTGCCTCACCGCCGGATGGACCGAGACGCGGCTGGCGTAGCCGCCGACGTCCTCGCTGCGAAGCTCCGGATCATCGAGCACGCTTTCCGGGAAGGCAGTGGCAGCAAGCGCGTCGCCGAGGTCGTCGGGATTGCCGCCCGATTTCTGCACCTGCCGCCCGACCGCGCGGTAGAGGAGCCCGGTGTCGAGGTGCGGTAGGCCGAAGTGTTCGGCCAGCGCCCTGGCGATGGTGCCCTTGCCCGAGGCGGTGGGTCCGTCGACGGCGATGATCACGCCTTGCTCCGTCCTGAGAATGCCTTGCCAAGGCCCCATAGCGCGACGCAGGCCCAGATGCCTTCGAGCAGCAGCGAGGGGAGGTTAGTGTGGACCAGCAGGGAGATAACCAGCAGGCCGGCGCCGACGAGGTTGAGCCCGTGCAGGACGAACGGATCGGCGCGCTCGGCCTTCGCGGTGACGTAGACGTAAGCCGATACGATCAGGACCGTGCCTACGAGGCCGACGAGGGTGGCGAGGTCGAGTTGGCCGGTCATTGCGACTTTCCTCCTTCGTCATGCCGAATTCGTTGCAGTATCCATTTCGCCGTCCCGAGTTGCCGTGCGAGTGGAGAAATGGACCCTGAAACAAGTTCAGGGTGACGGCAGAGGTTGGGCGCCGGGATCACCCCGTGCACTCGCCAAGGAGCGTCTCGAACGCGGGAAAGCTCGTTGCGATCGGCCTCGTGTCGTCCACGTCCACCCCGTCGCGGCTGGCGAGGCCGGCGACGGCCATGGCCATGGCGATGCGGTGGTCGAGGTGGGTTTTGGCTCGGCTGTTGGCGCTGCCGCGCAGCGGCTCGCCGCCAGTGCCTTCAATCACCAATCCGTCCTCGCGCTCGATGACGCGCGCACCGGCGCCGCTCAGCGCTTCCGCCATGGCGGAGAGGCGGTCGGATTCCTTGACCCGCAGTTCCTCGAGCCCGGTGGTCACGGTCTGGCCCTTCGCCAGCGCGGCGGCGACGAAGAACACCGGGAATTCGTCGATCATGCTCGGGACCACGTCGGGACTTACCTCGACGCCCGATAGCTCGGAATGGCGCACGACGAGATCGGCGACCGGCTCGCCGCCGACTTCGCGCGTGTTCAGCACCTCGATCTGCCCGCCCATTTCCTGCAGCACGTCGACGAGGCCGGCGCGGGTCGGGTTCATGCCGACGTTTTCGATCGTCAGTTCGCTGCCCGGCACGAGCAGCGCGGCGACGATGAAGAAGGCAGCGGAGGAGGGGTCGCCGGGCACGACGATGTCCTGCGGCATGAGGTCCGCCTCGCCGCGGATTGTAATGACCCGCTCGCCGAAATCGTTTGCCACCTCGAGCTCGGCGCCGAAGCCCCGGAGCATGCGCTCGGTGTGGTCGCGGGTCGGAACGGGCTCGATGACCCGCGTGATCCCGGCGGTGTTGAGCCCGGCGAGCAGCACCGCGCTCTTGACTTGCGCCGAGGCGACCGGGAGGCGGTATTCGATCGGCATGGCGGGGGAGATGCCGCGCACGGTCAGCGGGAGGCGGCCGCCTTCGCTCGCCTCGAAATTGGCGCCGGTCAGCGAGAGGGGGTCGATGACCCGGCCCATCGGCCGTTTCGACAGGCTGGCATCGCCGATGAAGGTCGCGGCGATCAGGTGGCTGGCGACGAGGCCCATGAGCAGCCTTGTCGAGGTGCCCGAATTGCCCATGTCGAGCGGTGCGGGCGGCTGCAGCAGGCCGCCGACGCCGACACCGTGGATCGACCACGTCTCGCCCTGCTTCTCGATCGCGGCGCCCATGGCCCGCAGCGCCGCGGCGGTGGCCATGACGTCCTCGCCCTCGAGCAGTCCCGTGACACGCGTTTCGCCCACGGCCAGCGCGCCGAACATCAGCGAGCGGTGGCTGATCGACTTGTCGCCAGGTACCCGGGTGCGCCCCTTGAGCGGACCCGAGGGAACGAAGCGGCGCGGGCGCGCGGCGGTGGGGCTGGTGGTGGACACGGCGCGGCTCTTTGACAGGGCCATTGCCCTGTGGCAAGGCGCGCCCGCTCTTGATCCCGGGCCTTGATTTGCCCAAGTCCGGCACCCATCAAGCATCGAGATTATTCAGTCCCGTGTATGTCACGGGAAGCATCGAGGATATACAATGGTCAAGCCAGAATGGGGCACCAAACGCACCTGCCCCAAGTGCGCCGAGCGCTTCTACGACCTGGGTAAGGACGATCCCGTCACCTGCATCGAATGCGGCAACGAGTGGTATCCCGAACCGGTCCTGAAATCGAAGCAGCCGATCCCGTTCGAGGAAGCCGAGAAGAAGAAGGAAGAGGAGAAATCCGATTCCGACCTGGCCGACGATGAGCTGGAGGATATCGACGAGGACGACGATTCGCCCGACAACGATGTTGATCTCGGCGGCGACGACGATCTTGGCGTGACCAAGGCGAACGACGACGACGAGGATGATAGCTGAGGTTTGAATTGAGGCTTGCGAAATCGCGAGGCAGCCCATAAAGGGCTGCCTCCGCAAGGACGGCGCACCTCCCAGGGTGGGCCGGTTTATGAATGGCACGGGGCCTTAGCTCAGCTGGGAGAGCGCTACAATGGCATTGTAGAGGTCAGCGGTTCGATCCCGCTAGGCTCCACCATTCATCGAGTTTTCAGGGACTTGTGCCCCGCTGGCTGACGAGGTTTCGTCCGCCGGCGTTTTTGCCGTTTGGAGTGACCTGAGCCTATGTTCGACACGCTGTCCGATCGCCTGACCGGGGTCTTCGACCGCCTGCGCGGGCGCGGAAGCCTGAACGAACAGGACGTGCGCGACGCGATGCGCGAGGTGCGTGTGGCGCTGCTCGAGGCCGACGTGGCCCTGCCGGTGGCGCGCGACTTCATCGCCGCGGTAACCGAGAAGGCGGTCGGCCAGAACGTCCTCAAGTCGGTCACCCCCGGCCAGCAGGTCGTCAAGATCGTCAACGACGAGCTCGTCGCGATGCTCGGCGGCGAGGGCACCGCGCCGCTCAACCTCGACGTGCGCCCGCCGGCGGTAATCATGATGGTCGGCCTGCAGGGCTCGGGCAAGACCACCACGACCGCCAAGCTCGGCAAGCTGATCAAGGAAAAGCACGGCAAGAAGGCGCTGATGGCGTCGCTCGACGTCAACCGTCCGGCCGCGCAGGAGCAGCTCGCGGTGCTCGGCGAGCAGGTCTCTGTCGCCACGTTGCCCATCGTCCAGGGCCAGCAGCCGGTCGACATCGCCCGCCGCGCGCTCGAATCCGCGAAGCTGCAGGCGGTCGACGTGCTGCTGCTCGACACCGCGGGCCGGCTCCACGTCGACGAAGCGCTGATGGCCGAGATGAAGGCCGTCGCCGCGGTCGCCAGCCCGGCCGAAGTGCTGCTGGTGGTCGATTCGCTGACCGGCCAGGACGCGGTCAACGTCGCGCAGTCGTTCTCCGACGAGGTGCCGCTGACCGGCGTCGTGCTGACCCGCATGGACGGCGACGCCCGCGGCGGTGCGGCGCTGTCGATGCGCGCGGTCACCGGCAAGCCGATCAAGTTCGCCGGCACCGGCGAGAAGCTCGACGCGATCGAGGCGTTCAGCCCCGACCGGGTCGCCGGCCGCATCCTCGGCATGGGCGATGTCGTCAGCCTCGTCGAAAAGGCCGCCGAATCGATCAAGGAGGAGGAGGCCGAAGCGCTCGCCAAGCGCATGATGCAGGGCAAGTTCGACATGAACGACCTGCGCATGCAGCTCAAGCAGATGCAGAACATGGGCGGGCTGGGCATGCTCGCCGGGATGCTGCCGGGCATGAAGAAGGCCAAGGCGGCGATGGCGCAGAGCGGCATGGACGACAAGGTGCTGGTCCACATGGACGCGATCATCGGCTCGATGACGCCCAAGGAACGCGCCCGACCCGAACTGATGAACGCCAAGCGCAAGAAGCGCGTCGCGGCCGGGGCCGGTAGGGACGTTCAGGACGTCAACAAGCTGCTCAAGATGCACCAGGAAATGGGCCGGGCGATGAAGCAGATCCGCAAGATGGGCGGGCTCAAGGGCCTCGGCCAGCTCTTCGCGGGCGGCGGCATGGGTGGCGCTTTGGGGGGCGGCGGCGGAGCCGGGGGCGGAATGCCCGGCGGCCAGGTTCCGCCCGACATGGCAGACTTTCTCAAGAAAAAATGATTTTACAGGTATTTGATTCAGAAAGGTGAAGTGAAATGGCAATTGCATTGAGGCTCTCGCGCGGTGGCGCAAAGAAGCGTCCGTATTACCGCATCGTGGCCGCCGACAGCCGCTCCCCGCGCGACGGCAAGTATCTCGAGCAGATCGGCGTCTACAATCCGCTGCTGGCCAAGGACGACCCGGCCCGGGTGAAGATCGACGAGGACCGCGCGCGGCATTGGCTCAGCGTCGGCGCGCAGGCGTCGGACCGCGTCGCCCGTTTCCTCGATGCCGCCGGCATCAAGGAGCGCGCCCCCCGCAACAATCCCAAGAAGGGTGAGCCGGGCCAGGCCGCGAAGGACCGCGCCGAAGAGAAGGCCGCCAAGCTCGCCGAGGCCGAAGAGGCCGCCAAGGCCGCCGCAGCTGCGCCCGCCGAGGAAGAGGCCGTAGCCGAGGAAGCCGCTGCCGAGCAGGCCCCCGCCGAGGACGTTGCCGCTCAGGATGAGGCTCCGGCCGAGGAAGCTGCCGCGGAAGAGGCCCCGGCCGAGGAAGCTGCCGCCGAGGAAGCTCCGGCCGAAGAGGCCGGCGAAGAGAAGGCCGAGGGCTAACCCGCCTTGGTACAGGACAAGCCCGTCACGCTTGCTGCCGTCACCGGCGCGCACGGCGTGACGGGCGAAGTCCGTCTGAAGCTGTTCGGCGAAGGTCTCGAGACCCTCAAGCTCCACAAGAGCTTCAACGACGGCGCGCTGACGCTCAAGAAGGTGCGCGACGACATGAAGGGCGGGGCGGTCGCCCGGTTTGCCGAAGTGGCCGACCGAACCGCCGCCGAACAGCTGCGCGGCACCGTCCTCACCGTGCCCCGCAGCGCGCTCCCGCCGCTCGCCGAGGGCGAATACTACTATGCCGACCTGCTGGGCCTGCCTGCCTTGTCCGAGGCGGGCGAGACCCTCGGCACGATCGTGACAGTCGAGAACTACGGCGCCGGCGACGTCCTCGAAATCGAACGGCCCGACGGCAAGCGCTTCATGGTGCCGATGATCGAGGCCGCGGTGCCCGCGTGGGACGACGAGAAGGTGATCGTCGCCGCCGACTTCGCCGACTAGCAGCCCGGAACTTCACCGTCGCCAACGCACTGGTCGGGTATGACCAGTTACAAAGCAAGCATCGCCGTATTCGCGTCGCTGGCGCTCGTTTCCTGCGGATCGAACGAGACCGTTGCAGGTTCTGCGCCCGACGCTGACCGCCCCTCGGCCGCGGAGGGCGCAAGCCCCTCCCTCGCCACCCGGCCGTCGGGCGAGCCGAACCTCGTCACCAAGGAAGGCCGTATCGAGAGCGGCGTCGAATGTCCGGTGCTGCACACCCCGGATGGCGAAATCTGGGCCCTGTCGCTGGGCGAGGCCGATTTCGGGCCCGGCGACTATGTCAGCGTTACCGGCGAGGTGGCCGATGCGAGCATCTGTATGCAGGGCGAGGGCACGATCCTGCCGCAATCGATAGACGCGAAGGACCCGCCGGCGCGCGACCGCGATCCGGCCCGGGCTGGCGGCATCGCGGTCACTAGCGAATACGTGGTGGGCAGCTGGGTGGCCAAGGGCGCGGGCGCCGATTGTTCGCAGCCCGACTTCCGCGTCACCACAAATGCCAATGGGCTCGCCCTGTTCAAGGGCATGGTCAACGGCAAGCAGCAGACTGCCGCGCTGAGCGTGGGCGGCGATCCCGCGATCCACTACGACGCGCCGCTGAAAAGCACACCGGTCGAGACCCGCGGCCCCGACGGCCTGGCTATCCTGCCACCGGCCTCGGGCGCGATCAGCATCGCTGGTCACCCGATCGAGGGAGACGGCGTGGTTTTCGTCAAATGCGACTGACTTAGCCGCCGATCGAGTCCAGCTCGGCCACAGCGTCGGCGGGCAGTTCCAGCTCGGCGGCCGCGACGTTCTCGCGCAGGTGGGCGCGCGACGACGTGCCAGGGATCAGCAGGATGTTGGGCGAACGCTGCAGCAGCCAGGCGAGCGCGACCTGCATCGGTGTCGCGCCGAGGCCCGCCGCCACGCGGTCCAGCGTCGCCGACTGCAGCGGGCTGAAGCCGCCGAGGGGGAAGAACGGGACGTAGGGGATATCGGCTTCGGCGAGTTCGTCGATCATCGCATCGTCGCCGCGGTGGGCGAGATTGTAGGCGTTCTGCACGCAGGCGATTTCGGTCATCGCCCGGGCCTCGGCGACTTGCGCCGGGGTAGCGTTGCTGATGCCGATGTGCTTGAGGATGCCCTTCTCCTTGCAGGCGATCAGCCCTTCGAGGAGCGGGCGGATATCGCCTTCTGCGGGTCCGACATGGCCGAACATCAGCCGCAGGTTGGCGACCTCGACCGCCTCGATGCCGAGGTGCTCCATATTGTCGCGGATGCCCTGCTCGAGTTCGTCGGGAGCGCTCCACGGAAGCCAGTCGCCGTCTTCGCTGCGCCGGGCGCCGAGCTTGGTTACCAGCACCAGGCCGGCCGGATAGGGCTCGAGCGCCTCGCGGATCAGCCGGTTGACCGAGTGGGGGCCATAATAGTCGCTGGTGTCGATATGATCGATGCCGAGCTCTATCGTCTCGCGCAGAACGGCGAGCGCCTCGTCGCGATTACGCGGTGGGCCGAAGACCCCTGGTCCGGCCAGCTGCATCGCCCCGTAGCCCATCCGGTGGACGGTGCGGTCGCCAAGGGTGAATGTCCCGCCGAGCTTTTCCATGGCCCAGAGCTACCACAACTGGCAGGCGGCGCGCCATGGCAGTGCTCGAAATTTACGATCCCCCTGAAATTCCGTTGATTTTGTCCGATGGTTGAAACCCGGGAGGCGACCTGTTCTAATGTACGCCATCCACAAGCCCCCGCGATCCGGGCCGCGCAACGCGGCTGCGGTTTGCGCGAGCTGCGCCAGGGAAGGGAGAAGTCCGATCGTTTCAGGATCGAGAACGAGATTCGCCCCCAAATCCAAACAGGAATACGGCCCCGACCCGAACGCGGTCAGGGAGACCGACAAGTACCAGGAGGAGTATGTCCGCGGCTTCGTGCAGAAGTGGGACGACCTGATCGACTGGGACGCGCGCGCTCGTAGCGAGGGGCGCTTCTTCATCGATGTGCTCAAGGCGCGCGGCAAGACCTCGGTGCTCGACGTGGCCACCGGCACCGGGTTTCATTCGATTCAGCTGCTCAAGGCCGGCTTCGACGTGACCTCTGCAGACGGCTCGGCCGAAATGCTGGCGATGGCGTTCAGGAACGCGTCCGATCGCGACCTCGTGCTCAAGACCGTCCACGCAGACTGGCGCTGGCTCAACAAGGACGTGCACGGCAAGTTCGACGCCATCATCTGTCTCGGCAACAGTTTCACGCACCTGCACGAAGAAGCCGACCGGCGGCGTGCCCTGGCCGAATTCTACGCCGCGCTGAAGCACGACGGGATCCTGATCCTCGACCAGCGAAACTACGATACCATTCTCGATGACGGGTTCAGCACGAAGCACAAGTTCTACTATTGCGGCGACCAAGTGACCGCCGAGCCGGAATACGTCGACGAGAGCCTGGCACGCTTCAAGTACAGCTTTCCCGACGGCAGCGAGTACCACCTTAACATGTGCCCGATCCGCAAGGACTACATCCGCGGCTTGCTGCGCGACGTCGGGTTCCAGCAGATCCACACCTACGGCGATTTCCAGGAAGAGGGCGAGGAGACCGATCCGGACTTCTTCATCCACATCGCGGAGAAGAGCTATGCCGACTGAGGCCGACACCGCGACAGCGCGGGACTATTACGACAGCGCCGAAGCCGACGAGTTCTATTCCAAGATCTGGGGCGGCGAGGACATCCACATCGGCATCTACGAAGAGACGGGGGACATCCGCGAGGCGAGCAAAGAGACGGTCGACCGCATGGCCGACTTGGTTGGCGACCTGGCGGGCAAGCGCGTGCTCGACATCGGAGCCGGATATGGCGGCGGCGCGCGGCGCCTGGTCAGCCGGCACGGCGCCGGGCACGTGACATGTCTCAACATTTCCTCGGTCGAGAACGCGCGCAACCGCCAGCTTACCGCGGAAGCCGGGCTGTCCGCTCGGATCGAGGTGATCGATGGATCGTTCGACGATCTGCCATTCGGCGACGGCGCTTTCGAAGTGGTCTGGAGCCAGGATGCGATCCTCCACGCGCCGGACCGCACAGCGGTGCTCGACGAGGTCGCTCGGGTCATCGAGCCGGGCGGGCTTTTCGTGTTCACCGATCCGATGCAGGCGGACGATCTCGACGACACCAGCCAGCTGCAGCCGATTTACGACCGGATCCACCTGCCGGACCTCGCCTCGTTCGGCTTCTACCGCGAGAAACTGGTCGCGCGCGGATTCGAGCCAGTCGCTGTCGAGGATCTGAGCCGGCAGCTGCGCAACCACTACTTCAGGGTCCAGCAGGAACTCGACGCCCGTCGCGGCGAACTGGCGGCGAGCGATGCCTTCGTGGACCGCATGATTGCCGGCCTCGAACATTGGGTTGCCGGCGCCGACGAGGGGCGGCTGGCCTGGGGGATCATGCTCTATCGCAAGCTGGGCTAGCGGCGAAGCGGACGTTCGGCCGCGAGGTGGTTGCGAATCGTCGTGGCGGCAACGCCGGCCTGGCCCATGGCGTGGCTGATCTGATCGAGGCCGATGACGACGTCCCCCGCGGCAAACAGGCCCGCAACGGTCGTTTCGAGATGGTCGTCGACCACCACGCAGCCGTCGTCGGTCGTTTCGGCTCCGGCGAGCGCCGCCAGGCCTGAGCGAACCGTGGAGCCGAGCGCGGGATAGACGCTGTCGAAAGCCAGGCGGCCGCTCGCGGTGTCGAAGGCGAGGCGTTTGCCCTCGATTTTCCAGCCGCCGCAAGGACCGGCAACCTGGGCGATCCCGGCTTCGTCGAGTTCGGCTCGGCACGCTGGGTCGAGCTCGTGCGCGTCCTCGGGCGAAACCAGCGTGATATCGGCGGTGAAGCCGCGCAGGAACAGGGCCTCCGCCGTACCGTGCTGGCCGGTGCCGATGACCGCCACGCGCTTGTCGGTCACTTCGTAGCCGTCGCAGACCGGACAATACCGCAGCATTCCGGCGCCGAGCGCCGCGTCGTGGACTGCATCGGGAAGGCTCCCGGGCCGCTTGTTGACCACTCCGGTGGCGAGCAGGACGGTGCGCGCGGTATAAGTGCCGCTGTCGGTGCCGACGGTGAAACGATCGCCGGTCCGAAAGAGGTGTTCGACCTTCTTTTCTTCGCGGATCGCCCCGTACTTGCGCGCCTGCGCATACATCCGGCCGAGCAATTCCTTGCCGGAAATACCGTCGGGATAGCCGGCATGGTTGTGGGTGCAGGGAATCAGGCTGGCCCGGCTCGTTCCGCAATCGAACAGCCGGATCGAGAGGTGGTAGCGCGCGAGGTAGATCGCCGCGGTCAGCCCGGCGGGTCCGGCGCCGATGATTATGCAATCGTCCATTGACTTGCGTTCGCCGCCTTTCCCGTCGCATGGGCGGCGCATGACCTTCGCCGCCACCGTCTTAACGCTCTATCCCGAGATGTTTCCCGGGCCGCTGGGTATTTCCCTGGCCGGACGTGCGCTGGCCGAAGGCGTCTGGAGCTGTCAGCCGGTGCAGATCCGCGACTTCGCCACCGACAAGCACCGCACGGTCGACGATACGCCGGCCGGGGGCGGGGCGGGGATGGTGCTCAAGGTCGACGTGCTGGCCGCGGCGATCGACCATGCGCGCAGCATGCAGCCGCTCTCGCCGGTCCTGGCGATGACCCCGCGCGGCACACCGCTATCGCAGGCCCGCGTGCGTGAGCTGGCGGCGGGGCCGGGGGTGACGATCCTGTGCGGCCGCTTCGAGGGATTCGACGAAAGGATCTTCGCCGCGCGCGATGTCGAGGAGGTCTCGCTGGGCGACATCGTGCTGTCGGGCGGAGAACCCGCCGCGATCGCCCTTCTGGACGCTTGCATTCGCCTGCTTCCCGGCGTAATGGGCGCGCCTTCAAGCGGGGCCGAGGAATCCTTCGAGGAAGGGTTGCTCGAGTATCCGCACTATACCCGACCTGTCGAATGGGAAGGGCGCACGATCCCTGAAGTGCTGCGATCGGGGGATCATGCGAAGATCGCGGCATGGCGTAAAGCCAGCGCCGAGAACGATACACGGTTACGCAGGCCGGACCTTTGGGAGCGCCATATCGGCGTTCGGGACCGACCTGCCTCTGGCGCGCGGCGTGAAACGAAGGACCAGGGCAAATGAACCTGATTCAGCAGCTCGAGGCGGAAGCCATCGAATCGCTCGGGAAGGATATTCCCGAATTCCGCGCCGGCGACACGCTGCGCGTTGGCGTGCGCGTCGTCGAAGGCGAACGCACCCGTGTCCAGAACTTCGAAGGCGTGTGCATCGCCCGTTCGAACCGGGGCATCAACAGCAATTTCACCGTCCGCAAGATGAGTTTCGGCGAGGGCGTCGAGCGCGTTTTCCCGCTCTACTCGCCGAACGTCGAGAGCATCACCGTGGTCCGCCGCGGCGTGGTGCGCCGGGCGAAGCTCTATTACCTGCGCGGCCGCACCGGCAAGCGCGCCCGCATCGCCGAGCGCCGCGAGGTGCAGAAGGAAAGCTGAGGCTTTTCTTCAGGCGGTTTCAGTCGTAACGAAAAGGGGCGCTCCGATCGGGGCGCCCTTTTTTGTTTTGGAGTCGCTTTCCACCCTATGATCCCTTTTCGCCGCCGCCTTCTTGCGGCTTCGCTTGCGTTGACAATCCTTCCGGCTAACGCCTTCGGACAGGAGAACCAGCAGACCATGACAACCGCTCAGCCGGGCGGGCTGACGCTCGAACGCGTCTTCGCCAGTCCCTCGCTCAACGGGCAGACGCCGCGCCTTGCCCGACTGTCGCCCGACGGGCGCTACCTGACCGTGCTGCGCAACCGCGCCGACGACAAGGAGCGTTACGACTTGTGGGCTTTCGACCGCGAGAGCGGCGATTGGAGCATGCTGGTCGATTCAGCGAAGCTGGGCAGCGGCCGCGAGTTGTCCGAAGCCGAGAAGATGCAGCGCGAGCGCGCCCGGATCGGCTCGCTCAAGGGCATCGTCAGCTATTCGTGGAATGCCGACGGGCAGAGCCTGCTGGTCCCGCTCGACGGCGACCTCTACCTCGTGAACGTCGACGGGACGGTCACACGCCTGGCGGGCGGCATGCCGGGCGCGCTCAATCCGGCGCTGAGCCCGAAAGGCAGCTACCTTTCGTTCGTCCACGACAATCGGCTCTACGTCGGCAAGCTTGCCGGCGAAGCGCAGGCGATCACTCCCGACGAGGGCGAACTGGTGCACTGGGGCGAGGCGGAATTCGTCGCGCAGGAGGAAATGGACCGCAAGACGGGCTACTGGTGGTCGCCCGACGAGGCGCGCATCGCGGTCGAGCGGTTCGACGAGTCTCCCGTCGGCGTCGTCACCCGCGCGGCGATCGGCGCGAGCGGCACGCGCACGTTCGACCAGCGCTATCCGGCGGCGGGAACGCCCAACGTCGATGTCGCGCTTTATGTGATCAGCCCCGGCAGCGGCGAGCGCGTGAAGGTCGACCTCGGCGACAACCCCGACATCTATCTTGCGCGGGTCGACTGGGCGCCTGACGGCCGGACGCTCTACGTCCAGCGCATCGATCGCAAGCAGGAGCGGCTCGACATGCTCGAAGTCGATCCGGCTACCGGGCATAGCAGGGTGATGTTCACCGAACATGCCGCCAAGGGCCACTGGATCAACCTGACCGATGCGTACAAATTCCTCGCCGACGGCAGCCTGATCTGGCGCTCGGAGCGCAGCGGCTTCGGCCACCTGTACCGCTTCGCCGACGGCAAGTGGACTCAGCTGACCCACGGCGATTGGGTGGTCAGCGACCTCGACGGCGTGGACGAGAAGGCGGGAACGCTATTCTTCACCGCCACCAAGGACGATGTCCTCGCCAAGCAGATCTATTCGCTCGATTACCTGCACGGCGGCGAGCCGAAGCGGCTCACCGACATCGACTTCGCCAATTCGGCGACGATGGACAAGAACGGCCGGTCGCTGCTGGTGACGCGGTCGAACGGCCGTCAGCCGCCGCAGACCTACCTGGCCGATTCCGCGGGGAAGCGGGTCGCCTGGGTCGAACAGAACGCGCTCGATGCCAATCATCCCTATACCCCCTTTCTAGCCAGCCACCGCGCCGCCGAATTCGGCACGATCACCGGGCCCAGCGGCGAAACGCTGCACTGGAAGATGATCAGGCTCGCGATGCAGCCGGGCAAGCGCTATCCGGTATTCTTTTCGCACTACGGCGGGCCACATTCGCAGCAGGTCACGCGCGCCTGGGGCGGGGCGCTCGAACAATCGATCGTCGACGCAGGCTATATCTGGTTCGAGATCGACAACCGGGGTTCCTCGAACCGCGGAGTGGATTTCGAGAAGGCGATCTACCACGCAATGGGCTCGGTCGAGGTCGAGGACCAGAAGGCCGGGGCTGAGTTTCTCAAGACGCTGCCGTTCGTCGATCCGAAGAAGATCGCCATCTTCGGCTGGTCCTACGGCGGCTACATGACGCTGAAGCAGCTGGAGGCCGATCCGGGGCTCTACGCCGCCGGCGTTGCGGTCGCGCCGGTTACGAAGTGGGAACTCTACGATACGTTCTACACCGAGCGGTACATGGGCGACCCGCGAACCGATCCGGACGCCTATCGCCGCTCGAACACGCTCGACGAAGCCGCCAAGATCGCCGATCCGCTGCTGCTGATCCACGGCATGAGCGACGACAACGTGGTGTTCGAAAACAGCTCCGAAATGATTGCTAAGCTGCAAGGCGAAGGCGTGCCGTTCGAGATGATGCTCTATCCCGGATACACCCACTCGATCGGCGGGCCGGTCATCAGTCCGCACCTTTACGGAACGATACTGCGTTTCCTCGCCAGCCACGGAGTGACACCGCCCGAATGATACCCGCCCATGCCTGCTGAGCTGCGGCGCGACCAGAACGCGACGCCGCATCGTGCCCTAGGGCCCGGCGGCGCGTGGGCGATGGCCGTAGGGGGGATGATCGGCGGCGGGATCTTCTCGACGCTCGGGGTGGTGATCTCGGTTGCCGGGCACTGGGCCTGGGCCAGCTTCCTGCTCGGGGGCATCGTCGCGCTGGCTTCCGGGCACTCCTATTCGGCGTTGACCCGGCAGATAAACCAGTCGGGCGGCTCATACGCCTATTTGCGCGAGATGGGTTGGACCACCGCCGCGCGGTTGGCGGTGTGGGTCCTGGTCGCGGGCTACACGCTGACGGTGTCCGTCTATGCGGTGACCTTCGGGGCCTATGCCGCATTCGTGTTCGGCGCTCCGCACTGGGTCGCGCTGCTTGCGGGGATCGCCGCCATCGTCGGGCTCGCGGGCATTAACCTGCTCGGCGCGGCCGAGGCTACTGTGCTCGAGAAAATCGCGGTCTGGGGCAAGCTCGTCATTCTCCTCTGCCTGGCGGGCTTCGGCCTGTGGCACTGGGCGCCCGAGCGGCTGGCGCTCGACGCCGGGATGCCGATCGGGTTCCACGATGCGTTGATTGGCATGGGCGTGGTGTTCATGGCCTACGAAGGCTTCCAACTGCTCAGCTACGACTACGAGGAAATGCGCGACGCCCCGCGCACCATCGCCGTTGCCATGCCGACTGCGATCATTGTCACCACGGTGACCTACATCCTTGTGGCACTCGGGGCGGGTATGCTCGCCGGAGCGAGTGCCATCGTCGAGAACAAGGAAGTCGCACTGGCCATTGCCGGACGCGACGCGCTCGGGGCCGTCGGCTTCATCGCCGTATCGATTGCCGCGACCTTCTCGGCCGGCTCGGCGATCAACGCCACCGTCTTTGCCACCGCCCGCTTGGCCGAGCAGGCGGCGCAGGACGGCGAAATGCCGGCGCTCTTTGCCCGCCGCGACAAGCGCAACGTGCCGTGGTTCGGGACGATCGTCATATCGGCGGCGGCGATCGTTCTCGTGCTTGTCGGCGGAATCGAGCAGCTCGTCGAGGGCGGCAGCTTGGTGTTCCTGCTGGTGTTTTCGCTGGTCAACGTGCTGGCGATCCTGCGTAAAGCCGGCAAGCGGTGGATCGCGCTGGTCGGCCTGGTCGGCTCTGGCAGCGCAGCGATCCTGCTGGTGCTGCACCTCGCCGGGGTCGCCTGAGGCGAAGCCTCACTTGCACGATGCCATGCAATTGTGCATTGCAGCGCGCCCGTCCGGGGGTAGGCCGGGCGGTCGATTGGATTGAGCGGAGTGCGTGATGGGTTACCGGGTAGCTGTTGTCGGTGCGACGGGGAATGTCGGGCGTGAAATGCTCGCCGTTCTTGCCGAGCGGGAATTCCCCCTCGACGAGGTGACCGCGGTCGCCAGTTCGCGTTCGACCGGCTCGGAGATCGAGTTCGGCGACACCGGCAAGATGCTCAAGTGCAAGAACATCGAGCACTTCGATTTCGCCGGCTACGACATCGCGCTGTTCGCGGCCGGCTCCGGCCCGGCAAAGGAATACGCCCCCAAGGCGGCTGCTGCCGGCTGCGTGGTCATCGACAATTCGTCGCTGTACCGCATGGAGCCCGACGTGCCGCTGATCGTGCCCGAAGTGAATCCGGACGCCATCGACGGCTACAAGAAGCGCATGATCATCGCCAATCCCAACTGCTCGACCGCGCAGATGGTGGTGGCGCTCAAGCCGCTGCACGACCTGGCGACGATCAAGCGGGTGATCGTTTCGACCTACCAGTCGGTCTCGGGCGCGGGCAAGCAGGGCATGGACGAGCTGTTCGAACAGAGCCGGGCGATCTTCGTCGGCGACCGGGTCGAACCGCGCAAGTTCACCAAGCAGATCGCCTTCAACGTCATCCCGCACATCGACGTGTTCATGGACGACGGCTCGACCAAGGAAGAGTGGAAGATGGTGGTCGAGACCAAGAAGATCCTCGACCCCAAGATCAAGGTCAACGCCACCTGCGTGCGCGTGCCGGTGTTCGTCGGCCACTCGGAATCGATCAACATCGAGTTCGAAAAGGATATCTCCGCGTCCGAAGCTATGGACGTCCTGCGCGAGGCGCCGGGCCTTATGCTCGTCGATAAGCGAGAAGACGGCGGATATATCACTCCAATCGAGTGCGTCGGCGACGGCGCCACCTACATCAGCCGCGTGCGCGAGGATCCGACGGTCGACAACGGGCTCACCCTATGGTGCGTCTCGGACAACCTGCGCAAGGGCGCGGCGCTCAACGCGGTGCAGATCGCGGAGTTGCTCGGCCGCCGGCACCTGCAGAAGGGCTGAGCGCGCCCCGTCTATCTTCGGAAGTGCCGCCGGTGCTCTAATCCAGGACCACCGGCGCCGCCTCTCCGCCGGGCGATTTGCGCCGCCGGGCGGGCTTGTTCATGAACAGGACCAGCGGGATCGAGGCGACGCAAATCCACATCATGAACCAGAAGTCGTTCAGATAGCCGATCATGGCCGCCTGCCGATTGATCTCGGCATCAAGCATGGCGAAAGCCGCGTCGCCGACCGTCTGATACTGGTCCATCTTGGAGATGTCGAACGCCGAGCTCGTGCCGGTGGTGATGTGGCTGGCGAGGTCGGCATGGCTCGTCTGCAGGCTCCGGGTCAGCATGACGGTGGTCAGCGAAATGCCGATCGAAGAGCCGATCGAGCGCGTCAGGTTGAGCAGGCTCGACCCGTCGGTGCGAAAGCGAGGCTGCAGCGTGGCAAAGGCGACTGTCTGCAGCGGAATGAAGATGAAGCCGATGCCGAGGCCCTGGATTACGCCCGTCCACCAGATGTGGTTGTAGTCCACGCCGAGGGACCAATGGATCATCTGCCATAGCGATACGGCGACGATCGCGAAGCCCGAGGCGACGAGAATGCGCGCATCGAGGCCGCGCCTGACCAGTAGTCCCGCCAGTTGCATCGATATCAGGACGCCCACGCCGCGCGGCATCAGGGCGAGGCCTGTATCGATGACTCCGTAGCCGAGCAGGCGCTGCATGAGCGGAGGCAGAAGGGCCATGACCGCGAACATCACCAGGCCGACGATCAGCATGAAGATGACCGAGACCACGAAATTGCGGTCCTGGAACAGCTCGCGTTCGAACAGCGGCTCCTTCGCGGTCGTGAAGTGAACCGCCGTCAGCCAGAGGCCCGAGACGGACATTACAAGATAGGCCCAGATTTCCTTGGACGCGAACCAGTCCTGTTGCTGGCCCCGGTCGAGCATGAGCTGAAGGGAGGCGAGTCCCAGCGCGATGTAGCCGAAGCCCGCCAGGTCGAACCTTCGCTTGCGCAGGGGACGATGAGGCAGGGTGGCGAGCAGGATCACCAGCGCCAGAACGCCGACCGGCAGGTTGACGTAGAAGACGAAACGCCAGTTGAAGTTTTCGGTCAGCCAGCCGCCCAGGACGGGGCCCGCGATCGGCCCGATCATGACCCCGAGGCCCCAGAGCGCCATCATTTGCGGGTGTTTGCTCGGCTTGGTGGCATCGAGCATGAAGCTCTGGCTCAAGGGCGCGATGAACGCGCCGGCGACGCCCTGGATGGCCCGGAAGATCACCATCTCGGTAAGGTTCACTGCGGTGCCGCAGGCCATCGAGGCCAGGATGAATCCCGCGGTCGACATGATGAACAAGCGGCGAGCGCCTATCCGGTCGGCCAGCCAGCCGGTGATCGGCGTCGCCACGGCTGCGGCAATGATGTAGCTCGTCAGGACCCAGGTCACGCTGTCGGCCGTGGCGCCGAGGGCGGATTGCATGTGCGGTATCGCGACGTTGGCAATCGTCGTGTCGAGCACCTGCAGCAAACTGGCGCCCATCACGCCGACGATCATCAGGTTGGGGTTGATCGAGGGGAGGGACGCCACGTCCTCCAGCGGGGTACCGGGGGCAGCAGGCGAGCCTTCACCGCGCGCTGGAGCCGCGGTCGCCACGGCTTACTTTTCTCCGCTGGTGTAAACGGTCACGTGAGTGGACAGGCCGGCGAGAAGTGGCCGCGGGCTTTTCTCGTCGACGGCAATACGCACTGGGACGCGCTGGGTGACCTTGACCCAGTTGCCGCTCGCATTCTGTGCCGGGAGGACGGAGAATTCGGACCCCGTGCCGGCCCCGATCGAGGCGACGTGACCCTTTAGCTCGAGGCCCGGATAAGCGTCGAACTTGAGCTTGGCGGGTTGGCCCACACGCATTTCGTCGAGATCGGTTTCCTTGAAGTTGGCCTCGACATAAGTGCTGCCATCCTGAACAATGGTCAGCACAGGCAAGTTGGGCAGCAACTGGTTGCCGACCTGCAGGCGATCGGCCTCGGCCACGCGGCCGGAAGCAGGCGCGCGAACCTCGGTCCGCTGCAGCGCCAACTCGGCGGACGCCTTCTGGGCCTTGGCGGCGGCAATCTGCGGGTTTTCGCCGGGAACCGCGGATCCTTCTGCCAGCTGGGCTTTGGCGGCAGCCTGCCGGGCTTGCGCCTGCCGGAGCTCCTCGCGCGCCTGCTCGACCGCGTGCTGGGCTGCATCGTAGTCGGCTTTCGTCGTGAAGCCTTTTTCCATCAGTTGCTTCTGCCGCGCGAAGCGCGATTGGGCGAAGGCGATGTCTTCGCGCGCGGCCGCGATGTCGGCGCCGGAGAGGTCGGCAGAGTTGGACAGTGCGGTGACGTTGGCCTGCGCATTGGCAATCGCCGCATTGGCTTGCTGAACCTGCAGCTCGTAGGTCGAGGGATCGATGCGGAACAGAAGGTCACCCGCGTTCACGTGGTGGTTTTCCGCCGTGTTCACCTCGACGATCTTGCCACCGACTTCGGCACTGACCGAGACCATGTTCTGCTGGATGTAGGCATTGTCTGTAGAGACCTTCCCCTGCATGCCCTGCCAGTAGATGACCGCGCCGATGACCAGCAGCAGCGGAACGGAAATCATCAGCGCAAGGCGCCCCCAACGGCGCTTCTCGGCCGGAGGTGCTTCGGTTTCGGTTTCGACGATGCTGGGATCGGCTTCAGCCATGGGTTTCCAAGTGCAACTCTTATCGGGCAGATAGGGCGCGGAGGCGAATTAGACAATCGTTCGGCCCACTTGTCCTCCGTTCGGGCCCCGTGGCATACCGCTTCTGTCAGGTGGAGCAAGGCGATGATGACTGAAACAGGCAGAAAGTCGGGCGGTTGCCAGTGCGGCACGGTCCGTTACTCGGTCGATCTCGCCGATGCCGAAGCCTACCTGTGCCATTGCCGGATGTGTCAGCGCGCGACCGGCGGCTTCGCCGCCAGCTTCGTGCAGATTCCCGGCGGTGAGATTGAGTGGCACGCCGAGCCGACATGGTACGCGAGTTCGCCGATTGCCAAGCGGGCCTTTTGCCCTGCCTGCGGGACGCCGCTTGGCTTCAAGTTCAACAATCGGACCGGTCTCGACATAACCCTGGGCAGCCTTGACGAGCCGTACGGTCTCGACCCGGTGGCGCACGCCGGGGCCGAGAGTCTCCACGAAAGCTGGATCGACACCTCGGCGCTCCCGCGCCACCGGAGCGACGAGACTCCCAGCGTCGTCCAGGCATGGCAGGAAGCCGGTCTCGAGGTGCCCGGGTGAGTTCTGCCGACTACGAGACGTTCGCGAGTTTCGACGGCACCGAACTGGCCATCCACCGCATGGGCAGCGGCCGCCCGGTTCTCTTGCTGCACGGCTTGTTTTCCAATGCCCGGACCAACTGGATCCGTTTCGGTCACGCCCAGCGACTGGCCGACGCGGGATTCGAAGCCATCATGCCCGACCTGCGCGCGCACGGACATAGCGCCCGGCCCCACGATCCGGCGGCCTATCCGCCCGATGTGCTGGTGCGCGATGCGAAGGCGCTGGTGGCGCATCTCGAGCTCGACGATTTCGACCTCGGCGGCTTCTCGCTCGGCGCCCGGACGGCGGTGCGCTGCGTGCTGACCGGGATGGCGCCGCGCAAGCTGGTGCTGGCGGGGATGGGGCTTGAAGGTCTCGCCGGATGGAACCGACGCTCGGCTTTCTTCATCGATGCAATCGACCGCTTCGACGAAGTGAAGAATGGCGATCCCGCGTTCATGGCCGTCGCCTTCATGAAGACGCAGAAAATCGATCGGGTGGCGGCTCGGCTGCTGCTGCAGGCGGTGGACGACACAGTCGCAAGCGAACTGGCGGACGTGAAGGTCCCCACACTGGTGGTGTGCGGAGACAAGGATCGCGACAACGGATCTCCGATGAAGCTGGTCGAAGCTCTGCCCGATGCAGCGTTCGCCGAAATTCCAGGCACGCACATGAGTTCGGTTACCGAAGAGGCGCTGTCGGAGGAGATGGTGCGCTTCCTCGCGGCTTGAATTGTGCCCCGAACTTGGGCAAACCGGTTCCAACAGAAACCGGAAATTTGGCTGAGGCTCGCACTCATGACATTCAAGACTCTCGCCGCGCCGCTGGCGCTGGCCGCTTCGCTTTGTGCCTATACCTCGGCCCAGGCCCAACAGGCGCCCGAGGCTTCATCGAACGTCGATGAGGCCAATTATCCGCTGACGCCGCAAGGTGCCGCCGCTTTCGTCGCCGCGGCGGAGAAGGACCTGTTCGATTGGTCCGTCGAAGCGAACCAGGTCAACTGGGTCAACTACACCTACATTACCCAGGACACCGACGCGATGGCGGCGCGGATCAACGCGGTGGGGACCGAAAAGCAGGTGCATTATGCCAATGAGGCGGCGAAGTTTGCCGACGTCCAGGGCCTGGATCCCGACGTCAGGCGCAAGCTCGACAAGCTTCGCCTGTCGATCCTCCAGCCCGCGCCGAGCGTTCCCGGAGCAGCCGACGAACTAAGCAAGCTCGGCACGAAGATGAGCAGCGAATACGGCAAGGGTCAGGCCATGCTCGATGGCAAGCCGATCTCCGGCGTCGACGCCGAGGCGGAAATGGGCAAGCCGCACACCCCCGAAGAATACAAGGAAATGTGGTCGAGCTGGCACGACAGCGTCGGCGCACCGATGAAGGACGACTATACGCAGTTCGCGAAGATCATGAACGAAGGCGCGCAGGAACTCGGCTATGCCGATACCGGAGCGCTGTGGCGGTCGGGATACGACATGAGCCCGGACGAGTTCGCCGCCATGACCGAGAAGATATGGCAGGACGTGAAGCCGCTTTACCTGGCGCTGCACACCTACGTCCGCAGCAAGCTCAACGAGAAATACGGCGACGAGGTGCAGCCGGCCAAGGGACCGATCCGCGCCGACTTGCTCGGCAACATGTGGGCACAGGAATGGGGCAACATCTACCCGATCGTGGCCCCGAAGGGAGCCGGCGACATCGGTTACGAGGTCGGCGACCTGCTGAAGGAGAACGGCAAGGGGCCGCTCGACATGGTCCACTACGGCGAGAACTTCTACAAGTCCCTAGGCCTCGCTCCGCTGCCGGAGACGTTCTGGGACCGCTCGATGTTCGTCAAGCCGGCCGACCGCGAGGTCATCTGCCACGCCAGCGCCTGGGACGTGGACAACATCGACGATGTGCGCATCAAGATGTGCATCAAGGTCAACTCGGACGACTTCACCACGATTCACCACGAGCTGGGCCACAACTTCTACCAGCGGGCCTACAACAAGCAGCCCTACCTCTACATGGAGGGGGCGAACGACGGCTTCCACGAGGCGATCGGCGACTTCATCGCGCTGTCGATAACCCCGCAGTACCTCGTCGACATCGGCCTGCTCGACAAGTCGCAGGTGCCCGGGCCCGAAAAGGACATCGGCCTCCTGCTTCGCCAGGCGCTCGACAAGGTGGCCTTCCTGCCGTTCGGCCTGCTGGTCGACAAGTGGCGCTGGGGCGTGTTCGACGGGTCGATCACGCCCGATCACTACAACGACGCCTGGGTCGGCCTGAAGCGGGAATACCAGGGCATCACCCCGCCGGTCGAGCGACCGGCCGACGCCTTCGATCCCGGCGCCAAGTATCACATCCCGGGCAATACGCCTTACATGCGCTATTTCCTCGCCCGCGTGCTGCAGTTCCAGTTCTACAAGGCGGCGTGCGACCAGGCCGGCTGGAAGGGCCCGCTTCACCGCTGCAGCTTTTACGGCAACAAGCAGGTCGGCGAAAACCTGAACAAGATGATGGCGATGGGCGCGAGCAAGCCCTGGCCGGACGCGCTCGAGGCTTTCACCGGAACGCGCGAGATCAGCGGCAAGGCGATGGTCGAGTACTTCGCTCCGCTGAAGAAGTGGCTCGACGAACAGAACAGGGGCAAACCGCAGGGCTGGTGAGCTTCTCCGGCGCCTTGCCGCGATTGGCTGGCGCCGGAGGTTATCCGGTCGTGCCCGGTGGGCGCGCTTTCAGGAAGGCTCGCCGTCCTCATTCCGCGCCGCGATGCGGAAACGGTTGCGCCGCGTTCCCAGCGGAATGTTGTGCAAGGCGGCCGGCGGCTCGCTCCGGCGCGTCTCCTCGACCGCTTCGCTCACCGCGCCGACGGGGATCGGCTTGTCGAAGGCGACGCCGCAGGCATCGTGTTTCGACCAGATGACCCGGCAGAAGACTTCCCGGTCGTCCCATTCCAGAAGGCAGGAGACCATCGGCCCCGGCACCTTCTCCGCCTCGAAACGCGCGCCGCCGGTCGAGATGTCGAAAATCTCACCGGGGATAACCGCATAGGACGTGCGCATGGTCGCGGGGCGCCTGACCTCTTCCCGCTCGACCGTCCTTCGATCGGCTCGAGGGACAGCGGGAGAGGGATGGGTGGCCATGCGGCTACAGTCCGCCGGTGGCGGTTACTTTCCGGTAAACACAGGCCCTTGCGGCAGCCTCTTCAGCGAAACGGAGGCTCGTTGAAGGCCCGCAGCTTGCGGCTGTGCAACCGGGGACCTTCGGCGCGCAGCCGCTCGCAGGCGCGGATGCCGATCTGCAGGTGTGCAGCAATCGCCTCCTCGTAGAACTTGTTGGCCTGCCCCGGCAGCTTGATCTCGCCGTGTAGCGGCTTGTCCGACACGCACAGCAGGGTGCCGTAAGGCACGCGAAAGCGAAAACCTTGCGCGGCGACGGTTGCGCTTTCCATCTCGATGGCGACCGCCCGGCTTTGCGACAGGCGGCGCGCGGTCAGGGTGTAGCGCAGTTCCCAGTTTCGGTCGTCAGTGGTGACGACGGTGCCGGTGCGGACGCGCTGTTTGATGTCGGCACCGTGCGTGCCGCTGACTTCCTCCGCCGCTCCGTAGAGCGCCTGCTGGACCTCGGCGATGGCGGGCAGCGGAATTTCCGGCGGCAGCATGTCGTCGAGCACGTGATCGTCGCGAAGATAGGCATGCGCGAGCACGAAATCGCCGATCTTCTGGCTGGGCCGCAGGCCCCCGCAGTGGCCGATCATTAGCCAGGCTTCGGGGCGGAGCACCGCGAGGTGATCGGTGATGGTCTTGGCATTCGACGGACCGACGCCGATATTGACCAGAGTGATCCCGAGGCCATCGGCGGCCTTGAGGTGGTAGGCCGGCATCTGGTGGCTCCGCCACGTCGTCTCGTTGAGCTGCGCGCGGGCGTTGGCGGTCTTTCCGGTCAGCGAAAGACCGCCGGCTCCGGTCAGCGCGGTATAGGTCCCGTCGCCGATCTGTTCACCCGCCCAGTCGACGAATTCGTCGATATAGCGGTGGTAATTGGTAAGCAGGACGAAGCGTTGGAAATCGCGCGGCGCGGAGCCTGTGTAATGGGCCAGGCGAGCGAGGCTGAAGTCGGTGCGCAGGGCATCGAACAGGCTCAGCGGCAGCGGTTCGCCTGGGCGGCGCTCCAGGATCGAATCCGCCAGCTCGTCGCCGATGAGAGCGAGCTCGGTGGTCGGAAAATGCCGGGCCAGTTCGTTCGGACTGATCCCCACCATTTCGGCGCCGTGCTGCCCGTCGAGGACGTAGGGGAAGGGAATCTCCTGGCCCGACCGCCCGATCTCGATCTCGACATCGAAATCCTCGATGAGCAGGTCGAGCTGTTCGGTCAGGTAGCCTTCGAACTGGTCGGGGCGAGTGATCGTGGTGACGTATGTGCCCGGTTCATGCAGACGGCCGAACGAGCGCGTCCGCTCGCCGACCGGGGAGCCGCCGAAATAGCGCAATCTGAGCTCGGGATAGCAATAGCTCCCGTCGCTGCGGCGGGATTCGGGCGGCGCGGTGCCGTCCCTGACATAGGCGGCGATGTCGGAGCGCAGCCGCTCGACGGCGGCATCGTAGATGGCCGCAAGTTCGGTGATGACAGTCCTGGAATCCATGACCGCCGTTAGCGCCCGTTCTGTGACAATTCAACGTGCGGGGGCGCCGCGGACCGCTGTGCCGGCGACGAAAAGGGCGCGATCCTTGCGGACCGCGCCCTTGCTTGTTTGCTGTACCGACGCGCTCAGGCTTCGGTATCGTCTTCGGTCGAGCCCTCGAGCATGTCGGCGGGGATTTCGCCGGGCTCGAGCGTCGGGTCCACCGCTTCGGTGAAGCCCTCGGCCCTGGCGGCCTCGTGTTCTTCCTCGAAGGCCTGGGCGAGGATGTCGACACCCTGGCTCTGCAGCTCGGCTTCGTCGTCCGAACGGGCGACGTTGGCCTTGACGGTCACGCGCACTTCAGGGTGAAGCTGGATGGTCACGTCGAACATGCCGATCGTCTTGATCGGCGCACCCATGATGACCTGGCGCTTGTCGATGTCGTGGCCCTTTTCGGAGAGCGCAGTGGCGACGTCGCGGACGTTGACCGAACCGTAGAGCTGACCCGAGTTCGATGCAGCGCGGATCAGGACGATCTCTTCGCCGTCGACCTTGCTGCCGGCCTTTTCGGCCTCGGTACGCCGTTCGGCGTTTTCGGCTTCGAGACGGTCGCGATTGGCTTCGAAGACCTTCTTGTTGGACTCGTTGGCACGCAGCGCCTTCTTCTGCGGAAGCAGGTAGTTGCGGGCGTAGCCGTCCTTGACCGAAACGACGTCGCCGATCGTGCCGAGGTTCTCGATGCGTTCGAGGAGGATGATATCCATGTGCCTGTCCTCCTTACTTCACGATGTAGGGCAGCAGGCCCAAGTGACGGGCGCGCTTGATCGCCTTGGCCAGCTCGCGCTGCTTCTTGGCGGAAACGGCGGTGATGCGGCTCGGCACGATCTTGCCGCGCTCGGACATGAAGCCCTGGAGCAGGCGCACGTCCTTGTAGTCGATCTGCGGAGCATCCTTGGCCGAAAACGGGCAGGACTTGCGGCGGCGGAAGAAAGGACGGGCCATCAGTCGTCTCCCCGCTCGCTGCGACGCTTACGGTCGCGTTCGTTCTTGCGCATCATGACCGAGGGGCCGCTTTCGTGTTCGTCGACGCTGATCGTGATCCAGCGGATGATGTCTTCGTTGATTCGGTTCTGCCGCTCGAGTTCCTCGACCAGCGTGCCCGGGCCTTCGATGTTCAGCAGAACGAAGTGGGCCTTGCGGTTGCGGTCGATCTTGTAGGCGAGATTCTTGAGGCCCCAGGTCTCCGTCTTGGTGACCTTGCCGTCATTCTTCTCGATGATTTCGGTGGCGGCGGCGGCCAGGGTGTCCACCTGAGCCTGGCTCAGGTCCTGACGCGCGAGAAAGACGTGCTCGTATAGAGCCATCTTGGCGTTCCTTTCACTCCATGCCGATCGCTGGCTGATCCCGCACCGTGCAGGGGCCCCTCCGGCTTTCTTCGTCCCGGCCCGCCCTTCGACACATGCTCAGGGTGAGCGGGAAGCGGCGCACATACAGGTTTTCGGGGGCAATGCAAGGCGGCTGCGCGGATTGACGGATGGTCTCGCGCCGATAGACCGGTAACCGATATCAGAAGGGAAGGGGGATTCGAATGAAGTGGATTGCAGCGCTGTTCATGGCGCTTTGTTTTGTGGTGCCGGCCGCGGCCCAGGAAACAGCACCGCGGTCGCCCGCGCCGGTCGACGTCCCGGGGCTCGAATTGCTTTATCGCTCGGTGGTCAAGCTCAGCCCCGCGGTCGAAGTGGGCAAGACCGCCCGGGGCGAGCGGCGCTTCATTCCGATCATCGGGGGGACCTTCGAAGGGCCGCAGATGAAGGGCGAAATCCTGCCCCGAGGCTGGGATTGGCAGCTCGACCGCGCCGACGGCTGCACAGAGCTGGAAGCCGACTATTTTCTCAAGACCGACGACGGCGTGGTCATCAACGTGGTCAATACGGGAGCGCTGTGCCCCCCGAAGAAAGGCGAAGCACCGACGCCCGTGCGGACCTCGCCCGTGTTCGAGGCGCCGCTCGGCAAGTACGGGTGGCTGAGCAAGGGGGCCTATGTCGGCACGCTGGGCTTCGATCCGGCGGTGAAAGAGCCGCACGTCGTCATCACCGTCTACAAGGCCAACTGAATGCCGGGCGGTCTTGTCGCCCTGCTCGATGACGTCGCGGTCATCGCCAGGGCCGCTGCAGCATCGGTCGACGACGTCGGCGTGGCGGCGAGCCGCGCGGGTGCGAAGGCGGCCGGCGTGGTCATCGACGATGCCGCCGTGACTCCCAACTACGTCACCGGCTTCACCCCTGATCGCGAACTGCCGATCATTGCCAAGATCACCAAGGGCAGCCTGAAGAACAAGCTCGTCATCTTGCTCCCGGCAGCTTTGCTGCTGAGCGCTTTCCTGCCGTGGGCGATCACGCCGATCCTGATGATGGGCGGGCTCTACCTGTCGTATGAAGGGGCCGAGAAGATTATTGAGAAGCTTGGCGGCGAAAAGCACGGCGAGACCCTTGGCGATCCCATCGACGACCCAGCCGATTTCGAGAACCACCGGGTCGCCGGGGCAATCCGCACCGATTTAATCCTGTCGGCCGAGATCATGGCCATCACCCTCGCCAGCGTGGCCGAGCAGTCGCTGTTCAACCGCGCCCTGATCCTGGCCATTGTCGGCACTGGAATTACCTTTGCCGTCTACGGCGCGGTCGGACTGATCGTGAAGATGGACGACATCGGGCTTCATCTCGCCAAACGTCAGGCCGCCTCGGCACAGGCGCTGGGCAGAGGGCTGGTTCATGCCATGCCGCGGGTTCTCACCGCGCTTTCGGCCATCGGCACCGTCGCCATGCTCTGGGTTGGCGGCGGGATCGTCCTGCACGGGCTGGAAGAGCTCGGCCTGGGCGCACCTGCCGAGATCATAGAAGGCGCGCGGCACGGGGTCGAAACGGCGGCCGGGATGCTGGCAGGCGTCCTCGGCTGGGCCGCCCAGGCTATCCTATCGGCCTTGTTCGGATTGGTGCTCGGCGCGGTTGCGGTATTCGTGCTGCACAAAGTCCTGCGGATCGGCGCGCATGGCGAGGGCGAAGCGCATTAGGCGAGGCGGGCGAGAAGGTCCTTCGCGAACACGGTCAGCGTATCGTCACGCGCGCCCATCACGACCACGCGGTCGCCCGGCTGGGCGATCTGGACGATGCGCTCGGCGACGGCCGCGCGCTCGGCCACGTATTCGGCCCGGCCGCCGGCTTGGCCAATCAGATCGACGATCCGCTCGCTGCCCTCGCTGCGGTCGACCGTGCCGCCGAAATAGACCGGGTCGCAGAGGATCGTGATGTCGTCCCCGGAAAGCTCGCCGGCGAAAGTCTCGGCGAGCTCGTGGCCCATCTGCCGCAGCGGGCCGTAGCCGTGCGGCTGGAAGAAGGCGATGACTCGCCCGGGCTGCGCCTTGAGGGTGCGCAGCGTCGCGCGACACTTTTCCGGGTTGTGGCCGAAATCGTCGATCACCGTCACGCCGCCGCTACTGGTCCCGATGACGTCGAAGCGCCGCGCCAGCCCTTTGAAGTCCGCCAGCGCCGCGCAGGCATCGTGCACGGGCACGCCGGCGGCGACCGCCCCGGCGACGGCGGCGAGCGCGTTCGAGAGGTTGTGCATCCCCGGCATCGCGAGCCGGAGCGTATGCATAGCGGCCCCGTTCTGCCGATCGACGATCGAGGCTGCGATGCCCTCGGCGTCCGGCGCAATGCTCCCCTCGACCACCGCGAGGCGTGCACCGGGATGCTCGATCGCGAACGAGACGACGTTGTCGAGGCCTTCGGCCAGAGCCAGCGCGTCCTCGTCGTCGAAGTTGACCGCCCGGGCCCTGCCGGCGCGCAGGAAATTGCGGAACAGCATGCGCAGTTCCTCCATCGACTTATGGTCGAGGCTGACGTTGAGCAGGACCGAAACCGCCGGCTCGTAGAGTGCGATCGAGCCGTCGCTCTCGTCGACTTCGGCCACGAAGACATCGCCGCCACCGACCACGGCGCTGGCGAACGGTTCGGTCTCGGTGACGAAATTCTTCATCACCGCGCCGTTCATAATCGTTGGCGCGTAGCCGCAGGCGTGGAGGATCCAGCCGAGCATCGCGGTGACGGTCGACTTGCCGCTGGTCCCGCCGACCGCGATCCCGGCCGGCGCGGCGTTGAACAGGCCCGAAAGCAGCTCGGCGCGGGTCATGCGGCGGCAACCGAGTTCCCGGGCCCGGACCACTTCGGGCACGCTGTCCTCGATCGCCGCCGAGGCGACCAGGACCTGCTCGGCCGAAACGATGCCGCTGCCGTCCTGCGGGAACAGGGTGATGCCCTTGCTTTCCAGCCAGGCGAATTTTTCCGGCGTGCGACCCTGATCGCGGCTGCGGTCCGACCCGGCGACCTCGGCGCCGAGGCCGCGGGCGATCATCGCCAGCGGCAACATCCCCGATCCGCCGATCCCGCAAAAGAACAGGGGCTGGGCGGTGGGGTCGACAGGCGCTTCGCTCATGCCGCACCGGTATGCGGTTGTCGGGCGCGGCACAAGCCAGCTAGAAGCGCGCCATGCCCCGCATAGCCATCTGTGCGCCCGCAACGCCGATCACCCGCGAGCAGGCGGACCGCGTCCTGGCGCTGGCGGCGGCGGAGTTTCCCCAGCTCACGCTCGAGTTCGATCCGCAGTGCTTCGCCGCGGACGGCCATTTCGCCGGTCCCGACGAGATGCGCCTCGCCGCGCTGCTCGATTGCGCCGCCAGCGGCGCCGACGCGGTGTGGTTCGCCAAGGGAGGCTACGGCTCGAACCGGATCGTCGCCGACGCGGTCGAGCGCCTTGCGGGGCGCGAAGTGAACCAGCAATGGTTCGGCTATTCGGATTGCGGCTACCTGCTCGCGGCGGCCGAACGGTACGGCATCGCCCGCGCTGTGCATGGCCCGATGCCGGTCGATATCCGCCGCGAGGGCGGCGAACAGGCGGTGCGGCGGGCGCTGGCCTGGTTCGCGGGTGACCGCTCCGGTCTCGAAGGCGGGCTCGATGGCCAGCCCG
This sequence comes from Croceibacterium aestuarii, assembly GCF_030657335.1. NCBI lineage: Bacteria > Pseudomonadati > Pseudomonadota > Alphaproteobacteria > Sphingomonadales > Erythrobacteraceae > Croceibacterium > Croceibacterium aestuarii. Next base: position 2,048,324 of record NZ_CP131039.1, read on the forward strand.
CGGCGCCCTTCAACCTGACGACGCTGGCGATGCTGTGCGGCACGCGGTTCCTGCCCGACCTCACGAACCGGGTGGTCATCGTCGAGGAAGTCGCCGAGCACCTCTATGCGATCGACCGGCTGTTCTTCCACGTGACCGAGCACTTGCGCGGCATTGCCGGGCTGCGATTGGGCCGGATCAGCGACGTGCCCGAGAACGATCGCCCGTTCGGATCCGACGCCGAGCATATCGCCCGCGACTGGTGTGCGCGCAGCGGCATTCCCTACCTCGGGCGCGCCGATATCGGGCATGATGCGGCGAACAGGATCGTGCCCTTCGGTCTTGCCTGAAACGGGACCGGCTCCTAACCGCGCGGCCAAAGGAGTTTGACATGAGAGCTTTCATCTTCCCCGGCCAGGGCAGTCAGAAGGTCGGCATGGGTGCCGAACTGGCCGCGGCAAGCCCCGCGGCGCGCGAGGTGTTTGAGGAAGTGGACGAGGCGCTTGGCCAGAAGCTGTTCGCGGTCATGCGCGAGGGTCCCGAAGACCAGCTCATGCTGACCGAAAATGCCCAGCCGGCGATCATGGCCAATGCCATCGCCACGCTGAAGGTGCTGGCGCGCGATTTCAGCGTGCAGCTGCTCGATAAGGCGGACTGCGTCGCGGGGCACAGCCTGGGCGAATATACCGCGCTGGCGGCAATAGGGGCCTTTTCGCTGAGCGACACTGCGCGGCTGCTCAAGTTGCGCGGGCAGGCGATGCAGGCGGCGGTCCCGGTCGGCAAGGGTGCGATGTGCGCGTTGCTCGGCGCCGACATCGACAAGGCCAGCGATCTGGCCGCCGCTGCCGCGGAGGGCGAGGTCTGCGAGGTCGCAAACGACAACGATCCCGGCCAGGTCGTGCTTTCGGGCAGCAAGGACGCGATCGAACGCGCCGTGGCGATGGCCAAGGATTTCGGCATCAAGCGCGGCGTGCTGCTGCCGGTTTCGGCGCCGTTCCACTGTTCGCTGATGCAGCCCGCCGCCGAAGCGATGGACGAGGCGCTGACCAAGACCCCGCCGAGCGCATTCCACCTGCCGCTCTACGCCAACGTCACCGCCGCGGAAGTTTCCGACCCGGCGGCCGAGCGCAAGCTGCTGGTCGAACAGGTCACCGGCAGGGTCCGCTGGCGCGAGAGCGTCATCGCAATGAAGGCCGCAGGGGTGGAGCATTTCGTCGAGCTGGGCGGCAAGGTCCTCGGCCCGATGGTCGGGCGCACGGTGGACGATGTCACGGTCACCAGCGTAGTGACGATGGCCGACCTCGAAGCCCTGGCGAAGGAAATCTAAGCATGTTCGACCTGACTGGAATGACCGCCCTCGTCACCGGCGCCAGCGGCGGGATCGGTTCGGCGATCGCCAAGGCGCTGGCGGGCCAGGGCGCCCGCCTGGCGATTTCGGGCTCGAACAGCTCCAAGCTGCGCTCTTTCCGCGAGGAGCTCAACGACAGCTACAAGCACGACGCCGGGGCGCACGTCGAAATCACCTGCGACCTATCGGACACCAACCAGGTCGAGGAACTGATCCCGGCTGCCGTCGACACGCTCGGCCAGATCGATATCCTGGTGAACAACGCCGGGGTAACGCGCGATAACCTCGCCATGCGGATGAAGGACGAGGAGTGGGACGCGGTCATCAAGATCAACCTCGAGGCCGCCTTCCGCCTGATGCGGGCCAGCGCCAGGCCAATGATGAAAGCGCGCTTCGGGCGCATCGTGACGATTACCAGCGTCGTCGGGGCGACCGGCAACCCGGGGCAGATGAACTACGCCGCGGCCAAGGCCGGCCTCGTCGGCATGACCAAGAGCTTCGCGCAGGAAGTCGCCAGCCGCGGGATCACAGCCAACTGCGTCGCGCCCGGCTTCATCCGGACCGCGATGACCGAAGTGCTGCCCGATGCGCAGAAGGAGGCGCTCAACGCGCGCATCCCGATGGGCCGCATGGGCGAGGGCCCGGACATCGGTGCGGCGGTTGCCTACCTCGCCAGCAGGGAAGCGGGCTACGTCACCGGGCAGGTGCTGCACGTCAACGGCGGCATGGCGATGTTCTCCTGATCGCCTCGCTTAGGCATGTTATCCCCAGTTTAGCCCCTGAGAGGGCCTGTCAGCCTTGCCGCCTAAGTCCCTTTCGCTAAGGGTAAGGAACAGTTTTCCGGCGCTCATGGGCGATTCCGGCCAGGCTCGGTCACTTGGTGAATCACTTTGGGGGGCGCGCAGATGGGGTTAAAGACGGACCGATGAAGGCCACAATCGAACGCGCCAAGCTGCTACGCTGCCTGTCCCACGTGCAGTCGGTGGTGGAACGGCGCAACACGATCCCGATCCTCTCCAACGTTCTGATCGAGGCCTCGAAGGACGGGCTGGTCAAGATCATGGCGACCGACCTCGATTTGCAGGTCATCGAGAGCCTCGACGCGGTTTCGGTCGAGAGCGAGGGGGCGATCACCGTATCGGCCCACCTGCTGTTCGACATCGCCCGCAAGCTGCCCGACGGCAGCCAGGTCAGTTTCGAAACTGCCGACAACCGCATGACGGTCAAGGCCGGGCGCAGCCGCTTCCAGCTGCCGACGCTGCCGCGTGACGATTTCCCGACCATTGTCGAAGGCGACCTGCCGACCAGCTTCGAGATACCGGCCAAGACCCTGGCCGAGCTCATCGATCGTACGCGCTTCGCCATTTCGACCGAGGAAACCCGCTACTACCTCAACGGCATCTTTCTGCACGTCTCCGACGAAGCCGGCAGCGCGGGTCCCGTGCTCAAGGCCGCGGCGACCGACGGCCACCGGCTCGCCCGTTTTACCTTGCCGCGCCCCGAGGGCGCTGAAGGCATGCCGGACGTGATCGTGCCGCGAAAGGCCGTGGCCGAACTGCGCAAGCTGCTCGACGAATCGCTCGACGGGAACGTCGAAATCGACCTCTCGGCGAGCAAGATTCGCTTCACCCTCGGCGGCGAGGGTGGGGTGGTCCTTACCAGCAAACTGATCGACGGTACCTTTCCCGATTATTCCCGCGTTATTCCAACGGGTAACGACAAGCTTCTCAAGCTCGATCCGAAGTCTTTCTACGCGGGCGTCGACCGCGTCGCGACCATCGCCACCGAGCGCACCCGCGCCGTGAAGATGGGGCTCGAACCGGACAAGGTCACGCTCTCGGTGACCAGCCCGGACAACGGCACGGCGGCCGAGGAAATCGCCGCCGACTACAAGTCCGAAGGTTTCGAGATCGGCTTCAACGCCAATTATCTCAAGGACATCCTCGGCCAGTTCGACAGCGACACGGTCGAACTGCACCTCGCCGATGCCGGCGCCCCGACGTTGATCCGCGAGAACGAGAAAAGCCAGGCGCTTTACGTGCTCATGCCGATGCGGGTCTAACCCCGCGCTCTGATCATTGCCTCGATATCGACGAACTTCTCGCGCGGCGCGCCTTCGCGGGCGGCGCGTTCCTCGGCCTCTTCGATCTTCTTCCATTCGCGGAAGGTGACCACTTCCAGCCCGCGCTCCGCCGCCAGCGCGTCGAAGCCTTCGCGGCCGGGCTTGTCGGCGCGGCCCAGCACGCCCGCGGCAATGTCCTCGCCGATCTTCTCGACCACCGAGGCCCCGTCGGGCCGGTTGGTGCCGATCGTCCCGCTCGGTCCGCGCCGGGCCCAGCCGACACAGTAGAGGCCGGGCATGATGCGGCCCTCGTCGTTGGCGAAGCGTCCGGCGCGCTCGTCGAACGGGACGTCGGGAATCGGCGCGGTGCGGTAACCAATGCAGCTAACCACGATGCTGGCGGGAACGCGGTAGGTCTCGCCAGTGCCCGCGGCGCGCCCGGCCACGACCTCGGTGCGCTCGACCTCGATCGCTTCGACGCTGCCCTCGCCGAACAGCGCCACGGGTTGCGCGAAAAAATCGAACTCGATGGCGATGCGCTTTTCGGCCCGGATGTGTTCGGGCACCGCGGCAAAGCTGCGCAACAGTGTGACCGACTTGCGCTGGCCCGGTTCGAGGATCGCGTCCGCGTCGAGCTCCGGCAGGTCGCGGGGGTCGACATGCGGCGCTGCCCGGTCGAGATCGCCCAGTTCGCCCAATTCCTTGGGCGTCATCATGATCTGGTGCGGTCCGCGCCGGCCGAGAATGACGATGCGCTCGAGCTTGGCGGCACAGAGCGCTTCGAGCGCGTGGCCGACGATGTCGCTGCCATCGAACTCGCAATCAGTCTTGGCGAGGATCCGCGCCACGTCGAGCGCGACGTTGCCCATGCCAATGACCACCGCGGTCTTGCCCGAGAGATCGGGATCGAGATCTGCGAACTGGGGGTGCCCGTTATACCAGCCGACGAAGGCCGCGCTGCCGAAAACGTTGCGCAGATCGGCGCCCGGTATGTCGAGATCGCGGTCGTGCGGGGCGCCGGTGGCGAGCACGATCGCATCGTACAGGCGGGCCAACTCGGGTATCGTCACATCGCGCCCGACGGCGACATTGCCGACGAAGCGGACATTCTCGGTCAAGGCTGTCTTCTCGTAGCGGCGGGAAACGCCCTTGATCGACTGGTGGTCTGGCGCGACGCCGGTCCGGATCAGGCCGTAGGGAACGGGGAGGCGGTCGAACACGTCGACCCGGATGTCGTCGCCGAAGGTCTTCTGAGCCGCTTCGGCGGTGTAGTACCCGGCCGGACCGGATCCGATAATGGCGATGTGGCGCATGATGCTCCTCCCCGCCGTGAGCTTATCCGCGCTGTACCGCACTGCAAGGCCGGGCTGCACAATTCTCCGCTTTGACGAAGTGATCGCTTAACCGTTTTTCAAAGCGAAGCGCGCATGAGAGCGGCATGGATCGGTCCCAGCAACTTGCACGTCGCGAGGCAGCACCTGCTGCGTCAGACGAGGCGGCGCTTGAGCGTACCGAATCCGCCCCCCGCACCGGCCGCTCGAAACGCCCGAAGAAGCCTGATGAAGAGCGTCGGAACAAAGCCCGCAGGACGCCCGATGGATCGCGGCTCGGCACGGCGAGAGCGGCCGCACCGAGCGGCGGCACCTGGCTACCCAGCAACTGGCCGTGGCTCCCGGCGGCTATGGCCTTCGCGATAACGCTTGGCCTATTCCTCGGCGACGGTCGGCTGCCGGCGCCAAGCCTTCTGCTCGGCGGCGCGGCGATCGTCGCGACCCTGCTGCGCGGCAAGGCGCGGGCAACCGAGTGCGCGCTCGAAGGCGTTCGAGGCGCGGCGGTCGCAATTGCGGCGGTGGTCGTCCCGCTCATGCTGTTCGCCCTCGCGGTCCACGGCTGGGTTGCCGCTGGCGGCCTGTCGCAGAATGCCGCGACTGCCTTGCTCGTGCTCGTCGCGGTCGTAGCCGCAGTCTATTCCCGCCGGCATCCGGCGCTGCTGGTGCTGTCGCAAGCCGCTCTGTGGCTTCCGCCCGCGATCATAGACGTGTCCCGGGAAAGTCTTGCCGGTCTCGCGGCGGGCCTGGTGCTCTCGCTCCTCGCCGGCCGCGAACAGGTTGCGATCGATCACGAGGAAGAGCTGAAACGGCAGGCGCGCGAGCGCGCCCAGTCGCGCGCGCGGGACATTCTCGCCGAATACGAGGAAACCGGGCAGGGGTGGTTCTGGGAAACTGACCGCCGCTCGCAATTGACCTATATTTCAGAGCCGGTGGCCGCCCAGCTCGGGTGTACCCCCGAGCAGCTGATCGGACGCCCGCTCAAGGCCCTGTTCGATCTGAAGAGGGGACAGGAGGGCGAGCGAACGCTCACGTTCCACCTCCTGGCTCGCTCGGCGTTTCAGGAGATTCCCGTTCGCGCCGCACTCTCCGGTGAGGAGGAGCGGTGGTGGTCCGTCAGCGGACGGCCGATTTACGACCATTTCGACAACTTCGTCGGCTTTCGCGGCTCAGGCACCGACTTGACCGAGAAGCGGCGCAGCCAGGAGGACGCGACGCGGCTCGCCAGGTTCGATTCGCTGACCGGGCTGGCGAATCGGTTCCAGATGGCTCAGTCGCTCGAGAAGATTCTGGCTTCGCCGCAGGAGATGCATCGCTGCTGCGCGGTTTTCCTGCTCGATCTCGATCGCTTCAAGCAGATCAACGACACGCTCGGTCACCCGGCCGGCGACGCGCTGCTCAAGCAGGTTGCGCAGCGGCTCGAGCGCACCATCGGGCAGATGGGCAAGGTGGGGCGGCTCGGCGGCGACGAGTTCAAGGTGATCATTCCCAACAGGGTCGAGCGGCGCCGCCTGGGCGAGGTTGCGGAGAGGATCATTCATTCGCTGTCCATGCCCTACGCGCTCGACGGGCATACCGCGGTCATCGGCGCGTCGGTGGGAATCGCCATCGCTCCGACCGACGGCACGACCAGCGAAGAACTGATCCGCAACGCCGACCTTGCGCTCTATGCCGCCAAGGATGGCGGACGCGGGCGGTTCCACTTCTACGCGCAGGAACTTCATGCCGAGGCCGAATCCAGGGCTGAACTGGAAAAAGATCTGCGCCTTGCCATCGTCAACGGCCAGCTCGCCATGCACTATCAGCCCGTCGTCGCGACGGCGAGCGAGACGATTGCCGGATTCGAGGCCCTGATGCGCTGGGAGCATCCCGAAAAGGGCTGGATCTCGCCCGAAAAATTCATCGCCATCGCCGAGGATAGCGGATTGATCCAGCAGATGGGCGAATGGGCGCTGAGGACGGCGTGCAAGGACCTCTCGCGCTGGCCCGAAGAAGTGCGCTGCGCGGTCAACGTGTCGCCGCTCCAGTTCGCGAACCGCAACCTGCCGGCCATCGTCACCAACGCGATCGCTCAAGCAGGGATCGATCCCTCGCGCCTCGAGCTGGAGATTACAGAGAGCGTCTTCCTCAACGACGACGAGAGCACCGAGGCGATGTTCGCTGCGCTCAAGGGCATTGGCGTACGCCTGGCGCTCGACGATTTCGGCACGGGCTACTCGTCGCTCGGCTATTTGAAGAAGGCGCCGTTCGACAAGATCAAGATCGACCAGAGCTTCGTGCGCGGTGCGACCGAGCCGGGGAGCCGCAACGGAGCGATCATCGCTTCGATCTCGAGCCTCGCCCAGGTTCTTGGCATGGATACCACGGCCGAAGGCGTCGAGACGCTCGATGAGCTCGATCTGGTGCGCATGCATGGGTGCAGTCACGTTCAGGGGTACATCTACGAACGGCCGCTAGATGGCGAAGCAGCGACTCGCCGACTGGCTGTCGGTCTCACCGCGGTGGCTCAGGGGCCACGCTCGGCGCGCGCGCCGCGTCAGACGACGTTGCGCAAGGTCGTGCTCGACCATCAGGGGCAGATCTACAACGGAACCGTTCGCAACATCTCGGTCGGCGGGGCGTTGATCGAAGGACTCTGGAACGTGCCGCCCGGGACGGTCTTCCAGATCCAGCTCTCCAAGGAAGTCAGCGTGACCGCCACCACGCGCTGGTCGGTAAACGATCGCATGGGTGTGGAGTTCGCGTCCCCGATCGCGCGCGAGAAAGATGGCCGCTTCGCCGGGTTCGGCGAGCGCCGGGCCGGCATGCAGCCGGCGCTCCTGCGCAAGACCGGCTGACGTGCATGCTCCGGCAGCAGTCCACTTAGCACTTATTTAAGCCAAAGCGGCTACCCGTGGGTGTCAACCAGCAGTCGCGCCAAGACGACTTGTTCGGAGGTGTTTCGAATATCATGGCAGTGCGCGGATTCCTCAGAGGCATCGGCGGCAAGAACGCTATGCCGCAGGGCGCGTCTGCCGACGGTTCCGAACGCCCATTGAAGCCGATTGCAATGGGCGACGGGGCAACGCGCCTGCAGCTTCTCGACGAGTTCGAGGCCGGCGGAATCGGCTGGTTCTGGGCGACCGACGACCAGAATCGCCTGATCTATCTCTCTCCGGCCGCGGCCGCGAACTTTCAGGTCAGTCACGAAGAACTGATCGGGCGGCCGCTGACGTCCTTGTTCACGCTCGAGAACGGCGAAGACGAAGAGGCCGCGGAGCGGCCGCTACCTTTCCTCATCAGCGCCCGCACCAAGTTTGCCAACATGACGGTTAAGGTCGATGCCGGCGGCGATCCTCGCTGGTGGACGATCAGCGGCAAGCCTTATCAGGATGCAAACGGCGTCTTCCTCGGCTATCGCGGCGGCGCCAAGGACATTACCGCGGATTTCGAACGCCAGCGCGACAACACCCGTGCCGCGCACTTCGACTCGCTCACCGGGCTGGCCAACCGCAATCGCATGACACGCAGGCTGACCGCCATTCTGACCGCGTACAAGGCGGCCAAGCGTTCGTGTGCGCTGCTGATGCTCGACCTCGACCGATTCAAGGCCGTAAACGACACGCTTGGCCATCCTGCCGGAGACGAACTGCTCAAGCAGGTTGCCCAGCGGCTCGAACGGATCGTCGGGCCCAAGGGGGAGATCGGCCGCCTCGGCGGTGACGAGTTTCAGGTCATCCTCCCCGATATCGACGATCGCGGCGACCTCGGCGAGCTTGCCCACCGCATCATTCAGATGATCTCGCAACCCTACTCGCTCGACGGGAGCAGGGCGATCATCGGCACTTCGGTCGGCATCGCTGTCGCCCCCTACGACGGGATCGAACCGTCGGATCTGGTGAAGAGCGCCGACCTGGCGCTCTATGCCGCGAAGGGTGGTGGGCGCGGCCAATATCGCTTCTATTCGAACGACCTCAAGGACAGCGCCCAGCAGCGCCGCGAGATCGAAGAAGACCTGCGCGACGCGCTGTCGCGCGGCGAACTGCGGATGTATTATCAGCCGGTCGTCTGCTCGCAGACTCACAAGGTGAAAGGCTTCGAGGCGCTGATGCGCTGGGAGCACCCCGAACGCGGGCCGATCAGCCCGGCAGTCTTCATCCCGATCGCCGAAGACTCCAACCTGATCATCGCACTGGGTGAATGGGCGATGCGTCAGGCGTGCGAGGACGCTGCGAAGTGGCCGGCCGACATGACAGTCTCGGTCAATGTCTCTGCGCAGCAGTTCTCGACGGACAGCCTGCCCGCGCTGGTCACGAATGCCTTGGCCTCGTCGGGTTTGAAGCCGCGCCGCCTCGAGCTTGAAATCACCGAAAGCGTGTTCATGGGCGATGCCGCGACGACCGACGCGATGTTCGCCAAGCTGAAGAAGATCGGCGTACGCCTTGCGCTCGACGACTTCGGCACCGGTTACTCGTCGCTCGGCTACCTGCGCAAGGCGCCCTTCGACAAGATCAAGATCGACCAGAGTTTCGTGCGTGGCTCGACCGAGGACGACAATTCGAACTCGGCGATTATCGCCGCGATCGTCAGCCTGGCCGACGCGCTCGATATGGAAACGACCGCCGAGGGCGTTGAGGCGATGGACGAACTGGCGCTGGTCAAGAAGCGCGGGGCGACGCTCATCCAAGGCTTCATTTTCTCGCGCGCCGTGCCGCAGGAGGAAGTGCTTGAGAAGCTCGCCGACGGCAATTTCGTCTATGAGCCCAACGGACCCGAGAAGCAGCGCTCGCAGCGCCGCACCTTGTTCCGCCGTATCGGTGTGATCCATGAGGACCACCGCTACGAAGCCGTCCTGCGCAATCTCTCGCGCACCGGAGCGATGATCGAGGGCCTGCTCGAAGTGCCGGTCGGGACCGATCTCGTCCTCGATCTCGGCGAGGGCCAGCTCGCGATCTGCCGGGTGCGCCGCTCGCAAGATGCCACGCAGGGTGTCGAGTTCGAAACCCCGCTGATCAGCGACGGGGCAGACGGCTTGTGCACGCGCCACCGCATCTCGCCCTATGCACTCGCCGCGGCCGGCATGCCGCTCGCGGCGCTGCCACCGGGCCATTACGCGATGCCCGACCGGCGCGGGGCGAGGCCGACGGACAACCGCCGCTTCATGCAGGTCGACGTCGGCATGGGCGCATCGCGCGCTGCATAACAGAGGCTGCTGACAGCGGGGCGGGGCGCGGCTAAGGGCGGCGCATGACCGAGCTTTCGCTGATCCGCAATTTCTCCATCATCGCCCACATCGACCATGGCAAGTCGACGCTGGCCGATCGGCTGATCCAGGCGACGGGGGGGCTGACTTTGCGCGAGATGAGCGAGCAAGTGCTTGATAACATGGACATCGAGCGCGAGCGCGGCATCACCATCAAGGCCCAGACCGTGCGCCTCAGCTACACCGCCGGCGACGGGAAGACGTACGAGCTCAACCTGATGGACACCCCCGGCCACGTCGACTTCGCCTACGAGGTCTCCCGGAGCCTCGCCGCGTGCGAGGGGGCGCTGCTGGTGGTCGACGCGGCGCAGGGGGTCGAGGCGCAGACGCTCGCCAACGTCTACCAGTCGATCGAGCACGACCACGAGATCGTGCCCGTCATCAACAAGATCGACCTCCCCGCCGCCGACCCGGAAAAGGTCCGCGCCGAGATCGAGGACATCATCGGCATCGACGCGAGCGAGGCCGTGCTCACCTCCGCCAAGTCGGGCATCGGCATCGAGGACGTGCTCGAAGCGGTGGTCAAGAAGATCCCGCCCCCCACGGGCGACCGCGACGCGCCCCTGCGCGCGCTGCTGGTCGACTCCTGGTACGACCCCTACCTCGGCGTGGTCATTCTCGTCCGGGTCCTCGACGGGGCGATCAAGAAGGGCCTGCAGGTCAAGTTCATGCAAGGCGGCACCGAGCACCTGATCGACCGCGTCGGCTGCTTCACCCCCAAGCGCGTCGAGCTACCCGAGCTCGGCCCGGGCGAGATCGGCTTCATCACCGCGCAGATCAAGGAAGTCGAACAGGCCCGCGTCGGCGACACCATCACCACGGTCAAGGGCGGCGCCACCCAGGCGCTGCCGGGCTACAAGGAAGTCCAGCCGGTGGTGTTCTGCGGCCTGTTCCCGGTCGACGCCGCCGACTTCGAGAAGCTGCGCGATTCGATCGGCAAGCTGCGGCTCAACGACGCCAGCTTCTCCTACGAGATGGAGACCAGCGCCGCGCTCGGCTTCGGCTTCCGCTGCGGCTTCCTCGGCCTGCTCCACCTCGAGATCATCCAGGAACGCCTGAGCCGCGAATACGACCTCGACCTCATCACCACCGCGCCGAGCGTCGTCTACCGCATCCAGCTGAACAAGAGCCGGACCGACGATGCGCGCGAGATCATGCTCCACAACCCGGCCGACTATCCCGACCCGAGCCGCATCGAGAGCATCGAGGAGCCGTGGATCAAGGCGACGATCTACACCCCCGACGAATACCTCGGCGCGATCCTCAAGCTGTGCCAGGACCGGCGCGGCATCCAGCGCGACCTGACCTACGTCGGCGGCCGCGCGCAGGTGACCTACGAGCTACCGCTCAACGAGGTGGTGTTCGACTTCTACGACCGCCTGAAATCGATCAGCCGCGGCTACGCCAGCTTCGACTACGAACAGATCGGCCTGCGCGAGGGCGACCTGGTCAAGATGAACATCCTGGTCAACAACGAGCCGGTCGACGCGCTCAGCCTGATCGTCCACCGCGCGGTGGCGGAAGAGCGCGGCCGCGGCATGTGCGAGCGCCTCAAGGACCTCATCCCGCGCCACCTGTTCAAGATCCCGATCCAGGCCGCGATCGGCGGCAAGGTCATCGCCCGCGAAACCATCGCCGCACTGCGCAAGGACGTCACCGCCAAGTGCTACGGCGGCGACATCAGCCGCAAGAAGAAGCTGCTGGAGAAGCAGAAGAAGGGCAAGGCGCGGATGCGGGAATACGGGAATGTCTCGATCCCTCAGGAAGCCTTCATCGCAGCGCTTCGCATGGGAGAGGAGTAGCCCTCATTCTGAGGATGCGGGAGCGCCGCAGGCGGCCTGTCCCCGCGGAAGCGAAGCTGGCCGAAGGCCAACGCGGGGAGCAATGTGTCGGTCCCGCAGGAGGCGTTTATTGCGGCCTTGCGAATGGGCGAGGAATGAGCTTTCACATGAAAGTGGTTCCAAGGAGGCTATTTCGTGCGGCTGTCGATTGAAATTTGCACCGAGCCGGATCAGTCGACAACTGACAAAGGGGGCCTTCTCGAGGCTCTGGCTAAGGAATTTCTAAAATCGCAAGGCCTCAGCTCGATTGTCAATGTCCGATTGACAGGCATGGAGGTCGATCTCCTTGCGACAGATAATAGTTCGGGTGAGAAGATTCTCGTCGAGTGCAAGGCTTATCGCAGTAATATAGCTGCAGATGTAATTACAAAGCTCCTGGGAAATGTTGATATTCGCGATGCACAAGCTGGCTGGTTGATAACTACTTATGACTTCGGCAAGGACGCGAAAGGACTCGTCGAGGAGTGGGGCAACAGGACGGTCGAAAAACGAAGGCGGCTAAAATTCTTTCCGCCTGAGAGCTTTATCGGAAGGCTCGTTTCCGCGGGCCTGATATCTGAGCCTTCATCCCTGGTCGCTTCAGCAGGTGAGTCGGCTGCCAATGCTCAGCTCTACCTCATGGTAACCCCAAAGGGACGCTATTGGGCGTATCCTCTCCACGATCCTCACTCCGGCCTATCATCGGCCATTAACGCTTACGATGCAAAATCACTTAATCGGGTGACCGACGAAAAGGAGCTGGCGTACTTAAAAACCTTGGACAGCAGTCTCGCTGAATACGATTGGCCGAGCCCGAGTTCAAATGTGGATGTCGATCAGCAGCTTCCTTTAAAAGATGAACTTGAGCACATTGTTACGATTCCCGTCGCCGAGCACTGGACAGATTATCGGCCATCCCGTCCCATAGATTTCGTTGGCCGTGAGACAATTCAAAGGGAGGTCTTCGCGTTTCTAGAGCGAGTGAGGGATGGCCAGACGGCCATTCGAACCATTGCACTTAAGGCCCCGTCCGGATGGGGCAAAAGTTCGGCAGTGGTCAAGATTGCTGATAAGGCACGCGACAGGCGTCATCGCGCCAAATTCTTTGTGCACCCAATAGACTCTCGCTCTGCGCGGACTTCACGCTTTCCAGAGCTTGGTGTCGTCTCGGCGATGAAGGCAGCCATTTCTGCTGGCTTCGTTCGCTCTGACAAAGCGCCACAGTTCGGAACAGGGGCCAACCTTCTCGAAACAGCGGATGCCGCAGGCATTATCGAGCAGCTTCGATCAGAGAATAAGGTGATAGTTATCTTCTTCGATCAGTTCGAAGAAATTCTATATAGAGAGGCCCTTAGTCCAGCATTCGACCAGTTCGGAGTTTTGATATCCGCCATCGAATCCTCCTTACCTAATATTGTTGTCGGATTTTCCTGGAAAACGGACGGGTCGATCGTAACTGACCACCCTGCCTACTATTTGTGGCACCAGTTGGCGGATCGCCGCTTCGAGACGGATATTCCACCTTTTACAGAATCCGAGGTCAACTCAGCGATCCGGCGCTTCAGTGAAGAGCTTGGCGAGCCGGTTTCAAACCAGCTTGCGCGCCTACTACGCGACCATTGCCAAGGCTACCCGTGGTTGCTGAAGAAGCTATGTGTCCATATCTATGAACAGGTGCGCGCCGGGGTTGATCAAAGCGACCTCTTGAATCGCGGGTTGAGCATTGAGGATTTATTCAAGCGCGATCTCGAAACACTAAACGGTCAGGAAAACGCATGTATTGTTTACATCGCGCAGAATTCACCTGCAGAATTTTATAAGGTATCTGAGAAATTTCCGGAGACTATCATTACGTCATTGTTGAACAGGCGTTTGATTGTGCGGAGTGGCACCCGGTTATCACTATATTGGGATATCTTCAGGGATTATGTTCTCACGCAGAAAATACCCTTCATTCCGCTAACCTATATCCCGCAGGCAAATTTGAGTGCTTATCGTGCTGCTCTTGATCTCATTCTAGACGCCGAGGAGGTGAGTTACGCTCGTATTGGAAATGCGCTCTCGCTAAGTCCCGGTGCAACAGATAACCTCGTACGTGACTTGGTCAATGTTGGCCACGTCGAAGCGGATCGAAAGCAAGGGACGGTCCGTCGATTGTACGCGGATCGTAAGGAAGCCGTGAAAATTGCGCACGACTTTTGGTCCACACATGAGGCGTTCCGCTTAATAAGTATCGATTTTGCAGGTCAGGCATTCTCATTTGAGGTGTTTTACTCTCGTTTCAAAACCGCCGTTAGACGAACAGATTTTTCGGACAAGACTCTCAGCATCTACGCGAATCGCATCTTGCAATGGTTGCAGAGCGTCGGATTGGTGGAACGTTTTCAGAATAACGCGTTTCGCATCGCAGAGAGCCGGGTGCCGAACGCTGATTTTATGACGGTCGATCCCCGCCGGCGGCACGCAGGTTCGTTTCTCGCGCCGAGCTCGCCAGAGGTCACTCTTTTCGCGTTCCGCGCATTTCCGAAGCAAGCAGTGGCGCTTGAAGCGGCGAACGAACAGTTTGGACGAAATGCGGTCCAGTCCCTTATCGCTCTTGGATTGCTAGAGCGGGCGCAGGGTGGATTTCGGCGGGCTGATTTAGAAATCAACGAGGAAGAGGCCTTAAAGGCGGCGGCGCGAAGGCAAGCAACCATACAGTTAGCGAAGCACTTCCTGGACGGAAATGAAGACCTGAGCGGTTCTGATCTGGGTGATCTCATAGCGCGATTCTTGGATGCAGATTGGAAGGATGCTTCTAAGTCTAGGTACGGGAACGCGATCGCGCGTTGGGCTAGATGGGCATTTGGCATGCAGCAAAAGAGGCGCCCTCGGAATTGACGAATCGAGCCGAGCTTCTCCTCCGACGCGGAGGTTCTGTTATCTGAGGGCCACAGCAAAGGGGGGTGGCATGCCGCACTGCCTCTTCATGCACAAAGCGGACTCGATCTACGACGACATCCCGGCTGAGCGCTATCAATTCCCCGCGCAGTACTTCACCCGCGCCGAGCCCTGCATCGCGGACTGGATCGTCTATCTCGAGCCGCGCAAGGTCAGGAATTCGCGCGGGTACTTTGCCGTCGCCCGGGTCGAAAAGATCATCCCCGATCCCACCGCGCCGGGCATGTTCCTCGCGCTGATCGAGCCGGGGACTTATCTCGACTTCGTCGATCCCGTTCCCTTCAGCGGCTCCGAGGGGCCGATCGAGCGCGGGGTGCTCAACGAGGCGGGTGCGATCTCGGGCCGGGCGCAGGCGGCGGTTCGGCCGCTGTCGCGGCTGGACTTCGCGCGGATCGTCAACGCCGGGCTGCCCGAGGATGACACGCTGCCGCGTGTGGGCGACTTGGCTCCGCTGGACCGCGTGCAGGACCCGCAGGTGTCGTTCGAGATTGAGCGGCCCATCATTCAATCGCTGGTCAATCGCCCGTTCCGCGACCGGGCGTTCCGCCGCGCGGTGCTGCAGGCCTACGACGCGCGCTGCGCGGTCACCGGGTGGAAGCTCATCAACGGCGGGGGCCGGGCGGAGGCCGAGGCGGCGCATATCCGCCCGGTGGAGCGCGGCGGACCGGACTCGGTGCGCAACGGGCTGGCGCTGTCGGGCACCGCGCACTGGATGTTCGACCGGGGGCTGATCGGCCTTTCGGATGATCTCGACATCATGATCTCGCGGCAGGTGAACGACTATCCCAGCGTGGAGGCGATCATCAACAAGACGGGCAGGGCGCTCGCCCCCGAGCGGGCCGCGCTGCGGCCGCATCCGGCGTTCCTGGGGTGGCACCGGGAGAATTGCTTCAAGCATTGATGGAGGAAGCCGCGATTTAGCTTCGCCCGGCCATCCACTCTTGGCCATTCGCGCGCGAGCGCGACTCCGGATTGCGCATTGGCCTGGCTGGATCCCCGCCTGCGCGGGGATGACGAGGAGCGGCGGGGATGACGAGGGAGCGGCGGGGATGACGAGGGGGTGGGCGGGGCGGGACGTTGCCGGGATGGGGGCGGGCAGGGTGAGGCGCTGCCGGGATGGGGCGGGCGGGGTGAGGCGCCGCCGGGGTGGCGGCCCCTCTCGCGGCCCGCTGTGGTTGTGCCCCATCCACGTCGCCCCTGAAGGGCGGTGCTAGGCGGCCTCCTCCCCTTCATTCCCATCGTCCGCCCAATCCAGATCCCGCCAGTGGTCCTCGTCTTCGTTGAACTGCTCGAGCTCGTCCTCGACCTCGACCAGCCCTTCGAGCTCGCCGGCTTCCTTCCAGTCGCTGCTGCGCAGTTCGAGGAAGGCGGTGTCTTCGTTGTGTTCGGGCGGGCCGTCGAGCTCGGCGCGCTTGCGGGCGGCGATTTCCGCGAGCTGGGCCTGCATCGTCTCGATCTCCGCCAGGCTCATGTCGACCGGCGCGAAGTGTTCGACGATCGCGGCGTTCATGTCGTCCTTCTCGGCGCGGGTGAGGGCGGGGATGGTGTAGGTTTGTCCTACCGCTACGCTGCTTGAGGGCATGCTTGTCTGTCCTATCACTTCGTTGCTTGAGGACGTTATTGTCCGTCCTACCGCTACGCTGCTTGAGGACGTTTTTGTCAGTCCTACCACTTCGTTGCTTGAGGAGGGGTAGACCACATCCCCCGTGCCGCCGTGGAGGCGGGAGGCGCCCGGATCGAAGTAGCTCGCGGCGAGGCGTTTGCCGCGTTCGTCGCGGGCGTTCATCCTGAGGCAGAACATCAGCAGCCGGTCATTCCGCACGCGGCGGAAGCCCCTGAGCTTGCCGGCGACGAACACCGGCGAGAGCTGGCCGTCGATGGCGCGTTCGTAGGCGATGTCCTTGAGGCGCTGGACGCCGAGATCGAGCGCGGCCTCCCACGCGCGGCGGAAGCCTTCCGCACCCGGGCGGCGGCGCAGGTAGTATGCGCCCTCGGGGCTCATGTTGACGTAGCGCGCGGCGCGGCTGACGCTGCCGGTGTCGGCCAGCGCGCCGATGAAGGCCTTCTGGCGCGCCGGGGTCCAGCCGTCGTGCCGCGGCTTGACCGGCACGGGGGTGAAGGCGGGGAGGTCTTCGGGCCCGACGGGGACGCGGGTTTCGGCGGGGTCTTTGCGGCGAGTCATGGGGCGAGTCCTTGATCGGTGAACGGGACTCGCCCCGGTGAAACACATCGGGCGCTGTAGGAAAGTTGTTTCTACGGTTTGCGGGCGGAAACGAGGCTGTAATAGCCGCCGCCGGTGCGCTGCGCGGCGACCTCGGTGAAGCCGGCGGCTTCGAGGATCGCGGCGAATTCGGCGAGGCTGTACTGCTTGCCGAGCGTGCCGGTGAGCATGAGCAGGCTGAACGCGGCGGCGTGGTAGGGGCCGGTGTAATCGTCGTGCATGAGGATCTCGTTGAGGAAGATCCGCCCGCCCGAGGGCAGCGCCGCGAAGCTGCGTCTGGCGAGGTCGAGGCAGGTCGCGTCGCTCCAGTCGTGGAACACGTTGGAGAAGAAGTGCGCGTCGGGGCCGGAGGGCCATTCCTCGGTGAACATGTTGACGCTGGCCGTGCCGACCCGCTCGCCGACGCCGGCCCTGGCGACGTACTTGCCGGCCTCGTGCGCGACCTCCTTGAGGTCCATCAGCGTGACCGTGAGGTGCGGGTGGGCCCTGGCGATCTCGATGCCGTAGACCCCGCTGCCGCAGCCCACGTCCATCAGGTGCTCGACCTCGCCCCACACCGGCATGCGCGCGGCGCCGAGCGCGGGGGCCTGGCTGTGCGCCTGCATGAAGCGGGCGATGTTCTCGGCCACCTCCTGCGGCATCGTGCCGTCTTCCCACCCGGCGGGGCGCCGGTCGGTGCCGCTCTCGGGCCGCTTGCCGGTGCGCAGCGATTCGAGCAGGCGGCCGCGAAGGTGCTCGTTGCGGTCCATGGCGTCGAAGAAGTGGCTCCAGTTGCCCTGGCCCTCGGGGTGGAACCAGGTCCGCGCCAGGCTCGTCGCCCGCCACGTGCCGAGCCGCTTCTCGACGTAGCCCATGGCGCACAGCGCGGCGAGGTGCATGGCGAGAGCGCGGGCGTCGACCTTGAGCTCGGCCGCGAGGTCGTCGGTCGTCAGGCCCCTGTCGGAAATCGCCGGGAACAGCCCCACCGCCAGCGCGGTGTTGAGAATCGGCAGCTTGAACATGGACAGCCAGGTGTCCCAGATCTCGCGGTCGTCGACGGTCGGCGGCAGTGCGCTCATGCAGATTCTCTCCCCTGTTGCGCCGGCGGAGATAACCGCGCCCGCGGCGCTGCGCCAGCCCCGGGTTGACGAAATCAAATAGCGCGGGGGGCGCGGCGGCGTCGCGCCCGCGCCGGCCGCCGGTCAGCGGCCGCCCGCGACCAGCCGCAGCGCCTTGCGCGCGGACGCGCTCCAGCTCTGCGACCCGGCCGATTGCCAGTGCGAGACGAGCGCGGGCACGCGCTTGGCGGGGACGGCCTTGGAGAACAGGAAGCCCTGGCCGTAGTCGCAGCCGAGCGAGAGCAGGCGCTCTGCCTGGCTAGGCGATTCGATCCCCTCGGCGACGACGTGGATGCCGAGGCTGCGGCCGAGGTTGATGACGGCGCGCACGATGGCCTCGTCGCCCGGATCGATTTCCATGTCGCGCACGAAGCTCTGGTCGATCTTGATGATGTCGACCGGGAACTGCTTGAGGTGGCGCAGCGAGGCATAGCCGGTGCCGAAGTCGTCGAGCGCGATCCGCACGCCCTGGGTGTTGAGCAGCGCCAGCGCCCGGTGCACGTATTCGGCGCCGCGGCCGAGGAACACGGTTTCGGTGACCTCGATCTGGAAGCAGCGGGTGGGGATCGCGTGGCGTCGCAGGCTCTCGAGAATGCGCTCGGCGAAATTGTCGCGCCGGAATTCCGCCGCCGAGGCGTTCACCGCGACGTGATGGAAGTCGATGCCGCGGTCGAGCCACCCGCGCATGTCGGTGATGGCGCGCTCGATCATGCGATCGCTGATGGCGGCGGCGACCTCGAGGTCTTCGAACGCGGCGGCGAGCATGGCCGGCTGTCCGATGCGCCCGGCCGGCGTCCGCCAGCGCAACAGCGCCTCGAACCCGCGCACCGCGCCGGTGACCAGGTCGAGCTTGGGCTGATAGTAGGGGATGATGCGATCCTCGGCGACCGCGTCGCGCGCGAGGCTGACCATGTTGAGCTGGCGCTGCAGATCCTGCCGCATGGCCGGTTCGTAGATCGTCAGCCGCGAACGCCCGCCGCTTTTGGCGGCGTAGAGCGCCAGATCGGCATTCTTGAGCACTTCGTGGGCCGACTGTCCGTGCGCGGGATATATCGCCGCGCCCGCGCTGACCCGGCAATCGAGCATTCGGCCGCCGTGCACGAAGGGGGCGCGCATTCTTTCCTGGACGGTCTGCGAGAGGGCCACGAGGTCCTGCGCGTCGGCGAGATGCGGGACCACGATGGCGAATTCGTCGCCGCCGAGCCGCGCGACGGTGTCGCTCTTGCGCAGGCTTTCGCGCAGCCGCTCGGCGATCATCTTGAGCAAGGCATCGCCCACGTCATGGCCGAGCGAATCGTTGATCTGCTTGAAGTGATCGAGATCGAGCAGCAGCACGCCGGCCTGCATGTCGTTCGCGCGCGCTGCGCGTATCGCGTTGTCGAGTTCCTCCTGGAATAGGGCTCTGTTGCCGAGACGTGTCAGCGGATCGTGCAGCGCGCTCCAGCGGATCCGTGCCTCGGCGGTCTTCTCGTCGGTTGCATCGCGCACGGTGGCGATGATGCGCGAGGAGGAGCTGTCGCCCTTGCGCGCGCGCCAGCCGTTGAAGGTTACCCAGCGCTCGCGCCCGTCGTCGGCGCGCGTGATCCGAAAGGTGTCTTCGAACCGCTCCTGGCGGCCGGACATCAGGCTCTCGAGGCGGTCCGCAAACCGGTCGCGGTCGGCGGGGAAAATGCACTCCATCGCCGTTTCCCGGAGCGACGGCGCATCTGGCGCAATGCCGAAGATTTCACGCAGCCGGTCCGACCATTCGCGCTGGTCGCGCGCGGCATCGTAATCCCATACGCCCAGGCCGGCGGCCTCCGCGGCGAGGCGGAAACGCTCTTCACTTTCGCGCAGGGCCTCTTCGGCCAGCTTGCGGTCGGTGATGTCGAGGTGGACGCAGATCGTACGCAGGGTCCGGCCCTCGGCGTTTCTTTCCTGCATCGTACGGCTGTGGATCCAGCGCATCTCGCCGGTGACGCCGTGGTGGATGCGGAATTCGCGTTCGAAAGTATCGCTCTTGTCCAGACTCGAAACGAAGGCCGACGTGAGTTCCTCGCGGTCGTCGGGGTGAACATATTGGTTCAGTTCCGGGTACGACAGGCGTTCGGTACCGGGCGGCAGGCCGAGCTGATCGATCAATGCCTGCGAGATATGGACGACCCCTTCCAGGCCGGCTTCGAAGTCGGCCAGGCCGGAGACTTCCTTGACGAGCTGCAGGCGCTCTTCGCTCAGGCGCAGCGCTTCGTGGCTGCGTTCCTGCTCGGTAATATCGCGGTGCGAACCGATTGTCCGGATAGCCGTGCCGTTCTCGTCACGAAGGAGCTTGGTGCGGCACGCGATCCAACGCACCTCTCCATTGTCGGGGCGGATGATGCGGTAGGTGTTTTCGAAGGCATCGGCATTGTCGCGCGCTTCTTCCATTTCGCGCTTCAGCCTGTCGCGATCTTCGGGATGGACCAGATCGAGCCATTGCCAGATGGAGATAGTGCCGTCGCCCACCGGCAGCCCGACCTGTTCGAAGAACAGATCGGAGCAGTGGGTGATTTCGCCGCAATCGTTCTCGAAATCGGCGAGGCCGGCGCCGTCCTGGATCAGCCGCAAGCGTTCCTCGTTGCGACGCAACGCCACATCCGCCTCGTGCCGCTCGGTCATGTCGCGAGTGATGGAGAGGTGCGCGCGCGATCCGTCGGGCAAGTGGAAGGGCACCGCTCGCGCCTCGCAAAGATAGCGCGTGCCCTTCATGCCCAGTATCTCGTAAGTCCAGATAACCGTCTCGCCGGCCATTACGCGGGTATGTACGTCAATCGCCTCCGCAAGATAGTCGGGCGAGATGGGCAGGTGGTCCGAAGCCTTCAGGGCTTCGAGGTCGCTGGCCTCGATGAGCTCGAGGCCCTTGGGATTGATGTAGGTAAGGATTCCCTGCGCGTCGAAGATCTTTACGCAATCGGGTAACGCTTCGAGTATCGCGCTCAGCCGCGCTTCGCTTTGCCGGGTCGCCGCCTCGGCCGCCTCCTGGGCGGTGACGTCCTCGAATGTCGCAACGAGATTGCCACTCGCGGTACGGCCCGGATGCACCACATAAGTGCGGCCGTTGCGGCGGATTCTCCCCCGGTCGGGGCCATCATCGGCCAGATTGCGCCAGAATTCCTCCTCGATTTCCTCGACCGTGCGGCTTGGATCGTAGTAGCCGGCCTCCATGGCCATGCCGATCAGCTCGCGAACCGCAAGGCCCGGCCTGATCTTTTCGGCCGGCAGACCGACGACCTCCGGATAGCGCCGATTGCAATAAGCGATGCGCCCCTCGTGGTCGAACACGCACAGCGCATGGCGCACGTTCTCGAGCGCCTCCTGCAGGCGCTCGAGTTCCTGGCTCATCCGCGCGTTCTCGGCAGCCAGGCCCTCCAGATGCCCTTCGTGACGCAATCGTTCGGCCTCCGCTCGCAAACCCCTCTTTTGCTTCACACTTCCGCGTTCGAGACGGACTAAGAGCAGACTCGGGAAAAGTACCTAGTGGCTCCGCGGGCCGCAGGGCAGGCGGAGCAAACCCGCCGAGACGGGTTGCACAACCGAAGCGTCGTGGCATTATCGTAACGAGCGTTATGAACGTTGGAGAGGACGATAAACATGGCCACCGCCGCAATCCCGCATGACGACGTCGAGGACGGTGCGCGCGAGGTGCGCACGACGATCCGCTTCGTCGACGAGGGGGATTTCCTGACCCGGCGCTATGTGAGTGCGGGCAAGGAGATGAACACCGGAACCTATTCCGACCACGAAGTGACGGTGCGCGACGGCATGCCGATCCGCGACCACTTCGAACTCGACGTGCACGGCTTCCGCATCGCCATTCAGCCAAGCGCGGTGACCGATTTTCACGACAAAGAAATGGTCGAGCGGCTCTACGAGGCCGAGGTGGAGCGGCATGTGAAAGAGCTGACCGGAGCCGACAAGGTGGTGCCGCGGGGGTGGATGATCCGCACCTCGGCCGATCTTTCGCAGCAGTCGGCGAAGAAGGTCGAAGGCTACCAGCATCGCGGGGGCATCCAGCCCCCGGCGGGGGAGGCGCATGTCGATCTCAATACGGCCACGGCGCGGATGATGGCCGAGAACACCTATCGCGACCGGTTTCCCGACGGGCCCGGCTTCAAGCGCTTCCTCATCACCAGCTACTGGCGCACCTTCTCGCCTCCGCCGCAGGACGTGCCGCTGGCACTGTGCGACGGACGCACCAGCTTCGGCGGCGAGGAGAAGTCCAACACCCTGTTCATCGTCGACGACTTCCCGAGCGAAGAAGAAGCCGTGCGGCCGATCGAGGGCGAGGACAAGATGATCGCGGCCTCGATCTTCAGCTACAATCCGGCGATGCGCTGGTGGTACTTCTCCAACATGAGCGCCGACGACGCGCTGTTGTTCAAGTTCCACGACAGCGATCATTCGCTGACCTGGCGCTGCCCCCACACGGCCTTCATCGACCCGACCTTTGCGAACGCCAACGTGCGCGAGAGCATCGAGTGCCGCAGCGTGGCGTTCTGGGAATAGGGCGGGGAAAGCCGGTGCCTTCCGGCGCGCTGGTGATCCCTCACCTTACGTACTTTCACCCAAGACGCCATTTTCAAAAGCTTAACCGATTATACACCCCGCCGCCCTAGTTTCCCGGTGTGGAATCACGGGAGATCGCAATGGTCGGGGGACCGGATACGATCGCACCCGACACCGGGAATTCCAGCGACGGGCGCTGGCTCACGGGCACGGTCGCGATGTTTGCCATTGCCGTATTTGCCTACACGGGCGCGCGCATCCTGCCGCTGATCGCGGCCGGGGAGCACGCCGCGAGCGAACTGCGCCCGCACGAGATCACCGGCTTTCTGCTCGACATCGCGCTGGTCATCTTCGCCTGGAAGCGCACGACCGACCTGAAGCAGTCCTTTGCAGAGCGTGACGCGGCCCTGTCGCGAGCGCACGACCTGGCCTACATCGACGAGGTCACGGGCCTCTTCAACCGCCGCTACCTGCGCGAACGGATCGCCGAATGCCAGGCGAACGGGACGCGGTGCGCGCTGTTCCTTCTCGACCTCGATCGGTTCAAGCGCGTCAACGACCTGTACGGTCATGCTGTCGGCGATGCGGTGCTGACGATCGCGGCGCAGCGGCTGCGCGAGGTCAGCCCGCCGCACGCCAGCTGCGTGCGTCTCGGAGGCGACGAGTTCGCCGTGTTCTTCGCCGGCTCGGGCATCGACAGGGGCGAGCTTGCCGCCGGGGCCGAAGCGATCATCGCGGCGTTGCAGGCCCCGGTCAGCGTAAAGGGCATCATTGCAGTGATCGGCGCTTCGATCGGCATCGCCATGCGGACAAGGAGCTGCCAGGATTCCAGCGAGCTGCTCAAGCGTGCAGATATCGCCATGTACGAAGCCAAGCGGCTCGGGCGCAATCGCCACGTCTTCTTCGACGGCGCCATGGAGTGCGAGCTGATCCTGCGCAACGAGCTCGAGGCCGACATCCGTCGCGGCGTCCGGGCCGGCGAATTCGTGCCCTATTTTCAGCCGATCCTCGACCTGGCGAGCGAGGACGTGGTCGGGTTCGAAGTGCTGGCGCGCTGGCTCCATCCCGAAAAAGGCATGCTCGAGCCCAGCGAGTTCATCGCCGTGGCCGAAGACACCAGCATGATTTCCGACCTGTCGCTGATGGTCATGGAGAAGGCCCTCGAGATCGCCCGCGAATGGCCCGGCGAATACAAGATCGCGGTCAACGTATCGCCGATGCAGTTCACCGACCCGATGATCGCTCAGCGCATCCTGCAGGTACTGACGCTGACCGGCTTTCCGGCGGGGCGGCTGGAACTCGAGATCAGCGAACGGTGCCTGCTCGCCGACCTCGACGCGGCGATGGCGACGATCGCCAGCCTCAAGAACGCCGGGATCGCCATTGCGGTGGACGATTTCGGCAAAGGCTATTTGTCGCTCACGCAGTTGCAGGCGGTTCCGTTCGACCGCATCAAGATCGATCACCAGTTCATCCTGGCGCTGGAGCAGGGCGGGGCGAGCAATGCGTTGGTCCAGGCCGTGGCGACGCTGGGCAAGGGATTGAAACTGCCGATTACGGTCGAGGGCGTGGAGACGGCAGCCATTCGCGACCGCCTCGCCGGGCTGGGCTGCGAGAACGCGCAAGGCTGGCTCTACAGCAAGGCCCTCACCGCGCGCGAAGTGCGGACCGGGTTCGGTTTCGCCGCGCCGCACCGGAGCCGCGATGAGACGGAAATGCCGCAGGACAGGGTCGCAGCAGGCTGACCGCTGGGCTACAGGCTGGCGTTACCGGCGCTCCATTTCACCGTGAGCTCGATGCCCTGGCCGACCGGTAGCAATGTCGTCTGAAGATCGCCTTTGGCATTGATCGCATCGCGCAGGGCGCGCGCGTTGGGGCGGGCGCCCTCGGGCGCGATCATGTTGTCGGTGCAGACCACCGCCTCTTCGGACAGTTTGGGGTAGAGCGCCTCGAAACAGGGCACGTAGAGATCCTTCCAGATGTCGAGCAGGGCGAAGTCCCACGGGCCGTCGTCCCGCGCCAGCAGGTCGAGCGCATCGCCGCAGCGGAAGTCGACGTATTGCGCGAGGCCCGCGCGTTCGAGCTGCGCGCGGGCGTGGGCCTGTTTGTAATCGGCGAGTTCCATCGTCACGACTTGCGCGCCGACCTGGCGCGCAGCCTCGGCGAGGAACAGGGTCGAATAGCCGTACGACGTGCCGAGTTCGCAGATCCGCCTGGGCCTGCGGGCGACGATCAGGGCGTGGAGCAGCCATGCCGCCTCCTCGCCGACCGGCAGCAGGAACTCGTCGCGGCGGGCGAACATTTCCGCGCCGATCTCGCGGGCCTTCTCGTGATCGGCTTCGAGGCGCGCGGCGTAGTCGGCAAAGACGGTTTGCACCGCCGGATCGTCGAATGTCATGGGTCCAGGTTCTCCTCGTTCGCGGCGCTTCCTGACATGGCTCGGACAAGGAAAAAAGGCCCGCGAGCCAAAACTCGCGGGCCTTCGCTGTCAGGTTCCGTGCGAACCTGAGGGGATTCAGTTGCCTTCGGCGCGCTTGGCGGCGGCGGCGACCGCTTCGGTCGTCGGGTTGCCGAGCGAGAGTTCGCGGCCGTCGGGGAAGCTGATTTCCGCGGCGCTGGCCCGGGTGTCGCCGTCGCGGGCCTGGAAGGCCTGGACGATGATCTTGGTGCCGGCGGGCAGCGAGTTGCGGTTCCAGCCGCGGCGCAGCAGCGCCGAGGGAGCGCCGCCCTCGACGCGCCAGGTCTGGCCGTTGGCAGTCTTGATGTGGATCCACGAGTGCGGGTTGACCCACTCGAACTTGACCACCGAGCCTTCCAGCTTGATCGGCTTGTTACGGTCGAACTCGGCGGCGAACGAGTGGTGGGCGAGCGCGGCGCTGCCCCCGGCGAGGCCGAGCGCGGCGGCGGAAATGGCGGCGATCCTGGTCAAATGGTTCATGCGAGTGGGCTCCTTTACCTGCCGTTCTCCACCGCAGCGCTCCCCCTGGAGTGCATCGGCGGGGTCAGCGTTCAGGTTTAGGAGAGGCAATATGAACCGGATTGCAATGAAATCCGTGGGCGCCGTTCATCTGACCGCCAGCACGGGGCAAAAGCGGGCCGGGCAAAGCTGCGCCAACTTCACTTGGCGTTCATGGGCGGGCTGGGTATAGGGCGCTCCATGCTCCGCAAGCTTTCCAGCGCGCATCGCGCCGTAATCCTGGTGTCCTTCTCCGCGCTGGCGCTGTCCGGCTGCTCGATATTCAAGGGCAAGAACAAGGGCGGGGATACCGCCTATGTCGCGCGCGACGTGGAATCGCTTTATTCCGAAGCCAAGGAACGGCTCGACAAGGGCGACACCAAGGTCGCCGCGGCGCTGTTCGACGAAGTGGAGCGCCAGCATCCCTATTCGCCCTGGGCGCGCCGGGCCCAGTTGATGGGCGCGTTCACCAATTACGTGCGCAAGGATTACGACAAGGCAATCGAGGGCGCGCAGCGCTTCTTGTCGATCCATCCCGGCAACAAGGATGCACCTTACGCCTATTACCTGATCGCGCTCAGCTATTACGAACAGATCAGCGACGTCGATCGCGACCAGCGCATCACACAGCAGGCGCTGACCGCGCTCCAGGAAGTGCAGCGCCGCTATCCAGCGACCCGCTATGCCGCCGACGCGCGGCTCAAGGTCGACCTCGTCAACGACCACCTGGCGGGCAAGGAAATGGAGATCGGTCGGTTCTACGAGAACACCGGCAAGTGGATCGCGGCGCAGATCCGCTTCATGAACGTGGTCAAGGACTACCAGACCACCAGCCACGCGCCCGAGGCGCTATACCGCCTGACCGAGACGAGCCTGGCGCTCGGCCTGCCCGACGAAGCCAAGAAGTATTCCGCCGTGCTCGGCGCAAACTACCCCGGCAGCAAGTGGTACGACCGCGCCTACGCGCTGATCGAGAAGAAGAAGCCCGAGCTGATCGCCGGGGGCTAGCTCGCCGCACTCAGGCGACGGCGGCGCGGTATTCGGGCGGACGGCTGACTTCGAGCAGGCTGGCGAGTTCGTCGCGCCGCAGCGCGCGCGCAAAGCGCACCCCGACGAAGCCATCGTGTGCCCAGCGTACGAAGCCGGGTAAGGTCTCGCCGTCGTCGAGTTCGACTACGACTTCCTGGTCGATAGTGTAGGCCAGCGAATCCGCATTGGAGATCCGGCAGCCCTCGGTCGAAAGCTCGATCATCAATCCGCCGCGGCGCTTCGGCGGACCGCCGCGCAGCGTGACCGAGCGGCGAACGGCGAACCGCTTGTGCGTACGAATTACCAGGACTGTCACTGCCGCGATCCCCAAGTTCCCACCGGTTATCCACACCACACCAGAGCGGCGTTAAGATTTGGTTTCTTCGCCGGTTTTGTCGCAAGCTAATCCGTGTCTTGCTGCTGGCGGGATCGGTTTGTCTTCGTCCGCGGGTTCGTTGCGGACTGGCGAGCACACAGCGTTGCGCGCCGCGCTGGCGAGACGTAATGCTTGGCGCGAATGCTGACCCGGCTCGCCATCCGCAACATCGTATTGATCGAGGCGCTCGACCTGGCCTTCGCCGGCGGGCTCGGCGTGCTCACCGGCGAGACCGGGGCGGGCAAGTCGATTCTGCTCGATGCACTCGGCCTCGTTCTCGGCAACCGCGCCGAGACCGCGCTGGTCCGCGCCGGCGAAGACAAGGCGGGGGTGACCGCCACCTTCGAATTTTCAAAGCTGCCCGAAGCGGTTCGGTCGGCGCTCGAAGAGGCGGAGGTCGAGATCGAGCCCGGCGAGCCCCTCATCATCCGCCGCAGCGTGCGCGCCGACGGGGGCAGCAAGGCCTTCGTCAACGACCAGCCGGTCGGCGTGGCGCTGCTGCGCGAGCTCGCCCCGGCGCTGGTCGAACTGCACGGGCAGCACGACGACCGCGGACTGGTCAATCCGCGTGGGCATCGGGCGCTGCTCGACCGCTATGCGGCAAGCGATGTGGCCGGGGTCGAGGCGGCGTGGCAGGGCTGGCGCAAGGCCGAAGCGGCGCTGGACGAGGCGCGCGCGGCAATCGAGCAGGCCAAGGCCGATCAGGATCTGTTGATCGCTCACCTCGCCGAACTCGACGCCATCGAGCCGCAGGAGGGTGAGGAGGAAGCGCTCGCCGGGGCGCGTGCCGACATGCAGAAGGGCGAACGGCTGTCAGGCGATCTGGAGGACCTGCGCCTGCTATGGGACGGTTCGGATTCCGCGCTCGCAACCCTGCGGGGAGCGGCGCGCCGCCTCGACCGGATTGCCGCCGAACATCCCATGCTGGCCGAGGCGCTGGCGGCGCTCGACCGCGCGGTGATCGAGGCCGGCGAGGCCGAGGACAAGCTCCAGGCCGCCGCCGAGGCGCTGACCCACGACCCGGCCGAACTCGACCGTATCGAGACGCGGCTGTTCGAACTTCGCGCGCTGGCCCGCAAGCATCGCTGCGAAGTCGACGAGCTGCCGGCGAAAATGCGCGACATGCGCGCGGCGCTCGACGCGATAGAGGCTGGCGATGCCAACATCGCCGAACTCGAGAAAGCCGAGCGGGCGGCCTGCGACGTTTACCGCGCCCGCGCCGCGGCGCTCCACGCGGGCCGCGTTGCCGCCGCGCTGCGGCTCGACGAGGCGGTGGCCGCCGAACTGGCGCCGCTCAAACTTGATTCCGCGCGTTTCCGCACCGCCGTCACCGAACTGCCCGAGGAGCGCTGGGGCCCGCACGGAATGGATGCGGTCGAATTCCTCATAGCCACCAACCCCGGGGCCGACTTTGCCCCGCTCGGCAAGATCGCCAGCGGCGGCGAGCTGTCGCGCTTCATCCTCGCGCTCAAGGTCGCGCTGGCCGAGCAGGGCGGGGCGGCGACGGTGATCTTCGACGAGATCGACCGCGGGGTCGGCGGCGCGGTGGCCAGCGCCATCGGCGAACGCCTGGCGCGGCTGGCCGGCGGCGGGCAATTGCTCGCGGTGACGCACAGCCCGCAGGTCGCGGCGCGCGGCACCACGCATTACATGATCGCCAAATCGTCGGAGGGCATCGTCACCCGCACCTCGGTCGAACTGCTCGATGCCGCCGGGCGGCAGGAAGAGATCGCCCGGATGCTCTCGGGTGCGGAGATCACCAGCGAGGCGCGGGCCCAGGCGGATCGCCTGCTCGAGGGGGTGTGAAGCATGCGCTCGCCCTGCCGGTCCTGTTCGCGGTTGCTTCGTGTGTTGGCGTGAAGGCGCCCGACACCTACGCCGGCGAGAATCTCTGGGGCGCCGACGCCCATCTCGCGCCCGACACCCCCGATGCAGTGCTGCGCTACGGCGAGGGCAAGCGTGCCTTTGCCGAGCTGCGCATGCCCGAGGGGGCCGGGCCGTTCCCCTTGGCAGTGCTCTATCACGGAGGCTGCTGGAAAGCGGGCATCGCCACGCAGGCCTACATGGCGCCGCTGGCGACGCGCTGGCAGCAGCTCGGAATTGCCACGCTCAACGTCGACTACCGCGAGGTCGGCGACGGCGGCGGCTGGCCCGGTTCGTTCGAGGACTGGCAGGCTTCGGCCGCGTTGATCGATGAGGTCGCGGCCAGGTATCCGATAGACCGCAACCGGGTGACGCTGGTCGGTCACTCGGCTGGGGCAACCCCCGCGCAGTGGCTCGCGGCGGAACAGGGCGCGGACGGTCCGGTCGGTGCGCGGCCTCCGCTCGAGGCGCGCGCCGCGATCGTATTCGACGGTCCGGCTGACGTCGGGGCCGAGCGAGGCGCGTTCGATACGCTGTGCCAGTTCGGCGCGGTCGATCCGTTCATGGGCGGCTCGCCCCGCCAGGTGCCCGCGCGCTATGCCGCGATCGCGCCCGGCAGCCACCCGCCCATGCTGCAAGAGGTTCGTTTCGAAATGGCGAAGATGCCGCCCGCGCCCGAGGCGGCCCAGGCGGCCGTTCGCGCCGGCGGCGCCCGGCTGACGGTGCACGTCAATGCGGGCGCATCCCACTTCGCGGTCATCACCCCGGGCGACCCGGTCTATCAGGCGAACGAGGCGGCGCTGCTGAAGATCATGCGTGCCGAGTAGGGCCTATTGTTGCTCCTTCAAGAGATTGGGAGCGCCACCGATCTTTCGTGGAGTGCCTTGCGATGGCGGAGTGGAGGC
This sequence comes from Croceibacterium aestuarii, assembly GCF_030657335.1. Lineage (NCBI taxonomy): Bacteria > Pseudomonadati > Pseudomonadota > Alphaproteobacteria > Sphingomonadales > Erythrobacteraceae > Croceibacterium > Croceibacterium aestuarii. The sequence goes on from NZ_CP131039.1 coordinate 2,078,011, forward strand.
TATTTGGGTGATGCCAACGTCATGATAATGGAAGAACATTCTCACGCTCTTCCAGTAGTCTGGCGGAGAGATTACCGACGGGGGCAGTCGTGCAAACTGTTTGGAAAATTATGGCGGGGCGTTCCAGCGCCTTCATCGACGATTTTGTTGCAGAAAGCATCGTCGCAATCGGTTGGTCACAGGCGGGCGACCACACGCTAGCGAAATCAAAGCGCGAACTGATTGATCACTTCGACAATGTCTTTTCAGATCGTACCCCTCGCCAAAACCAGGTTGGAGCAGGACAAGTTTGGCGCTTCTTGCACGAGGTCGAGATTGGCGATTTGGTTGTTTGTTACGACCCTTCGAATCGTATCTATCACGTGGGTGAAATAGCTGGCGCACCGCAATTCCAGCCGGATCGAATAGAGAGCCTGCCGACTACCCGAAGTGTTAGGTGGCTTGGCGAAGTCGCTCGGGATTCGCTCAGCGCGGGAACCCGGAATTCGCTGGGCGCAATCATGACGCTCTTCAAGCTTCCCGAGCCGGCAGCAGCGGAGGTCTTGCGAGGCTTGGGGAGCATGCCTTCGAATGGCGATTCAGGCACACAGGTCGAGAATGCAAGACTGCCGGACGATAATATCGCTCTAGAAACTGCTGACCCGTTTGCGGACATCGAAGACCAAGCTGTCGAGTTGATAAAAGACCGAATTCTACGATTAGACTGGGACGAGATGCAGGAACTCGTGGCAGCATTGCTCCGCGCATTGGGCTATCGAACAATGGTGTCTCCGGCCGGCTCAGATCGAGGAAGAGACATTATAGCGTCCCGGGACGGGTTCGGATTTGAACCACCGAGAATTGTTGTTGAAGTAAAGCACCGTAGAGGTCCGATGGGCGCGCCCGAAGTGCGAGCTTTTCTCGGTGGCCGACATGCCGATGATCGCGGCCTATACGTAAGCACTGGTGGGTTCACGCGTGAAGCCCAGTACGAGGCCGAGCGTGCAGCCACAGTTACTCATCTGATGAATCTCGACGGCTTGGCCCGGGCTCTTATCGAGCAATACGAAGATCTCGATGACAGGGGGCGCACGCTCTTGCCCCTGACAAAGATCTATTGGCCAAGCTGAGACGGAGAATACAGTAGCGGAACCCCGAGCCGAAAAACCTCGTTGGTGGGCTATGCCGCACCCCGACTTTCCATCCTGGCTGCACACCCTCTCGATCGTCTCGCTCATTATCGGCTTCGCCTGCTCCGCCGTGGCGGCGCTGGATATCGCGCGCCATCCGCAGAAGATGTGGATCATGGGGCTCGTCTGGCCGCTCACCTGCCTGTTCGGCGGGCCCTTGTGGCTGTGGCTCTACTGGCGCTTCGGACGGCCCAGAGGCGAGGGCATACCCGAGCAGGACCCGCCGTTCTGGGCCGCGGTCGCCAAGGGTGCGAGCCATTGCGGCGCCGGCTGCTCGCTCGGGGACATCATTGCCGAATGGTCCGCCTTCGCCTTTCCCGCCATCGCCGTCTGGTTCGGCTGGCAGTCCTTGTTCGGGGAGAAGATCTTCGCGGTGTGGATCGTCGACTACATCGTCGCCTTCGCGATCGGAGTCGGCTTTCAGTACTTCACCATCGTGCCGATGCGCGACCTCTCGCCCGGCGAGGGCGTGGTCGCCGCGGCCAAGGCGGACTTTTTCTCGATCACCTCGTGGCAGGTCGGGATGTACGGGCTGATGGCGCTGATTCAATTCGCCTGGTTCAGGCCGGACTATGGCGGCGTGGCGCACGTGAACACGCCCGAATTCTGGTTTGCCATGCAGCTCGCCATGCTCGCGGGTTTCTGCACCGCCTATCCGACAAACTGGTGGCTGATCCGCAAGGGTTTCAAGGAACGCATGTAGGAGGCTGGAAAGCCGCGCCGGTTCGGGCAATAGCTGCGCCATGGCCGCGAATCCTCCCGACATATCCGAAGCCGATGCCGCCAACGAGCTGATGCGGCTCGCCAGGGCCATCGCGCATCACAACAAACTTTACCACGCGGAGGATGCGCCGGAGATTACCGACGCCGAATACGACGCGCTGGTGCGGCGCAATGCCGAGCTGGAGGAGGCTTTTCCGCATCTCGTGCGCGCGGATTCACCCTCGCGGCAGGTCGGGCACGAGGTCGCCGCCTCGCCGCTGTCGAAAGTGACGCACGAGGTTCGCATGATGAGCCTCGACAACGCTTTCTCCGACGAGGAGGTGGCCGAATTCGTCGCCCGCGTGCGGCGCTTCCTCAACCGCGCCGACGATGCCCCGCTCGCCTTCACCGCCGAAGACAAGATCGACGGCCTGTCGTGCTCGCTGCGCTACGAGAACGGCAAGCTGGTGCGCGCTGCGACGCGCGGCGACGGGCAGGTCGGCGAGGACGTCACCGCTAACGTCGCCTTCGTCGCCGACATTCCCCGGGAACTGCCCGGCAAGGCGCCGGAGGTGTTCGAGGTGCGCGGCGAAGTCTATATGGAGAAACAGGCGTTTACCGCGCTCAACGAACGCCTGATGGAAGACGCGCGCCGGGCGGCGGAAGAAAAGGGCGAGGCCTTCGATCCCGCCGGCGTGCGCCAGTTCGCCACCCCGCGCAATGCTGCGGCCGGATCGCTGCGGCAAAAGGATCCTCAGGTCACCGCCCGGCGCAACTTGCGCTTCTTCGCATGGGGCTGGGGCGCGGCGTCCGAGGTGCCAGGCGCGAGCCAGCACGCGGTCATGCAGCAGATCGGCGACTGGGGCTTCGTGCCCTCGCCGCAGCTGAAGCTGTGCCATTCGACCGAGGACATGCTGCAGCAATACCGCAGCATCGGCGAGGGCCGGGCGGGACTCGGCTACGAGATCGACGGGGTGGTCTACAAGGTCGACGACCTCGCCTACCAGCAACGGCTCGGCTTCGTCGCCAAGGCGCCGCGCTGGGCGCTGGCGCACAAGTTCCCGGCCGAACAGGCGGAGACGACGCTCGAACGGATCGACATCCAGGTCGGGCGTACCGGCAAGCTGACGCCGGTCGGGCGGCTTTCGGGCGTGCTCGTCGGCGGCGTCACCGTGTACAACGTCACGCTGCACAATCGCGACGAGATCGCGCGGCTCGGCCTGCGCGAAGGCGACCGCATCGTCATCCAGCGCGCGGGCGACGTCATTCCGCAAGTGGTCGAAAACCTGACCCGCGACGAGAACCGTCCGCCCTACCGCTTCCCCGACCACTGCCCGGTGTGCGGCAGCGAGGCGGTGGCCGAGGAAGGCGAGGTCGACGTGCGCTGCACCGGCGGCTTGGTGTGCAAGGCGCAGCAGTTCGAGCGCCTGCGCCACTTCGTCAGCCGCGCCGCGCTCGACATCGAGGGTCTCGGCGAGAAGAGCATCGCCGAGTTCCTGGAGCTGGGCTGGCTCGACAAGGGGCCGCCCGACATCTTCCGCCTCAAGGATCACCGTAAAGACATGCTCGGCCGCGAGGGCTGGCAGGAGAAGTCGGTCGACAACCTGCTCGCCGCCATCGAGGCCAAGCGCGAACCCGATGCCGCGCGGCTGCTGTTCGGTCTCGGCATCCGCCACGTCGGCGCGGTCACCGCGCGCGACCTGCTCAAGCGGTTTCACGAGCTGCCGGCCCTGCGCGCGCTGGCCGAGAAGGCCCATGCCGGGGATGAGGAAGCAGCAGCCGAACTGACCAGCATCGACGGCGTCGGCCCGGTGGTGGTCGAGGCGCTGGGCGACTTCTTCCACGAGGACCACAACAAGGCTGTATGGGACGATTTGCTGTCCGAAGTCTCGCCGCCGCCCTACGTCGTCGAGACCCGGGCTAGCGAAGTCTCTGGCAAGACGGTTGTCTTCACCGGCAAGCTGGAAACGATGAGCCGCGACGAGGCCAAGGCGCAGGCCGAACGGCTCGGCGCCAAGGCCGCAGGTTCGGTCAGCGCGAAGACGGATCTCGTCGTCGCCGGCCCGGGCGCCGGCAGCAAGATGAAGAAAGCCGCCGAACTCGGGATCGAAGTGATCGACGAGGCGGCATGGGCGGAGATCGTCAAGGCGGCGGGATAGCGGAGAATTCAGGGGGAAAAGGGATGGAGGGACAGGACCGGCTCGCCGGGTGGGGCTTCGAAGACGCGACCTACGGCAAGATCGCGCGCCGCGTGCTGCCGCTGCTGTTCGCCGGCTATTTCGTGGCCATCGTCGACCGGGTCAACGTCGGCTTCGCCAAGCTGCAGATGGCCGGCGAGCTCGGTCTGTCGGACGCGGTCTACGGGTTCGGGGCGGGGGTGTTCTTCTTCGGCTATTTCCTGTTCGAAGTGCCGAGCAACCTGGTCCTCGCCCGGGTCGGGGCGCGCAAGTGGATTGCCCGGATCATGCTGACCTGGGGCGCGGTGTCGGCCGCCTTCGTGTTCCTCGGCCACCTGACTTGGGGGCCGCTGGCGCCGGCTTTAGGGCTGACCGATCCGGAGTTCAGTTTCTACCTGCTGCGCTTCGTGCTCGGGGTCGCAGAGGCGGGCTTCTTTCCCGGCGTGATCCTCTACCTGACCTACTGGTTCCCGGCGCGGCGACGGGCGCATGCGGTGGCGCTGTTCATTATCGCCATTCCGCTGGCCAGCGCGGTCGGTGCGCCGGTCTCGGGGCTGATCCTCGAATTCCTCGATGGTTCGGCCGCGCTGCGCGGGTGGCAGTGGCTGTTTCTGCTTGAAGCGCTCCCCGCCATCGCGCTCGGACTGGTGGTGTTGGCAAAGCTGCCCGACGGCCCGCGTGGCGCGCGCTGGTTGAGCGCTGGTGAGCTCGCTCTGGTCGAAGACCGCCTGGCCGAGGACCAGGCGGCCAAGGCCGGGGCCGGGGCCGGGCACCGCACCGCGCTCAGGGCGGTCCTGCTCGACTGGCGGATCTGGGCTTTCGCACTGGCCGATTTCCTGCGCGCGATCATCAACAACACGCTCAACTTCTGGATGCCGACGCTGGTGCAGGAACTGGGGATCGACAAGCGCGCCTATCTCGAGGTCGGTCTCGTCACCGCGATCCCGTGGGGCGTGGCAGCGATCGCCATGGTCCTCATCGCGCGCAGCTCCGACCGCACCGGCGAGCGGCGCTGGCACGCGGCATTGTCGATCATGCTGTCGTTCGCCGGACTGCTAATGCTGAGCTTTGCCGCCCATTCGCCGGTCGTTTCGGTGATTGCGCTGGCGCTGGTGGCCACCGGAGCGATGGCCTGGCTGGCGATCTTCTGGACCATGCCGACTGCGATCCTGTCGGGCGCGGCTGCCGCGGCCGGCATCGCCTGGATCAACGCCTTGTCGCAGCTCGGCGGGTTCGTCGGGCCCGACCTGCTCGGCCGGGTGCGCGAGAGCACGGCGGGGGACAATACTCCGGCGTTCCTGGCCATGGCCGCCTGCGCACTGGCCGTGGCCGGACTGACCCTGCTGCTCGCCGGGCAGGGGAAGACGCGCGCCTAGCCGCATCGCGGCTTGTGCCGACAGCGCGGGCGGCATATCGGCGCCAGAGATGAGGGAATCGCTGCCTGTTCGGGCGAAGCGCGGCTTCGCCCTGATGCTGCTGCTGGCGGCCTTGCTGGTGCGCGCGGCGATTCCGCAGGGCTACATGGCCGAAAGCACTGCGCCGGGCACTTTGGCGATCACCATCTGTCATTCCGGCATGGCCCCGCCAGCCCTGAGTGAGATGCACGTCGACCAGCACGGCCGGATGAATCACGACCGGATGGGGCACGACAAGAAGGGCCACGGCGAGCCGCAGCCCTGCGCATTTGCCGTGGCGGGTCATGCCACGCCCCCGCCGGAAATCCCGTTCCTGCCGCTATCGCGGGTGGTGGCCGAAGCGTTCACGCGCAGCGAGGCGCCCTTCGCGCTGGCCAGCGCCACCCGGCAACTCCCGCCGGCGAGGGCGCCTCCCGCGATCGCCTGAACACGTCGTCCCGCCGCGTGGTGGGGCACTCCTTCAGACATTTTCGGGAATACCACAATGAACAGACTGCTTTGCGGCAGCGCGCTGGCGCTGACCGCCTTCACTCCGCTTTCCGCGGCGCTGGCGCAGGACGCCGGCGATGCCGAAAACGAGATTACCGTCGACGCCCCGCTGCTCCATCCTGCGGCCGGCCTGATGGCCGACCACATGCACGATGGCGGCGAAATCATGGTCGGCCTGCGCTACGAACACGCGAGCAATTCCGGCGCCAACCAGTCGGGTACGCACGAGATCTCCGACGCCGATATCCTCGCCGCGGGGTACACCGTTCGGGCCGCGTCGATGGACATGGACATGGTCATGCTCGACCTGATGTACGCGCCCAACGACAAGGTCACCTTCATGGTGATGCCGATGTACATGTGGCACCGCATGACGATGGTCGGGATCGACCCGATGGCGGGCATGGGCGGCATGGGCGGCCACGCGGGTCACATGACGCTCGGCTACGGCGATACGCACACGCACGGCTCGGAAGGGTTCGGCGATACCTTCGTCTCGGCCTCCTATCGCCTCGCCCGCAAGCCTGGTTTCGGAGCGCATGCGACGCTCGGCGTCTGGGTTCCGACCGGAGCGGTCGACCTCAAGAATCCAGACGGCTCGTTCGTCCATTACGGGATGCAGCCGGGGGGCGGGACCTGGGATCTCGATCCCTCGCTGACCGTGCACGGACGCGACGCCGCGTTCGGGTGGGGCGCGCAGGCGGCTTATCGCTGGAAGACCGACAAGGAAAACGAGAGCGGCTTCAGTTTCGGCGACAGCTTCCGCGCCACCGGCTGGGCCAGCTACCGGCTGGCTGCCGACGTTGGCGCGACCTTGCGGCTCGAATACCTGAGCGAAGGGCCGGTCGAGGGGCACTACAATGCCGGCCACAACCACGCCGCGCCGCCCGACCGCCAGGCCAACTACGGCGGCGACACGGTCACCGCCGGGTTTGGTATCAACTGGGTCCTGCCCGTCGGCGGGGCGAGTCCGCCGCAGATCGGCGCCGAAGTTTCGGTGCCGTTGATTCAGGACCTCAACGGCATCCAGTTGCCGCAGGACTGGAAGCTGGCGGTCAACCTGAACAAGACCTTCTGACGATCGGCGGCGGCGGGCCGTTTCAGGGTTCGCCGCCGCTTTCGCCTTCGTCCTCGCCCTCGGCGTCCTTGCGGCGATCGAGCTCCTCGGTCGCCGCGGCGCGCGCCGGGTCGAAGGCGGAGGCGAAGATCAGGCCGAGCGCCACCATCATGCCCCCGCCGCCCTTCTTCGTCCCGTCCTTGGCCCGGGCGAGCAGGCGCGGGAGCAGCATCAGGGCGACCACGAAGACCGCGCCGGCGACAATCCATTCGAGCATGGCGACTCCCCCCTGGAGAAAGATGTGGGGCGCGCTGGGCCTTTTCGCAATCCGGCCTCCGGTCGGACTGAGGCGCAGGAATGCGGAACCGAGGCGAATCGCGCAAGTTTAGAGCTATGAAAGGAGGCATCACATGCCAGACGACAAGTCCAACGTGGGAGCGCAGGATCGGGCCCGGGTCGCGGGCGGCGAGGATTACGAAGTGCGCTTCTTTGCCGAACAGAACGGCATCAGCATCGAACAGGCGCAGCAACTGATCGAGCAGCACGGCAACAGCCGCGAAAAGCTCGAAGCGGCCGTACGGCAGATGAAAGGCTGATTAGCGCCCGGTCCCGGCGAAGCGGGCCTCGTGGCGATAGAACGCCTCGTAGGCCGGCCACGGGACATGGCCCTGGTCGTGCTGGTACCAGCCGAGCGGGAAGTCTTCGTCCGCGCTGCCGAGCGGCGGCGGCATGGCGCCATCGGGCGTGCCTGAGCCGTACAGCGCCCAGGCCGGCCGCGCGGCCATCGTCGCCAGCCACATGCCACGCGGATCGACCCAGGCATCGCCCTTGTCGGCCCGGCCCGAGGTGACCAACAGCGGGTGCGGTGCCCGCAGGGCGATCAGCATATGCGCGTCGACGGGCAGTTCGGCCACGGAATGGCCGGCCTGCGCGTATCGCATGGCCGCCGGGGTCAGCCAGTGAAATTCGCCGCTGCCGACGAGGTTCTCCCAGCGCTCGCCGAAATCGCGCCGCATGATCTTGGCGCCGCCTGCGCCGCTGCTCGAGACGTGCGCATCGGCGAATTGCGGATCGAACGCGGCGGCGACGAGCACGGCCTTGCCGAAGCGCGAGTGGCCAGTCAGCGAGATGTGCTTTGCAGCGATGCGCGGGTCATGCGCCAGCTCCTCGCGCAAGCGGCTCGCGCCCCAGGCCCAGGCCCGCAGCGCGCCCCAGTCGTGTTCGGCACGCGGCCAGCGGGCGAGGCCGATGATCCCGTCCGCCATCGTCGCGGCGGTGTCCGGCTGAAGCAGTTGCGGGCGATATTCGACATAGGCGAAACCGTGGCGCAGCGCCTGGCTGACGGCGTCGGGCGGCGGCGCTCCGCCGAAATCGGGCACCCGCCCGCCCGGCCAGATATAGCTGTAGGATATCAGCGCCGGGGCGTGGCCCTTGCCCGGCGGGAAGGTGATCGTCGCATCGACCGTCGGCCCCATCGCGCCATCGGGCGCGACGACCTGGCCGATCCATTGTTCGACCGTGCGGTCGCTGCTCCGCGCGACGACTTCCTTGCGCCAGACTAGGCGGAAGCTTGCGACATTCTCGGGAATGCGACCGGTCCAGTTGTCCTCGACCAGGCGCGCCAGCTCGGCACGGCGAATGGGCCAGCCTGCGGGAGTGCGCTGCGCGTCTGCCGTGAACAGCGGCGGCAGCGGCAGGTCGCCGACCTCGGCCTCGTCGTAATTGGCCGCGTTGAGTGCATCGGGATTGTTGCCATCGGCACCGGCGCGCAGCTCGCCATAGCCGAACCGTTCGCGCTCGGCAGCGTGGAGATCGGCTGCCGTCTGCGCCGCCGCCGGGGCCGCGAGCAGCGCCAGCGCCGCGATCAGCGCGCGCATCTCAGCGGGCGACCGCCATCCCGCCGTCCCGCCAGGCGGTGATGCCGCCGGCCATGTTGGCGACGTGCCGGAAGCCCATGGTCCGCATTGCCTCCTGTGCCAGGCTGCTGCGATGGCCGGTGCGGCAATAGACCACGTAGTCCTTGTCCTTGGGCAGCGCGGCGACCTGCGCGGCGAAATCCTCGCTCTTGTAGTCGAGGTTGGTCGCTCCGGCGATGTGGCCGGCGGCGAATTCCTCGGGCGTGCGCACGTCGAGCACTGCAAGCTGGGGACGCGACATCATCGCCTGCCGGACGTCGTCCGGGGCCAGCATCGAGGCGAGATGCGGCGTCGGCAGCTCGGCCACCGAATCGTCGGGCTCGTCCTTGCCCTGTTGCTGGCAGCCTGCGAACAACACGAACGCGGCAAGCGGCAGGATAAATCGTTTGTCCATGTCGGCGTCCTTTCCCCTTGATCGCCCGGTTCTAGCGTGCCGCACGCGGCAAAGCCAAGGTCACAGGGCGAGGGTGGCGCCGCCGCTGTCCGCGCTGCGGTACATCGCCTCGATGATGCGGATATCGCGCAGGCCCATCTCGCCCGGGGTGCGGTGCGCCCGGTTGGCCCGCGCCGCCAGGCTGAAGGCGTCGATCTGCGCGGCGAACTGGCCCCACGGATCGCCTGCGCCGATCGTGCGCTGCGGGCCGTTGCCCTCGAGCACGATGTGGTTCTCGTCGTACGTCGTCGCCGGCTTCATGAACAGCGAGGCCTGCGAACCCATGTAGCGCTGCGAGGAGATGTACGGGCTCCAGCAGTAGGAAGAGGAGCCGCTGATCGTGAGGCCCTTGCGCGTGCGCAGGCGGAAGTCGATCCCGCCCTCGACTTCGCGGAACCTCGGGTCGTCTTTGGGATAGGAATATGTCGCGCTCACTTCGGCCGGCCCATCGTCGCCGATCATCATCAGCGAGGTGTTCAGCCCGTAGATGCCGATGTCGTACATCGAGCCGCCGCCGGCGAGATCCTTCTGCAGGCGCCAGACGTGCGGCGGCCAGTCGGGATTGGCGTTGAAGCCGTGATCGCACGAAATGAAGCGCAGGTCGCCGAGCTCGCCCGCCTCGATCAGCTGTTTTGCCCGCAGGTTGGTCGGTTCGAAGTGGATCCGGTAAGCCACGCCGAGCTGGCGGTTCGCCGCCGTCGCGGCCGCGATCATCGCCTCGCATTCCGCGCTGGTCGAGGCCATCGGCTTTTCGCACAGCACGTGCTTGCCGGCCCTGAGCGCACGGATGGTGTATTCGGCGTGCAGGCCGACGGGCAGGACGATGTAGACGCAGTCGATTTCCGGATCGTCGGCGATGCGGTCGAAGTCGGCGTAGTTGTAGAACCGCTCGACGCCGTAGCGTGCGCCGAGATCGGCCTGCTTCGCCGGGCTGCCCGAAACGAATGCGGTCATCCGGGCATGTCGCGATTGGCGGATGCCGGGGATGACTTCGCCGACCGCGAAGTTTCCCAGGCCGACGACGGCCCAGCGCATTCGCTCCCCGGGTGGATCGGGCAGAGCGAAATCGCCTGCGAGCGGTGTGCCTTTCGCCTGCTGCGCCAGTGCGCGCGTTGCACCTGCCGCCAACGGAACCGCGCCTGCCGCGGCTACGATCTGGCGGCGCGAAAACTTGCTGTCGGACATCGCTCGCTCCCCTGCGGTAGCGCTACCATGCACGTTTTCGCGCACCTGTCACCTCTCCAGATGCGGCACCCATTTCATCACCCCGCCGGCCATCGGTGTCCACCAGCCGGTCTTCACCCCCGCGGCGGCGAGGGTGTTGCTGGTCCACTGATTGCAGGTGTTGCGCACGGTGTAGTGCCCGCCGGTCTCGTAGAAAACGTCCTGCGCGCCGTAGCCGGGGTGGCCTACGCGTTGGCCTTGCGGCACCACCCGGTCGATTGCCGCGACGAGGCGGGCGTATTCGCCATGGGTCAGCCGGAGCGGGCGCAGGTCCTCGGAGGGAGCGGGCCGGACGTAGTGTTCGACATGGAGCAGCCCCTCACCGCCGATGCCGACGATGCGCAGCACGGTGACGGGCGAAAGGTCCGACCAGGTCGGCGTGTTGAGGAACACCTCGCGCTCTCCCCAGCTGATGGCGAGGTGGGTGTAGGGCAGGCCGGACAAGGCGACGTCGCCGGCCGGGAAGACCGGCCGCCAGTCGCGCTCGGGCGCGACCAGCGGGACGACGAGCGCGGTGTGCACGCCGTTGCTCTGGACCATGATCTCGACGCCCTCCCCGGGCTCGCGCCAGCCGGGATTGCGCGGGATCGAGCTGCCGATCCACACGGTGAGGAAGAACAGCGCGGCGGAGGCGGCCAGCGCGATGGCCGTCCACCTGGCTATGCGCCCGATCAGCCGACGAAGCGGCGGCGCAGCCACAAGATCGACCAGTCGCCCCTGACCAGTCGCGCGGCGAGCGAGAATCCGGCGCGCAGGTATGCGGCGCGGATTTTCGGCTCCTGCGTCTCGAGCAGGCCGGCGAGCAGCAGGTTGCCGCGCGGCGGGACGGCCTCGGCGAAGTCGCCTGCCAGTTCGAGCAGCGGCCCGGCGAGGATGTTGGCGATCAGCAGGTCGTATGGCCCGCAGGCGCGCAGGTCGGGGTCGTCCATCCCGGCCGCTATGGCGACGGCGATCTGCCCCGGTCTTGGGCCGAGTGCAAAGCCGTTGGCTGCTGCGTTTTCGGCCACGACAGGACCGCAGACCGGATCGATGTCGGACGCGACCGCATGCGCACCGGGCCACAATTCGAGCGCGGCGAAGGCAAGCAGGCCGGTGCCGGTGCCGATATCGGCGATCCGCCGTGCCACCACGCCGCGGCGCTTCATTTCGTCGAGCATGACCAGGCAGCCCGCGGTGGTCTCGTGCTGGCCGGTGCCGAAGGCCTGGCTGGCGGGGATGACGAACGAACGCTCTCCCGGCTCGTCGCTCGGCGGGTGGTCCGGCGTGTGGACGTAGAACCGCCCGGCGCGGATCGGTTCCATGCCTTGCTGGCTTTCGGTCACCCAGTCGGTGTCCGGCAGCCGTTCGGCGACCAGGTCGAGCGCTTCATCCGCAAAAAGATTCGCCACTGCCTCGCGGTCGCCCCGGGTGGGCTTGCGCGGCAGGTAGGCGTCGAGCCGCCATTCGTCCGGCCGGTCGTCTGCCAGCTCGAAGCCCGTCAGGACGATGTCGGGATCCCAGTCGAGCGCGTCTTCCTGCGCGAGCAGCGCGGACTGGATCGACGCCTTGTCGCCGAACGCAGTCAGCTTCCAGCTCACTTGGAAGATCCACTCTGGCTTGCGAGCAGCTGTTCGAAGCGCGCTGCCGACGTGTGGGCATAATGCTTGCAGCCGACCGGATCGACGATCGCCATCTTGCCGCCGAAACGCTCGGCCATGTCGCTGGCACCAGGGTGCGGGGTCATGAGGATGTCGCACGGCAGGTCGGCCACGACCTCGAAGCCCCTGCGGACCTGGGCGACATAGTCCGGGTGGTCGGCGAAGCGGTATCCCTCCGCGGCGGGCGTGCTGAGCGAATCCGCGTAGGCAATCGTCAGGCACTTGTCGCCTTCGCAGCTTTGCCAGGTCCAGCTGGTCGAGCCCGGCGTGTGCGAGGGCGTCGAGTGGCCTGTGAAGGTAAGCGAGCCGAGGCGGAACGTGTCGGCATCTTCGATCACCTTGTCGATCGGGAACCCGTCGAACGGCGGGATCATCGCCGCCTGCGGGTCCTGCGGATAGGGCTTGCCGGTCTCCAGCGGCTTGACGGCGCCGCGAAGAGCGACGGTTTCACCGCCGCTCAGGCGCCTAAGTTCCGCCGTGGCGCCGACATGATCGAGATGCTCGTGGCTCGACAGCAGGGCCTTGACCGAGGTGACGGGATAGCCGAGCCGCTCGATATTGGCGCGCACCAGAGGTGCCGCTTGGGCCATTCCGGTGTCGAGCAGCACATTGCCATCGGCCGAGGTCACGAGCAGCGCCGCGATGCCGCATGTGCCCACGTAATAGGTGTTGCCGAAGACGCGGAACGGCGGGGCCGGTGCGGTCCAGGCTTCGCGTCCGCTACCGGCACCGGCGCATTGCGCCTGCCAGTCGGCAAAGCTGGCGAGGCCGGGAAGCCTTGTCGGGGCGTCTGCGACCGGAGCCGGGGCGCAGCCGGCAAGCGCGAGAACCCCTGCTGCAAAAAGTCTAGCGAACATAGCTCGCTCCATTCGCGTCGAGCGTGGCGCCGGTCAGGCTGGGCGGGGCGTCGAGCGCGCAGAACACCGCGCAGGCGGCGATTTCCTCGGGCCTCGCCACGCGGCCGAGCGGGATATCGGCAAGGATGCCATTGCCGCCGCGGCTGTCGAGGTAGTCGCCGGCCATCGCGGTGTCGGTGAAGCCGGGGGCGATGGCGTAGCTGTAGATGCCTTGCGCGGCGTAGGCGCGGGCGATGGTCTTGTGCAGCGCCAGCATGCCGCCCTTGCTCGCGGCATAGTGCCAATGGTCGGGCGAATCGCCGCGGTGTCCGGCTCGGCTGGCGATGTGCACGATGCGCCCGCCGCTGCCGCTCTCCAGCCAGTCGCGCACCGCGAAACGGCTGAGTTGCGCGGCGGCGGTGAGATTGATGCGCACGGTGTCCTCCCACGCGTCGAGCCATGCGATGTCGGAGGAGTCGAGCGGGTTGGCTGCAAATAACCCGGCATTGTTGATCAACACGTCGATCTGCCCATCCGCGCGTTCGAGCGCCTCTTGCCACAAGTGCTGCGGGGCGGGGGGATCGAGGAAGTCGGCAGCGACGGTATCCTCGTCGCTTGCCCGGCTGGCGTGGCCGATGACCGTGCAGCCGCGCGCGCGCAGGGCCTGCGCAACGGCCTTGCCGATGCCCCGCGAGGAGCCGGTGAGAAGGACGGTAGGCATCGCGCCGCCATACCCGCGGGCCAGCGCGGCGTCACCCCCGCGCGCGTCGCGAGCGGTCTTGCAGATGCTTCGGCCCGACGACCGTTGCATGCCCGGGATGAGGGTCCTAAGAGGCGGCCACGATTGCCGAAGCATACGGATAACCAATGGCCCAACGCCCGCTCTCGCCGCATCTTTCGATCTGGAAATGGGGACCGCACATGACGGTCTCCATCCTCCACCGTGTCACCGGCGATGGCATGGCGCTGGTCGGCCTCCCGGTGCTGCTGTGGTGGCTCGGAGCCCTGGCGAGCGGCGAACAGGCATACGCCGCGTTCGTGGGCCAGGCTTCCAGCTGGTACGGGCTGGTCGTGCTGGTGGGGCTCAGCTGGGCGTTCTTCAACCACCTCTCCTCCGGCATCCGGCACTTCGTGCTCGACATCGGCGCGGGTTACGAACTGACCACCAACAAGGCGTTCTCGCTGGTGTGCATCGTGGCGGGGCCGGTGCTCACCGCGGCATTCTGGCTCATCCTGCTGTGGAAGGGGCTGCTCCATGGGTAACGGCACCCCGCTCGGCCGCGTCCGCGGCCTCGGCTCGGCCCGCGAGGGCACCCATCACTGGGTGCTCCAGCGCATCACCGGCATGGGCAATCTACTTTCTGTCGGCTTCCTGGTCGCCAGCCTGCTGCTCTTGCCCGACCTATCCTACGCGACGCTGCGCGAGTGGATCGCCGGGCCGATCCCGGCAACCGTGATGGCGCTGCTGGTCGTTTCCACCTTTTGGCATGCCCGCCTCGGGCTGCAGATCATGATCGAGGACTACGTGCACACCCCCGGCAACAAGACCGCCGTCCTGCTCGCGCTCAATCTCGCCGCGATTGCGGGTGCGGCGTTCGGCCTTTTCTCGATCGCCCGTCTCGCACTGGGAGGAGCCGCCTGATGGCTACCCAGAACAGCCGCACGGTGGGCAATCAGCCGGCCTACGCAATCGTCGACCATACCTACGACACCGTGGTGGTCGGCGCCGGCGGCTCGGGCCTGCGCGCGGTCCAGGGCAGCGCCGAGGCGGGGCTGCGCACCGCCTGCATCACCAAGGTCTTCCCGACCCGTAGCCACACCGTCGCAGCACAGGGCGGCATCGCCGCCAGCCTCGGCAACAACACGCCCGACCACTGGCAGTGGCACATGTACGATACCGTCAAGGGCTCCGACTGGCTCGGCGACCAGGACGCGATCGAATACATGGTGCGCGAGGCCCCGCAGGCGGTCTACGAACTCGAGCACGCCGGGGTGCCGTTCAGCCGCAACGACAACGGCACCATCTACCAGCGCCCGTTCGGCGGGCACATGCAGAACATGGGCGAAGGCCCGCCGGTGCAGCGCACCTGCGCCGCCGCCGACCGCACCGGCCACGCCATGCTCCACGCGCTCTACCAGCAGAGCCTGAAGCACGACGCCGACTTCTTCATCGAATACTTCGCCATCGACCTGATCATGGACAAGGGCCGCTGCGTCGGCGTGATCGCGCTGTGCCTCGACGACGGGTCCATCCACCGCTTCCGCGCCAAGGCCGTGGTGCTGGCGACCGGCGGCTATGGCCGGACCTACTTCACCTGCACCAGCGCTCATACCTGCACCGGCGACGGCGGCGGGATGGTGCTGCGCGCCGGGCTGCCGCTGCAGGACATGGAGTTCGTCCAGTTCCACCCGACCGGCATCTACGGCGCCGGCGTTCTCATCACCGAGGGTGCGCGCGGCGAGGGCGGCTATCTGACCAACTCCGAGGGCGAGCGGTTCATGGAGCGCTATGCCCCGAGCGCCAAGGACCTCGCCAGCCGCGACGTCGTCAGCCGCTCGATGGCGCTGGAAATCCGCGAAGGACGCGGCGTCGGGCCGCACAAGGACCACATCTTCCTGCACCTCGACCACATCGATCCCAAGGTGCTCGCCGACCGGCTGCCGGGCATCACCGAGAGCGGCAAGATCTTCGCCGGTGTCGACCTGACGCGCCAGCCGCTGCCGGTGGTGCCCACGGTCCACTACAACATGGGCGGCATCCCGACGAACTATCACGGCGAAGTCGTCACCATCGGCGTCGACGGCGATCCGGAAACCGTCGTGCCGGGGCTGTTCGCGGTGGGCGAGGCGGCCTGCGTCTCGGTTCACGGCGCCAATCGTCTTGGCTCGAATTCGTTGATCGATCTGGTCGTCTTCGGCCGCGCCACGGCGCACCGCATTGCCGAGCTCAACAAACCGGGCGAGCGGCAGGAAGAACTGCCCAAGGACAGCGCCGATTTCGCGCTGACCCGGCTCGACCATTTCCGCCACGCCAAGGGCGATAAGCCCACGGCGGAAATCCGCACCGAAATGCAGCGCGCCATGTCGGCCCACGCCGCGGTGTTCCGGACCGACGAACTCATGGCGGAAGGCGTGGAGATGCTCGGGCAGATCTACCGGTCGATGGAGCATATCTCGGTTACCGACCGCTCGCTGATCTGGAACAGCGATCTCATCGAGACGCTCGAGCTGGACAATCTCATCGCCCAGGCGACGGTGACGATGCACTCGGCGCACAACCGCAAGGAATCGCGCGGCGCCCATGCGCACGAGGACTACCCCGAGCGCAACGATGCCGAGTGGATGAAGCATACCGCGGTGTGGATGAACGGCTGGGGCGGCAAGGGCGGCGAGGTGAAGATCGACTACCGCCCGGTCCACGAATACACCCTCACCGACGACGCCAAGTACATCGAGCCGAAGAAACGCGTGTACTAGGGAGCGGGGCGATCAACTCGCCTCGCCGGACAACTGCCGGGCCGCCCGCGCGAACAGTGCGCCGCTGGCGGACCATGTCAAAACGAAGAAGCTGTCGATGACCAGCGCAGGGCTGACCGCGTCGACCAGATGGACGAGCAGGACGAGCGCCTGCGCGCCCGCCGTTGCCAGCATCGCCCGCGCGAGCCGCGCAGGATCGCGTCCGGCGGTGATCGCGGCGCACGCGGCAATGCCGAGCACGGCGATATAGACCAAGTTGAGCGGATCGTCCGGCGCGCCGACGATCCCCACGGCCATGATGATCCACAGCGCCAGAAAGGCCGTCAACGCGGCAATGGCCGCCCCGGCGCGATAGGCGAGATTGGCGCTGCCCCGCGCGGCCAGTTCAAGCACGCCGCCAAGCGCCGCGAGCATCAGCCCGGCGACGGCAAAGTCGCCGAAGGTCCAGTCGACCTCGGAGGTGAACTGCATGGCGACGGCGGGCAGGGCAAGCAGCAGGGCGGCGAGCGACCAGCCGCCGATTCTCAGACTTCGGGTCGTGGCGGGACTCATTTCAAGCAGGGCGGGCATGGCAAACTCCTCTGATCTGGTGGAGCGCGCTTGTCGCGTGGTGACTCCCTGAGCGTCATGAGTGGCGGCTGAGCAATATGTGAGGATACTCAGCGCGCGCGCAGCCGGCGAACCAGCGTGAGCGCGCCTGCCACGCTGGCGGCGAACACCGCACCCTCCGCGGCGGTAACCAGCGCCAGGCCGGTCGAGCCGATAGCACCCTCGTCGCTGAGATGCGTCCCGGGAAACTTTGCCGCCAGCGACACCAGGCTCCCGGCCAGGAGCCGGCCGCCGAGCAGGGCGATGGCGAGGCCGGCCAGCCCCCCCGCGGCGAAGCCCGGCAGCGTGCGTCGCCACAGCGGCCGGCCGTTGGCGCGCGAGGCAAGCCAGCTGCCGACGCCGGTCGCCGCACCGAGCGCGAAGCCTTCCGGTGCACCGGTCATCGCGTTCGGAGCGCGGCCGAACAGCAGGTTGAACAGGTCGGTGCCGACCATGTGGGCCACGCCGCCGACGAGCAGCCCGCCAAGGGCGCCGCCGGCCAAGCTCCAGAGGCCGCGCCGGCTCTTCTGCGCCGCGCCGACCGCGATCCCGAGCCCGACCGCGCCCCCGGCAACGAGACCGAGGAAGAGCGCGAGACTGATCATGACCAGGAGCGTCGATGCCGCACCGATGCCGGGCGCGACAAGGCCGCTCGAAGCATAGGCGAGGCCGACCACGGCGCCGGCGGCCCCGGCACCGAGCGATCCGGCAGCTGCCTCGGCCCACGGGGAATGTGCTCGCGGCCGGGCAAGCGGGGCCATCGGTTCGCCCGCGCGCTCGACCGCCGCGATGAAGCGATAGCCGTGGCGCGGTACGGTCTCGATGAAGCACGGTGCACTTGCGTCGTCGCCGAGCGCGCGGCGCAGCGTGCGGATGCACTGGGTCAGCGCTTCGTCGGTTACCGGGATTCCGCGCCACACCTCGTCGTGGAATCGGTCCTTGCTAACCAGCCGCCCAGGGGTGGCGAGCATCAACAGCAGGGCATCGAGATAGCGTGCGTTGAGCTCGACCGTCTCGCCTTCGCGGGTCAAGCGCCGGTCGGCCGCATCGACTATGAAATCGCCGAAGCAATAGCGCGCTGGGTCCATGGGCGCGTACCTAACCGAATCTCGGCCGCTTGCCACCTTTACGGCGCGCGCGCGTTGGGGATGCATGGCCGAGAACGAACTCAAGCGGGCGACCAAGACGCAGGAAAAGCTCGCGGACAGTGCGGAAATGCTGGCCGACAGCGCGGAAACGCAGGAGACAAGCGCGCTGCGGCAGGAAGACAGCGCCGAGCGCCGGACCCGGCTCGCCGCCGATCGCTCGCTGCTCGCTGCCGAGCGGACCTATGCTGCCTGGATGCGCACCGGGCTCGCTGCGCTGGCGGCCGGCATCGGCGGCAAGGCGCTGCTCGACAAGCTGGTCGAGCCGTGGCTGGTGCTGACCGCGTCGATCGTGCTGATCCTGTTCTCGGAATTCTGCTTCGTCGCCGGCGTCTGGCGCGAACTGAGCGGCAATGCGCTGCGCCCCGATCCGGACACCGCCAAGTTGCCGGGGTGGGTGCTCATCGTCTTCAACGGCTTTCTCATCGTGCTCGGCTTCGCCGTGCTCGTCGGCATCGTCACTCGCTAGCGCAGGTCAGGCAGCGGGCGGAAACGATGGTGACCGGTTCGGCGAGCATCTGGCCCTTCATCCAGCCTTCGCCCTTGTCGGGGTCGGTCGGTGCATCGAAGATCGCTTTCACCACCTCCATCCCCGCGGTGACGTGCCCGAAAGCGGCAAATCCCGCCCGGGCATCCTCGGTATCGCCGTCGGGATCGGCGTCGAGGCTGGGCATGGCGGAAAGCAGAATCGAGAAATCGCCGGTCGCTGTTCCAGGTGCGTAGCGCGCCATCGAGATCGTGCCCGCGGTGTGCCTGATCCCGGTCCGGCTCGTCGGCTCGTGCGCGATCGGGTCTCGGATCCGGTCGGGATTCATCTGCGTGCCGCCTTGGACGAGACCGCTCGGCTGCTCGCCCCAATCGAGCCGCATCGCGCGGTAGAATGCCGTCCCGTCGAAACGCTTTTCGGCGACATAGCGGAGGAAATTGGCGGCCGTCACCGGCGCCCGCTCGCTCTCGATCGCCAGCGTGATATCGCCCATCGTGGTTGCGAGAACGACCGTGTCGGTCCTGGCCCCGTCTTGCGCGGCAAGCGGTGCGGCGAACAACAGGGCGGCGACAGGAACGAATCGCTTCAGCATGGCTCCTTGTGCCCGCAAAGGCGCCCTCCGGACCAGCGTGTTCGAGCGCAAATCGGAGCTGGTCGTTGTTGGAACGCGGGCTGGAATCGCGCAGTCCCCGGGCGGTCAGGCCGCGGCGACGCTTTCGAGGCGCCGCGCAAAGGCGGCGGCATCGGGGACGAGATCGTCGAGCGTGTAGGCGTCGAGATGGGCCAGAAAGGCCTCGACGGCACCGGACAAGGCTGGCTTCAGCGCACACAGGCCGTTGACCGCGCAGCCCGACGCAGCAGCAAAGCAGCCGACGAAACTGTCCAGCGTCTCGAGCCGCCGCACGACCTGGCCGACCACGATGTCGCTGGCTGGCCGCGCAAGGCGCATTCCGCCGCCGCGCCCGCGAAATGTCTCCACGAAGCCCTCCGCCTGAAGACGCTGCGCGACCTTGGCCAGGTGGTTGCGCGAAATGTCGTAGCGGCGGGCGATTTCGTCGACCGAAAGCTGTCGTTCGGTAGCGGCAAGCGCCATCAGGATGCGTAGCGCGTAGTCGGTGTGAAGGCTCAATTGCATAAAATAGGCATATCACATGTTGATTTAATCGGCAACGCGACATAACAGGTACTTCAAATACCTAATAAGTGAGTCGCCATGTCCATTGCCGCAGCCCGTTCCCGCAAGCCCGATGCCGACAGCAGCGCCTATGCCGCGCAGAAGCGAGCCGAAAAGCGCGCCTCGGCCGAGGCGATCGGCGTCGATGCCGAGTACGTCGATCACTTCGTCGAAGCGTTTTACGGCAAGGTTCGCGAGGACGAGCTGCTCGGCCCGACCTTCGCCGAACGCATTGCCGACTGGCCGCGGCATCTCGGCCGAATGAAGGCCTTCTGGCGCTCGGTGCTGCACAACAGCGGCGAGTTTTCGGGCAACCCCATCCTCAAGCACCTCGCGATTCCCGGCCTCGATATCACTCACTTCAGCCGCTGGCTCGACCTCTTCTACGCAACGCTGCGCGAAGCCGAGCCCACGTCCGAAGCGACCGCGCTCGTCGGTGAGCGGGCGCGAATGATCGCCGACAGCCTGCTCACCGCAATCGCCATGCGCCGCGACGGACTTCCCGCGGGGCGCGCCGGAAAGGATCTTCCCCATGTCTGAGCCCCTTCGCAAACCCGAAATTGCTCCGCCCGCACCCGCAGCCTTGAAAGAGTTGCTGCCCGCGCCGCGGCTGGCCGTCGACAACGACAACGATGTTTCGCCGAGGGTGGGCGAACGGACGGGTTTCGAAATTCCGGTCTGGATCTGGGGCGCGATGGTTGGCTGCTACGCGGCCTTCCTGGTGCTCTTGCTCGCCGCGACCGGCGGCGCCCGGGCCGGCTTCGCGATTGCCGTTTCGGCGGCCTACGTGGCGATGTTCTTCGGCACGACCCGCGTCATGCTGCGCCAGGCCCCGCTGCAGCCGCGCAGCCCGCTCTCGCGCTCGGGCGGCAAGCTGGCGACGCTCTACGGTCCGCTCAGTCGGGGTGCAGTCGTGGCGCAGATGCTGGTGGTACCCGGCGCGATCGTCCTGTTCGGCACGGCCGTGCTGATCATCCGTCTGGCGGTGTTCTGATGACGGCGCTGCTTTGCGACCCGCGCGGGAAACTCCCGCGCGAGGCCGAACCCTACCGCACCATCGGGCCGTTCGATGCCGACAGACTGCCCGGCGGGATTCGCGCCGTGCATCGGCTCAAACCGGGCGCCTGGGGCAAGCTGGCATTGACCGAAGGGGCCTTGCGCTTCGTCTGGGACGATGCGGTGGGCGGCGTGGAGCACTTGACCGCACCCGCCGAATTGGTGATCCCGCCCCAGACTCCACACCACGTGGAGGGCGAGGGACCCTTCACGGTCACGATCACCTTCTACGCCGCTTAGCGGAAGCGCAGGTTGTCGGGCGTGAGCTGGGCTAGGCTGGTCTTGCCCATCAGCTTCATGTCGCGGAGGATCTCGTCGCGCAGCAGGCCGATCGCGCGCTCGACGCCGGGCTGGCCGGCGGCGGCGAGGGCGTAGAGGTAGAGCCGTCCGCCCGATACCGCCTTTGCGCCGAGGCTGAGCGCCTTGAGCACATGGGTGCCGCGGCGCACTCCGCCGTCGAGGATGACCTCGACCTTGTCGCCGACCGCGTCGACCACCTCGGCCAGCTGGTCGAAGGGCGCGCGGCTACCGTCGAGCTGGCGGCCGCCGTGGTTGGAGAGGTAGATCGCATCGACTCCCATCGCCGCCGCGCGGCGCGCGTCGCCTACCGACATCACCCCCTTCAATGCAAACTTGCCGCCCCAGTCGTCGCGCAGCTTTTCCGCCGCCTTCCAGTCCATCGCCGGATCGAGCATCTCGGTGAAGTAGCTCTGGATCGAGCTCGACACGTCGCTGCCGGCGGAAACGTGGGCTTCGAGATTGGGAAGGGAGAACTTCTCGCGGAAGAAGTAATCGAGCGCCCAGCGCGGCTTGCTGGCGTAGCTCCATGCGCTTGCCGGGGTAATCTTGGGCGGACTGGTGAAGCCGGTTGCCTTGCAGCGTTCGCGGTTGCCCCCGACGTTGGCGTCGACCGTCAGCGTCACCGCATCGAACTTCGCCGTCCGCGCCATCTCCAGCAGCGCCGCATTGAGCCCTTTGTCGCGGTGGTAATAGTACTGCAGCATCTTCGGACCCGAGAAACGCCGGCCGATCTCCTCGACGCTCACGCTGGCGAGGCTCGATATGCCGAACCACAAGCTGAATTTCTCCGCCACCGCAGCCACCGCGCGCTCACCCTGCCAGTGGAACAGCCGCTGCAGCGCCGTGGGACTGAGCATCAGCGGCAGCGGGGTCGTCTTGCCGAGCACGGTAACCGAGGTGTCCACGCTCTCCACGTCGACCAGTACGTCGGGCACAAGGTCGACATCGTCGAAAGCCGCCGTGTTGCGATCCTTGGTCACCTCGTCGTCGCCGCCGCCGTCGATGTAGTGGAACACCGGGAAGGGCAGCCGGCGCTGCGCCAGCTCGCGAAAGTCCGCGACGTTGCGACAATCTTCCAGCTTGCGGATGGCCCCGATCTTCATCGGCAAGCCTCTTAACGCCGCCGCCGCGTTCGACAAGCGCATGAGCGGGCCCGACGAACGGCATGGCGTTCACCTGGAATTCAGTTTACGAATGTAATCGTAAGTCTCAGGGATATCAGATTGAGGGAGTTTCGCGATGGCCGGCGCCAAGCCCGACCCGGGTGAACGGATTAGCGATGCCGAGCATGCCGTGATGGAGGCGCTGTGGCGGCAGAGCCCGCGCACCGCCGCGGAAGTGTGCGACGAGGTCTGCGAACAGCGCGGCTGGAGCCTGGCCACGGTCAAGACGCTCCTCAGCCGCCTGGTCACCAAGGAAGCCATCGCCGCCGAGCCCGATGGCCGCCGGTTCCTCTACTCTCCGCTGGTCGAACGCGCCGAGTACGTCGGGGGCGAATCCCGCCGCCTGGTCGACCGCCTGTTCGGCGGCCGCGCCGCCCCGCTGTTCGCCCATCTGGCCGAGCAGGAGGCCCTTAGCGAGGACGACATCGCCGCGATCGAAAAGCTGCTGAAGGAGCTCCGCAAATGAGCACCTGGCTGATCGACACCGCGCTCTACACCGGCCTGCTGATCGCCGCCGTGATGCTGCTACGCCGCCCCGTCTCGCGGATCTTCGGGCCGACCATGGCCTACGCGCTGTGGGCCCTGCCGCTGCTGCGCCTGTTCCTGCCGCCGATCGTTCTGCCCGCCAGCCTGGCGCCGCAGGCCGAGGCTGCCCCGGCGCTGGCCGCTGCCGCGCCGCAGGCCTCGCCTCTGCTGGCGGAAGCGCTGGCGAACCCGGCTGGGGCCGAGCCCGCTTTTGACTGGCAGCCGCTGGTGCTGGCCGTGTGGCTGGTCGGCGCCGCGCTGCTGCTTGCCTGGCGGCTGTCGAATTACCGCCGGATGCGCCTGGAAGTGCTGCACCGCGCCCGCCCCGTCGGCGAGGTCGGCAGGATCAGGCTGGTCGAATCGCCTGCCGTCAACTCGCCGGTCGCCTTCGGGGTGTTCGACAAGGTCGTCGCGCTGCCCACCGCGTTCATGGCGATGGAAGACCGCCAGGCGCGCGATCTCGCCATCGCCCACGAGCTGGCGCACCACAGGGGGCACGATATCGCCGCGAACTTCGCCGCCCAGCCGCTGCTCGCGCTGCACTGGTTCAACCCGATCGCCTGGGCCGGCTGGCGCGCCATGCGGCGCGACCAGGAGGCGGCCTGCGACGCCCGCGTGGTTGCCGGCCGCGAAGGCTGGGAGCGCGCGCAGTACGCCAATGTCATCGCCGGTTTCGCCACCGGTCCGCGGCTCGCGCTGGCGGCGCCGATGGCTTGCCCGATGCTGCGCGAGAAATCGATCATCCACCGTTTGAGGAGCCTGTCCATGTCCGATGTTTCGCGCCGCCGCCGCCTGGCCGGGCGGTTGCTGCTCGGCGCCGCCGCCGTCGCCCTGCCGCTGACCGCCTCGGTTTCCTACGCCGCCGGTCAGCCCGACGAGATCGAACCGGTCGAACTCGCCCCTTCGCCGCCTCCGGCGCCGCCCCCTGCGCCGGAGGCCCCCGCGGCCCCCGAAGCTCCGGCTGCGCCCGCCGCTCCGGAAGCGCCCGCGGCGCTCAAGCTCAAGCGCGTCGACGGGTCGCTGAGCGAGGCTCGGCGCAAGCATTTTGGCGAGATGGCCAGCAAGTTCCAGTCGAAGGACTTGGCCCGGCTCGCCGAGGCGCAGGCGCAGCTCGCCACGAAGCAGGCCGAGATGGCTCGGCAGATGGCGGAAAAGCAGGCCGCCTGGACCCAGGCGCACATGCCGCTGATCGAGGAGCGCTGCGACGACCAGGGCACCACGACCCGCCAATGGACCGACTCGTCGGGCCGGCAGCACATCATGATCTGCGAGCGGGCGATCGAGAAGCTCGCCAGCCGCAGTGCTGCGATGGGCCTGCGCCAGGCGCGCGAATCGATTGCCAGCAACCGCGAATTGAGCGCCGACATCCGCAACGAAGTGCTCGAGGAGCTCGATTCCGAGATCGAGCGCATCGAACGCGGCGATAGCTGATCGAGTCGAGGGGGTAACACCCCCCGAACCGGATCGGCGCGTCCGTTCCGGTCCCTGGGCGGCGGGAGAACTTCGGGGTCTCTCGCCGCTTTGCGTAGGGCGGCGAGGGCGGCTTCAGCCCTGGATTATGCGATCGCACTGCGTGTCGTCGGCGCTCTCCATGCCCAGCCTGAGCGCTTGCATGCGCTGCTGGCTGGTGCCGTGGGTGAAGTTTTCGGAGCTCACCTGGCCGTGCGTCAGGGTGTCGTCGCCGATCGCGTTGGCCGCAGTCATGCCTTCCTCGAAGTCGCCCGGCTCGATCAGGTTGCGGTTCTTGCCCGCCCAGACCCCGGCGTAGCAGTCCGCCTGCAGCTCCATCCGCACCGACAGGGCGTTGGCCTGGCGCGGATTGGCCTGCATCGCACTCTGCATCTGCCCGGCCAGCCCGGTGAGGTTCTGGATGTGGTGGCCGTATTCGTGGGCGATGACGTAATAGCGCGCGAAGTCGCCCCTGGCGCCGAGCTGGCGGTCCATCGTGTCATAGAAGCTGGTATCGATGTAGATGCCTTCGTCGGCCGGGCAGTAGAACGGCCCCATCGAGGCCTGCGCCGCGCCGCAGCCCGAGCGCGTTCCGCCCTGGTAAAAGACCAGCGTGGGCTGTCGAAAGGCGATCCCGGCGCGTTGGAATGGCGGCGCCCAGGTCTGGTCGAGCGAGGCGAGGGCGTTGCAGGCCTCGGTGGCGTACTGGTTGTCGTCGCAGATCTGGGCCGCGCTCTCGTCCGAGGGGCCCTGCGTGATCTGCCCGTCCGCCTGCTGGGTGTTTTCGAGCGTGCCGAGCATCTGCCCCGGGTCGACCCCGAACACCAGCGCGGCGATGAGGACGATGACGATACCGCCGCAGCCGAGGCCGCCGGCCCCGCCGGGCAGCCCGCCGCCGCCGCCGCCGCCGCGGCGCACGTTGATACTTCCCGGATTGAACGGATTGAGCCGCACTGCCTTTCCCCAAACCTGCCGTGCCGGGTCGAGAAAGGGCTGGACCTGCCCGCCCGTTCGGGCT
This sequence comes from Croceibacterium aestuarii, assembly GCF_030657335.1. NCBI lineage: Bacteria > Pseudomonadati > Pseudomonadota > Alphaproteobacteria > Sphingomonadales > Erythrobacteraceae > Croceibacterium > Croceibacterium aestuarii. Next base: position 2,103,448 of record NZ_CP131039.1, read on the forward strand.
TTTCCCGCTGCACCGCCAACCAACTCGCAAGGAGTCGATAATGTTCCTCTCAGGCAAGCGCGCCCTCGTCACCGGATCGACCTCGGGGATCGGCCTGGCGATAGCCCGCGCGCTGCGCGCCGAGGGGGCCGACGTCGTGCTCAACGGCTTCGGCGACGAGGCCGAAATCGCCGCGCTCTGCGCCGAGCTGGGCGCGCAGCACGTCGGAGCCGACCTGACCACGACGGCGGGCTGCGAAGCCCTGATGGACGAAGCCGGTCCGGTCGATGTTCTCGTCAACAACGCCGGAATGCAGTTCGTCTCGCCGGTCGAGGACTTTCCGCCCGAGAAGTGGGAAAGGATCATCGCGCTCAACCTGTCGGCCGCCTTCCACACCTCCCGCCTCGCCGTGCCGCACATGAAGGCGCAGGGCTGGGGCCGGATCATCAACACCGCCAGCGCGCACTCGAAGGCGGCGAGCCCGTTCAAGGCCGCTTACGTCGCCGCCAAGCACGGCATCGACGGGCTGACCAAGGTGCTCGCGCTCGAACTGGCCGAACACGGCATCACCGCCAACTGCATCAGCCCGGGCTACGTCTGGACCCCGCTGGTCGAGAACCAGATCCCCGACACGATGGCGGCGCGGAATATGACCCGCGAGCAGGTGATGAACGACGTTCTGCTGGCCGGGCAGCCGACCAAGAAGTTCGTCCAGGTTGAGGAAGTCGCGGCGCTGGCGGTGTTCCTGTGCCGCGACGTGGCGCAGAACATTACTGGGGCGAACTACTCGATCGATGGCGGGTGGACGGCGAAGTAGTCTCGACAGTGTATTGGTCATCCAATACACTCCTTGCAGGAGGAATTTCGATGGCCGACTGCCCCAAATGCCGCACCCTGATGACGCGCGGCTATCTCTATTCGCCCGACACCGGCGGGCGCGTCAAAGTGATGGACGGGGAACCTGGGCTCTGGAAGACGCTCACCGGAATGGGTGGGAAATCCGCCGACCTGGCGGTTTTGCGTTGCAGCAAATGCGGTTTCGTGGAGCTTTACGCCGATCCGAATGTGAAGCCCGAAAAGACCCTGGAATCGATCGACGAGGAAAACGAACGGCTTCGCAGTCTCGTCACTCGGCTGCAGGACCGGGTCGAGACGCTCGAAACCATCGCCACGGACCCCGCCGAGAGAACCGCGCGCGAAATCGAGGCGCTTCGCCAGCTTCCCGACACGCGGGGCGAAAAGCAAGGCGATTCCTAGACGCAGGCGCTGCGCCTTCGTTCAATCTGTCCGCCCCTCTAGCGAATGCCACATAGTGCGGTTACATGGGCCGCCACGAATCGCTCCGCACAATATCTGGTGGCACCCATGGAAATCGAAACCGGCCTTACCTTCGACGACGTCCTCCTGAGGCCGGGCGAGAGCGACATCCTGCCGTCGCAGGCCAGCACCCGGACTTTCCTCACGCGGGACATCGCGCTCAACATCCCGGTCATTTCCGCCGCGATGGACACCGTGACCGAGGCCGAGATGGCGATCGTCATGGCGCAGATGGGCGGGATCGGCGTCCTGCACCGCAACCTGACGATCGAGGAGCAGTGTGACGCGGTGCGGCGCGTCAAGCGCTTCGAGAGCGGCATGGTGGTCAATCCCTATACCATCGAACCCGACGCCACGCTCGGCGAGGCGCAGGCGATGATGACCCGCCACAAGATCAGCGGCATCCCGGTGGTCGATGCCAGCGGCAAGCTGTGCGGCATCCTGACCAACCGCGACGTGCGTTTCGCCGACAATCCCGCGCAGCCGGTCAAGGAACTGATGACGCACGAGAACCTCGCCACGGTGAGCGAGGGCGTGACCCAGGCCGAGGCGCGCAAGATCCTCCACCAGCGCCGGATCGAGAAGCTGCTGGTGGTCGACGAGGCCTTCAAGTGCGTCGGCCTGATCACCGTCAAGGACATCGAGAAGGCCGTGCTCAACCCCGACGCGACCAAGGACGGCGGCGGGCGCCTGCGCGTTGCCGCGGCGACCACGGTAGGCGACAAGGGCTTCGCGCGCACCGAGGCGCTGGTCGATGCCGAGTGCGACGTCATCATCATCGACACCGCGCACGGCCACAACAAGGAAGTCGCCAAGGCGGTCGAGCGCGCCAAAAGGCTCTCCAACAGCGTGCAAATCGTCGCCGGCAACGTCGCCACGGGCGAGGCGACGAAGGCGCTGATCGATGCAGGCGCAGACGCGGTCAAGGTCGGCATCGGCCCGGGCTCGATCTGCACCACGCGCATCGTCGCCGGCGTCGGCGTGCCGCAGCTCACCGCGGTGATGGAAAGCGCCGCCGCGTCGGGCGGGGTGCCGATCATCGCCGACGGCGGGCTCAGGACCTCGGGCGATGCCGCCAAGGCGCTCGCCGCCGGGGCCTCGACCGTGATGATCGGTTCGCTTCTTGCCGGGACCGAGGAAGCGCCGGGCGAAACCTTCCTCTACCAGGGCCGCGCCTACAAGGCCTACCGCGGCATGGGCAGCGTCGGCGCCATGGCCCGCGGCAGCGCCGACCGCTATTTCCAGCAGGACATCAAGGACCAGATGAAGCTGGTGCCCGAGGGCATCGAGGGCCAGGTCCCCTACAAGGGCCCGGCGCGCGACGTCGTCCACCAGCTCGTCGGCGGGGTCAAGGCGGCGATGGGCTACACCGGCAGCGCCAGCATCGAGGAACTGCAGAAGCGTGGGAAGTTTATCCGGATTACCAATGCCGGGCTGAGCGAAAGCCACGTCCATGACGTGAGCATCACTCGGGAAGCACCGAACTACCCGACGCGGTAGAGGGCGGGAAAGCTGTCAGTCTGATAACGACCCTTAGCTGCCGTTTGGCAGGGGAATGAAGTTGGGATAGCCTTCTAGGCAAGTGCTGCCGACTGATTGGCAACCGAGCGCTTTTTCCATTTGGTCCCTGACAGCTTCAAGAGTGCGGCAAGGCACCCCCATTTCGGCCTCCAAATAAACGTCAGGTCGAGGTTCGAGTTTGACAGAAGCCATTAGCAGCCGCTCGAATTCCTGATTGCTAATTTTGCTACCGTTCCAAAAAATCTCGCCCTTGTGATCCAACGTCACTCTGTCCCAGAGCGTATGTAATCCGGGCCCGAACGTTGGCTTTTGCCAATGGCTTCGCGCCGCTGTGCAAGCTTGCTGCTCGGCGCGGGAGCAACCCGACTGCAAGAGCGCGGTCAGAGCCAAAGCCAACAGCAACCTCATAACCTGATGGATGACATACCGAATGTCCGCTTTCCACCCAATTCCGGCCATTCCCCCATCGTCATGCTGAACTTGGTTCAGCATCCATGCGGCTAGGTGACGGCGGATGTGGCGACATGAATCCTCGACTTGAGCGGTGCTTGCGTAAACAAGTTCGGGATGACGGTGCCTTGTTGGTGCCGTCCTCCCGAGGTTGCGGTTTAGTCTCTTCCTCGTCACCCCGGGCTTGGCCCGGGGTCCAGCTTCCTTCCTGCGCGGTGTCGCGCAAGCGGGACCCAGGCCCGGGGGCCGGAGTGACGAAGTTGGCGGGCTCTGGCAGCGCGGGCGAAAGGCTTTCCTACATGGCCGCAATCTGACAGGGCGACGGCATGCCCGATCTGAACCGCCGCATGACCACCGTGGAAAATATGCAGCAAGCGAAAGCCACACTGCGTCGTTTCGGTATGCGCCGTAAGACGTTGATAGAATGGCGCTTCATGTCCAAAAGCCACACATTTCTTCCCCCGCTTTCGCGGTCCACGAGTGGTGCCGCACAATGACCCCCGCCGCCCGAGTCCAGTCCTCGATCGAGCTGCTCGATTCGGTGATCGAAGCCGCGCGTACGAAGGGCGCGCCGGCCGACCGCATCCTCGCCGAATGGTTCCGGAACAACCGTTTCGCCGGGTCGAAGGACCGGAGGGCGATCCGTGAACTCGTCTATGGAGCGATCCGTGCCTGCGGGCCGCTTCCCGAAAACGGGCGCGCCGCGATGTTGCGGCTGGCGCAGGAGGATGCGGCGCTGACGGGGCTGTTCGACGGGTCGAACTATGGCCCGGCGGCGATTGGTCCGGGCGAGGCGGTCGCGGAGGGCGGCATCGCCCCGGCGTGGCTGGCCGATCGGCTCTCTGCCTCGGACATCGCCGGGCCCGATGCGGAAGCGCTACTCGGCCGCGCGCCGCTCGACATCCGGGTCAACACGCTTAAGGCGAGCCGCGACGACCTGGAGCTTCCGGCCGAAGCGCGCCCCGTCGAAGCCCCGCAGGGCTTGCGCCTGCCGCCCGGGACGCCGGTCGAGCAGTGGCCCGCCTATCAGGACGGCCTGATCGAGGTGCAGGACGGGGGCAGCCAGCTCGCTTGCGAGGCGGTCGCCGCGCGGCCGGGCGAGACGGTGATCGACCTGTGCGCCGGTGCGGGCGGCAAGACCCTCGCGCTGGCCGCGGCCATGGCCAACGGCGGAACCCTGGTGGCGGCAGACACCGATCGCGGCCGCCTTTCGCACCTCGCCCCGCGGGCCGAGCGCGCCGGGGCGCTGATAGCCGAGACCGTGCTGCTCGATCCGGGCCGCGAACTGGCAGCGCTAGAGGCATGGCGCGGCAAGGCCGACGCAGTGCTGGTCGATGCGCCCTGTTCGGGGACCGGGACCTGGCGGCGCAATCCCGAGGCGCGCTGGCGGCTGACCCCCGACGAGCTGGAGCGATTTGCGAAAACCCAGGCGCACCTGCTTGAAATAACGAGCGAACTGGTCAGACCCGGTGGGCGGCTTGTGTATGTCGTCTGTTCGCTGCTCGACGGCGAGGGGACCGACCGCGTCGCCGCCTTTCTCGCGGCGCACGAAGGCTGGCGGGCCGAACCGCCGGAACTGCCGCTCGGCCGCGCGCGGGGCTCGGGCCTGCGCCTGACACCGTTTCACGACGGCACGGACGGATTTTTCATCGCACGTCTAGAAAAGCCGTGTTAGCCTTATGACATTATGACCGAAGCCGGACCTCCGCCGAAGTTCGCGCTCAAGGAGTTCGCGATGCGTTACACCCCCGCCGCCCTTGCCCTGTCCCTTCTGATCGGAGTGACCGCCAGCGTCGGCATGGCCGAAGACCTGCAGACGGACCCGCGCTCGGCGGCGCTCGAGGCGCAGGGCCGCAGCCAGTTGCAGGCCGGTCAGCTGCAGATGGCGGTCGACAGCTTCGAAGCGGCGCTGGTGATCGATCCCGCCAACACCCGCGTCTATCTCGATCTCGCCGCGGCGGCGCGCGCGCAGGGCCTGCAGGGCAAGGCGATCCACTATTACCGCGAAGCGCTGGAGCGCGACCCGAAAAACTTTGCCGCGCTCTCGGGCGAAGGCGAGGCGATGCTCGAAAAGGGCGCGGTCGAGAAGGCTCGCCGCAATCTCGCCCAGCTCGAGTCGCTGTGCGGGGCGCAATGCAGCGAGAGCCGCGAGCTTGCCGCGGCGATCGAGCGCGGCCCGGTGACCGGCACGCTGACCGCCGAGGCGGTCATGCCCGAGCCGGTGGTGACGCAGAACTAGGCTGGGTCAGACAAGCCCCGCGAATCCCTCGACGATGGTCCGATAGACCTCCCGCTTGAAGGGGACGATCAGCTCCGGCAGCAGCCTCGGCTCGATCCACTTCCACTCGCAGAATTCGGGCGGCTCGTGCGCCTCGAGGTCGATGTCGGCATCGCCGCCGGTGAAGCGGGCCAGGTACCAGGTCTGACGCTGGCCGACGAACTTGCCGCCCCACAGCTTGCCCTTGAGTTCGTCGGGAAGCTCGTAGAACAGCTCGCGGGGCAGACGGTCGACAACCTCGACGTGCCTGGCTTGCGCGCCGGTCTCTTCCCACAGCTCGCGCAGCACCGCATCGTCGGGGTTCTCGCCCTCGTCGACGCCCCCCTGCGGCATTTGCCAGAAGTCGCCTTCCTTGTTGTCGATGCGCTTGCCGACGAAGGCGTGGCTGGCCGCATTGACGAGCATCACGCCCACACAGGGGCGGTAGAGCGCAGGGTCGGGCGTGGTCACGGCAGCATCGCCGCCAGCGCGCGATAGACTCGCCTGAGGTCCTGCATGCCGCTCGGGATCGCCTTGCGCATGGTGATGAAGCCGTGGTTGATCCCGCGCGCTTCCAGGCATGTCACGTCGACGCCCTGGCCGATCAGGTGCGCGGCATATTCACGGCCCGAGTCGCGTAGCGGGTCGAGCCCGGCGGTCAGCACCACCGTCGGCGGAGTCCTCGAGTGGTCGGCCTTGAGCAGCGGGTACATACGCGGGTCGGTTTCGTCGCCGGCGTACTGCTCGGTGAACCAGGCCATCAGCTTGGAGGTGAGGAAGAAGCCTTCGGCGAAGGATTTGAAGCTTTCGTGGTGCGAAATCGGGTTGGTGATCGGATAGATCGGCACCTGGGCCACCACCGGGACTGCCGCCGGCTCTGCAATCAGCGCGGCGGTGGTGACGATGGTCAGGTTGCCGCCGGCGCTGTCGCCCATCGGCACCAGCCCGGTAACCTTGAAGCCCAGTTCCTGCGGACTTTCGCCGACCCAGCGCGCCGCCGCCTCGCAATCGTCAGGCGCGGCGGGGAATGGGTGCTCGGGCGCGAGCCGGTAATCGACCGAAATCACGGGCAGCCCGGTCTCGGCGGCAATCTCGGTACACAGGCTGTGATAGACCTCGATGTCGCCGATCACGAACCCGCCGCCGTGGTAGAAGACGATCGCCGGTCCGGAATTGCGCGAGGCTTCGGCGTCGTAGAGCCGCAACGGAATCTCCCCGCCGGGGCCCGGGCACCTCAGGTCCTTTATGACCGCGAGCTCGCGCGGCTGGACATCGATCAGATCCCTCATCTCGCGCGCGCCCTTGCGGGCGACATCGAGCGGCAGTTCGTAGAGCATGGGTTGGTTCAGGGACGCCAGGTAATCGAGGAACGCGCGGACATCTTTGCGCACGAAAGGGGTGTCTCCGACCATGAAGTTCTCCTGCTCTCTCGCCGCGGACCCTAGCGAAACCCGGGGCAGTTTCCACGGGGCAATTTCCTCATCCGACAGAAAAACTTGATTGCGAGCACGCCCGGTGGGACCTACGTCCCCGCCATAATCGATTGACGACGCCGCAACCGGCGCGAGCAGGACAGTACAATGGCAACCCAGACGGCCGAACGGCCGGTCGATACAACAACCCCCGAAGCGGTCGTCGTGCGCTTTGCCGGCGACAGCGGCGATGGCATGCAGCTGACGGGCGGGCAATTCACCCTTTCGACCGCGCTGGCCGGCAACGATCTCGCCACGTTCCCCGACTTTCCGGCAGAGATCCGTGCCCCGCAGGGCACGCTGTTCGGCGTCAGCGCGTTCCAGATCAATTTCGGCAGCCGCCAGATCAACACCGCCGGCGACGCTCCCGACGTGCTGGTGGCGATGAATCCGGCCGCGCTCAAGGTGAACCTCGCGGCGCTCAAGCCCGGCGGCCTGATCATCGCCGACAGCGGCGAGTTCACCAAGCGCAACCTCGACAAGGCGAAGTACGAGTCCAATCCGCTCGAGGACGGGAGCCTCGCCAAGTGGGATCTGCTGGCCTTCGACATCAGCGCACTGACCATCGAGGCGGTCAAGGACTTCGGCCTCGGCAACAAGGATGCGCTGCGTTGCAAGAACATGTGGACGCTCGGGCTGGCGCTGTGGATGTTCGACCGCGACCGCCAGCCGCTCGTCGACTGGCTCAACGCCAAGTTCAAGACCAAGCCCGATATCGCCGGCGCGAACATCGCCGCGCTCAACGCCGGGCACGCCTATGGCGAGACAGCCGAGATCGGCGGCCACCATCTCAAGCAGTTGCACATCCCCCCGGTGCCAAGCGAGCCGGGCCTCTATCGCACGATCACCGGCGCCGAAGCCGTCTCGCTGGGGCTGGTCGCCGGGGCGCAGTTGGCCGAGCTGCCGATGTTCTTCGGCGGCTATCCGATCACCCCGGCCTCGGCGATCCTGCATCACCTCGCGCGGATGAAGGAATTCGGCGTCACCACCTTCCAGGCGGAAGACGAGATTGCCGCGATCTGCGCAGCGATCGGCGCGAGCTACGCCGGCCAGCTCGGCGTCACTTCCTCGTCGGGGCCGGGCATCGCGCTCAAGGGCGAGGCGATGGGCCTGGCCATCATGGTCGAGCTGCCGCTGGTGATCGTCAACTCGCAGCGTGGCGGGCCCTCGACCGGCCTTCCGACCAAGACCGAACAGAGCGATCTCTACCAGGCGGTCTACGGCCGCAACGGCGATGCGCCGCTGCCGGTAATTGCCGCGAGCAGCCCGGCCGACGCCTTCGAGGTGGCAATCGAGGCCTGCCGCATCGCCACGCGGTATATGACGCCTGTCATCCTCCTGACCGACGGCTACATCGCCAATGCTGCCGAGCCGTGGAAGGTACCCGATCCGGCGAGCTTCGAGCATTTCCCGGTCCGGTTCCTCGCGGAGAAGAACGACGGCGAAGAGTTGCTGCCCTACAAGCGCGACGCCAAGGGCGCGCGGCCGTGGATCAAGCCTGGCACGCCCGGGCTGATGCACCGCATCGGCGGGATCGAGAAGCACGAGCTGACCGGCAACATCGACTATTCCCCGGCCAACCACCAGGCGATGACCGATGCCCGCAAGGCCAAGATGGACAACATCGCGGTGCCCGACCAGGACGTCGCGCTGGGCGACGAAACGGGCACCCTGGCCGTGGTCGGCTGGGGCAGCACTTACGGACCGATCCGCCAGGCCGTTCGCCGCTGGCGCGAGAAGGGCAAGGCGGTGAGCCACATCCACGTACGCCATGTCTGGCCGCTGCCCAAGAATCTCGGCGCGCTGCTCGCGGGTTTCGACAACGTGCTGGTCCCCGAGATGAACACCGGCCAGTTCAAGACCGTCCTTCGCGACCAGCTGCTGGTCGACTGCCAAAGCCTGACCAAGACCAGCGGCCAGCCGTTCCAGATTGCCGAGCTCGAAGCCGCGATCGGCAAATACTTCGACGGAATGTCCGACAACGAGGGCGGCGGGGTGCCGGCCAACCGCCAGCAGCTTCCCGGGGCTGAGCAGGGCCACGACGACGGCACGTATCCCGACGCTCCGTTCCACGGCGACGGCGCCGCGGCGCCCCACACCGGCAGCGACGACAAGGCGGTGAACCAATGAACGACATGACGCCGGTAACCACCACGCTCAAGGACTGGGAGACCGACCAGGAGGTCCGCTGGTGCCCCGGTTGCGGCGACTATGCGATCCTCAAGGCAGTGCAGCGCACGCTGCCGCAGCTTGGCAGCAATCCTGCGAACACGGTGTTCGTCAGCGGCATCGGCTGCTCGAGCCGTTTCCCGTACTACGTCGAGAGCTACGGCTTTCACACGATCCACGGGCGCGCTCCGGCCTTCGCTACCGGCATCAAGCTGGCCAATCCCGATCTCGACGTATGGATGGTGACCGGCGACGGTGACGGCCTCAGCATCGGCGGCAACCACCTGATGCACGTGCTGCGTCGTAACGTGAACCTGCAGATCCTGCTGTTCAACAACGAGATCTACGGCCTGACCAAAGGCCAGTACTCGCCGACCAGCCGGATCGGCACGAAAAGCCCGTCCACCCCATGGGGCTCGGTCGATCGTCCGGCGCAGCCCTGCGCCTTCGCGCTCGGCGCAGGCGCGCGCTTCGTGGCTCGCGGGTTCGACGTCAGCAAGCACCTTCCCGAGGTGCTCAAGGCCGCCCACGCCCATCAGGGCGCCGCGTTCGTGGAGATCTTCCAGAACTGCATCGTCTACAACAAGGACGTGTTCGACGATTTCGCCGCGCCCAAGGGCGCCGAGGCGCAGCAGCTTTGGCTGCAGGATGGCGAGCCGATGCTCTACGCCGGGGGCGCCAAGGGTATCGCGCTCGACCGCGAGGCGCTGTGCCTCAAGGTGGTCGACGTCGTCGATGGCGATTGGCAAGCGGCTGGAGTCATCGTGCACAACGTCAAGAATCGTTCGATTGCGCACATGCTGGTCGAGCTGCCGTTCGGAGAGTTTCCCATGGCGCTCGGCGTTCTCTACGACGATCCGCGCCCGACCTTCGAGGAAGGCGTCGATGCCGAGCGCCACCGGGCAGCGGATGGCAAGGTAGCGAACCTCGCCAAGCTGCTCAGCCAGGGCCAGACCTGGACCGTCGGCGGCACGGCGCAGGATCCGGTCTAGGGGACGACAATCAGCTTTCCTACAGGCTGCCCGCTGTGCCACGAGAGGCACATGGACAAGCGTGGAACGTGGCGGCGATCGGGAGGACTCAAGCCTTTCGTTCGCGGGCCGGGTTTTTGCCTCTGGACAGTGTCACAGGCGGCAACCTGGTGTCACCTTCGCCGCGCTCCGAACGGTCGCCGCCGCCGCGCGCGATTCGCACCGGCACGCTGAAGGATGGACAACTTCACCCATTCGCTAGTCGGCTGGGCGCTCGGTCAGACCGGACTCAAGAGGAAGACCCGCAAGGGGCTGGCAGCGCTGGTCCTCGGGGCCAACGCGCCCGATATCGACGTGTTCTTCGGCTGGGTGCCTTGGGCGCCGCTGGCGATCCACCGCGGAGCGACACATAGCCTCGTTGCCGGGCTTTGGGTGCTGCCGCCACTGCTGGCCGCGCTGCTCTGGCTTTATGATCGCTGGCAGGTGCGAAGAGGCGACAGTTTCGGGTCCGGACTGGAGATGCACTTCGGCTGGCTGCTGGCGCTCTCCTTCCTCGGCTGCCTGACTCACCCGCTGCTCGACTGGCAGACCAGTTACGCGGTGCAGCTGCTCTCCCCGTTTTCCAATCTGTGGTTCCACAACGACTCGCTGTTCATCATCGACGTGTGGATCTGGACCGGTCTGAGTTCTGCTATCTGGCTTTCGCGGCGGCGTGAGAGGGCGGGCGAGGGAAACTGGCGGCGGCCCCCGATGATCGGGCTGGCCGCGGTGCTGGTGTACATCTGCGGCAATGGCGTGGTGAGCGCGATGGCACGCGAAGCGCCGCGCAGGGAGATACCTTACGCCAAGCCGGACGTTACGGTCGTCTCACCCCCACCTGTTCTGTTTTGGCGCCGCGAAGTGATTTGGCGGCAGGATCACCTGATTTCGCGCGGAAAGGCCCAATTTGCCGCGTTTGCCCTTCAGCCAGATTCCCTGTCGGAACCCGTCCCCGACGGCATGACCGGCCCACTGGCCCGCAAGGTCCTGCTCGAAACGCCCTCGCTGGCGAGCTTTCGCCGCTGGTCGATCTTGCCGATGGCCTGGGTCAAGCGCGAGCAATGCGCGGTCACGGTGCAGTACCAGGACGCCCGCTTCGGCGAGCGGCCGGGGGCGGGGCGGCTGGGCACCTCCGCGACGGTGCCGACCGGCGCTGCGGGCTGTTAGCTTTTGTCGGGTCGAGTTTCTTCGCCTGCTCGCTCTGCGCAGCCTTCTGCGCCGGCCTGAATAGCAATGCGGCCGAGAGGAAGGCCCATCCCGCACCGCCGAGCCACCCGGCGATGACGTCGCTGGGGAAATGCACGCCGAGCCAGACTCGCGTCCAGGCGATCAGCAGGCTGACCACCAGGGCGGCGCCGATCACGGTGAAGCGGACCGACTGCCGCGCGCTGAGTGTCGCGAAGGCAAGCGCCATGGCGATGTAGACCACGGCCGAATTGAAGCTGTGCCCGCTCGGAAAGCTCGCGCCGCCCGCTTCGGTCAGATGCGGGACGATCTCGGGGCGGGCGCGGCCGACCAGTCCCTTGATGGCGCTTTCGACGAGCCAGGCGCCAACCACGGTGAGCGCGAACAGGATCGCCTCGCGCCGCAGCCTGAGGAACAGCAGCGCGGTGACCGCGCCGAGTGCGAACAGGTTGCGGAGCAGGATGCCGCCGAGCGAAGTCACGTCGCGTACCGATTCGAGCAGGAGCGTGGGGCCGCGCGGCCCAAGCCCGTCGCCCTCGCGCCAGAATAGCAAACCGAAGCGGTCGATCGAGTCCACGTGGCCGGTCTCGACCAGCCAGACCATGGCCGCGAAGCCGAGCCAGCACAGCGCCGCGACGATCAGCGCCTTGCGCCGGTCAATGCTCCAGCCGCGCGCGGGCATGGTCACGATTTCGGGGGATTTCGCCATTGGCAGGGCAACGGCACAATGGCAGGCCAGTTCCGTGCCTGAAGCCCGTCCGCAGATCGTCTGGTTGCGCCGCGACTTGCGGCTGAGCGATCAGGAAGCGTTCCGCGCTGCCTCCGCGCGCGGTCCGGTCATCCCGGTCTATGTGCTCGACGACGAAACTCCCAGACACCGCGCGATGGGCGGGGCGAGCCGTTGGTGGCTGCATCACAGTCTCGCCTCGCTCGCCACCGATCTGCACAAGCACAATGCGCAACTGATCCTGCGGCGGGGCCGGGCGGCCGAGGTGCTGGCGGCGCTGGTCGAGGAAACGGGTGCGAGTGGGGTCCATGCGCTGAGACATTACGAGCCATGGTGGCGCAATGCCGAGCGGGCGTTGGACAAAGCCCTGCCGGTGGGGGTCAAGTTCATTCGCCACGGCGGCCTCTACCTGCTGCCGCCAGGCACGGTGACAACCGCGGCGGGCGGGCCGTACAAGATCTTCACGCCTTTCTATCGCGCGCTCCGCGAACGAATGCCCCCCGGCGATCCTTTGCCGGTGCCGAGCCTGACCCTGCCGGAGAGCTGGCCTGCATCGGATCGGCTCGAAGACTGGAACCTGCTGCCGGACTCACCCGACTGGTCGGCGGGAATGCGCGCGGCATGGCAGGTGGGCGAGGGTGCGGCACAGGAGCAGCTTTGGGACTTCGCCGAGCGCGCCGGCAGCTACGAAGAGCAGCGCAACCTGCCATCGGTCGACGGATCCTCGCGGCTGTCGCCCCACCTTCATTTCGGCGAAATTTCCCCGCGGCAAGTCTGGAATGTCTTCACCCGGCGGAGCGGCGAAGGAGTCGAAAGTTTCCTGCGCGAGCTGGTGTGGCGCGACTACGCGGCCAACGTCCTGCTGCAGTTTCACGATTACCCCGAGCATTCCTACAAGGAGAGCTTTGCCGCGTTCCTCTGGCGCGACCATGAGAGCGAGGCCGCGGCCGATCTCCAGGCTTGGCAACACGGGCGGACCGGCTATCCGATCGTCGATGCCGGAATGCGGCAGCTCTGGGCAACGGGCTGGATGCACAACCGCGTGCGAATGATCGCCGCGAGTTTCCTCACCAAGCACCTGCTGATCGACTGGCGCGTCGGTGAGCGCTGGTTCTGGGATACGCTGGTCGATGCCGACTATGCCAGCAACGGCACGAACTGGCAGTGGGTCGCCGGGACCGGCATCGACGCCAGCATGTTCGTGCGCATCATGGCACCGCTGACCCAGAGCCCGAAATTCGAGGCCGCCGGATATATCCGCGAATGGGTGCCCGAGCTGACGGAGCTGCCTGACGCTGCCATCCACGATCCCTCGGACATCGAGCGTCCGGCGGACTATCCGGCGAAGATCATCGAACATCGGGCCGGGCGCGAACGGGCTCTCGCCGCATACCGCGAGCTCTAGCTTGCCGCGCGGCGCGGCGGGTTGCATATTGCCGCGCGTGAACAGGGAGATCGCCAGGGGTGGGGCGCTGCTACAAGGCGGACGCCGGTTCGGCATTGCGCCGGGATTCTTCGCACGCCTGTTCTTCGGCGGTTTTCACGCGCTGATTGACCGGATCGACGAGGGTCTTAACGAAGGTTCGATCGTCATACGCTTGCCCGACGGTTCGGTGCGCATGCTCGGTGGGCGCACTCCGGGTTTCGCCGGGGAGATCACGATCCATGACTGGCGTGCGCTAATTCGCTTCGCGCTCGGCGGTTCGGTCGGCTTCTACCAGGCGTGGGAAGCGGGCGAGTGGACAAGCCCGGACCCGGTGCCGCTGTTCGCGCTGTTTTCGGTCAACGGGGAAGCGCTCGGCGAAACCGGCCGCGCCAAGGGCCCCTATCGAGCCGCGGCGCGGTTTGCCCATTGGCTCAACCGCAACACGAAGTCGGGCGCGGAAAAGAACATCCACGCCCACTACGACCTCGGCAACGACTTCTACCGCCAGTGGCTCGACCCGACGATGGCCTATTCGAGCGCCTACCGCGTCGGCGACGACGGGCTCGAGCCGGCGCAGGTGCGCAAATGGGAGCGGCTCGCCGAGCGCATCGGCGACCCCGAAACCGTGCTTGAGATCGGCTGCGGTTGGGGTGGGCTGTGCAATCACCTCGCCGAGCGGGGGGCCAGCGTGACGGGCATCAGCCTGTCCGAAGAGCAACTGGCCTGGGCGCGCAAACGCTTTCCCGCGATCGAGTTCCTCAAGCAGGACTATCGCGATACCAGCGGGCAGTTCGATGCGATCGTCAGCGTCGAGATGGTGGAGGCCCTGGGGCGCGAATACTGGCCCAAATTCATGGATTGCGTCGCCCGCAACCTGAAACCGGGCGGACGCGCGGCGATCCAGTTCATCGCCATGCACGAAAGCCTCTTCGAGGGTTACGCCCGCAACGCCGACTTCATCCAGGCCTACGTCTTTCCCGGCGGGCTGCTGATCAAGGCGAGCGAATTCCGCGCCCTGGCGGAGGAGCGCGGGCTGTCGTGGCAGGATCAGGAGGACTTCCCGCTCGACTACGCCGAGACACTCAAGGCCTGGCGCGCGAACTTCGATCGGGCCTGCGATGAAGGCCGTCTGCCGCCAGGTTTCGACGAGCGCTTCCGCAACCTGTGGCGCTTCTACCTGATGTACTGCGAAGGGGGCTTCCGCGGCGGGGGGATTACCGTCAGCCAAGTCACCCTGATTAAGGACAGTTGATGCATTTCAGATTTGTTCCGGCGTTCGCCGCGGCGGTGCTGGCGGCCTGCACTCTCGCATCCCCGGCGATTGAGCGGACTTCGCCGCCGGCCACCGCCACGAGCCTGACGCGCGCTTCGACCGAAGTGCTGTTCTGGGACGACGCCACCCGCGCCGACCGCTTCCGCCATATGGAGGACTTATTCCCCGGCATCGAGGTTGCCCCATCGCCCCATCCGCGCACACTGCCTGCCGGCGCCGCGCTGCCGGCTACGGCATCGGGCGCGCTCGACACGTACCTCGCGCGGGGCGACATTGCCGGGATCATGGTCCTGCAGGGCGGCAAGGTCCGCTATGAGAAGTACGGTCTCGGCTTCGGCCCCGAACAGCGCTGGACCAGCTTCTCGATGGCCAAGAGCCTGACCTCGACGCTCGCCGGGGCGGCAATGAAGGACAGCTACATCAGGAGCTTGGACGACAAGGTTTCGCAGTATGTCCCGGGCCTCGCGGGTAGCGCTTACGACGATGTGACGCTCGAGCAGCTTCTGACGATGACCTCGGGCGTTGCCTGGAACGAGGATTACGCCGATCCGAACAGCGACGTGGCGCGAATCTTCGCGGTCGAACCCGACCCGGGGCAATCGCAGGTTGTTACGGTAATGAAGAAGCTGCCGCGCGAGGCCCCGCCGGGCGAGAAATGGGTCTACAAGACCGGCGAGACCAACCTTGTCGGTGAGCTGGTCGAGAAGGCGACCGGACGGACACTCGCTGAATATGCCAAACAGAAGGTGGTCGATCCCGCCGGACTGGCGGGCAAGCTATTCTGGCAGACCGAGCTGACCGGCGGCAACGTCGGCGGCTGCTGCATCGAGCTGTCGATGCGCGACTATGCCCGTTTCGGCCAGTTCGTACTCGAGGGTGGGCACGGCAGCGTGGCGTCCGATTGGCTGGGCCGGGCCGGGGCGCCGCATGTCGATTTGGGTCAGGGTTTCGGCTATGGCTACCAGTGGTGGACTTATCCCGCCGGGGCGTTTGGCGCAGTCGGTATTTTCGGGCAGTCGATCACGCTTTTTCCCGACGAGGAGTTCGTGGTGGTGATCCTCGGTAACTGGCCAAAGGCAACGGGCGCAGACCTCACTGGCCCGCGCACTGCATTGCTGGCGCAGGTCCACGCGGCCTTGGCCGCGGAATAATTGTCAGCCGCCGTACGTCCCGTCGCCGCGGTAGCGGGCCAGGATGTTGTCGTGAACGATGGGGCTGAGCAGGCTGGCAAAGGCGCAGCCCGCCATATTGTCTTCCCACCAGATCACTTCTGCCTGGAGCGATTCCAGACCGGGCAGGGTCAGCCAGCACACGGTGCCGGCGTGTACCCGGCTCACCGCCGTGCAGCAAAAGCCCGACAGCGAAAGGTCGTGGACCACAGTCTGGAAGGCGCGACCGCCCGACTGGCGAAACTGTGCCGGAATCGAAAGCTTGGTGCGCGGAGCGCTGCGATCTTCCTGCGCAGCGATTTCGTAGCGACCAACGACGTTCTGCATGCTCATCGCAAGCGTCCCTTTAGCGATGCCCCCACGGGCCCATCGGGGTCCGCGAAGAGGACTCTTGCCTGATTTGCTTACCAGGTTGCTACCAGACGCAGTTAACGCGAATTTTCCACCCTGATCCGCACCCCGCTGGAGAAGTCCTCGGCGACGAGAGCCACGATGCGTTTGGCCACTTCCTCGGGTGGCTTGACCGTCTGCGGATCCTCGCCCGGGTAGGCGCGGGCGCGCATCTGGGTCCGCGTGGCCCCCGGATCGACGATCGCGACCCGGGTCTCGGAAATGCGCTCGACCTCATGGGCATAGGCGGACAGCAAGTTGTCGAACGCGGCCTTGGTGGCCCCGTACGCGCCCCAATAGGCCCGCGGGTCCTTCCCGACCGAACTGGTGAGGCCTATCACCCGCGCCGCCTCGGCACGCTTGAGCAGCGGGTCGAAGTTGGCCAGAAGCGCCTGCGTCGCCAAGACATTGAGCGTCAGGGCTTTGTTGAACGCGCTCTGCTCGATCTGCGTCACCGGCGTCAGCTGCGGCAGCAGCGCGGCATTGATCACAAGCACGTCGAGCTGGTTCCAGCGTTCGGAAATGGCGTTGGCAAGACGGGCGATCGAATCGCTTTCAGCCAGGTCCATCGGCGCGATCGTCGCGGTCCCGCCGGCCTGGTGGATCGATTCTTCGACGGCTTCCAGATCGCGTGCGCTGCGTGCGGTGAGGACGACGTGCGCCCCGGCCGCGGCGAGTGCCTGCGCCGTCGCCGCACCAATTCCGCGGCTCGCGCCGGTGACGAGCGCCACGCGCCCGGAAAGCGGCTTGTCGTCGGCCATCAGGCGACCTTGTTGACGGGCAGGGTGAGCTGGGCGGCCTGGCGCCGGCGCCCGTCGAGATCGGTCAGCGCCGTCGGGTAATCGCCGGTAAAGCAGGCATCGCAGTACTGTGGGCAGGCATCGTTGCGGCCAGCCAGCCCGACGGCCCGATAGAGCCCGTCGATCGACACGAAGGCGAGGCTGTCGGCCTGGATGAACTCGCACATCGCCTTGATATCCATCCTGCCGGCGAGCAGCTTGGACCGCTCGGGGGTGTCGACGCCGTAATAGCAACCGTGGCCGGTCGGTGGGCTTGCGACGCGGAAGTGCACTTCGCGGGCGCCGGCGTCGCGCATCATCTGCACGATCTTCATGCTGGTCGTGCCGCGCACGATCGAATCGTCGATCAGGACGATGCGCTTGCCTTCCACCAAGGCGCGATTGGCGTTGTGCTTGCGCTTGACGCCGGCGTTGCGGGCGCCGTCGGAGGGCTGGATGAACGTGCGACCGACATAGTGCGAGCGAATGATCCCGAGCTCGAAAGGAATGCCCGATTCCTGGCTATAACCGATCGCCGCGGGCACGCCGCTGTCGGGCACCGGCACGACCAGATCGGCCACGACCGGCTCTTCCTTGGCCAGCTCCACCCCTATCAGCTTGCGCGACTGGTAGACCGAGCGGTCGTTGAAGATCGAATCCGGGCGGCTGAAATAGACATGCTCGAAGATGCAGGGGCGCGAGGGACGCTCTCCGAATGGACGATGGCTACGCACGGCGCCGTCGTGATCGACCTCGATGAACTCTCCGGGTTCGACCTGGCGGACGAACTCCGCACCGATCACGTCGAGCGCCACGGTCTCGCTGGCGAATACGGTTGCGTCGCCGAGCTTGCCCATGACCAGCGGGCGAATGCCGAGCGGATCGCGGCACGCGGCCATGCCGCGCGGCGTGCAGATGACCAGGGCATAGGCGCCTTCGACCTGCAGCAATGCGTCGATCAACTTGTCGAGCATCGTGCGCTGCGTGCTGGTAGCGACGAGGTGAATGATGACCTCGGTGTCCGAGGTCGACTGGAAGATCGAACCCTTCTGAACCAGGTCCTGCCGCAGCTGGCCGGCGTTCGACAGGTTGCCGTTGTGCGCTACGGCGAAGCCGCCGCTGGCGAGATCGGCATAGAGCGGCTGGACGTTGCGCAGACCCGCACCCCCGGTGGTCGAATAGCGGACGTGGCCGACGGCCATCGTGCCGGGCAGCTCGGCAATCGACTCACCGCTCGAGAAGTTTTCCGCCACGTGGCCGAGGCCGCGGCGGGTGTAGAACTCGCGCCCGTCGAAACTCGTGATGCCGACGGCTTCCTGACCGCGGTGCTGCAGCGCGTGGAGGCCGAGCGCGGTCGCGGCTGCCGCCTCGGCACCGCCAATGATGCCGAAAACGCCGCACTCTTCCCGCAGCTTGTCGCCGTCGAGATCGTTCAATTGATGCGTGAGGTTCATCTGTACCCGCAATGGTCGCCAGCCGCGCGCTTCCAATGGCGATTGGACCGTCGCATTACAAGTGCATTGCAATCGAAAGGTGTGGGGCAAGCGAGGCAATTCTGGGGCGGCTCGCTAACACGGAGCCCCTCGCTTCCGCCGGGGAGTTGTGGCGGAAAGCCGCCCCCCGGGACGGCTTTCTCCAGCCAAAACTGGTCGGGGAGAGAGGATTCGAACCTCCGGCCCCTGCCTCCCGAAGACAGTGCTCTACCAGGCTGAGCTACTCCCCGACCGGTGCCGCCGGACAGGTCCGGGGCAAGGCAGAGGCGGCCCTATAGGCAGCAGCGGACAGGGTGGCAAGCGGGCAATTGGGGTGGTAGCGCAAAGATCATGGCGAGCACCCCGCACCCGGCCGATTCTGCCCCTCGCGAGCACTGGGAATGGTCCTACCTCGAACTCATGCGGCGCATCTGGACCGAGGGCGACGAGCGGATCGACCGCACCGGTGTCGGCACGCGGGCGCTGTTCGGTACCCAGCTGCGCTGCGACCTCTCGCAAGGCCGCGTCCCGTTGCTGACCACCAAGCGCGTGTTCTGGAAGGCCGCGGCGCGCGAGACGCTGTGGTTCCTGACCGGCGAGACCAACATCCGCCCGCTGCTCGAACAGGGCGTGACGATTTGGAGCGACTGGCCGCTCAAGAAATACCGCGAGGCCTCGGGCGAGGATATCGCGCAGGAGGATTTCGAGCGGCGCATCGTCGAGGACGCCGATTTTGCCGCCAGGTGGGGCGATCTCGGCCCGGTCTACGGCAAGCAGTGGGTCGACTGGCCCACCTTTGAGCCGGCGGGCAACGGGTTGTTTCGGCCAGGTCCCGGCTTTAACCAGGTGGCCCAGGCGGTCGAGAGCCTGCGCACCAATCCCGGAAGCCGTAGGCACATCATCGAGGGCTGGAACGTTGCCGAACTCGACCGGATGGCCCTGCCGCCTTGTCACAAGACCTATCAGTTCCACGTCGCCGGCGACCGGGTCTCCTGCGTGCTCTACCAGCGCAGCTGCGATGTCGCGCTGGGGCTGCCGTTCAACCTGTTCGGCGCGGCGTTGCTGACACGGATGATCGCCCAGCAGGCCGGCTACGAAGTGGGCGAGCTCGTATGGATGGGCGGGGACACGCACCTCTATCTGAACCATGCCGAGCTCGTGGAAGAGCAACTTGGCCGGGAACCCTCGGGCGATCCGCGGCTTGCCATAAAGAGGCGACCCACGTCGATTTTCGGCTACCGGTTCGACGACTTCGAGGTGACGAATTATGCCCCGCAGGGCGCGCTTCGGGCGCCGGTGGCGGTGTGAATTCGACGGTCGCGAATCCCATCGGCGAGCGAAGTTGACGGTATCGTACGAAACTAATATTATGTCGCCTCCGTAGAATTTCGTTTCTCGCGTTGGCGAGAGTTGGGAGAGCAGCATGGCGAAGCAGGGTGAAGGCGGCGGCTACAACCGGCCGCGGCTCGCACTGCACGTTCCGGAACCGAAGTTTCGGCCCGGCGACACGGTCGACTTTTCGCATATCCCGGTGCCCGAGGCGGGCGCTCAGCCGCGGCCCGACGAGACCTGCGCGGCCAGCGAAACCAACCCGCTGTGCACCGCCCTGGTGCGCGTGCTGGGTGATGACAACAAAGCGCACGGTCCGTGGGATCCGCGGCTATCCCCCGACAAGCTGCGCGAGATTCTGCGCGACATGGCGCTGGTCCGCGCCTTCGACGAGCGGATGTATCGCGGTCAGCGGCAGGGCAAGACCAGCTTCTACATGAAATGCACCGGCGAGGAGGCGACCTCGGTCGCCGCCGCGCATGCGCTGGCCAGCGACGATATGGCGTTCCCAAGCTATCGCCAGCAGGGCGTGCTCATCTCGCGCGGGTATCCGATGGTCGAGATGATCAACCAGATCTACTCCAATCGCGGCGATAAGCTGAAGGGCCGTCAGCTGCCGATCATGTATTCGAGCCGCGGCTATTCGTTCTTCACCATCAGCGGCAACCTGGCGACGCAGCTGCCCCAAGCGACGGGTTTCGCGATGGCCAGCGCGATCAAGGGAGACAGCCGCATCGCCGCCGCGTGGGTGGGCGAGGGGAGCACCGCCGAAGGCGACTTCCACTCCGCGCTGACTTTTGCTGCAGTCTACAACGCGCCCGTCGTGTTCAACGTCGTCAACAATCAGTGGGCCATCTCGAGCTTTTCCGGCTTTGCCGGTAGCGAGCGCACGACCTTTGCCGCGCGGGCCATCGGTTACGGAATCGCCGGCCTTCGCGTCGACGGCAACGACCCCCTGGCGGTCTATGCCGCCGAACGCTGGGCTGCCGACCGCGCCCGGTCGAACAACGGCCCGACCCTCATCGAATATTTCACCTACCGCGCCGAGGGCCATTCGACCTCCGACGACCCCAGCCAGTATCGCAGCGCGCAGGAGCGCGAGGAATGGCCGCTCGGCGATCCGATCATGCGGCTCAAGCTGCACCTGATCGAACTCGGCGAGTGGTCCGAGGATCAGCAGAAGGCGATGGACCAGGAACTGGCCGAGGCGGTCAAGGCCGCGACCAAGGAGGCCGAAAAGAACGGCATCCTCGGTCACGGCATGCACCACCCGTTCCACACCATGTTCGAGGACGTGTTCGAGGAATTGCCGTGGCACCTGGAAGAACAGGCCGATCAGGCGATCCGCGAGAGGAAGATCAAATGGCCACAGCAGTAAGCGGGGACGACGTCGTCAGCCTGTCGGACGCCCCGACCCGGCCGATGAACATGATCGAGGCGATCAACGACGCGCTCGACATCATGCTCGAGCGCGATCCGGATGTCATCGTCATGGGCGAGGACGTAGGCTATTTCGGCGGCGTGTTTCGCGCCACCGCCGGCCTGCAGGACAAGTACGGCAAGACCCGCGTGTTCGACACGCCGATCTCCGAATGCGGGATCATTGGCGTGGCGGTGGGAATGGGCGCCTACGGCCTCAGGCCGGTGCCGGAGATCCAGTTCGCCGATTACATCTATCCGGGGCTCGACCAGCTCATCTCCGAGGCGGCACGGCTACGCTATCGCTCGGCCGGCGAGTTCATCGCCCCGATGACCGTGCGCACGCCCTTCGGCGGCGGCATCTTCGGCGGGCAGACGCACAGCCAGAGCCCTGAGGCGATCTTCACCCACGTTTCGGGCCTCAAGACCATCGTCCCGAGCACCCCCCACGATGCCAAGGGCCTGCTGATCGCCGCGATCGAAGACAACGACCCGTGCATCTTCTTCGAGCCGAAGCGGATCTACAACGGCCCCTTCGACGGATATTACGACAAGCCGACCAAGCCGTGGAAGGATCACCCCGACGCCAAGGTGCCGGAAGGCTACTACTCGATCCCGCTCGGCAAGGCGCGAACCGTGCGAAAGGGCGAGGCACTGACCGTGCTGGTCTACGGCACCATGGTCCATGTCGCTGAGGCCGTGTGCCGCGAAAAGGGCGTCGATGCCGAGATCATCGACCTGCGCACGCTCGTCCCGCTCGACATCGAGGCTGTGGAAAAGTCCGTGGAAAAAACCGGGCGCTGCCTGGTGATACACGAAGCGACGCGCACATCCGGCTTTGGTGCCGAACTGGTCAGCCTGGTGCAGGAACGCTGCTTCTACCACCTCGAAGCACCGGTCGAACGCGTGACCGGCTTCGACACCCCCTATCCCCACAGTCTCGAATGGGCCTATTTCCCCGGTCCGATCCGCATCGGCGAGGCGATCGACAAGCTTCTGGAAGCCTGACGCATGGCACGATTCACTTTCAACCTCCCCGACATCGGTGAAGGCATCGCCGAAGCAGAGATCGTCGCCTGGCACGTGAAGGTCGGCGACATGGTCGAGGAAGACGGCCGCCTGGCCGACATGATGACCGACAAGGCGACCGTCGAGATGGAGAGCCCGGTCTCCGGCAAGATCGTCGAGGTCGCGGGCGAGGAGGGCGATGTGATCGCCATTGGCAGCCCGCTGGTGGTCGTCGAGACCGAAGGCGAAATTCCGGAAGAGGTCGTCGAAGCCAACGAAGCGGTGGCCGAGGAGGCCGATGCCCCCGCGCCGAAGGCCGAAGCGGTCGAGCAGCGGATCGAGGTCGAGACTTCCGACGCCAGCGATGCCGAGGATGCGATTGCTGCGGAAGCGGCACCGCCAGAACCCGTTCGTCCTGAGCCTGTCGAAGGACGAAGTGCGGAGCCACAACCGTCGCAAGTTCGCGGTTCGACAGGCTCACCGCGAACGGAGAAGGACAAGCCTTCTCCGGCAAGCGGACCTTCCTCCGGCGCCAAAGTCCTCGCCAGCCCGGCCGTGCGCCAGCGCGCCGCCGAACTGGGCATCGATCTTGGCGAAGTGCGCCCGGCCGAGGACGGCCGCGTGCGCCATGCCGACCTCGATGCCTTCCTGTCCTACGGCGCGAGCAAGGGCTTTGCACCGGCGGGCAAGGCGATGCGCGACGAGACCATCAAGGTCATGGGCCTGCGCCGACGCATCGCCGAGAACATGGCGGCATCGAAGCGCAACATTCCGCACTTCTCCTATGTCGAGGAATGCGACGTCACCGATCTCGAGAAGCTCCGCGCCGATCTCAACGCCAATCGCGGCGCCAAGCCAAAGCTAACCTTGTTGCCGCTGCTGATCACCGCGATCTGCCGCGCGCTGCCCGAATTCCCGATGCTCAACGCCCGCTATGACGACGAGGCGAACGTGGTGCAGCGCTATGGCGCGGTGCATCTCGGCATGGCGACGATGACCGACAACGGGCTGATGGTCCCGGTGATCCGCGATGCGCAGGCGCGCAACCTGTGGCAGCTGGCGGGCGAGATCGCCCGTCTCGCCGAAGCCGCGCGCAACGGCACCGCGAAGTCCGACGAGCTCTCCGGCTCGTCCCTGACGATCACCTCGCTCGGCCCGCTTGGCGGCGTCGCGACCACCCCAGTGATCAACCGCCCAGAAGTGGCGATCATCGGCCCCAATCGCATCGTCGAGCGGCCCATGTTCGTGACCGACGGCATGGGCGGCGAGCGGATCGAGAAGCGCAAGCTGATGAACATTTCGATCAGCGCCGATCACCGCGTGGTCGACGGTTACGACGCCGCGGCCTTCGTCCAGGCGGTCAGGAAGTTGATCGAAACGCCGGTGCTTCTGCTCGCCGACTGAGGTGATATAGTCGCGGCATGTCCCGCGACCCGCGCATCGACGCCTATATCGCCAAGTCGGCCGAGTTTGCCCGGCCGATCCTCGCCCACTTGCGCAAGGTGGTTCATAAAACCATCCCGACGGCCGGCGAGACGATCAAGTGGGGCATGCCGCACTTCACCTACAGGGATAAGAACGTGGCCGGTATGGCGGCGTTCAAGGCGCATTGCGCGCTGACCATCCACGGCGAGGGCCGGCACGGCGACTTCGAGGGAATGGGGCAGATCGGCAAGGTTACGAGCTTGGCAGACCTTCCGCCCGACGATGCCATCGCCGCAAAGCTACGCGAGGCCGTGACCCGGATCGACGAGAGCGGGAGCGCGGTCAAACGGCCAGCCAAGGCCATAGCGCCGCAAGACTTGCGCGTTCCCGAGGACTTCGCGGACGCTCTTCGCAAGAACCCCGCGGCTGAGGCGACATTCGAGGGTTTCCCGCCGTCGCAGCGACGTGAATACCTCGAATGGGTCACCGAGGCGAAACAGGATGCGACTCGCGCCCGGCGTCTCGCGACGTCGATCGAATGGCTTGCCGAAGGCAAGCGCCGGAACTGGAAATACGAGCGCTGAGCGCTAACGCACGATCGCGCTATAGCTGAGCCGGCCCGAGCCGGCGCCGATGCGCCATCGCAAGTGCGTGACCGCTTCGGGCTGGACTTCGGCAGCGCCGCGCCAGGTGCGGCCGCCGTCGATCGAAACCTCCAGACGGTCGGAGCTCGCGCGTTCGAATTGCAGCCTGGCGGGGACCGCGCTGGTCACCGTGTAATTTCCCCGCGGGGCGTCCCAGCGCATGACCGTAACCACGCGTTCTCCGCGCGTAAAACGCACAGAAGGCTCCACCGTGCGTTCGGCGCCGATGCCGCGTTCGACGAATACAGCGCTTTCCAGAGCTAGCGGAGGCGTTTGCGCCCCCAGCGGAGCGGCGGCCAGCAACATTGCGACAGGCCCCTCAAATCGCATGGTTACCTCCGTCTGCGGCCCGCTGGGGGCGCGGCCGCAGCAATGGCAAGAAGAGGCGAAAATATGGTTAAGGAAGAGCTTGTCGGCCCGCCACCACACGATAATTTTCGGGGGTGCCGGAAGCGCTGTTGACAGCCCCCAGACCCTCCACTAGACGCGCGGCTCCCAAGAGGCGCTACCGCCGAAATGCGCGGGTGTAGCTCAGTTGGTTAGAGTATCGGCCTGTCACGCCGAGGGTCGCGGGTTCGAGTCCCGTCACTCGCGCCACTTGGGACATTTTCCAATTCACGATTGATGGTCGGCGCAGAAATAGGCCGTTCGACCGCTCACTTTGGCGGTCCTGATCTTGCCGCCGCACAGTGGGCAGGACGTGCCTTTTTCGCGGTGCCGCACGAGGTAGTCATCGGGGAGTTTGCTGTAATCGGCCTCCGCCGAAACCGCCGCGGATAACAGCGTGCGCATGGCATCGAACATTTGCTCGAGTTGTGCCCTCCCGAGGGCGGAGGCTTTGTGCTGCGGGGCAATGCCGATGCGATAGAGAATCTCGTCCGACCAGAGGTTGCCGACACCCGCGAGCTTGTGCTGGTCGAGCAGCGCACCTTTCACGGTCCCGTTGGTACTGCCAACCACCGCACAGAACCCGTCGCAGTTCATGGCAAGGGCGTCCGGCCCAAATCCCAGCCGATCCAGCTCCGCTTGGGGGTTGTCGACGACGCGCAACCAACCGAGCTTGCGCGGACAGCGGAACGCGAGGCGGCGTTTTCCCTCGAAGCGGATGACGAACTTGGTGTGGTCGGGGGGCTCCTCACCCGCGTCGAAAGGCAGCAGCTTGCCGCTCATGCCGAGGTGCACCGCAATCCACGGTCCGCTTGCGCTGCCGGCAAAGACCAGCTTGCCGTGGCGCTGGGTGGCGGTGAACTGGTGTCCGGCCAGCCGCTTGCGCTCGTTGTCGCCGGGCAGCTCGATATAGCTGGTGTCGTCGCCGAGGTCCGCGGCCTCGATCGTGCGGTGCAGGCAGCTTCGTTCGATTCGCAGTCGGTTCGCTTCCGCTTCGGGCAGTTCGGGCATGCGAGCGAAACAGGGCTGGGCAGGCCTCGGTTCCGAATCGTCCTTCTAGCGCCCGGTTTCCATCCAGATCAGGAAGCGCTTGAGCGGCAGCAGCCAGGCGACGCCGAGGACAATGTAGACGATGGTCTGCGCCCATATTGGAAGCTGCCCGATCCACTGCGACGCCCAGGCCACGCCGAGTGCGTAGGCGGCCAATCCCGCCAGCAACATGAGTATGCCCAGCGGAATGCGCAGAGTCGGTTCCGTCCTCACGTGAACGGCCCCAGGACGCGGGTGGGAGTGACCACCGCGGTCAGGTTCATGTCATGCGGTTCGATCGGCAGCTCGGGCACTTCCTGCATGTCCCAACCCATGCCGATGCGGATGACGTCGGGGTGCGCCCCGAGCCACTTGTCGTAAAAGCCGCCGCCCTGGCCGAGCCGCTCACCGCGCGCCGTAAAGGCGACCAGCGGCATGAACAGCACGTCGGGCTGGACCACGGGTGCATCCTCGCTGCCCTGCATCAGCCCGAAATAGCCCTTGGCCAGATCGCTCTCGGCATAGGGATCGCTATGGGCGCGGAAGATCATCGGCGTCTGCAGGTTCACCAGCCAGGGCAGGGCGATGGTGTGCCCGCGTTCGTGGAAGAACTTCGCATATCCGCTTGCCGGGGCTTCGCCCGGATCGGCGCGGTAGAGCCCGATCACCGCCCTATCGGGCACGAGTTCGAGCACCGCCGCGGGCGGGCGATGGAAGACCAGGGCGCTGACGGAGGCGGGCAGGCTCGCGGCGTGCTCGCGGCGCGCGCTGCGCAGCCGTTTGCGGATTTCGGCTTTCTGCTGGGCGGGATCTGCAGTCATCCGCCCCCGCTAGCCGGAAATGGTGAGTGGCGGAACCACCATGGGTCGTTTGCCTCAGAATCCTCCGACGCCTTCACGTCAGGTGGGAGCCATATACCCCGGTCCCCAGGACGAACCCGGTCGCCAGGGCAGGGACAGCTCCCTTGGATTGCTTATAGCCCCGGGGATTTTGTTGCGGCTCGTGCCGGGCAGTCCCGCCGCGCTTTAGATAGGGTGGAACCGTCCGCTCGGCAATGGCCGGATGCTACCAGCCGCCCCCACCACCGCCGCCACCGCCGCCGCCCGAGGAGCCGCCACCCCCCGATCCGCTGCTCGAACCGGGCGCAGTCGATGCCGAGGCGATGCTGCTGGCGAGCGTACCGCCCATGGCTCCGGCAAAACGCGAGGGATTGGACCAGACATTGCCGGAACCCGTATACCACGTGAAGGTGCTGCCCTGTCTCGACGGGTCGTTTTCCGCCGCGGCGAGGACGTCGGCGAACTTGTCGGCCCAGCGGTTTTCCACGTCTAGCGCGATCGCATAGGGCAGATAGCGTTCGAACAGCTCCGGCGTCTTTTCCGGGGGATGCATCGATTCCAGCCGCTCTTCCTCGGTGATCGACAGGTACTGCTCGAAGCCTGCGATGCGGTCCATCATCGCGCGGCCCTCGCGCGTGGGTGCGCTCATCCACGAGAACGCCGAGAAAACGAGCGGCAGCGACAGCAGCGGAAACAGAATCCAGGCCCAGGTCGTGACAGGTTCTGCCGCGGCCAGATTGAAGAAGATCAGGCCGGACAGGACCACGCCGAGCACGATGGGGGCAATGCCGAGAAACAGGCTGCCACGCATGCGGTGCAAGCGCTGGAACAAAAGCCACAATCCTCCAGCGATCAGGGCAAGGCCGATCAGGGCCAGCACGCGCTCGCCGTATCTCGCAAGGGTGTCGGATACGGCTATCGTGGCTGCCACGAGCCCCATCGACACGAGCAGCAACCCAAGTCCGGCCCAGGCCCACGAGAGGTTGCGCCGGAAGGTGACGCCCTTGTAGGCAGCTTCCAGCCCTTCCTGCAGCGCGCTTCCGGCAGCGCTGAAACGGGCATGATTCTCGTTGTCCATTTCGATCGTGTCGCTGCCCGCGAACAGTTCGGTCAGCATGGCCTCCTCGGGAGCGGCCAGGTCGCCGCTTCCCCCCGCGCGTGAAAGAGAGGTCTTCTTCCGCCCGAAAATTCCCGTTTCCGTCTCGGCGATCTTGAGCCTACGCGCCACGCCGCTCTCGACGACTGCCGCAGCGAAGCAGCGATTGTCGTACCCCACTTCCCTCACGTAGCGCATTGCTGCGGCGGAAAGACCGTCGGGGGGCGTGAATAGCGGCACGACGGTGCCCGCTCTTGGGCCGCGTCCGGCACGCTTCCAGGCCAAGAAGAAGTATCCCAGCAGCCCGATCAGCCCGGCCAGCGCCGCCACGCGCGGGGCGTAGCGCTCCAGCAGTTGCGCGCTGGCGGACGGGGTGGGAGGCGCTTCAACCACGCCTTTGGGCCAGCGGACCGCAATGGTCATGCCTTCGTTGGGGCCGAGCGGGGCGGTGGTCTGGAAGGTTATCGTCCCGGGTCCTTCGGCGACAACCTCGGCAGCGTGTCCGGTCGCGTCCTGCGGGCCGGTATAGACGGCTCGCTCCGGGCCGAATGCGACGGGCTCCGGCAGTTGCACGCGGGCTCTGGTGCGGTCGATCGGGAATACCCAGCCAGTGCCGGTGACGTTCCAGTAAAGCTCGTCGTAGCCGTCGAAGAAACCGAGCTGCCCCGTGGTGGAGTAGGCAATTTCATAGGTGTGCGTGCCCGGTTCGACGTCGGTGTCGGCGCTGCCCATCCTCACGCGCATGCCATTGCCGACAGATTCCGTTTCGTAGGGCGCGGCCTGTCCGTCGAGCGTGACGCTGGTCACCTCGAAGCCGACACGAACCCGCCGTCCCGACGTCGAATAAAGCGTGGGGAAATCCCGGTAGATGCCGTGCCGAATCCGGTCGCCTTCGGCGCGGATCCGGATCGTCTCGCTTACATCGAGCGCGCCAGAGCGGCGCACTTCGATGTCGCTGTTCCAGGCCAGGATCCGCTCGTCGGCCGAAGCCGCGCCCGGCAGAACGACGGCCAGCACGGCGAGCAGGAGACCAAGAAGCCGCATGGCGGTGCCGTCAGCTTTCGGCTGCGCCGAACCTGACCTGCGGCGCGTGCTGGATCGAGGCGTCGGCGTCGGTGTAGAATTCCGCCTCGCTGAAACCGAGCGGCCGGGCGAAGAGCACGTTAGGAAACGACTGAATCGAGCTGTTAAGGTCCCGCACGGTGGCGTTGTAATAGCGCCGCGCGCCTTGCAGCTGTTCCTCGATTTCGCTGAGTTCGCTCTGAAGCTGGCGGAAGTTGGCGTCAGCCTTGAGCTCGGGGTAGGCCTCGGCAACCGCCATGAGCCTGCCGAGCATTCCGGTGAAGGCGCTGTCGGCCTGGGCCGTGGCGGCGACGCCGCTGGCGTTGGTGGCATCGGTGCGATGCGCGGTAACCTCGGTCAGGACGCCCCTTTCATGCGCGGCATAACCCTCCACCGTGCTTACGAGATTCGGCACCAGGTCGGCGCGGCGCCGCAATTGGACGGTTATTCCGCTGAACCCTTCCTTCACGAGCGCGCGCAGGCGGACCAGGCGATTGTAGATCGCCACGCCCCAAACGAGTGCGATAACAACGATCGCCGCAATGATGATTGTGGTCAGCATGTCGGTCCCCCTCCCCAGTTGCCGTCAACTCCCAGTCGCGCGCGGCCAAATCGAACGGATGCCCGGCGGCTCAGCTTGCCGAGCTCTCGAGCTGCGATGCAAGATGTTCGAGCTTGTCGGCGAGCGCTTCGAGCGGTGCGGCGACGTCGGGCCGCGAATTGTTCAGCTCGAAGTTCTCGTCGGCGAGCAGCAGCGCGGCATAAAGCAGGCAGCGCGCCTCGGACTGGCTGGCGAGCCCCGGCATGTCGTGGATCTTGCCGTCGATGATCGAGGCGAGCGTCTCGATATGCGCTTCCTCGCCCGCGCCGCAGGCGACGGTGAATTTACGCCCCGCGATATCGATGGTGACATTGCTCATTGTTCGAGTTCCGCGATCAGTCTGTCGAGTTCGCGCAGCGCTGCCCCGGCTTCGCTGCGCAAGGCGGCGTGGCGGCGTTCGAGATCGGGGTCGCCGGCGGACGGGTCGGCGGAAGACGGGCGCGCGGCAGCGTCCTCGATCCGGCGCGAGGCGGCCTCAATGCGGGCCAAGGCTCGACTGATGCGGTCCCCGTCCATGGCGCGGATGCTATCCAATGGAGCCAGCTTGCGCAAAGCCTTGGACGCAAAAGCTGTGAACAGTTCTGGCCCGCTTGCGCGATGCGCGACGGGGCATTGCTTGACGCACGGCGGGCCGTCCGCAAAGGAGGCGGCGCGCGCCGAATCGAGCCGACCTGTCCCACCAAACCGGCGCCCAGCAGGAGCATATCTGCATGAGCCTCGATCCCGCCAGACTCGCGCCTATGGCCAACGCCATCCGCGCCCTGTCGATGGATGCGGTCCAGGCCGCCAATTCGGGGCACCCCGGGATGCCGATGGGTATGGCCGACATAGCCACCGTGCTGTGGTCGAAGTACCTGAAATTCGACCCCAAGGCGCCCGACTGGCCCGATCGCGACCGCTTCGTGCTCAGCGCCGGACACGGCTCGATGTTGATCTACAGCCTGCTCCATTTGTCGGGCTACGCCCATCCGACGATGGAGGAGATCGCAAATTTTCGCCAGCTTGGCAGCCCCTGCGCCGGCCACCCGGAGAACTTCCTGCTCGACGGCGTCGAGGCGACGACCGGGCCGTTGGGGCAGGGACTGGCGATGGCCGTGGGCATGGCGATCGCCGAACGCCATCTCAACGCAGAATTCGGCAGCGATCTTGTCGATCACCGCACCTGGGTCGTCGCCGGCGACGGCTGTCTGATGGAGGGCATCAACCACGAGGCGATCGGCCTTGCCGGCCATCTCGGCCTCGGCCGGCTCATCGTGCTGTGGGACGACAACCGCATCACCATCGATGGATCGACCGAACTTTCGACGAGTGACGATGTCGAGGCGCGCTACCGCGCCGCAGGCTGGCACACGGTGCGCTGCGACGGGCACGATTACGCAGACATCCAGTCTGCAATCGACGAGGCCGTGGCAGACGAGCGGCCGTCGCTTGTCGCCTGCAAGACGATCATCGGCAAAGGCGCGCCCAACCTGCAAGGCACCCATAAGACACACGGCGCCGCGCTGGGCGAGGCCGAAGTCGCCGCCACGCGCGAGAACCTAGGCTGGAGCTACGCGCCATTCGAGGTCCCCGAGGAAATCCTCGGCCACTGGCGCGAAACCGGCGAGCGGGGTGCCGAGACGCGCAAGAAGTGGGAAGGGCGCTTCTCCGCTTCGGACAAGGGCTCCGAACTGTCCCGCCGCATGGCCGGTGACCTGCCCAAGGGCTTCTCGCTCTCCGGCTACATCGCCAAGCTCTACGCCGATCCCAAAAAGGTCGCCACGCGCAAGGCGAGCGAAATGGCGCTCGAGGTCATCAACGGCTTGGTGCCCGAGACGGTTGGCGGCTCAGCCGACCTGACCGGTTCGAACAACACCAAGACCAGCCAGACCCACGGCATGACTGTCGGCAACTACGGCGGACGCTACATCTACTATGGCATCCGCGAGTTCGGCATGGCCGCGGCAATGAACGGCATGGCGCTGCACGGCGGGGTCATCCCATATGGCGGGACCTTCCTGATCTTCAGCGACTATTGCCGCAACGCCATCCGCATGGCCGCGCTGCAGCAGATTCGCTCGATCTTCGTGCTGACCCACGACAGCATCGGGCTGGGCGAGGACGGACCGACCCACCAGCCGGTCGAACAGGTGATGAGTTTGCGTCTGATTCCCAACCTCAACGTCTACCGCCCGGCCGACGTGGTCGAAACTGCCGAGTGTTGGCAACTAGCGCTCGAAGACAAGGATACGCCGGCGGTGCTCGCGCTGACTAGGCAGAACCTGCCGCAGCTGCGTCACGAGGGCCACATGCTCAGCGGCAAGGGAGCCTACCGCCTGCGCGCTGCCACAGGCGGGCGCAAGGTCGTGCTGGTCGCTTCGGGCTCGGAGGTCGAACTGGCCTGCGCCGTAGCGGAAAGCCTTGAGGAACAAGGCGTCGGTGCGGACGTCGTGTCGATGCCCTGCATGGACATCTTCGATCGACAGGACGCCGCATATAAAGCGGACCTGCTCCCCGCCGATGCGCTCAAGGTCTCGATCGAAGCCGGCGTCACCCAGGGCTGGGAACGCTACACAGGTCTGGACGGCCTCAACATCGGACTCGACCGCTTCGGCGCCTCGGCCCCGGCCGACGACCTGTTCGAAAAGTTCGGCTTTACGGCTGAGCAAATCGTCCCAAAAATTCTCGACAAGTTAAACGGTTAACAGGAGTTCCTCCAATGACGACGAAGGTGGCGATCAACGGGTTCGGGCGCATCGGGCGGCTCGTGGCACGGGCGATCCTCGAACGCGACGACCACGATCTCGAGCTGGTTTCGATCAACGACCTCGCGGACACGAAATCGAATGCGCTGCTGTTCGGCTTCGACAGTACGCACGGCCGTTTCCCGGGCACGGTCGAGACCGATGGAAACGATCTCGTCATCAACGGCAAGCGCGTCCACGTTACCGCCGAGCGCGACCCGGGCAAGCTGCCGCATAAGGCCAACGGCATCGACATCGTGCTCGAATGCACCGGGTTCTTCCAGTCCGACGAGGCGAGCCGCCCACACATCGCCGCCGGCGCCCGGAAGGTGCTGATCTCGGCCCCGGCCAGCGGCGTCTCGAAGACCATCGTATTCGGCGTCAACCAGGACACGCTGACCGCGGACGACGACATCGTCTCCAACGCCAGCTGCACCACCAACTGCCTCGCTCCGGTCGCCAAGGTGCTCAACGACACCGTCGGCATCGAGCGCGGCTTCATGACGACGATCCACAGCTACACCAATGACCAGCGCATGCTCGATCAGATTCACAAGGACCTGCGTCGGGCGCGGGGCGGAGCGCAGAACATCATCCCGACCACCACCGGCGCGGCCCGCGCGGTCGGCCTCGTTCTGCCGGAGCTCAAGGGCAAGCTCGACGGTTCGTCGGTCCGCGTGCCGACGCCAAACGTCAGCCTGATCGACCTCGTCTTTACGCCCTCGCGCGATACGACCGAGGACGAGCTCAACGCCGCACTCAAGGCCGCAGCCGAGGGCAAGATGAAGGGTGTGCTCGATTACACCGACCAGCCACTCGTCAGCAGCGACTTCAATCACTACCCGGCCAGCTCGACCGTCGACAGCCTCGAAACCGCGGTGCTCGAAGGTAAGCTTGCCCGCGTCGTCAGCTGGTACGATAACGAGTGGGGCTTCTCGAACCGGATGATCGACACCGCCGGGATGATGGCCTCGTTCCTCTAAGGACGCGTTATGGCCGGCAGGCTCGACGGAATCGCCAGGCACGCTGCTCCCAAGGGGCCGATGGAGACCGTCGACCATGTCACGGTCACCGTGGCCGAGGGCGTGCGCGGCGATTTTCGCGGCGGCCTCGCTTCGACGAAGGCAGGTCACAAGCGGCAGGTCTCGCTGATCGAGGCGGAAAGCGTCGCCGAAGCTTTTGCAGAGGCCCACGCCGCTCTCGACTGGTCGGATTGCCGCCGCAACCTGCTGGTTTCCGGCCTGCGACTGCCGCGTGCAGCGGGCGCCAGGATAGCCATCGGTGGGAGCCTCGTCATCGAGGTTACGATGGAATGCGATCCGTGCGACCGGATGGACGCGCTCAAGGACGGCCTGCGCCTGGCCCTGACGCCCGACTGGCGGGGCGGGCTGCTCGGCCGGGTAGTGAGCGACGGCGAGATCGCTGTCGGCGACGCGGTTCGCATAATCTGATGTCTTATTTGCGGTTCGTGCTGAACCTCTCGAAGCACGTCCGCGCCACGCCCTTCGATCAGCTGAGGGCGAACGGAGTCTTGTGATGGCGAACTTTCGTACCCTCGACGACCTCGGTAACATCCGCGGCAAGGTCGCGCTGGTGCGCGTCGACCTCAACCTGCCGATGAAGGACGGCCGGGCCACCGATTTGACCCGCGCCGAAGCGGTTGCGCCCACCATTCTCGAACTGGCCGATGCGGGCGCCAAGGTCCTGCTTCTGGCGCACTACGGCCGCCCCAAGGGCGAGAAGCACTCGACGATGTCGACCAGCTTCGTCCAGGGGGACCTAGAGCGCGTGCTTGGCCGCGAAGTCATGTTCATCCCCGAGGTCTCCGGTCCGGTCGCGGAGCAGTCTGTAGGCATCCTGCGGCCCGGCGATATCGGCCTACTCGAAAACACGCGCTTCTGGCCTGGTGAAGAGAAGAATGACCCGGAGTTTGCGCGAGGCATTGCCGCGCTGGGCGATTTCTACGTCAACGACGCGTTCTCTGCCTCGCATCGCGCCCATGCCAGCACCGAGGGGCTGGCGCATCTCTTGCCGGCCTACGCCGGGCGGGCGATGGAAAAGGAGCTCAAGGCGCTCGAGGCGGCGCTCGGGAACCCCGTCCAGCCCGTCGCCGCGGTAGTCGGCGGGGCCAAGGTCTCGACCAAACTGGCCGTGCTCGAACATCTCGTGGGCAAGGTCCAGCAGCTGATCATCGGCGGCGGCATGGCCAATACCTTCCTCGCCGCGCGCGGGGTCGATGTCGGCAAGAGCCTGTGCGAGCATGAGCTGACCGGCACGGCCGAGGAAATCATGGACGCGGCCGACAAGGCCGGCTGCACCGTGCATTTGCCCTATGACGTCGTGGTGGCGAAGGAATTCGCCGCCAATCCGCCGAGCCTGCGCACCTGCAACGTCCACGAGGTCGCCGCCGACGAGATGATCCTCGACATCGGCCCGCTTGCCACCGAAGCGTTGGCCGACGTCTTGAAGACGTGCCGGACACTGGTCTGGAACGGTCCGCTCGGTGCGTTCGAGATACCGCCGTTCGACGCGGCGACCGTGGCGCTGGCGAAGACTGCGGCGGCGCTGACCAAAGAAGGCTCGCTGACCTCGGTGGCAGGCGGCGGCGACACCGTGGCGGCGCTCAATCACGCCGGGGTGGCAGATGACTTCACCTACGTCTCGACCGCAGGGGGCGCCTTCCTCGAATGGATGGAAGGCAAGGTCCTGCCGGGCGTGGCGGCGCTCGCGGCCTAGCTCAGGCCGTTCGGCTTGCCCCGCTGTCAAACGCCAGGAACAGCACCAGCGCCACGCTGCCGAGGCAGACACCAGTTAGAGCCGCGAAGTGCCAGCCACCGGCGGCATAGGTGGCCGACCCGATGACCGAGCCGAAGGCGCCGAAGAGGAACATGACCGTCATGTAGGCGGAATTGATGCGTCCGCGGGCGTCTTGCGAAAGGGCGAAGATAATGCGCTGGCCCGTGACGTGGTTCACTTGCGTGGCGGCGTCGAGCACGACTGCGACCACCGCGAAGCCGAGCAGACTGCCTGCGGCAACGGTCCAGTCTGCTGCCAGAAAGGATGCAGCGGTAACGGCGAGGGCCGCAAGCGTGCTTCGCCAGGCGAAGCCACGGTCTGCGAGCCGCCCTGCGTAAGGGGCCACCAGCGCACCGCCGGCCGCGGCGAGTGCGAAGAGGGCGATGCCTTGCTGCGAGAAAGAGAACCTGTGAATCAGCAGCAGTGGCGCTGCGGTCCAGAAGAGGTTGAACGCTGCAAACAGCAGCCCCTGGTAGGCGGCGCGCATTCGCAGTGGATGCCATTTGCGCAGCTGCAAAAAGACCGATGCGACGAGCGCGCTATAGGCCATCCGCGCTTCGGGCTGGCGCCGGGGGCAGGCGGTGAATAGCGCGATGCCGATCGCAAGCATCAAGCCCGCCGAGCCGAAGAACACCGCGCGCCAGCCGAACAGGTGTGCAGTGTAACTTGCCACGGGGCGGGCCAACATGATTCCGCCGAGCAGCCCGCTCATGACGAGCCCGATAACGTGGCCCTGCCGTTCGGCCCGTGCGAGGTGCGAAGCGAGCGGCAGGAGCACTTGCGCCCCGGTCGAACAGAGCCCGGTTACAATCGAGGCGACGAGGAACGTGGCGGCATTCTGCGACAGCGCGATCGTCAGCGAGCCGAGACCTGCGCCAATGCAGGCGACGAGCGCCAGCCTCCGGTTCTCGACCAGGTCGGCGAGCGGGACGATCAGCAGCAGGCCGATTCCGTACCCGAGTTGAGTCAGCGTGGTGACGAGACCGGCCAGTGACGTGTCGAGACCGATTTGCGGCCCGATCTCGTCGATCAGCGTCTGCGCATAATAGAGATTCGCCGCCATCGCGCCGCAGGCGAGTGCGAGCACCCAGACCAGGCCGGTCGGGAGTTCGCTTCGACCGTCGTGTCTGCTGCGCGCCATCGTCTGCCAGTGGCCGCTCCGTATCGGGGATGCAAGCCGTCAGGGTGCAAGCGCTTTTTTGCTTTCCCGCGGCCCCGCAGATATGCCACCGGCCAGACACATCGTCATTTCATTTGCGCGGTCCCGGACGAGAATCGCGCCACAAGCGGAGAGCAATTCGTGAACAAGCAGGACATGACCGCCAAGATGGCCGCAGGCAACGGCTTCATCGCCGCGCTCGACCAGTCGGGCGGCTCCACCCCGAAGGCGCTACGTGGATACGGTGTTTCGGATGACGAATGGTCCGGCGACGACGAGATGTTCGGCAAGATCCACGAGATGCGCAGCCGCATCATCACCAGTCCGAGCTTTGCGAACGGCAAGGTCATCGGCGCGATCCTGTTTGAAAAGACCATGGACGGCACCGTCGCAGGCAAGCCGACCCCGCAGGCGCTGATCGATCGCGGCATCGTGACGTTCATCAAGATCGACAAGGGCCTCGAAGACACTGCCGACGGTGTTCAGCTCATGAAGCCGATGCCGGGTCTCGACGCGCTGCTCGCTCGCGCCAAGTCCCTCGGGGTATTCGGCACCAAGGAACGCTCGGTGATCCACGAGGCCAACCCGGCCGGCATCGCC
Source organism: Croceibacterium aestuarii (assembly GCF_030657335.1). Classification (NCBI taxonomy): domain Bacteria; kingdom Pseudomonadati; phylum Pseudomonadota; class Alphaproteobacteria; order Sphingomonadales; family Erythrobacteraceae; genus Croceibacterium; species Croceibacterium aestuarii. The sequence goes on from NZ_CP131039.1 coordinate 2,140,161, forward strand.
GCTGCCGTGGCGCAGCAATTCGAGGTCGGCCGGCACGTCATCGAACAGGGGATGATGCCGATCCTCGAACCGGAATACACCATCACCGCCGCCGACCGTGCGGAGGGCGAGAAGATCCTCAAAGCCGAGATTCTCAAGAACCTCGACGCCTTGCCCGACGGCGAGCAAGTCATGCTCAAGCTGTCGATCCCGGTGCAGGCCAATCTTTACGCGGAGCTCATCGCACATCCGAAGGTGCTGGCGGTGGTCGCACTGTCGGGCGGCTACTCGACTGACGAGGCGTGCGAAAAGCTGGCGCAGAACAAAGGGATGATCGCCAGCTTCAGCCGCGGTCTGCTGCAGGACCTGCGCGCGCAGCAGAGCGATGACGAGTTCGACGCCACGCTGGGGGCGGCGATCGACCAGATCTACGCCGCCAGCGTCGCCTGATCCTCAGCGCGATTCGTAGACGAAGCGATATTCGCCCGGCTGGGTTTCGTGATCGGTGGTCTTCTCGGGCAAGCCCGACACCAGGGCGATGACCCGGCCGTGCGTTCCGTAGGTCTCGCCGAGCGTGATGTCCGCCGTGTCCCGCCATCCGGCGCCGTCGATCCGGGTCGTCACGATGAGGCGGCCCGCCCACACGCACCGGGCGTTCATCGGGCAGCGGCTGTCCTCGACGACCTTCATCGGCGTGGCGACGACATTCCCCACGTGCACCGGATGGCGCAGCGCGACGGGCGTGCCCTCGGCGGCGGGCGTTCCCTCGACGATTGGTGCGTCGGGGATTGTCGCGCAGGCCCCCAGAGAGGTCGACGCAATGGCGAGGGCGGCAATGGCGAAAGGCTTGTTCATCGACCCTGAGAACGCTTTGCGTGCTGACCGTTTCCTGAACAGCAGCGCGCCCGTCAGGATCGATCAGCGAACCGCTTGACGCACCATCGCCCGCAGCGTCTGCGCGTCATGAATGGCGTGGCCCTCCAGGTCGTTGTTGAAATAGGCCCATACGGGCCGCTGCTTTCGGACTTCGGCGGCGATCCAGTCCGCACATTCGAGCAGCGCCTCGTCGGGATAGCGCCCGCAGTATTTTCCTTCGCCGCCGTGGAACCGCAGATAGGCGACAGGCCCGATAGCGACGCGCGGGCTCGCCGACCCGGGCATGTCATGCGCGCAGTAGCTCGCGCCGTGCGCTTCCAGCAGAGCGAAGACTTCGTCGCAGTGCCAACTGGAATCGCGAAATTCGAACACGTTGACGGTATCGTCGGGCAATAGCTGGAGGAAAGCTTCGAGCCGTTCCAGGTTGATCTTGAACCGCGGGGGCAGCTGGTAAAGGATCGGGCCTAGCGCGGGCCGCAGTGCGTCGAACGAGTGCATCTGACGCTGGAGCGGCTCCTCGCAGTCCTTCAACTTCTTCATTTGCGTCAGGTAGCGATTGGCCTTGACCGCATAACAGAACCCTTCGGGCGCCTGACGACGCCAGGCTTCGAAGGTCTCGGGCGGTGGGAGCCGATAGAAGCTGTTGTTGATCTCGACCGTATCGAACTCGGCGGCATAGAAAGCGAACCAGCGCTTGACGGCGAGCCCTTCGGGATAGAACAGCCCGCGCCAGTGCTTGTAGATCCAGCCGGAACAACCGACCCGGATCGGCGCATTAGGAGGAGCGGTTTGAGCAGCCACAGTGGAGCAAATGCCCCCCGCGAGCTTTCGTGCCAGCTTTACCTCATTTCGCCGCTCGACGTTGCCGGGCGGTTCCCGCAGCGGCTCGAGCGCGCGCTCGATGCCGGCGAGGTCGCGGCGTTCCAATTCCGCGTCAAGGATATCGACCAGCACGAGGCTGCCCGCCTCGCCGGGCCCTTGCAGGAGATCTGCGCGGCGCGCGACGTGGCGTTCATCGTCAACGATTCGATTGCCCTGGCCAAACGCCTCGGCGCCGATGGCGTGCATCTCGGACAGAGTGATGGCAGTGTGGCCGAAGCCCGCGAGGAGCTCGGGCGCGAGGCGCAGATTGGCGTCACCTGCCATGCCAGCCGTCACCTGGCGCTGGAAGCGGGGGAGGCGGGGGCCGACTACGTCGCTTTCGGCAGCTTCTTCCCGAGCGCGACCAAGGCGAGCGAGCACCGGCCCGGGCTCGAGCTTCTCGAGTGGTGGCATGCGATGATCGAGATTCCCTGCGTGGCGATCGGCGGTATCACTCCTGGTAACTGCGCCCCGCTGGTTCGGGCGGGCGCCGATTTTCTCGCCGTGAGCCACGCGGTCTGGGGCCGTGACGAGACAGAGGCGGTCGAGGCGTTCCACGAGGCAATCCGCACCGCAGGTTAGGCTGCGAGGATATTTTCGCCGCTCCACCCGTTCCAACTGCGAACGAGGGGCCGGGGCGGCCCCTGTACTACGTGGAGAATTCCCGCATGCGTCATCTGATTGCCGCCGCTTCCGTCCTCGCCCTGGCTGCCTGCGGAATGAATGGAACCGACGATACGGACGAGAAGGAACAGTCGGCAGTGGCCGATCACATGTCGGTGGAGGAAAACGGCGCCGATGCGATGCACTCGAACGACCCTGCGCCGGGTGAGCAGGCGTCCGTCGACATCCCCGATCCGGAGGATCGACCAATCATGCAGGCGCAGGTCGTGCTCGACCGTCACGGTTTCGGCCCTGGCGTGATCGACGGCAAGATGGGCATGAGCACCAAGAACGCCATCGAGGGCTTCCAGGAAGCCAACGACCTGGAGGTGACCGGCAAGCTTGACGAAGCGACCAAGACGGCGCTGGCGCAATGGAACAACATACCTGCGACGCGTGTCGTGACGATACCGTCGGACTGGGGCGACAGGCAATACCGCGACGTTCCCGACAGCCCTGCCGAACAAGCCAAGTTGCAACGCCTCGGCTACGAGAACCTCGACGAGCGGATCGCAGAACGCTTCCACACCACGATCGACACCCTCAAGATGCTCAATCCCGATGGACGTCCGGCAGGTGCCAAAGCCGCCCCGGCCTCGCCGAGCGCGGCCTCGCCCACCCCGACCCCGACCTCCACATCGTCCGCAGGGGAGGATGTGGGGACGCAGGAGCAGGCGTCGTACTTCACGGCGGGGCAGCAGATCCGCGTGCCGAATATCGGGGCCGACCGGATCGATGGCAGCTCGATCAGGGACAAGGGCTGGCAGGCGACGCTGCAATCGCTGGGTGTGGGAACACAGCAGCCCCACCTCGCCAAAATCGTCGTCGATAAGTCCGGCGATTGGCTCAAGGGATACGATAAGGACGGCAAGCTGGTCGTCGAATTCACCGTGACCTCGGGCTCGAGCCACGATCCCCTGCCGATCGGGACGTGGGGCATCACCGGCATCTCCCACAATCCTTCTTTCTCTTACGATCCGGACCTCTTCTGGGATGTGCCCGACAGCGATGCGAAGCAGAAACTCCCGCCCGGCCCGAACGGACCGGTGGGTGTCGTGTGGATCGATCTGACCAAGGAGCATTACGGAATCCACGGCACGTCCGCACCGGAAACGATTGGCCGGGCGCAGAGCCACGGCTGCGTACGATTGACCAACTGGGATGCAGCGCGGCTTGCGCAGATGGTCGATACCCAAACCAAGGTCATCTTCCAGGCCTGACCCGTGAACGCTCTCGACCGCCTGCTGACGATTGCGGTAACCGCCACACTCACGTCGGCAGCCTGGATCCTGTTTGGAAGCAGCTTCGTCATCAAGTCGGCGGACGAGGCGGCGACGACCGCCGGTACGCCCCTGAAGCCCGGGCCGCCGCCCGCACCTGCGGTGAAGTCTCTCGATCGAGAGGACATCCAGCCGCGCGGGCGCGCTCCGGCAGGAGGACTTCTCATCCCCGTACAAGGGGTGAAACCGGACGACCTCGGCGATACCTTCAGCGACGTGCGCGGCGGCGCAAGACTTCACGAAGCGCTCGACATCATGGCGCCGCGCGGCACCCCTGTTCTTGCGGCCGCAGCCGGGACGGTCGAAAAGCTGTTCAAGTCGGAAGCCGGCGGCAACACGATCTACGTTCGCTCCCCCGACCGCCGCACGATCTATTACTATGCGCACCTTGACCGCTATGCACCGCGTCTCGCCGAAGGGCAGGCCGTCAGCGAGGGCGAGGTCCTCGGCGCGGTGGGGTCGAGCGGCAACGCAAGCCCGGATGCGCCGCACCTGCATTTCGCGATCATCCAGACGACGCCCGGCTCCGACTGGTGGGAACCGGCGACTGCCATCGATCCCTATCCGCTGCTGGCAGGGAGGTCGCGAGGTCCTTAGCGGCCAGTGCGGATGCAGCGCAGTCGCGTCGACTTGCCGTCTGCGCCGAGCGCGCGCAGGAAATTGTCGCCGACTACGAGATAGGTCTCGCCGCTGCGCGGGCCGCTGGTGAAGCGGATCACGTCGCCCTTGCGCAGATAGACACCGTTGCCTTGGGCCGATTTGTAGCGGCTGGCGCTGGAGATGCGGAAATCCTTGCTCGGCACGCGGACGCCGGCCGCGCCGGCGGCAGTGCCGGGCATCTCGCAGCTGTAACTGCCGCGCGTGGCGGTCTCGACCGGACCGGACGCGGCGACCGGGGCGGCGGTCAAAAGGGCGATCAGGGGAAGTATCGTACGCACGGCGCTGCGCATAGCACGGGCGCGTTGCGCTTGCATGAACTGTCGTCTAGGGCGCGCGGCAATCCAATCGGCTCTTTCACAAGGCAGGCACCGGCCATGAAAATCAGTGGCGTGGACATTCGTCCCGGCAACATTCTCGAATACGAAGGCGGCATCTGGAAGGTCGCCAAGATCCAGCACACGCAGCCGGGCAAGGGCGGCGCCTACATGCAGGTCGAGATGAAGAACCTGCAGGATGGGCGCAAGACCAACATCCGGTTCCGCAGCGCCGACACGGTCGAGAAAGTCCGGCTCGACACCAAGGACTATCAGTTTCTCTACGAGGACGGTGACATGCTCGTGTTCATGGATAAGGATACGTACGAGCAGATCACCTTGCCTTCCGACCTGCTCGGGGATGCTCGTCCCTTCCTGCAGGACGGGATGGAAGTCATGCTCGAGCTGTGGGACGAAAAGCCCATCAGCGTCGAGCTTCCGGCCCAGATCGAAGCCACCATCGTCGAAGCCGACGCGGTGGTGAAGGGTCAGACGGCCTCGTCGAGTTACAAGCCGGCGCTGCTCGACAACGGCGTGCGCATTATGGTCCCGCCGCATATCGGCACCGGTACGCGGATCGTCGTCGACGTCTATGAACAGGCCTACGTCGGGAAGGCGGGCTAGGATTTCATGGCTGCCATTTCCGGCCTCATTCGTGTGATGGAAAAGGCTGCCCGCAAAGCGGGCGGCAAGCTGCGCCGCGATTTCGGGGAAGTCGAGCACCTGCAGGTCAGCCGCAAGGGGCCGAGCGATTTCGTCTCCAAGGCGGATCAACAGGCCGAGCGCACGATTTGGGACGAGCTGCGCGTGGCCCGGCCCGACTGGGGTTTCGTGCTCGAGGAAGCCGGCACGATCGAAGGGGACCCGGGCAAGCCGCGCTGGATCGTCGACCCGCTCGACGGCACGAGCAACTTCCTGCACGGCATCCCGCATTTCGCAGTCTCGATCGCGGCGCAGGAACCCAAGCCCGACGGCTCGGGCTGGGGCGACGTGGTTGCCGGCGTCGTCTACCAACCCATCACCGACGAGACGTTCTGGGCCGAAAAGTCCCGCGGCGCGTGGCTGCAGGACGCGCGCCTGCGTGTGTCGGGGCGCAGCCACCTGTCCGAAGCCCTGATCGCGACGGGCACCCCCTATCAAGGCCATGGTGATTTCGCCGAATGGGCGAAGGTTTTTGCCGCGGTCGGCCCCAATGTCGCCGGAATTCGCCGTTTCGGCTCGGCCGCACTCGATCTCGCCTGGGTCGCCTCGGGCCGCTACGACGGGTTCTGGGAAAGCGATCTCAGCCCGTGGGATACCGCCGCCGGCTGTCTGCTCGTGCGCGAAGCCGGTGGCTTCGTTTCCGATTATCGAGGGCGGTCGCTGCCGATTTGCGACAAACAGGTCGTCGCCGGAAACGATACGGTTCACTCGCGGCTGCACAAGCTGGTCGCTGGCGCGCTCAAGGCATAGGGCAACTACCTACGGAAGCGCCAAGGACGGCTTAGGTCCGCTGGCTTAGCGGCCCTTGTCCCGTCAAGAGAGTCGCAACTCATGGCCACGTACCTGGCTTCCGTCTGTCTGCTGCTTGCCGTGATTTCCGCGGCGAGCCTGTGGTCGTGGCGGAAATCGCGGATTGCCCTGTCCAGAATCGAACGGCAGACCTGCGAATTGGAAGCCGCGGCGCGGCACTGCCCCCTGACGGGCCTGGCCAACCGCGCTGCGGTCTGCGAATGGCTCGTTGCCGCGCTGGACGAACCGCGCTGCCGCCCTGCGGTGATTTCCCTCGATTTCTGCCCTCTCGCCCCGGACGGAGAAAGCGAAACGAAGTTGGTGCGCCGCGTTTCCCAAATCGCTGCGCACATCGTTCCGGAAGACTGGCTGCTCGCCCGCCTTGCAGCGGGGCGCTACGTCGTCGTTCTTGGCGGTTCGCTGGAGACGGGCGATCTCGTCACGCTCGCTCGCAGTGCCTGCTCTTTGCTCGGGACGCTCGTCGCCGATTCGCAGCAGCTTCGCGTCGGCGTCTCGATCGCGCGCACCAGCGATACGCCGGACAGCCTGATCGACCGTGCGCTAGTCGCGCAGGCCCGGCATGCCGGTGGGAACGCGGTCGGGTTGACCTTCTCCGATCCCGAGCTCGTGGGCGAAATCGAGCAGCGCGCTGCTGTCGTCCATGAGCTTAAATCTGCCATTGCGGCCGGGCGCATCGAACCGTTCTTCCAACCCCTGGTCGAGCTCGGTTCGGGACGAATCCTCGGATTCGAGGTCCTCGCTCGCTGGCGCGACGTCGAAGGCAGACTCCGGATGCCGGGTGATTTTCTTCCGCTTGCAGAGGAAAGCGGTCTGGTCGGCCCGATGTACGCTTCGTTGCTCGCCGCCGCCGCGGCGCACGCGCGACAATGGCCGTCCGGGTGGAACTTCGCGCTCAATCTCTCGGCATGCCAACTCGCCGAAGAAGGCCTGGTGCAGCGAACCTTGCGAACGCTGGACGATGCCGGCGTCGGGCCGAACCGACTCGAGCTTGAGATTTCCGAGCGCGCACTCTGCGCCGATCCTGAGCGGGCCCGCAAACTGGTCGATGAGCTGCGAGCACACGGCGTCGGGGTGACGCTGGACAACTTCGGCTCGGGAAGCCTGCGCTTGCGCGACCTCGCGCGCTTTTCCTTCAATCGCATCAAGCTCGATCCAGCCAATAGCGCCGGCGGGGAAGGGGGGCATCCCGGGGTCGAGATCGGCGTCATCGTCGCGGCGGCACGGCATCTGGGTGTGCCCGTGCTCGCGCAAAGGATTGAGACGTATGCTGGCGCTGCCGCAGCCCGGGTCCAGGGCTGCGCGATTGGGCAGGGTTACCTGTTCGGTCGCCCCGATCGGAAAACGGACTGCTTCCGCCTCGATGGCGCGCTCGCCCGGCCAATGGATTTTGCTGCCTGAGTCTCCGCGCTGCCCTTCAACCGTTGTGCCGCCGCGCGCACTCGGCTAATCGCCCGCTCGTTGCGGTGGCCCCTGTGGCGGAATTGGTAGACGCGCTCGACTCAAAATCGAGTTTCTTACGAAGTGCCGGTTCGAGTCCGGCCAGGGGTACCAGCCACCGCATCTGCCGGAAATTGCTGCTCCCGCGCGGGATGCCGGGCGAACTTCGCTTGTCGAGTGCCGCGCCGACTTTGTAAGGCCGCGGGATGATACCGTTCCCTTCGTACCATGCCCTCGCGGCGATGATCGTCACGCTCGGTATGTTCGTCGGTTTCGCGCGCGGCCGCCTTTCGGCGGAAATCGTATCGCTGCTGACCATCGCGGTGATCGCGGTCGGCATGTACTTTTTTCCAATGCCGCACAGCGAGCCGAGCGACGGCCTGGTGCTGGCGTTCTCGGGGTTCGGGCATTACGCGCTGATCACCATCTGCTCGCTGATGATCATGGGGCGAGGTCTTGTCGTAACCGGTGCGCTCGATCCGGCGGCGCGCTTTCTCGAACGCGTTTTCCGGTTCAACCAGCAAGTCGGGCTGCTCTTTTCGCTCGTCGCCGCAATGGCGCTGTCGATGGCGGTCAACGATACGCCGGTGCTGGTGCTGCTTCTGCCGATCTTCGTCGGACTCGCGGCGCGGGGCGGTCTCCCCGCCTCGAAAACGCTGATCCCGCTGAACGCCGCGGTGCTGATCGGCGGCATGGCGACGACCATCGGCACGTCGACCAACATTCTGGTCGTGTCCATCGCCCGGGACCTCGGCATGCGCCCGATGAGCGTGTTCCACTTCACGCCGATCGTGGCCGCCGCCGCCGTGGTGGCTCTGCCCTACCTCTGGCTGGTCATGCCGCGGCTCTTGCGCGACAACAGCCCCGACGACGTACAGGCCCACCGCCGCTTCGTGACCCGGCTCCGTATACCGGCCGGTAGCGACTTGGTCGGCAAGCATTTCGACGAGGTTATCGGGAAGCTGCCCGACGACTTCCGCTTCGAGGAGCGGCCCGACGGACCGTTTCAGGCCGGTCAGCAACTGGTGGTTTCCGGCACGCACGATGCCATTGCGGAGGCAGGGCGCGTGCTCAAGGGTCAGGTCGCTCCGGGATGGGTCATCGACCGCATCCGCCGCAAGGGCAGCGACCTGGGGGAAGACGTTCGCGTCGTCGAGATGGTCGTCACCGGGGATTCGCGCCTCATCGGCCGGACCCTCGCCACCTCTGGCATTGCCGACCTCTACAACATCGCAATTCTCGGCATCCACAAGCCGGACAGCATGCTGCGCAACCAGCCGGGCGATCAACGCGGCGAACTTCGCATGGCCGAAGGCGATGTGCTGCTGGCGATGGGCCTCGATGACAACCTGCAGGAATTTGTCTCCAGCGACAGTTTGCTGATGCTCGAGGGCGGGCGCGAGATGCCGCGCCGCTCCAAGGCGCTGCTTTCGGCGGCGATCATGCTGTTTTCGGTCGGGATGGCTTCTGTCGGGTTGCTGCCGATTGCAATTGCCGCGCTGGGCGGGGCAATCCTGATGTTTGTCACGGGGTGCGTGAAGTTCGACCGGGTCGGTCGCGCGCTGTCGGGCAAGGTCATCGTCCTGGTCGCGGCGAGCATTGCAGTCGGACGCCTCATTTTAGAGACCGGGGCAGCGGCGTGGCTGGGGCAGGCACTGTCGCTGGGCTTGCAGTTTCTACCGCCGGCGGCGGTACTTGGCGCCATCATGCTGTTCGTCACGCTGCTGACCAACTTCGCATCCAACGCCACTGCCGCGACCGTGGGGACCCCCATTGCCTTCGCCATCGCGAGTCAACTCGGCCTGCCGCCGGAACCGCTCGTGCTGGCGGTGCTGTTCGGCTGCAACCTCTGCTACGCGACGCCGATCGCCTACCAGACCAACATGCTGATCATGGCCGAGGGCGACTACAAGTTCAGCGACTACATTCGAACCGGGGTGCCGCTGGTGCTGCTGATGACCGCGACGCTTTCGGCGCTGCTGGTGTTCACATACGGGCTTTGAACTAGCGGCGTCCACTTACCGGATTGGGGTAGTGGTAAGGGGGGCAGAAATAGTTCGGAAAGACGGGGTAGGGATCGATCGGCTCGTCGGGCGGGAAGTCGCCGAATTCGCTCAGCAGAGGGCTCGCTTCCTTGGCCCAGCCTTTGTCATAAGGGGTGTAGAGGACCTGGTAGGCCTTCAGTTTGGCGATTTTCCACACCCCATCTTCCTTGACGTAGGCATTCTCGTAGATCGCCTCCCCCCACATCGCATGGTCGCCCATCTGGCCAACCATCATCAGCGCTCGCAATCGGCCATTGCCGTGCATTCCGTCGGGATCGACGTGGATGACCGGCTGAAGCTGCATGTGATTCATCAGCAGCCCGTCCTTCGGCGGACCGAAGTGGCGCATGTATTCGCGGATCCGCTCGTGGCCGATGAAGCGGCCGCGGCCGTTTATTTCCAGCACGGCGTCGCGAGCAAAGAGGTCGGCGACGTGCTCCCACTGGCTCTTGTCGACGTAGTATCCATACATGCGCTGGAGGTTGGCTATGGCCAGATGGTCCTCGGCCGCCTGGGCGCGCCGTTCGACTGCCTCCAGCCGCTGTGCCAGGTCTGCTACCGTTGACTCGAGATCCATGTGTGCCTCCTCCGATCGAGGAAGGACATAGCGCGCGCAGGAGGCCGGCGCGAGGGGAAGCTCCTAGCGTCCAACCGAGCCGCTGCGGAGACGCGAAGCGCCTTCCAGCGAGGTCTTGCGGACGTCGGCACCGGCAGTGTTGACCGCGGCTGCCTGGGCGAGCTCGGTGCGCTCTTCGGGCGTGAATTGCGAAAGATAGTCGGGACCGTATCCGGCGTCTCGCAAGTTCCGGTCCCCGGCGAGCGGCCCCGAGCGGGCGAAGACGCTACCCGCTGAGCTGGCCGCGAAGCCGGGTCCAGACGAAGTGCCCCAGACCCCGCCCGGCTGTTGCGGCGCCGTAGTGACCGGTTGGCGGTTGGCCTCGGTCTCGAGCTGTGTGCTTCCCCGGTCGTTCGGCTGTTCGGCCCGACGGGCGACGGCCCCGGCCCCGCTACCCTCGGCCAGCATTGCCAGAAGACCGGTTGCGACCACGGTGATGACCGCGAAGTGACGATACATCTGCGTGGACGGCGGCTTTTTCTTAGCGCGGTGGGACATTGGCATGGCTCGGCGTTCCTACTCGGAGCGAGTTAACCACCCTGCGCGCGAAAATGGTTAAGACCCGCTTACCATCCTTGGGGGAACCGCTCGCCTGTCCGGTCCGTTTGGCCGCCAATCAACAAAGGACAAGGTCATGACAGAAGAACGCATTACCGAGGTTCGCACGCCGGAAGGCGATACGCATACGACGCATACCACCGTCATTTCCGACGAACCGAGGCGCGGCGGCAGCGGATGGCTCATCGCCATCGTGCTGCTCGTTGCGGTGGTGGCCGGCCTGTGGATTTTCTCGACGATGGGCGGCGCCGAAATGGCCAAGGACGACGCAGTGGCCCAGGCCGCCGACGACGTCGGCAATGCGGCCAATTCTGTCGGCGATGCTGCGAAGGAGGCTGCCGACTCTGTAGCGAATTGAACCCGGCTAGCTTCCTTGAAGTGCAAGAGGCTGAATTTGCAGCAGATTATCGTGCAGTGTAAAATTTACCGACATTTCATCACTCCCCTCTAATCCGGTGACGCCCGCAACCTGCGCGGGCGCCGCCGGTGGGAGCGATGATCCGCCTGTTCAAACACTACATTCCGCACGCCGTGCTATTGCTCGGCTTGATCGATTTCGCCCTCCTGCTGCTGGCGAACGATCTCGCGTGGAAGCTGCGAGCGGAACAGATCGGAACCGACGCCGGGCTGCTGAGCGAGCGGATGCCGGCGTTGATCGGCTTTGCCGTCGTGACGCAGACGGCGCTGATCGCCGTCGGGATCTTCGGCAGCGAAGCGCTACGCTCGCTGCGATTTGCCGGCGCGCGGCTGCTGGTCGGGGTCAGCCTGGCCGTACTGCTGCTCGCCTTTGTCGAATTTGTCCTGCCCGGCGAGACCTACTGGCGTTCGACCTTGCTTTACGCGATGATTCTCGCGCTCGCGCTGCTGTTCGCCAACCGCGTGGTGGTCGGCGGCCTGCTGGGAGCCAACGCCTTTCGCCGCCGAGTCCTCGTGCTTGGCGCCGGACCGCGCGCTCTGCGTCTGCGCGCGCTGAGCGAACGGCCGGGGAGCGGCTTCGCGATTGTCGGTTACGTGTCGATGGGCGGCGGTCACCTCGCATTCGAGGGCGCGATTCCGCGCGCCGCCATTCCCGACCTTTCGCACCACGTGCAGGCGCTCGGCGCGACAGAGGTGGTCCTGGCGATCGAGGAACGGCGCAACGCATTGCCGCTCAAGGACCTGCTGCGGGTCAAGACTGCGGGGGTCCACGTCAACGACTTCTCCAGCTTCATGGAGCGCGAAACAGGACGAGTCGATCTCGACACGCTCAATCCCAGCTGGCTGATCTTCTCCGACGGTTTCTCCTCCGGCCGGATGATATCGAGCTTCGCCAAACGGGTGTTCGACATCCTCGCCAGCGGCTTGCTGCTGCTGCTGACCTTCCCGTTCATCGGCCTCTTTGCCATTCTGGTGAAGCTCGACAGCGCCGGTCCGGCATTCTTCCGGCAACAGCGCGTCGGCCTTTATGGCGAGCCATTTTCGGTCATCAAGCTCCGTTCGATGCGCAGCGATGCCGAAAAGGACGGAGCAAAGTGGGCCGCGAAAGACGATCCGCGCATCACGCGGCTCGGCAGGTTCATTCGCAAGGTCCGGATCGATGAATTGCCGCAGACCTGGAGCGTGCTCAAGGGCCACATGAGCTTCGTGGGGCCGCGGCCGGAAGTGCCCCAGTTCGTCGCCGATCTGGAGGAGAAGCTGCCGTTCTATGCCGAGCGGCACATGGTCAAACCGGGCATCACCGGTTGGGCGCAGATCAACTATCCCTACGGTGCCTCGGTCGAGGATGCGCGGGCCAAGCTGGAGTACGATCTCTATTACGCCAAGAACTACACCCCGTTCCTCGATATCCTGATCCTGCTGCAGACCTTGCGGGTGATCCTCTGGCCGGACGGTGCGCGATGAACGGTCCGGTGGTCGGCCCGCTCGAACTGGTCGCTTACCTGCTGTCCGCGCTCGGACCGCTGGTCTTGGCGACGTGGCTGCTCGCGCGCCGCGCGCAAAATGCGTGGTCGCACGGCGCAACCGCCACCGCACTGGCGACCATGGCCGCCTGGGCGCTGGCCCGGCCGGTGTTTGGGCCCGACGCGATGTCGGCGCGGCTCCTGCTCAGCGCGAGCTATCTCGCCTGGCTATGGGCGCTCTACCGTATGTTCGCTCGCGATGGGCGTCACGAGAGCCTGGGCCCAATTCGGCCGGTGGTGCTCGCGCTGGGCTTCGTAGGCTTGATGCAAATCGCTCTTGCGCTGGCCGTCGTGGGCGAGCCGAGCGCAGCGGGGACCGGAGAACTGGTCCGTCTTGGCATCGCTTTCCGGCTGCTGTTTTGCGCAGGTGCGCTGGTCCTGGTGCACAATCTCTACACCGGGGCTTCGCTCGCCGCCCGGCGCGAACTGCGCTGGCCGGCCGCGGCAATGGCGCTGATGTGGTTCTACGACCTCAATTTTCAGACCCTGGCTTTTCTCGAGCAGGGTCTGCACGCCACTCTCGCCGGCTTCCGCGCATTGATACCGCTGGCCGTGACGCTGCTGCTGGCGATCGGTGCCCTGCAGCGCACGCCCGAGCAAGCGTTCAGCCCTTCGCGGGCCTTCGCCTTCCGGTCGATCTCGCTGCTCGTCATCGCCGGCTATTTCGGGCTGATGGTCGTGGCGTTTCGCGGCATCGCCATCGCCGGCGGCGAAACAGCCGGGCTGTTGCAGATCGCGTTCCTCGTGGTCGCAAGCGCGGGTGCGCTGGCACTCCTGCCATCGAAGCGCCTGCGCGGCTGGCTCCACGTCACCGTGACGAAAAATCTCTTCCAGCACCGCTACGACTATCGCGAGGAATGGCTGCGTTTCACCCGGACCATGGGCGACGGCGACGCGGGGACAATGCCGCTGCGTGAGCGGGTGATCCAGGCCGTGGCCGACGTGACCGACAGTCCCGCCGGGCTGCTGCTGGCGCCGGGCGAGTATGGCAGTCTTTCGCTCGCAGCGCGCTGGCAATGGCCGGGAACCGAAATCCCGGCCGAGGCGATGGACGTCGCCGGGGCACGCTTCTTCGCCGACAGCCAGTTCATCCTCGACCTCGATCATTGGAGAGCGGGCAAGAACGAAGATATTCCGGATGCCGCGGTGCCGCGGTGGCTCGTCGACGAGGCGCGGGCGTGGGCAATGGTGCCGCTGCTGCATTACGACCGCCTCCTGGGCATCGTTGTGCTCGCGCGACCGGCCTATTCGCGCACGCTCGACTGGGAGGATTTCGACCTGCTGCGCGTGGTGGGTCGCCAGCTCGCTAGCTATCTTGCGGAGGAAGCCAGCCAAGACGCGCTCGGCGAGGCGCAGCGCTTCGACGAATTCAACCGCCGCATCGCGTTTGTGATGCACGACATCAAGAACCTTGCCAGCCAGCTTTCGCTGCTCGCACGCAACGCCGAAAAGCATGCCGACAAGCCGGCTTTTCGCGCCGATATGCTGGTGACCCTCAGGAACAGCAGCGACAAGCTCAACACCCTGCTTGCGCGCCTCGGCCGGTACGGGGGCCAGGGCGGGGAGCAAGTCGGACCGGTGCCCGTCCGTTCGCTGCTGCAGTCGATCGCCGAACGTTACCGCGCCCAGCACGCCGTCATCGCCCTGCCGGGCGGCGAGTTCATAGCCCTTGCGCAGCCCGACGCACTCGATCAGGCCCTTGTGCACCTCGTTCAGAACGCGGTCGACGCCAGCCGGGACGATACCGCGGTTCTTCTCGACGCGCGGTCGGAGGGAATGGATGTCGTCATCGAAGTGAACGATTCGGGTAGCGGCATGAGCCCCGAATTCGTTCGCACCACGCTGTTCAAGCCGTTCCATTCCTCCAAGCCCGGTGGGTTCGGCATCGGCGCTTACGAGGCGCGGGAGACGATCCGCGCCATGGGCGGCAAGCTCGAAGTCGAAAGCCGCGAGGGGCTTGGCACGCGTTTCGTCGTGCGCCTCCCGCGCCTGCTCGGGGATGTGCGAATTCCCGCAAGCTACAATGTGAAAGCTGAGGTGGCATGATGGTGGAACAGCTCCCCAAACTCCTGATCGTCGAGGACGACGAGGGGCTGCAGGCGCAGCTCAAATGGGCCTACGACGATTTCGAAGTGATAATCGCCGGCGATCGCGATAGCGCGATTACCGCCTTGCGCGCCGAGAAGCCGGCAGTGGTGACGCTCGATCTCGGCCTGCCGCCTGATCCCGACGGGACCAGCGAAGGCTTTGCGGTGCTCGACGAGATCATGGCCCTCAAGCCCGACACCAAGGTCATCGTGGCCAGCGGTCACGGCGCGCGCGCCAGCGCGCTGACCGCCATCGAGCGCGGAGCCTACGATTTCTACCAGAAGCCCGTCGACATCGAGCAGCTCGGCTTGATCGTCCGGCGCGCGCTCAACCTCCATCATATCGAGGTCGAGAACCGCAAACTGGCCGAGCGTTCCGGTGACAGCAATCGCGTGCTCGGCGGTCTCATCACGGCAGCACCGGAAATGGTCCGCGTCGCCCGCACCATCGAGCGCGTCGCGAACACCAAGGCTTCGGTCATGCTGCTCGGGGCGAGCGGCACCGGCAAGGAACTTCTGGCGCGCGGTCTGCACGACGCGAGCGATCGCCGGGGCGGCAATTTCATCGCCATCAACTGCGCGGCGATTCCCGAAAGCCTGCTCGAGAGCGAGTTGTTCGGACACGAGAAGGGCGCCTTTACGGGCGCAATCAAGACCACCGAAGGCAAGATCGAGCTTGCCGGCGGCGGCACGCTGTTCCTCGATGAAGTCGGCGACATTCCGCTTCCGTTGCAGGTCAAGCTGCTGCGCTTCCTGCAAGAGCGTACGATCGAGCGGATTGGGGGACGCAGGTCGATTTCCGTCGACACCCGCATCGTCTGCGCGACGCATCAGGACCTTGAGGCGATGATCGCCGACGGGCGCTTCCGCGAGGATCTCTATTATCGTCTCGCCGAAATCGTGGTGAGGATACCCAGCCTAGCCGAGCGTCCCGGCGATGCCGCGCTGCTCGCCAAGGCGTTTCTCAAACGTTTCGCTGGAGAGATGAACCCGCAGGTCAAGGGCTTCGCACCCGACGCTTTGGCGGCGATCGGCGACTGGTCGTGGCCCGGCAACGTCCGCGAGCTCGAAAACCGGGTGAAGCGCGCGGTCATCATGGCCGACGGCAAACTGATCAGCGCCGCCGACCTCGACCTCGGCGGCACCGAGGATGGGGAGTGCGAAGCGCTCAACATCAAGAGTGCCCGCGAGCAGTCCGACCGGCGCATGATCCGCCAGGCGCTTGCCCGGGCCGACGGGAATATCTCGAGCACCGCCAAGCTTCTCGGCATAAGTCGGCCCACGCTCTACGACTTGCTCAAGCAGTATGACCTGCAGGCTTGAGCGGATCTGGCTGGCGCTGCTCCTCGCCTGCGCGGCCATCCCGGCGCTCGCGGGTGGGGGCGGCGACCCGCTGACCACGGCGCGCGAGGCGATAGCTCGAGGCGACGGTATCGCCGCCGAGGTTGCCGCGCGTCGGGCCATGGCCGAGGGGGCGCCGCGCAGCGCGGTGGCCGCCACCCTGGGCGAAGCCTATGCGCTCCAGGGAGAAACCGGCAAAGCGCTGCAATGGCTCGAGCCCGGCGAGTTCGACCGGTCGAGCGCCGAATCCGGCTTCCGCGCGCTCGGCCGCCTCAAGACCGAGCGCGGCGAATTCGGCGAAGCGGCCGAAGCCTTCGACCGTGCCATCGCGAGCGGTGCGCGAAGCTCGGGATTGTGGGTCGATATCGCCCGGATGCGCTATCGCAGCGGTGAGCAGCACATTGTCGGCGATGCGATCGACCGGGCGCTCGCCCTCGACCCGCGCGATCCCGACGCCCTGTCGCTGCAGGCCCAGCTGGTGCGCGATTCGCGCGGCCTGGTCGCGGCGCTGCCGTGGTTCAAACGCGCCGTCGGGATCGCGCCCGACGACGTCGCCCTGCTGGGCGACTACGCTGCGACCTTGGGCGAGGCCGGCCGCTACAAGTCCATGCTCAGGGTGGTCCGCCACATGTTCAAGCTGCAGCCGGACAATCCGCGCATCTATTACCTGCAGAGCGTGCTCGCGGCGCGCGCCGGGCAGGACGACCTCGCCCGGCGCCTTCTGTGGCGCGCCGGCGACGACAGCGCGGCGAGTCCGGCCGGTCTCGTGCTGGCCGGGGTGCTCGAATATCGCACCGGCCACCCGGCGCTCGCGGTCGAGCGGTTCGACGAACTGGCACGACTTCAACCTGACAATCCACTCGCCGCAAAACTGCTCGCTCGTGCGCTCCTCGCAAGCGGGGACCTTTCGGAGACGGTATCGCGGCTGACTCCGATCGCGAGCCGAGACAACGCTTCGCCCTATGTGCTGACGCTACTCGCGCGCGCGTACGAACAGCTCGGCCGCCGCGCCGACGCAGCGCCCTTGCTCGATCGCGCGGCGCAGGCTGCACCGTCGGCGCTGGCGGCCTATCCGTTCGGCGCGGCCGGCGAAGACGCGTCTTTCCGCTGGGATGCTACTGCGCGTGCCGATGCGGGCGTGGAGGAACTCAGGCGCCTGCTCGGGACCGGTCAGCTCGATGCGGCGACCGCTCTTGCGCGGGACCTCGACGCCCGCTTTCCCGGCGCCGTCGATATCGAGAACCTCAACGGCGATGCCGCGCTGCTGACCGGCAGGCCCGCTGCCGCACTGCAATACTATGCCCAGGCTGGCGAGGTCCGGCGCACGACGGCCATGATCCAGCGGGTCGCCAAGGCGCTGACCATGCTGGGGGATGCGAAGGCCGCGGACCGCCTATTGGCCGGTTCGCTGGCGCTCGATCCGCGCAACCATGTTTTGGCGGCGCAACTCGGGCGGCGGCTTGCCGCGCAGGGCAAATGGGCGGAGGCTGCCACTTTGCTGGGTCATGCGGTCCGGCTCGGCGGAGGGCGCGATCCACGCCTGTTGAGCGATCTCGCCCGGGCACAGATCGAGACCGGCGCGGCCGACGCGGCACTGACCAATGCGCGCGAAGCCTACCGCATCCAGCGCGCTCTGCCGCAAACGACTGAAGTGCTTGCTGCTGCGCTGGCAGCGAAGGGCGAGGGCGGGGCGTCCGTCTTGCTTGCCAAGATCGACCGGCAGCGCAGTTCCACCGCGTTCGCCGCCCGCTAGCGCGGCACTGCGCTGGACAGCCGGCCTGCGCTTCGCCAATCGCCGCCCATGCCTTCGCTGGGCCCCCTATTGCGAATCGACCCGCTGGTTCGGCTCCTGCTGCTGGCGATCGTGCTCGCTTCGCTGCTCCCGGTGTCCAGCGCCTGGCGGCCGGTGGCGCAAGGCGTCTCGAATGGGGCGGTCTTCCTGTTGTTCCTGCTCAACGGTCTGCGCCTGCCGCGCGCCGACGTGCTGCGCGGGATCGGCCACGTCCGTTTCCTCGTGCCGCTGGTGGCGTGGTGCTTCGGCGCGATGGCGTTGGCCGGTTGGGGACTCTCACTGGTCCTGGCGGGCTGGCTTCCCTCCGTCGTGGCGCTCGGCTTCTGCTACCTCGGAACGCTGCCATCGACGGTACAGTCCGCGACCGCTTACTGCTCGCTGGCCGGGGGCAATGTCGCCAATTCCGTGGTCGCCGCCGCGCTGCTCAACATTCTCGGCGTGTTCGTCACCGCTCTGCTGTTCTCGCTGCTGGCGGGAAGCGAGGCAGCGGCGTTCGACTTCGGTGCGCTCGAAAAGGTCGCGCTGATCCTGCTGCTACCGTTCCTGCTCGGGCAGATCGCGCAGAGCCGCTTCGGGCACTATGTGCGCGAACACCGGCAGCTTGCGACGTGGATGGACCGGACGGCAATCGCCATCGCCGTTTACGTCGCGTTCTCCGGCGCGGTCGACGAGGGCCTGTGGACGCGTGTCTCTTTCGGAGACTGGGTCGTGCTGGCCGGCGGCGTCGCGCTGTTGCTGTTGTTCGCCTTCGGCGGGGCCTGGGCGCTGGGCGGAGCGCTTGCGCTGCGCCGGGCAGACCGCATCGCCTTTCTGTTCTCCGGGGCGCAGAAGTCGATCGCGATGGGTGCCCCGCTGGCCAGCGTGCTGTTTCCCGCCGGTGTCGCCGGGCTCGTGCTGCTGCCGGTGCTGGTCTACCACCTGCTGCAGCTGGTGCTCTCGGCCCCGCTTGCCGCGCGGCTCAGCCGGGGTTGACGCGGTGGCGGCGATTGTGCCGCACCGACCACCACAGCGAAATGCCGATCAGCACCGCGCCGATCAGCCCGGTCACCGTCTCGGGAATGTGGAACCGCGCCGAGAGCAACATGATCGCGCCAAGTGCGAGGATCGCCCAAAACGCGCCGTGTTCGAGATAGCGGTATTCAGCCAGCGTTCCCTTCTGCACCAGCATGATGGTCAGCGAGCGGACGAACATCGCGCCGATCGACAGACCGAGCGCGATGACCACCATGTTGTTCGACAGCGCGAAGGCGCCAATCACCCCGTCGAAGCTGAACGAGGCGTCGAGCACGTTGAGATAGAGGAACCCGCCGAGCCCGGCGGAAACGACCGCGCCGTGCGCTCTGGCCGTCTCTTCGCGCATTTCGAGCAGCGTGCTGATCCCTTCGACCGCGACGAAGGTCACTATTCCGAGCATACCCGCGACTAGGAAGGTCAACGCCTCGTCGTCCGGCAGCATCAGCGAGATGAGGAACATCGTCACCAGCAGCAATGCGATCTCGACCGCAGCAATGCGCGAGAACTTGCTCAGCTGTTCCTCGATCCAGGCAAGCCAGTGCACGTCCTTGTCGGAATCGAAGAAGAACTTCGAACCGACCAGGGCGAGGAAGGCGCCGCCGAAGCCGGCAATGCCGACATGCGCAGAGGAGACGATCCGTTCGTATTCGCGCGGGTTGTTGAGCGACAGGTTCACCGCCTCGAACGGGTTGAGGCCCGCGGCGATGGCGACGATTGCCAGCGGGAAGGCAATGCGCATGCCGAACACCGCAATGGCCATGCCCCACGTGAGGAAGCGTTTTTGCCAGATCTCGTCCATGTCCTCGAGCACGGTGGCGTTGACCACGGCGTTGTCGAAGCTGAGCGACACTTCGAGGATCGACAGAACGGCGATGATCCACAGCATCCGCAAGGTCGCCGAAATGCTGCCGGTCGCGGACCAGCCGTACCACAGCCCGAGGGCGAGGCAGACGAGGGTGAAGACCAGCGATCCGCGAAAGTATTTCAGCATGATGCCGCGCTTTCGGAGGTCACATCGCCCGGACGGCATTGGCGCAATGCCGGATTGGCCGTCTTATCGGCGCGGAACTCACGGCCCCGCAACAGTGACGACAATCCCATATCGCAAAGTGAATCCATGGCCGCGGCGTTGGCACGGATCGAGGGTCGTAGGAAAGCGATTTTCGGCCCTATTCCGGGCGGTAGCACTGCTCGGGGCCGGGGAAGCTGCGGGCGCGCACTTCGTCGGCATAGGCCGCTGCTGCTGCCGAAATCGTGGCCGCGACGTTCTCGTAGCGTTTCACGAAACGCGGGACGCGCTCGAACATGCCGAGCATGTCTTCGGTGACGAGGACTTGGCCGTCGCACTGCGCTGAGGCGCCGATGCCGATGGTCGGGCAGGCGACCGCGCCGGTGACCGCGATGGCGATGTCCTCGAGTACGCCTTCGATGACGATGGCGAAGGCGCCGGCCTCGTCAAGCGCGCGGGCGTCGGCGACGATCTTCTCCGCCTCGGCATCGTTCTTGCCGCGTGCGGCATAACCGCCGAGCACATTGACCGCCTGCGGGGTCAGGCCAACGTGGCCCATCACCGGGATGCCGCGCTTGATGAGGAATTCGACCGTCGGGGCCATCGCCTCGCCGCCTTCGAGCTTCACCGCCGCCGCGCCGGTCTGCTTGAGCAGCCACGAGGCGCTCTCGAAAGCCTTCTCGGGCGATGCTTCGTAGCTGCCGAAGGGCATGTCGACGCAAACCACCGCGTGGTAGCTGCCGCGCACCACCGCGGCGCCGTGGTTGGCCATCATCTCGAGCGTGACCGGCACCGTGGAAGGCAGGCCGTAGATCACCTGACCGAGCGAATCCCCGACCAGCAGCAGGTCGCAGTGCGCGTCGAGCAGTTGCGCCTGCCGTGCGGTATAGGCGGTCAGCATGACGAGCGGCTCGCCCGTGACTCCATCCTGCTTGCGGGCGCGCAGCTTCGGCACGGTCAGCCGCTTCATGGGCTGCGGCGTGGGGTTGGCGCGGCTCGTCGAGGTGTCGAGCTGAAAGGTCGTGGACATGGAGGTCAGCCATAGGCCGGCTATCAAGCCGGGGAAACCCCGCACATTTCGCCTTGCCAAGCGAACTGCCCGCGTTAGCGTGCCGGGCCATAGAGGGAGGCGGGCCGCGCGCGGCCGCCCAAGAAGGGATTTTCTATGATTTTGGACCGGGTCAAACCGCTGGACGCCATTCTTGCGGCAGCGGAGAAGAAGTCGCTCAAACGCACCTTGGGCTGGTTTCAGCTGATGCTGTTTGGGATCGGCTGCGTCATCGGCACCGGCATTTTCGTTCTTACCTCGGTAGGTGCGCAGAAGGCCGGTCCGGGACTGATGCTTGCGTTCGCGATTGCCGGCGCCGTCTGTATCGTGGCGGCGCTATGCTACGCGGAAATCGCGGCGATGATCCCCGTCGCCGGAAGCGCCTATACCTACAGTTACGCGACGATGGGCGAGTTCTTCGCCTGGACCGTAGGCTGGGCGCTGATCATGGAATACGCCATCGCCGCTTCGGCGGTGTCGGTGGGCTGGTCGGGATATTTCTCGGGCACGGTGCTAGGAGGGTTGGGGATACACCTGCCGACCTGGCTCAGCGCCGGGCCCCTCGCGCTGGGCGGCGTCGAGGGCGGATTCATCAATCTGCCCGCATTGGTCATCGCCTTGCTGGTGACCGCACTGCTGGTCATCGGCACGAGCGAGAGCGCCAAGGTCAACGCGATCCTGGTGCTGATCAAGGTCACCGCGCTTACGGCGTTCGTGGCCATTACCCTGACGAGCTCGGAATTCGATGCCGAGCGGTTCAACCCGTTCCTGCCGGCCGGCGTGTTCGGCGGCTTCGGCACGGGCGTGGGCGCGGTCGGCGCGGCGGCGACGATGTTCTTCGCCTATGTGGGGTTCGACGCGGTTTCGACCGCGGCGGAGGAAACCAAGAACCCGCAGCGCAACGTACCGATCGGGCTGGTCGGGTCGCTGCTGTTTTGCACGGTGTTCTATATCCTCGTCGCCGCCGGGGCGATTGGGACCATCGGCGGCACGCCGATCTTCGATCCGTCGGGCACGTTCCCGCTTGAAACCGGCTCACCGGAACTGGCGCGCCAGTGCGCGATGCCGGAATATGCCCAATCGCTGGTGTGCTCGAAGGAACCGCTCGCGCACGTGCTCAAGGTGTTGGGCTTCACGGGAATCGGCAACCTGATCGGCCTGGCCGCCTTCCTCGCGCTGCCGTCGGTCATCTTGGTGCTGATCTTCGGCCAGACCCGCATCTTCTTCGTCATGAGCCGCGACGGCCTGCTGCCCGAAAAGCTCAGTTCGGTGCATCCGAAGTTCCGCACTCCGCACGTCGTCACGCTGATCACCGGCGTGGCGGTGGCGATTGCCGCGGCGTTCTTCCCGGTCGGACAGCTGGCAGACATCTCGAACGCCGGCACGCTTTACGCCTTTCTGATGGTCGCGGTGGCGGTGCTCGTGCTGCGCAAGACCGATGCGAACCGCCCGCGCTCGTTCCGGGTTCCCGCGGTCTGGGTGATCGCGCCGCTGACGATCTTCGGCTGCGTGTTCCTGTTCCTCAACCTGCCCGCCGCGGCGATGCTGTTCCTGCCTGTCTGGGGCGCGCTCGGCCTGGTGGTCTATTTCCTCTATAGCCGCAGCCACAGCCATCTCGGCCGCGGGATCGTGGAAGTCGTCGACGACGTCGCCGGCGAGGAGACCCAGGTGCCGATCCACCCGCCGAAGGACTGACTGCAATGAAACGGGGCCGCCTCTTGGTGGAGGCGGCCCCGACGCGGTGACGAACGCGTCCCGCTTTTATCCGGCCCTGGCAGCGTTGCGGTTGACCGATGTTCTAGAGCGTCGTTTCGGTGTGTTCCTCGCGGGCATCTTCGGTCACATCGAAGCCGAGCAGCATTTTCACGTTGTCGGTGAAGCCGAGATCGCTGTTCCAGATTTCGGCCTGGCCGAGGTCCATGCGCAGCATGATGAGGTTGGGATCGTCCTTGCCGTCGAACCATGCTTCGATGACGGTGTTCCACTGCTTGTCGCGCCGTTCGCGGCTGGTTTCCTCGCTCAGGGTGCCGGTGAAGCGGGCGAACATGTCGTGGCCCTTTCCGGCGAAGGTCGCAGTCGCCGGCCCCATTGCGGCGAGCGGATGGTCGCGGCGGGTGAAGAACCAGATTGTGCCGTTTGCGTCCTCGTCGAGCTGGGCCGTCATCGGAACCGCGGTGGCGGGATCGGCGTTGCGCTGGAGGAACAGGAAGGGGCTGTCGGCGAGGGCCGACCAGAAGCTGTTCTTCAATTCCTTGGTATCGCTCATGTCTGTCTCCTTTGCCCGTCCAACGGAGGGTCCGAGAAGATGGTTCCGCCGGGGGCGGCGGGGCGAAGCCGGGCTGCGCCCGATTGCCATGCCGCCGAATAGGGAACATAACAAGAACACAGGAGTCGATTCGTCATGGACCTTTCCACCTTGCCCACTGCCGGCGGGCTCTCTTCGCTCGGCGAGCGCGCACGCCGCTGGCGCCCGGGCCTCGCCGGTGCGCGCCATGCCGAGGTTTTTGCCCGCGGCGGTGAGGGATGCGGCGCGGCGGCGGCGCTGGCGCTGGCGCTCGACGGACTGCGGGCGGACGGGGCGGAATGGGGCCAAAGCGACAACGATCAGCGCGCCGTATTGTGGGTGCAGGATGCCGCCGCCATCCGGCTCGGCGGAAGGCCCTATCGCCACGGCTTGCCCGATGGGCTGCGCCGCCGATTGATTCATGTCGCGGCGAAGACGCCGGAGGACGCGCTGTTCGCGCTGGAAGAAGGCGTGCGCTGCCGCGACATGGCCTTCGTGCTGGGCGAGATTGCCGGCAACCCGCGCGCGCTCGATTTCGTCGCCTCGCGCCGCCTTAGCCTCGCGGCGGAAAGGCATGGCGTGCCGCTGTGGCTCGTGCGGCTTGATGCGGCGCGCGATCTCAGCTCGGCGCGAATGCGCTGGGATGTCTGTTCGGCCCCGTCACCGCGTCCGCGCTGGAACCCCGCCGCCCCCGGCCGCCCGGCCTGGCGCGCCGAGCTGTTCCGCGCCCGCTCTCACATTCCCGGAGAATGGATGCTGATGGATGGGCCCGGCGGTCTCACTGCGGAATCTTCGGCAGCCGAGCCGACTCATGGCGACACCGGTTCCGGACGGGCGGAAGACCTGCGGGAAATGACTCAAAACCGCTCGGCCTGAGGCTGCCCAAGGCACGGCCGTGGTATCCCCCAATCCTTCCCGCCGGATCATGTCGATCTGGCTGCCCCGCCTGGCGATCGATCGCTGGCGGCAGGCCGAAGGCCTTCAGGAAGGGCAGGGGGCGGACGCCGAGCCGCTCGTCCTGATTACCGAAACCGCGCACGGGCCGCGGATCAATGCCGCCAACCGCGCTGGGCTGCAGGCCGGGGCGCAGCCGGGCATGATGGTGGCCGACGCGCGCACGCTGTGCCCCGCGCTGAAAACGCTGCCGAGCGACCCGGCGGGCGATCGCGACTTCCTCGAACGGCTTGCGCTGTGGGCGCGGCGCTGGGGTCCTTGGAGTGCGATCGATCCGCCCGACGCCGTGCTGGTCGACGTGACCGCGGTGGCGCACCTGTTCGGCGGCGAGGATCGCCTGCTGGCCGATGCGGCCGAGCTGTTCGGCCACCGCGGCCTCACCGCGCGTCTCGCCATCGCCCCGACCGCCGGGGCGGCCTGGGCGCTGTCGCATTATGGGCAACAGTGCAGCATTCTTTCTCCCCCGGTCGAAGTGAATATTCCGGCGATGCTTTCCGATCTCCCGGTCGCCGCGCTGCGTCTCGATGGCGACGTGCTGACCGTGCTGCGCCGCCTCGGGCTCAAGCGGCTCGGCCAGCTCGAGGGGATCGGGCGCGACGCGTTGCAGCGCCGTTTCCGCACCCGCCGCGCGCCGGCGGCCAACCCGTTGACCCGGATGGACCAGCTGCTCGGCCGCGTGCCCGAGCCGCTGCTGCCGGTTGTCCCTGTGCAAATCCCGCTGGTCCAGCGCCGCCTGCTCGAGCCGATCCGCCACCGCCCGCTGCTCGACACCGTGCTTGCCGACCTCGCTGCCGACATGGCGCGCGAACTCGAAGGGCAGGGGCAGGGCGCACGGCGGCTCGAGCTGGGGCTATGGCGGGTCGACGGCGAGGTGGTCGTGCGCGCGCTCGAACTCGCCGCCGCGACCCGCGACGCCGCGCACATCGTCCGCCTGTTCGCCGCCAAGATCGACGACGTCGATGCCGGGTTCGGGATCGAAATGGTCCGCCTGCGCGCCAGCTGGGCCGAGCCGCTGGCGCTCGAACAAATCGATATCGAGGCCGCGGCCGAGGAGCACGGCACCAGCCTCGCGGCTTGCATCGACCGCCTGGCCGTGCGGCTCGGGCCGAAAGCGGTGCGCCGCCCGGTCCCGCGCGCCAGCCACATCCCCGAACGCGCGCAAGGCTGGCAGCCGCCGCTCGAACCCGAAGCAGCCAGCCAGGGCGAACTCGCCTTCCACGCCCGGCCCCTGAAGCTGCTCGACCGCCCCGAGCCGATCGCCGTGCTCTACGCCAGCCCCGACGGCTTGCCGCAACGCTTCCGCTGGCGCGGCGCGGTGCACGAGGTCGCTCGCGCCGAAGGCCCCGAACGCATCGCTCCCGAATGGTGGCGCGAAACCGGCCGTGCCCGCTTGCGTGACTACTACCGCGTCGAGGACGGCGAAGGCCGGCGCTACTGGATCTATCGCCTCGGGCTGGCGGGGGACGGGCGCGGCGGGCCACCCGACTGGTTCATGCAGGGGCTGTGTGGGTAGTTACCGCACCGGCGCTTCCCCGTTCACCGTCACCCGGTGCATCACCCGCCGCTCGCCGGCGTAGTCGTTAAGCGCATAGTGCAGCGTGGCGCGGTTGTCCCAGAAGGCGACGTCGCCGGCCTGCCAGCGCCAGCGGCAGGTGAACGGCTCGCGGGTCGCCTGGGCCATCAGGTAGTCGAGCAGCGGAGCGCTTTCCTCCTCGGTCATGTCGGCGAAGCGCGGG
Source organism: Croceibacterium aestuarii (assembly GCF_030657335.1). NCBI lineage: Bacteria > Pseudomonadati > Pseudomonadota > Alphaproteobacteria > Sphingomonadales > Erythrobacteraceae > Croceibacterium > Croceibacterium aestuarii. The sequence goes on from NZ_CP131039.1 coordinate 2,166,167, forward strand.
GTGAAGGCGCCGCTGACATAGTAGAGCATGCGCCCGCTTTCGGGGTGGGTGCGGACCAGCGGGTGCGGGTGCTCCCAGTGCGCCGCCGAGGTGGGCGAGGAACGAACCGAGCTGTCCTTGCCCCAGTCGAGCGCCTTCTCACCGTAGATCTTGGCGGGGGTGTGCATGACGACGAGGTTGTCGATCAGGCGCTTCATTCCCTCCGATAGATCGTCGTATGCGAGGTAAAGGTTCGACCACAGCGTGTCGCCGCCGACTTCGGGCACCTCCTTCGCATAGAGGATCGAGCCGAGCGGCGGTTCGGGCAGGTAGGTGACGTCGCCATGCCAGGCGCCGCCGAAATTGCGCGTGTCGGTCGGTTCCTGCCGCACCTCGATGATGTCGGGATAGTCCTCCATCCCCTCGACCTGGTCGTGCCGGCCCAGCGTGCCGAACCGCTTGGCGAAGGCGAGGTGCTGTTCGGGCGTCTTTTTTGTCCGCGAAAGAAGATGACCAGGTGTTCGACCAGCGCGCGGCGGATTTCGGCCACCGTCTCGTCGTCGAGTTCGGCCGCCATGTCGACGCCGTCGACCACCGCACCGAGCGACGCCGAGTAGCGGGTGACGCCGATGCGGCGGTAATCGCTCCACTGACCCTGCGGGGTGATCCGCCGTCCGACAATTGCGCTCATACAACTACCGCCTTGCGCTTGGGTTCGATCTGGCAGTCGACGATGAATGCCGCGGCGAAAATCATCACCGCAATCACCGCCAGAGTGACGAAATACCAGACGAAATTGGTGCCGAGATTCATCAGCCAGCCGCCGCCCATGACCATGGTGATCGACATGACCCGGCCCGAAGTGATGACGAAGCCGATCCCGCCGGCGCGGCAGGAATGCGGATAGCCCGAGGCCATGACGACGTAGAACACCGTGATCATCATGCTCACCAGCCCAACGGCGAGTCCTTCGAGCAGGATGATCGTCTCGCGCTGGACGGGCGTGGGTGCGCCGTCGAGCCCGCCGACCATCACGCCGAGCGCGACGATCGTCGCGAGGATCGCCGCCGCGCCGACGACCGTCACCGTTCGCGAACCGAACGTGCGGGTGGTGAAACCCGCCGAAAGGCCGCCGACAATCGAGAGAATGCCTTGCCAGAAGCTCGCCCGCAGCGCCTGGTCGAGCGGAAAACCGGCAGAAGTCAGCAGTTCGGGGGTCCAGTTGAGAATGCCGTAGACCAGCGTCGTCGTGGCGGAGAAGCTGATGACCATGCCGATGTTGAGCCGCAGGTTGCGGCGGTGGAAGACCCCGACCAGCTCGCCTTCGGGGACTCCGGCCTCTTGCAGCGATTCGGGCAACAGCTCGATATCCGCGGCGATGACCCGTGCGGCGCTCTTCTGTGCCGCCGCACGCTTGCCACGCGCCAGCAGGAACGAGGGCGGCTCGCGCAGGACTAGCACGATCAACACGCCCAGCACGATCGAGACGAGGCCGAAGATGGTGAATGCCCCGCGCCAACCATATGCGGGCAGCAGCAACGGCATGACCGCGGCGCTGATCGAGATGCCGACCGGGATGCCGACCGACAGGAACGAGACGGCGTGCGGACGCCACTTTTCCGAGACCCAGTCGCTGACCAGTGCCAGCGCGTTCGGATAGGCGGCGCCGAAGCCGAGCCCCCCGAGTACGCGCACCGCGGTCATTTCCCAGACCGTGTTCGTATGCGCCGCGATCATGGTCGAAGCGCCGAAGATGAGGCACGCGATGAACAGGGTGCGGAGCCGGCCGATCCTGTCGCCGAGCATTCCGCCGAAGAACGAGCCGAAGCCCATGCCGAACAGCGAGGCAGCCAGCGCCGGGCCGAACGATGCGCGGTCGATGCCCCATTCCTCGAGGATGACCGGGGTGACCAGCGATAGCGATTGCAGGTCGATCCCGTCGATGACCAGCAACGCCAGCCCGAAAATCATCACCACGACCTGGAAAGGCCTGAGCGGCCGGTCGGCGATCGCCGCGCTGAATGTCGACTGGCGCATGTGCTCTCCTCTTCCCGGAGCGAGTGTGTCAGCGGTTTTTGACTTCGTCCACAGCAATGCGCCGGGCGTAGGGGCTAGGCGAATCCGCCGTGAGAACATATAAGGAACAAATGTATTCGCTCGAGTCCCGTCCCAAGCCATGCATCGATCTGCGGCCCGGCGCGTTCGATGAATGTGAACATGCAGGCGAAGGAAGGAGTCATGACCGGGACAGACGAGGACGATGTGCGGCCGACGTCGCTGGCAGCTATCGACAGGGCCATTCACCAATGTCGGCGCTGCCCGATCGGCCTGCTCGACAACACCGCGGTGATGGGCGAAGGGCTCAAGCGCTCGATCCTGATGGTGGTGGGCGAGCAGCCGGGCGACCAGGAAGACCGCGCCGGCAAACCTTTCGTCGGTCCGTCCGGGCAATTGCTCGACCGCTATCTCGCCGAGGCCGGGATCGACCGCGAGGCGACCTATGTCACCAACGCGGTCAAGCACTTCAAGTTCGTCCAGCGCGGAAAGCGGCGGCTGCACCAATCGCCGACCAGTGGGGAGATCGACGCCTGTCGCTGGTGGCTCGACAGCGAGCTGGCGGTGGTGCGGCCGAAGGTCGTGCTGGCGCTTGGCGGCAGTGCGGCTCGCGGCGTGCTCGGCAAGAGCGTAACGATTTCGCGCACCCGCGGCCACCCAATCCCGCTCGACGGCGGCGGCGAGGCCTGGGTCACGGCCCATCCCTCGTATTTGCTGCGCCTGAGGGACGCGAAAAAGCGCGAGCAGGAGCGGCTGTTCAGGGCCGACCTCGCGGCGGTCGCGGAGCGGCTGGCGGAGCTTTCCGCATGATCGTCATTTTTCCTCGTCTGACTGAGGGCTGAAAGTCCGTCGGTCATGCCTGAATCCTCCGCCAGTCCCGACAAGCGGACCATCGAGCTCGATCCCTCGTCGGTAGAGCCGCCGGCGCGCGCGCCGTTCGTCGAGCTCGGCCTGATCTCGTGCTTCAGCTTCCTGCGCGGGGCTTCGGACGCGGTCGACCTGGCGCTCACGGCCCATTCGCTCGGCTACGATGCGATCGGCATTGCGGACGCCAATTCGATGGCCGGGGTGGTGCGCCTCCATGTCGAGGCCAAGACGCTCAAACTGCGCCCCCTGATCGGCTGCCGGATCGAGACGGTCGAGGGGCTCGCCTTCCTTGTCTATCCGACCGACCGCGCTGCCTACGGCCGGCTGTGTCGCCTGATCTCGGATGGGCGAATGGGCACGCTCGACGGGGGCTGGCAGGAAAAGGGCGTGTGCGAGATCTCGCTGGCGATGCTCGCCGCGCATGCCGAGGGGGTGCAGCTGATTCTGCTGCCGCCGGCGGATTTGAACCGCGAGTTCACGATTGCGGTGAAGAGCAACATTATCCCCTTTCGTCACCCCGGCCCCCGAGCCGGAGGCCAGCTTCCCTCGAACGCCGCTCCGGAAGAAAGTCGGGTCCCGGATCGAGTCCGGAACGATGAGGAAAGAGGGGCGATGTTCGTGGGCCCCCTCGCCGATATCCTCCCCCACCTGACCCGGCAGCTCCCCACGATGCGCCACCTCGCCGCATCGTATCTTTACCGCGGCGACGACATTGCCCGGATCGACCGGCTTGACGCCTTGGCCCGGGACAACGGTCTCAGTCTGTTGGCGACCAACGACGTCCACTATCACGTGCCCGATCGGCGTCCGCTGCAGGATGTGATGACCGCGATCCGCAACAAAACCACCGTGGCGCGGGCCGGACACCTGCTCCACGCCAATGCCGAGCGGCATCTCAAGGGGCCGGAGGAAATGATCCGCCTGTTCGCCCGCTGGCCGCGGGCGATCGTTGCCGCGCGCGAGGTCGCTGACGCCTGCAATTTCAGCCTCGACGAGCTGCGCTACGAATATCCCGAAGAGATTCACCCTGGCGGCATGACGCCGCAGGAATACCTCGTGCAGGAAACCTGGGCCGGGGCGGAGCGACGCTATCCCGAGGGGGTGCCGGCGAGCGTGCGTCAGACCCTCGAACGCGAACTGGCACTGATCGGCAAGCTTGAGCTGGCGCGCTATTTCCTGACCATCAAGGACATCGTCGACTATGCCCGCGGCTGCGATCCGCCGATTCTGTGCCAGGGGCGCGGTTCGGCGGCCAATTCAGCGGTCTGTTACTGTCTCGAGATCACCAGCGTCGATCCGGCGCGCCACGCACTGCTGTTCGATCGCTTCATCTCCGAGGAGCGCAAGGAGCCGCCCGATATCGACGTCGATTTCGAGCACGAGCGGCGCGAGGAGGTGATCCAGTACATCTATGCCAAGTACGGCCGCCACCGCGCCGGGCTGTGCGCCACCGTCATCCACTACCGCCCGCGCATGGCGATCCGCGAGGTCGGCAAGGCGATGGGGCTGAGCGAGGACGTGACCGGCGCGCTGGCGCGTACGGTGTGGGGCGGGTGGGGTAAGGAAATCGGCGAGGCGCATGTTGCCGAGATTGGCATGGACCTGACCGACCCCTACCTGCGGCGCGTTCTCAAGTTGACCGAGCAGATGATTGGAATGCCGAGACATTTATCGCAGCACGTCGGCGGGTTCATCCTCACCCATGGGCCTCTGACCGAGACGATCCCGATCGGCAACGGCGCCATGCCCGAACGCAGCTTCATCGAGTGGGACAAGGACGACATCGATGCGCTCGGCATCCTCAAGGTCGACGTGCTGGCGCTCGGTATGCTGACCTGCATCCGCAAGGGCCTCGATCTCCTGGCCGAGCACCACGGTCGCAGCCTGACGCTGGCCACGGTCCCGCGCGAGGACCCGGCGGTTTACGACATGCTGTGTCGGGCGGATTCGCTCGGCGTTTTCCAGGTCGAGAGCCGTGCGCAGATGAACATGCTGCCGCGCCTGCGCCCGCGCCAGTTCTACGATCTGGTGATCGAGGTGGCGATCGTGCGTCCCGGGCCGATCCAGGGCGACATGGTCCACCCCTACCTCAAGCGCCGCCGCGGCGAGGAAGCGGTCGTTCTGCCCGCGCCCGACCCGCGCCACGGCCCGCCCGACGAACTCTCCAGCATTCTCGAACGCACGCTGGGCGTGCCCATCTTCCAGGAACAGGCGATGAAGATCGCGCTCGACGCGGCCAAGTTCTCCGGGACCGAGGCCAATCGGCTGAGAAAGGCGATGGCGACTTTCCGCAGCAAGGGCATGGTCCACGAACTGGAGCAGCTGATGGTCGGGCGCATGGTCGAGCGCGGTTACGATCGCGATTTCGCCGAACGCTGCTTCAACCAGATCAAGGGCTTCGGCGAATACGGCTTTCCCGAGAGTCACGCCGCCAGCTTCGCCCATCTGGTCTACGTCTCGAGCTGGCTCAAGTGCCACTTCCCGGCGGCCTTCGCCTGCGCCTTGCTCAATTCGCAGCCGATGGGCTTCTATGCCCCGGCGCAGATCGTCCGCGACGCGCGTGAGCACGGCGTCACGGTGTTGCCGGCGGACGTGAACCGCAGCTTCTGGGATTGCACGCTGGAGGATTTGGGAGAGGAGCCGCGCGCCTGCTTCGACAAGTTCAGCACGAACGGATGCAGGGAAGACGAAAAGCAACCTCCGTTCGCCCTGAGCCTGTTGAAGGGCGTTGGCGAAACGCCGGAGAAGGGCCCTGTCGACCGCAATATCGCCTTGCGGCTCGGACTGCGCCAGGTCGACGGGCTGCCCGAGCACGTTGCCGCCCGCCTCGTCGCCGAGCGCGAGGAACGCGGGCCCTATCGCGAGGTTGCCGATTTGCGCGGCCGGGCGGGGCTCTCGCCGGCCCACGTCGAACGGCTCGCCAACGCCGACTGCTTCGGTTCGCTCAAACTGCCGCGGCGGCAGGCGCTGTGGGATGCGCGCAGCCTCGTCGCCGGACCCGACCTGCCGCTGTTTGCCCATGCCGCGGCGCGCGACGAGGGCGGCGAACGGGTCCGCACGGCTCTGCCGCACATGCCGCTCTCCGAAGAGGTCGTGGCAGATTATCAGACCACCCGGCTCAGCCTCAAGGCGCACCCGATGGCGTTCCTGCGGGCGAGCCTCGCCGAACGCGGCTTCGTGCGCGCCTGCGATCTGCGCGCACGCAAGGTCCGTTCGATGGTCCAGGTCGCCGGCGTGGTGCTGATCCGCCAGCGCCCGGGGAGCGCCAAAGGGGTGTGCTTCATCACGCTGGAGGACGAAACCGGGGTCGTGAACCTCGTCGTCTGGCCCGACCTGATGGAGAAGCAGCGCAAGGTGGTAATGGGCAGCCGCCTGATGGAGGTGCGCGGACGGGTCGAATACGACGACGAGGTGATCCACGTGATCGCCCACCATCTGGTCGATGCGACGCATGAGCTGCATAAACTGTCGGACGACCTGCTCAAGCCCTCGCTCGCCAATGGCGATCATTGCAAGAACCCGCCGGGCAAGCTGGGCCCCCGCGATGTCGATCCCGATGCGAAGGCCGCCGAACCGTGGGAAGAACCCGGACCGGGCAACCGCGATTGCGGTTACCACCGGGGGCATCCGCGCGATGTGCGGATCATTCCCAAGTCGCGCGATTTTCACTAGGCGCGATGAATGCAAGGTCGCGGTGAAGTGCCAGCTTGGGGCAAGACCAAAATCGGCGCACAATCGGCCGCGCAGGCCTGCTATACCGGCAGCCATCGCCAAACCGGAGAGGCGCCGGACCATGCCGAGAACCAGAACCGCATTGCTTTCCATCACGCTGCTGGCGATGTTGGCCGCTCCAGGCTCCGCGGCGGCGCGGCAGGACATCGTCGATGCGCGTGGCTGGCCCACACTCGACACCGCGAAGCAGGCCGGCTGTACGGCGCAAGTGCGCGGCAACGGCAAGATCTACCGCATTGCCGGGCAGGGCTTCGCGCCCGGCGCGCCGGTCTATTTTCACCTCGTCAACGACGGGATCAAGCCGGTGGAATACCGCGACATCGCCGACGGCAGCGGTGTCTGGTCGCGCTATTACGTTCCGTTCCTGTGGCACCACCGGGGCGAAACGGTGCGTGTGACGGTCGCCAGCGGCAAGTGCACGCTGGACCTCACCTTTGCCTGGCAAAGGGAGGATCCCAACCTTCGCTGACCCCGCATGGGGCGGGCGGCCCATGATCGACGCCGAAAAGCTCGTCGCCTTCGCCATGGTCACGGCGCTTACGAGCATCGTCCCGGGGCCCTCCATGCTGTTCGTCATGACCGAGACGCTGTGGCGCGGCGCCCGGTCGGGCTTTGCCGCGCTGGTCGGGATGCAGCTCGGCTACCTGTTCTGGTGGGCGCTCGCGGCGCTGGGCTTCAGCACGCTGGCGGCGCGCTTTCCCGCCGCCTTCCATGGTCTCGCTATCGGCGGGTCGCTCTACCTCGCCTGGCTTGGCATCAAGGCACTGCGGAATGCCGGCAAGGCAGCGGGCGAGACGATCGAGCCCGCCCATGCCGTCACGCGCCATGCCTTTCGCGACGGTGTATTCGTGGCGGTCGGCAATCCCAAGGCGCTGGTCTACGTCGTCGCGCTGCTGCCGCCGTTCATCGAACAGGGCCGGCCGCTGATCCCGCAGCTTGCCGTGCTGACGGTGATCGGTACCGCGCTCGATCTGCTCGTCGGCGCGATCTACATCTACGCCGGCAAAGGTCTCTCGCGGGCGATGGACCGTCCGGGCACGCGGCTGTGGATCGACCGCGGGGTGGGGGCCGCCTTCATCGTCATCGCCGCGGCAATCCTCGCCGAACTGCTGGCCGGATAATTTCGCGTGGCGCGGGACGTTTGCGTTCTGCGCGCAAATCGGGTCAACAGGGGCAGGGCGCGCCGCATACATTCCGGAAGGAAATTACGCATGGCGAGCACGGCAGATATTGGGGTCTTCCGCCCGCTTACGGAAAACCCGTTCATGCGGCTCGCCACCGTCTTCGTGTTCTACATCTTCGAAGGCGTCCCGATGGGACTGTTCTACGTCGCGATTCCGGCCTTCATGGCCAATACCGGGGCAGGCACGACGGAAATCGCCACCGTGGTCACAGCGTTCTCGCTGCCGTGGACGCTCAAGCTGATGAACGGCTTCCTGATGGACCGCTATACGTTCCTACCGATGGGCCGCCGGCGCATCTGGATCGTCGGCTCGCAGTCGGTCATGGCGCTGAGTCTGCTTATCGCGGCGTTCTTCAATCCGGTCGGAACCGACACCGCGCTCCTCTCGGTGCTCGCGTTCGTCGTCAGCACGGCCACGACATTCCAGGACGTGTCGATCGATAGCCTCGTGGTCGACATCATGAACGAGGACGAGCAGGCCAAGGCCGGCGGCATCATGTTTGGAGCTCAGACCTTCGGCATGTCGGGCGCCACGGCGGCGGGCGGATACTTCCTGCACAAGTACGGGTCCGGCGGCGCGTTCATTGCCGCTGCAGTGTTCCTGTCGTTCGGCGTCCTGTTCGCGTTACTTCTGCGCGAGCGACCGGGCGAGCGCCGCCTGCCGTGGAGCGAGGGTCGGGCGCATCCGCGCAATCTCGATATCAAGATCGACGCCTGGCTGCCCCTGCTGAGGCAGAGCTTCAAGGCGATGACCGCGCCTGCCAGTCTGATCGTGGTGCCGTTCCTGCTGGTCCGCAACGTGCCCGCGGGCATCTACGACGTCTTCAACCCGGTGCTTGCGACCCGGTATGTCGGCCTTTCGACAACGCAGTACACCAACATAACCTCGCTCAGCAGTCTGGTGGCAGGAATCGTCGGGCTGCTCGTCGGCGGCTACCTCACGGCGAAGATAGGTAAGCGCCGGGTGCTGGCAACGATGTTCGTCCTGACCGGGACCTGATCCTGGCCGCAGGCCTCCTGCCCACTTACTGGACTGACCCGGCGGTCCTCTACGCGCTCGTCTGGGGCATCGACATGTTCGGGATTTTTGTCGCCATCGCGATGATTCCGCTGGCGATGCAGGTCTGCACCCCGTCCGTGGCCGCCACCCAGTTCACGATCTATATGGCGCTGGCCAATTTCGGCCGTCCGATCGGGGCGTGGATCGTGGCCACCGCCAATTCAATCGACACCGAGTTGATTTTCTTCACCATCGGCCCGCTCATGCTCGCCGCCGCCCTAGGAACGATGTTGCTCAAGCACGGCGAGGCTTCGCAAGACGTCGAGCGGGCGACCGCTCACGGGGCCGGGGCCGGCCCGGCGGACAACTGATCAGGCGGGGTCGAACGAATACCCGGCAGAGCGCACGGTACGGATGGGGTCCTTGCTGCCCGGGAGCTCGATCGCCTTGCGCAGACGGCGGATGTGGACGTCCACCGTGCGTTCCTCGATCTCGCTGCCGTTGCCCCAGACTGCATCGAGCAACTGGTGGCGCGAGAAGACGTGGCGCGGGTGTTCCATGAAGAACGCCAGCAGGCGGTACTCGGTGGGGCCCAGTTTGAGCTCCTGGCCGCTTCGCGCGACGCGGTGCGCGGCAGGGTCGAGCCGGAGGTCGCCGAGTTCGATCGCTTCCCCGGCCAGGGCGGGCCGGACTCGCCTCAGAACGGCTGAGACGCGGGCGATCAGTTCGCGTGGGCTGAACGGTTTGGTGACATAGTCGTCGGCGCCGGTCTCGAGCCCGCGAATGCGGTCGTCTTCGGCTTCGCGCGCTGTCAGCATGATGATCGGCACGCCGGCGGTCGCCTTGCTGCGGCGCAGGCGGCGGCACACCTCTATTCCGCTGGTACCCTCGATCATCCAGTCGAGTATGACCAGATCGGGGTTGTCTTCCTCGGCCATCATCAGCGCCTCGTCCCCGTCGGACGTGGTGCGGACGTCGTACCCTTCCTTTTCGAAACGGTATTCGAGCAGCTCGGCAAGCGAACTGTCGTCCTCGACAAGCAGGAGCTTTGGCTGGGGCATGGCGGCCTAAGACAACAAAATTGTGACGCCTGCGTGACAAATCCGCGGCAACGAACGGCGCCGATCAATCGCCGCTGTCATGTTCGTCCGGCGGATATTGCCCGGTGGCGGCGTAATGCACCATCTCGGCCACGTTGGTCGCATGATCGCCGATGCGCTCGATATTCCGCGCGATGAACAGCAACTGCGCCGCGCTGCTGATGGTCTTGGGATTCTCGACCATGTGGCTGACGAGATTGCGGAAAATGCTGTCGTAGAAGGCATCCACCTTGTCGTCGGTGGCGATCACTTCGCGCGCCAGGACCGGGTCGCGGGCGGCGAACGCCGTGAGCACATCGTGTACCATTTCGGCGGCGACCTCGGCCATCGCCGGCAGCAGTGTCAGCGGTTCGAAGTGATGGCGCCCTTCGATCCGCCCGACGCGCTTGGCGATATTCTTGGCGTAATCGCCGATCCGCTCGACGACTCCGGCGATTTTCAGCGCGGCGATGATCTCGCGCAAGTCGTCGGCCATCGGCGCGCGCAGGGCGATGACGCGGACCGCGAGCTCGTCGACCTCGCTTTCCAGCCGGTCGAGCTTCTTGTCGCGCTTGACGACGCCGGAGGCGAGCTCTTCGTTGCCGCTGACCAGCGCCTGCATCGCTTCCTGGATCGCGACTTCGGCCAGCCCGCCCATCTCGGCGATCAGGCCGCGCAGACGGGTAATGTCTTCGTCGAATGCCTTAACCGTATGTTCTGCGACCATCAGCCGTACCTGCCTGTGATATAGTCCTTGGTGCGTTCCTTACTCGGATTGGTAAAGATCTGCGATGTTTCACCATACTCCACCATCTTGCCGAGGTGGAAGAAGGCTGTTCGCTGCGATACGCGGGCGGCCTGTTGCATCGAATGGGTGACGATGACGATGGCATAGCGACCGCGCAGTTCGTCGATCAGTTCCTCGATCTTCGCGGTGGCAATCGGATCGAGCGCCGAACACGGTTCGTCCATCAGGATGACTTCGGGATCGACGGCGATGGCCCGGGCGATGCATAGCCGCTGCTGCTGGCCCCCGGAAAGCGCAGTCCCCGAATCGTCGAGGCGATCCTTGACCTCCTCCCACAATCCGGCGCGGCGCAGCGATTTCTCCACGATCGCGTCGAGCTCTGCCTTGCCCTCGGCCAGTCCGTGGATGCGCGGCCCATAGGCGATGTTCTCGAAGATGGTCTTGGGGAACGGATTGGGCTTCTGGAACACCATGCCGACGCGGGCGCGCAGCTGCACCACGTCCATGCCCGAGGCGTAGATGTCCTCTCCGTCGAGCTCGATGCAGCCTTCGACCCGTGCCGTCGGGATGGTGTCGTTCATCCGGTTGAGCGCGCGCAGGAAAGTGGATTTGCCGCACCCGGACGGCCCGATGAACGCGGTGACGAACTCGGTCGGTATGTCGATTGAAACCGAATCGATCGCCTGCTTCGAACCGTAATAGACGGATACGTCGCGGGTCCGCATCTTGGCGGTGGTGGTTGTCTCGGTGGTCACCATTTCTTCTCGAAGCGGTTGCGCAGGTAGATGGCGAGGCCGTTCATGACCAGCAGGAACAGCAAAAGAACGATGATCGCGGCACTGGTGCGCTCGACGAAGCCGCGGTCGATCTCGTCGGACCACAGGAAGATCTGCACCGGCAGCACCGTAGCCGGGTCCGTGAAGCCGTCGGGGGGCGTGGCGACGAAGGCGCGCATGCCGATCATCAACAGCGGCGCGGTTTCGCCCAGCGCCCGGGCCATGCCGATGATCGTGCCGGTGAGGATGCCGGGCAGGGCGAGGGGCAGGACGTGGTGAAACACGACCTGCACGGGGCTCGCGCCGATCGCCAGCGCGCCGTCGCGAATGCTCGGGGGCACCGCCTTGATCGCGTTGCGCCCGGCGATGACGATGACCGGCATAGTCATCAGCGCCAACGTGAGGCCGCCGATCAGCGGCGCGGAGCGCATGTTGGGGAACAGCCCGAGGAACACCGCCAGGCCGAGCAGGCCGAAGATGATCGAAGGGACCGCCGCCAGATTGTTGATCGACACCTCGATCACGTCGGTCCAGCGGTTCTTCGGAGCATATTCCTCGAGGTAGAGCGCGGAGAGGACACCGACGGGGAACGCCAGCAAGAGGGTCACGATCATGGTCAGGATCGATCCCTTGAGCGCCCCCCAGATGCCCACCTGCTGCGGATCGGTGGCATCCGACCTCGCGAGAAAACCAAGGTCGAGGCGATCTTCCAGCTTGCCCTGGTCTGCGAGTTGGCGGGCGAGCGGCTTCAGGTCCAGATGGCCATCGCCGCCATAGGCATTGGCGAGATCGTCGCTCGCCGGCAGCCAGAGCACCGCTTCCTTGTCGAGCAGCGAGGGATCGGCGATGATTTGCGAGGCGGCGTTGCGCCAGGCATCGCTGTTGAGCTCGGCATAGCCCTCTGCACCGAGCGAGCGATTGCCGTAGAACTCGATGACCGCGGGCAGGCCCTGGGTCTCCAGCGCACGAATTTTTTGCGGCCCGGCCTTGATGTTCGGATCGAGGCTGAGGGCGGCCTGGCGAAAGTCGACCTTGACCGCGAGTTCGGTGCGCTGAAAGCCGCCGATGCCGTTCAGGGTCATCGTCACTAGCAGCACAAGCAATACCGCGACCGAAAAGATCACGGCCGAAAGGCCGAGGAGCTTGAAGCGCTTCTCGGCGGCATAGCGCTGGCGCAGCCGCGCCTCGTAGGCGCTCGTGCGGGTGGGGGCGACGTGTTCACTCATAGGCTTCACGGAACCGTTTTACGACGCGCAGGGCGAAGAAGTTGAGGCCCAGCGTGACGAGGAACAGCACGAAGCCGAGCGCGAAGGCGCTGAGTGTGGCCGGATGATCGAAGCTGCCTTCGCCGGTGAGCATGGCGACGATCTGGTAGGTCACCGTGGTCATGGTCTCGAGCGGGTTCGCGGTGAGATTGGCCGCGGCGCCCGCGGCCATGACCACGATCATCGTTTCGCCAATGGCCCGGCTTATCGCCAGCATCACGCCGGCAACGATGCCCGGCAGGGCGGCCGGTACGAGGACGCGGCGAATTGTCTCGTTGGTCGTGGCTCCCATCGCCAGGCTGCCGTCGCGCATGGCCTGGGGAACAGCGGCAATCGAATCGTCGGCCATCGAGGAAACGAAGGGGATGATCATCACCCCCATCACCAGCCCGGCCGCCAGCGCGCTTTCGCTCGAGGCATTCTGGATCCCGATCGCCATCGCCGCATCGCGGATCGCCGGGGCGACTGTCAGGGCGGCGAAATAGCCGTAGACCACAGTCGGTACTCCGGCGAGAATCTCGAGGATCGGTTTCAACCAGCTGCGCCAGCGCGGATCGGCGTATTGTGTCAGGTAGATTGCGCTCATCAAGCCAAGCGGAATGGCGACGATCATGGCGATGATCGCGCCAATGTAGATCGTGCCCCAGAACAGCGGGATGGCGCCATAGCGCGAAGGATCGGGGTTGGCTGCGTTGGCCATGGGGTCGGGCCCCCAGTGCAGCCCGAGCAGGAAGTCGATGGGGGAGACCATGCCGAAGAAGCGGACGGTCTCGAAAACCAGGCTGAGGAAGATGCCGAGCGTCGTCAGGATCGCCACCAGCGAGGCGAGGAGGAGCATGCCCATGATGATGCGCTCGACCTTCGTGCGCGCCGCGAAGTCGGGCCGAACCCGCAGGAAAGCGAGCCCGCCGAACAACAGGCCGATCGCCAGCGTGCCTGCCACGCCGATCAGGCGATAGCGCGCGATCGCTTCACGAAACGGCTCGACCAGGTCGGCGGCCCCGCGGTTGAACACGGTCTGAGAAGCGCCGGTCGCGACCCCGCGCGCCTCCGCCAGGATCGTTTCGCGCTGCATCCCGAACTCCGGGAGCTGGGCCGCCGCCGGGTGCGCCAATACCGATTGCATAACCAGATTTGGCGCGACCACGCTCCAGACGCCGATGAACAGCATGACCGGGATCGCAATCCACAAGGCGACGTACCAGCCATGGTAGCTCGGAAGCGCCCGCATCTGGCCCTTCGGCGACGCGCTCTTCAGGCTCCACGCGCGAGCACGCGCGGCGAGCCATCCTGCCAGTGCCAGTCCCAGACCAACCAGAAGGAGGGTTGCCCCCGACATTCTATTCCGGTTCCTTAAACATGGTGCCCGGAGCCGAAACAGGAGTGGCGCGGCAATGTCCAGCAGATAACCGGCGCGGCCTAGGCCCTGTGCGTGACAGTATCATGTCTGCTCCCCCGCACCTTCTCCGACCATCGGCATGCGGACAGTTACAGTGGTGCCTTGTCCCTGCTTGCTGGCGATGTCGAGGCGGCCGCGGTGCCTTTCCACGATATGCTTGACGATGGCCAGACCGAGCCCGGTTCCTCCCGCAGCGCGGCTGCGGCCCGGGTCGGTGCGATAGAATCGGCGGGTCAAGTGGGGTAGGTGCTGGGGCGCGATACCTTCGCCTTGGTCGCGGACCTGCAGCGAGGCCATGCCGCGTTCCGACTTCTCGAGCGTCACGTCGACCATTCCTTCCGGATCGCCGTACTTCAGAGCGTTGTCGACCAGGTTGCGGACGACTTGCTCGAGCTGTTCACTGTCGCCGCGCACGATGAGCTGTTCTTCGGGCAAGTGCAGCCTGACGCGCTCGAGCCGCTCCGGACCGGCACCGTCGCGTGCCGCTCGTTCGACGAGGATCGCGAGATCGATCTTGCTGCGCGGCTGATCGTGTTTCTCGGCCTCGACGCGCGACAGCGACATGAGGTCGTCGACCAGGCCCTGCAAGCGCTTGGCCTCCCGCAGAACCGTGGCGTGGAACTTGGCGGCCATGTCCTTGTCCGCCTTCGCGCCCTCCTCGACGAGCGTCTCGACATAGCCGATGATCGAGGCGAGCGGGGTGCGCAGCTCGTGGCTGGCATTGGCGACGAAGTCGGTATGCGCGCGGCTGATGTCGGCCTCGGCGGTGCGATTGATCAGTTCGATGAGCCAGTAGCGTCCGTCGATCGGCTGCCGGGTCATCTGCCAGGAACTGCGCGGTCCGGTCAGGCCCTGAACCGTCACGCTGCCGCCTTGCTGGCGCCCGAGCAGATCGACCGCCGCCGGGTGGCGGAAAGCGACGCGCGCGTCCTGGCCCACGATATGCCGGCCGAGAACCTCGCGCGCCTCGGCATTGGCGATCACGATGCGGCTGTCGTCGAGCAGGAGGAACGGAATGCCGGAGTGCTCGATCAGCTCGCGCATCCCGTCGCGCGTCAGCTGCATGTCCCCCTGGGGAGCGGGAATGCGCTGGGGCGGAGGGATGAGGAGAAAGACTGATCCGATCCAGACGATCACCACGCCGAGCGCCAGAAGGACATCGACGCCTTCGAACAGCAGCACCGCGCCGGCAGCCAGCGCCAGCCCTATCCCGGGCCACGGAATCGAACGGGTCTCGTCCATCGCGGCGGAGCGTTAGACACCCCGTGCCGCGGGCGCCAGCCCACCTGTCGCAAATCTGTCATGAGATGGTGACCCCTACGGGAATCGAACCCGTGTTTCAGCCGTGAGAGGGCCGCGTCCTAACCGCTAGACGAAGGGGCCAGTGTCTGGCCTTCTGCCACCGATGGTGACCCCTACGGGAATCGAACCCGTGTTTCAGCCGTGAAAGGGCCGCGTCCTAACCGCTAGACGAAGGGGCCGCATCGGATGCGTGGCGGCGCACTTAGGGGCGGCTGCGCGCGCGGTCAAGCCTGCTGGGTCGTGCGTCGCTCAGTCGGCCCAGGCGGCATCTTCGAGGTGCAGTTCGGCCTGGGGCCGGTTCCCCCAGTCGTCGATCTTGGCGCGCCCGGCGAGCCACAGCCGGCGGCCTTGCGCGCCGTGCAGCAGCGCCTGCCCCATTTCGCTTTCGGCGGCGCGGAAGGCGATGGCCTTGAACGAGGCGCCGTCGGCACCCCCGGCGATCAAGCGAACGTGATCCGTGCCGACGGTGTCCGCGCGCACCAGGCGGATGGGGCCGACGGCGATGCGCGGTGCCGGCCAGCCGACTCCGAAGGGACCGGCCTGCTCGAGCGTCTCGACCAGTTCGGGGGTGAGCCCGCGCGGCGCGATTGCCAGGTCGAGCGTCGTCGTCTGCTCGGCCGAAGCGCGCGTCACCGCGGCGCCGAGCTGGGCATCGATCCAGTCCGCGAATTCCTCGAGCCGCGCCTCCTCGACGGTCAGGCCGGCCGCCATGGCATGACCGCCGCCGGCTACCAGCAGGCCCTTGTCCTTCGCGCCGATGATTGCCGCGCCGAGGTCGACGCCGCTGATCGACCGGCCCGATCCCTTGCCCAGGTTTTGCTCATCGAGCGCGATAACGATGACCGGCTTGCCGGATTTCTCCTTGATGCGGCCCGCGACGATGCCGATCACGCCCGGGTGCCAGCCCTTGCCGGCCAGGGTTATGACCGAACGGTTGTGCTGCCGCTCGAGCTGCAGCTCGGCAGCTTCCTGCACCGCCGCCTCGATTGCCCGGCGCTCGTCGTTGAGAACGGAGAGCTGTTCGGCGATGGCCCGCGCCTCGTCGGGGTCTTCGGTCGTCAACAGCCTCACCCCCAGCGTCGACTCGCCGACTCGCCCGCCGGCATTGATGCGCGGGCCGAGCGCGAAACCGCAGTCGCTGCACGCCGGCGGGCGGGTGAGACGGCTTGCGTCGATCAGGGCGGACATGCCGACATTGCGCCGCTGGGCCATGATCTTGAGCCCCTGCGCGACGAAGGCGCGGTTGAGGCCGCGGATCGCCGCGACGTCGGCCACCGTGCCGAGTGCCACGAGGTCGAGCAGGGCGAACAAGTCCGGCTCCTTGCGAGCGTCGAAAAAGCCCCGCCGGCGCAGCGTGCGGACGAGCGATACGGCGAGAAGGAAGGCGACGCCGACAGCCGCGAGATGGCCATGAGTGGCTGCCTCGTCGGTTTCGTCGAGCCGATTGGGGTTGACCAGCGCGAGCGCCAGCGGGAGATCGGCCGCGCACTTGTGATGGTCGACCACGATGACGTCGACCCCGGCATCGCGGGCAGCGGCAAGGGCCTCGAAGGCCATCGCCCCGCAATCGACCGTGACGATGAGACTCGATCCCTCGGCGCCGAGACGCACCAGCGCTTCGCCGCTCGGCCCGTATCCCTCGAGCAGGCGATCGGGGATATAGTACCCCGCCCCGAGGCCCAGATCGCGCAGCAGGCGAATCAGCAGCGCGGCGCTGGTCGCGCCGTCGACGTCGTAATCGCCGAAGATCGTCACCCGCTCCTGCGCCAGCACCGCTTGGGCCAGCCGGTCCGCTGCAACTTCCATGTCGCAGAAGATCGCAGGATCGGGGAGAAACTCGCGCAGCACCGGGGTCCGCTGCTTGGCCAGGTCTTCCCGCGCCACGCCGCGACCGAGCAGCAGCTGGTCGACGATGCCATCGAGATGTCCGGTCAGGCTTTCGCCGATTTCCATGTTGCCGGCGCGCCAGCGCCAGGTCTTTCCGGAAAGCGAGGTCGCGATGCCGAGAACTGCCGGTTTGGTGGCCATCGGCGGACTCTAGAGCAGATGCGAGCAGCGAGGAAGAGCGAGGGGAGGGCTGTCGACAGAACGATGTCGTTGGGAAATTGCACCGATTTGGATGTATTACAGTGCTTTACCACTGGACCCGCCTGCAGTTTGAGGCCACAAATCGCGCCGGGGATGGGAAGCATTGACGAATTCACGCGCGCCAGGTTCGATGTCCGGCCGACCGCCGGCGGTCTCGTTACTGTTTGCAAGCGGCAAGAGACCGACTGCGAAGGCGATTGCCGAGCATCTTGCTGAGATCGAAGGAATCGAGCTGGCTTTCCAGGCCGACGCCGGTCGTGATTCGCCAGCCTTGCCGGCCCGGACCCAACTGCTCGCGAACGGCCTGACATTCGACATCGTCGGGCTCGCACCGGGCCCCCCGGCCGACAGGCCCCACCGCCGCAGCGACAGCCACGTCGATGGTTCCGATCTCGATGTTTGCACCGCGATCACCATCATGCCTGGTGCGCATCTGGCCGGGGGGAGGCGCATGGCTCCGGTGCTCAGATCGATGGCGTGGTTGGCCGCCGCGTGCACCGATCTTGCCGGCGTCGAGGCTGTTGTCTGGCAGGCCGCACGGTGCTGGAGCAATCCGAGGGATTTCCGCAAAGGCATCGAGAGCTGGATTGCCAACGGTGATTTTCCGGGACTGTTGCTGACGTCGCTCGCGCCCGCACCCGACGGCGGATTGCACAGCGAGGGTTTGGCGCTGTTCGTTGGCCAGGACCTGCGTATCGAGCCCGATCTCGCCAAGGATCTCGACGCGGCAACGCGGCTGGCGTTGCGCCTTTTCGATTATCTCGGCGAGCGGGGGAAAATCGTTAAGACCGAAAGGGTTGCCGGTCCGGCCGGAGAACGGCTCGAGCTTTCCCCCTCGGCGAATCGACAATTCGTGCGCGTCAGCCGCGGTTGATGGGGCAAGGGCGGAACGGGAAGCTCCGTGGTCGCTGTGAGTGGGCGAGCGTGGACCGAACCGTGGAGGCGCACGGAGGTTTCTTTCGCTTGATAGCGAAGCTCGTCACGCGCCGAGCAACCGGGCTTTCGCGGCCCGGTATTCGCGTTCGAGCCGGTCGACCAGCTCGCCTGTCGTGCCGACCGATTTGACCGCGCCGATCCCTTGGCCGGCGCCCCAGATATCCTTCCACGCTTTCGCGGAGCCGCCTCCGGCCCTGTTCAGATCCATCGAACTCGCGTCGCCTTCGGGCAAGTTGTCGGGGTCGAGCCCAGCTGCCTCGATCGAGCCGCGCAAGTAGTTGCCATGGACCCCGGTGAAGTGGCTCGAATAGACGATATCGCTGGCGCCCCCCTCGACGATGGCCTGCTTGTAAGCAGGGATGGCGCGCGCTTCCTCGGTGGCGATGAAAGGCGAGCCGATATAGGCGAGGTCCGCGCCCATGGCCTGTGCGGCAAGGATCGCCCCGCCGTTGGCGATGGCCCCCGAGAGGATCAGCGGCCCGTCGAACCATTCGCGGATTTCCTGGACCAGCGCGAAGGGTGAAAGCGTACCCGCGTGACCCCCGGCACCGGCAGCGACCGCGATCAATCCGTCGGCGCCCTTCTCGATCGCCTTGCGGGCGAAGCGGTCGTGGATGATGTCGTGCAATACGATCCCGCCCCACGAATGGACCAGGTCGTTGATCTCCTCGCGTGCGCCCAGCGAGGTGATGACGATTTTCGGCTTCCATTTGGCTAGCAGCCGCGCATCCTCCTCGAGCCGCGCGTTGGCGCGATTGACGATCAGGTTGCAGGCGAACGGCGCCGACGGCCGCCCGGGATGCGCGCCGTCGTGCGCCGCAAGGGCCTCGGTAATCTCGTGCAGCCATTCGTCGAGCTGTTCGATCGGGCGGGCGTTGAGCGTCGGAAAGCTGCCGACTACACCGGCGGTGCACTGGGCGATCACCAGGGCCGGGTGCGAGATGATGAACAGCGGTGCGCCGATCACCGGGATGCGCAGTTTTTCGAGACAGGCGGGCAGGCTCATCGGCGTTCACCAGTGTTTCGGACTTGAGGGGAGCGCTTCCTTGGCACATGGCGTTGCCGCATGACAGGCCGGATCATCGCCGTGGCCCGCGACGGGGCCCACCGTTTCGCCAAGCGACGCTGCGACAGCATCGAACTCGTCGCCGGGCTGGGGGTTTCCGGCGACGCTCATAGCGGTCGCACCGTGCAGCACCTGTCGCGGATTGCGAAGACGCCGGGTGCGCCGAACCTGCGGCAGGTCCACCTGATCCATGCCGAACTGTTCGATGAACTGGCGCAGCAGGGCTTCGCCGTTGCGCCTGGCGAGCTGGGCGAAAACGTCACGACCCGCGGCGTCGACCTGCTCTCATTGCCCCGCGGAACATTGCTGCGGCTGGGCGGTGAGGCGGTGATCGAACTCACCGGCCTGCGCAACCCGTGTGCCCAGATCGACCGGAACATCGGCAAGGGCGCCATGGCCGCCACGCTCGAGCGCCGCGCCGATGGCTCGCTGGTTCGCAAGGCGGGCGTGATGGCGGTAGTGGTCGAGGGCGGCGAAGTCCGAGCGGGCGAGCCTCTCAGCGTGATCCACACGCCGAAAGATCCGCAGCCGCTGGAGCCGGTTTAGGGCGTGCTTAGTCCGCTTGCGTTTCGGAGAGGGATTGGTCCTGCGCGTCATCCTCGGCTCGGTCCGCCTTGCGGTCCAGATCTTGTGCGGCGTCGCCTGCGGCCTCGGCGCCCTTGTTGAGGACCTGCTCGGTATTGGCCGCGGCGTCGGCGGCGGCCGACTTGGCCGCTTCTTCGGCGCTGTCCTGCGTGCGTTCGGAGCAGCCCGCGAGGGCGATTCCCGCGGCGGCGGCAGTGAGGAGGAGGATGCGCATGACGATGTCTCCTGGATGATGTTGTGCCTGCTCAACGACGCGCGGACGCAGGCGGTTCCTCCGCCGCGAGGGCGCGCCGCTATTCCGCGCCTTGGCTCGCCCCGTTGGCCGCGCTGATGATCGCTCTCACGCTGGCTGCCGCTACGTCCTCGTCGATCCCCACGCCCCAGACGGTGCGGCCGTCCGTTGTGCGGCATTCGAGATAGGTTGCCGCGCGCGCATCGCTGCCGGTGCCGAGCGCATGCTCGACGTAATCGGCCACCTCGAGCTCGAGCCCGAAGGTTTGTCTCAGCGTCGTCAGCACCGACGAGATCAGGCCCTTGCCGCGGCCCGAAACCCGTTGCGGCTTGCCGTCGACCTCGATCGTCCCGGCGAACAGGCGGGTGCCGTCGGTGGCGCGGGTTTCCTCGAAATCGACGAGGCGAAAGCGGCGCTTGTCGACCTTGACGAAGTATGCTTCGCGAAAGGTCTGCCAGATATCCGCGGCGTTCAGCTCGCGGCCGAGTTCGTCGGCGAGGCGCTGGACATGTTTCGAGAAGTCCGCCTGCAGCTTCTTCGGCAGCTTCAGGCCCTGGTCCTGTTCGAGCACCCAGGCAAAGCCGCCCTTGCCGGACTGCGAATTGACCCGGATGACGGCTTCGTAATTGCGTCCGAGGTCGGCCGGATCGATTGGCAGATAGGGCACGCGCCACAGCTCGTCGTTGCGCCGTTCCTGTGCGGCGAAACCCTTCTTGATCGCGTCCTGGTGGCTGCCGGAAAAAGCAGTGAAGACCAGCTCGCCGCCATAGGGATGGCGCTCGTGGACAGGGATCTGGTTGCAGTACTCGACGGTCTCGATGACCTCGTCGATGTTCGAGAAATCGAGGCCCGGGTTGATCCCTTGCGTGTACATGTTGAGCGCCAGCGTCACCAGACAGCAGTTGCCGGTGCGTTCGCCGTTGCCGAACAGGCATCCCTCGATGCGATCGGCGCCGGCCATCAGACCCAGCTCCGCCGCGGCCACGCCGGTACCGCGGTCGTTGTGGGTGTGCAGCGAGATGACCGCGCTCTCACGGTTCGGCAGGTTGCGGCAGAAATACTCGATCTGGTCGGCGTAGATGTTCGGCGTCGCCGCCTCGACCGTGGCCGGCAGGTTGAGGATGATGGGATTTTCGGGCGTCGGCTGCAGGACGTCCATTACCGCCTCGCAGACGGAAATCGAGAAATCGAGTTCCGCGGTCGAAAAGGTTTCCGGCGAATACTGGAAGTGCCAATCGGTGTCGGGCCGCTTCGCCGCTTCGTCGCGCATGACCTTTGCGCCTTTCATGGCAACCTCGCGCACCTCGTCGGGCGTCATGCGGAAGACGATTTCGCGCCATGCCGGGCTGACCGCGTTGTAGAGGTGGACGATGGCCGAGCGCGCGCCTTCGAGACTTTCGAAGCTGGTGCGGATCAGGTCTTCGCGGCTCTGGGTGAGGACCTGGACCAGGACATCGTCGGGTATGCGCCCCGACTTGACCAGGCCGGAGATGAAGTCGAACTCGGTCTGTCCGGCGCTCGGGAAGCCGACTTCGATCTCTTTCAGCCCGACTTCGACCAGCTGGTCGAAGAAGCGGTTCTTCTTCACCGCATCCATCGGGTCGACGATCGCCTGGTTGCCGTCGCGCAGGTCGGTCGAAAGCCAGCGCGGCGGGGACGTAATCGTACGCGAGGGCCACTGCCGGTCGGGCAGAGGCACCTGGGGGAAGGGCCGGTACTTAACCGAGGGATCGCTCAGCATCGCCATCGCAATTTGCCTTATCGCATCAATGCCGCGCGGCAAGCGCCAGCGCGGACAATTTCGACTATCGGGTGGTGAAGGGCCCTTAGGCGGGCGCCGCGCCGCGTGGGCGCAGGCAGTGGGTCGCGCCTAAGGGCGCGTAAGTCGAAGCAGCGACAGGAGCTCGCGGCGGATCATGCGGGTAGAGATAGGCGAAGGCGGTTAAGAAATCCAGTGCGAAAGGGCGGCGCGCGAACGCGCCGCCCGATCTGAATGCTTACTGCTTCTCGAACGCGGTGGTGATCGTCAGGTCGACCTCGTCGCCGACCATCGGTACGAACGTCGCGAGACCGAAGTCCGAGCGCTTGATCGTGGCCGATCCCTCGAAGCCGACGGTCAGCTTGTTGCCCATCATCGAATTGCCCGCACCGGTGAAGACCGCATCGATGGTCACCGGCTTGGTCACGCCGTTGAGCGTCAAGTCGCCGGTGATCTTGGCTTTCGTCCCGTCGACCTTCACGTTGGTCGAGACGAAGTGAGCCGGCGCCGGATTCGGGCCGAAGAAGTCCGGCTTCTTGCCGTCCTGCCCGCCGCGCAGCAGGTGATCGTGGAAGCCCTGGCTGGCGACGGTCGGGTTGATCGGGACCGTCGCTTCGACCTTGGCTCCGGCCAGGTTCGCCGGATCGATCATGAGCGTTGCGTCGACATCGCCGAAGATGCCGAAGTAGTCGTTGAAGCCGAAGTGATTGTAGCGGAAGCCGATCAGCGAGTGGTTCTTGTCGGTCTTGTAGGTTCCCGCCAGGACGCGCTTGGTGTCCATCTGGCCCGGCAACTGCGGCGGCCCGTTCTGGGCTTGAAGCGAGGTAAAGGCGGCGAGCGTGACAGCGCCGGCGAGGACGGTGGCGGTGAGTTTGCGCATGTGTGAGTTCTCCCGTGAAAAGTTGCCGGGATTCTGGCGATGGTTTTTGACATTGTCCACTGCGAAGATTGGCTGCGTAAGCTTCTGGTTCCGCAAGGCCAGGGCACCTGCCTTCGGGGCGAATCGCAATCGGCACTCCATCCACCAGGCGCTGGAACGAAAGGCGGTTCCGCGGCCTCTTGAACCCGCGGGCAATGCATCCTAGATTGCGAATGCGGGCCGGGCCCCTCTGGCGTATCGGATTCTTCAATCCGCGCGTGATGTCGGACCGCATCGGGTGTCCCCGGTGCGAGGTTCGGCTTCCCCCCTTCCTCCGAACTCGAACCGGGCGACACTCGATTGAACCAACGCGTTCACGAGGAGTGCACGATGAGTCCCAAGGTTTTCAGTCTCCTGCAGAAACACCAGCGCCTCGACGAGGAGCTGCGGATCGAACAGGTCCGCAAATGGCCGGATCATTTCCGGATTCGCAGGCTCAAGAAGCTCAAGCTGGCGGTGCGCGACGCACTGCGCGACGTCGCCCGGCCGCGCAATCCCACCCGGGCCTGACCCGGCTAGGTGCGGCCCGCTCTCGCTAGTGGGCCGCACCTAGCCTTCAAATTGGATCCGGGCCCCTCTGGCGAGCGAGCCGTCGCCCGCGATGTCGGAACCTGCGCTATCCCACGCCGCCGACGGGCGGCGCATCGATACGTGGATTGAACGATGGAATTCCTGATGCTCGATTGGCTGGGAAAACCGGTCTGGATGTGGCTGTTCTTTATCACAATTGTGCTCGCCTTGCTCGTCATCGATCTCGGCGTCATGCACCGCAAGGAGCGTGAAATCGGCGTGCGCGAGAGTTTGGCGATGTCAGCCTTCTACGTCGCGCTCGGTCTCGCATTCGGCGGTTGGCTGTGGTGGTACGCGGGCGCGGATGCGGGCCTAAGCTACGTTACCGGGTTCGCGATCGAGAAGAGCCTGGCGATGGACAACGTCTTCGTCATCGCGATGATCTTCGGCTACTTCGGCATCCCCCGTCTGCACCAGTATAGGGTGCTGTTCTGGGGCATTCTGGGCGTCATCGTGCTGCGCGCGGTGATGATCGGCTTCGGTGCCGCGGCGGTGCAGCAGTGGGGCTGGGTACTCTATCTCTTCGCGGCGTTCCTGATCGTGACCGGCATCAAAATGTGGCTGACGGCCGACAAGCAGTACGATGTCGGTGGCTCGCCCGTGCTGCGCTGGGTGCGTCGGTGCTTCCGGGTGACGGACACGCTGCACGGGCAGAATTTCTGGGTCAAGCTGCCCGATCCCGCGAGCGGCAAGGCGGCGTGGTTCATGACGCCGCTGTTCCTGACGCTGGTCATGATCGAGTTCGTGGACGTCGTCTTCGCGGTCGATTCGGTGCCGGCGATTTTCGCCATCACCACCGATCCGTTCATCGTCTACACGTCCAACATCTTCGCCATCCTCGGCCTGCGTGCGCTCTATTTCGCGCTCGCGGCGATGGTCGAGCGGTTCCACTACCTCAAGTATGCGCTGAGCGTGCTGCTGGTGTTCATCGGCTCCAAGATCTTGCTTGCCGATGCGCTGGGACTTGGCAAGTTCCCCCCGGCGGCCTCGCTGGGGATCACGTTCGCGATCCTCGCCGGCGGCGTCGCCTGGTCGCTGTGGAAGACGCGCGAGAAACCGGCGGCGGCTTAAACAAAAAAGGGGGAGCGGCAAACCGCTCCCCCCGGATTCGTCCGCATCTCGAGCCGGGTCAGTTGCGTTCCTGGTCGACCAGCTTGTTCTTGCCGATCCAGGGCATCATCGCCCGCAGGCGGCTGCCGACCTGCTCGATCGGATGGGCCTCGGCGGCCTTGCGGCTCGCCTTGAGCTCGGGCTGGCCGGCGCGGTTGTCGAGCACGAAGTTCTTGACGAAGCGGCCCGACTGGATGTCCGCAAGCACGCGCTTCATCTCGGCCTTGGTGTCATCGGTGATGATCCGCGGACCGGTGGTGATATCGCCGTATTCGGCGGTATTGCTGATCGAATAGCGCATGTTGGCGATGCCGCCTTCGTAGAGCAGGTCGACGATCAGCTTGGTCTCGTGGAGGCACTCGAAATAGGCCATTTCCGGGGCGTAGCCGGCCTCGACCAGCGTTTCGAAACCGGCCTGGATAAGGTGGGTGATGCCGCCGCACAGCACGGCCTGTTCGCCGAAGAGGTCGGTCTCGCATTCCTCACGAAAGTTGGTCTCGATGATGCCCGAGCGGCCGCCGCCGACGCCGCTGGCGTAGGCGAGGGCGACATCGTGCGCATTGCCGGTGGCATCCTGGTGAACCGCAATGAGGCACGGAACGCCGCCGCCGCGCACGTATTCGCTGCGCACGGTGTGGCCCGGCCCCTTGGGCGCGATCATGATGACGTCGATGTCGGCGGGGGGCTCGATCAGGCCAAAGTGGATGTTGAGCCCGTGGGCGAATGCCAGCGCGCTGCCCGGCTTCATATTGCCCTTGAGGTCGTTCTCCCAGATCGCCGCCTGGTGCTCGTCAGGCGCGAGGATCATTAGAATATCGGCCCAGCCGGCCGCGTCCTTGTTGCTTAGGACTTTGAATCCGGCGGCTTCGGCCTTCTTTGCGCTGCCCGATCCGGGGCGCAGAGCGATCGCGACCTCCTTGACCCCGCTGTCGCGCAGGTTCTGCGCATGCGCGTGGCCCTGGCTGCCGTAACCCAACACGGCGATCTTCTTGTCGGTGACCAGATTCAGGTCGGCGTCGGCGTCGTAATAGACTTTCACGTCACTTCCTCATTCTCTCGTCATCCCCGCGCAGGCGGGGATCCAGTGCGTTTGGGTGGTCCCTAGCTGGATTCCCGCCTTCGCGGGAATGACGAAGTTGCTTTTACGGATGAGAGATATTCTAGGCCCCCTCGGCGCCGCGCATCATGCCGACGACACCGCTGCGGCCGACTTCGACCAGCCCGAGCTCGCGCATCAGGTGGACGAAGCGGTCGATCTTCTCGCTCGCGCCGGTCAGCTCGAACACGAAGCTCTCGGTGGTGGTGTCGATGACGCTGGCGCGAAACACATCGGCGATGCGCAGCGCCTCGACGCGCGCCTCGCCGGTGCCCTTGACCTTGACCAGCGCGAGCTCGCGCTCGACGTGCGGACCGGCGTCGGTCAGGTCGGTGACCTTGTGCACCGGCACCAGCCGCTCGAGCTGGGCGATGATCTGGTCGATCACCGGCGGCGGACCGTTGGTGACGATAGTGATGCGGCTCGTCGCGTGGTCCTCGGTGATGTCGGCCACGGTCAGGCTGTCGATGTTGTAGCCGCGCGCGGTGAACAGGCCGGCGATCTTGGCGAGAATGCCCGCCTCGTTGTCGACCAGAACCGCCAGCACGTGGCGTTCGGATTCACGCTGTTGGATCTTCATCACACCAGCGCCTTCGCTTCGTCGTCCATCGTGCCGCCGACCATATCGCCGTAGAGCAGCATTTCGGTATGCGCCGCGCCGCTCGGGATCATCGGGAAGCAGTTGGCCTCCTTCGACACCTGGCAGTCGACCATCACCGGCCCGTCGTGCTCCATCATCGCCTTGATCGACGCGTCGAGGTCGGCTTCTTCAGTGATACGGATGCCTTTCCAGCCATAGGCTTCGGCCATTTTCACAAAATCAGGCAGACTGTCGCTGTACGAGTTCGAATAGCGGCTCTCGTAAGTCAGTTCCTGCCACTGGCGGACCATGCCCATGTACTCGTTGTTGAGGATGAAAACCTTGATCGGCAGGCGGAACTGGCTCGCGGTGCCCATCTCCTGGATGTTCATCTGGATCGAGGCTTCGCCGGCGATGTCGATCACCAGCTTGCCGGGGTTGCCGAGCTGGGCGCCGATCGCTGCGGGCATGCCGTAGCCCATCGTGCCGAGCCCCCCGCTGGTCAGCCAGCGGTTGGGCTTGTCGAAGCCGAAGTACTGCGCCGCCCACATCTGGTGCTGGCCGACCTCGGTGGTGATGATCGGGTCGAGGTCCCTGGTCAGCGCGAAGAGGCGTTCGATCGCCAGTTGCGGCATGATCGAATCCTTGCGCGGCGGGTAGGCCAGGCTGTCGCGCGCACGCCAGCCGGTGATGCGCGCCTTCCACTCGGTCAGGTCCTGCCGCTTGCGGTTGCCCCAGGCCTCTATCAGCTGGTCGAGCACGATGCCGCAATCGCCGACGATGCCGAGGTCGACCGGCACGATCTTGTTGATCGAGCTACGGTCGATATCGATGTGAATTTTGGCCGAATTGGGCGCGAACGAGTCGAGCCGGCCCGTCACCCGGTCATCGAAACGGGCGCCGACCGCGATAATCAGATCGGCCTGATTCATCGCCATGTTGGCTTCGTAGGTGCCGTGCATGCCGAGCATGCCGAGCCAGTCCGGGTGTTCGGAAGGAAAGGCGCCCAGGCCCATCAGCGTCGAGGTCAGCGGTGCGCCGGTCAGCGCTTGCAGCTCGCGCAACGCATTGCTGGCGTGCGGTCCTGAATTGATGACTCCGCCGCCGGTGTAGAACACCGGAGCCCTGGCATTGGCGATGAGATCGATCGCCTCGGCAATTTCGCCCGCGGTGCCCACCGTGTTGGGCGTGTAGCGCTTCGGTCGCTGCGCCGGCCCGTCGGACAGCGCCGCGGTGGCGACCTGGACGTTCTTGGGAATGTCGACGACGACCGGGCCGGGACGGCCGGTAGTGGCGATCTCGAACGCCTCGTCGATCGTCGCGGCGAGGTCCGCCGGGTCTTTCACGAGGTAGTTGTGCTTGGTGCAGTGGCGAGTGAGGCCGACGGTGTCGGCTTCCTGGAAGGCATCCGTGCCGATCAGGTTAGTCGCCACCTGGCCGGTGATGACCACCAGAGGAATCGAATCCATGAAGGCGTCGGCGATGCCGGTGATCGCGTTGGTCGCGCCCGGTCCGCTGGTGACCAGCACGACGCCCGGCTTGCCGGTGGAGCGGGCATAGCCCTCGGCGGCGTGCGCCGCGCCGGCTTCGTGGCGGACGAGGATGTGGCGGATGCGGTGATCGCCGAACAGTTCGTCGTAGATCGGCAGTACCGCCCCGCCGGGATAGCCGAACACGAATTCGACCCCCTGCCGTTCGAGGCAATCGACGAGTATCGCAGCGCCGCTGCGTTCTTCGGACACGACTGGCATTCCTTTTGCTGTTTGCGACCGACCTTGGAGGGGAAAAGATTGGCCCGGCGCGATTGGTATCGTGCCGGGCCGCTCCTCTCCAACTCCTGTCACGGGTTCAACCGTGCTTGGAAGAGCGGCTAGATGACATTAAATGTCATGTCAACTGTTAAAATGCAAATAATCTTTCAAAATGTGCCTCCATCGAGCATCTTTCCGATTGGCAGCGCGGCCATTCTTGCGATGGCTGGTTGCGGAACCAGGTGTATTGCCGCTTGGCGTAGTTGCGCGTCGTCTGCCGGCCACGGGCCACTGCCTCCTCGCGCGACCACTCGCCGCGCAGCATCCCGGCGATCTCAGGCACGCCGATCGCCCGCATCACGGGGCTGGCTGCGGGGAGATCGCGTTCAAGCAATGTCTCGACTTCTTCCACCGCACCGTTCTCGAGCATCAGCGCGAAGCGCCGGTCGCAGCGTTCGAACAGCCATTCGCGCGGCGGCAGCAGGACCAGCGGGTGGAGGTCGATCACCGGGCCGATCCCGCCGACCCGCTGCTGTTGCCAGTGCGCCAGGGGCTTGCCGGTCGAGCGAACCACTTCGAGCGCGCGGGCGACCCGGGTAGTGTCGGCGGGCTTGAGCACAGCGGCGCGCTGCGGGTCTTCTGCGGTCAGGGCGGCGTAGGCCGCGGCGACTGGCAGGGCCCGGACCGCAGCCCGCACGGCCGGGTCGATCCGCGGCACCGGAGCAATGCCGTCGAGCAGAGTGCGGATGTATAGACCGGTCCCGCCGACCAGGATCGGCACTTGCCCGGCAAGGTGGGCATCCTCGATCTCGCGCTTGGCCCGGGCGGCCCAGTCGGCGGCGGAACAGGGTTCGGCGCCGTCCCAGGCGCCGAACAGGCGGTGCGCGACGCCGCGCGTCTCCGCTTCGCTCGGACGGGCGCTGAGGACCCGCAGGTCGCTGTAGACCTGGGCGCTGTCGGCGTTGATCACCACACAGGGGCGATCCAGCGTGAGCGCCAGCTCGATGGCCAGATCGCTCTTGCCGCTCGCCGTCGGCCCTGCAATGAGCGCGACCGGTTTTGTGGAGACGTCCCCTGTGCTCATAGCCCGCCTGATAGCAGACCCGGCCGGACTGGAAACGCGCCTCGACGCGGCAACCCGCGCGCTCGAGGGAGAGGGGCTCGAACTGTCCGCCGCGCAGATGCTCGATTTCTGCGGCGACGTGCTCGAAATGCTGCTGCCGGGCGGCGATGCCGAAGTCTTGCGCCGGGTGATAGACGAGCATTTCGCTCCCTCCGACGCTATCGTGCTGGAGCGGGCGTTTGCCGTTCCGCACCTGTTCGTCTCGGACATGGATTCGACGATGATCGGGCAGGAATGCATCGATGAACTTGGGGATTTCGCCGGTCTCAAGCCGCAGATCGCGGCGATTACCGAGCGGGCGATGCAGGGCGAGCTCGATTTCGAGAGCGCGCTGCGCGAGCGAGTCATGCTGCTCCGCGATCTGCCCGAAGCGGCAATCGTCGAATGCCTCGACACCCGCATAGAGCCGATGGCCGGCGCGCGCACGCTGGTCGAAACGCTCAAGAGTCGAGGCTGCCGCACGGTGCTGGTCACCGGCGGGTTCCACCAGTTTGCCGATCCTGTAGCCGAACTGCTCGGATTCGAGCGCGTCGTCGGCAATCGCCTGGCGACCGAAGGCGGCAAGCTGACCGGCGGACTCGAAGGAGCGATCACCGACAGCTCGGTCAAGCAACGGGTCCTGCTCGAGGAGGCGGCCGAAATTGGACACGACGTGGTGACTCTCGCCACCGGCGACGGGGCGAACGACATCCCGATGCTGCAGGCTGCGACCTACGGGGTGGCTTTCCGGGCCAAGCCCAGGGCCCGGGCCGCCGCCAACGGGTGGGTCGATCGCGGCGACCTGACCTCGATTCTGAAATTGCTCGGCATCGACGAAAGCGAGTGGGTCGCGCGCTAGGTGGGGGCGACCCGCTTGCGCATCGGCTGCACCTCCCAGCGCGAGAGGCTGCGCCAGACCCATTCGAAGGGTCCGTAGCGATAGCGCTCGAGCCACCATTTCGACCACAGCAGCATGATCGCCCAGACCACCGGCACCAGCAGCCAGGCCTCACCGCGCGACACCTTGCCGTAGAGACCGCCGAACGTGCCGTAGAACACCAGCGTGCCGACGATGGTCGAGCCGAGGTAGTTGGTGAAGGCGGCGCGGCCGACCGCGGAGAAGTGATCGGCGATTGCGCTGCGATGGCCGAACAGCAAGATGATCAGCGCGGCATAGCCGACCGCTCCGACCGAGTGGAAAGGACTCACGAAAAGCCGGGTCCAGGGATAGTAGGTTACCGGATCGAAATCGGCCTTGATCGAAGCCACTGCGCCGTAGGTATGCAGCGCGAGGTCCGGCACGAGGCATGCCGCGACGACGATCCAGTAGCTTCGCCTGCTCCATGCTCCTGTGAGGAATCCTGACTTGTAGGCCGCCATGCCGAGCAGCATGAGGCCGAGCGTCTCGATCCCATAACCGAAGACGCCTTCGAACGGCTCCCACCGCACATCCTCCCGGGTCGAGGCTGCGACGTGTGCGGGGATCGATGCGTGGCTGGCTTTGTCCTCGGCGATCTTCCTGGGCAGGTCGGGATCGGGCGCCAGCAGCTGCGCGATCCGCTTTTGCTCTTCGGACGTACCTTCGCCTGCCCGCACCCGTTCAGCCATCAGCATCTGCGGGATGACCCCGGCGAATTGCGATACGTTGACGAAGAGCAGGATGGCGATCGAAAGCAGCAGCAGCCACTTCTTGTCGAGCCGCCAGAACAGGTACGCGATCATCCCGACCATCGCGTAATTGGCCAGGATATCGCCCCACCACAGCAGGTAGAAGTGGGCAAGACCGAAGCCGAGCAGCACGATCATTCGCGGATAGTGCACCTGCCAGCCCGCCTTGCCCGCGGCCACCCCGCGCTCGATCACCAGGATCGTCGAGGCGCCGAACAGGATCGAGAACAGCGACCGCCAGCGCCCGTCGACCAGGATTGAGTTGAGCGCCCACATCAGCTTGTCGTAGCCGTGGTCGAACCCGTAATCGGGTGGGTAGAAATAGGCGCTTTCGATCATCGCCATGCCGACGACGTTGACCGAAAAGATGCCCATTACGGCGACGCCGCGAATGACGTCGAGCGTCAGTATCCGGTCCGGCGAAGTCGATGCCATCTGCGTTACCCCTCATGCCCTGCGCGCGCGGTCAACGAGCGGTGTATTACTTCAGTAACACGATAAGTGAAAGCTCCATTGGCGAGGGCATCGCAAGATGGCGTGCCGTTAGCTCGCCATCCAGGTGCGAAAGAAGCTTTCGTACGCCTCTTTGAGGTCATCGAGGGGAATGCCGAACAGCGTGTCGCCGCCGACCGTGCCGAGGCGGCGAAAACCGACCAGCGCCGTGTCCTCGTTTTCGGTGCCTGTGGCGAGGGCACGATTGAGCGCATCGGTATCGGGGACGGTGACGATGTAGCGGCCCTGGTCCTCCCCGAACCACCATTGCGCTTCGGTGTAGTCCGGATGCTTTTCGATCTGGGCGCCGAGTCCGCCCGCCATGGCCATCTCCGCAAGCGCGATGGCGATGCCGCCATCCGAGACGTCGTGCACAGCGCTGACCAACCCGTCGGCAATGAGGTCGCGCACGATTCCCCCGGCGGCTTTTTCCAGCGTCAGGTCGGTAGGCGGGGTGCGGCCCTCGTCGCGGCCGTGGATTTCCTTGAGCCACAGCGATTTGCCGAGATGCGAGCGTTCCGGATCGGGTGTCGCCCAGGCCTCGGGCCAGATCAGGTAGATCGCTTCGCCCGCCGCCTTGAAGGGCATGGTCATCATGCGGTCGTAGTCGTCGATCAGTCCAACGCCGCCGATCGCCGGGGTCGGCAGGATCGCGCTGCCCCCGCCAGTCGCCTTGCTTTCGTTATAGAGGCTGACGTTGCCGGACACGATCGGGAAGTCGAGCACGCGGCAGGCCGTGCCCATGCCTTGGAGCGCGTGGACGAACTGGGCCATGATCTCGGGCCGTTGGGGATTGGCGAAGTTGAGGCAGTTGGTCACGGCCAGGGGTCTCGCACCGACTGCGCAGAGATTGCGATAAGCCTCGGCAATCGCCTGTTTTCCGCCCTCGTAGGGATCGGCGAAGACATAGCGCGGGGTGCAGTCGGTGGTCATTGCCAGCGCCTTCCTGGTGCCGTGGACGCGGACCACGCCCGCGTCGCCGCCTGTCTGCAGCGTGTCGGCTCCGACCTGGCTGTCGTACTGCTCGGCAATCCACTTGCGCGAGGACAGATTGGGGCTGGCGAGCAACTTGAGCAGGTCGCCGCCGACGTCGTCGGTATCGGGCCGGTCGGTCATCGGCGCGATCTTGGCCCAGGTCTTGTACTCGTCCTTCGACAGGCACGGACGGTCATACTCGGGTGCGTCGTCGGCGAGCGGGCCGAGCGGGATGTCGCAGACCACCTCGCCGCCGAACTCGAGCACCATGTGCCCGGTGTCGGTGACTTCGCCGATGACCGCGAAATCGAGCTCCCACTTGGTGAAGATCGCTTCGGCCTCGGCCTCGCGGCCGGGCTTGAGCACCATCAGCATGCGCTCCTGGCTCTCGCTCAGCATCATCTCGTAGGGGGTCATGCCCTCTTCGCGGCACGGCACCTTGTCCATGTCGAGGCGAATGCCGGCGCCGCCCTTGCTAGCCATCTCGACACTCGAACTGGTCAGCCCGGCGGCGCCCATGTCCTGGATCGCGACGATGGCGTCGGTCGCCATGAGTTCGAGACAGGCCTCGATCAGCAGCTTCTCCGTGAAAGGATCGCCGACCTGGACGGTCGGACGCTTCTCCTCGGCATCCTCGGCGAAGTCGGCACTGGCCATGGTCGCGCCGTGAATCCCGTCGCGGCCGGTCTTGGAGCCGACATAGACGATCGGATTGCCCACGCCGGTCGCGGCCGAGTAGAATATCTTGTCCTGGTCGGCGACGCCCACGGTCATCGCATTGACCAGGATGTTGCCGTCGTAGGCCGGGTCGAAGTTGGTCTCGCCGCCCACCGTCGGAACCCCCACGCAGTTGCCGTAGCCGCCGATGCCCGCGACGACGCCCTGCACGAGGTGCTTCATCTTGGGATGTTCGGGCCGGCCGAAGCGCAGCGCGTTGAGGTTTGCGACGGGCCGGGCGCCCATGGTGAACACGTCGCGCAGGATGCCGCCGACCCCGGTCGCCGCGCCCTGGTAGGGCTCGATGTAACTGGGGTGGTTGTGGCTCTCCATCTTGAAGATTGCCGCCTGGTTATCGCCGATGTCGATGACCCCGGCATTCTCGCCCGGTCCGCAAATCACCCATGGCGCCTCGGTCGGCAGCTTCTTGAGGTGGAGGCGGCTCGACTTGTACGAGCAGTGTTCGGACCACATGACCGAGAAGATGCCCAGTTCGACCAGGTTGGGCTCGCGATTCAGCCGCTGAACAACGATGGCGTATTCTTCGGGGCTGAGGCCATGCTCGGCCACGATTTCTGGCGTGATCTCGGTCATGGGTGCGCCCCATATCGGGCAAGCGCGATTCTCGCCAGCCCCGCGCCGCTTGACCGCACCGGGTATCCCCGCCAAAGCGCAAGCCATGGCGGACGAGGGCGAAGACCTATCGAAAATGAGCTTCGAGCAGGCCCTGAAGGCGCTCGAGGACGTGGTTCGGCAGCTCGAGGGCGGCGAAGTTCCACTCGACGAATCGATCGATCTCTACGAACGCGGCGAGAAGCTGCGCAAGCACTGTCAGGCGCGGCTCGATACGGCACAGGCGCGGATCGAAAAGATCGTCCAGGGCCCCGACGGCAGGGCCGCCGGGGCCGAGCCCTTCGACGCGGAGTAGGCGGCGATGGGGCTCGTGCTAGCCAGCGACATCCTCGCCAGGGCATTCGAGCGCATCCAGCGCGAGGTCGACGACTGCTTCGACGGGTTACTGCCGCTTCCGGACGACGCCCGCGCGCCGCTCATTGAAGCGATGCGCTACGCCGTGATCGGCGGCGGCAAGCGTGCGCGGCCGCTGCTGTTGACGGCAACGGCGGAGATGTACGGCGTCGCTCGCGACTGCGCCGTCCTTACCGGCTGCGCGGTCGAGGCGATCCATGCCTATTCGCTGATCCACGACGACCTGCCGTGCATGGACAATGACGACGTGCGCCACGGCAAGGCGACCCTGCACCGCGAGTACGACGAGGCGGTCGCGGTACTGGCCGGGGACTCGCTCCACGCGCTGGCGTTCGAAATCCTCGCCATGCCGGAAACCAGTTCCGATCCCTACGTTCGCACCGAACTGGTCTATACGCTGGCTGGCGCGAGCGGCGCGAGCGGCATGGCCGGCGGGCAGATGATGGATATCGTTGCCGAAAGCGAGAATTTCGATCTCCACACTGTAACCCGGCTGCAACAACTCAAGACCGGCGCTTTGCTTGGCGCAGCCGTCGAAATGGGCGCGATTCTCGGCCGCGTGCCGGAGGAAGGCAGGGCCCACCTCAGAGCTTACGCTCGCGACATCGGCCTGGCCTTCCAGATCGCCGACGACCTGCTCGACATTAGCGGCGACGAGGCCAAGGCGGGCAAGGCGCTGCGCAAGGACGCCGACGCCGGCAAGGCCACTTTCGTCAGCTTGATGGGAGAGGAAAAGGCTCGCGATCAGGCGCAGGCACTCGCCGCGCAGGCGGTCGGTCATCTCGCGCAGCACGGCGAGGAGGCCGACATCCTGCGCGCTCTGGCGCGGTTCGTCGTGGAGCGCGACCGGTGAGCACCGAGGCGAACGAGCGGATCGGGCTCTATCCCGGGACCTTCGATCCGATCACGCTCGGGCATGCCGACATCATCCGGCGCGGCAGCAAGCTGGTCGACACGCTGATCGTCGGGGTGACCACCAATCCTTCCAAGGACCCGATGTTCAGCCCCGAAGAACGCATCGACATGGTTCGCAACGAAGTCCGACGGCTGGGGGTGGAAAACGTTGTCGTCGAGGGCTTCAACGCGCTGCTTGTCAAATACGCCAGAAAAAAGGGCGCGACCGTGCTCATCCGCGGCCTGCGCGCGGTGGCCGACTTCGAATACGAGTATCAGATGGCCGGCATGAACCAGCAGCTCGACACGAGCGTCGAGACGGTCTTCCTGATGGCGGACGTAAGCCTGCAGCCGATCGCCAGCAAGTTGGTCAAGGAAATCGCGCTGTTCGGCGGCAACGTCGCCCCGTTCGTGAGCGCCGAGGTCTCCAAGTTGATCGAGGCGCGGGTGGCGACGCTCGGCAGGCGCGGCGACTTCTGACAGCCGGGGTTATCGCGTAATCGTTCATTGCAGCGTCAGTCGGCAGCCGATACTGGCCTCGCACCCTAGGATATTCACGGTACCACGATGATCAAAGCCCTTTCCTCTGCCATTCTGGCGTTCTCGCTCGCGTTCGCGCCGGCCCTTGCCGCTGCGCAGGACTCCGCGCCCGACAACAGCGCCACAGCGGCCGCCACGCAGAAGAAGATGCGGATTTCGGTGGATTTCGACCAGACCAAGGACCTCGAGGACATTCTCTACCTCGACCTTTCGAATGGGCAGCGGGTAGCGATCCGACTGATGCCCGACTGGGCGCCCAACGCGGTCGAGCGGATCAAGACCCTGACCCGGCAAGGTTTCTATGACGGCGTCATCTTCCACCGCGTGATCGACGGTTTCATGGCCCAGACCGGAGACCCGACCGGAACAGGGCAGGGCGGCTCCGAGCTTCCCGACCTCAAGGCCGAATTCAACCCGCTGCCGCACGTGCGCGGCACGGTGTCGATGGCCCGCGCCGACGATCCCGATAGCGCCAACAGCCAGTTCTTCATCATGTTCTATCCGCGCTTCGCGCTCGACAAGCGCTACACCAACATCGGCCGGGTGATCGACAACATGGCAGCGGTCGATGCCATCCACCGCGGCGAGCCGCCGTCAGATCCGACGTGGATCGTCCAGGCCTCGATCGCTTCGGATCACAAGCCGCAGAAATTCCCGCCGGCGAGCGCGCCGGCCCAGGCCAGCGTTCCCGCCTCGACAGCCGCCGTGGCGGCCGCTGGCGACAACTAGCCGCTCATCCTCGCGCTCGCGCGGCGACATCGGGGATTTTCTCCGCTAGGGGCGCGGCCATGAAGGTCGACCTCTTCGATTTCGAGCTCCCGTCCGAACGCATTGCGCTGCGCCCGGCGCGACCGCGCGACGCCGCCAAGCTGCTCGTTGCGGAGGGCGCCGCGCCGTTCGCCGACCGGAAGGTACGCGACCTCCCGCAAATCCTGCGCAAGGGCGATGTGCTGGTGTTCAACGACACCCGCGTCATTCCCGCCCAGCTCGAGGGTCGGCGGGGTGAAGCCAAGATCGGCGCCACGCTGCACAAGCGCGTCGATCTGCGCCGCTGGCAAGCTTTCGTCCGCAATGCCAAGCGACTGCGCCCGGGCGACACGATCGACTTCGGCGAGGGTGTGTCTGCTGTGGCAGAAGCGCGCCATGGCGACGGCAGCTTCACCCTGGCCTTCGCCGGGGACGAGCCGGTCGAAGCCCTGCTCGAACGCGCCGGGACCATGCCGCTACCCCCGTATATTGCCGGCAAGCGGGGCACCGATGCGGCCGATCGCAGCGATTACCAGACGATGTTCGCCCGCGAAGATGGAGCCGTCGCGGCGCCGACGGCCGCACTGCACTTCACGCCAGCTCTGATCGAAGCGCTCGACCGCGCCGGAATCGGCCGCGAAACGCTCACCCTGCATGTTGGGGCGGGGACGTTCCTGCCGGTCAAGGCCGACGACACGGCCGACCACGCGATGCATGCCGAGTGGGGCCGGATCGACGCGGAGACCGCCGACCGGCTCAATGCCGCGCGCCAGGCCGGCGGACGGACCATTGCGGTGGGGACCACGAGCCTGCGCCTGCTCGAGAGTGCCGCCGGCGGCGATGGGCTAATTCGTCCCATCGAGGGCGACACGGCAATCTTCATCACCCCCGGATATCGCTTCAAGGCGATCGACGGTCTTATGACCAATTTCCACCTGCCCAAGTCGACGCTCTTCATGCTGGTCAGCGCACTGATGGGGTTGGAGCGGATGCAGGCGGCCTACTCCCACGCCATTGCCCACGATTACCGCTTCTACAGCTACGGCGATTCCTCGCTGCTGATCCCCTGAGGCTTGTATTCCCCACCGCCGCCGCCATGTTCGCCGCGGTGACTGAACCGATTCTCGAGATCCGCGGCCTGGCCAAGACCTACAAGGGCGGCGTTCGCGCGCTCGACGGGGTCGATCTCGACATTCGCAAGGGCGAGATATTCGCACTGCTCGGGCCCAACGGCGCCGGCAAGACCACGCTGATCGGCGCCGTCTGCGGGCTGCTCAATCCGACCGAGGGCACCATACACGCTTTCGGCATGGACGCCGCGCATCACTGGCGCGAGGCGCGCAAGCGTATCGGCCTCGTGCCGCAGGAACTGGCGTTCGACATGTTCGAAAAAGTCGGGCGTGCCGTCGCTTATTCGCGCGGCATGTTCGGCAGCCCGGCCGATCCGGCGCGGATCGAGGAAGTGCTCCGCTCGCTCAGCCTCTGGGACAAGCGCGGCAGCCGGATTCGCGACCTGTCGGGCGGGATGAAGCGCCGGGTGATGATCGCCAAGGCGCTAAGCCACGATCCCGACCTATTGTTCCTCGACGAGCCGACGGCCGGCGTCGATGTCGAGCTACGCCGCGACATGTGGCACCAGATCGACAAGCTGCGCGCAAAGGGGACGACCATCATCCTGACGACGCACTACATTGAGGAAGCGCAGGAAATGGCCGACCGGGTCGGCGTGATCAACAAGGGCAAATTGCTGTTGGTCGACGACAAGGATGCGATCATGGCCAAGCTCGGCCGCACGGCCGCGCATTTCAGCTTCGACACACCTCTCGCCGCCATTCCGCGGGCGCTTGCCGATTATCCGCTGTCGCTCGACGAAGGCGGCACCAAGCTCATCTACCGCGGCGGCGATGGAACGGGGACGGGCAAGCGCGAAGTCGCCGACCTTGCCCGTGCCCTGGTCGCAGAGGGGCTGATGTTCACGGGGATCGAGACGGCCGAATCCAGCCTCGAGGACATCTTCGTGGGTCTCGTCGAAGGCAAGGAGGGCGCGCGATGAACGCCCGCGGCGCGCTAGCCATCCTGCGCAACGAACTCTCGCGGTTTTTCCGCACCGCGTTCGGCTCGATCCTCTCGCCGGTGCTGACCACATCGCTCTACCTAGTCGTGTTCGGCGCGGCGATCGGCAGCCGGATGGACCCGAGCCAATTCGGCGGTTCGTCATACGGCGCTTTCATCGTGCCCGGCCTGCTGATGCTGACCTTGCTCAGCGAGAGCACCTCGAATTCGAGCTTCGGCATCTACATGCCGCGCTTCACTGGCGCGATTTACGAACTGCTCAGCGCGCCCGTCGGGGTGCTCGAAACGCTGCTCGGATTTGTTGGAGCTGCGGTCCTGAAGTCGCTGATAATCGCCGGAATCATAATGGTGACGGCGCTGCTTTTCGTCGATTATTCGATCGCCCATCCGGTACTGGCATTCGGCTACATCATCCTCGTCGCCGCGGCCTTTTCGCTGTTCGGGTTCATACTCGGCATCTGGGCCGACGGGTTCGAGAAGCTGCAGATCGTGCCGCTGCTGATCCTCACTCCGCTGACCTTTCTCGGCGGGACATTCTATTCGGTGAAAGTACTCGCCGAACCCTGGCAGACGATCACCCAGTTCAATCCCATCTTCTATCTTATCAATGGTTTGCGCTGGACCTTTACCGGCAGCTCGGATGTGCCGATCGGCCTCGCCTTTGGCATGACCGTGGGTTTCATCGCGCTGTGCATCACCGTCATCGCGGTGATTTTCCGCACGGGGTGGCGACTGCGCGGCTGACGCGCTAGCGGGGGCGCATGACGAGCCGACTGCCTGCCTACGCCGCCCTGCTGACCGGGCTTTGCCTGTCAGCGCCCGCCCGGGCGGAACTGCCCGGCCCGGTGAAAGCGATGATCGAGGCAGCCATCGCCAAGGGCGACAAGGCCCAAGTCGCCACCGTGGTCGAGTTCGCCAAGGAAACCAATCCCGACGACGTCGCCGAGATCGACGCGCTGCAGAAGCAGTTCCTGGCCGGAGTCGCGGAAAAGGAAAAGGCCCGAACGCTGGCCAGGCAAGAGGCTATCCGCTCGGCGGGCCTGTTCGACAACTGGCACGGCAAGGGCGAGGTTGGCGCCAACCAGTCCTCCGGCAACAGCGAGAACATCGGTGTGAGCGGGGCTATCACGCTCGAGCGCAACGGGATCGACTGGCGGCACAAGCTGCGGTTGCGCGGCGACTACCAGCGTTCGAACGGGGCGACCTCGCGCGAGCAACTCCTGGTGGCCTACGAGCCGCAATACCGGCTGTCGCAGCGCGCCTTCGTTTATGGCCTGGCGCAATGGGATCGCGACAAGCTGCAGGGCATCGACGGCCGCTACTCCATGTCGGGCGGACTGGGTTACAAGGTGCTCGACGGTACTGCGGTGCAACTCGCGATCAAGGCGGGACCGGCTTTTCGCCATACCGAGTACAGCGCCGACAGCCAGACGAGCCGATTGGCGGCCTTGTTCGGTTACGATTTCGGCTGGAAGATCAGCGATCGGCTTGCGCTATCCCAGAACAGCAACATGGTTGCTGCAGGCGGGAGTTCGGGAACCGTGTTCGTCGATTCGCGCAGCACGACCTTCGATATCCTGAGCGCGCTCGAAGCCAAGGTCAGCGACCGCCTGACCACTCGGCTCTCCTACGAGATCAAGTACGATTCGAATCCGCCGCCAACGAAGGTGAAGACCGACACGATCTCGCGCTTCACGATGGTCTACGGCTTCTAGCCTCACCATGCCCCGCTTCGCCTTCACCATCGACGCCACCTGCGGCAAGGCGCGCACTGGCCGCATCGCCATGCAGCGCGGCGAGATCCGCACGCCGGCGTTCATGCCGGTCGGCACAGCGGCAACCGTCAAGGCGATGAAGCCGGAGACGGTGCGGGCAACCGGCGCCGACATCATCCTCGGCAACACATACCACCTGATGCTGCGCCCGGGGGCCGAGCGGGTGGCGCGGCTCGGCGGGCTGCACGCGTTCATGAACTGGCCGCGCCCGATCCTCACCGACAGCGGCGGCTACCAGGTGATGAGCCTCAGCGAACTGCGCAAGCTGACCGAGGAGGGGGTCGAGTTCCGCAGCCACATCGACGGTTCGAAGCATATGCTGACGCCCGAGCGTTCAATGGAGATCCAGCGCCTGCTCGGCTCCGACATCGTCATGGCCTTCGACGAATGCCCGCGCGCCGACCGTCCGCGCGATGAGATCGCCGCGAGCATGGAGCTGTCGATGCGCTGGGCGAAGCGCAGCCGCGATGGCTTCGACGCCGGCGGGGCGCACGCCGAGGGCGCAGCGCTGTTCGGTATCCAACAGGGCGCGCTCGACGAGCAACTGCGCCGGATTTCGGCCGAAAAGCTTACCGAGATCGGCTTCGACGGCTATGCCATCGGGGGTCTCGCGGTGGGAGAGGGGCAAGAGGCGATGTTCGCCACGCTCGATTTCGCGCCCGGCATGCTCCCCGAGGCGGCCCCGCGCTATCTCATGGGGGTGGGCAAGCCCGACGACCTCGTCGGCGCGGTGGAGCGCGGGGTCGACATGTTCGACTGCGTGTTGCCGACCCGCTCCGGCCGCAACGGGCAGGCCTTCACCTGGAACGGTCCGCTCAATTTGCGCAATGCCTTTCATGCAGAGGATACCGGCCCGCTCGACGAACGCTGCCGATGCGACGCCTGCGGCACATATTCACGGGCCTACTTGCACCATCTGGTCAAGAGCGGCGAGATGCTTGGGGCCATACTGCTGACCGAGCACAACCTCACCTTCTACCAGCAGCTGATGCAGGCCATGCGCGATGCGATATCGCAGGGCACGTTTGCCGAATTTGCCGCACGGTTTCGCGGGGGCTACCTGGAAAAACGCGATCGAGTGTGAAGTTTAGCGTTTGCGCAGATACCGCATGCCGATAGATTGATCGGTGACGCCAAGAGGAGAGGGCCATGGCCGCGAATACCGATCGCCGCTCATTGTTGAATGCGGGCGCCGTGCTGGCGGGAGCAGCCGCGGTTGCGGCGCCCGCGCAGGCGAAGGATGCGCCCGCATCGAACTGGTCGCCGACGCTCGACGCGCTTGACGACTGGATGGACAAGCCCGGCACCCGGCACCGCGTCATCTACGATACGACCGGCGCTTCGGCTGCCCGGAAGGGCGCGCATTTCGCCAACAACTTCTACGTCGCCAACAAGAGTGCGTACGGGATCCCGGAGTCCGAACTGGCTGTCATTCTCGTCTTGCGGGCCGAGTCGACGCCGTTCGGTTACGGCGACACGGTGTGGAAGCGATACGGCAAGACCTTCGCAAAGCTGATGAAGTACGATCCCAAGCAGACGAACGAAGCCGAGCGCGGGAATCCGCTACTCTCGGGCGGCGATAACGAGATGGCGCCATCGCTGGCGCTGCTCGCAGCCAAGGGAGCACGGTTTGCAGTTTGCGGCATGGCGACGCACGGCATCTCCGGCATGCTCGCCAAGCAGGCCGGCGAGGATGCTGCCGAAGTCGAAGCATTCATCAAAGCGAACCTCGTCCCCGGAGCGGTGGTTGTCGCTGCCGGAGTCGTCGGCGTGAGCCGGGCGCAAGAGCGCGGCTATACCTTCACCTATGTCGCAGACTGATCGAGCGCCCGAGCGGCCCGAACGTGGCGGGTTCTTCCGCCTGGCGGGACCGGTCTTGTTCGGCGTGGTCATGCTGGCGGTGCTGTTCATATCGCTCGGCAGGAATTCCGAACCGAAGAGTGCGCCGGCACCTGCGCCGGCCTCCGATGCACCGAACCTCGAGGCGGCCGATTTCTCGCCGCCGCCCGAATCCGCGATTCCCGACGGGCCGGACGGCGATTCGATCCGCCGCGGCGAGCAGCTTTTTCGGCAGACCGGCACTTATGCCCGCGACCACGTCGGCAGCGCGCTGACCTGCAACAATTGCCATCTCAACGGCGGGCGCGAGGCCAATTCCTCGCCGATGTGGGCGGCATGGGGAATGTATCCGGCCTACCGCGCCAAGAACGACCGCATCAATACGATGGAAGACCGGATCATGGGCTGCTTCATCTATTCGATGAACGCCCAGGCCTCGCCCAGCGGCAAGCCGCCGCCCGCCGGCGATCCGATCTACAAGGATCTCGAAGCCTACTTCCTGTGGCTCGCTACAGGGGCGCCGGCGCGGACCGAGATGAAGGGGCGCGGCTTCCTCAAGCTTGCCGACCCGCCGCTTCCCTACGACCCCGAGCGCGGCGCCAAGGTCTTCGCCGAGAACTGCACCGCCTGCCACGGCGAGAACGGGGAGGGCATGGCCGATGCCGACGGTGTCTACACCTATCCGCCGCTGTGGGGCGATCACTCGTTCAACTGGGGGGCGGGGATGGGGCGCATCGCCAACGCCGCCGGGTTCATCAAGGCCAACATGCCGTTCGGTCAGGGCTATTCGCTGACCGACCAGCAGGCCTGGGACGTCGCCGCCTTCGTCGACGCCCACGAACGCCCGCGCGATCCGCGCCAGACCGCCTCGATCGAGGAGGCGCGGGTAAAACACCACAAGTCGGGCGACTACTACGGAAAGGTCGTGCTCGGTGACCTCCTAGGCGACGGAAAGCCCTGACCCGAGACTCGCGCTCTCGTCAGCTGCATGCGGCAACGCGCCCGAGGCCATGCGCAACCTGATCTGTTCTTCGGCGGCCTCGGCCGGCGAGGCCCGAAATTCGAGCACGGTTCCGCGATAGGCGTAGAATTCCCCGGTGCTGTCGAGATAGCCCGCTCCGATCCTGCTCGCCTGGGCCTGTGCTTCCTTGAGATCGGAGTACCATTTTCCGCGGCGATGTCGGGTAATGTAGCGGAATTCCGTCATGGCGTCAGACAAACGCCCGTGATCCGAACGGGTTCCCCGGCAAAGCCCTGAAACCTATGAACAAATGATACAAAAAGGGGCGGCCCCGCGGAGCCGCCCCTTGATGTCTGGCTGGCGCCGGATCAGCGCGAGTAGAACTCGACGACCAAGTTGGGTTCCATCGTCACCGGGTAGGGTACTTCGTCCAGCGTCGGAACGCGGCTGAAGGTGACCTTGTCGGTGCCATCGGGCGAGACGTAGTCCGGAATGTCGCGCTCGGGCAGGCTCTGCGCTTCGGCGATCAGCGCCATGTCCTTGGCCTTGTTGCCGAGGCTGACGACGTCGCCAACGAGAACCTTGCGGCTGGCGATGTTGCACTTCTCGCCGTTCACGCGGATGTGTCCATGGTTGACGATCTGGCGGGCGGCAAAAATTGTCGGCGCGAACTTGGCGCGGTAGACGACCATGTCGAGACGCTGTTCGAGCAGGCCGATCAGGTTCTGTCCGGTGTCGCCTTTCATGCGGCTGGCGGCCTTGTAGGTCGCTTTGAACTGCTTTTCGGTCACGTCCCCGTAATAGCCCTTGAGCTTCTGCTTGGCGCGCAGCTGCAGGCCAAAGTCGCTCATCTTGCCCTTGCGGCGCTGGCCGTGCTGGCCGGGACCGTAGGAGCGCTTGTTTACGGGAGAGTTGGGACGACCCCAGATGTTTTCACCCATCCGGCGGTCGAGCTTGTACTTGGCGCTCTTGCGCTTCGACATGACGTCGTATCCTTCAATCTGCTGTCGCTACCCCTGTGGCAGCGCTTCAACCCGGCATCGCACCGCACGGCCATTTCGCCATGCGCGGCCACCGCTTCACCGGGGTGCGGAGCCAATTGCGAGCGGCGCCATTGGCCGCTCAAGCCAGCTATGTCAAGTGGCTGAAGCCCGCACGGTTAGCTTCCTCCGAGCGGATTCTGCCCCGGAGGGGCATAACCA
The DNA here is from genome assembly GCF_030657335.1 of Croceibacterium aestuarii. Classification (NCBI taxonomy): domain Bacteria; kingdom Pseudomonadati; phylum Pseudomonadota; class Alphaproteobacteria; order Sphingomonadales; family Erythrobacteraceae; genus Croceibacterium; species Croceibacterium aestuarii. The sequence continues at coordinate 2,210,216 of NZ_CP131039.1, forward strand.
GATTGCTTGCTCGTGTACTCGTCGACGTTCTTCTTAGTGTTGGCGTAGAACTCGCGCCACTCTTCCTCGGTCTTGCAGACACGATTCTTGCGGATCCGCGACCCGGTCGCACCGTCGGTCTTACAGATCAGCTTTTCCTTCGCATCCTTGCCGGAATGATCGTCTTTCGCAGCCACCGGCGCGGCGACTGCCGTCATCGCGAGCGTGGCGGTGAGAAACAACATGGCCTTCATTATACCCTCCATATTTCGCGACGACCATAGCGTTGGTGCTCCGGAATGGCCAGCGGACCGAGTCAATTGTTACAATTTGCGATGAACATAGCGGGAGCGAATTCAATCGCGATTATCGGATATTACGGCTGTTTGACTTTTCGCTTTTCCGGCCCAGTGCGGAAAGGACGCCGCGTAGCGTCCTGATTTCGAGATGGTTCCAGCCTGGCTTGGTCAGCACGCCGCGCAAGGTGCGCCGGGTCGCGGACGCCCGGCTCGCAGGTCGGAAGTAGCCGGCCGATTCCAGCAGTTCCTCGAAATGTACGATGAGGCCTTCGAGTTCGTCCTGCGGGGCGGGCGGAAGGAGGTCCTCCGCCGTAGGCTGCACGAGCGTCTGCGTCTTCGACCACTCGTAAGCGCACAGGATCACGGCCTGGGCAAGGTTGAGCGAGCCGAACTCCGGATTGATGGGCACCGTCACGATCGTTCTGGCCAGTGCAACGTCATCGGTTTCGAGACCTGAGCGCTCGGGCCCGAAAAGGATCGCGCTGCGGCCGCGATTGCTTCCAGCCATCTCGCGTGCCGCCTGCTCGGGGGTCAGCACCGGCTTGGTGACTCCGCGCTTGCGCACGGTCGTCGCGTAGACATGCGCGCAGTCGGCCACTGCTTCCGCTACAGAGGAAAAGACCTGGGCTTTCTCGAGCACCACATCGGCGCCACTCGCGGCGGGGCCGGCGGAGGGATTGGGCCAGCCGTCCCGCGGCTCGACCAGGCGCATTTCGGCGAGTCCGAAGTTGAGCATCGCGCGCGCCGCCTTGCCGATGTTCTCGCCGAGCTGCGGACGGACCAGCACGATGACCGGGGCGTCATCACTCTCCTGCATCAGCCAGGTCCGACATCGCGGACGCTGCTGGCGAATTCCTCGAAGTCCCTGGGCTCGCCGAAATCGCGATAGACGCTGGCGAAACGTATGTAGGCGACCGAATCGAGCTGGCGCAGCCCGTCCATCACCATCTCGCCGACTCGGTTCGAAGGAATTTCCGCATCTCCCATGGTTTCGACCTGGCGCTGGATACCCGAGACGAGTTGGTCGATCCGCTCCTGCTCGATTCCGCGCTTGCGACAGGCGAGGGCGACCGACTGCTCGATCTTACCGCGCTCGAAGGGTTCGCGCTTCCCGTCGGATTTGACCACGGTGACTTCGCGCAGTTGCACCCGCTCGAACGTGGTGAAACGCGCCCCGCAGCTTTCGCATTGCCTGCGGCGGCGGATCGCGGTGTTGTCCTCGGTGGGCCGCGAATCCTTTACCTGGCTATCGTCATGGGCGCAGAACGGGCAGCGCATGCCTTACGGGCGCAATCTCTTGTAGAGCATGAACCCGGCACCGGCGACGAGTCCAATCGGCCAGGTCACGACCGGCAGGAGACCCGCGGCAAGCGCCCCGACGGCCGCGCCGGTCAGCACGGGCTTGGTGGACGGATGGTGCATCCCTTCCTTGGCCATGCCCTTGATTTCTTCGCCCGCTTCGGAGAGCAGGTCGTCGCGGTGGGGCGGACGGTTCGGATCGGTCATCGGACTTATCTCCCGGGATAGACGGGAAAGGCGGCGCAAAGCTCGCCAACCCGGCGGCGGACGCTCTCTTCTACCTGAGCATCGCCTTCGTCGCCATTCCTCGAAAGCCCTTCGACGACTTCTGCAATCAGTCCGCCGATTTTCCTGAATTCGGCCGGGCCGAAACCGCGGGTCGTCCCCGCCGGAGTGCCGAGGCGCACGCCCGAGGTGACGAACGGGCTGCGGGTGTCGAACGGGATGCCGTTCTTGTTGCAGGTGAGAAAGGCGCGGTCGAGGCCGGTTTCGGCGGCCTTGCCGGTCACGTCCTTGGGGGTCAGGTCGACCAGCATCAGGTGGTTGTCGGTCCCGCCCGAGACGATCCTCAGGCCGGCTTCCTCGAGACTGGCGGCGAGAGCCTTGGCGTTCTCCACGATCGAGGCGGCATAGGTCTTGAACTCGGGCCGCAGCGCCTCGCCGAAGGCGACCGCCTTGCCGGCAATGACGTGGACCAGTGGGCCGCCCTGCATGCCGGGGAAGACCGCCATGTTAAGCGGCTTGCTGAGCTCCTCGTCGTTCCACAGGATGATGCCCGAACGCGGACCGCGCAGGCTCTTGTGAGTGGTCGTGGTGGTGACGTGGGCGTGCGGGATGGGCGAGGGATGGGCGCCGCCGGCGACGAGGCCGGCGAAGTGCGACATGTCGGCCAGCAGGTACGCGCCCACCTCGTCGGCAATCGCCCGGAACGCGGCGAAGTCCCAGTGGCGCGGATAGGCGGTGGCGCCGGCGATGATGAGCTTGGGCTTGTGCTCGTGGGCGAGGCGGCGGATCTCGTCCATGTCGAGACGCTGGTCGTCCTTGCGCACGCCATAGGGCACGGCGTTGAACCACTTGCCGCTCATGTTGACCGGCGAACCGTGGGTCAGATGGCCGCCCGACGACAGGTCGAGCCCCATGAACGTGTCGCCGGGATTGAGCAGCGCGAGGAACACCGCCTGGTTCATCTGGCTGCCCGAGTTGGGCTGGACGTTGGCAAATTTGCTGCCGAACAGCTGCTTGGCGCGCTCGATGGCCAGCGTCTCGACGACGTCGGCATATTCGCACCCGCCGTAGTAGCGGCGGCCGGGATAGCCCTCGGCATACTTGTTGGTGAAGACCGAGCCGGTCGCCTCGAGCACCGCCGGGCTGGTGATGTTCTCGCTGGCGATCAGCTCGATACGGTCGCGCTGGCGGGCGAGTTCGTTGCGGATCGCAGCATAGACCTCGGGGTCGGCCTGCTCGAGGCTGTCGTGCCAGAAGTGGCCCAACGTCTCGGACATTACAGGGCGGGGGGCTTCTTGGGCGGTGCTCATTCAGGAATCCTGCGGGGAATGGGAGAGTTTTTCGACCCGGCGAACGTGCCGATCGCCGCCGAACTGGCCGACAAGAAACGATTGTAGGCACGCTTTCGCCATGTCCAAACCTATCAGCCGCGCGCCCATGGCGATCACGTTGGCATCGTTATGCTCACGGGCGAGCGCTGCGGAGTACGGATCGGAGACCAGCGCGCAGCGCACCGCGGCGTTCCTATTCACGGCAATCGAAATGCCGATGCCGGAGCCGCACAGGGCAACGCCGCGTTCGGCATCACCCGAAGCCACGGCGCTTGCGAGCTTGTAGCCATAGTCGGGGTAATCGACGCTGTCCGGACTGTTCGGTCCAAGGTCGAGCACCTCGTGCCCCCATTCGCGCATCGCGTCCGCAAGCGCCGCCTTGAGGTCGAGCGCCGCGTGGTCGGAGGCGATGGCGATCTTCATGCGCCGCACATAGTGATTCGCGTCGCCCGGTGCCACCGCAAACGGGCTTTGTCCCCGACGAGGTGAGCTATAGGGTGGCAATCGAGCAGGAGGGGGAACCGCTATGGACTACCGCTATCTCGGCACAAGCGCGCTCAAGGTATCGCCGCTGTGCCTCGGCACGATGATGTTCGGCGGGGCGACCGACGAGACGGTGGCCAGGCGCATCGTCGACAAGGCGCGCGGACAAGGGGTCAACTTCCTCGACACCGCCGACCTCTACAACGCCGGAGCGTGCGAGGAGGTCGTCGGCCGTTGCATCGGCGGCGACCGCCACCACTGGGTCGTGGCGACCAAGTTCGGCTACAACATGAGCGGCGAGCCGAACGAGGGCGGACAATCGCGCAAGTGGATTTTTCAGGACGTCGAGGACAGCCTGCGCCGGCTCGGCACCGATTTCATCGACGTGCTCTATTTCCACCGCGCCGATCCCGGCGCGCCGTTCGGCGAACCCCTGCGGGCGATTCGCGACCTGATCGCGCAGGGCAAGGTGCGCTACTACGGCGTCTCCAACTTCAAGGGCTGGCGCATCGCCGAGGTCTGCCGGACCGCCGATGCGCTGGGCATGGACCGCCCGGTGTGCAGCCAGCCGCTCTACAACATCGTCGACCGGCTCTCGGAGGTCGAACAGCTTCCGGCGGCCGGTCATTACGGGGTCGGCGTGGTGCCCTACAGCCCGCTCGCCCGCGGGGTGCTTTCGGGCAAGTACGATCCCGGCAAGAAGCCGCCGAAGGATTCGCGTGCCGGCCGCGGCGACGTACGCATCCAGCAGACCGAATGGCGCGAGGAATCGCTCGAAATCGCCCGCAAGATCGCCAGGCGGGCGAAGCAGAAGGGGCTTTCGACCGTCGCCTTTTCAATCGCTTGGGTGCTGAGGAACCGCTTCGTCAGTTCGGCCATCGTCGGGCCGCGGACCGAGGAGCAGTGGGACGCCTACCTGCCCGCACTTGAGGCCACGCTCGACGCCGAGGACGAGGCGTTCGTCGACGCCCTGGTGCCGCGGGGTCACGCTTCCACACCAGGTTACACCGACCCAGCCTATCCCATAGAGGGGCGGGTCTTACGCTGATTATCCAACGCGAAAGTTTGCCAGCGTTCGCTGATTGCAGGTTAGTGATTGCCGCTTATGCTGCGGCGCGGCGCTCGACGACGGCGGGCGCGGTTTCGGTTAAACCTAGCGAGATCAGGCAGAACAATACTCCGACCGCCGCCAGCAGCCAGGGCAGGATGCCGAGGCCGAGACTGTCGGCGGCCATGCCGACGAGCACCGGCATCAGCCCGGCGCCCAGGATTTCCCCGACGCCGGCGTTGAAGCCCATCGCGGTTCCCCTGAGATGCGCCGGGGCGGACTCGCCCGGGATGATTGCCATGATCAGCGCCCCGGTGCCGGCGCCACCTGCTGCGGCGAGCAACGTGCCGCCGAACACTATCGGCGACGAGCCTTGCGCCAGCGCCATCATCAGTGCGCCGACCACGGTGATGGCGTAAGCCGCGAAGATGATCGGCTTGCGCCCGTACTTGTCCGACAGCAGCGGGCAGACGAAAGCGAAGAACACGCCGACCACGCCGACGCCGGTCATCGCCGCGCCCATCGTCACCGCGTCCATCCCGGCGACGTTGACGAGGTAGAGCGGGCCGAAGCCGAGCAGCGAGGCATAACAGGTCATGTTGAGCGCCGCGAGGAGGACCGCGAAGCGGATGTTGCGGACCTTGAGCAGCGGCCCGATCGCACCCTTCGGCGTATCGCTGGTCCGCGTGTGCGGCGGATTGCGGATCAGCAGCCAGATGGCGCCGGCCATGATGAGCCCGGGAATGCCGGCGACCCAGAACGCCTCGCGCCAGCCGAAAGCGGCGCCGACCCCGACGATAACCAGCGGCCCGAGCAGCGGGATGGCCTGCAATCCGATCGTGGAAGTCATACCGACCGCCAGCCCGCGCCGCCCGGGCGCCACTTCGCTCGTCACGATGTGGAAGGTCAGCGGCGGCAGCCCGCCCTCGGCAAATCCCATCAGCATGCGTGCCGCGGCCAGCGTCAGGAAACCGAGCGCCAGGCCCGAACTGATCGAGGCGAGCGAAAAGACCGCCGTCGCGATGACGAGGAGCAGCTTGGCCTGGCCGGTCACGTCGGCGGCGCGGGGCAGGGCGAAGCTCGAGAGTGCCCAGCCCACCGCAAGCGCCCCGGTAATGAGGCCGACCTGAGTGTTGTCCAGTCCGAATTCGGGCTGGATCATCGGCGCCAGCAGGCCGAACGCGGTGCGGTCGAGGAAAACGATTCCGATATTTACACCCAGCAGCCCGACCAGCAGCGTCTGGTAGCGCCCGCTCGGCGCGGCCGACTTCATTCCCACGTCCACGGCTGTGGCCATAGTCCCTCTCCTCTTGCCCGCCGCCTGCGTATCACGCAGGGGCAATTTGCGCGCTTCAAAAATGCGCGGCGGTCGCTTCGGTGGCCGGGATCTTCCGGCCGCGGATCAGGTCGGCGGCCTTCTCGCCGATCATGATGCACGGCAGGTTCGTGTTGCCCGAGGTGATCGTCGGCATGATCGAGGCGTCGGCGACGCGCAGGCCTTCAATTCCGCGGACCCGCAACTCGGCGTCGACCGCTGCCTGCTCGTCAACCCCCATCCGGCAGGTTCCAACCGGGTGCGAGCGGGTCGCGGCGTTGCGGCGGATATAGTCCGCGAGGTCGTCCTCCTCGCCGCCGGGTTTTACTTCGCGGACGATCATGCCGGCCAGCGGTCCCCGCGCGTAGAGGTCGCGGCTCACCTGCAGCGCGCGGATCATGCCGGCGAGATCGTCCGGCTCAGCGAACATGTTAAACTGGATGCGCGGCGGGTCGCGCGGATCGGCCGAGCGCAGCTTGATCCAACCGCGCGATTTCGGCTGCAGAAATCCACAGCGCGCCGAGAGCCGGGCCGGGAAGGATCGCTGTAGCCCCGGCAGCCACATCCGTGCATCGCCGCTCATCGGCAGGCACATCATCTGCACGTCGGGACGGTCGAGGCCGGGCAGCGTGCGGACGAACAGGTTGGCCAGCGTGCCGGTCTGGGCGAACGGGCCATCCTGCCGGGCGAACCAGCGCATCGCCGCCAGCGCCGCGCGGTCGATGCGCAGATGCCGGGTCAGGCCAAGGTTCTCGCGCAAGTCGTATTCGTTGATGATGTTGGGATGTTCGATGAGATTGCGGCCGACGCCGGGCAGGTCGTGGACCGGCTCGATCCCGATGGCGCGCAGCTCGTCGGCCGGGCCGATCCCCGAGAGCAGCAGCAGTTGCGGAGTGTTGATCGCTCCGCCGCAGGCGACGATCTCGCGTTCGGCCCGCGCGACCTCGCCCCGGCCGTATTCGACCGCCACCGCGCGGCCTCTTTCGACGAGGATGCGGCGGGCGAGCGCGCCGGTGACGATGGTCAGGTTGCCCTGCCGCGCCGCGGGCCTGAGGTAGGCTCGCGCCGTGCTCGACCGCGCGCCGCCGCCGACGGTCGATTCCATCCGGCTGATGCCGTCCTGCTCGGCGGAATTGGGATCGGCGTTGAAGGCTATTCCGGCGTCCTGCGCGGCGGCCAGCGTCTCGTCCCACAGCAGGTCCGGCCCGCCCATCGGCTCGATCCGCACCGGACCATCGCCGCCATGCCATGCGCTTGTCCCGCGCCAATGGCTTTCGAGCCGCCGGAAATAAGGCAGGACCTCGGCGAAACCCCATCCCGAGAGCCCCATCGCCGCCCAGTCGTCGTAGTCGCGGGGGTTGCCGCGGATTGCGATCATCGCATTGATCGAGGAAGTTCCGCCGAGCGTGCGCCCGCGCGGGACGGGCAGGGTGCGGCCGCTTAGCCCGGGCTCCGGCTCGCTCACGTACTGCCAGGTGCCGATCCGCCCCATCGCCAGGCGCGGGAACGCCAGCGGCATGGCCTGCAACGGGTGGCGGTCGGGCGGACCGGCCTCGATCAGCAGGACGCGCACGTCTGGCTCCTCGCTCAGCCGCGCGGCGAGCGGTGCCCCGGAGGAGCCCGAGCCGATGACGATATAGTCGTACCCTCCTGCCATCGCCGTCGTTGTGCCCGCGCCGTGGAACCTCGTCCATCCCGCTCGGGCTTCTCGGCGAGCAGGCTGCGACGAGCGGTTACACTTTGCGCCAATTTGCCGCCCCTGCGGGACAATGCTGCGACAGCGGCGGCTTATGCGAGTAACATTGCAGCAGTAGGAGAGGATGCGATGCACAAGGCATTGGTGGTTTCGATCCTGGGCGGAACGGCGGCAATCGCCCTGTGCGCCGCAAGCGAGGGATCGGCGGCGCAGCCGGATTACGAAAAGTTTGCCGGCATCTGGGAAGTCAGCCCGCACCGGCCGGGCCCGGCCCCATTCGGCGGGGAACGACGCAGGCCGGCGCCGGGCAGGCCGGGGCAGGGCGGCGCGCAGCCCGGAGGAGACGGACCGGAAGGCGACGACGGCCGGGAACTCGGCGGGCCCGATATCGAGGGCCTCGACCGCGGCGACCGCATGACGTACAGGCAGATGACACCGGCAGGGAAGGCAGCGTTCGAGGCAATGGACCCGCATGACCTGCCGGCCAACAACTGCCGGTCCAACGGTCTGCCTTCACTGATCGCGATTCCGGATGTTCAGCAGTGGTCGTTCGACGGCGACGTGCTGACGATCCACTACGCGGACTTCAACACCCGCCGCACAATTCACCTGAACGGAGCGGCGGCGCCCGCCGGCCAGCACACGATGTACGGCTACTCGGTCGGTTCTTTCGACGGCGGAGTGCTGACCGTCACGACCACCGGCTACACCGCCACGCCCGGCGGTCTCGGTCGCAATGCGCCGGGCAGCGCCTCGCGCAGAACCGTCGAGACCTATCGCCTGTCACCCGACGGCCAATCGATCGGCGGCACGCTGACGGTGCATGACCCGGAGTACCTGACGCACGATCTGGTCCTGCCGATCGCGCTGACCCGAAATGCCGATCTCACCTCCATCGAAGAGGTGCCGTGCGACGTCGGGGCCTCGCAGCGCTACCTGGAATAACGTCAGCGCGACGGCTTAACGAGAAAGGCCCTCGACAATCTCCTTCATTGCGTAGGGCTTGGTGATAGTCGGAACGGCCTTGAACTCCTCCGGATGCAGCGCATCGCCGTATCCGCTCGCGAAGACGAAACGGGTGCCCTGAGCCATCAGGGCCTGCGCCACCGGGTAGCTCTTTTCGCCATGAACATTCACGTCCAGCACCGCGGCGTCGACGGTGTTTTCTTCGAGGGCCTTCAGCGCATGGGCCACCGTGGAGGCGAGAAGCGGCCTCGCGCCAGCATCCAGCACAAGGTCCTCCAACACCAGGCCGATGATCGGTTCATCTTCGACAATGAGGACTGTCAGTCCGGCAATGCTCAAGGCTCGATACCTTCCTGCGCAGATATGATGCGGCAATGCAGGCCGCCCGGCGAGAAATCGAGAGACACCGAAGTGCCGCCGTCGCCGGTCAAGCCGCGTTCGATCAGACGAGTGCCGAAGCCGCGCCGCTGGGGCGGAGTGACCTCGGGACCGCCGCTTTCACACCAATCGATCTTGATCGCGGCAACGCCATCGTCTCGTTCGAGCGTCCAGACGACGTCCACCTTGCCGACGTCGTTGGACAGCGCCCCGTACTTGATTGCATTGGTCGACAGCTCGTGCAGCGTCATGGCGAGCGAAACCGCGGTCTGCGGAGGCAGCGAAATGTCTGGTCCGCTCAACGTAAACCGCTCGATGTCGGCGCCGGCGCTCGCTTCGATCGAGCTGCGGACCATCTCGCGCAGCTTGGCGGATTCCCAGTTGGTCTGAGTCAGCAGGCTGTGTGCGGCTGCCAGCGCCGAAAGCCGCGCGTCGAACGTAGCCCGTGCGTCGCCGGCATCATCGATCTGGCGGAAGGATTGGGCGGCAAGCCCTTGCACGATCGCCAGGGTGTTCTTCACCCGGTGGTTGAGTTCGTTGATCAGCAGCTTTTGCGCCTCGGCGGATTCGACCTGCTCGGTCACGTCGTGTCCTTGGACGAAAATCCCCGTCACGGCACCGCCGGTGGCAAAGATCGGCTGATAGATGAAGTCGAGGTAACGTCTCTCGGCGCGATCCTCTGCTTCGTTCTTGAGCACCACTTCAACCGCATGCCCGGCATACGCCTTCCCGCTGGCATAGACCTTGTCGAGCAAATCGACGAAGCCCTGGCCCACCACTTCCGGCAGTGCCTCGGCAACCGTCTTGCCGACGATGTCTTCCTTGGAAACAAGTCTAAGGTAGGCGTCGTTGGCAAGTTCGAAGCGATGATCGTGGCCGCCAAGCAGAGCCATGAATCCGGGCGCCTGCTCGAACAGCGAGGTGAGGCGCTCCGCCTCGGCGCTCAGATCGAGATTTCGCGCCTGCACCGCATTGGCGCGTTCGACCAGCCCCTTCTCGTCCCGCAGGCGCCGCAGACCGTGGAGTTCGGTAACATCGACGGTGTGCTGGAGGATGAAGGCGACGTCGCCTTTCTCGTCGAGCAGGGGAGTGTGGGTGGCACTCCAGTAGTGCTCCTCGACGCCGCCGTCCGGATTGGGGATGTCGTAGCGGATGAGGGCGATTTCGTCGGTCTCGGCGCTGTCCAGGACGCGCTCGAACGAACCGCGCAGCAGTCGGTGGCTTTCCGAACCTGGATCGCTCGGAAAGGCGTCGAACATATTGCGGCCGATGATCTCTTCGCGCCGGCGCATCGTGACGTCGAGGTAAGCCTCGTTCATCCAGACGATGGCGAAGTTCGGATCGAGCACGACGTAGGGATTGGGCGAGCGCGAAAACAGCGTCTCGAAGTCGATATTTATGGAATAGTCCCCCTGCAGTGCTGCGGAGTGCGCAGCTACTCCGCAAACGGAAAACCGGGCAACCGTGTTCCGGTTCCCGATTTTACCGATCAAGTGGAGCGCGGGGGCGAGCCCGCGCCGTTCCTACTGGTCGAGGAAACTGCGCATCTTGCGGCTGCGGCTCGGGTGCTTGAGCTTGCGCAGCGCCTTCGCCTCGATCTGCCGGATACGTTCGCGGGTGACCGAGAACTGCTGGCCGACTTCCTCTAGCGTGTGATCGGTGTTCATGCCGATGCCGAAGCGCATGCGCAGGACGCGCTCCTCGCGCGGGGTCAGGCTGGCAAGGACGCGGGTGACCGTTTCCTTGAGATTGGCCTGGATCGCCGCGTCGACCGGGATGACCGCGTTCTTGTCCTCGATGAAATCGCCCAGATGCGAATCCTCCTCGTCGCCGATCGGCGTTTCGAGGCTGATCGGCTCCTTGGCGATCTTCATCACCTTGCGCACCTTCTCGAGCGGCATGGAGAGACGCTCGGCCATTTCCTCGGGCGTGGGCTCGCGGCCCTGCTCGTGGAGGAACTGGCGGCTGGTGCGCACCAGCTTATTGATCGTCTCGATCATGTGGACCGGGATGCGGATCGTGCGCGCCTGGTCGGCGATCGAGCGGGTGATCGCCTGCCGGATCCACCAGGTGGCGTAAGTGCTGAACTTGTAGCCGCGGCGGTACTCGAACTTGTCGACCGCCTTCATCAGGCCGATATTGCCTTCCTGGATCAGGTCGAGGAACTGCAGCCCGCGATTGGTGTATTTCTTGGCGATCGAGATCACGAGCCGCAGGTTCGCCTCGACCATTTCCTTCTTGGCGATGCGCGCTTCGCGCTCGCCCTTCTGGACCATGTTCACGATGCGGCGGAATTCGCCCAGGCTCATGCCGGTGGCGGCCGCGATGTCGGCGATCTCGGCGCGAATGCGCTCGACCGTCTCGGCTTCCTTCTCGGCGAAGGCAGCCCACTTCTTGTCTTTCTTCGCCATGGCGGCGAGCCAGGTCTCGTCGAGCTCGTTGCCGACGTATTCGTTGAGGAAGTCGAGCCGCTTGACCTTGTGGCGTTCGGCCAGCCGGAGCATCTGCCCGCCGAGCGCGGTCAGGCGCCGGTTGAAGGCGTAGAGATTGTCGACGAGATATTCGATCTTTGTCGCGTGGAACTGCACCGATTCCACCTCGGCGGTCAGCTCCTCGCGCAGCTCTTCGTACTTCTTTTCCTTAGCGGCCGAGAACTCCTCGCCGCGGCCGAGCACATCGACGCGCTCGCCCTGGATCTTCTCGAATTTCTTGAACAGATCGGTGATGCGGGCGAAGCGCTCGAGCGCGTCCGGCTTCAGCGCCGCCTCCATCTGCGCGAGCGACATGGTGTTGTCTTCCTCGTCGTCTTCCTCGCGGCGACGCTTGGAGGCACCATCGCCATCTTCGTCCTCGTCCTCGTTCTCTTCCTCGTGATCCTCGACCTCGTCGTCCTCGCGGATCGAGGGGCCGGCGGTGGCTTCGGAAATCTCGCCGTCGTCGTCGTCCTCGGCGCCTTCCTCCATCTTGTCGACGGGCGGCTCCTTGGACAGCATCGCGTCGAGATCGAGAATCTCGCGAAGCTGCATTTCTTCGTTGTTGAGCGCTTCGGACCACATGATGATGGCGTGGAAAGTGATCGGGCTTTCGCACAGGCCCATGATCATCGTGTCGCGACCGGCCTCGATACGCTTGGCGATGGCGATCTCGCCTTCGCGGCTGAGCAGCTCGACCGCGCCCATCTCGCGCAAGTACATGCGCACCGGGTCGTCGGTCCGCTCGGTCGAAGCGGCCTTCTTCTTTTCGGGGACGTGCTGGCTGGCCTTGGGGCCGTCGTCGCCGGACTCGTCGTCATCGGCGGCGTTGATCTCGTCGGGACCGTCGTTGGCGTCCTCTTCCTCTTCCTGCGCGTCCTCGTCGCTTTCGACGATGTTGACGCCCATCTCGGAGATCGCCGACATGACGTCCTCGATCTGCTCGGAAGACAGTTCGTCCTCCGGCAGCGCCGCATTGAGCTCGTCTACGGTGATGTAGCCCTTGCGCTTCGCCTTCGCGATGAGCTTCTTGATCGATGCCTCGTTGAGGTCGATCAGCGGCGCATCGTCGTTGTCGTTCTTGCTGGGCTTGGTGGTCGTTTCGTCCGACGCCATCGCTTCGATCAATCCGTTTCTTGTTCGCCGACAGACCGTTGGGCCTGCCCATCGTTATTGTTGTCTGCCGGTCCGGCGGCGCGCTTCCGGGCCATTTGCCCGAGTCGCGACTCGATTTCCAGCTTTCGTTCGCGCAGCCGTTGCTGCTCGGCGAAAGCGCCTTCGGGATCGGTGTCGAACCGTGCCGTCGCCTCGGCAATGGCCGCCTCGAGTGCCGGCCTTTCGACCAGCAAGGCGACCGCTTCGGCCAAGTCCTCGCGCGCGGCGTCCGGATCGGAACCTTCCATCAGGAAGGAGAAGCGGGCTTTATCCGGCGGCGGCGCGACGGCCTCAGTTCGCGATATGGTGTCGCCGCGCCCGGCTTCAAGCGCCTCCGAAACGTCGAACAGGAATTCGATTGCGGGGGCAGCATCCGGAGTAGCGCGGGCGAGACGTGCCAGCGCCTCCGCGTGCCGGGCGATTTCGCACGGGTGTCGGGCGAGGCCGGCGAGAACCGCGCGGGTGAACTGGTCGCGCGACTGGCCCGAGACCCGGCGCAGCTCGGTCGTGTCGGAGCGCGCCCGTACAGCCTGCGGACGGGCACTGAACTTGCGCGGCTGGAACTCGCGCCTTGGGAAGGCGAACGCGGAATAGCGCTCGAGTAACTCGCGGCGGTACAGCGCGCGAATGTCCTTGTCGGCGATGGTCTCGGCGAGGTCGATCAGGCGCTGCTTGAGCCCGGCCTTGTCTTCGGGAGAGTCGAGCGGCTGGGCATCGCGCTCGTAGTGCCACAGCATGTCGAGCAGGCTTTGCGGTTTGTCCAGCAGCCGCTCCATCGCCGCCTTGCCCCGCTGGCGCACGAGGTCGTCGGGGTCGAGCCCGGCGGGCAGGGTGACGAAAGCCAGCGAACGGCCGGGCCGAAGCAGCGGCAGGGCGCGGGTGGCGGCGCGTATCGCGGCGCGCTGTCCCGCCGCATCGCCGTCGAAGCACAGCAGCGGCACATCGACGAGCCGCCAGAGCAGTTCGATCTGGTTCTCGGTCAGTGCCGTGCCCATCGGCGCCACTGCTTCCTCGATGCCGGCCGCCGCCAGCGCGATCACGTCCATGTAGCCCTCAACCACGACGATTCGCCCGCTCTGCCTCGAAGCCGGTCCCGCGCGATGCAAGTTATAGAGCGTCCTGCCCTTGTCGAACAGAACAGTTTCCGGCGAATTCAGATACTTGGGAGCATCAGTTTTCACCCCGTCGAGAATGCGCCCGGCAAATCCGACGATCCGACCGCGGATGTCGTGGATCGGCAGCATCAGCCGGGAGCGGAAGCGGTCGTAAGGTTCCTTGCCCTCGACCTCGATCCTCAGGCCGGTCTCCAGCAGCATGGCGTCATCGAACTGGGCCAGCGCCTTCTTTAGGGCACTACGGTCGTCGGGCGCCAAACCGAAGCCGAACTTTCGTGCCGTCGCCGCGTCGAGGCCGCGCCGTGCCAGATATTCCCGGGCGCTTTTGCCTTCATCCGATAAGAGGTTGTTTTCGAACCACTCCTGCGCCGACGTCATGACGTCGTGCAGCGTCGTCCGGCGTTCGGCTCGGGCCGCCTCGCGGGGGTCGGGCTGGGGCACGTCCATTCCGGCCTGCGACGCCAGCTCCTTGACGGCATCCATGAACGACAGCCCGCGCTGGTCGGTCATCCAGCGGATGACGTCGCCATGCGCGCCGCAGCCGAAGCAGTGGTAGAAGCCCTTTTCGTCGCTGACGGTGAAGCTCGGCGTCTTCTCGTTGTGGAAGGGACAGCACGCCTTCCACTCGCGCCCGGCCCGCGTCAGCTTGGTCGTGCGCATGATGACGCTGGACAGCGTCACCCGGTCGCGCAGTTCGTCGAGCCATTGCGGAGAGAGCATCGAACGACCCTATAGGCCGAGACGGGCCGGCGCTAGTTGGCGGGTGTCTCCACCACCGGCTTTTCCTTGGGCGGGAAGGGACCGGTGCCGAGCGCGGTCGAACCGTCGGCTTCGAACTGGTAAGCTTCCCGCGGGCCTTCGGGCGGCAACGTGGACTGCCAGTAAAAGGTGATCGTCTCGCCGGCCTTCCAGCCGTCGCCGCCAATGACCCGCCAGACCAGAGCGCCGTTGTCGGAGGCGACGTCGATCTTGCCGTCCTCGCCCAGCGCGGCCTTAGCCTCGGCCGCGTCGTAACCGACGAGGTTGGCGAACCCGGCCGCTGCGCGCGCGGTGCGGAACAGGGTCGCGCTTTCGACGCCCTTGGCCGGGGTGACTTCGTGGACGTAGGTGTAGACCGTGTCGGCGGGCAGGTCGTCCGGCTTGCACGCGCTTATGCCGTCGGGGCAGGCGACATAGCTGGTCACCTCGGCGAGCTTTTGTCCTTCGAGCGAAAAGGTGCTCTCGATCTCCGGCCCGCGCGGGCCGTCGATCTTCGGGCCCAGCGTCAGTTCGGCGAAATCGGCCGGGACGAGGGTCTTGGGCTTGTCGGGCGTCGGGATCGCGCTCGGCGTGGGCGAGGGCGCGGGAGCGGGTTCGCTGGAGCAGGCCGCCAGCGCCAGGCACACGAAGGCGGCCGACCCGCGTCTCATTGCAGTGCTTCCTTCACCCAGCGGCTGGCCCGGCTCATGTCGAGCACCGTGCCGTGACGCGCCTTGAGCTCGCCCATGACCCGGCCCATGTCCTTCATTCCCTCAGCGCCGATCTCGGCCTTGATCGACGCGATCGCCGCCCGGGTCTCGTCCTCGCTCATCTGGCGGGGCAGAAATTCCTCGATGACCGCGAGCTCGCCCTTTTCCTTGTCGGCCAGTTCCTGCCGTCCGCCGCTCTCGTACATCTCAATCGATTCGCGGCGCTGCTTGGCCATTTTCTGCAGCACTTCGACAACCAGCGCGTCGTCCTCGACCGGCTTTGCGCTGGTGCGCAACTCGATGTCGCGGTCTTTGATCTTGGCGAGGATCAGGCGGACGGCGGCAAGGCGATCCTTCTCGCCGGCCTTCATGGCCGAAATCTGCGCCTGCTTGAGATCGTCGCGAAGCATCGGGTAACTTTCTTGTCAGTGATACGGATTGCGGCCGGAATAGCGGGATAAATCGCGCTTGGACAGGTTGACGCGAACCGGGGCGACCTCTAGCGCCCACGACTTAGCACACATCGCCGGAAAACCTGACTCGGAGCGCCCCATGGCCGACCCCGCCAACACGCCTGCACAACCCAAAGGGGCGACCGGCGTTCTGATCCTCGCGGACGGCACTTTGGTGTGGGGCAAGGGCTTCGGCCACGTCGGCGCCGCCGTCGGCGAAGTCTGCTTCAACACCGCGATGACCGGTTACCAGGAAGTGATGACCGATCCCTCCTACGCAGGGCAGATCGTCACCTTCACCTTCCCGCACATCGGCAACGTCGGCGCCAATGCCGAGGACATCGAGTCGAATGTCGAAGGCGCGGTGGGATGCGTGGTGCGCGAGGATCCCACGGTACCGAGCAACTTCCGCTCCGAGCGTAGCTTCGACGACTGGATGAAGGGCCATCTCAAGATCGGCCTTGCCGGCATCGACACCCGCGCGCTGACCCGCCGCATTCGCCTCGCCGGGGCGCCCAATGCGGTCATCGCCCACGATCCCAAGGGCCATTTCGACATTCCGGCGCTGCTGAAGCAGGCGAGGGACTGGCCGGGGCTCGAGGGCATGGACCTCGCCCAGCGCGTGTCGCGCGAGAAGAACGAGGGCTGGGAGGGCGGGCCGTGGACGCTCGGCGCCGGATACGCGGGCGCGCAAAAGGACGGCCGCCCGCACGTCGTCGCGATCGACTATGGCAGCAAGGACAACATCTTCCGCAATCTGGTGAAGGCCGGCGCCTGGGTGACCGTGGTCCCGGCCAAAACCTCGTTCGAGGACATCATGGCGCTCAAGCCCGACGGCGTGTTCCTGTCGAACGGCCCGGGCGATCCGGCGGCGACCGGCGAATACGCGGTGCCGGTAATCCGCAAGCTGCTCGACGCAGACGTGCCGATCTTCGGCATCTGCCTCGGCCACCAGATGCTCGCCATCGCAGCGGGCGCGAAGACGGTGAAGATGCACCAGGGCCACCGCGGCGCCAACCACCCGGTCCAGCGCGTCGGCGGCGTCTGGGACGCGACCGAGGACCTGGTCGAGATTACATCCATGAACCACGGCTTCGCCGTCGACGGTGCGACCCTGCCCGCAGGCGTGATCGAGACCCACCGCAGCCTGTTCGACGGCTCCAACTGCGGGATTTCGATCAGCGGCAAGAAGGCCTTCGGTGTGCAGTACCACCCCGAGGCGAGCCCCGGCCCGCAGGACAGCTTCTACCTGTTCGAGAAGTTCGTGGGGATGTTGTGATGGAAAACGAAACAGCTTCCTCGTTGCCGATGGTAGCCGGGTTAATCCCGAGCGAGTGGCTGACCCTCTTAGCAATCGTGTTGGGTCCCATCATCGCGGTTATCATAACGTTGGTCGTCGAGGCTCAGCGCCGGTCTCGGCAGCAACGCCTTGAGATTTTCCGAACGATCATGACGACACGTCATTTGCCCGGTGATGCGCGTTACTCCAGTTCAATCAACCTCGTGCCGGTTGAGTTCAACCGAAACAGGGCGGTCGTTGAGGCTTATAACGACTACATCGAAGAGACCCGCTTCAAGCCTCAGGCGGGTGATGAAGAAAAGAAATTCCGGCTCTTAGCCTCAAAGCAAACCAAGCTGATTGCCGCGATGGCCAAAGATCTCGGATTTCGTCTCAGAGAATCTGATCTCGAGGTCCAAGCATACGCCGCTGACGGCTTCATCCAGCGTGACAATATGGTTCTCGACGCTTTGACAGGATCCGCGAGGTGGCGGAAATCTTGAAGGTTCAAACCCGGATCATGATTGGAGACCCAGCCGCTGGGGACGCGCCAGTCATTGCCCAAACCGACGAGGCTGAAGAAGGCCAATAATGCCCAAACGCACTGACATCTCCTCGATCCTCGTCATTGGCGCCGGTCCGATCATTATCGGCCAGGCCTGCGAGTTCGACTATTCGGGCACCCAGGCGATCAAGGCGCTGAAGGAGGAGGGCTACCGGGTCATCCTGGTCAACTCCAACCCGGCCACCATCATGACCGATCCGGACATGGCCGACGCGACCTACGTCGAGCCGATCGTGCCGGAAATCGTCGCCAAGATCATCGAGAAGGAGCGACCCGACGCGCTGCTGCCGACGATGGGCGGGCAGACCGCGCTCAACTGCGCGCTGAAACTCGACGAGATGGGCGTGCTGGAGAAATTCGGCGTCGAGATGATCGGCGCGCGCGCCGACGCCATCGACAAGGCCGAGAACCGCCAGCGCTTTCGCGAGGCGATGGACAAGATCGGCCTCGAATCCGCCCGCTCGGGCACCGCACACTCGGTCGACGAGGCCTTCGCGGTGCTCGAGCACACCGGCCTGCCGTCGATCATCCGCCCCAGCTTCACCCTCGGCGGGACGGGCGGAGGCGTCGCCTACAATCGCTCGGAGTTCGAGGCCATCGTGCGCTCCGGCCTCGATGCCAGCCCGACCAACGAGGTGCTGATCGAGGAATCGCTGCTCGGGTGGAAGGAATTCGAGATGGAGGTCGTGCGCGACAAGCACGACAACGCCATCATCATCTGCGCGATCGAGAACGTCGACCCGATGGGCGTCCATACCGGGGATTCGATTACAGTCGCCCCGGCACTGACGCTGACCGACAAGGAATATCAGATCATGCGCAGCGCGAGCATCGCCGTGCTGCGTGAAATCGGCGTCGAAACAGGCGGTTCGAACGTGCAGTTCGCGGTCGATCCCAAGTCCGGGCGGCTGATCGTCATCGAGATGAACCCCCGCGTCTCGCGTTCCTCGGCGCTGGCCTCGAAGGCGACCGGCTTTCCCATCGCCCGCGTCGCCGCCAAGCTGGCGGTCGGCTACACGCTCGACGAGATCACCAACGAGATCACCGGCGCGACCCCGGCCAGCTTCGAGCCGACCATCGACTACGTCGTCACCAAGATTCCGCGCTTCGCGTTCGAGAAGTTCAAGGGCGCCAAGGCCGAATTGTCCACCGCGATGAAATCGGTCGGCGAAGTCATGGCGATCGGCCGCAACTTCAAGGAATCGCTTCAGAAGGCGCTGCGCGGTCTCGAAACCGATCTCGACGGCTTCAACCGCCAGGTTGCGCTCGAAGGCTGCACGCGCGATGAAATCACCGCGGCGCTGTCGAAGCAGACGCCCGACCGCATTCTCAACATCGGCCAAGCCTTTCGCGAAGGCTTCACGGTCGAGGAAGTCCAGGCGATCACTCACTACGACCCGTGGTTCCTGCGCCATATCGAGGAGATCATCTACGAAGAGGCGATGATCGGCCAGCACGGGCTACCCAACGATGCCGCCGAACTGCGCCGGCTCAAGGCGATGGGCTTCTCGGATAGACGCCTGGCCACGCTGGCGGTCCGTTCGGTCGGGGTGGCGGGCGGCCTGGGCGAGACCCAGGCGCGCCGCTCGGGCCTGCTCCACGATGCCCTGCGCGCCATGGCCGGGGCGACGAGCGAGGACGAAGTGCGCCAGTTGCGCCAGAAGCTCGGCGTGTTCCCGGTCTACAAGCGCATCGACAGCTGCGCCGCCGAGTTCGAGGCTGTCACGCCCTACATGTACTCGACCTACGAGGCGCCGAGCTTCGGCGAGCCGGAGAACGAGGCCTGGCCGAGCGATCGCCGGAAAATCGTCATCCTCGGCGGTGGCCCCAACCGCATCGGGCAGGGCATCGAGTTCGATTACTGCTGCGTCCATGCCTGCTTCGCGCTGAGCGAAGCCGGCTTCGAGACGATCATGATCAACTGCAATCCGGAAACGGTCAGCACCGATTACGACACCTCCGACCGGCTCTATTTCGAACCGCTGACTGCTGAGGACGTGCTCGAGATTCTGCGCGTCGAGCACACCAAGGGCGAGCTGGTCGGCGTGATCGTCCAGTTTGGCGGACAGACTCCGCTCAAGCTCGCCGGCGCGCTCGAGAAGGCCGGCATCCCGATCCTCGGCACCAGTCCCGATGCCATCGATCTCGCCGAAGACCGCGAACGCTTCGCCAAGCTGGTCAACAAGCTCAAGCTCAAGCAGCCCGACAACGGTATCGCCTATAGCCGCGACGAAGCCGCCGCGGTGGCCGCCCGGATCGGCTATCCGGTGCTGTTGCGGCCGAGCTATGTGCTCGGCGGGCGGGCGATGGAAATTGTCGATTCCGAGGCCCAGCTCGACGATTACGTCGCCACCGCGGTCCACGTCTCGGGCGAGAGCCCGGTCCTCGTCGACCAGTACCTGCGCGACGCTATCGAATGCGATGTCGACGCGCTGTGCGACGGCGAGCAGGTGGTCATTGCCGGGGTCATGCAGCATATCGAGGAAGCGGGCGTCCACTCGGGCGACAGCGCGGCAACTCTGCCGCCTTACAGTCTGCCCGACGAGATCATCGCCGAGATGGAGAAACAGGCCGAGGCACTGGCCATGGCGCTCGGCGTGGTCGGCCTGATGAACGTCCAGTTCGCGGTCAAGGATGGCGAGGTCTACCTGATCGAGGTCAATCCTCGCGCCAGCCGCACCGTGCCTTTCGTGGCCAAGGCAATCGGCACGCCGATCGCCAAGATCGCCGCCCGCGTGATGGCCGGAGAAAAGCTCGCCGACCTGCCGCCGATCAACTGGCGTATCGGCTACATGACGGTGAAGGAGGCGGTTTTCCCCTTCGCGCGCTTCCCCGGCTCCGACCCGGTGCTGACGCCCGAAATGAAGTCGACCGGCGAAGTCATGGGCATCGACCGCGATTTCCCCACTGCCTATATCAAGTCGCAGCTGGGCGAGGGGACGCGCCTGCCCAAGTCGGGGGTATTGTTCGTATCGGTCAAGGACAGCGACAAGCCGCACATCGTCGAGCCGGTGAAGATGCTGATCGATCTCGGCTTCAGCATCATCGCCACCGGCGGGACCGAAACCTTCCTCTCCGAACAGGGCGTGCCGGTGGAGCGGGTCAACAAGGTCGCCGAAGGGCGCCCGCACATCGTCGACAAGATCATCGACGGCGAGGTGGCGCTGATCTTCAACACCACCGAAGGCTGGCAGAGCCACAAGGACAGCCAGTCGATCCGCGCCAGCGCACTGGGGGCCAAGGTTCCCTACTATACCACCGCCGCAGCATCGGCGGCGGTTTCGCAAGCGATTGCCTCGGTGGAAGCGAGCGAGCTTGAAGTGCGTTCGTTGCAAGACTATTATAGCTCAAACTAGTCACTCCTCCCCGACATTTCCGCAACAAGTTCTGCTCCTTTTTGAGCGGTCAGGGTGGTTTTGACGGGGCCTGCTGGAAAGACAGGGACCGAAATGGAAAAGTTTCCAATGCTGGCGGAAGGCTATGAAAAGCTGACTGCCGATCTCAAGGCTCTCCGCGCCGAACGGCCCAAGATCGTCGATGCGATCGAAGAGGCGCGTGCGCACGGCGACTTGTCCGAGAATGCCGAGTACCACGCGGCGAAGGAACGCCAGGGGCAGGTCGAGGCGCAGATCGCCGACATCGAAGACAAGGTCAGCCGGGCGCAGATCATCGATCCGACCTCGCTGTCGGGCGACCGGATCGTATTCGGCGCCACCGTCACCGTGCTCGACGACGACGACAAGCCGTGCCGTTACCAGATCGTGGGCCAGGTCGAGAGCGACGCCAAGAAGGGCCGGATTTCCTACGATTCGCCGATGGGCCGCGCGCTGATCGGCAAGTCGGTCGGCGACGAGGTCGAGGTCACCGTGCCGAGCGGCGACCGCTTCTACCTGGTCGAAAAAATCGAGTTCATTTGAACGCGCTTGGCCGGGCGGGGCCGGCGATGTAGCTAAGGCGCATCGCCACGCCCCGAGAGGTTTTCCCCGTGCCCGTACCTCCAGTAGCTATCGCCCGCCGCAGAATCGTCGCCAAGTTCTTTGCAGCCGACGCCGTTCGGCCGGAGGATGCGATCATTTTCGAGCCGCGCCGCTTCCTTCAGGAGCGGGTGTTCGAGCGCTTTCTCGATGCCGGGATCGTCAAGCGCGCCGGTAACGGCAAGTACTGGATCGACGTGCCCGCCTACGGAGCCTACCGCCGCTCGCTGCGCAAGCGCGCGCTCATGGGGGTGGGGATAGCG
Organism: Croceibacterium aestuarii; assembly: GCF_030657335.1. Lineage (NCBI taxonomy): Bacteria > Pseudomonadati > Pseudomonadota > Alphaproteobacteria > Sphingomonadales > Erythrobacteraceae > Croceibacterium > Croceibacterium aestuarii. The sequence continues at coordinate 2,231,957 of NZ_CP131039.1, forward strand.
TTGGGAGCCGGGGCTGCGATACTCGCTATCGGAAACTGACTTATTTTCCGGGCAATTCCGGCTCGAGCAGTCGATGCAGGTGGACGATGACGTATTTCATCTCGGCGTCGTCGACGGTGCGCTGGGCCCATCCGCGCCAGGCTTCTTCCGCTTCGGCATAGCTGGGATAGAACCCGACAACGTGGATATCTTTCAGGTCCTGGAACTCGGTGCCCATGGGATCGGCCACGCGGCCGCCCATGACGAGATGGAGGAGCTGTTTGTCAGGCATGCCGGTTCCCTTGCGAAGCGTGAATCGCTGTCACCCGCTCCTTAGGGGATCGAACGGCCGCCGCAAGTGGGACGCTCCTCAGTTGAGGCGGGCGCGAATCGCCTTGCGCACCGACTTGCCGCCCTTGACCACGCTATCGAGCGCCTCGCCCGCGTAATCGGCGGCTTCGTCGCCCAGGTCCCGAGCGCCTCGGCCAAGGCTGCGGCCGGCTTCCTCGAGCCATTCGAGCCCTTCCTTGCCGCCTTCGCCCGCCGCTTCGAGCGCCTTTGCGGCATAGGCCAGGGCGAGTTCGGCGCCGATCGTGGCTAGCCCGGCGACCTTGGTGCCGCCCTTGGCCGCGGCGCGGCGCGGGCCGCGGAACATCCCGGCGATGATGACACCGGCGGCGAGGCCGCCGACGACCGTGGCCACGGGGTGTTCCTTGGCGAACGCTGCGACCTTATCCTTCGCCTCGATGGCGGTCTCGCCGGCGCGGTCCAAGAAGCTGCTTTCGCGCTCCTCGTTGCGCGCCTCGGCGGCGGCGACCTTGTTCTTCAGGGTCTCGCGCTTGGCATCGGTCATGTAATTTCTCCGTTGAAGATCAGTCGTCGTCCGAACGATCCGCGTCGCCGTCCGGTTCCGCTTCGTCGCTCTCCAGGCCGAACAGGTCGGCCAAGCCGTTGAGGATCGGAACCCGGGCAAACCAGATCGCCACCGCGGCAACGGCGGCGCCGATCTGGCCCTTGTTGCTCTCGGCGTAGTCGACTGCGTCGTCGACCATGTCGAGCGCGCTGTCGCCCAGGCGGTCGGCGATCCGGCCGCCGACCCCGCGTGCGGCCAGGTCTTCCTTGATGAAGCGCAGGTCGGCCTGGAAAACCGCTAGAGCTGCGTCGCGCAGCGCCCTGTCGTCGGCCAACTGGCGTTCGAGTGCGCTCATGTGCCCGCCGATCCGTCGCTACTCAGCGCGTTCATGATGCGCTGCCAGCGCGTGGCGGCCATTCTGCCGAAGACAAGCGCGAGAATGAATTCCGCTCCGACGACCACCGCACTCGATCCCCAAGGGGTGAGCACCGGGGCCAGGGCAATGATCAGGCCGACTGTGAGGCCGATCAGGGCGATGAAACCGAAAGCCCCGGCAATCGAACCGTAGATCGCCGCCGACTTTGCCCCGTCGAGGACGAAAATCGCGCGGCTCTTCTGGAAATGCGCTTCGGCTTCGAGATAGGTCTTGCCGTCCTCGACCAGCGTTTCGATGTCGTTGAGCAGCGAGCGTGCCGCGGCGCGCTCCTCCGCATCCGACGACGCGCGGTCGCCCTGCGCATCGGCCACGCCGCTCACGCTTCCACCGCCCAGCGGCGTGAGGCGTACGTCCTCCCCGGACTCCACCGGCGACTACTTGCCGCGGAACAGGCGGGCGAGGAAGAAGCCCGCGATCGCGGCGATGCCGACGGCCTTACCAGGGTTGCGGCGGACGGCCTCGCGGGCGTCTTCGCTCAGTTCCTCGACGCTCTTGGAGTCGAGCTTGGCGGCGGTCTCCTGCAAGGAGCGCGATGCGCTACGTGCGTAATCGCCGTATTTCGGGCCCAGCTTCTCGTCGAGCGTGGCAGCATTGTCCGCCACGGCCTTGCCGAGCGAGGACAGCGCGTCACTCGTCTTGGCCTTGCCGTCGCGCGCCAGTTCGCCGGCCTTGACGCGGGCCTGGGCGTAATAGTCTTCGCCCTTGGCCTGGACCTCGCCCTTGTAACCTGCGCCCCGCTGCTTCGCTTCGGCCGTCAGCGCGGCTGCGCCGGCCTTGGCTTCGTCGAGCGCGGCATTGAAGCGCGACTTGGCTTCCGCGGTGTTGCTCGTCGGTTTTGCGACCTCGGTCGCGGCGGGCTTCTTGGCCGCGCGCGGCTTGGTCGTCTTGGGAGGTGTCGTAGCTGCTCCAGCCATGTGTATGCCCTTTCGTGTTATCCCCGTGGGGCTCGAATACTATTGCTGTGCCGAACGGCAAACCCCGCCCGACCCTCGTAACCCCGAACGCGGCTTGCACCGCATTGTTCCGCGGTATAGGCGGCGCCGGTCGCCCCCGACATGGGTAGTGTCGTACCCGAATACAACACCGGACCGGAGCCTGCCAGACATGACCGCGATCATCGACATCCACGGCCGTGAAATCCTCGACAGCCGGGGCAATCCCACGGTCGAGGTCGACGTCCTGCTCGAAGACGGCAGCTTCGGCCGCGCGGCGGTGCCCTCGGGCGCTTCGACCGGGGCGCACGAGGCGGTCGAACTGCGCGACGGCGACAAGAACCGCTATCTCGGCAAGGGCGTCCTGAAGGCGGTCGACGCGGTCAACGGGACGATTTCCGACACCCTCCTCGGCCTCGACGCCGAAGACCAGCGCGACATCGATATGGCGATGGTCGCGCTCGACGGGACCGACAACAAGAGCAAACTCGGCGCCAACGCCATCCTCGGCACGAGCCTGGCCGTGGCCAAGGCCGCGGCCAATGCGCGGGGCCTGCCGCTCTACAGCTACATCGGCGGCGTTGCGGCGCACGTCCTGCCGGTGCCGATGATGAACATCATCAACGGCGGCGAGCACGCCGACAACCCGATCGACATCCAGGAATTCATGATCATGCCGATCGGCGCGCCGACGCTGGCCGAGGCGGTTCGCTGGGGCTCGGAGGTGTTCCACACGCTCAAGAAAGGCCTCGCGTCCAAGGGCCTGGCAACCTCGGTCGGCGACGAAGGCGGCTTCGCCCCCGACCTCGCCAGCACCCGCGACGCGCTCGACTTCATCATGGCCTCGATCGAGCAGGCGGGCTTCAAGCCGGGCGATGACATCGCCCTCGCGCTCGACTGCGCCTCGACCGAATTCTTCCGCGGCGGCAAGTACGAGATCAGCGGCGAGAAGCTGTCCCTCGGCGGCGAGGAGATGGCCCGCTACCTCGCCGACTTGTGCGACACCTACCCGATCCGCTCGATCGAGGACGGCATGAGCGAGGACGACCTGGCCGGATGGAAGGCTCTGACCGACCTCATCGGCGAAAGGATTCAGCTGGTCGGCGACGACCTGTTCGTGACCAATCCGAAACGCCTCGAGATGGGCATCGGCAAGGGGCTGGCCAATTCGCTGCTCGTCAAGGTCAACCAGATCGGCACGCTCACCGAGACGCTCGAGGCGGTCAGCATGGCCAACCGCGCCGGCTACACCGCGGTGATGAGCCACCGCTCGGGCGAGACCGAGGATTCGACCATCGCCGACCTCGCCGTTGCCACCAACTGCGGCCAGATCAAGACCGGCTCGCTGGCGCGCTCGGACCGGCTCGCCAAGTACAACCAGCTCATCCGCATCGAGGAAGAGCTGGGCGATGCGGCGGTCTATGCCGGCAGGAGCTGCTTCGGCCGCATCGGCGGCTGAGCGCTTCTCGACCGGCGGCCCATTGCTTCGGACGAAAGGCGTTTCGCAGAACTCCGCCTTGCGCTAGGCGGTTTCACGCGAAACCGTTTCCTCACTGCCCGGAGTTCCCGATGAAATCGCCCGTTCTCGCCGCCCTCCTGCTCGGCACCGCCACCGTCATGCTCGGCCCGGTTGCCTGCACCCAGGCCGCCGACCAGGATCAGGCTGCGGCCCCTTCGCCGGGAACCGAGATCGGCATCGAGCCAGGCTGGATGGACACCTCGGCCAAGCCGGGCGACGATTTCTACGCCTATGCCAACGGCAACTGGTCGCAGGACATTCCGGCCGACCGCTCGAGCGTCTCCGCCTTCTGGCTGGCGCAGCAGCAGACCGAGCGGCAGATGGATTCGCTGGTGCAGGACATTCTCGCCTCCGACCCCGAGCCGGGCAGCAACGAGGCTTTGCTCAAGACGTTCTACCAAAGCTTCACCGACACCAAGGCGATCGACGCCGCCGGGATGAAGCCGGTCCAAGCCGACCTGCAGCGCTTCGAAGCGATCGCCGACAAGCAGCAACTGGCCAAGGTTCTCGGCAGTCAGGTCCGCGCCGACGTCGACGCGCTCAACAGCACCGATCTCGAAACCGAAAACCTGTTCGGCGTCTTCGTGACCCAGGCGCTCAAGGGCGGCGAGGTCGTTCCCTACCTGATGCAGGGCGGCCTGGGCATGCCGAGCCGCGAATACTATCTCTCCGACGATCCCAAGATGGCCGCGCTGCGCAAGCAGTACCGCAGCTATATCGAGGATCTCTTCAAGGCGGCGGGACTCGACGACGCCGCAGCACGCGCGCAGCGGGTCTACGACCTCGAGATCAAGATCGCCAAGGCGCACGAAAGCTACGAAGAGCAGAACGACTGGACGACCGGCGCCGGGCTGTGGTCGCAGGCCGATTTCGCCGCCAAGGCGCCGGGGATGGACTGGCAGGCCTTCTTCGCCGGGGCCGGGCTGGGCGATGTGAAGACCTTCGACGCCTTCGATCCCGAGGCCACACCGCGCCTCGCCGGGCTGGTCGGCTCCGAGCCGCTCGCGGCCTGGAAGGACTGGCTCGCGTTCCACCAGATCAATGCCAACGCCGCTTACCTGCCCGGCAAGATCGACCAGCTGCATTTCGGGTTCTACGGCACCGCGCTGCAAGGCAAGGAAGCCCAGCGGGCGCGCGACAAACGGGCGCTCGATGCGATCGACACCTATCTCGGCGACGCGATGGGCAAGCTCTACGTCGAGCATTTCTTCCCCGCCTCGTCGAAGCAGCGCATCCAGGGCATGGTCGAGGAGATAAAGGCCGCCTTCGTCAAGCGGCTCGACGGCATCGACTGGCTCGATCCCAAGACCCGCGAGGAAGCCAAGAAGAAGGTCGCGGCAATGGAAATCGGCGTCGGCTATCCCGACACCTGGACGACCTACAGCGGCGTCGACCTTCAGCCGGGCGGGGCCTATGCCAACAAGCAGGCGCTCGAAAAGCTGCACTACCGCCAGCAACTCGCGAAGATCGGCAAGCCGCAGGACAAGGGCGAGTGGTGGATGAACGCCCAGCTGGTCAACGCGGTCAACCTGCCGGTGCAGAACGCGATCAATTTCCCCGCCGCGATCCTGCAGCGCCCGTTTTACGATGCCAAGGCCGACGCGGCTTCCAACTATGGCGGCATCGGTGCGGTGATCGGGCACGAGCTGAGCCACAGCTTCGATTCCTCGGGCGCCGATTTCGACGCCACCGCCGCCATGCGCAACTGGTGGACCGACAAGGACCGGGCGGCCTTCGACAAGGCCGGCGACAAGCTCGCCGCGCAGTACGATACGTACGAACCGTTTCCCGGCGTCCACGTGCGCGGCCGCCAGGTGCTGGGCGAGAATATCGCCGACGTTGCCGGCCTTGTCGCCGCCTACGACGCCTATCGCTCCTCGCTCGGGGGCAAGGAGGCGCCGGTGATCGACGGCCTGACTGGCGACCAGCGCTTCTTCATTGCTTACGCGCAGAGCAACGCGAACAAGACGCGCGAAGCGCAGTTGCGCAAGCAGATCGCCACCGACGGCCACGCCCCCGCCGCCTACCGCGCGCTGACGGTGCGCAATCTCGATGCCTGGTACAAAGCCTTCGGCGTCGAGCCCGGAGACAAGCTCTACCTCAAGCCCGAGGAGCGGGTCACGATCTGGTGATCGGCGGCGCGGACCGGCAGGCCCCAGCCCGCCGGTCGCCCTGACCTGCGCAGCCAGGACCTGCGGCAGCTGAGAATCCTATCGCAGTTGTCCCCTCAATCTCACCCTGAACTCGTTTGGAGTTTATCCCTTTCAATCATGTAATCCAAGATGTAGTGTCCCGAGCCAATGGGCAAGGGGGATTCGGGAATCGTGGCGAAGGTGGCAACCTGGGCGGGGAGAGCCGTGATCGGCACCTTCCTGTTCATAAGTGGTGTCGGGCCGCGAGAGGCGCATTCCAATGTCAGCCATTGGCTTGACGTGATTGGCTGGCAGTCGGCTTCTCAGGCAACGAGAGGGCTTGTCGTCCACCCAGCGATCATGTGGGCCTGCGCCATTCTCCTGTTGCTGTCGTTCGCGCCGCAAGCCGGGCGCGCTTTCGCAGCGACCGGGTGGCCAGCAAAGCGGCCGCAAAGAACCACCCCGGAGGAGGAGGCGCGGGCGTTGGCGCTCAAAGGAAACACCATCGTCCGGAGGCTAAATTTACATTGGCACTCGATGATTGCTGCGGAACGATTAGACCCTCTTGGGGGCGTAATAAGTGACGCGATTTCGCTAATGATCACGTATGAAAAATGTGGCCTTACGGTTCCTAATCTGTCCGGCTTGGAAGAAATGGAGCGCAAAGCGATGGCAATTATGGAGTATTTTGAGCGGATGACCCCGCTCTTGCGTGATGGCCACATAGACGAGGCGAGAGAGGTTGCCTCGCACGTAGCTCAGCAGGTGGCTGAACCTTGACCGACGATCCTAGTATCCGCTTTCACAAACTCCTACGCGCGATGCTGGGACCACGCGCGTTACCAGTTCGCCGCCGCGTTCCAGCATCCCAAGAACGCAGGTCTTATTGCCCTTGTAGCCCTAGCCTTTGCCCGAAACCGAGCCACCGATCAGCGTCTCGTCGATTTCGACATGCGAGCCGGAACCGCCAAGGGGATCGTCGCTGTCGAACGCCGCCATGTACTTGCGGATTTCGTGGCACATGCGCCACGCGGTCTTGTAGGTCACGCCGATCTGGCGCTCGACTTCCTTGGCAGCAACGCCGTTCCGGCTAATCGAGAACATGTGCATCACCAAAAACCAGTCGCGCAGGGGAGTGCGGGTGCGCTCGAAAGGCGTTCCGGCCATCGGCGCAATCTGATTGCCGCAATGCTCGCACGAATAAACCTTGCGGGTGCTGACGCGATAATAGTGCGCGTCCTTGCCGCATTTTGCGCAGATGTGACGGTCGCCATAGCGCGTGCGCATGAGGTGTTCGAGACAGCTATCCTCGGTCGGAAACTGGTCGAGGAATTTGCGGAGGGGGATGGGCTTGCTCATACATATTGTATAGCAGGGAGCCCTACATGACGCAATGGGATAATCCCCAACTCGTTTCAGGGTCCATTTCTCGCCACGCGGAAACCGCGCCGGTGAACATGGATGCTGAAACAGGTCCAGGATTATGCTCGGCAGGGGAAGTCCTGAACGGCCAACGCCGGCGAGCGGTCAGCGCGTGACGACGAGGCGGTAGCCGGCGTCGAACTCATCGAGCGTCAGCAGGTCTCCATAGCGGCGCCGCCACGCCCCGCTCGCGAGGTCGTCAGTCAAGCGCGCCAGGCCCGGTTCCAGCCCGGTGAGGACATGGAACGTCGAACTGCCCGAACGGACCTGCGGATCGAGATAGGCTTCCGGCCGCCGCCAGTAGGCGTAGAGGAACCCGTCGCTGCAATCGTGCGGGATCGGCACAGTCTGGACGTCGATCTCGCCCAGCGCGCGGCGATAGTCCTCGAACGGGATCGTCTGCCCGGCATCGAGCGCGCGGATCTCGGGCAGGTAATCGCCGAGCCAGGTGCCGGGGTGGCCCTGCTCGAAGGTCAGGACCGCCACCGGCCCGCGCGCCACGCGGCGCATTTCGCGCAGGCCCTGCAGCGGGTCGGTCCAGTGATGCACGGTCAGCACGGCCATCGCCGCATCGAACGAATCGTCGGGGAAGGGCAGGGCCTCGGCGCGCGCCTGCACCACCGGAGCGCTGCCGGCCGGGCGCTGGGCGATCATCGCCGCCGAGGGCTCGACCGCTGTGACCTCGCGCCGTGTCGGCTCGTACGATCCGGTTCCTGCACCGACGTTGACGATGGTTTTCGCATCGCCGAGCGCCGCCTCGATCCGGGCGGCAATGCGCGGGTCCGGCTTGCGCAGGTTGGCGTAGTCGAGGCCGATCCGGTCGTAGAGCGGCGCGGCCTCGCTCATGACCGCAGGATTTTTTCCATCGCTCGCCCTTTGGCGAGTTCGTCGATCAGCTTGTCGAGCTGACGAACGCGCTTTTCGCCTTCGTCCTCGATCTCCTCGACGCGAATGCCGCAGATCGCACCGGTGATTCGCTCGCGCGCCGGATTGAGGGCAGGGGCCTCGGCGAAGAACGTCTCGAAGTCGTTGCCCGACGCGGCCTGGCGTTCGAGGGCGGCCTTGTCGTAACCGGTCAGCCAGGCGATCACTGCCTCGACCTCCTCGCGCGTCCGCCCCTTGCGCTCGGCCTTGGCAACCAGTGCCGGATAGACTTTGCCGAACTCGAGCTTCTTCGCCTCGCGCCGCGCCATCACGCGCCCTCCCTTTCCTGCTCCTCGATCTCGTGCTCGACCTGCTTTTCGATTCTTTCCTCGATCGGCGCGACGCGCTCCATCACCTCGCGGTTCTTGCGGCTCAGCAGGTACTGCCACACGCCCCAAGCGTTGATCAGCAGGAGAATCGCGTTCATCGCCGCGATCGGCAGAGCGTCTTCGGTCAGGCCGGAAACGATCCACGTCACCGAAACCGCGCAGAACAGGACGAAGCCATAGCCGGTGACCTTGCGCCCGAGGTCGGCTGCGATCAGCCCCGCGGCCATCATCGTGCCGATCGCGGCGACCCATTCGAGCGGTCCGTTCATCGGGACAAGCAGCGCTCGACCGTGCGTCTTGTTCCCGGCCACAGGGGACCGAATGTGCACAGTGCGATGTGAATCCGGTAGGAAATCGCGTTGCCTGGATCCACGCCAACCCGCCGCGTGCGCGCGCCGAAGTCTCCGGCCGGTGCCGCTCGGCGCGTGCTGGGTGCCGTTGTGCTGTCGCTGTGTGCCGGTCTGCCCCTCGCTCGCGGCGAGCGACAGGGCCCTCCCGGGAGGCGGCCCGAAGCCACTATTGCAGCGCTGCCGTCAGCCGTTCGACTTGCGCGTCCGACAGCTCGAGCCGGGTGAACTCGAGGTTCGCCTGGAGCTGCTCGACCGTCCGCGCGCTGGCGATCGGGGCGGGAATGCCCGGCTGGCGGACGAGCCAGGCCAGGGCGATCGCCGGCAGACTTGCGCCGGTCTCGGCAGCGATGCGGTCCATTTCGGCGAGAACCGGCTTGCCGGATTCCTGGTAATCCTTGACCCGGTAGGCGCGGTCGCCCTGCGCGAAGTCCTCGTCGTTGCGGTACTTGCCGGTCAGATAGCCCGCGGCGAGCCCGAAGAACGGCAGCATGGCGATCCCGCGCGACGTGCACAGCTCCTGCAACTCCGCCCCGTAGGCCTTGCGCGCGACGAGGTTGTATTCGTTCTGCAGCGCGGTGAACGGGGTCGCGCCCCGCGCATCGGCCGTTTCGAGGGCGGCAGCGAGGCGCTCGGCGGTGAAGTTCGAAGCGCCCAGCGCGCGGACCTTGCCGCTCTTGACCGCGCCGTCGAAGGCATCGACGATCTGGCCGATGTCGAGCTGCTCGTAGTCGCGGTGCGCATAGTAGAGGTCGAGATAGTCGGTCTGCAGCCGTTCGAGCGAGGCGCCCAGCGACTGCAGGACTTCTTCGGGCTCGTAGAGTGTGGGATCGCCGTCGGAGCCGATCTGGATCGGGACCTTCCGGCTGAGCATGCCGGTCTTGGTGTGGATCTTCATCTCGCCGCGTACCCCGCGGCTGGCGAGCCATTCGCCGATGAAGCTCTCGGATTCGCCGCCCTTGTGACCCGGGATCCACGCCGAATAGACGTCCGCCGTGTCGATCATCCGCCCGCCGGCCTCGTAGAAGGCGTCGAGCACGGCGAACCCGTCGTCGCCCTTGGCGGTCCAGCCGAAGACGTTGCCGCCGAGGACGAGCGGGATGCCGGCGATGAAGGTCTGGTTACGCTCATCCTGAGCTTGTCGAAGGGTCAACGGAATTTCTCCTGCAGTTTCAGCAGTGCCATGGCGGCTTCGGCCGCGCCTGCCCCCTTGTTGCCCTGCTTGGGATCGGCGCGGGCCACGGCCTGGGCTTCGTTCTCGACGGTCAGGATGCCGTTGCCGACGGCCATTCCGTCCATCGTCAGCGCCATGACGCCGCGTGCGCTTTCGCCGGCGACGATCTCGAAATGATAGGTCTCGCCGCGGATGACGACGCCGAGGGCGACGTAGGCGTCGTAAAGCTCGGTTTCCGACGCGAGCACGATCGCACCGGGAATTTCCAGCGCTCCGGGCACGGTGACGATCTCGACCTTGTGGCCCTGCGCCGTTAGCGCCTCGCGCGCACCGGCGATCAGCATGTCGTTGAGATCGTCGTAAAAGCGGGCTTCGACAATCAGGAACTTGGCCATCAGGCGTCTCCGGTTTCGATCGGTTCTTCGCCGACGATGGAAAGGTCGTACCCGTCGAGCCCGACGAGCGAATGGGTGGTATTGGTGAGCAGGACCATGTCGTGCACGCCGAGCTCGGCCAGAATCTGCGCGCCCACGCCATAATCGCGCTGCTCGGCCGGCATGGCCTCCGGATCGCGCGGCCCGGTGCTTTCGAGATTGTCGACCAGCCGCGTCAGGAAGCCCGGGTTGGGGCGATTGATCAGCACGACGACGCCGCTGCCTTCGGCGCCGATGCGGCGCATCGCCCCCTCGAGCAGCCCGGCGCGGTCGGTGTCGTGCGCGAAGATGTCGTCGAAGAACGACAGCGCGTGCATTCGCACCAGCGTCGGCTTGGCGGGATCGATGCGGCCTTTGACGAGGGCGATGGTCTCGGTCTTCGTCGCCTTGTTGTAGAACGTAATCGCCCGCCAGTCGCCGCCCCAGCGGCTGGTGAAGCGCGCTTCCGCCTTCTTTTCGACCAGATGGTCGTGCTTGCGGCGATAGGCGATGAGGTCGCGGATGGTGCCCATCTTGAGGCCGTGCTTGCGCCCGAAGCGGATGAGGTCGTCGAGGCGGGCCATCGAGCCGTCCTCGTTCATGATCTCGCAGATCACGCCCGAGGGGTTGAGACCGGCGAGACGGCTGATGTCGACCGAGGCCTCGGTATGACCGGCGCGGATCAGCACGCCGCCTTCGCGGGCGACCAGCGGGAAGACATGGCCCGGCGTCACGATGTCGTCGGCACCCTTGGACGAATCGATCGCCACCGACACGGTCCGCGCGCGGTCGGCGGCGCTGATCCCGGTGGTGACGCCTTCGCGCGCCTCGATCGATATTGTGAAGGCGGTCTCGTGACGGGTGCCGTTCTTGCGGCTCATCGGCGGGATGCCGAGCGCCTCGACGCGCTGCGCGGTCAGGGCGAGGCAGATCAGGCCGCGGCCGTGGGTGGCCATGAAGTTGATCGCGTCCGGCGTCGCCATCTGCGCCGGGATGATCAGGTCGCCCTCGTTCTCGCGGTCCTCGTCGTCGACGAGGATGAACATGCGCCCGTTGCGGGCCTCGTCGATGATCTCCTCGATTCCGACGAGCACCGGCGTCTCGTCGTTCTCGGCCAGGAAGCGCTCGATCTTGCCTAGCGTCTCGGCCGTGGGGTTCCACCCCTCCTCGGTGCAGTCGCGCAGGGTGTTGGCATGCAGACCCGCAGCCCGCGCCAGCCCCGCCCGCGACATCCGCCCGCGACTCACAAGATCCCGAACCCGCCCAATCGTATGTGCATTCATTCCCGAAGCGAATATCACATTTCGATGTGAGGGCAAGGCGGAAATCACATCGAACCGGCCCGTACTTCAATCACCCACAACTTGCCACTCCGCGCGCATCGCTTCATGTAGGAACAGTGACCGACAGCCCGCAGCCCGAAGCCGACTTACTGGAATCGTTTCGCGCTGCCATGCGGCACGTCGCGGCGACCGTTTATGCGGTGACGACAGGATCGGTCGGGGAGCGGCACGGCATCCTGGCGACGGCGGTCAGCTCGCTGAGCTTCGAACCTCCATCGCTGCTGGTTTGCATCAATCGGGCTGCCTCTTTGCATGAACCGCTGGCCTGCGCCGAAACGTTCTGTGTCAACGTGCTGGGAATGGCCAATCGCGACGTCGCAGACGCTTTCGTCAGCAGTCGAGGCGAAGAGCGCTTCGTGGTGGGAGAATGGGCTGAAATGCACGGCGTTCCCGTCTTGCAAAGCGCCCAGTCGAGCTTCGTTTGCCGGACAGCTCATCGGCACGAGTTCGGCACCCACACGATCTTCATCGGCGAGCTGCTGGCGTGCCATCACCGCGCCGACGCGCGGCCCCTGACGTATTACGACAGACGCTATATCGATCTGGATGCGACCCCCGCGGAAGATTAGCTCGACGAAACGCCCCCGCTAACGCCGGGCTAGAAGGTGCCCTGGCCAGCTTGGCGCGCCACCGGCCAGATATTCGTCAATTTCTCGTTCGAGCATTGCTGCACGGTCTGCCGGCGAGGCGTAAATCCGGCTGCGGAACAAACCGCCGCCTATGGTTTGCCCGAGGTGCGAGCGCCAGAACGCGACAGCCGCGCGCGGGTCGTAGCCGGCGTTGGCCAGCAGATGGACGCTCAGCCGGTCGGCTTCGATTTCCGCCTCGGCGTTGAGCCTGCGGTCGCGGCCGAACTGCCCGCCGAGCCCTTTACTTACATTCTCCGAGGCAAGGCGGTCGCGGTGATGCAGCACGGAATGCGCGAGTTCGTGCGCGAAGACGACCGCAAGCTGTGCGTCGCTGGTCTTCTGCGCGAGGCCCAGACCGATCTGGATCACCCGTCCGTCGGAGCGCGCTTCGGTTCCACCATCTGCCAATACTTCAACCAGCGCACGGCATTGCGGCAATGGATCGAGCGAGACGTCCCGCGTCGCTCCGGCGTGCGTGACCGTAAGCTGCAAACTCTGTCCCGCTGGGTGGTCCGCCAACATTGCGAAGGCGGAATCTCGGAGCGGCATTTCTGCCAGGTCCGGAAGTTTGCGCACAGCGACGCCGTCTACCGCAACAAGTCCGTCTCCCTCGGCGATCCCTGCGCGGGCAGCGGGGCCGTCGGCAAGCAGCACGGCAAATGCAACATCGGCAGCGAAGCCGGGGTCGGCGTCCGTCGCGTACTGGTCGCGGCTCTGCAGCGCTGCCCCGAGGGCAGGAGCCAGCCGGTCGCACATGGCGGCGTTCGAATCCTGCAGTTTCTCCGCCACTGCGAGCAGGCGCAAGTCGGCGGCTCGAAGCGCGGCCTGCGCGCTTGCGCTTGACGGGAAAAGCAGCGCCAAGGCACCGGCTAGACAGATAGTCGCACGGGCGGGCCATTTCATCGAGATTGTTGAGTCTGAAGGTGCGGATGCGTTAAGCAATGTTTCACCAATGTCGGTCATTTGGCGCTGGCTCGCAATGCAGATCGCTACGGCGGGACGGCGTTGTTAGTAAAGCCAAGTTTTTTGTGCGTTGCAAAATCAGCACACCGGTTCGATAGGCCGGTTTCGAGCATTTGACCGGGTTGACGGAACGCGTAAACGAACATAACGAAGCTACGAAGCAAAGGAAGGGCAGCCAAATGATTATTCGTAATTCGATTACCGGCCTTGCCGCTGCCGGTCTGATCCTGGGATCGACGGCTGCTGCAGCGGCTCCTGCATCGGCCGATCGCGCCGGTTCGAAGGTTTCTTCGTCCGAGAAGCTCGCGGGAACGGGGACTTTCACCCTGCTTCTCGGTCTCCTCGTCGTCGCGGGCGTCATCGCGGTCGTCGCCTCGAACGACAACAACGACGCGCCGACCAGCCCGTAGTTGGTGGCTACAGAATAAAGAAAAGCGGCGGGCTTTGCCCGCCGTTTTTTTTTGCCAGTGCCGCTCAGCTCAGCGACTGACGTAGCTCCCCAATAGACCGCGCGCCCATCATCGCCATCGTTCGCACCAACTCGGTGCGCAATATCTCGAGTGCGCGCTCGACGCCGGCCTGACCGAATGCCGACAGACCGTAGAGCGGCGCCCGCCCGACCATGACGAAGTCGGCGCCAAGCGCCAACGCTTTGGCGATGTCGCTGCCCCGCCGCACTCCGCTGTCGAGGATTACCGCAGATCGGTTGCCCACGGCTGCGACGATGGCGGGAAGGGCGTCGATCGATGCAATCGAGCAATCCAGCGCTCGGCCACCGTGATTCGATACGACCACCCCATCCGCGCCCGTGTCGAGCGCCCGGCGGGCGTCGTCCGGGTGGAGCACTCCCTTGAGGATGAACTTGCCCGGCCAGCGCCGCCGAAGCTCGCTTACGCCCGCCCAATCCAGATCGTCCTGCTTGAAGAAAGCCCCCGGCATCGCGCCCTGGGTCACTTTGGCCCGAAGCTGGTCGGGCAGGTTCGCCTGGGTCGGGATTCCCCCCGACAGCGCGTAACGGCCCATGACGCCAGTCAGCCAGCGTGGGTGCAGGAGGACGTCTGCAATATTGCGCGGATTGAGCTTGAACGGCGTCGCGAAGCCGTTGCGTAAGATGTATTCACGATTGGGCGGCACCGGCAGGTCGAGCGTAACCATGAGCGTGTCGCAGCCCATGCTGGCCGCTCGATCCATAACCGCGTGCGACAGGGCGCGGTTCTCCCACAGGTAGAGCTGAAACCACCGCCTTCCGCCAGCGGTGGCGATCTGCTCGATATCCATGGTGCTGGCGCTGGAAATCGTGAAGGGCACTCCGGCCTCTGCGGCCGCACGGGCAAGGGCAAGGTCGCCTTCGTGCCACATCATTCCCGCTGCCCCGGTGGGAGCGATGGCGAGCGGCAGCGGCGCCGAGATGCCGAGGATTTCGCAAGCGGTGTCGATCTTATCGACCCCCCGCAGCACGCGCGGCCGCACCGTCAGGGCATCGAACGCGGCGCGGTTGCGCGCCAAACCTAGCTCGTCCTCGACCCCGCGTTCGAGATATTCCCACACCCCGAGGGGGAGCCGCCGCCGCGCCTTCTTCCGCAAGTCGGCGATATTGTGGCAGCCAAGGTGCGCGGCCATGACCGTCTTCAACCGCGTCCGAGGAACGGCAGCTTGTTCTGCACCATCAGAGCTTCGTAAAAGTTGAGGTGGTCGGGCATATCGCACATGTGGACGATGATACCCGCCGCTTCCTCGGGCGTCGCCGCGAAGTTGTCCGGCAACTTGACCGAACCGGGCATGATCTCGGTCGCCACGATACCCGGGTGGAAGATCGACACGGCGATATTGTGATCGCGCCCGTCGAGCGCCAGCGCATGGGTCAGTCCCGACAGGCCGAACTTGCTCGCGGTATAGGATGGACATTCGCTGCGCGGCACTTTTGCCGAGATCGAGCCCACGTTGACGATCCGCCCGTGGCCGCCCTTCTTGAAGATCGGCCACGCGTATTTCGAACACAGGAATGCGCTCGTGAGGTTGGTCGCGATGACATTGTTCCAGTGTTCGAGCGAGGTCTCGTCAACCGGGGTGTTCTCGGCAATGCCGGCATTGTTGACTAGAACGTCCACGGTGCCGAAGCTCGACACGGCCTCCGCGAAAAGATTTTCGACCGCAGCTTCGTCGGTCACGTCGGTGGTCACTGCCAGCGCCTTGCCACCCATGTCCTCGATCTTCCGGACCAGGCCCGAAAGCCGCTCGGCCCGGCGAGCCGCGAGCACGACCCGTGCGCCCTTGTCGGCGAAACCGAGGGCACAAGCCTCGCCAATTCCCGAACTGGCGCCGGTTACCACGGCGACGCGGTCTTTCAGAATGCTCAAGCCATTTCCCCTCGATTGGTGCTGAGGGTCCGCTTAGCCAAGCTCGGGTCGGCAGGAAACCGTCAATCGGCAAGAGGGAAAGTGGTGGACGCACTAGGGCTCGAACCTAGGACCCGCTGATTAAGAGTCAGCTGCTCTACCAACTGAGCTATGCGTCCACATGCCGATTTCGGCAGACCCGCGAATCGCGGAGAGCGGCTCATATAGCTGGGCTTTCAAATCAGGCAAGGCCTGTGGAGCCGCCGCGCTTGCTGCTGCGGTCGATCATCATGAGGGTGCCGACGCAAATCATGTTGGTCATCATCGATGAACCGCCGTGGCTCATGAAGGGCAGGGGGATTCCGACCACCGGAGCAAGGCCCATGACCATCATCAGGTTGATCGCGACATAGAAAAATATCGTCGCCGTCATTCCCGCTGCGAGCAACTGGCTGAAGCGATCGGGTGCGCGGCGCGCGACGTTAAGTCCCCAGCGCAGCAGGATGCCGAACACCAGCAACACGAAAAGCCCTCCAATCAGGCCCCATTCCTCCGCCATTGTGGCAAAGACGAAATCGGTATGCGGCTCCGGCAGGTAATCGAGGTGACTCTGCGATCCGTTGCCGAATCCCTTGCCGGTTATCCCGCCTGAGCCGATTGCGATCTTCGACTGCGTGATGTGATAGCCGGCACCGAGAGGATCGCTTTCCGGATCGAGAAAGGTTGTCACGCGGTTACGCTGGTAATCCTGCAGGACGAAGAAGTAGGCAAGCGGTACCGCGAGGATGCCGGCCCCTGCGGCCCCTGCGAACCACTTGCCAGGCAAGCCGGCGAGGAACATGATCACCACGCCGCCGAACATGATCGCGAGCGAAGTGCCCAGATCTGGCTGCAGCAAAACGAGCCCGGTAGGGATACCGATCAAGAGGGCGGGGGGGACAAGCGGGCGAAACTGGCTGGTCATGCCAGCCGGTAGCTGGTGATAATAGGTCGCCAGTACGAGCACGATGGTCGGTTTCATCAGCTCAGACGGCTGAAGCACGAGCGGGCCGATATTGAGCCAGCGCTGGCTGCCCCCTCCAACTTGGCCCACGATTTCGACCCCGAGGAGAAGCAGCACGATGATCGCGTAGAGCGGGTAGGCCACCGTTCGCGCCAATTGCACGGGCAGGTACGAGATAGCTAGGGCAGCCGCGAGGAAAAGGGCGAAGCGGATCAGCTGCGAGGACGCATAAGGCGACATCGAGCCTCCGGCGGCCGAGTAGAGCACCGCGGCGCTGAAGCAGACCAGCATCGTCAGAGGGATCAACACACGCCACGGCTGGTCGGCGATGATCGGGGGCAGAATCTGCTGCTTCATTGCGGTGCCGCTCCAGCAGCGGCGGTACCGGGCTCGGCGCCGGGTTCGATCGCCCCCGTGTTTGGCTGCGCGGGGAGGACGGCGGCGCGCGCTTCCGCGTCGACCTTCTGCGACACCGTAACGAGATCTTCGGGGGCCGGCGGAACGTCAACCCCTGATGCGGCAGCGAACCGGGCGTACTGCGCGTCGAGCCGTTGCTGCGCCGTGCCGCCCCATTGTGCTTCGAAGCCGTGCAGCGTCTCGAGCGCTTTTCCCGGATCGAACAGGTAGGTCATCACGTCGCGGGCGACGGGGTAGGCGGCGCCAGAACCGCCGCCGTGCTCGATGACCACGGCGCAGGCATAACGTGGATTGTCGAACGGGGCGAAACAGATGAAGAGGCCGTGGTCGCGATACTTCCATTGGCCGCCTTTACCGCCGCCGACGTTGAGGCTGACCACCTGGGCGGTTCCTGTCTTTCCGGCCAGCAGGACATCGTCGATCGGCAAGCGGGCGCGGCCGGCAGTGCCGGGGCCGTTGACCACGTCCTTCATCGCATTTTGGATGATCTGCACGTGGTCGCCGTGGAAGTTCATGTTCTCGAAGTGCGGCTGCTTACCGTCGAGCAGGAGTCGGGGCATCACCTTGTTGCCCGTGGCGATGCGCGAAGCGTAGACACCCAACTGCAGCGGATTGAAGAGCATGTAGCCTTGGCCGATCGTGGCGTTGACGGTGTCGAAGGCCTGCCATTCGCGCCCGTACTTCTTGAGCTTCCATGCGGGATCGGGAACCGTGCCATAGAACTGGCTCGCGACCGGCAGTGGGAATTCCTGGCCCAAGCCCACCCGGCGGGCCATGGTGGCAATGGCATCCATCCCCATCTGCTGCGCAAAATAGTAGAAATAGACGTCGCACGACTGGTAGATGCCCTTGGACATGTTGACCCGGCCGTGGCCGCGGCGGTTCCAGCAGTGAAACACCCGGTTGCCCACGCGCAGGCCGCCGGTGCACACGGTCGACGCCTCAGGATCCAAGCCCGCTTCCAGGAAGCTCATCGCCACCATCGGCTTGACGGTCGAGCCCGGCGGGTAGAGTCCCTTGAGTATCTTGTTGCGGAGCGGAACGCGCTCGTCCTGGCTCAGCATTTGGTATTCGACACGGCCGATTCCATCGGAAAAGCTGTTGGGATCGAAGCTCGGCATCGAGGCCATGCACATCAGGTCGCCGGTCTTGCAGTCGATCACCACCACCGAACCGGATTCAAGGCCTAGCCGCCTCGCGGCATAGTCCTGCAGCGGGCCGTCGATGGACAGCTTGATCGATTGACCCTGGACATCTTCGCGCGTCTCGAGATTGCGCACGATGCGCCCGCTCGCCGTCACTTCGGTGCGGCGCGCGCCAGGTTCGCCGCGCAGAACCTGCTCGAACTGCTTTTCGAGCCCGTCCTTGCCGATCTTGAAACCGGGCGCGAGCAGGAGCGGGATCGGCTCGTTCTCGTATTCCTCGCGCGAGGCCGGGCCGACATAGCCAATGAGGTGCCCGACGGCCGGGCCGGTGGGATAATAGCGGCTGAAGCCGCGCTGGGGGATGACACCGGGCAGTTCGGGCAGGCGCACGCTGACCGCGGCGAAGCGGTCGTAGTCGAGACCGCTGGCAACCGGGACGGATTGGAAACTGGCTGACTTGTCGAGCTTGGTTCTCAGATCCGCGACTTCGTCGGCGGAAAACGAAAGGAGATTGCCCAGCACTTCCACCGTACGCTCCTTGTCGATCACCCTCTCGGGCAAGATATCGACGCGGAAGTCGGCCCGATTGGAGGCAAGGGGCGCACCGTTGCGGTCGAGAATCCAGCCGCGACGTGGTGGAATGAGCGTCAGGTTTACCCTGTTGCTCTCCGCCTCCATCTCGTACTTTTCGTTCTCGGCCACCGCGATATAGCCCATGCGTGCAGCGAGAAGCAGGCCAATGCCGCCCTGGACCGCTCCGACCACGAAGGTCCGGCGATCGAAGGTCTGACGGAGCGAAGAGGCGCTGTACTTTGCCACGCCTCGTTCAGCGGACCCGGCGGACGCGAAACAGGCGCATTCTATCCAGTTGCGACACCATGCGAGCAATGATGGGGTAGGTAAGCAGGGAGAGCAAGAACTGCGGCAACATGGCGGAAAGCTGTTGGAAACTGACTTGTGCGCCCGAAAACAGCGCTGCCAGAACGAGATAGGCAGCGAGAAAGCCCGATGCAACGAACCAGTCCTGCCAGAATCCGCGCCAGGGAAAACGCATGTCGAGCAGGTCGAGGCCGATCAGCGCCAGCGAGAAGAGCAGTATCCCGCTGCCGAAGGGCTGGCCGGAAAACAGATCGTCGAATGCACCGAGCGGTAGCCCGGCCCAGAGCGGCAGCAGGCCCGGTCGCAACTGCCGCCATGCAAGCATGATCACGAAGGCGATGGGCGGGAGGAGGGGAGCAGGCGCAATGATCGGCAAGAGCGGCGTCAACGAGCCGAGAAGAATCGATACCCATGGCAGACCGAAGGCGAGTGCCGGCGAATGGTCACGATTGATCTTGCTGCCAAAAGCATCTTGCCGAGCGCGCGGGTTGATCGGGTTGATCATTCGCTCTCCGCCAGGCTCTTCTCGGGCGGAGTGCGCAATAGCTCGACCGCTTCCGGCTTCCACACAGGTTCGATGCTGACGAAATCGGTGGCCGCGGGATTGCTCAGCAGGCGCGCAATGGCGCCGTCCTTGTTCGGCTCCTCGACCACTGCGACCGGAATATTCGGCCGGAACAGCCCGCCGGCACCGGAGGTGACGAAGACGTCCCCCTTCTTGAGCGGGTTGATACCCAGGTTGATCAGCCTCAGGCGCAAGGAGCCGTCGGGACGTCCCTCGGCGAAAGCGACCACGTCATCGGTGGCGCGGCGCACCGGCACCATGCTTTCGCTATCGGTGAGCAGAAGGACGCGGGCGCTATGGCGACCGGTTTCAAAGACACGCCCCACGAGACCCATCGGTGAAACGACCGGCATTTCCGGTTTCACGCCATCGGCGCTGCCCGAGGACATGTAGGCGAAACGCCGGGTGCTCGACGAGGTCGAGCCGATCAGCCGGCCGAGAGCCACGGGCTCAACTTCGCTCTCGCTCAGGGCGAGCGCGGCCTTGAGTCGCTTGTTTTCCTGGGCGATGGCTTGGGCTTCTACCAGTTTGACCCGCGCGACCTGCATTTCGCGCTCAAGCGCAGCGTTCCGGCTGCCGGCGCGGTAGTAGCCCGCGATGGCCTCGAAAAAGTTCCTGCCGCCGGTCCGTGCGGAGGCGCCGGCCTCGCCGGCGGATGAGGTCGCATCGACCGCCATCGACCGCAGGCCCGATATCGCCTGCGGCTGCCATAGGGAAATGATCAGCAGCGCCGCGCCCAGAAGCGCGCCGACGCTCGCCAGAACGTATGCCGTGAAGACGCTCAGTTGCGCCTTGCGGTTCGTGCCAGAGCGGTTCGAGGGCGGAGCCATTGCCGCCTAGCCTCCTTGCAATTCCGGAAGGTCAGGCGGTCATCAGCACGCCGCGATAGACCGGATCCTCCATCGCCCGCCCGGTACCCAGCGCCACGCACGAAAGCGGATCTTCCGCCACGCTGACCGGCAGGCCGGTTTCTTCCTTCAGGTGATCGTCGAGACCGCGAATGAGCGCCCCGCCGCCGGTCAGCACGATGCCCTGGTCGACAATGTCGGCAGCGAGTTCCGGGGCGGTGTTTTCCAGCGCGATGCGCACGCCTTCGACGATCGCGCCGATCGGTTCGCTCAGCGCTTCGGCGATATGGCCCTGGTTGATGGTGATTTCCTTGGGAACCCCATTGACGAGGTCTCGCCCCTTGATGGTCACCGCTTCGCCCACGCCGTCTTCCGGCACCGTGGCGACGCCATAATCCTTCTTGATCCGCTCGGCCGTCGCATCGCCGATCAGCAGGTTGTGATGTCGTCGCACGTAGGAGACGATCGCTTCGTCCATCTTGTCGCCGCCGGTGCGGACCGAGGTGGTGTAGGCGAGACCGCGCAGCGAGAGCACCGCGACCTCGGTGGTGCCCCCGCCGATATCGACGACCATCGAACCGACGGGTTCGGTCACCGGCATGTCGGCGCCGATCGCCGCGGCCATCGGTTCGAGGATCAGGAAGACTTCCGAGGCGCCGGCGTTGGAGGCTGCGTCGCGGATCGCGCGGCGTTCCACCGAAGTTGAGCCCGACGGCACGCAGATCACGATCTCGGGATGGCGGAACATGCTGGTGCGCTTGCCGTGGACCTTGCGGATGAAATGCTTGATCATCTCCTCGGCGATTTCGATGTCCGCAATGACGCCGTCGCGCAGCGGGCGGATCGCCTCGATGCTGTCGGGCGTCTTGCCCATCATCAGCTTGGCGTCGTCGCCGACGGCTTTGACCCGCTTGATCCCGTTGATCGTTTCGATCGCCACGACCGACGGTTCGTTGAGCACGATCCCCTGATCCTGCACGTAAACCAGCGTGTTCGCCGTGCCGAGGTCGATCGCCATGTTCTGGGATCCGAAGGAAAAGAGGCGCGTGAAGAAAGAACTCATCGGAATTCCCGTATTTTTCCGGGCTTTGCCGCGGAATGTTGGTGTGGGGCTGGACCGGTCGGGCCGGCGCGTGGCGCCCCCTTAATGCAATGCCCCGGCAAACACCAAAAATTTGTAACTCAATCGACGGGTTTTTACCCCGCTCGGCTCGAATTTCGTGCGTCCTGCCGTTAGATTGCACGCTATGCCGCAAATTCGCCGCCTTCCGGAGACGCTCGTCAACCGCATCGCTGCGGGCGAAGTCGTCGAACGCCCGGCATCGGCGCTGAAGGAGATCCTGGAAAACGCCATCGATGCGGGAGCCACCCGGATTGCCGTGTCCCTCGGCGAGGGCGGCCTGGGCAAAGTCGAAGTCACCGATGACGGCTGCGGTATGGATGCGGACCAACTGGCCCTCGCGCTCGAGAGGCACGCGACCTCCAAGCTGCCCGACGATGCCATCGAGAAGGTGGTCACGCTCGGCTTTCGCGGCGAAGCGCTGCCATCGATCGCCAGTGTCGCCCGGCTGACGATAGAGAGCCGGGTGCGCCAGTCGGTACAGGGCTGGCGCCGTGTGACCGACCACGGTGCGGTGGTCGACGAGGGTCCGGCCGCCTTGCCGCCGGGCACGCGCGTCCGGGTCGAGCAGCTGTTCGCCAAGGTCCCCGCACGGCGCAAGTTCCTGCGCACCGAGCGCAGCGAGTACGCCGCCTGCCTCGATATCGTCAGGCGCCTGGCGATGGCTCGACCCGATGTCTCGATCCGCCTCGAGCACAACGATAGAACCATTTTCGACCTGCAGGGCGGGGAGGGGTTGGCCTCGCGCGTGGCGATGATCGTCGCGAGAGAACTGGCAGACAATTCGGTCGCCATCGATCTTGAGCGCCCGACTCAGAGCGGGACGATGCGGCTCACCGGGATCGCCGGCTTGCCGACCTACAACCGCGGGGTTGCGGATCACCAATATCTGTTCGTCAATGGCCGCCCGGTGAAGGACCGGCTGCTCGTCGGCGCTGTGCGCGGTGCCTATGCCGACATGCTGGCGCGCGACCGCCACGCAGTGCTGGCGCTATTCCTCGAACTGCCAAGCGAAGAAGTCGATGTGAACGTCCACCCGGCCAAGACGGAGGTGCGTTTTCGCGATGCGCAGGCCGTGCGCGGCTTCATTGTTTCGGGATTGCGGCAGGCGCTCTCGACCGGCGATCGTCGCAGCGCTCAGGCGCCCGACGCGGGCGCGATGGGGCGGTGGCAGGTGGAGCCCGAGATCGCCCCCGCGCTCGGTTCGATCTTTGGCGGGCGCGACTGGTCGGCGCCATCTCACCATGTCCGCTCGCCCGGCACGCCCTATCACGGATCGGACGCGCAGGTCATGGACGCTCCAATCGGCCGGGCGGAAGCGGCGGAGCCAATCTCGGACGATGCCACACAGTATCCCCTCGGCGTGGCGCGCGGACAGATCGCCAGCACCTACATCGTCGCCGAAGCGGCCGATGGGCTCGTGATCGTCGACCAGCACGCAGCGCACGAACGCCTCGTGCTCGAACGGCTCCGCGCGGCGGGCGCGGGCGACAAGGTCGCCGCCAGCCAGGCGTTGCTGATTCCCGAGGTCGTCGAACTCGACGAACCAGCCTGTGACCGGCTCGACGAGCAGGTCGATAGATTTGCCGAATTCGGCCTCGTAATGGAGCGTTTCGGACCCGGCGCAATGCTCGTGCGGGCCCTGCCGGGCGCGTTCAAGGGCGGCGATCCCGAGCGCCTGCTCCGCGACCTCGCCGACGACATCGCCCAGCACGGCGAAGGCTTGCTGCTCGGTGAAAAGATTGAGCATGTTCTCGCGACGATGGCCTGCCACGGCTCAGTGCGCGCCGGGCGTACGTTGGGCGTCGCGGAAATGAACGCGCTCCTGCGCGAGATGGAACGCACTCCGCGCTCGGGCCAATGCAACCATGGCCGGCCGACCTGGGTCAAGCTGTCGATGGGCGATGTCGAAAAGCTCTTCGGGAGGCACTGATGCGCCGCGCGGTTCCCCTCCTGCTCCTGTTGCTTGCCGGCTGTGACCGTTCCCCCGCCGGCGATAAGTCCGGTCAGCCGGTCGCCCCACCGGCCCAGTCGCTGGCGCTGCAGTCGATCGGCTTTCCGGACATCGAGGCGAACGACCTCTATGGCGCAAGCTGCGCTTATGCATCGGGCAAGTCGATGGCCCCGCTCGTCATCGCATTCGACGACGAAGCCGTGATCAAGGTCGATGGGCAAATTCAGCGGTTCAAGCTCGATCCGCAATGCACTGAGGTGAAGCTCGGCACCGGGTCACGCTACCTTGCCGACCGTCAGGTGCTCGATCTCGCTATCGAAGGCGAGGGCAAACAAGTGGGCTACGAAACCGTGAATTACGCCGGCTCGGTCAAACTCAGCACGGCAGATGGGCGGGTTCTCTATAAGACCAGTGGCGCGGTGCAGTGCGGCAGTTGATCGCTCGTCGTCAGCGATGCGACGATCGGCCCAGAGCGCGAGAGAGGATCGCAGCTCTGGATGAACAACTCGCCACGCTCGAAACTGCCAGAACATCGCTCGACAAGCTTGCCGACGACTGTGCGAAGAACGAGGCCGGGTTATGCCGATCCCTGCCGCTTTTCGATCCGGGCTAACTAGCGAAAGCTTGGCTTCAAGCCTTCCGAGCCGAAGTCCGGTATGATGCGGTAGCGCGATACGGCCATGCTGAAGGCACCGAACAGCATCAGCCCGATACAGACCGCGGTATAGGCGATGCCGCTGCCGCGCAGGCTCATGAGCGCTTCGCCAAGTCCGCTGACCTGCGTTCCGCTGTCGAACCAGGCCGCCTTGACGATCGACCAACCGACCAGGGCGAAGACCACTGCGCGGGCGCCGTATCCGGCGCGCCCGACCGGTTCGATGGCGCCAGGGGCACGCGAACTGACCCGGTGCATGAAGCTCGCCGTTATCGCGCCCTTCGCCTGCATGAATGCGGCCGCGAGGAACCCAAGGCCTACCGCACCGACCACGACGCTTCCCAATGTCCAGTCGAGGACCGTCGCCGCCGCTTGTTCGCTCTGACCGGAATCAGCGGCCTGTTTGGTGCCTTGCGCAAACTGAAACGCCGCCAACGCAAGGATTGAATAGGCGACCGCGCTTGCTGCGTCTCCGATGCGCTTGGCGACTCCCGTGGTGTCGGTGCCACGGTGCTGCACGTCGCCCACCGCGGAGGCGAGCTTGAAAACAACATACGCTACCAATCCCAGGGCAATCAGATAAAGCAGGGGCGTCCCCAAAGGAACGTCCTGCAACATGTCGAACACCGCTTGGTTGCCCTCGTCCGGACGGGCCCGGGTACCCAGCGCCATATAACCGAGCAAGAAGTAGGTCAGCCCCCGCGAGGCATAGCCGAGCCGCACCAGCCAGCGAAATTTTTCCGACTTGTCGACCAACTTCCGCTCCATCGTTGTTTGCTTTGCCAGCCCAACGGCGGAGGTTTGGAAAAGTGCCCTAACGCAAGCGCTTGACGTAGAGTTGGCCGTTGCGGCGCTCGAGTTTGAAGTTGTCGCTCGCTGCCTGGACCAGGTCGGACAAGCGCTTGTAGCCGTGATTGCGGACGTCGAAGCTCGACCTGTTGCCGGCAAGTTGTCCGACTTCCTGCAACTTGGCAAAACCATCCTCATCGCGGTTCGCCGCTTTCCAGGCCGCGCCAAGCAGTTCGATGATTTCTGCATCGACCGGGTCGCTGTCGGACTTTCCGTCATCCTTGGCGGACGTCTTGATCAGCTGGTCGACGTCTATGTACCGGGTGCAGGCCGTCTTGAAGGCCTCGGGCGCCTTGGCGCTGCCGAAACCGTAGACGATCAACCCGTCCTGCCGCAGCCGGGTGACAAGCGGGGTAAAGTCGCTGTCGCTGCTCATGATCCCGAAGCCGTCGACCTTGCCGGCGTTGAGCAAATCGATGGCATCGATTGCCATCGCGATATCTGTCGCATTCTTGCCCTTGGTCAGGTCGAACTGTTGCATCGGCTGCAGGCCGTAGCGATGCGTGATCTTGTTCCAGTTGCTGAGTGCAGGCTTGGCCCAGTTGCCATAGGCGCGGCGGATGTTCACCTGGCCGAGCTCGGCCAACACCGTCAGAACCGGGTCGATACCCGCGTGGCTGGCGTTGTCGGCATCTATCAACAGGGCGATATTCTTGAGTTCTGCTTCGGGCATCGCGGCTATGTGGCCGCCGGCCCGCCCCATGGCAAGACGTCAGGCTGCTTTGAACTCGCCGGAACTCTCATCGAGCAGATGCAGGACGCCGTCCGAAATAGCGAAGTAGGCCCCGCGTAGGGTGACTTCGCCGGTCGGCTCCTTCTCCTGAATGCAGGGAAATGTGCGCAGGTTGGCAAGGCTGACCTTGACCGCGGCCAGCTCCATCGCCCGCTCGGCCTCGCGTCCGGACGTGCCAAGCTTTTCGGCGATGGGTTCGCGCACGTCGTCGAGCATGTCGATCCAGTGGGCAACGAAGCCGCCTTCGCCGAGGCGATTGCCGTGCAGGTCCTGCGTCAGCGCCGCTTGGCAACCGCCGCACATCCCGTGGCCCAGGACGACCACTTCGCGCACCTTGAGGAACTGAACGGCGAATTCCAGTGCGGCGGAAACGCCGTGGCGGCCGGGATTCGTTTCGAACGGCGGGACCAGCGCGGCGACGTTGCGGACCACGAACAGCTCGCCCGGGGCGACGTCGAAAATCTGCGAGGGATCGACCCGGCTATCGGAGCATGAAATTACCATCGTCTTCGGCGACTGGCCTTCTGCCAGCGCGGCCCATCGTTCGCGCTCCTCCTCCCAGTGGCCTTCGCGGAAACGGCGGTAGCCTTCGAGGAGGCCGAGCAGGGGAGAAGAGTCGCTTGTCATGCCCCGGCCATGCCGCGCGGCATTGCCTCTTTCAAGTCACATCCCTAAGTGCACCCGCATGAACGACCTAGCGTCCGCACCTCGCCCAGAGCGGCAACGCAAGCCCGACTGGATCCGCGTCAAGGCGCCGGTCAGCAAGGGCTACAACGAGACGCGTCAGTTGATGCGCGATCTCAACCTCAACACGGTTTGTGAGGAAGCCGCTTGTCCGAACATCGGCGAGTGCTGGACCAAGAAGCACGCGACCGTGATGATCCTCGGCGACGTATGCACCCGCGCCTGCGCGTTCTGCAACGTCAAGACCGGCATGCCGCGTATCGTCGATCCGCTCGAGCCCGAGCACGTCGCGACCGCCGCGGCCAAGCTGGGCCTGGAACACATCGTGGTCACCAGCGTCGACCGCGACGACCTCCCGGACGGGGGCGCGGGGCAGTTCGTCAAGGTCATCGAGGCGCTGCGCCGCGAAACACCGGGCACGACGATCGAAATTCTTACGCCCGACTTTCGCGGTAAGATGCGCCCCGCGGTCGAGGCCATCTGCGCGGCCGGTCCCGACGTCTACAACCACAACCTGGAAACCGTGCCGCGGCTCTATCCGACGATACGTCCGGGGGCGCGCTACTACGCCTCGTTGCGCCTGCTCGAGGAGGTCAAGGCGCACGATGCGGCGATTTTCACCAAGTCCGGCATCATGCTCGGTCTGGGCGAAGCGCGGCTCGAGGTGCACCAGGTCATGGACGACATGCGCAGCGCCGATGTCGACTTTCTGACCATGGGCCAATACCTGCAGCCGACACCGAAACACGCCAAGGTCGAGGAATTCGTCAGTCCGCAAGTATTCGATGCCTATGGTTCGATAGCTCGCGCCAAGGGTTTCCTCCAAGTTGCCTCGAGTCCGCTAACACGGTCGAGCTATCATGCCGGCGACGATTTCGCCGAGATGAAAGCTGCACGCGAAGCCAAGCTGGCAAACCAGCGGGTCTGATGCCGGGAATTCGCGAGACCCGGCGGCTGCCGTACAGCTGCGAGGAGATGTTCGACCTGGTGGCCGATGTCGAGCGCTATGGCGAGTTCCTCCCCTGGGTCGTCGCCACGCGGGTGAAGTCCGACAGCGAGACGGAAATGGTCGCGGATATGCTCGTGGGCTTCAAGGCACTGCGCGAAAAGTTCACTTCCAAGGTCTTTAAGAAGCGCCCGAACGAGATCGAGGTCGTCTACGTCGACGGCCCGTTAAAGGATCTCGACAACACCTGGACATTCGAGCCCACCGGCGACGGCGGATGCGAAATCCACTTCTGTGTGGATTTCCAGTTCAAGAATATGATGTTCGAGGCGCTGGCCGGACAATATTTCGATCGCGCGTTCCGCAAGATGGTCGCTGCATTCGAAACCCGCGCTGAAGAACTTTACGGCAAGAGGAGTTCGAGCGCGCAGAGCGTCGCCTGATAGCGCACGCCGCTGCGGTCCTCGTTTTCGAACAGTCTCGATTCCGCTTCGCGTTCTTCGCTGTCGCGCAGCGCGCGTGCGAATACGACCGTGCCGACCGGCTTGTATTCGCTTCCCCCCTCGGGGCCGGCGATGCCGCTGATCGCGACCGCCACGTCCGCATCGCTATGGGCCAGGGCTCCCTGCGCCATAGCGTAGACGCAAGCGATGGATACGGCGCCGAACGCATCGATCACGTCGCTGGAAACCCCGAGCGATTCTTGCTTCGCCTCGTTGGAATATGTGACGAATCCGCGGTCGAGGACCGCAGACGAGCCAGGAATCTCGGTCAGCGCGGCCGCGACCAGGCCGCCCGTGCAACTTTCGGCCAAGGCGATCTTGCGTCCGATCGCGCGGTTTTCCTCGATCACGCGGCGCGCGAGGGTGATGACGTCGTCGGGAAGCATGGATTGGCTCATTTCTTGCCCGCTGGGCAGGCCAAGGGCTTCTCATCCTTGAGAGCCAGGACAGCGATCACGCCGGCAAGGTCCCCGAGCTCGGAAGGGTCCAGCGGGGAGATCGCTTCGGCCACCCGTTCGATGCTCGAACACGATCCGGGTTTGATGCTTTCAGCAAGTTTCTGCTGGATGAGCGCGTCGACAAGCGGGCGGATCGCTTCGTCCGGCAAGTCGGCCAGCGCGGCAATGTCCTTGTCCTTGGAGCCGCCGGCGATCTTGAGCAGGGCGCTCTTTGCACCTGGCCAAGTTGCATCCTTCTCCACGGCGTAGCGCGACGCCAGTTTGTCGCCTCGAGTTGCGAAAAACCCGTTCGACGCAAGCGATTGCGAACAACGGACGCGGGAAGCAGCGATGGCTTGCGGCATGGCATAGCGAACCATTGCCGACACCTCTGATTCAGAAACACATGGCGTCACGGCGACAGTCTGCGCGCCCGCCGAAGTGGCCAGGGCGAGCGATGCCAGCAGCGCCCCGATCGAATATTTGGTCATCATTGGTCTTGATTCTCTCGCGAATAAAGCGTTGCGACCGCTTGCGCGGCAATTCCTTCGCCCCTCCCGGTGAATCCCAGTCGTTCCGTCGTGGTCGCCTTGATACTCACCTGCGACCTATCGACGCCCAGCAATTCAGCCAGCTTGCCGCGCATTGCCTCACGATGTGGGCCAATTTTGGGCGCTTCGCAAATCAGGGTGAGGTCGACATTGCCCACCGCATAACCGGATTGTGCCGCCAGGGCGACGGCATGGGCCACGAAGCGGGCGGACGGCGCGCCTTTCCATTGCGGATCGCTTGGGGGGAAATGATCGCCGATATCTCCCAGGGCAGCCGCGCCCAGAATCGCGTCGACGACGGCATGCAGGCCGACATCGGCGTCGCTGTGTCCGCACAGGCCCTTGTCGTGCTCGATACGCAGCCCGCAGAGCCAAAGTTCCTCGCCCTCCGCCAGTCGGTGGACGTCGAAACCGGAGCCGGTGCGCATCATGGCAGCGCCACTGCGGAAGTCCCGCGAGTAGGTCAATTTGTGAAGTCGTTCGTCGCCCTCGATCATTTCCACCTCGACTCCGTGTGCCTTTGCGACCTGGGCATCGTCTCCGGCATTCGGTTCGCCCTGCCAGGCACGATGTGCGGCAAGGATCTCGGTGAAACGAAACGCCTGCGGCGTCTGCACCCGCCACAATTCCTCGCGAGGCGCCACTCCGGTCATCATTCCCGAGCGGCCGATAGCAAGACTGTCGACGACCGGAAGGACTGGAATGGCTCCGCCGAAACGCTCCAACGCTGCCAGCAAGCGGCCGACCACGGCGGTCGGCAGGTCAGGCCGGGCAGCGTCGTGGATCAGCACGGCGGGGGCGGGGGAAGGCGTCATCGCCTCCAGCGCAAGGGCGACCGATTTCTGTCTCGTCGCGCCACCTGCCACGAGCCGAACTGCTTCGATGCCGGTTAGCGCCTCGCCGGCTAGGTCTTCGTAGTCGGCGGGAATCGCGACGGTGATTGGCTTCGCCCCCAATCGTGCAAACGTTTCGACCGAGTGCCGTATCACCGGCTTGCCGCGCCAGCGCGCGAATTGCTTCGGCACACCTTGTCTAGCGCGCGATCCCCTGCCAGCGGCGACGACGACAGCGGCGAAAGGCGGGAGGCTGGCCATCAGCCGCGCGCCTACCGCCTTGCAGCACTCCTCGCAATCCACTATGCGGCTGCCCATAATTTAGGCATTCCTTCGAATGAGCGCGCTTCCACCCCCTCCGCCCATGCGGCCGATAAAGGTCGGCCCAGTGCAGGTAGACTGCCCGGTGCTGCTGGCGCCGATGACCGGCGTGACCGATCTACCCTTTCGCACGCTCGTGAGGCGCTACGGCTCTGGCCTCAACGTCACCGAGATGATCGCCAGCGAAGCCGCCATTCGCGAGACGCGCCAGTCGGTTCAGAAGTCCGCGTGGCACCCGACCGAGGAGCCGGTTTCAATGCAGTTGGTCGGCTGCGACCCCGCCTCGATGGCCGAGGCCGCGAAGCTGCAGGAGGGGAGCGGCGCGGCGATCATCGACATCAATTTCGGCTGCCCGGTGCGCAAGGTCGTCGGGCAATATGCCGGCTCGGCACTGATGCGCGAAGTGCCGCTGGCTATCCGCCTGATGGAAGCTACGGTGAACGCTGTCTCGGCGCCCGTCACGGTGAAGATGCGCATGGGGTGGGATCACCAGAGCCTGAACGCCCCGGACCTGGCGCGCATTGCCGAGGATCTGGGGGTCAAGATGATCACCGTCCACGGACGCACGCGCAACCAGATGTACAAGGGCTCGGCCGATTGGGCCTTCATCCGCAAGGTGAAGGACGCCGTGTCGATTCCGGTTATCGTCAATGGCGATATCTGCGGTGTCGAAGACGCCGCCCGGGCGCTCGAACAATCGGGAGCCGACGGCCTGATGATCGGGCGTGGCGCCTATGGCCGGCCCTGGTTGCTCGGTCAGGTCATGCACTGGTGGCGCACTGGCGAGACTCTGCAGAGTCCCGGCTTCGGCGAGCAATACGAGACGCTGGTAGAGCACTATCGAGCCATGCTCGATCACTACGGGCGCGACGTCGGCACGAAAATTGCCCGCAAGCACCTCGGTTGGTACACCAAGGGGATGCACGGTTCGGCGGAGTTCCGCCACAAGGCCAACTTCATCGACGATGCCGATCAGGTGCTCGGCGAGATCGACCGCTTCTACGAGCCGTTCCTGCGGCAACGAGCGGCGTGAACGACCCGCTCGACGGCGCGCCGGGCGCCGACGCGCAGGTTGCCGGTCTGATCTTCGGGTGGCTGTTGCTTGATGAAAATCTCGTAATCCAGTCCGCCAATCCGGCCGCCGAAGATCTGCTGGGAGCCTCCGCACGCAGGATGATCGGGCAACCGCTCGGCGCCATCATCGACTTTGGGCCCGAGGGAATGCTCGAACGATTGGCGGAGCCCGATGCGCAGCTGACTGCGCGCGGCGTCGATATTCAGGTCGGCGACCGCGAGCTACGCGTCAACCTGACGCTATCGGAGATCGCTTCGCATCCGGGTTGGGGCGTTCTCACACTCTCCGACACCGGCCACGGCGAACGGATGGCGGACGACGAGCGCCCCGCACCGCTGCGGGGCCCGGCAATCCTTGCGCACGAAATCAAGAATCCGCTCGCCGCCATCCGCGGAGCGGCGCAATTGCTGGCGAAGAAGGTGGGGCCGGGCGACGTGGCAATGACCGCCCTCATTACCGACGAGGTCGATCGCATCGCGCAGCTCATCGACCGAATGCAGAAGCTCGGGCGCGAGCAACCCGAACCTGTGGCCCCGCTCAACCTGCACTCGGCAATACATCGCGCCTGCGACACAGTGTTCGCGGCAAACTGCGGTGACGTCACCCTTCGCGAGGAATTCGATCCTTCTTTACCGCCGGTGCTCGCCAACGAAGGGGCCCTGGTGCAGGTCCTGGTCAACCTCATTGCCAATGCCCGGGATGCTTGCTCCGGCGAAGCCCAACCCGAGGTCGCCATTCGCACGCGCTTCGTCAGCGGCATGGTACTCAATGTCATCCGCCTGGGCCGCCCGGTCAAACTCCCGATAGAAATCCAGGTCAGCGATAACGGTCCGGGTGTCGATCCGGGATTGGCCGACTATATTTTCGAACCGTTCGTGTCGAGCAAGGCGAACGGCCAAGGCCTCGGCCTCGCGCTCGTTCGCAAACTCGTCCGCGACATGGACGGACGCATCACGCACGAACGCGACGAAGGTGCCGGACTAACCCATTTCCGCATCCACCTGCCGATGGCACGCTAGGAAGGGGAGACATAATGAAGAAGGCCGCGCTGCTGGTCGAAGACGACGAGGCGATCGCCAAGGTCATCGTCACCGCGCTCGAAAACGACGGGTTCGAAGTCGCCCGGTGCGATAGCGTGGCGGGCCGCGATTCGCTGCTTGCCCAGCGCCATTTCGACGTGATGCTGACCGACGTCTTGCTGACCGACGGCGACGGTATCGAAACGCTCGGCCGCGTGCAGAATGCGTGTCCGGACATGCCGATCATCATCCTGTCGGCACAAAATACCCTCGATACGGCCGTGCGAGCAACCGGGACGGGAGCGTTCGAATATTTTCCCAAACCGTTCGATCTCGATGAACTGGTCAGGACGGCGCGACAGGCAGCGGGGAGCGGTAGGCGTGGCGGGATTGATCAGGGCGACGCCGCGGAAGGGCTGCCCCTGATCGGGCGCAGCCCGCCGATGCAGGAAGTCTACCGGATGATCACCCGGGTCCTGAACAACGACCTTTCGGTGTTGATCCTAGGCGAATCCGGCACCGGCAAGGAACTCGTCGCCGAGGCGATTCATCAACTCGGCCATCGCAAGGCCGGCCCCTTCATCGCGGTCAACACGGCAGCGATCCCGCGCGAACTCATCGAAAGCGAGCTCTTCGGCCACGAGAAAGGGGCGTTCACAGGCGCGGTCACACGGTCGATAGGCAAGTTCGAACAGGCCAGCGGCGGCACTTTGTTCCTCGACGAAATTGGCGACATGCCCGCCGAAGCGCAGACGCGCCTCCTGCGAGCGCTCCAATCCGGGCAAATACGCCGCGTCGGCGGGCGAGAGGAGATTGCCGTCGACGTGCGCATCATCGCCGCCACCAATCGCGATTTGGCGCCGATGATAGCCGAAGGCTCGTTCCGCGAAGACCTCTTCTACCGGCTCAACGTCGTACCTCTGCGCCTTCCACCGCTTCGAGAAAGACCGGGGGATGTCGGCGCGCTCGCCCAGCATTTCCTCAGACAAGCGGTGGCCGAGGGCCTCCCTTCGCGCGCATTCACCGACGAGGCGATCGATATTCTGGCGCAGCAGACGTGGCGGGGAAATGTGCGCGAATTGAAGAACCTCGTCTTTCGTGCGGCGTTGCTGGCCCGGGAAGAGGAGATCGACGGCTATGCCATTTCCAGTCTGCTCGAAACAAACGCTCCGGCTCAGGGCGGCGGTATTGCCGACTTCGACAGTGCGCTACGCGCCTGGCTGGCTGCGGAACGTCCGGCCGAGGGCGACCTCTACCATGCGGCCCTTGCCGCATTCGAGCGTCCACTGTTCGCGCTTGCCCTGCGGAGGACCGGCGGAAATCAGCTCCGCGCCGCCCGCCTGCTCGGCATTAATCGCAACACGTTACGCAAGCGGTTAAGCGATCTCGATATCGAGCCGGAGCGGTTTTCTGCCGCGGATTGAACGCTCAAGCAAAAACTCCTTGCAAATCTGCAACAGTGACGTTGTAAGCTTGCAACGTGGCTGAGGTCGTCCCCCATCCGCCTCCTTCACGGACCAGGCATTCACCCCGCTGGTGGAGACGCGCGCTAGTCACGTCGCGCCGGATGAACCTGTTTTTCTGGCTCGAAGTCTTCGCCGCGGTCGTGCTGGTCGGGATGCTCGCCAGTTCATGGCTAGCCCTGAGACGCAGCGGAGAAACCAGCGATCCGCTGCCTTCGCTGCAAGCTGCCGCCCTTCTGGTTGGTACGCTGATCCCAGCGCTGGCCCTGGTGGTCTTGTGGGGCCGCCGCATGGCCATTCGCCGTGCCGGCGACAGCAGCGCGAGGCTGCACGTCAAACTGGTGTTCTTCTTTTCCTTGGTCGCCGCCGTGCCGACGCTGCTTGTCGCCGTTTTCGCGTCGATCCTCTTCCAGTCGGGCGTCGAATTCTGGTTTTCCAGCAGCAACCGCGGGATCCTTGAAGATGCAAGCCGGTTGGCACGCGGCTATTACGACGAGAACCAACGCTCGCTCGCAAACAATACGACGACGATGGCCGGTGACCTGCGTTACGTGATCGAGCGGATTCCGCTCACCAGCCCCGATTTCTCCGAACAGTGGGTTGGGCAGATACTTCAGCGCGAACTCAGCCGCAGCGCTATCGTGCAAGTCGGGCGTGATGGGGAAATGGTCATTCCCGCAATCGTCGACCCGGACGACGGCGAGCTCGTCAAGCGAGCGGTCCGCAATGCACTTCCGGCTCTTCGTGCCGGGGAGGGCGTTGTCGTGGCACTGGGACAGGACCGCGTGGAGGCGGTCACGCCGATCGACCGCGACGCGGGAATCTACCTCTACAATGCTCGCAACTCGGACGCGCTGGCGCGCAACCAGTGGGAACGCGCCCAGTCGGTCCTCGCGGCCTACGACCAGCTGACGGGACAGGCCCGCAGCAGGCAGCTGCAGTTCAACGTGGCCCTGTTCGCGTTTTCGCTCGCGCTCGTCCTGCTCGCCGTGTGGTTCGCCTTGCGATTTGCCGATCGGCAGGTGCGTCCGCTGACCGACCTCGTCGCCGCGGCACGCCAGGTCGGCGGCGGCAATTATGCCTTGCGGGTCGAGGGTCGCACCGGACCCGACGAAATCGGTCTGCTCAACCGCGCCTTCAATCGCATGACCGGACAGATCGAACAGCAGACCGCGGCGCTCGTGGGTGCCAACAAGCAACTCGCCGAACGCCGCGCGTTCATCGAGACGGTGTTGCAGTCCATCACGGCGGGGATCGTTTCGGTCGACCGGGCGGGCGAAGTGCAATTGATCAACACTTCGGCGCAGCAACTTCTCCTCGGCCGCACCGGACCTTCGGCCGTGGGGCGCAAACTCGAAGACATTTCGCCCGAAATCGACGCGTTGATGCGCAGTGGATCCGATCACGGACTGGTCCAGAAAAGCCATGAGGGCGAACTGTTGACGCTTGCGGTCAGGCTCGCTCCGGCCGCGAACGGATGGGTCATCACCTTCGAGGATATCACGCGCCAGCTGATCGACCAGCGGCAAGCGGCCTGGTCGGACGTCGCGCGGCGCATTGCCCACGAAATCAAGAATCCGCTCACCCCGATCCAGCTCGCCACCGAGCGACTCAATCGGCGCTATCGGAAGCAGATCGAACAGGACGTCGAGCTGTTCGACGAGCTGACCGGCACGATCATCCGCCAGGTCGGCGACCTCAGGAAGATGGTCGACGAATTCTCCTCGTTTGCGCGTCTGCCCAAACCGGTGTTCCGGCAGGAAGATGCCGTCGACCTGGTGCGGCAGGCGATGTTCCTGCAGGAAGTCGCCAGGCCCGAAATCGATTACCGGTTCAGCGCCCCGGAGCACATGCCGTTACTCGCGTGCGATCGGCACCAGTTCGGGCAAGTCATGACCAATGTGCTGAAGAACGCGGCCGAAGCGATCGAGGCAAGGCGCAAGGATTCCGAGCCGGACTATCGCGGCAGGATCGGTGTGGAGGTCGGGCTTAGCGATCGGTTCTTCAGTGTAACGGTTACGGACAACGGCGTCGGTTTACCAAGCCACGGCAGCGATCGGATCCTCGAGCCTTACGTGACGACGCGGGAGAAGGGCACCGGACTGGGCCTGGCGATCGTCAAGAAGATCATCGAGGAACACGCCGGAGACATGACTTTTGCGAGCAACGGGGATGGGGAGGGCACCACGGTAACCCTGCGCTTTGCGCGCGATCCGGTTGCCAACGGCAAGGCCGAGGCAGCCGAATGACTATCATGGAGAATACATAATGGCGCTCGACATCCTTGTAGTCGACGACGAGCATGACATCCGCGAGCTGGTCGCCGGGGTCCTGAGCGACGAGGGCTACGAGTGCCGCACGGCTGGCGACAGCACCAGTGCACTCAAAATGATCGACGAGCGTCGTCCCAGCCTCGTGCTGCTCGATGTCTGGCTCCATGGCAGCCAGATGGACGGTTTGGAACTGCTCGACGAAATCAAGCAGCGCGAACCCGCGCTTCCGGTGATCATATTCTCCGGCCACGGCAATATCGACACGGCAGTCTCCGCGGTCAGCCGAGGGGCCATGGATTTCATCGAAAAGCCGTTCGAAGCCGAACGCCTGTTGCTGCTCGTTGCCCGCGCTACCGAAACCGAACGGTTGCGGCGGGAGAACGAGCGATTGCGCGAAGGCTTCGTCCAGACCGACGAATTCACAGGCAACTCGAGTGCGATCAACGCAGTGCGCGCAACGCTCAAGCGCGTGGCGGGCACCGGAAGCCGCGTGATGATCACCGGGCCGGCGGGCGCCGGCAAGGAAGTCGCCGCGCGGCTGCTCCACTCATGGAGTCCGCGGACGGACAAGGCCTTCGTCACCGTCAACTCGGCTCGGATCACGCCCGAGCGCTTCGAGCAAGAGCTGTTCGGGGAAGAAGAAGACGGCAAGCTCGTTCGCGCCGGCCTGCTGGAGCTGGCGAATGGGGGAACGCTCTATCTCGACGAAGTGGCCGATATGCCGGCGAGCACGCAAGCCAGGATTCTGCGCGTCCTGACCGACCAGAGCTTTGTCCGCGCCGGCGGCAATCGCCAGATCGGAGTCGACGTGAGAGTCGTTTCTTCGACCTCGCGCGATCTCGAAAAGGAGATAGAGGAAAAGCGCTTTCGCGAAGACCTGTTCTATCGTCTCAACGTCGTCCCGGTTGCGATCCCTCCGCTGGCCGAGCGGCGCGACGACATTCCCGCGCTGGCGGAGCATTTCTTCACCCGTTACGCCAGAGAACAGGGTGTGCCGGCTCCCGGCGTCGCTCCGGAAGCGCTCGCCGCGTTGCAGGCTTACGACTGGCCGGGGAATGTTCGCCAACTGAGAAACGTCGTCGAACGCACCGTCATCCTGGCACCGCGCGATCGACTTGAAACGATCGAGGCCGATATGCTCCCGGACGAAGTAACCGGTCGGTCCGCTGACAGTGGGCAGAGCATCTCGGCCTTGATGGGCGTGCCTCTGCGCGAGGCGAGGGAAAGCTTCGAGCGCGAATATCTGCGGATCCAGATCCGCCGGTTCTCCGGCAATATATCGAAGACTGCCGGGTTCATCGGGATGGAGCGGTCGGCCCTTCATCGCAAGCTGAAGTTGTTGGGAATGGGCGACCGCGACGGTTCGAGTTGACATTCGGTTCAGGAACCGCATCAACTGTCACAGATTGGAAAGACTGACTCTCTAGCAGAGGGCAGAGTTGGACCATGGCCGGCCCGGGAATCCGGGCCAGAATGCGGTCGCCCCGATGCGGCCGCCAATAACGAAGAAGGAAGAATGGCCCATGAACAAGCCGACCCTTTCCGCGCGGCCGCGCGCTCCCCGGGAAACAGCAGCACCCGATCCGGCCCCTGCGGCTGGCAACAAGGGCGCCAACCTCCAGGACATGTTTCTCAATCACCTGCGCCGCGAGAAGATGCCGGTGACGATGTTTCTGGTGAAGGGCGTAAAGCTGCAAGGCATTGTCACTTGGTTCGACAATTTCTCGATCTTGCTGCGGCGGGACGGCCAATCGCAGCTGGTCTACAAGCACGCCGTCTCCACCATCATGCCCAGCCAGCCACTCGACGCGGGCCAATTCGCCACCGGACCGGACGCGCAGCGCAAACAGCGATTGCTGCAGGACGTGTTTCTCAGCCGCGTGCGCGAGGCGACGGTGCAAGTGACGATGTTTCTGGTCAACGGCGTCATGCTTCAGGGCCGGATTGCCGCCTACGACCTGTTCTGCATTCTCCTCGAACGCGAAGGTTTTGTCCAACTGGCCTACAAGCATGCCGTGTCGACAATCCAGCCAGCGGCGCCGGTCGATCTGACCAGCGAGTGGGATGACGAAGACGGGGGCAACGACTCCTGAGCTTCGATGATGAAATAGGGGAAGTCTCCCGGGGCGCGCGAGCGTTGGTGCTGTGTCCCGACATCCGCGGTTCGCGCAACGACCAGGATCCGGAGTCGCGCCTCGAAGAGGCCAAAGGGCTAGCGCTGGCAATCGGCTTGGTCGTGGCGGATGCCGAGATTGTACCGGTGCGTGAAGTGCGCCCGGCGACTTTGTTCGGGCAGGGCCAGATCGAGCGTATCGCCAGCAATTGCGAACTGCACGAAGCCGATCTCGTCATAGTCGACGGCGCGTTGTCGGCTATCCAGCAGCGCAACCTCGAGGAAAAGCTCAAGCGCAAGGTCATCGACCGAACGGGTCTGATTCTCGAAATCTTCGGCGAGCGCGCGGCAACGGCGGAGGGCCGCTTGCAGGTGGAACTCGCGCACCTCGACTATCAGCAGAGCCGGCTGGTCAGGAGCTGGACCCACCTCGAGCGCCAGCGCGGTGGTTTCGGGTTCCTCGGCGGCCCAGGGGAAACGCAGATCGAGGCCGACCGCCGCATGATCCGCGACCGAATGGCCCGGCTGCGCCGAGAACTAGAGCAGGTCAGGCGAACCCGCGCCCTGCACCGCAAGCGGCGCGATCGGGCCCCGTGGCCCGTCGTCGCCCTCGTCGGGTACACCAATGCCGGAAAGTCCACGCTCTTCAACCGTTTGACCGGTTCCGATGTCATGGCGGAAGACCTGTTGTTTGCCACGCTCGATCCAACCATGCGGGCGATCTCACTGCCCGGCGTCGAAAAGGCCATATTGTCCGATACCGTGGGATTTATTTCCGACTTGCCAACCCAGCTCGTCGCCGCCTTCCGCGCCACGCTCGAAGAGGTCACCGAAGCCGATCTCATCCTTCACGTACGCGACATCGCCAATCCCGACAGTGCGATGCAGAAGCGCCAGGTCCTTTCCGTGCTTCAGGACCTCGACGTCATCGGCGGGGAGGGGGGCGAAACCTCGATTCCGATACTCGAACTGTGGAACAAGTGGGACCTGCTCGGTGCAGACCGCAGCGCCGAGCTCGCCCCGCTTGCGGATGCCGATCCCGACATATTGCCGCTTTCGGCCATTAGCGGTTTCGGCATCGATGCAGTGCTCGCCCGGATTGGCGCCATTCTTACCGAAGGCGCCAAGGTCCACAGCATCACCCTGCCTGCCGGCGACGGCGCGCGCATCGCATGGCTGCATGCGCATGGCGAGGTTCTCGACGAGGTCGAGGCGGGAGAAGGGGAGCGCGGACCGCTGCGCCGTCTCGACGTACGCCTCAGCAAAAAGGACCTCGGGCGTTTCGAGACCCTATGAGCCGAGCTTGGGTTCGCCGCGTTTGACCAGTTGCCAGAGAGCTTCCTGCTCATCGAGCGACAGGCCGGCGAACGTCTGCTGCCCGCCCGCCGCATGTTCCATCGCCCTGAAGCGTCGCTCGAATTTGGCATTTGCCTCGCGCAAGGCATCTTCGGGCGCGATGCCGTAGGCGCGGACCAAGTTCACGGCGGCAAACAGCAGGTCCCCCGCTTCCTCCACCTGTTCGCTGGGTTCCGCTTCGGCAAGCTCGATCATCTCTTCGGCGAGCTTTTCGGCCGGTCCGATCGCGTCGGGCCAATCGAAGCCGGCTCTGGCAGCTCGCTTTTGCAGCTTGTCGGCGCGCATCAGCGCCGGCAGCGCGCGCGCGACGCCGTCAAGTGCGCTTTGCGCCCCGCCGGAAGCGCGTTCCTCCTCCTTTAAGGCTTCCCAACCGGGAGATTCCGCAACGTCGCCAAAGATGTGCGGGTGCCGCGCTTCCATCTTGTCCGAGATAGATCGCGCGATGTCGGCGAAATCGAATACCCCGGCTTCTTCAGCCATCCGCGCATGGAACACCACCTGGAGCAAGAGGTCGCCGAGTTCGTCGCGCAGTGCGAGCATGTCCTCGCGTTCGATAGCGTCGGCGACTTCGTAGGCTTCCTCAATCGTATAGGGTGCGATCGTCGCGAAATCTTGCGCGCGGTCCCATTCGCACCCGGTTTGCGGATCACGCAGGCGCGCCATGATCGAGAGGAGGCGGTCTAGCTGGTTCGACATACTACGACGATAATATATATTATGTTAATTACAAAAGAGGATGGCGGCACCCTTCAGGCCCCCATGGTCCGAAAAACTATCGCGACGACAACGAAAATCGATGCCCAGATAAGCACATAAAGCAGGACCTTGCGCCCGGAAACGCGATAGGATCTGAAGCCGGCCACCGCCAGGATCAGCCAGCCGACGAGCACGATGATCGACAGGACGTCAGGTGTCATCCGAGATCGATCTCAAGGCCGTCGTATCCCACAATCACATCGTCGGGCGTCTCAGCCGACAAGGTTGCGTAGTCCATGCTCTTGTCGAGATGCGTCAGCACGGTCAACCTGGCGTCGGTTCGAGCGGAAAAATCCAGAGCCACATCGAGACTTGCGTGGGTCGGATGGTTTTCGCGCCGCAGACAGTCCGTAACCAGGATGTCCACGTCCGAAAAGAGCTCGACCATCTCATCAGTAATTTCGCAGAAATCCGTCGTATAGCCAATAGACTTGCCATCGGTTTCGAACCGGAAACCCGTGGTGTTCATATTGCCGTGCGGCATCTCGCAGCTGGCGACTCCAAAGCCTGCGACAATCTTGACGCGATCGAGCGTCTCGAGCTGGACGATCGAGGGATAGCCGTACTGGCCGGCGAAGACATAGCTGAAGCGCTGGCGCAAGCGCCGGACGGTTTCGGTCGAGGCGTAACCAGGCAGCGCCGCATCGCGCCCGAACCGCATCGGTCGCAAGTCGTCGATCCCGTGGCAGTGGTCCGCGTGATCGTGCGTCCACATCACGGCATCGACCGAGAGTATGCCGGCGCTCAGGAGCTGCTGGCGCAGGTCCGGCGAGGTATCGACCAGAATGCGCTGGCTCGCGGCGCTTTCGACGATGATCGACACCCGGGTTCGGCGATTCTTGGCTTCGTTTGGATCGCACAGGCCCCAGTCATTGCCGATCCGCGGCACCCCAGTCGAGGTGCCGGAACCAAGCATGAGAAGCTTCACGATCGAGTCTTCTTGAACAATCGGTGGAAGTTGTTCGTCGTCGTCTCGGCAATCGTTTCAACCGTTTCGCCGCGTAACTCGGCGACGAATTCGGCGGTGCTGCGCACATAGGCCGGCTCGCACCTCTTTCCGCGGTAGGGCACGGGCGCCAGGAACGGGCTATCCGTTTCGACCAGGAGGCTGTCCGACGGGATTTCTTTCGCGAAATCCTGCAGTTCGCGGGCATTCTTGAAAGTTACGATACCCGACAGCGAGATCGTCAGGCCGAGGTCGAGCATCTGGCGGCCGAACGGCGCCGATCCAGTGAAGCAATGGATAACCGCCGGGAAAGCCCCCTTCCCCAGTTCCTCGCGCAGAATCTGGTAGGTATCGTCCTCGGCATCGCGAGTGTGAATGATCAGCGGCAAGCCTGTTTCGCGCCCGACGGCGATGTGCGTGCGGAACAGCGCCTGCTGCACGGCCCGGTCCGACTTGTCGTAGTAGT
Organism: Croceibacterium aestuarii; assembly: GCF_030657335.1. NCBI lineage: Bacteria > Pseudomonadati > Pseudomonadota > Alphaproteobacteria > Sphingomonadales > Erythrobacteraceae > Croceibacterium > Croceibacterium aestuarii. The sequence goes on from NZ_CP131039.1 coordinate 2,273,598, forward strand.
AGTCGAGCCCGGTCTCGCCGAGGCCAACCACGCGCGGGTTGCTCGCAGCTTCGCCCAAGGCCCCGGCGCCCAGATCTGCATGCTGGTCGGCTTCATGCGGATGGATTCCAACCGTAGCCCACACGTCGCTCTCGCGCTCAGCCGTGCCGACGACCCGGTTCCATTCGCTCTGCCTGGTGGAAATGTTGAGGAAGCCGCCAATCCCCGCCGCCCGGGCCCGATCGAGGACACCCTGCTGGTCCTCGGCTAGGCCTTCGTATTCGAGGTGGCAATGACTGTCGATGAGCATCACGCGTCCGCCTCTGCAGGCATTTCGATCCGCGGAAACAGACCTTTGGGCTTTACGAGACGGAAGTCGCTCTCGGCCAGCTGCGGATACCAGTGCGAACGGATGCCTTCAAAATCGCGCAACTCGGAGGCAAGGCCCATTGCGTCGAGCAGCTTTGCCGAAGTTTCGGGCATGACCGGCTGCACCGCCACTGCGAGCTGCGCAATCACGATGTACAGCGTCGCCAAGACCGTCTGCATCCGCTCGAAATCGGTCTTGCGCAGCGCCCACGGAGCTTGCTCGTCGATGTAGGCGTTGCAGGCGTAGACTGCGCCGATCCAGGCCTCGAGCGCCTGAGCGAAGGCGAGCGTATCGTAATTTGCCGGCATCTCCTGAAAGATCACCCGGTCGACGTGCCCGAACAACGCGGTGTCCGCGTCGGTGTGGCCAGAGATCGGCGGAACGACCCCGTCGCAGTTCTTGAAGATCAGCGATAGCGTCCGCTGCGCGAGATTGCCGAAACTGTTCGCCAGTTCCGAATTCGACCTGTTTACAATTGCTTCGACCGAATAACTTCCATCCTGCCCGAAGGTGAACTCGCGCAGCAGGAAATAGCGCAACTGGTCGACCCCGAAGCGATCGGCAAGCTCGTGCGGATCGGTCACATTGCCGAGCGACTTGGATTCCTTCTGGCCGCGGTTGAGCAGGAAACCATGGCCGAATATCGCTTTCGGCAAAGGCAGGCCGGCGCTCATCAGGAACGCCGGCCAGTAAACTGCGTGAAAACGCACGATGTCCTTGCCAATGAGGTGGACATCGGCGGGCCAGAAGGTCGCGAAGTCTTCCGTCTCGTCGGGATAGCCGAGCCCGGTCAGGTAATTCGTCAAGGCATCGACCCAGACGTACATGACGTGGTCTTCGGTGCCGGGAACGCGCACACCCCAGTCGAAACTGGTGCGGCTTACCGAGAGGTCGCGCAGTCCCCGCTCGACAAAGCTGCGCACTTCGTTGAAGCGCGTCGCCGGGCGCACGAATTCAGGGTTGTCGCGATAGAACCGCAACAGCGGCTCCTGGTATTTCGAAAGCCGGAAGAACCAGCTTTCCTCCACCGTCCATTCGACGGGAGTGCCCTGCGGCGAAAGCTTCTCGTCCCCTTCCCCCTCGGTCAGCTCGCTCTCGTCGTAGTAAGCCTCGTCGCGGACCGAGTACCAGCCCTCGTAGCGGTCGAGATAAAGGTCGCCGCTCTTCTCCATCGCTAGCCAGATCGCTTGGCTCGCGCGGTGGTGCTCGTCCTCGGTGGTGCGGAAAAAACGGTCGTAGGAAATATTCAGCCGGTCGAACAGAACGCGAAAGTGGCTCGACATCTCGTCGGCCAGTGCACGCGGCGTAATGCCGAGGTCGCGCGCCTTCTGCGCCATCTTCAGGCCGTGCTCGTCGGTTCCCGTCTGGAACCGCACCTTGCGTCCGCGCATCCGCTGGAAGCGCGCAGCGACATCGGCCGCTATTGTTTCGTAGGCATGACCGATGTGCGGCTTGCCGTTCGGATAATGGATCGCCGTGGTGATGTAATAGGGCTCAGCCATGGGCCGGCTCCCTACGGGTGCCGAGGGCGGCGAGCAAGCTGCCGATTTCCATCACTAGGAGACCGGGGTCGAAATTGTAGGTCGGCGCCTGCGCCGAAAGGACGCATAGTTCGGTGTGCGCTTCCGCCAGCGCAGGAAGGGCAGGAACCTCGGTTGCATTCATGGCATCGGCGACCACCGCCCTGGCGAGTTCGATGGCGGCCATTTGTTGCTGCCGGTCGGGACGTGCACCGATGGCTTCCGCCAATCGGCCGCGGATCGTGAAATCCTCGTCGCCCTCGCGAACGAGCCGCTCCATGAGCTGGTGAAGGTCGCCGAGACCCAGTTTGACGAAATCGAGCGCTGCACCCGGGGAACCGGCGGCGGCGGCAATGGCCGCCATGCGGGTTTTCTGATCTGCCTGTGGCACTTCGCGTTGTAGGATTCTGTCGATCTCCGATGCTTCGACGAGCGGGAACCGAAGAATCCGGCACCGCGAGCGGATGGTCGGCAGCAACCGTCCGATACGATGCGCGATGAGCAGGAAGAAGGTGCCCGCAGGCGGCTCCTCGAGGCTTTTGAGCAGCGCGTTCGAGGCGTTGGGCTCCATGTCGTCGGACGGGTCGATGATCACCGCTCTGCGCTCGCCGAGGGTGGGCCGGGTCGTGAGCCGCCGTTGCATCGCGCGTACCTGGTCGATGGTGATGTTGCGCTTGCTCTCGAAGGGCTTTCCCTCGTCGCGCTTTGCCGCTTCCTTCTCATCCTTCGGCAAATGCGTCAGGACGATGATGTCGGGATGATCGCCGGTTACTGGGCCGCCGACCAGTTCACGCGCGGCGGCGAGGGCGAAGGGGCCCTTCCCTACACCCCGGCGGCCGGACAGCAGCCAGGCGTGGTGCATTCTCTCCCCGGCGAGTGCTGCACGCCAGGTGCGCCAAGGCTCGTCGTGCCCGACGTATTCCATCAGCTGCCGGCCAGAAGCGGTTGGATTGCCTTAACGATGGCTGCCTGGGTGGCGCCGATCTCACCTGAACCGTCTATTGTCGCAAAGCGATTAGGTTCAAGGTTTGCAAACCGCGCGAATGCGTCGCGCACCCGGCGATGGAAGGCCCCATCGCGGCCGCCGATGCGATCGCTTTCGCCGCCGTCGCGGCGCGCCAGCCGCTCGGCTATGTCACCCTCGGGTACGTCGATCAGGATCGTCAGGTCGGGCAGCAGACCGTTCGAGCCGAACCGGTGCAATTCCATGATCGCCTCGTCGTCAAGACCTCCGCCACCGCCCTGATAGGCACGGCTCGAATCGAGGAAGCGGTCGCTCACTACCCACGCGCCGCGGTCCAGTGCCGGGCGGATCAGCCGCGCCACATGGTCGGATCGGGCCGCTGCGAAAAGCAGCGCTTCCGCCTCCGCCTCCCACCCGTCGCCGGAAGGATCGAGCACGAGACCTCGGATAGCCTCCCCCCCGGGGGTTCCACCCGGTTCGCGCGTTACGACGACCTCGAAACCCTGCCCGCGCAGGTGCTCGGCGAGCAGTTTCGCCTGTGTCGACTTGCCGGCGCCTTCGCCGCCTTCGAACGCAATGAACCGCCCGCGCGCCATCAGAACAGGCCCGCAACACCGTTGCGTAGACGTTGCCAGGCGTTGGCCGGATCCACAGCTTCCGCGGCGACGAGCGGAACGTCGTGTGGCTCCTGACCCGGAACCGTAACGCGCAGCGTGGCAATCCGCTCGCCCTGCTTTATCGGCGCCTCGACCGGGCCTGTGTAGCGTAAGGAAAAACCCGCGCGCGACCCCGGTGAGCGCGGCAGATTGGCGAAGACTTCTGCTTCCGTGCGGACCGGCACGGCCAGCACCGAGCCATCCTGCACCTCAACCTCGCCAATCGCTGCACCCGCAGGGAGCAGCCGTTCGCTGGTGAAGTTGTCGAAACCCCATTCCATCAGCCGGCGAGCGGCACGATTGCGGATCGGGGCGGTCGGAGCGCCGGCGAGTACGAGGGTCAGGCGACGTCCGCCGCGCACGGCGGAGCCGACGAAGTTGTAACCTGCCTGCCGGGTATAGCCGGTCTTTATGCCATCGGCGCCGGGCACCACGCCGGTGATCGGATCGTGGTTGTTCTGGGTAATCTCGTGGAAGCGCAACTGCTTGTGCCCGATGAAGCGCTTGTAGAGCTTGGGAAACCGGGTCGTCAGCGCTTCCGCCAGGATGGCGAGGTCGCGGGCGCTGGTCCAGGTTCGCCCCTCATCGGGATAGCCGTTCGGGCTCCCGAAGTGACTGTTGCGCATGCCGAGTTTACGGGCGTTCTCGTTCATCAAGGCGAGCCAGCCGCTGTCGCTCCCCGCCGCAGCGCGTCCGACGGCCACGGCTCCGTCGTTGGCGGAGACTGTCGTTACTCCGAGCAGAAGCTGGCCGATGGTCAGCTCGTCTCCCGTTTCCAAGAAAAGCGTCGAGCCCTCCCCGCCCCACTCGTCGGCGAGATCCTTGTCGATAACGACCTTGCGGTCGAGCGACAGCTTGCCGCGGTCGATCAGGTCGAAAGCGGTGTAGACGGTCATGATCTTGGTGACCGATGCCGGAACAAAGCGCCGATCGGGTTCGCGCGAAAACAGCGTTTGGCCGGCCGACTGATCGACGAGCAGGGCAACGGGGATTTCCGGATCGACCGGGCTCTCGCCCTCGGCCTGCCTGCCAGACTCCAGGGTCTCGGGCGGCGCGGAATAGGCTGTCGTCGCCAGCAGCGCAGTGCCCAGAATCGTCGCAATAAAGTGTTTCAATCTCGCTCCCACCGCCGGGCGATGGAGCCCGGCGCGTCAGCCGTTGGTGAAGATTCGTGCCCCGCTATAACCCGCGGCCCGAACCTTTGCGAGGCTCGCCTCGGCCTGTCCCCGGGTTGAGAACGGGCCCGTGCGGATGCGGTAGAGCGAACCGCTCTGCGTAACCTGCCCACCAATCGCCTTGGCCACCCGCTGGGCATTGGCGAAGGAGCTGAGTGCGGCCGCCTGCACGACGTAGACACCGTCGCTGGCCGGTTGAGGCCGCGCTGCGGGGGGCTGGCGCGGTACCGCGGTCTTCGGGGGCAAAGCCGAAGCCTGTGACGACCGGCTCGCTCCCTGGGGAGCCTGAGCCCGCTCGAGCGGCGGAAGTGCCGGGGCGGTCACTGTGCGCGGCGGGCTGGCGGTGGCTTGAGCCGCAAGCGGCGCCGATGGCGCAGGAGGCCGGCCCGCTACGCTCGGTGCGACTGGTACGCTGGCAAGCGGTTTGGGGGGCTCACTGCGCGTAAGTTGCGCCGATCCGCTCTGCGGCAGCCTGCGTTTGAGCACCGCGAGCAAAGCTTCGGGCGTATCCATGCGCGGCGGAACGTTCCGCTTGGCGCGCAGCATGGCGCGCTCGTCCTCCGGCGGATTGACCCGGCGCACGCGGACCGGCGCGCCAGGGGCAATGCCAAGCTGCGCAAAGGCGGCAGGCGAGAGCGCGACCAGGGCATCGCTGTCCATCGGACCGCGCCGCTCTATCCGGACCAAGACGGTCTTGCCGCTATCGAGCGAGGTAACCTCGACATAGCTCGGCACCGGAAGCGTGTGATGCGCGCCCGAAACGCCTGCGGCCTCCTCGGCGGCGGCATAGCCGACTTCGTCGTAATTGAGCGTGTCGCTGGGCGTGAAGAGCGTCGCGCCGATGCGGTAGGGATCGCCCACGACCACGGGGTAGTCGGCCGCCGGACCGATGCTTGCGGATTGATAGGCTGCTCCGCCGGGCGCCGAAGCGACGTCGCTCTCAGCGCCTCCGGCGCAGCCGCTCAGCGCGGCCGAGGCGAGGGAAACCAGACCGATGCACAGGGCATGGCGGGGGAAATGATCAACGGGCAATCTCATCTGCAAGCAATCCCACACTCATCGCGTAGTAATTCGAACAGTTATATTCGAGGATAACCCTATAATTCTGCGTTAAGAGGTAAGCGGGCGCCGCGGGTCCATCGGGTTCGAACAGCGATGCGATCACGTCGTCGGCGATGGCGGCCTGCGGAATTACCCCTCTTTCGCGCCATTCTCTGACGCTCATCCACTTACTGTGGCGGATGTGAACCCGCGGGCAAACCGGCGAGACGAGATTGCTCTCGATGGCACCGCGCTCGACGCTGTTAGGGGCATAGGCGCGCACGCCCCAGGGCTGGCCTTTGCGCCAGCCGGCGTCGCGGAAGTAGTTGGCGATCGACGCCAGCGTATCGGCCTCGTTGTTCCAGATGTCCGCCTGGCCGTCCCCGTCGCCGTCCTGAGCAAGCCGCAGGTAGACGCTCGGCAGGAATTGCGGGTTGCCGAAAGCGCCGGCCCAGCTGCCGACGAGACGGCTGCGCGGGACGCCGCGGTCGACCATCTTGATGGTGTCGATCAGTTCGGCTTCGAACAGATCGCGGCGGCGCCCTTCCCACGCCAAAGTCGCCAAAGCGCCGGGCAGGTCGAACCCGCCTTTGACCGCGCCGTAGCTCGTCTCGTGGCCCCAAATTGCCAGCAGGATCGGTGCGGGCACGCCGTACTCGCTTTCGACCCGCCGCGCGATCGGCCCAAGTTGCGCGTACATGCGCTGCCCCTGCTCGATCCGCGCGCGAGTGTTATGGCTCGCGATATAGGGAGCAAGCGGGGGGAACCCGCTCACGCTGCCGCCCGACGAGAGGTTGCCGCGATCGAGCGAGATTACTCTCTGGTTCGGCTCAAGCCCATCGAGCACCATCCGAATCGCGGACTCGCTTGCGCCTTCGGCCCGCGCCTTGGCGGCAACGAGCTGGAGATAGGAATCGAACGGCAGGTCCTGGGCATCGGCGACGCCGCCGACTGCGAGCAGGGCCAGGAGCGGAGCGAGACGAACGGGAAGCTTCATGCGCGCCACCCTCGCACGCCTCGCCCGAGCTGTGAATCCCCTCCGCTCTGAAATGCGCCGAACCGCGGCCCCGTTGCGCCTAGTCCTTGAAATCCGGGTGCATCTTCGGGTTCTTCTTGAGCATCTCGGCGAAAGAATCGAAGCCGCAATTGTCGTCACCGAGGCAGTTGGTGACGGTGTGGACGTAGCGAATCTTGCCGTTCTCGATGCGGAACAGGTGGCTGTCCGGCCGTTTGTTCGGGCCCATCTTGAGGAACACGTCGACCGCGCCGATCACCGGGTCGATGACGTACTCCCGATCCGTCATGTCGATGTTGTCGGGCACACCGACGTTGCAGGTCTCGGCGGTGGTGTAGACCGAACCTTCGAGCCGGTTGCACGGCGTGCCCCATGGCACCTGCACGGATTTGTCCTTGAACAGGTCGAGATAGGCATCGGCCGCGGCCTTGAGCTCGGCCGGGGTGTTGCGCTTGTCCTCCGGGATTTCCGACCACTCCTCGCGGCGGGCGTATTCGTAGGTGTACTTGGCGTCGAACAACCAGTCGCCCGTGGTCGTGGAGATGACCTCGAAATTGCCGGCATTGCCTCCGCGAGCGCCGAACTGCACGGCGATTACGTAAGGTTTCTCGCCCTCGTAGCTGACCAGTTCGAGGAATACCTTGCACTGGTCCGTATCGAGCAGCGCGCGGTGGAAATTGACCGGCATCGCGGTCGAGAGCGTGCCCTGCGACATCGTCGAGAGCTCGCCGTTCTCGTGATAGGTCACCCAGTTGCCCATCGGGATGTACAACGGCAGGCCCTCGGTCTGAGCCTTGACGTACTTGTCGGCCATCTCCTGCAGTTCGGCCCGCGTGCACGTTCCCCCGAAGAACTGCGCCGCGGCGGGACTCGCCGTCGCCATCGTTGCCGTCGCGACCACGACGGCGGCCAATTTCGAAACCTTCACTTCGCTCTCCTCAGCAGAGTCTTCATCTGTTTGCCCACCGCCGACGCTTTATTGCGAGGGGGTGACTGCATGAACGTGGCGGATCTTGCCGTCCTCGATCCGGAAAATTCGTGAATCCTGAGGACCCTCGGCCTCGCCTCGGTTGGACACCACGGCGACCGCGCCCTTGGCTTCGTCGACGGTGAACTCGCGGTCGACGAAGGCCGCGCCCGGCGCAGGTTCGCAATTCGTGCTGTAGGCGCCATTGTCGATCCTGTCGCACGACGGTGCGAGCGCTACGTCGGCAGCGCCGCCGCCAGCGCGATCGAGATAGGCGTTGGCCAGCGCCAGAAGCGCTTGGCGCGTGTCCCGCTTGCCGGCCGGGATTTCGCTCCAGTCCTCCTTGCTCGCATACGCATAGGTCTTCTTCGCGTCGAAGTTCGCATCGCCTTCGCGCACGACGGTCGAGCGGATCTGGCCGAGGCCGTTGAAAGTCCAGGCCAGCTGCGTGGTCACGACATAGGGCACGGGCTTGAGAATCACGCCGTGCACCAGCACGTGACAGGTGCCGGTGTCGACCAGGGCGAGATGCCAATCGAAGTCGGACGGCTGCGAGATAACGCCGGTCGCAGTGGAGACGAGCTGGCCGTTTTCGCGGTAGTCGACCCATTCGCCGACCGGCAGGGTAAAAATCGAACCCTGTTTTTGTCCCTCGACATACTTGGCGGCGATGTCGTCGAGCGTGTCGCGCGAGCACTGGCCTTGCGCTGCGGCCGACGAGGCCGCGCCGAGCGAAACCACGGCGCAGGCCGCCGCGATCCCTGTCCTGACACCCTTCAGGTTCATGTCGTCGATCCTCTCTCCCTGCCGCGCGGGTCGGCGTGCGACAGCCCGATTGATTTTGTCTAATTGATCGTAGAACCAGAGTCACGGGTGACAAGTCCGCATTTCGGCGATAGCCGCGGCACGGACGGATGGGTGGCCGAGTGGTTTAAGGCACCGGTCTTGAAAACCGGCGTGGGTTCACGCTCACCGTGGGTTCGAATCCCACCCCATCCGCCAACCCTCTGTCAGGCCAGCTGGTCGTCTTCCTCGGGAATCCGCTCGCCCTTCTGCGGTTTGAACCCTCCCCACCGCGGGGCCGGCCCTTGCGCGGCGTGGCGCCGGCGATGATCTAGGCTGGGATTGCTGCTCGAGAGGTCGAACAGCAGGACGTCTTCGTGGGTCTCATATTCCATCGCTGCTCTCCTCATTCCCGAAATGCCGCAACGGCGGGGCGGTTCCGGGGCGAGAAAGGCAAATGCGACGAACGGTTTACCGCGCTCAGATATGCAGCGCGCGGCCGTATGCGGCGAGCACCGATTCGTGCATCGATTCGGAAATTGTCGGGTGCGGGAAAATCGAATTCATCAGCTCCGCCTCGGTGGTCTCGAGCGTCTTTCCGACGACATAGCCCTGGATCATCTCGGTAACCTCGGCTCCGACCATGTGCGCGCCGAGCAACTCGCCCGTCTTCGAGTCGAACACCGTCTTGGTGAAGCCCTCGGCCTCGCCCAGCGCGATCGCCTTGCCGTTGCCGATGAACGGGAACATGCCGACCTTTACTTCGTAGCCGGCCTCCTTCGCCTTCGCCTCGGTCAGGCCGACGCTGGCGATCTGCGGATGGCAGTAGGTGCAGCCCGGGATGTTGTTGCGGTCGAGCGGGTGCGGGTGGACGTCCTTGTTACCCAGTTCCTTCGCGATCGCTTCGGCGGCGGTGACGCCTTCGTGGCTCGCCTTGTGCGCCAGCCACGGCCCAGGGACGCAGTCGCCGATCGCCCACAGGCCCTTCGACTTCGTGCGGCCGTAGGGATCGATCCGGATGAACCCGCGGTCCATCTCGACCAGGTTTTCCAGTCCCACATTCTCGGTGTTCGGGACGATGCCGACGGCCACGATACAATGGCTGAATTCGGCGGTCTGAACCTTGCCGTCCTTGCCCTTGATCTTCGCGCTGACGCTCTTGTCGGAAACCTTGAGTTCCTCGACCCCGGCACCGGTCAGAATCGTCATGCCCTGCTTAGTCAGCGATTTCTCGAGGAAGGCGGAGACGTCCTTGTCCTCGACCGGCACGACGCGGTCGAGCATTTCGACCACGGTCACCTCGGCGCCCATGTCGTTGTAGAAGCTGGCGAACTCGATGCCGATCGCGCCCGAGCCGATGACCAGAAGCTTGGTCGGCATTTCGGGCGGGGTCATTGCGTGGCGGTAGGTCCAGACGCGTTTGCCGTCGGCAGGAGCGAACGGCAGGTCGCGAGCGCGGGCGCCGGTGGCGACGATCACGTGCTTGGCGGTGATCTTCTCTTCGCCCTTCTCGCCTTTCACGGTCAGGCTGTTCGGGCCGGTCAGCGTGCCCGTGCCCATGTGCACCGCGATCTTGTTCTTCTTCATCAGGTGAGTGACACCGGCGTTGAGCTGCTTGGCGACGCCGCGGCTGCGCTTCACGACCGCCTCGAGGTCGGCCTCGATCTCCTTGGCCTTCAGGCCGTAATCGCCAGCGTGCTGCATGTAGTGGAATATCTCGGCCGAGCGCAGCAGCGCCTTGGTCGGGATGCAGCCCCAGTTGAGGCAGATACCGCCGAGCAGCTCGCGCTCGACGATCGCGGTCTTGAGTCCGAGCTGCGCGCAGCGAATCGCTGCGACGTAGCCGCCGGGCCCGGAGCCAAGAACGATGACGTCGTATTGTTCAGCCATTTACCTTCAACCTGTCGCTACGCGTGAGACATGGACCGGGTGTTACACGGTCCAGGGGAGAAAAAATTCGTCCCGCTGCGAGCGCTGCGACGAGCGCGGCGAAGCGGCGGGAATCCGGGCGGACACGAGACATGGGCGGGAGATGGACGTTTCGCGCCGTGTAGGAAAGCAGTTTGCCTGCCTGTCCTGTCATCGGCTGCGGCACTCCGCCGGCGCATTGGCCGCCACCAGGCGCTCGTCCCTGAACGCGGTCACCGCAAGGTGCGAAGCGAGCTCGGCCTCGGGCTGGAATTCGAACCTGCCGCCGTTGTAGATCACCGGCTTTGCAAGCGAGGGGATGTCGAACCCGTGGTGCGCGCCGGGATAGTGCATGACGGTAAACTTGGCCGGGTCCGCCGAAGCCTTGACGAAGGCATCGAGCCTGGCTGGCGAGACCAGCTGGTCCTCGTCGCCCTGCAGCACCAGCACCGGCACCTTGGCGGCGAACCCTTCCCCCGAACCGGGAAGCGCCGGGTAGAACCCGATCGCGCCGATCAGGTTGGCCGGCGGTTCGGCAGCAAGTTGCATCGTGCCGTTGCCGCCGAACGAGAAGCCCATCACGAAGCCCGGGCATTGCAGGTCGAGCCAGCCCTTGGCCTTCGCAGTGGCCAGCGCGTCGATGGCGACCGCCTGCTCCATCTTCGGGGGAGGAGCCTGCCCCGCCCCGGGGATCAGCGGTGCGGCGGCCTGGTAGTGGAGCACCAGGACGTCGTAGCCGGCCTCGTTCCACTCCCTGGCAACGTCGAAATAGAAGTGCCCGTCGCCAAACACATCGATCCCGCCGCCGCCTGGCAGCATGAGCAGCCACGGATGCGCCGCGCCGGGCGTCTTGGCTTCGCTCGGGTAGTAGTGGCTGGCCGCGGTCTGCGCATCCTGCGCCGGCGCGGACGCGGCGGTGAGTGCAAGAGCAAGCGAGGCGACAAGAGCAAGTTTCATCATCGCCTCAGCGCTCGATCACCCGCGGGCGCTTGTCGGCGTCGACCGCGACGAAGGTGAAAATCGCCTCGGTCACCTTGACCGCGTCGTCCTCGTGCCGGTGGCGGCGCCAGGCTTCGACCGCGATCTTCATGCTCGTGCGGCCGATCGACTGGATCTCGCAATAGACCGAGACTTCGTCCCCCACGGTGACCGGGTGGTGGAACTGCATCCCATCCATCGCCACGGTCACCGCCCTGCCCTTGGTCCGCCGCGCGGCGACGAGCCCGCAGGCCGAATCCATCAGGCTCATCAGCCAGCCGCCGAAGATGTCGCCATAGGCGTTGGCGTCGGCCGGCATGGCGGTGACGCGGATGGCGGGGTCGCGAAATTCAGTCAATTCGCGCTCCTTGCGATCAAGCCACCAGCCCCAACGGCTTCTCGCACAGTTCCTTGAACACCTTCATCAGCTCGGCGCCGTCGGCCCCGTCGATGGCGCGGTGGTCGAAGCTGCCGGTGGCGCTCATCACGGTGGCGATCTGCAGCGCGTCGTCGACCACGTAGGGGCGCTTCTCGCCTGCGCCGATGGCCATGATCATCGCCTGCGGCGGATTGATCACCGCCTCGAACTGCTTGATACCGAACATGCCCATGTTGGAGATGCTGGCGGTGCCGCCCTGGTATTCCTGCGGCTGCAGCTTGCCCTCCCGGGCGCGGCCGGCGAGGTCCTTCATCTCGGCGGAGATCTGCGACAGCGACTTCATACCCGCATCGACGATGATGGGGGTGATAAGTCCGCCTTCGATCGACACCGCGACCGAGATATCGGCGCGGCTGAACTTGAGCAGAGTATCGCCGGCGAACTGCACGTTGCATGTCGGAACGCGAAGCAGCGCCTTGGCCAGCGCCTTGATCAGCATGTCGTTGACGCTGACCTTGACCCCGTCGCCCTCGAGCGCGGCGTTGATCTGACTGCGCAGCTTGAGCAGCGCGTCGAGCCGGATGTCCACGGTGAGGTAGATGTGCGGGATCTGCTGCTTGGATTCGGTGAGACGACGCGCGATGGTCTTGCGCATGCCGGAGAGCTTTTCGACCTCGTGCGGAATGCCGAAGTCCTGAGCCGCAGCGGGCGCAGCGGCGGGCGCTGCTGCTGGCGCCGGTGTTGCGGCGCCGGGCTTGGCGCCTTCGACGTCGGCCTTGACGATGCGGCCGTTCGGCCCGCTACCGGTGAGCGAGGCGAGGTCGATACCCTTGTCGGCCGCGATCCGCTTCGCCAGCGGCGAAGCGATCACGCGGTCGCCGCCGCTCGTCGCCCCAGCGGAAGCTGGGGCCGCTTTCGGCTTGGCAGGAGGCTGCTCGGTTTCGACAGCGGTCCCAGCTTTCGCTGGGACGACGGATTCTTTCGCAGCTTCCGCCTTGGGCGCCGGGGCCGGCGCGGCATCGCCGCTTGCCGGCTTCACTTCGGACGGATCCTCGCCCTCTTCCGCCAGCGTCGCGATGACGGTCCCGACCTTCACGCCCTCGGTGCCCTCGGCCACGGCGATGTCGGCAATCGTGCCTTCGTCGACCGCCTCGAATTCCATCGTCGCCTTGTCGGTCTCGATCTCGGCCATGATGTCGCCGGAACTGACCTTGTCCCCCACCTTGACCAGCCAGCGGGCAAGCGTGCCCTCCTCCATGGTCGGCGAAAGTGCGGGCATCTTGATGGCAATCGGCATGGGTTCGCGTCGATCCTGTCGGTCGGTCCTTGTTTGGCCCGTCTCTGGCGAATTCGCAGGCCATCGGCAAGGTTCTTGCTAGCGGCGGTTTCGGCAGATACCACCGGCGGCCGGGGGACGAGAACATATGCGGGTCTATCTGGCGATCATCGACGAGACCGAGGAAGCCCACCTGGCGCTGCGCTTCGCCGCGCGGCGTGCGGCCGACACCGGCGGGTCCGTGCACATCCTGGCACTGGTCCCGCGCCAGCAGTTCAGCGCCTTCGGCGGCGTCCAGGCGACGATCGAGGAAGAGGCCCGCGACCGCGCCGAGGTGATGGCCAATTCCGCGGCCGGCGAACTCTTTTCCGAAAGCGGCCGAATGCCGCAAATCGCCGTGCGAGTCGGCGAAGGGGTGACCGTCATCAACGAATATCTCGACTCGCACCCCGAGGTTGCCGCGTTGGTCCTCGGCGCGGCCAAGGAGGGCAACCCAGGGCCGCTCATCAGCCACTTCTCGGCCCATTCGGGTTCGCTGCGCTGCCCGCTGTTCATCGTGCCCGGGGGCCTGGGCGAAGAACGGATCGACGAGCTGAGCTAGTTTTTTCCCCGCGATGGGGGAAAGGTCTACCGCTTCTTGCCCTTGCCCTGATGACGGATGTTGCCCGGGCGGCCGCGCTTGCCTTGCGGGCGGCGCGGCTTGTCCTTCCCGTCCTTGGCTTTCGGCCTGCCCTGCCCCCTGCCCTTCCTCTCCGGGCGGTTACCGCGCGGTTCGATCCTGTCACCCTTGCCGTGCGGCAATTCGAACTTGAGCGCGCCGGTCAGCGGGTTGGCCTCGCCGAGCCGCAGCTCGAGCCGCTGGCCGACGACGTATTTCTCTCCGGTCTTTTCGCCGATCAGCGCCTGTGCGGCCTCGTCGTAGCGGAAATAGTCCTGGCCGAGGGTCGAGACGGGGACCAGCCCATCTCCGCCGAAGCCGAGGATCGTGGCGAAGAAGCCGAAGCTCTGCACCCCGGTGATCCGAGTCTCGAACACCTCGCCGACCTTGCCGGCCAGCCAGGCGGCGACATAGCGGTCGATGGTATCGCGTTCGGCCTCCATCGCCCGGCGCTCGGTCACGCTGATCAGGTCGGTGACCTTGGAAAGGTCGGCGCGGTCCTGCTCGGACAGTCCGCTATGCGCGGGGATGCTCCCCTTTGGGGCGGGCTGCTCGAGGTGAAAGCTGTCCACCAGTGCGCGGTGAACCAGAAGGTCCGAATAGCGCCGGATCGGCGAGGTGAAGTGGGCATAGCTGCCCAGGGCGAGGCCGAAGTGACCGGCGTTCTGCGGGCCGTAATAGGCCTGCGTCTGGCTGCGTAGCACCGCCTCCATCACCAGCGCCTTCTCCGCCGGGTCGGCAACGTCCTTGATCATGCGATTGAACAGGCCGGGAGTGATGACCTGGCCGAGCGCAAGGTTCTTGCCGATCGACTGGAAATAATCCTTGAGCGACAGAAGCTTCTCGCGCGTGGGCGGCTCGTGGATACGGTAGACGACCGGGCTGGCCTTGCTTTCCAGCGCCTTGGCCGCGGCCACGTTGGCGGCAATCATGAAGTCCTCGACCACGCGGTGGGCATCGAGCCGTTCGCGCACCGCGATCTCGGCGATCTTACCCTCCTCGTCGAGCACCACCCGGCGCTCGGGCAGGTCGAGATCGAGCGGGTCGCGGTTCTCGCGCGCCTTGTTGAGCAGCTTCCACGCGCCCCACAGGTTGCGCAGCTGGACCTCCTCGCCCTCCCCGTCGAAACGCGCCTGGGCATCCTCGTAGGCGACGACCTCGGCAATGCGGACCAGGGCGCGGGTGAAGCGGAAATCCTTCACCCGGCCGTGCTTGTCGATCGACAGGTGGCACGCCATCGCCGCGCGATCCTCGCCCTCGCCGAGCGAGCAGACGTCGGCGCTGAGCACTTCGGGAAGCATGGGAACGACACGGTCGGGAAAGTAAACCGAGTTGCCGCGCTTCCTCGCCTCGCGGTCGAGCTTGCTGCCGGGGCGGACGTAGAAGCTCACGTCGGCAATCGCGACGATGGCGCGGTAGCCGCCTTCGCCGTCGGGTTCGGCCCAGATCGCATCGTCATGATCGCGCGCGTCGGCCGGGTCGATGGCGATGATCGGCACATCGCGCAGGTCCTCGCGCTTGTCCTCGCTCAGCGGCAGCTTCGCCGCCGCTTCGGCCTCTGCCAGCACCTCTTCGGAGAAGACGTGGGGGATGCCGTACTTGTGAATGGCGATGAGGCTGTAGGAGCGCGGGGCGAGCGGGTCGCCGAGCACTTCGGTCACCTTTACTCCCGCCTTGGCCCCGCGGCCGATCGGCTCGGCGAGCACGAGGTTGCCGGTCTCGGCGGCTCCGATGTCCTTGACCGGGCTCGACGTGCGAATGCGCTTGTCGACTGGCGCGAGCCAATGCCGGCCCGATGCATCGGTCTCGATCACGCCGAGCATCGACTGTTCGGCAGCGGGCAGCTTCTTGATCGGATGCGCGCGCCAGCCCTTGCCTGCTTCCTCGGTCCGGGCGAGGACGCGGTCGCCCTTCTTCAGCGCCCCGCCCTTCTTGCTCTCGACGATCCGCACCCGCGGCGGCGGCGTTGCGTCGTCGGGCTCCCAGGTGTCGGGGATCGCCAGCGGATAGCCCTCCTCGACGTCGACCACGCGCAGCACGGTGACCTTGGGCAAACCGCCCATCCGGTGATAGGCGCTCTTGCGACCGTCGATCAGGCCCTCGTCGGCCATGTCGCCGAGAAGCTTCTTGAGGGCGATCTTCTCCTGCCCCTTGAGCCCGAAGGCACGGGCGATCTCGCGTTTGCCGGCTGGGCCATCGGCGGTGCGAATGAATTCAAGGACCTGCTCCTTGCTGGGCAGGCCATGGGCTTTCTTGCGCTGTTGCATCGGCGCGATATGGCGAGCACGCAGCCTCGGCGCAAGGCGACGGGCGGTCGGCGGGTGGCGGCGGGCTTCATTTGCAAGTCAGCTTTACGTTTCTATGGAAACCGCATTCTTCCCTCAGGAAAGCGCACCTTGGCCGATGAAATCCTTGCTCTCCGGCGCCCTGCTCGCCGCCACTGCCCTCACCGCAGCTCCCGCCATGGCCGCTGACGCCAGCGCGCTCGGCACGATGGGAACGGTGCTCGCCACTGCGGCAAGTCCGGACGAGATCGCCGCCAAGTGCAAGGTCTATGTCGACGAAATCGAGCGCCGCAAGGCGGAGCTGGCGGGAGAGACCGGGCCGGCGTCGATCGGCGGGACGCTCGAGCGCTACGACGCGATCGTCGGACTGCTCAACGCCGGACTTGGCGAATTCGAGCTCTACAAGCAGGTCATGGCCGACCAGGAGCGGCGCGACGCCGGCGGCGCCTGCGCTGTCGAGCTGGCCAAGCTGGCCAGCGAACTGAGCCTGTCGCGCCCGATCTATGAGCGGCTAAAGGCGATCGACACGACCGAGGCCGATCCTGCCACGGCCTGGTATCTGAAGCGGACGCTCGGCGACTTCGAACGCGCCGGCGTAGCGCTCGACGCCGACAAGCGCGGCCATGTCCAGGCGCTCAACGAGGAAATCGCCAAAGTCGGCGACGCCTTCGACACCAACATCGCCAACGCCCGCAAGGTCATCAAGGTGAAGCCGGAAGAGCTCGCCGGCCTGCCGCAGGACTACATCGACGCGCACAAGCCGGGCGCCGACGGCCTGGTGGAGATCTCGACGGACTATCCCGACTACCAGCCGGTCATGGCCTATGCCGATAGCGACGCCCTGCGCCGCCGGCTCAGCGAAGCCTACATGCAGCGCGCCTATCCGGCCAACGACGTCAAGCTGAAGGAGCTGTTCTTCCTGCGCCAGCAGCTCGCCGATCTGCTGGGCCGGCCGAACTACGCCACGCTCGTGCTCGAGGACAAGATGGTCGACAGCCCGGCCAAGGTGCAGTCGCTGATCACCGAGATGGCCGAAGCTGCCCGCCCCGCGGCGATGCGCGACTACGCCAAGAGCCTCGCCGTACTCAAGACGATCGAGCCCGGAGCCGACAAGGTCGATTACTGGCAGGTCCAGTGGCTCAAGGGCAAGGTCCAGCAGAAATACTACGACTACGATCCGCAGGAGGCGCGCAAATACTTCGCCTACAACGACGTGCGCGACGGCATTCTCAAGCTGACCGAAGACCTGTTCGGGGTCGAGATTCGTCCGTGGGACACGCCGACATGGGACCCGCTGGTCGAGACCTATGAGATGGTCGACCACGGCAAGGTCATCGGCCGCTTCTACTTCGATTCACACCCGCGCCCGGGCAAGTACACCCACGCCAACATGATCCCGATCTACCCCGGCGTGGAAGGCAAGGCCCCGCCGGTAGCGGCGCTGGTCATGAACCTGCCGACCGGCGATCACTCGACCGGACTGATGGAACATCGCGACGTCGAGACCTTCCTGCACGAATTCGGCCACATGCTGCACGGCATGTTCGGCGGCACGCAAGAATGGTTCGCGCAGAGCGGGGTGACGACCGAGTGGGACTTCGTCGAGGCCCCCTCGCAGATGCTCGAGAACTGGGTCTACGACTACGACACGCTGGCCAAGTTCGCGCGCGACAAGGATGGCAAGCCCATCCCGCGCAAGCTGGTCGAGAAGATGAACAAGGCGCGCTATTTCAACCTGGGCATGGATGACATGACCCAGCTTGGTTATGCGAACATCTCGCTTCAGTTCCACCAGAACCCGGTACCGAGCGACCTGGGCGCGGCGACGCGGTCCTACTACGACAAGTACGCCACGATCCCGATGCCCGGCTACGTGCAGATGCAGGATTCGTTCGGCCACCTGAACGGCTATTCGGCCATCTACTACACCTATCGCTGGTCGAAGGTCATTGCCGACGACCTGTTCACCCGGTTCCAGGCCGATGGCTTGCGCAATGCCGGGACTGCCGCCGAGTACCGCGCCAAGATCCTGGCCAGGGGCGGCACCGCTCCCGCGGCGGAGCTGGTCCGCGACTTCCTCGGCCGCGACATCAGCCTCGATGCCTACAAGGCCGACGTGGCCAAGGACCAGTAAGGCGGAGGGTCAGTAGGCGCGGGCGACGTAGATCCGTTCCACGGCGGGCTGGCCGGTGAACAGGCAGGTGCCGTTCGCCGGCTCCGCATCGAGCGGCACGTTGCGAAAGGTCAGCTTGCGGGCCTTGAGCAGTTCGACGACCTGGTCGAGCGCCGCGCCCTCGGGCCGCGACCACTGGACTTCGGCCCAGCCCGGATATTTCCGGCCGGCACTGTAGAAAGCGTCGAGCGCTTCGATGCTCTCGATGTCGCGGACGATGTTGGCTTCGCGCCGCTGGCGGGCCTCGGTAAAAAGTACCTGTTGGATCTGCTCCAGCATGGCTGGAGCGTTGTTGGCGAATTCGTCTTTCGCGGTGAAGGCGAAGGCGGGCTTGCCGTTCTGCGCGTTCCACAGCGCATCGCGCCCCAGTACGGCAACCTTGCCGTTCTCCATGTCGCGCGGGCCGACCTCGACGATCACCGGGGCCCCCTTGCGGACCCAGTCCCAGCGCTTGGCAGCAGCCTTGCCCGGCTTGGCGTCGAGCAGGACGCGCAGCGGTTCGCCAAACGCCGATTGCTGCAGCAATGTTGCGCGCAGCGACGCACAGTAATCGAGGATCGCCGCGTCGCCATCGTCCTCGCGCAGCATCGGCACGATGACCACCTGGAACGGCGCCAGCGCCGGCGGCACGCGCAAGCCGTCGTCGTCGCCGTGAGTCATGATCATCGCCCCGACCATGCGGGTCGAAACGCCCCAGCTGGTGGTGTGGCACAGTTGCTGGGCGCCCTCGCGATCCTGGAAGCGGATGTTTGCCGCATCGGCGAAGCTGGTGCCGAGATAATGGCTGGTGCCCGCCTGCAGCGCCTTGCCGTCCTGCATCATAGCCTCGATCGACCAGGTGCCGACCGCGCCGGGAAAGCGCTCGTTGGCCGGCTTCTCGCCGACGATGACCGGCAGCGCGACATCCTCTTCGGCAAAGGCGCGGTACATTTCGAGCGCGCGCAGCGTCTCGGCCATCGCGTCCTCGCGCGTCTCGTGCGCGGTATGACCTTCCTGCCAGAGGAATTCGCTGGTGCGCAGGAACATGCGGGTACGCATTTCCCAGCGCACCACGTTGGCCCACTGGTTGAGCATGAGCGGAAGGTCACGCCACGACTGGATCCAGCGGCTCATTGCATCGCCAATGATCGTCTCGGACGTCGGCCGCACGATCAGCGGCTCTTCGAGCTTGGCTTCGGGATCGGGGATCAGCCCGCCCTTGCCGTCGGCGATCAGGCGGTGGTGGGTAACGACCGCCATTTCCTTGGCGAAGCCCTCGACGTGCTCGGCTTCGCGGACGAAGTTGCCGAGCGGGATGAACAGCGGGAAGTAGGCGTTCTGCACGCCCGCCGCCTTGATCCGGCGATCCATCAGCGCCTGCATCCGTTCCCAGATGCCGAAACCCCACGGCTTGATCACCATGCATCCGCGCACGCCCGATTCCTCGGCCATGTCGGCGCTGGAGACGACTTCCTGGTACCACTGCGCGAAATCGTCGTCGCGCCTGTTGGTCAATGCGTGGCGAATGGCCGTCACGAGGAGTTTTTCCGAATCTGTTTCCGATAGAAGTGGCAGGCAGTGGCCCGCCGCAAGCTATTTGCCAAGCTCGTCGAGCTTCTTCTGCATCGCTGCCATCTGCTTCTTGAGCGCATCGAGCTCGCTTTCGGCGCTACCGCCGGCCGATGTCGGTTCGGCATTCGCCTTGGGCATGAAGGCGCTGGCCGCAGCCTTGAACATGGCCATGTTGGTTTCGGCGAGCTTGCCGAAGGCCTCGGGCCCGACGCTGGCTTTCCAGGCGTCCTGCAGCTTCTGCTGGTTGGCGCGGAAGTTGGTCATCGAAGCTTCGAGATACTGCGGCATCATCGACTGCATCGAATCGCCGTACATGGCGATGAGCTGGCGCAGGAAACTGATCGGCAGCAACTGCTCGCCGCTCGACTCCTCGTCCATGATGATCTGCGTCAGGATGGTGTGGGTGATGTCGTTGCCGGTCTTGGCATCGAGCACGACGAAGTCGGTGCCCTGCCGCGTCATTCGCGCGAGATCGTCGAGCGTGATGTAGCTTGAGCTGCGCGTGTTGTAGAGCCGCCGGTTGGCGTACTTCTTTACGATGACCGGATCTTCGGCCGCTGGTTGTGCGGTTGCCACGACCTGATGTTCTCCGTGTACGATGAGCGCCCCAACGCATTTAGCACTTGCAGCGAGTGCAGCGCAACATATGCCTCAATTTATTGCCGAGAACCGGTTGCCGAGGGTGGTCAGCAGTTCGTACTGCGACATGCCCGTCTGGCGCGCGACCTCGGGTAGGTCGAACGGGACGTCGAGCCAGTCTCCCTCGGCGAGTTCCGGCGCAGCGCTGCAGTCGACCACCACCATGTCCATCGAAATCTTGCCGAGCAGGGGCAGCTCGGCGTCGCGAAACTGCAATGCGCCCTGCGCAGCGCGACTGCGCAAGAAGCCGTCTGCATAACCGAGCGAGACGGTTGCCGCCCGGGTCGGCTGCTCGGCGGTCCAGGCGGCATTGTATCCCACCCGGTCGCCGCGGTGCAGGTCACGCAACTGGATCACCGCCGCCTGCGGAAATGCCACCTGGCGGATAGCGTCGGCAAGTTCTGGCCGCGGCACGCCGCCGTAAAGTGCCAGCCCCGGCCGGGTGAGATCGAAGGCATAGGCCGCGCCCAAAGCAATGCCGGCGCTGTTGGCTATGCTGCGGCGCTTGTGCGCGACATGGCCGGCAAGCTCGCAGAACAAGGTGCGCTGCGCCTCGTTCTGCGCACTGTCCTCGTCGGCCGAGGCGAGGTGCGACATCAGCGTCTCGACTTCGAGCCGGGCAATTGTTTCGTCCCCGATCTCGGATGGCGGCAGTCCAAGTCGGTTAATGCCGGTATCGAGCATCAGGTCGCACGCACCGCCCCCGCCTTCGAGCCACAGGCGCGCCTGGCGCACGCTGTTGATCACCGGCCGCACGCCCCGGGAGCGGGCGAAGGCGACGTGCTCCGGAACGTGCGGGCCGTGCAGGACCGCGAGTTCGCCCGGCCCCGTGTGCGTCAGGACGGGCTCGACCTCGCTCCAGTGGGCGACGAAGAAGTTGCGGCACCCGGCGGCGCGCAGCACCGGAACGACGCGCTGAGCGCCGAGGCCGTAACCATCGGCCTTGACCGCGGCGCCTGCAACCGCAGCGCCCGACAGCGCGTCGAGCGTGCGCCAATTGCCGGCGAGCGCCGCTTCGTCGAGACGAAGGCGGAGGGTGCGCGGGCAGGTTTCACTCATTCGTTGACGAAATCGCGTGGCGGCCCGTCGCGCAGACCCCACCAGGCGACGGCGAGACCGAAAGCGACCACCGCCCAGGTGTACCACAGGCCCGAATAGGGGTTGCCGCTCGTGGCGACGATGTAGCTCGCGATCAGCGGCAGAAACCCGCCGAGGTAACCGGCGCCAATGTGATATGGGATCGACATCGAGGAATAGCGGATCTGCGGCGGGAACATCTCGGCCAGCAGCGCCGCAACCGATCCGTAAGTCAGCGCCGAGAGCACGCCCATGACCAGCACCAGCGCGACGATGCCGAGGACGTTCGCGAGCGGCGGAGACTGCCGGGAAAAGTCGTAGCCAGCCGCCTCGAGCGACGACTTTACGAGATCGCCCCGCGCTGCTGCGTCATCGAACAATGCCGTCGGTATCGCGAGGTCGGTTCCCCCGATGCGCAGCAAGAGCGGGGACGGCCTTTCGCTGTCGAGATCGATCGATCTGCCTCGTGCGGCCCCTCGCTCGTCGACGTTGTAGCTCACGCCCAGCGACGTCAGATCCTGCAGCACGCGCCCGCAGAGGCTCGCTTGCTGATTTGCGAACGGATCGTAATTGCAGTCGATCCCGTTTACGACGACCGGGGCCTCCTCCGCACTTCGGGCAAGACCCGGATTGGCCAGCGATCCCATCGCCCAGAACGTCGGAAACAGCAGCAGCAGGGTGAGCACGCTGCCGATGATGATCGGCGTCTTGCGCCCGACCCGGTCGGACCACTTCCCCACCACCACATAGAACGACATCGCGATGAGCCCGGCGATCATCAGCACCCATTCGACGAGAGTCTCGTCCATCCGCATGGGTCCGCGCAGGAACGACAGCCCCGAGAAGAAGGCAGTGTACCAGATCGTCGTCAGGATCCCGGTCACGCCGAACAGCGCGACGAAAATGCGCTTCTTGTTGCCCGGGTAGGTGAAGCTGCGCACGAACGGGTTGCCGGAGAGCTCGCCCGCCTCCTTCATCGCCTTGAACACCGGGCTTTCCGAAAGCTTGAGACGCATCCACAGCGAAATGGCGAGCAGGACGAGCGAGAGCAGGAAGGGAATGCGCCAGCCCCATGCGGCAAACTCTTCCGCCGGGATCAGGGCGCGGCAGGCAAGCACGACGGCGATCGACAGCACGAACCCGCCGACCACGGCAGCCTGGATGAAGCTCGTATAATAGCCGCGCTTTTCCTTGGGCGCGTGTTCGGCGACGTAGATCGCCGCCCCCCCGTATTCGCCGCCCAGCGCCAGCCCCTGCAGGATGCGCAAGACGATCACGATCGCCGGCGCCACCAACCCGATCGACGCTGCCCCCGGGACCAGCCCGACACCGGCCGTGGCCACGCCCATCAGAGTGACGGTGATGAGAAAGGTGTACTTGCGCCCTAGTCGATCGCCAAGGAAACCGAAGAGAATCGCACCAAGCGGGCGGAAACCGAAGCCGACGGCGAAGCCGGCCCAGACGAGCAGCAATTGCAGCGTCTCGTTGTCGCTCGGAAAGAAGGCCGCGCCAATCAGGCTGGCGAGCGTGCCGTAGATGAAGAAATCGTACCACTCGAAGATTGTGCCGGCCGAACTGGCGGCAATCACGAGCCGGATTTCGCTGACGCTCGGTTCGTGCGTGGCAATCGCGGCGCTGGCCATGTCGGTTTCCCTCGTCCCCTGCTCTGACCCCCCGATTAGCGGGCGGGCAGAAGACTGCAAAGGGCATCGCGCGCCGCCGTCCACGGCAGCATGATCGCGCCGTGGCGTGCCGGATAGTCGCGTGCAGCGGCGATCAGGGCCAGTTCCGGCCAGTCAGGCACCTCACCGCCCTCCACCAGCCAGCGCTCGATTCTCTCGCTGGCCGCGGCGATTTGCGTTGCAGTCCGGCCAGCAGCCGAGCGCGCGAACAGTGCCGCAGCGGCCTGACCGACGGCGCAGGCCCGCACCCGCATGCCAAGGGCGTCGATCCGCCCGGCGTCGTCGACGCCAAGGGCCATGTCGAGCGTGCTACCGCAGCTCTTCGAACGTGCCGAACCGCGCAGCGGCAGGCTGTCGTCGAGCGGATGCTCGGCGAGTTCGACTGCAAGGGCGAGCAATTCCGGTGTGTAAAGACGCTCGGCGCCGGCCACTACTGTTCGCCGCCGATCGCGTCGCCTTGTTCACGCAGGAGGTCGCGCCGCTCCTGGATCAGCTGAACCATGGCCTCCGAAGCGGCGTTGACGAAAGTGTAAGTGCGCGCTTCCTTGATCCACAGCGGCCGGCCTGTCGGGCCCCAGATCGTGTCGTAGCCCAGCACCACCAGCGAGAAGGCGATGATTACGATGATCACTCCCTTGATCGCGCCGAAA
The DNA here is from genome assembly GCF_030657335.1 of Croceibacterium aestuarii. Lineage (NCBI taxonomy): Bacteria > Pseudomonadati > Pseudomonadota > Alphaproteobacteria > Sphingomonadales > Erythrobacteraceae > Croceibacterium > Croceibacterium aestuarii. Next base: position 2,297,324 of record NZ_CP131039.1, read on the forward strand.
CCGAAGCCCAGGACGCGGTCAATCGGCCCGATCACCGACCCCCGCGAAGCCTTGCCGATATTGCCGGCAATCACCTTCATCGCCGCGTAGGGAATCAGCAACAGCAGCGCGAAGGCGAGGATCGCCGCGCTGGTCGGCGAACCGATGTAGTCGAACAGGAACTGGGTGAGGTCAGTGTGCAGGTAGCGGATGGCGAATACCGCCAGCACCCAGGCTAGGAGCGAAAGCACTTCCTGCAGAAAGCCGCGCGTGAACCCGCCGATGGCCGCGACACCCACGATCACCAGGACGATAATGTCGAAACCCGTCATTGGCGCTGATCTAAGAGGCCCCGATTATCCGGTCAACGAGCTTGGGCAGTCGATCGGCCGCTTCATAGCGCAGCGCTTCAGGCGCCGGACCGATGTCTCCCGGTCCGCACGCCGCATCGAAGCCGAGCTTGGCCGCCTCGCGGAGGCGGAGCCCGGCATGCGCCACGGGCCGAACTTCGCCGGCCAGCGAGACTTCGCCGAACCACGTGCTGCGTAGCGGCAGCGGCTTGTCGGAAAGCGCCGAGACCAGCGCCGCCGCGACCGCAAGATCGGCCGCCGGGTCGGACAGGCGATAGCCGCCCGAGACGTTGAGATAGACTTCGGCGGAGGAGAAATTGAGCCCGCAGCGTGCTTCGAGCACCGCCAGCAACATGGCGAGACGGCTCGAATCCCAGCCCACCACGGCGCGGCGCGGCGTCGCGCCCGATTGCAGCCGTACGATCAGCGCCTGGACTTCGACGAGCACCGGGCGCGTGCCCTCCAGCGCGGGGAACACTGCACTTCCGGCAATCGGCGCCTCGCGGCCGGTGAGAAAGAGCGAGGAGGGGTTCGGGACTTCTTCCAGCCCCTGTCCGGCCATGGCGAAGACGCCGATTTCGTCAACCGCGCCGTAGCGATTCTTGAGCGCGCGCAGGATGCGGTACTGGTGGCTGCGCTCGCCCTCGAAGCTCATGACCACATCGACCATGTGCTCGAGCACACGCGGCCCCGCGATCGTGCCGTCCTTGGTCACGTGACCGACCAGGACCAGCACGGTGCCGCTTTCCTTGGCGTAGCGAATCAGCTCGAAGGCGCAGCCCCGCACCTGGCTGACCGTGCCCGGTGCGCCCTCGATGGTGTCGGAATGCATCGTTTGGATCGAATCGATGACCAGCAGCGAGGGCGGTTTCCCCTGCCCGAGCGTGGTCAGGATATCGCGCACCGAGGTGGCCGATGCGAGCCGGAGCGGCGCCTTGGCATGGCCGAGCCGTTCGGCGCGCAGGCGCACCTGTCCGGCCGCTTCCTCGCCGCTGACATAGACGACGTCGGCGCCGTCCTGCGCGAGCCTGGCCGAAGCTTGCAGCAGCAGCGTCGACTTGCCGATTCCGGGATCGCCGCCCATCAGGATCGCCGCCCCCGGGACCAGCCCTCCGCCGAGGGCGCGGTCGAATTCGGGCAAGCCTGTCGAGCGGCGCTGCAGCGTTTCGCCCGGCGCGTCGAGCGGGACGAACTCGATCGGCCGGCCGCCGTTCGACAGGTCGTGCTTGGCTGAAAAGACGCTCGCCGGCGCATCCTCGATCAGCGAGTTCCACTCCGCGCAATCGGGGCACTGGCCTTGCCAGCGGTGCGACACCCCGCCGCACGCCTGACAGATGTAGCGTCGCTTGGTCTTTGCCATGGTCGGTCCATATATATGGAACAAATACGGAACGCAATTGCCTTTGCCGGCGCCATGCGGCTAGGCCCTGCGCGATGCGGCAGAAGGAACTTCGGATTGCGCTGATTTGCTACGGCGGGGTCAGCCTCGCCGTCTACATGCACGGGGTCACCAAGGAGGTGTGGAAAGCCGCGAAGGCGAGCCGCGGGCTGCATGCCGCCGAAGCGCCCTCGGGCGGGACCGAGGCGGTCTATCACGAACTGCTCGGCGAGATCGAAGACCGCGACGGAATCCGGCTGCGGGTCTTTTCCGACATCCTCGCCGGAGCCAGCGCGGGCGGCATCAACGCGGTGTTCCTCGCCCAGGCGATTCATTCAGGGCACAGCCTCGAGCCGCTGACCGACCTCTGGCTCAAATCGGCCGACGTCGACGCGCTGCTCGATCCGGCGGCGCGGCCGGGATGGAAGTTCTCCAAGTACTGGGCGCAGCCGCTGGTCGAATGGGTGCTGAGCCGACCGGGCAACGCCGTTTCGGAGAGCGTTTCTCCCGAAACGCAGGCCGAAGTGCGGCGCAAGGTTTCCCACTTCATGCGCGGGCGCTGGTTCGAGCCACCGTTTTCCGGGTCCGGCTTCTCCCGCCTCATTTACGACGCGTTGCAGGCCATGGCCGAAGGCGATGCGGGCCCACCGCTTCTGCCGCCAAACCACCCGCTCGATCTCATGGTCACGGCCACGGATTTCCGCGGCTTTCTCGAACCGCTACATATGCACAGTCCGCCGGTGGTCGAAGAGAGCGAGCACCGCCTGCAAATCCAGTTTCGCTCGCGCGCGCCACTCGCGGGCGGGAAGGACCTTGCCGACCTGCTCGAGCTGACATTCGCCGGTCGCGCCACGGCGAGCTTCCCGGGCGCGTTTCCGGCGCTGCAACTCGGCGAAATCGACGCACTGGCCAAAATTTGCGGCAGCGACTGGCCCACCCGCCGCGCCTTCCTCGAACGCGTCATGCCCGTGCACGTGCGCAACGGCAACGAGGCCAACGTATCGCTGATCGACGGTTCGGTGCTGGTCAATGCGCCCTTTGCCGCCGCCATCGCCGCCCTGCCCGCGCGCCCGGCACAGCGCGAGGTCGATCGGCGTTTCGTCTATATCGACCCGCGCCCCGACCGCTTCGACGCCCTCGCCGGCCGACAGAACGAGCCGGTCAGCTTTTTCGGGGCCATTTTCGGCTCGCTCTCGACCATCCCGCGCGAGCAACCGATCCGCGACAACCTCGAACTGCTCGAACAGCGCAGCCGCGAAGCTGAGCGCACCCGGCAAATTGTCGCCGGGCTGCGCCCCGAAGTCGAGGCGGCGGTCGATCGCCTTTTTGGACGCACCCTGTTCCTCGACCGGCCGACCCCCAGGCGCCTGTCGGGCTGGCGGGCGCGTGCCCAGCAGGCCGCGGCCGAAGAGGCCGGTTATGCCTTCGGCGCCTATGCTCAGTCCAAGATCGCGGGGATCGTCGAGCGAATGGCGCAAATCGTCATGCAGGCAGCGCCCAAGCTGGCCCTGGCCTCCCCCAACCCGATCATCGCGGCGCTTCGGCGCGAGATGGCCGAGCGCGGGCTCGAGCGATCCGGCACGCCCGGCGGCGGAGCGACCGACGAGACCATCGCCTTCCTGCGATCACACGACCTGAGCTTCAGAGTGCGCCGCCTGCGTCTGATCGCGCGGCGTCTATCGCGAGACTGGGAATCGGATCCGGCAATTTCCGACGTCGCGCTCGATGAGGCGCGCGAGCAGATCTACGGCATCCTCGCCATCTACTTCGCCCGCGACGGGCTCGATGCCCTGGGCGACGACTTTCCTGCGCTCGCTGCCGAGGTTCTGTCGAACCCCGGTGCGGTGCTCGACGCGCTCGCCGAACGCCGCGCGCTCGCTGCGGCGGACGTCGAGGCCGAGGTGCTGCTGACCGCCGCGCTGGAAGCCATGCCGAAAGATCTGCGACGCAAGACGCTGCTGACCTATCTCGGCTTCCCGTTCTATGATGTCGCCACCCTGCCCCTGGTCCAGAACGAGGGACTGACGGAGTTCGAAGGCGTCAAGGTCGATCGTATCAGCCCCGACGACGCCCGCACTATCCGCGAGGGCGGCGCCCGGACGACGCTGCGCGGTACGGAGTTCTACAATTTCGGCGCGTTCTTCAGCCGCAGTTACCGCGAGAACGACTATCTCTGGGGTCGCCTGCACGGAGCGGAGCGGATGATCGACCTGATCTGCTCGACGGTCGCCGACTTCGATCTTGCACGGTGCCGCGAGTTCAAGCGGCGTGCGTTTCTCGCCATCCTCGACGAGGAAGAAGCTCGGCTGACTGCCGACCCGGGCCTTGTCGCGCAAGTGCGCAAGGAAGTGCTGGCGATCACGCCCGCGGGGTGAGCCTTCGTGCGGTGTGGCGGCGCACGGTTGCAGGAGCTATCCGCCGAAGGTGCTGCGGATCTTCTCGAAGAAGCTACGGTTTTCCGGGCATTCCTCGCCGGTTTCGGTTTCGCGGAACTGTTCGAGGATCGCCTTCTGCTCCTTGCTGAGCTTGGTCGGCGTCTCGACCACAACCTCGACCACGAGGTCGCCGCGGCCGCGACCCTGCAGCACCGGCATTCCGGCGCCGCGCTTGCGTAGCTGCTTGCCCGACTGGATTCCCGCAGGGATGTCGATTGCACTGACTTCGCCATCGAGCCCGGGGATCTCGATCGTGTCGCCCAGCGCCGCCATGGTGAAGCTCACAGGAATACGGGTGAACAACGTCGTCCCTTCGCGCTCGAACAGCGCGTGCGGCGTAACGTGCATGAAGATATAGAGATCGCCGGCGGGTGCGCCCTGCGGACCGGCCTCGCCCTTGCCGGCAAGACGGATGCGGGTTCCGGTATCGACGCCTGGAGGCACTTCGACGGTCAGCCGCTGCACCTTGTCGACCCGCCCTTCGCCGCGGCATTCGCGGCACGGGCTCTCGATGATCTCGCCAGTGCCGTGGCAGTTGTGACAGGGCTTTTCGATGACGAAGAAGCCCTGCTGAGCGCGGATCTTGCCGTGGCCGCGGCACAGGTTGCAGGTTCTCTTGCCCGTGCCGGGGGTCGCCCCGGTGCCGCCACACGGGTCGCAGGCGACCGACACCTCGACCTCGATCTCGGTATCTTTGCCGTGGAAGGCCTCCTCGAGCGTAACGTGCATATCGTAACGCAGGTCGGCGCCGCGTCGCGGCCGTGCGCGCGCGCTGGCCCCTCCGCCGCCGAAAGCGCCGCCGAAAATGGTCTCGAAGATATCGCCGAGATCGGCGAATTCGGCGCCGCCGAAGCCTTGACCGCCGCCGGGCCCGCCGTTCTGGAACGCGGCATGGCCGAAGCGATCGTAGGCGGCGCGCTTCTGCGGATCCTTGAGGCAATCGTAGGCGACGCTGATCGCCTTGAACCTGGCCTCGCTTTCGCCGCACCCGGGGTTGCGATCCGGATGATGCTCCATCGCAAGCTTGCGATAGGCAGCCTTGATTTCCTTGTCGTCCGCGGACCGCGAAACGCCAAGAAGTTCGTAGAAGTCTACTTCAACTGACATGGTGATGATCCCGCCCTAGACCGGGCCGCCACCGGTGCGGAAGCACCGATGGCGGCCAAGGTCCGCACCAGGCGTCTCAGCCCTTGTTTTCTTCGTCGACTTCGGAGAACTCGGCGTCGACGACTTCTTCGTCGCCGCTGCCCTGCTCGCCGCCGGCGTCACCGGCCGGAGCTTCGGCCGACGCGGCCTGCTCCTGCTGGTAGATCTGCTGGCCCATCTTCATGGCGAGGTCGGTCAGCGCCTGGCTCTTGGCCTTGATCGTTTCGACGTCGCCGCCTTCGATCGCGGTCTTCGTCTCGGCGACGGCAGCTTCGATCTCGCCCTTGAGGCCGGCGTCGATCTTGTCGCCGTGCTCTTCAAGCTGCTTCTCGGTGGCGTGGACCAGGCTGTCGGCGTTGTTCTTAGCCTCTGCCGCTTCCTTGCGCTTCTTGTCCTCTTCGGCGAACTTCTCGGCATCCTGGACCATCTGGTCGATGTCGGCGTCGCTGAGCCCACCCGAGGCCTGGATGCGGATCTGCTGTTCCTTGCCGGTGCCCTTGTCCTTGGCAGACACGTTGACGATGCCGTTGGCGTCGATGTCGAACACGACCTCGATCTGCGGCACGCCGCGCGGCGCCGGGGGAATGCCGACGAGGTCGAACTGGCCGAGCAGCTTGTTGTCCGCGGCCATCTCGCGCTCGCCCTGGAACACGCGAATGGTCACCGCCTGCTGGTTGTCCTCCGCAGTCGAGTAGACCTGGCTCTTCTTGGTCGGGATCGTCGTGTTGCGATCGATCATGCGCGTGAACACGCCGCCGAGCGTCTCGATGCCCAGCGACAGCGGGGTCACGTCGAGCAGGAGCACGTCCTTCACGTCGCCCTGCAGCACGCCGGCCTGGATTGCCGCGCCCATCGCCACGACTTCGTCCGGATTGACGCCGGTGTGCGGCTTCTTGCCGAAGAACTCTTCGACCACTTCGCGCACCTTCGGCATGCGGGTCATGCCGCCGACCAGGATGACTTCGTCGATACCGCCCTTTTCAAGGCCGGCGTCGGCCAGCGCCTTCTTGCACGGTTCGAGCGTGCGCTTGATGAGATCGCCGACCAGCTGCTCGAGCTTGGAACGGGTAATCGTTTCGACGAGGTGGAGCGGGGTCGAGCTGCCGCCTTCCATGCGCGCGGTGATGAACGGCAGGTTCACTTCCGTCTGCTGGCTGGAAGAAAGCTCGATCTTGGCCTTTTCGGCCGCTTCCTTGAGACGCTGCAGCGCGAGCTTGTCGTTCCGGAGATCCATGTTCTCCTTCTTCTTGAACTCGTCTGCCAGGTACTCGACGATGACGCTGTCGAAGTCCTCGCCGCCGAGGAAGGTGTCGCCGTTGGTCGACTTCACCTCGAACACGCCGTCACCGATCTCGAGCACCGAGATATCGAAGGTGCCGCCGCCGAGGTCGTAGACCGCGATGGTCTTGCCGTCTTCCTTGTCGAGGCCGTAGGCCAGCGCCGCCGCGGTCGGTTCGTTGATGATGCGCAGGACTTCGAGGCCGGCGATCTGGCCGGCGTCCTTGGTCGCCTGGCGCTGCGCGTCGTTGAAGTAGGCGGGAACCGTGATGACCGCCTGGGTGACGGTTTCGCCGAGATAGCTCTCGGCCGTTTCCTTCATCTTCTGCAGAATGAAGGCCGAAATCTGGCTCGGCGAATAGTCTTCGCCGCCGGCTTCGACCCAGGCGTCGCCGTTCTTGCCCTTGACGATGTCGTAGGGAACGAGACCCATGTCCTTCTTGGTCAGCGGGTCGTCGAACCGCCGCCCGATCAGGCGCTTGATCGCGAACAGCGTGTTGTCCGGATTGGTGACCGCCTGGCGCTTGGCCGGCTGGCCGATCAGGCGTTCGCCGTCCTTAGTGAAGGCGACGATCGAAGGCGTGGTACGCGCGCCTTCCGAATTTTCGATGACCTTGGGCTTGCCCCCATCCATCACGGCGACGCACGAGTTGGTGGTGCCGAGGTCGATACCGATAACTTTGGCCATGGTTTCCCCAATTCCTCTTCAAGTTGGACGCCGCTCGGTCGGTCTCCCGTCCCTGGCAAGACCACTCGGCAGCTCGTTAAGAACTTCGATTACGCGGCGGATATAGGTGCGGTTTCCCTTGGCACAAGGGATGTACAAGCCTAGAAAATCGCCTTCGGAACGGGGGAGGAATGACAATGAAATCGCCACTTTTGACCAGTCTTGCACTTGGCTTGAGCACCTTGGCGCTTGCCGCTTGCGGCGGCGGCGACTCGACGGAGGCGACCGCAGACGATGGCTCCAAAGAGGGTATTTCCATCACCGACGGGCGCCTCGTGCTGCCGGCAGTCAAGGGCAACCCCGCGGCGGTCTACTTCACGGTTCATAACGACGGCGACCGCGATGCCTTCGTTCGCGCGGCTACCGTGAAAGGTGCCCAGAGCACCCAGTTGCACGAGATGACCACGGCCAACGGTTTCGAGGAAATGGGCGAAGCGACGCAGATCGCCGTGCCGCGGGGCCAGGCTGTGGAATTCAAACCGGGCGGCATCCACGTCATGGCGTTCAAGCTCGACGACACCCTCAAGAAAGGCGACACCACCGAGGTGACGCTGACCTTCATCGGCGGGCGCACCGCCGCCTTCCCGGTCGAGGTCCTCGCCGCGGGCGACGCGCGATAGAAACGGGCGGCGCCTCCTGCCCGGTGGGCGGAGAGCGCCGCCTGACCGAGGGCGAAGTTGCGCTCGCGCGGAGCATGTTCGGCAGCGCCATCGACTATGCCAAGGTCACCATCCGGCGGCGCAAGTTCTTTCCGCTGCAGCCCAAGCGGGTGACAATGGCCCCGCGAGGCCACCTCCATTTCCACCCGCTGGGCGACGCCTATTGCGACGACTTTGCGCAAGTGTCGATCCTCCGCCAGGGCCATTTCATCCACGAGATGACTCACGTCTGGCAGACGCAGCAGCGCGGCGATTGGTACCTGCTGCTGCACCGCCATCCCTTCTGCCGCTACGACTACAGCCTCAAGCCCGGATGGCGGCTCGAGACGTATGGAATCGAACAGCAAGCCGAGATCGTCCGCCATGCCTTCTTGCTCCGCGGCGGGGTCCGGTTGGCCGGCTGCACGGATGCCGGAGCCTACGAATTGCTGGTCAACTTTCCTGGGGCGGCCTGAACCGGCCACTTGAGCTAGTTCGTTTCACTTGTTACTAGCGTCGCCATTGATCCGGGCGGCCCAACCCGCGCCCGGCGCGATGGTTCAATCATGCAGCTATCCGACTACGGCATGTCGCGGGCACGCGGCTTCCTCTCGCATTATGAAATCGACGCAATCGGCCTTCCGGCCATGTTCAACGGCGCCTTGCAGGCCGCAAACAACCTGTCTGCGCTGCTCACCACGGGCCGCGTGCGCCACTGGCTCGGCGAGCTGGCCGACCCCGGCCTTGAAGACTGGGCCCGCGAAGCGCCCGAAGAGGAAGTCCGCACGGCGATGGTTCACTACTCGTTCCTCGTTCAGGCCTATGTCTGGGGGGAGGACGAGCCGCCCGAATTTCTCCCCGCCAACCTCGCCCGGCCCATGGTCGCGGTCGCCGACCGGCTCGGACAGGCGCCCCTGCTGCCCTATTCGGGTTATGTCCTCGACAACTGGTACCGTCTCGACAAGGGCGGTCCGATCGACTTGTCCAACGTGGCGATGTTCCAGAATTTCTACGGCGGCGTCGACGAGAACTGGTTCGTGCTGGTCCACGTGGCGATCGAGGCCGAAGCGGGGGTGCTGCTCGACAACGCCGCTAAGCTCGTCGCAGTCGCCAGACAGGGCGATGCTGGCGAAGCCGAACGACTGCTGATCGAGATGGATGCCGCATGGGAGCGGATCTACGGCCACTTTGCGCGAATGCCCGAGCGCTGCGACCCATACATCTACTTCAACCGCGTGCGGCCCTATATTCACGGCTGGGCCAACAACCCGGCGCTCAACGGCGGGCTGGTCTATCAGGGCGTCGAGAAATTCGGCGGCGCGCCGCGAGCCTTTCGCGGGCAGACTGGCTCCCAGTCGAGCATCGTCCCGGCGATGGACGCGCTGTTCCAGGTCGGACACAGCGACGACCCGCTCAAGCACTTTCTGACCGAGCTGCACGAATACCGCCCGGTGGCGCATCGCCGTTTCATCGAAGATCTTGCCGCGCAATCGACTCTCCGCGACTTCGTGGCCGCTGCGAAATCGCCGAGTTTGACACTGGCCTTCAACGCCTGCGTCGAGCAGGCCGCGCGCTTTCGCACCAGGCATCTCGAATACGCCGCGAGCTACATCAATAAACAGATGACCGACAAGGCCGGAAATGACCCCGACGTCGGAACCGGCGGGACGCCCTTCATGAAGTACCTGAAGAAGCACCGCGACGAAAACCGGGCGCAACTGGTTTAGCCCGGACCCTCGCGGCGTCTTGCGCATTGGAGGTGCATGGCATCGGGAAGAAAGCTGGCAATCTACGCGGCGCTCGGCGGCAATGTGGCCGTCGCGATTACCAAGTTCGTCGCCGCGTTCATTGCCGGCAGTTCCTCGATGCTCACCGAGGGAATCCACTCGCTGGTCGACAGCGGCAACGAGGTGTTGCTGCTGTACGGCGAGCACCGCGCCGAGCGACCGCCCGACGAGCTACATCCGCTCGGCTACGGCCGCGAGGTGTACTTCTGGAGCTTCGTCGTCGCGCTGCTGATCTTTACCGCCGGCGCGGGCGTCTCGGTGTACGAGGGCATCCTGCACATCCTGCATCCCGAGATGCTGGAGAAGCCCCTGATCAACTTCGCGGTCCTGGGCGCCTCGATAATCTTCGAGGCGGCCTCGATGTATTTCGGGCTCAAGGAATTCCGCAAGTCGCAGCGCAAAAACGAAGGCGCCTGGCGAACCTTTCGTACGAGTAAGGACCCGACGATATTCGTGGTGCTGCTGGAAAATCTCGCCGCCCTGATCGGACTCGTCATCGCTGCAGCATTCATCGGCCTCACGGTGCTGACAGGAAATCCGGTCTATGACGGCATCGGTTCGGTTCTCATTGGGCTGCTGCTCGGCGCCGTTGCCATAATTCTTGCCATCGAGTGCAAGCACTTGCTCATTGGAGAGCGAGCCAGTCCGCAGCTGCAGAAGGCGCTCAAGCAGTTCGCCGAACGAGAAAAGGGCGTCTGTCTAGTCAACGAAGTGATCACCATTCACCTATCGCCGAAAGACGTCGTGGCAATGCTGAGTCTCGACCTCGAAGACGAATTGCCGGTGGGCGAGGTGGAAGGAATCTCCCAACGCATCGAGCAGACGATCAAGGCGCAGTACCCCGAGGTGCGACGAATCTTCATCCGCCCGCAATCGCGCCATGAGGCGGGAGCGGAGCTGGCGGCACTGCGGAACAGCGCCGCTCCCGCCTGAGCCTGCCGCAACGCCCGGACGGCGGACCTCATTTTGCTTCCTTGCGTTGGGCATGCATGGCGTCCGGCGGAAAACTGGTTCTCTTTGCGGCCTTGGGGGCCAACTTCGCCATCGCAGCGGCAAAGTTTACCGCAGCCGCGGTTGCCGGCAGTTCTTCCATGCTCACCGAGGGCATCCACTCGCTCGTGGACAGCGGGAACCAACTGCTGATGCTCCACGGCCGCAAGAGGGCGAAGATCCCTCCGGACGACAACCATCCTCTGGGCCACGGCCGGGAGGTCTATTTCTGGGGTTTCGTGGTAGCGCTGCTGATCTTCACCGGCGGCGCCGGCATGTCGATCTACGAAGGCTACGTGCACATCCGCAATCCCGAGATGCTGAGCCGGCCGCTGGTAAATTTCGCCGTATTGGGTGTCGCCGCGGTCGCGGAGAGCATCTCGCTCGTCTTCGCCGTTCGCGAATTTCTCGCGAAGAAGAAGCGGGAAGAAGGCTGGTGGGAAGCGGTGCGCAGCAGCAAGGATCCGACGATTTTCGTCGTGCTCATGGAAGATAGCGCAGCCCTTGCGGGGTTGTTTGTCGCTGCTGCGTTCATCGGGCTCACGCTCCTCACCGGCAATCCGGTTTGGGACGGAATTGGATCGGTGATCATCGGGCTGATCCTGGGCGGCGTGGCCATACTCCTCGCCACGGAGAGCAAGAAGCTATTGCTCGGCGAACAGGCGAGTCCCGAGGTTCGCCAGTCGATAAGGAACATCGCCGGCTCGGCGCGCGGGGTATGCCAGGTGAACGATGTCATCACCATTCACCTCGCGCCGGAACAGGTGGTCGTACTGATCAGCCTCGATTTCGAAGACGACCTGCCGATCGACGAGGTGGAAGGCGTTACCGAGGACATCGAGCGGCGAACCCGCGCCCATCACCCGCAAATATTTCGCTTTTTCGTCCGCGCCCAGTCCCGCGCAGCCGCGGAGGCCGAGCGGGAGAAGGTGTCCGAAGCTGCCACGAACCCGATCGAACCCGGCTGATGCATCCTAGAAGGAGCCGGCATTCGGCAGACTTGCTGGAAAGTGGCCGCGCGCGAGAGCGCGGCCCCACCCGGCGAAACTCAGCTTAGCGCGGGTCGGCGGGATAGCCCCGCGTCCCGAAGCAGTCGTCATCAAGATAGCCGTTGCTGTTGTATCCGTCGCAGCCGTCGTTCTTGTCGACAAAATAGCCGGCAAGTCCGCCGGCCGCCGCCCCGGCGAGAGCGTAAGTCTTGATGTCCGCGCCCGTGAGGGCGGCGAGGCCGGCGCCTGCGGCGGCACCGCCCAGTGCGCCTTCGGCGGCATAGTTGTTGGCGCAGGCGCCGAGGGTCAGGGCCGATCCGAGGAGGACCGGGGCAAGCAACTTGCGGGTATTCATGATCTTAGCTCCGTTTCTCCCTGTCGGGGTAATTACGGGCATCTTCTGCCATGGTTCCTCGCCCCGGGCGGAAAGGAATTGCGTGATGGACGGAAAGGCCGGAATATGCCTGCAGGAGAGTGCCATGCCCCATGCCGTCGACCATCATGCCATCCTCGCCCGCTACCGCGACGCGCGCGGTCGCGAGCGCAACATCTGGGACCGGATCGACCCGCCGCGAACCGCGCATCTCGTTGTCGACATGCAGAACGGCTTCATGGAGGAAGGTGCGCCAGTGGAAGCGCCCGAAGCGCGCAACGTGGTCGAGGAGATCAATCGCCTGAGCCGGGCGATTCGTGCCGCGGGCGGGCACAATGTCTTCCTGCGCTTCACCACGCCCGCAGACGGCCCGATGGCCTGGCCGGTGTTCAACGAGCGCATGGGGGCCGGCATCGGCGCGCACCGCGACGCCTTCCAGCCCGGCGCGCACTACTGGCAATTATGGGAAGGGCTGGACGTCGCGCCCGAGGATGCGCTGCTCGAAAAGCACCGTTTCAGCGGCTTCACCCCCGGCACCAGCGATCTCGACGCCCACCTGAAGGCGCGCGACATCGACACGCTGATCATCTCGGGCACGCTGACCAACTGCTGCTGCGAGAGCACCGCGCGCGACGCGATGCAGCGCAACTACAAGGTCATCATGGCCGTCGACGCCTGCGCCGCGCTGACAGACGCAGCGCATGCGGGGACGCTCGATTCGATGGCGCTGGCCTTTGCCGATCTGCGTTCGGTGGCCGAGCTGGAAGCGATGCTCGCGCCGGCCGCCTCGCAACGCGAGACAGCCTAGTCGGGCTTCTTCGCCACTCCAACCATTGCCGGGCGCAGCAAACGGTCCCTGATCATCCAGCCGGACTGCATTTCCTGCACCACGGTGCCTGGCTCGGCTTCGTCGGAGGAGACTTCCATCATCGCCTGGTGCTGGTTGGGATCGAGCGGCAGCCCCATCGCGGCGATGCGGCTGATGCCGTGCTGGGCGAAGACCTTCTCCAGTTCGCGCTGGGTAGCCTGGATGCCCTGCACCAACCCCTTGAACTTGCTGTCCTCACGCAGATCCTCGGGGATCGCCTCGACCGCGCGCTCGAGATTGTCGGCAACCGAGAGGATATCCCGGGCAAACCCGGTGGCGGCATAGGCCCGCGCGTCGGAAATGTCCTTTTCCGCCCGGCGGCGCACGTTCTGGGTGTCGGCGCGAGCGTAGAGGACGTCCTGCTTGGCCGCTGCGAGTTCCTCGCGCAGCCGGGCCAGTTGGTCATCCTCGCCGGCCTTGGCGTCCTCGTCGAGCAGGTCCTTGTCGACCATCTCTTCCGGAACGCCCTTCAATTCCTCTTCCACCGCGGCGTCGCGCGGCTTGTCATCGTTGCTCATGAAGTCCTGTTATCCGATCAGTTTGCCCAGCGAACGGGCGGTGAAATCCACCATGGGAACGACTCGCGCGTAATTCAACCGCGTCGGCCCGATAACGCCAAGCACGCCGACGACGTTCCCCTCGCGGTCGCGGTACGGCGAGGCGATAACCGACGAGCCGCTGAGCGCGAACAGCCGGTTTTCGCTGCCGATGAATATGCGAGTCGCCTGTGCCTCGCGCGCCGAATCGAGCAGCCCGGCAATCGACTGCTTGTTCTCGAGGTCGTCGATGAGCGAGCGGACTCGCTCGATATCCCCAAGCGCGGTCTCGTCGAGCAGGTTGGCCTGCCCGCGCACGATCAGCACCGGGCGGCGCTCCGCATCCTCGCTCCATACCGCCAGCCCGCGCTCGACCAAATTGCGGCTGACTTCGTCGAGCTGGCTGCGGCCCGAGGCGATCTCATCGCGCATGGCCCGCGCAGCCTCGGCCAGCGTGCGCCCGGCAAGCCGCGCCGAAAGATAGTTGCTCGCGCGTTCGAGAGTCGCCGCCGCATGAGGCCCGTCGAGTGCGACGACGCGGTTTTCGACTTGCCCGTCCTCCCCAACCAGGATTGCCAGCGCTCGCTCGGCCGAGAGCGGCACCAGGGTCATCTGGACGAGGCGCGGCTCGCGGCGCGGGACCAGGACCATGCCCGCGGCGCCCGAGAGATCGGAAAGCATGGTGCTGACCTGTTCGAGCGCCTGTTCGATCGGTCCCGGCGAGGACAAGCGACGCTCGATCGCCGCGCGCTCGTCGGCGCTGGGCTCGGCCACCTGCATCATCCCGTCGACGAACAGCCGCAAACCGGTCTCGGTCGGCATGCGCCCCGCGCTCGTATGCGGCGCCGCAAGCAGGCCGAGCGACTCGAGTTCGGCGAGGACCGAGCGGATGGAAGCAGGCGATAGGTTGAGCGCGCCCTCCCCCGCGAGCGTCTTGGACCCAACCGGCTGCCCGCTGGCGAGATAGTTCTCGACCACGAGACGGAAAATCTCGCGGGTTCGCTCATTCAGTTCGGAAACTGGGGGTGACGACATGACAGGGACCTATCTAGCCGCTAGGCGAGCACGCGAAAAGGAGAACCCCATGCGTCCATCCGGCCGCGCGCCCGACGAAATGCGCGTCATCACCATCGAGACCGGCTTTACCAAGCATGCCGAAGGCTCGTGCCTGATCAGCTTCGGCGACACCAGGGTTCTTGTCACCGCCAGCGTCGAAGAGCGCGTCCCGCCGTGGCTTCGCGGCAAGGGCCAGGGTTGGGTCACGGCCGAATACTCGATGCTGCCGCGCGCGACTCATACCCGCGGACAACGCGAGGCGGCCAAGGGCAAGCAGAGCGGCAGGACGCAGGAAATCCAGCGCCTTATCGGGCGCTCCTTGCGTGCCGTGACAGATATGGCAAAGCTCGGCGAACGCCAGATCACGCTCGATTGCGACGTCATCCAGGCCGACGGCGGCACCCGCACCGCCTCGATCACGGGCGCATGGGTGGCCCTGCGCCTCGCGGTCGACAAGCTGCTCAAGGATGGGAAGCTGAGCGAGGACCCGATCACCGCCAAAGTGGCGGCGATTTCCTGCGGTATCTACCACGGCACGCCAGTGCTCGATCTCGACTACGTCGAAGATTCGGGCGCCGATGCCGACGCCAATTTCGTCCTGATCGAAGGCGGCCAGATCGCCGAGGCGCAGGCCACGGCCGAAGGCGCCACATACGACGAGGAAGGCCTGCTGCGCCTGCTGCGACTGGCCCAGATCGGCTGCGCGCAGATCTACAAGGCGCAGGGAGAGGCGGTCGCCAAGTGACCCGCCGCATCGGCTCGGCAAAGCTGGTCATCGCCACGCACAACGCGGGCAAGCTCAAGGAAATCGCCGCACTGCTCGCCCCGCACGGCGTCGAGTGCATCTCGGCTGGCTCGCTCGGCCTGCCCGAGCCGCCGGAGACCGGCCGGACCTTCGTCGAGAACGCCCTGATCAAGGCCCGCGCCGCCGCCGAAGCCTCGGGCATGGTCGCGCTCGCCGACGACAGCGGACTGTCGGTGGCGGCGCTGGGCGGGCGGCCCGGTGTCTACACTGCCGATTGGGCCGAGCGGCAATGGTTCGAAGGCGATCCGGGGCGCGACTGGTACATGGCGATGGGCAAGGTCGAGGGCATGCTCCAGGCCAAGGGGGCGGAGACGCCGCGCGATGCCTGGTTCACCAGCGTCCTGGCCCTCGCCTGGCCCGACGGCGAGCACGCCGTTTACGAAGGCCGGGTCGATGGCGCGCTGACCTGGCCGCCGCGCGGCACCCTGGGTTTCGGCTACGATCCGGTGTTCGTGCCGGAGGGGCGCGAAATGACCTTCGCCGAACTCGATCCGGCGGAGAAGCACCGCATCAGCCACCGCGCCGATGCCTTCGCCAAGCTGGTCGCGGACCAGTTCGCAGGGTAAGCTCGGGCGATGGCCCGCGCGCTCTACATCCACTGGCCCTTCTGCCTCGCCAAGTGCCCGTACTGCGACTTCAACTCGCATGTCCGCGGCGGCATCGACGTGCCCGCTTGGCGCGAGGCGATGCTCGCCGATATGCGCCACGAGGCGGGAATAGCTGCGAACGAAGCTCTCGATTCGGTGTTCTTCGGGGGCGGAACACCCTCGCTCATGCCCCCTGCCCTCGTTGCCGACCTGCTTGAAGAGGCCGAGCGGCTGTGGGGCTTCGCACCCGGGATTGAGATCACGCTCGAGGCCAATCCCTCGTCGGTCGAAGCGGCCAACTTCCGCGATCTCGCCGCCGCCGGCGTGAACCGCGCGTCGCTCGGCCTCCAGGCGCTCGATGACCGAACGCTGCGCTTCCTCGGGCGCCTTCACGACGCAGAGGAGGGCCTGAACGCGCTCGAGACGGCGCAGAGCGCGTTCGAGCGGGTCAGCTTCGACTTGATCTACGCCCGCCCCGGCCAGAGCGCCGAGCAGTGGGCTGCGGAACTCGAACGCGCGCTTGGCTTCGGCACCGGTCACCTTTCGCTGTACCAGCTGACCATCGAACCGGGCACGCGCTTCGCCACCGACGTTCGGCAAGGCGCCTTCAGCCCGCTCGACAACGACCCCGCGGCCGACCTGTTTGCGCTGACCCGGGAGATGACCGAGGCCGCGGGGCTCCCCGCCTACGAAGTGAGCAACCACGCCCGCCCGGGCGAGGAGAGCCGCCACAACCTCGCCTACTGGCGCTACCGCGATTATGCCGGGATCGGTCCCGGGGCACACGGGCGGCGCGGCGGCGTGGCGACCTTGCGGCACAAGAAGCCGGAGAACTGGCTCGCCGCCGTCGCGGAGACCGGAAGCGGCCTCAAGGACGAACGCTCCCTCGCCTCGCGCGAACAGGCCAGCGAGGCGCTGCTGATGGGCCTGCGGCTTGGCGAGGGGGTGGACCTTGCGGACCTGTCGCGGCGGTTCGGCATCGCCACGGCCGACCTCATCGACCGCGAGAAGCTCGCCTTTCACGAACGCCTCGGCCTGGCCTGGAGCGACGGCGCGCGGATCGGCGTCACGCCGCACGGCATGCCGCTGCTCGACGCGCTGCTCGGGGAACTGGTACCCGCCGCGCTGGTCGCGGCATGAGCGGGGCCGACCTGCTCGAGGCCTGGCGCGAGCACCTCACCAAGGGCCGCCGCCGCTCCCCGCACACCGTGCGCGCCTATTGCGCCGCCGCCGCCCGGCTAATCGCCGCGACGGGTGCCGAGGAATGGCCCGAAATCGCCGCGCTGGATGGACGTTCGTTGCGCGGCCAGCTCGCCGCCCGGCGGGCCGACGGCATCGGCAATGCCTCGACCGCGCGCGAGCTTTCGGCACTCAGGGGCTTCATCGCCTTCGCCCGCGAACAGACCGGGCAAGCCGACGCCGCCGCCCCACGCCTGCGCGGGCCCCGGATCAAAAAGGGCCTGCCGCGCCCGGTTACCCCCGACGATGCAGAGAACCTTGCCGACTGCGTGCACTCGCTCGCCGCCGACGACTGGATCGGCGCCCGCGACCGCGCGGTGCTGCTGCTGATGTACGGCAGCGGCCTGCGCATCGCCGAGGCGCTATCGCTGACCGCCGCGGCGTTGCCCCTGGGCGAGACTCTGACGGTTACCGGCAAGGGGGGCAAGCAGCGCGTGGTGCCCGTTTTACCGATCGTGCGCGAGGCTGTGGCCGACTATGCAGGCCGCTGCCCCTGGCCCCTGAAGCCGGACGAGCCGCTATTCCGCGGCGCCCGGGGCGGACCGCTCGGGCAAGGCATGGTCCAGAAGGCGGTGGCCAAGGCTCGAACTATGCTCGGCCTCCCGGCCACTGCCACGCCGCACGCGCTGCGGCACAGCTTCGCCACCCACCTGCTCGGCAACGGCGCGGACCTCAGGAGCCTGCAGGAACTGCTCGGCCACGCGAGCCTGGGCTCGACGCAGATCTACACTAAGGTCGATGCGGCGGTCCTGCTCGACACGTATCGCAATGCGCATCCGCGTGAGCGGGACTAGCGGCGATCCTCGCGCGGCTTCCAGGTCGCCACGCGGTAGATGTACCATGCGGCCATTGCGACGATCAGCGCAATCACGAACCAGTTGGCGTAACCTTCGTATTTCGTGATTAGCGGCGCGAGCCGCCGGCCCCCCTCGATCAGCACCGCATTCCAGATTGCCGACCCGGCAAAGGTGAAGACCAGGAAGCGCCACAGGCTCATGTGCGAAAGGCCCGCAGGAAGCGAGACGATGGTCCGCAGAAACGGCGAAAAGCGCAGCGCGAAGACGACCCACTGGCCGTGACGCTGGAAGAAGCGGGCGGCCTTTTCGACGTCCTCGAAGTCGACGGTGAACCAGCGGCCGTGCCGCTCGATGAACTCGCCGAGGCGCTGATATCCCCATTTATTGCCAATCCAGAACCAGAAGTAATTGCCGACGGTAGCGCCCGCCGTGCCGACAACCAGCAAGGTCCAGAATTCCATTTGCCCGCGCGCGACCAGGACTCCGCCCAGGCCCATGATCACTTCGGAGGGGATCGGCGGAATGACGTTTTCGAGCGCCATCAGCAGGAAGATCCCGAGGTAGCCTCCCTGCGCGATAGCCTGGATGATGAGATCGTGCATTGGAGTTTCAACGGGCCGGCGGGAAAAAGGTTCGCACCGCCTGCTCAGCCGTTGGGCCACTCGTCCGTATCGTGGTCGGGATGCTGACGATTTGTGACGCGTATCGCGGCCGCCCAGGCTTCCTGGCCTGCGCTCTCGGTTTGGCCACCGTCCTCCACGTCGGGAAGAGGCTTGAGCCACGACACACGCGCCTCGGTCCCCACTTCCGCGATTGGCGGAAAGTCCGACGGATCGTCTAGCGAGCCGATCGTGAGGTTCGTGCGTCCGGTGTTGCCACGGTAGAAGAGCGGTGTGCCGCACCTCTCGCAAAACCCGCGCTCCACATGCTCGGAACTGCGGAATATTGCGGGCTCGCCGCGAGTGAAGGTCAAAGCTGGGTTGGGAGCGGCAACGAGAGCAGCAAAGACGTTGCCCACCGCTTTCTGGCACATGCGGCAGTGGCACAGGTGTGAATTGTCGAGCATTTCCGTAGCCCGGTATCTGACAGCACCGCACTGGCACCCGCCGGTGACGGTCTTTGAAATTCGGTCCACCGCTTCGCTCCCGTCTACAACCGTGCTTCGATGGCATCCCAGATCAGCGCCGCCGTATCGGTGCCGTTGAACGCGTCGATGGCGACGATGCCGGTCGGGCTGGTGACGTTGATTTCCGTCAGCCATTTGCCGCCGATCACGTCGATGCCGACGAAGATCAGGCCGCGCTTCTTGAGCTCGGGCCCCATTGCCGCACAGATTTCCTCTTCGCGCGCCGTCAGTTCGGCCTTCTCGGCATAGCCGCCTTGCGCAAGGTTGGAGCGGAACTCGCCCTTGCCCGGCTTGCGGTTGATAGCGCCCGTGACAACGCCGTCGACGAGCACGATGCGCTTGTCGCCCTCGGAGACTTCGGGGAGGAACGGCTGGACCATGTGCGGCTCGGGCCAGGTCTGGTTGAAGACCTCGAACAGCGCGGAAAGGTTGGTCCCGTCGGCGCCAATCTTGAAAATCGCCTTGCCGCCGTTGCCGTGGAGCGGTTTCACCACCACCGCGCCATGCTGCTCGAGGAAAGGCCGTACGTCGGCGATATTCCGCGTCACCAGCGTCGGCGGCATGAAGCGCGCAAAATCGAGCACGAACATCTTTTCCGGCGAATTGATGACCCAGTGCGGATCGTTGACCACCAGCGTTTCGCCCTTGAGCCGGTCGAGCAGCATGGCCGCGCTGATGTAGCCGAGATGGAACGGCGGATCCTGCCGCATCAGGACGACATCGATGTCTTTCGCCAGATCGATGCGCTGCGCTTCGCCCTGCCACTCGAAGTGATCGCCCTCGACCCGGCGAACGTGCAGCGGGCGGGCCCAGGCGGTGATCCGGCAGTTCTCCCAGGTCAGGCTGCGCACGTCGTAGTGCCACACGCTGTGCGCCCGCGCCTGCGCGGCGAGCATCAGCGCGAACGAGCTGTCGCCGGCAATGCCAATGCTCTCGATCGGATCCATCTGGACGGCTACTCTAAGCGGCACTTGCCTCATCCCCGTTCATCGTGAGCCTGTCGAAGGGCGGAGGCGCGGCGTTCATGGTGCGACAGGCTCACCACGAACCGGAACCGGCAGCGCTATGGCTGCCAGGCGTTGACGATGTGGCGCGGCCAACGCCCGGGCGCAAGCAGCAGCACGTCGATGCGCGGCAAATCTCCGGCGCGCAGGAAACGATGGGCCGTCGCCTCGACCGCGGCGGCGACGCGGCGCAGACGCCAGGGATCGATCGCCTCGTCGAGCTCGACCGCCGTGCGGCGCCACTTCACTTCGGCGAAGACGACGGTGCGCCCGCGCCGGACGACGAGATCGATCTCGCCGCGCGGGGTCTTCACCCGCCGAGCGAGCACGCGGTAGCCGTGGAGCCGCAGCCACAAGGCGGCGGAGCGCTCTCCCCGCCGGCCGCGGCGCTCGGCTTCGCGGCGGTTCACTTGAGCTCGAGCGCGCGGGCGTAGAGCGCTTTTCGATCGAGCCCGGTCGCCTTGGCCACCGCTGCCGCCGCCTGCGACGCCTTGTGTGTCAGCAATGCCTCGCGCAGCAGCCCATCGGCATCCTCTGCGCTTGTTCCACCCTCGCCCGGCGGGCCCACCAGCAGGACGATCTCGCCGCGCGGCGGGTGCGCGGCGTAGTGCTCGGCCAGCTCGGCGGCGCTGCCGGTGCGACATTCCTCGTAGAGCTTGGTCAGCTCGCGCGCGACAGCGACCTCGCGGTCCGGCAGCGTCTCGCCGATGGCGTCGAGCGATTTCGCCAGGCGCGGCGCGGTCTCGAAGAACACGAGCGTCGCGCGCAGGCCGGCCAGTTCGGCGAGCATTTCGCGCCGCGCCTTGTCCTTCGCGGGCAGGAACCCGGCAAAGAGGAAGCGATCGTTGGGCAGGCCCGACAGCGTCAGCGCCATGACCGGGGCGCTCGGCCCGGGGAGGCTGGTCACCGGAATGCCCGCCGCGCGCGCGTCGCGAACCAGACGATAGCCCGGATCGGACACCAGCGGCGTACCCGCATCGCTGACCAGCGCCACGGCCCGCTCGCGCATCGAATCGATCAGCTTCGCGCGGTCTCTTTCACCGGCGTGGTCGTCATAGCGCCACAGCGGCTTCGAAATCCCGAGATGCCGGAGCAGCTTGGCGGTGACGCGCGTATCCTCGCAGGCAATGGCATCGCAGCGGCCAAGCACGTCGACCGCGCGCCGCGTGACGTCGCCGAGATTGCCAATCGGCGTCGCGACAATATAGAGACCGGCATCGAGAGGTTCGGGAGGAGGGTCGCGCTCTTCGCTCACAACGAGCCTTGTGGACCATCCGCAGCAGGAGCGGCAAGCATGTTCGGTAACTGGAAACGCCTTCTATCCGTGGGCTTGCTCGCGCTGACACTCGCAGCGTGCAAGATCATCCCCGGCGGCGGGCGGCCTCCGGTCGTCACGCCCACGCCCTCGCCCGGGTCCGAGCAGCCGGTTTTGCCGACCGACGAGACGCGCCACCGCGTGGCGCTGCTGGTCCCGCTTTCGGGCAGCAACGGCGAAGTCGGCCAGTCGATTGCCAACGCCACCACGATGGCGCTGCTCGACACCAACGCCGCCAACCTGCGCATCACGACCTACGATACCGCGACCGGAGCCGCGACCGCGGCGGCGCAGGCGATTCGCGACGGCAACAAGCTGATCCTCGGGCCGCTTCTCGGCACCGATGTCACCCCTGTCCTCGCCCAGGCCCGCCCGGCGGACGTGCCGCTCATCAGCTTTTCGAACGACACCTCGGTCGCCGCTCGCGACGTCTTCGTGATGGGCATCATGCCCGAGCAGTCCATCGCCCGGACGGTCGATTACGCCATCGGCAAGGGGGCCAAGCGCTTCGCCGCCATCGTGCCGAACGGCGAATACGGCCGCCGCGCCGAAATCGCCCTGGCCAACCGCGTCTCGGCCAGCGGCGGGGTCCTCGTCGCCACCGAGCGCTACGACCGCGGCAATACTTCGATCATCAGCGCGGCCGAGCGGCTCAAGGCGCGCGGCGGGTTCGATACGGTCCTGATCGCCGACGGCGTGCGCCTGTCGGCGCTGGCGGCGGGATCGCTCAAGGATGCCGGCGTGGCTCTGCCCCGCCTCCTCGGCACCGAGCTATGGAGCGGCGACGACGACCTGACCCGCGCCTCGGCGCTGCGCGGCGCCTGGTTCTCGACCGTCTCCGATGCGCGCTATCGCCAGTTCGTGACGAGCTACAAGACGCGGTTCGGCGAGCAACCCTATCGGATCGCCACTCTGGGATACGATTCGGTCCTGCTGGCGCTGCGCATCGCCCGCGACTGGAAACCGGGCCGCGATTTTCCGACCGCGGAGCTGCTCGACGACGGCGGATTCCTCGGCATAGACGGGCCGTTCCGGTTCCGCCGCGACGGCGTGGCCGAACGGGCGATGGAGGTCCGGCAGGTCGGCAACGGCACCGTCTCGGTGGTCGACCCGGCGCCGTCGCGCTTCTGACGATCCTCGGTTCGGCGGAAAACCGCCGCGCCGAGCTTGAACCGGCGAGAATCCGCGCCCTATAGCAGTTCGATGCCAGACGACCTGTTCGACAAGCTGCCCGCCGGCGGCGGCGATTACGACGCCTCCTCGATCGAGGTGCTGGAAGGGCTCGAGCCGGTCCGGCGGCGCCCCGGCATGTACATCGGCGGGACCGACGAACGCGCGCTGCACCACCTCGCCGCCGAAGTGCTCGACAACGCCATGGACGAAGCGGTAGCCGGCCATGCCAGCCGCATCGAGGTCACGCTGGAGGAAGGCAATCGCCTGACGATCAGCGACAACGGCCGCGGCATGCCGATCGACGAGCATCCCAAGTTCCCCGGCAAGTCGGCGCTCGAAGTGATCATGACCACGCTGCACTCGGGCGGGAAGTTTTCCGGCAAGGCCTATGCCACCAGCGGCGGCCTGCACGGCGTCGGCGTTTCGGTGGTCAATGCCTTGTCCTCCGATAGCCGGGTCGAGGTGGCGAAGAACAAGGAAGTCTTCGCGCAGTCCTTTTCGCGCGGCATCGCGCAGGGCAAGCTGGCGAAGGTCGGCGACACGCCCAACCGCCGCGGCACCACGGTCAGCTTCACGCCGGATACCGAGATTTTCGGCGATCGCCAGTTCATCCCCAAGCGGCTGTTCAAGCTCGCCCGCTCGAAGGCCTATCTCTACGCGGGGGTGGAAATCCGCTGGAAATGCGCCGCCTCGCTCGCCTCGGAAGAGGTGCCGAGCGAAGCGGTGTTCCAGTTCCCCGGCGGCCTCGCCGACCACCTCGCCGAACAGATCGGGCAGCGCGAATGCGTGACCAGCGTGCCCTTCGGCGGCCGGCAGGATTTCCCCGATGAGCAGGGCCGCGTCGAGTGGGCCGTGGCCTGGCCGCTGTGGTCGGACGGAGCCTATTCTTGGTACTGCAACACCGTGCCCACGCCCGACGGCGGCACCCACGAGCAGGGCATGCGCGCGGCGCTGGTCAAGGGCATCCGCGCCTTCGGCGAGCTGGTCGGGCAGAAGAAGGCCAAGGACATCACGGCCGACGACATCGTCACCGGCAGCGAAATCATGCTCTCGGTGTTCATCCGCGATCCGCAGTTCCAGAGCCAGACCAAGGACCGCCTGACCTCGCCCGAAGCCGCGCGGCTGGTCGAGAACGCGGTGCGCGACCACTTCGACCATTTCCTGTCCGACAACATGGAGCGCGGCCGCGCGCTGCTGGGCAGCGTGATGGAGCGGATGGACGAGCGCCTGCGGCGCAAGGCCGAGCGCGAGATCAAGCGCAAGACCGCGACCAGCGGCAAGAAACTGCGCCTGCCGGGCAAGCTCACCGACTGCAGCGGGGAAGGCAAGGGCGAGACCGAGCTGTTCATTGTCGAGGGCGACAGCGCCGGCGGCAGCGCCAAGCAAGCGCGCGACCGCAAGACCCAGGCGATCCTGCCGATCCGCGGCAAGATCCTCAACGTCGCCAGCGCCACCGCCGACAAGATCCGCGCCAACAGCGAGATTGCCGATCTCACGCTCGCGCTCGGCTGCGGCACGCGCAAGGACTGCGACCCGGAAAACCTGCGCTACGACCGCGTGGTCATCATGACCGACGCCGACGTCGACGGCGCGCATATCGCCACGCTGCTCATGACCTTCTTCTTCCAGGAAATGCCCGAGCTGGTGCGCCGCGGCCATCTGTTCCTCGCCCAGCCCCCGCTCTACCGCCTGACCAACGGCAAGGAGAGCCACTACGCCAAGGACGAGGAGCACCGCCGCGAGCTGGAAGAGACGGTGTTCCAGGGCAAGAAGGTCGAAGTCTCACGCTTCAAGGGCCTTGGCGAAATGAACCCGGCGCAGCTGCGCGAGACGACGATGGATCCCAAGAGCCGCAGCCTGATCCGCATCACCCTGCCGGCCGAGCACGAACAGCGCTACGCCATCGCCGAACTCGTCGACCAGCTGATGGGCCGCAATCCGGAACATCGCTTCAACTTCATCCAGAACCGCGCCGGCGAGCTCGACCGGGATTTGATCGATGCTTGAGCCCCGCGGCGGCAAAGGGGTGGAAAGCGGACGGATCAATCGCCGCCAAATCGGTCCCAGATGAATGGGCTCTTTCCCCTCTTGTGTGACCGCAAAACGCGCCAACCCTGTCCCACGCCCAACGCGATCACAACGCCCAAGACTACAAGGAGCGACATGCTCATCTGGGAATATTGCAGCAAGGGGCTAATGACCACAATGGGTCGTTAGCCGACAGTCCGCTCTGAAGCTGCGCGGCGGCACCGGTCGCCAAGTTGCAAAGCCCGAAGCGCGCCCGGCATAGCGCGGAAAAAAAACACTTTCCTACAAGCACCGAGATCGGGCTTATGATCGGGATGAACCGCAACTCACCCCCGATCGCCCTCGGCCCTCTGACAGGCCGCCCACCCCGTCCCTCGCCGCGCGTGCCTGCGTTCTACCCCGTGCCGCTGCGCGCGATCCATAATGGCTGGTCGCCCGAGCGGCAGGCGCATTTCATCGGCTGGCTGGCCGAGACAGGCTCGGTCAGTGCGGCCTGCGAACGGGTCGGCATGAGCCGCAAGGGCGCCTACCAGCTGCGCAAGAAGCCGCATTCGGAAAGCTTCGCCGCGGCGTGGGACGCCGCGCTCGGCTGGCCGGTGCGAAAGGTGACGGCCGACGAGTGGGATGTGCTGGTCCACGGCACCCTGTACGAGCCGCGCTTCCGGCGCGGCCGCTACATCGGTTTTCGGCGGAAATCCGATGCGGCCGGTCTATCCCGCATGCTCAACGGGCTCGCGCGGCAGCCGCGCAAGGTGTGGCCCTGAGGGTTGCACGTTTTCCCGCGAAAACTGGTTTTTCGGAACCCTGAGGGTAACACCAACCTGCCGAATTGGAGCCATCGTACGTCGATACGAGTGCCGCAAGAATTGTCGAAGCGTCCGGCTGCGTCTGGGCGTCATATTGCTCACGAATTGCTCACTTGCCGAGGTCACGGCGGGCGGTCAGCGCATGGGGCATGACTCAGCCAAGACCCTCATCGTCACACACCCGTTTCGCCCGCGTACGCGAGCGGCTCGAGGCATACGCGCCTCCGCCGGGCTGGCCCGCCTGGATCTATGAATTCGCGCTGTTCGGGTTCAAGCAGGGCTGGGCCTGCCTGTTCGGCGCGTCGATGCTGGCACTGCTGCTGGCGACGCACCTGTTCTACCCCGACCATGCCGCCCTCGCCCGCTACGATTTCCTGACCCTCGCGGCGCTCGCCATCCAGCTCGCCATGCTCGGTTTCCGGCTCGAGACCTGGGACGAGGCCAGGGTGATCTTCGCCTTCCACGTCGTCGGTACGGTGATGGAGCTGTTCAAGACCAGCGCCGGATCGTGGATCTATCCCGAGGACAGCCTGCTCAGGATCGGCGACGTACCGCTGTTTTCCGGCTTCATGTACGCCTCGGTCGGCAGCTACATCGCCCGCGTCTGGCGCATCTTCGATATGCAGTTCGAGCCTTGGCCACGGAGACCCTGGCCGCAGCTGCTGGCGGCGGCGATCTACGTCAATTTCTTTGCCCACCACTGGCTGCCCGACGTTCGGCTGGCCCTGTTCGCCGCGATGGGCCTGCTATTCTGGCGCACGCGGGTCTATTTCACGGTCTGGCGCAGGCGCCGCTGGATGCCGCTGCTGCTGGGCTGGTTCCTCGTCGCGCTGTTCATCTGGTTTGCCGAGAACCTTGGCACTTTTGCCCGCGCCTGGAGCTATCCCGACCAGGCTGGGGGATGGCATCCGGTCGCGCCGATGAAGCTCGGCGCCTGGTACCTGCTGATGTACATCAGCTTCGTGCTCGTCGCGGCGGTGCATCGCCCGGTGGGCGAGAGGCCGATCAGTCGAAACTGTAGGCCAGCTCGACGTCGCCCCAGCGGCGCCCGTCGATGACCAGCGGGACGTAGACGTTGCGCACCACGCGGTAGGTCCGTCCGTCGCCCTCGTGGCGATAGACCGCCATCATGTAGGGATCCGCGCTCGCCTTGGCCTTCTGGTCGATGGCGTCGAGAATCTTGCGGCCGTTGCGGCAGAACTGGGTGTCATGAGCCACATCGCCGGTCGGCGGGCGCGAATGCTTCGAAAGGTGGGTCGGCAAGAAGCCGTTCATGTCGGTGCAGGCGCTTGCGGTAATCCGCGGGTCGGCTTGACTGAAGCGGTCGAGCATCGGCTGCCAGACGCGGTCGGCCCAGTCGTTCAAACGCGTACGGAACCGCTGCGGATTGCTCCCGGCGATCTCGCGATAATCGCGGTCGAACAAGGCCTCGGCGCTCAGCTCTCCCGCGGCGATCGCCTGCTCGGTGCGCTCGGCCACTTCGCGGGCATAGCCCTGCGCGCGTTCGACCATCGCACTGTCCTCGGGGGAGAGGCCGGCCTTGACCAGCGCATCGAACATGCCGCTGGCAGTCAATTCGAGCGCCTCGATCCGCTGCTGGGCGTGGCGCAGCCGGTCCTCGTTGTCTTCGGCCGCCTGGTCGTAATCGGCAACGACCTCCCGCACCTGGTGGACATGCGAACTGATCGTGCCGGTATTGCGGGAAATCTGATCGTTTTGCCTGTCGACCTCGACGATCAGGTCGCTGACGGTCTCGATGGTGCGTTCGATGCTGTTGACCGAGGCCTTGGCCTGCGCGCTCGCTTCGGCGCCGCTCTTGATCCGGTTGACGACCTGATCGCCCTCCCCGGCCAGCGTGTCGATCGTGCGGGTGATTTCGTAGCTGGCGCGCTGTGCGTCTCCGGCCAGGCTCTTCACCTCGTTGGCGACGACCGTGAAGGTGCGTCCGGCCTCGCCCGCACGGCGCGCCTCGATCGCGGCGTTGAGTGCGAGGATGTTGGTCTTGTCGGCAATCTGCTCGATCTCGCGCGACGAGCGTTTGACCTGCTCCATCGCCGCGGCGAAACCGGTGACGTGGCGGGTCAGCGTCTGCACGGTGTCGAGCAGGTCGGTGATCTGCGAGAGCGAAGTGTGGATATGCTTGCGGCCTTCGCCGAGGCGATCGATGGCCCGCTGCGAAAGCAGGCGCGCCTCGTCGCAGGCGTCGGTGACCTTTTCCTGATCGGAATCGAGCGCCTTGACCGTGCCTTTGAGCGCGTCGTGCCGGACGCGAAGCGCGGAGAACGATTCGAGCACCTTTTCGACCACGCCGG
Source organism: Croceibacterium aestuarii (assembly GCF_030657335.1). NCBI lineage: Bacteria > Pseudomonadati > Pseudomonadota > Alphaproteobacteria > Sphingomonadales > Erythrobacteraceae > Croceibacterium > Croceibacterium aestuarii. Next base: position 2,325,046 of record NZ_CP131039.1, read on the forward strand.
CCACGTCCGAGCAGCCCACCGTGACTTCCCCGCAGTGATGCGAAATGCCATCGATACTCGTATTGCTGCTGCCACCTGGAATTGCGACGTGTTCCATCGGGGTCCGGACCTTTCCTTCGTTCGGTCACGGCCTAGGACGACGTGGTTACCTCCCTCTTAAGCTGGAGGAATATTTCTCTCTACTATCGGGAGATTGCGCGAAATCAGAATTCGCGCGGGACCTCGGCGAAGATCTTCTTCACGGCCGGACGGGCGTTGATCTGCTCGATCCACCGCAGCAGGTGAGGCGTCTTCTCCTTGCTGACGAACTCGGGAAAACCGAACTGCATGCCGTTGGCGGTCGAGAAATTGCAGATATCCGCCAGCGAATAGACCTCGCCGGCGAGCCATTCATGGTCGGCGAGGTGGTCGTCGAGCTTGCGCACCGAGACGCCGATTTTGCGCATTTCCTCGTCGATCATGTCCTGCGGAAAGCCCTGGCGTGCGCGGCGCCATTTGACCTGCTGTTCGGGCACCGGGATCTTCTTGACCATCTCCTCGAACTCGTCATCCGAGAGGTGCTGGACCATCTTGCCGACATGGCGCTGCCAGCCGATCGTCGAAACGCACCAGCAGAAATATTCGTCGACCCACTTCGTCCATATGCGCATTTGCGCGACGTCGTAGGGATCGCTCGGCCGCAGCTTGACCTCGGTGGGGTGCGCGTCCTCAAGATATTCGCAAATCACCGTGCTCTCGGTGACAATCCGGCCATCATCGTCGAGCGCGGGGACCTGGCCGCGTGGGTTGATCTTCTTGTACCAGTCCGAATGGTGTTCGAACTTGCGCGGGTCGAGCAGCTTGTGCTCGAATTCCAGTTCCTTCTCATAGAGCGCCATCATCGGCTTCAAGGAATTGGCGCCGGGTCCGAAGCTGTAGAACGTAAGCATGAGAGTCTCTCCAAGGTTGCGATAGCTTGTGTAGCGCATGTCGGACGGAGTCAATTTGGCCTTGGCATCGTGTGGTGCTATTTTTGCGACCTCGAAGGAGAGGTTGGATGCGCAAAATTCTCGCCCTCGCGGCACTGACTGCCTGCACCGCAGGCTCGCCTCCGCCGTCAGGCGGTCCCGTGCCCACGATCGAACGGCTTGAGGGTCCCTCCGCGGCCGATTCTGCCAACTGCCGCGACAAGGTCTATCGCGTGCGTGAAGAACGCGGGTTGCCAGCTCTGGACAAGAAAGGCGCCGACCCCGCCGAACCGTTGTTCATCGCGGCGGTGGACAAGCGGATCGACGGCTGCGCAGTCCTGGTGATGCGCAACGACACCAGCGACATCCGGCCGCTGCCCGAGCCCGAGGCGCCGGCCATGCGGCCGGCTCAGTAGAGCAACAGGTCCGCAACATCCCCTCGCCATTGCGCTTCCCCGGGCGAGGCGATGGCATCGAGATCGCCCGGACCCGCGGCGGGATCATCGACCCATTCGCGCAGGGCCGGTCCGCCGTTGATGACGTCGATGGCCAGCCGATCGAACTCGTACTCGTAGGGAAAGTCGCGCCAGATCCCGTATTCCGGGTAGAGATTGCGGATCGCCTTGAAGGCAAGCGCCTGGAGCCGCCACGGCTTGAACGCGCCGTGATCGTAGAACTTGCCTTCGGCGTGGATCATCAGCGCGTTGCACAGTTCGCCGGCGTGTTTGTGGAACGTCGGCGTGAACCAGCAATCGCGCAGCGCGCAGCCCTCGAGCCATTGCGGAGCGATGCGCTCCATTTCTGTCCTGACCTGCGCGGCATCGATGTCGGGGGCTCCGAAGAGGACCTCGAGCGGGCGGGTGGTGCCCCGCCCCTCGCTCAGCGTGGTCCCTTCGAGCATCACTGTGCCAGCATAGGCCCGAGCCATGTTGACGTTGGCGGCATTGGGGCTCGGATTGATCCAGATCCGATCGTCGGGCCACCCGTACCCTGGCGCGGCCTCGGGCAGCCAGTAATGCATCTCGACGACCCGGTAATCGACCTCGAGGCCGAAGTGACGAACGAACCAATGGCCCATCTCGCCCATGGTCAGCCCGTGGCGCATCGGCATGGGTGCAGCGCCGACGAAACTTTCCTGTCCGGGCTGCAGCAGCGTCCCTTCCACCGGGCGCCCCGCCGGGTTCGGGCGGTCGAGCACCCACACGGCCTTACCGTGCTTGGCCGCTTCCTCGAGCAAGTAGAGGAGCGTCGTAACGAAGGTATAGATGCGGCAACCGAGGTCCTGCAGGTCGAACAGGAAAACGTCAGCGCTGGCCATCATCTGCTCGGTCGGACGGCGCACTTCGCCGTAGAGACTGAAAACCGGGATGCCGTACACGGGATCCTGTTCGTCGGCCGTTTCCACCATGTTGTCCTGCTTGTCCCCCTTGAGTCCGTGTTGCGGGCCGAAGGCGCTGGTCACGTCCACGCCGGCAGCCATCAGCGCGTCGAGCGAATGGACGAGATCGGCAGTAACCGACGCCGGGTGGGCGACGAGGCTCGCGCGCCGTCCGGACAATTGCTTCAGGAGATCCGGCTCGGAAACGAGCCGGTCGATACCGAATTTCATGACACGGCGGGTGCCGCAAGCGTGGCAGTGAAGCAAGCCGGATCGTGGAAATCGGGCTTCAGCCCATTGTGCGCCAGCGCCCAATAGGAAGGGCGCCCGCCCTCTTCCTCGATGACCATCGCCAAGCCGGCCCTTTCGGCCCCGCCGGCGATTGCCATGGGCAGAAAGACCGTCTGAACGTAGACGCTCGCGCCGGTATCGTGCTTTATCTCCGGCCAATCGCGCAGCGACGCTTCGCCGTCGCGGTTGCGGTAACCGGAAAAGGCGTATCCGGCCCACTGCCCGCTCGGCGAGAAGTTGAATTCGCGATAGTGCCCGCCGCCGTCATAAACGAACAGCTCGCAGCAGGTGGTCTTCCAGAGTTCGTCGGCCCGACCGATGCCGCGATAGGGGGGTATCACCAGATCGGTGCAACCGTCGACGCGGTACCGCAGCATGAGCCGCCCGTTCGGCAATGGCGCGACGCGGACCCTCACGCCCTTCACTTTTCCTGGCTGGAAGGCCGGATGGGGTTTCAGATCGTACGTTTGCAACCCTCGCCCCCCGTGCTAACCGCCCGCCGCGATGACATACCAGTCCGACCTCCTGCGCCTGCTCGAAGAGCGCGGCCATATCCACCAAGTAACCGACCCGGTGGCACTCGATGCGCTCGCGAGCAAGGAGATCGTCACCGGTTACGTCGGCTTCGACCCGACCGCGCCGTCGCTGCACATCGGCAATCTTGCCTCGATCATGCTGCTCAGGCGCGTGCAGCAGGCCGGGCATCGGCCTATCGTCATCATGGGCGGCGGCACCGTCAAGGTCGGCGACCCATCGGGCAAGGACGACATGCGCAAAATGCTGTCCGACGAAGCTCTGCGCTCCAACATCGCCTCGATCCGGGACAGCTTCGGCAAGATCCTGCGCTTCGACGACAGCGAGACTGGCGCTTTGCTGGTCAACAACGACGACTGGCTGAGCCAGCTCGGCTACATCGAACTGCTGCGCGATGTCGGCAGGCACTTCACCATCAATCGCATGCTGACCTTCGATTCGGTCAAGCTGCGGCTCGACCGCGAGCAGCCGCTGACCTTCCTCGAATTCAATTACATGATCCTGCAGGCCTACGACTTCCTCAAGCTGTCGCGCGACTACTGTTGCAAGCTGCAGCTTGGCGGCAGCGATCAGTGGGGCAATATCGTCAACGGCATCGAGCTCGGCCGGAGGATCGACGGCGAAGAGCTTTACGGGATCACCGGGCCCCTGATCACCACGGCCGACGGCAAGAAGATGGGCAAGTCGGTCACCGGGGCCGTTTGGCTCAACGAGGACATGCTCCCGAGCTACGACTTCTGGCAATACTGGCGCAACACCGACGACCGCGATGTCGGCCGCTTCCTGCGCCTGTTCACCGACGTGCCGCTCGACGAGATCGCACGGCTCGAAATGCTCGAAGGCAGCGAGATCAACGCCGCGAAAGTCGTGCTCGCGAACGAGGTGACGAAGATGGTCCGCGGAGCCGATGCGGCCCAGGCGGCGCAAGACACCGCCGCTGCGACCTTTGTCGGCGGCGGACTTGGCGATGACCTCCCAGTGCTCGACGTCCCCGTGGACGGAATCCGGCTCGGTGCGGCCTGCACGGCAATCGGCTTCACCGCCTCGGGCGGCGAGGCAAAGCGCAAGATTGCAGAGGGAGCGGTGCGCCTGGACGATGAACCGGTGAAGGATGCCGGTTTCCTGATTTCTCTCGCCCCCGGTGAGGAGCGCAAGCTTTCGCTCGGCCGCAAGCGCCACGGGATTCTTCGCAGAAGCTGACCGCTCCGACCTTTACCGTTTATCCAGCATTTGCTGGCAAAAGCTCCGTTCCACGCAGCAAACGGAGGGGACGTGGCTCTATGAGCGGCGCACAGCTTTCGGTCACCGACCAGCGTCGCGCGACGCGCCATCCGGTCGATTTCCCCGTCATTGGCGAACATCGCGCCCGCGGTGACCTGCCGCTGCACGTCAGCAATATATCCGCCCATGGGTTCATGGTCGACGCGGCTCCCGCTCTCGAGCGCGGCGACCGAGTGATTATTCGCTTGCCGCACATCGGCCGCATCGAGGCTTACTGCATCTGGATTTCCGACGATCGCGCCGGTTTCCAGTTCGAACGCATCATCCGGCTCGACGACTTCGTGTCGATGATCGAAGCGCTGCAGCCCAACCCGCGCCTGCGGCGTCGGAGCTAGAATTCGGACCTAAAGCGCGGCTCTGCGCCGCAATAGTTTCAGCCGCTTGGCAGGTGCCGGCGCGCCTGCCATGGCAAAGCCGTGAGCGAGCCCACGTCACCCCTGCAGATTGGCGACTACCGACTCTACTGGCTGGCGCGGCTGTTCGCCGTCTTCGCCACCATCTCGATGGTCGTGCTGCTCGGGTACCAGGTCTACGACGTGGCCCGCAGCGACTATGGCATGGCGCGCCCGGAAGCGGCGTTTCAGCTCGGCCTGCTCGGCTTGGCGCAGTTCGTTCCATTGCTGCTGCTGACGCCACTGGCCGGGATTGCCGCCGATCGCTTCGACCGCCGCCGGGTCGTGCTTGCCGCCAATCTCACCGATGCCCTGATCGCCACCGCACTGGCAGTTCTGACCTGGCAGGACGCACTCAATCTGCCGATCCTGTTCACGCTCGCCGCGATGCATGGCGGAGCGCGGGTCTTCAACGGGCCAGCGCTGAGCGCCATCGCGCCCAATATCGTCCCGGCGAAACTGCTGCCGCGCGCCATCGCGATGGGCTCGATCGCCTGGCAGGCCGGTTCGGTCAGCGGGCCCTTCATCGGCGGCTTGCTGTTCGAACGGATGAACGCCCTGCCGCATTTCCTCAGCGCCTTCTTGCTGCTCGCTTCCGGACTGCTGATCTCGCTGGTGCGGCCGGTGCGAGCGAAACACGAGGGGCCGCCGCTACACCCGGTGCTGCAAATGGTCGAGGGCTTCCGTTTTGTAAAAAGGGAGCGCTTTCTCGTCGGTTGCATTACGCTCGACCTCTTCGCTGTCCTGCTGGCCGGGGCAACGGCGCTGCTTCCGGTCTATGCACGCGATATCCTGCAAGTCGGTGCCGACGGGCTGGGCCTGATGCGCGGCGCGGTGGCGTTCGGTGCAGCCGGAATGGCACTGTTCCTCTCGTTCCGCCCGCTTGAGCACAATGTTGGGGTCAAGATGCTGTGGGCGGTCGCAGTATTCGGGCTCGTGACCTGCGCTTTCGCCGTATCGACCAACTTCCTTCTGTCGCTCGGCCTGCTCGCACTGCTCGGCTCGGCCGACATGATTTCCGTGTTCATCCGCTCGAGCCTGGTCCAGCTCTATACGCCCGACACGATGCGCGGCCGCGTGTCCTCGATCTCCGGCCTGGCGATCTCCGCGTCCAACGAACTCGGCGAATTACAGTCGGGTATTGCCGCCGCGTTGCTTGGCACGGTGGGCGCGGTAATATTCGGCGGCGTTGGAGCGATAGCGGTGACCGCGGCCTGGGCGTGGATTTTCCCGGAACTTCGCCATGCGCGGACATTTGCTGCTAAGTACGACGAGCAAACTCCGGAGAGGGAGATCACGACATGAAGGCCGACAACGTTCTCGCCACCATCGGCAACACGCCGCACATCCGGCTTGCGCGCCTGTTCCCCGACCACGAGGTCTGGGTGAAGAGCGAGCGGGCGAACCCCGGCGGGTCGATCAAGGACCGCATCGGCCTGGCCATGGTCGAAGCGGCGGAGAAGGACGGAAGCCTCAAGCCCGGCGGAACGATCATCGAGCCGACCAGCGGCAACACCGGCATCGGTCTGGCGATGGTCGCCGCGGTGAAGGGCTACAAGCTGATCCTCGTCATGCCCGAATCGATGAGCGTCGAGCGCCGCCGCCTGATGCTCGCCTATGGTGCGAGCTTCGACCTGACACCCAAGGAAAAGGGCATGAAGGGCGCGCTCGAACGCGCAGCGGAACTCGTTTTCACGACACCCAATTCGTGGATGCCGCAGCAGTTCGAAAACCCGGCGAACATCGCGGTTCACGCCCGGACCACCGCGCAGGAAATCCTCAAGGATTTCGCCGACGCCCCGCCTTCGGTGCTGATCACCGGCGTCGGCACCGGGGGCCACCTCACCGGCTGCGCCGAAGTGCTCAAGAAGGAATGGCCCGAACTCAAGGCCTATGCGGTCGAGCCGACTCTCTCGCCGGTCATATCCGGCGGCCAACCCGGCCCGCACCCGATTCAGGGAATCGGTGCCGGCTTCGTCCCGGAAAACCTCCACACCCGCGCAATCGACGGTGCAATTCAGGTCGACCCGGAAGATGCGAAGGAAATGGCCCGTCGCAGCGCCCGCGAGGAAGGTTTGCTGGTCGGTATCTCGAGCGGCGCGACGCTCGCCGCGATCCAGCAAAAGCTTGCCGATCTCCCCTCCGGCGCCCGCGTTCTCGGTTTCAATTACGACACCGGCGAGCGCTATCTCTCGGTGCCCGACTTCCTGCCGGTGGAATAGCGCGGAACCCCCGCGCCGCGCGGCCACGGGACGCCGAATGAGATTTACATTTTTGTTACAGAAGGAGATAGAGAGCGCTCTCCTGAACCTCTAGCCTTGCCTGCCACGCGCAGACCCGAAAGGTCCTTCCCATGGCTGCGCCGAACACTGCTCCCGCCAAGCCGATCAATCGCATCCAGGAGAACCTGCTCGCGCGCAACGAGCGGCGCCTGCTCAACTGGCTTTGCGCCCGCATGCCGCCGTTCGTAACCCCCGACCGACTGACCTGGACCGGCATGGTCGGCGCGATCTGCGTCTTCGCGGGTTACGTCGCCAGCAATCGCGGCGACGCCTGGCTCTGGCTCTCGATCGCGGGGTACTTCGTCCAGTGGTTCGGTGATTCGATGGACGGCAGCCTGGCCCGGTTCCGCAAGATCGAGCGGCCGCGGTACGGCTATTTCCTCGATCATTCGTGCGACGGACTGGCCACCGCGCTGGTGGTCGTCGGCATCGGATTGAGCAAGTACGTCCTGCTGGAAGTGGCCCTCGTCGCACTGGTAGGTTACCTGCTCCTGTCGATTCACGCCTTCCTGTCGGTCCGCGTGCTCGGCGAACTCAAACTGTCCTATCTCAATGCCGGGCCGACCGAACTTCGGCTGATCCTGATCGCGCTGACGCTGGCGATGATGGCGTTCGGCTCGCAGCCTGCGCTGTTTGGCATCCTGACCTGGTTCGACGTGTTGGTCGGCGGGATCGGCAGCCTGCTTATCGTTCTGTTCGTGCTTCAGACCGCGATTACCGCGCGGCGGCTGGCGCGTGACGAACCTCCGATCGACTGGCGCGGCTAAAGCGCCGCATTCCTCTTGCCCTTGGCACCACCGATGTTACCTTTTGCCAAATGCAAAAGAGGGAGCGGGCAATGCGGAACAAATTATGGTGGGTCATTGCGGCCGCGATCCCACTGACGCCAGCCGCGGCACATCACTCGTTCGCGATGTTCGACAACAGTCGCTCGATCACGCTGCACGGGTCGGTTACCAAGTTCCAGTGGACCAATCCCCACGCATTTCTCGAGGTCGACGCCGAACAGCCGGGCGGCGGGACGAAGCACTACACGCTGGAAATGACGAGCCCGAACATGATGAGCCGCGGCGGCTGGACCTCGCGAACCATCAAGACGGGCGATAACGTTACCGTCTACGTCTCGCCGCTGCGCGACGGGAAGCCTGGCGGGCTGGTACTCGAAGTCGTGCTGCCGAGCGGTAAGCACATGCTGCCCGGCGTCCCCAACGCCGCGCGCTACAAGCGGACCGAGGGATGATGCGCCGCGTCGTTGCCGCCCTACTCGCCGGCGCGGTCGGCGCCTCGCCCGCCGCCGCCCAGTCCGCTGCAGATCATCCTGATTTCTCCGGTTCGTGGTGGCGTTATCCAGCCTACAGCGGCGATCCGGTCGATCCGCGCTATGCCCCCACGCCCATTCCCGATCCGCCGCTCAAGCCCGAATTCAAGAAGGAGTGGGACATCCAGCAGAAGAAGCTCGCCCAGCGCATCGAGGAAGGCCAGCCCGCCGGCGACAACTACGTTCATTGCATTCCCGACGGCATGCCCGCGATGATGATGGGCATGTTTCCGATGGAAATCATGCAGCGGCCCGAGAAAATCAACATCACGCAGGAAGCGTTCAACCAGACCCGGCGGATCTACATGAACGAGAAACTGCCGAAGTGGGACGAAGTCGATCCCAGCTTCTTCGGCCGCTCGGTCGGGCACTGGGAAGGCAATACGCTGGTGGTCGAGACCACGGGCGTGAAGGACTACGTCACCTTCCGGTGGACCCCGCATTCCGAATCGATGAAGATTACCGAACGCATCAGTCTGCTGTCGCCGGATTTCCTGAAGGACGAGGTGACGGTCGAGGACGATCATCTCGAGAAGCCGTGGACCTGGGCCTGGACCTACCAGAAAATGCCCGACTACAAGATGCAGGAATACGTCTGCGAGGATAATCGCGAGTACATCGACGAGGATGGCAACCAGCGGCTGCGGGTCGAGGAGCAGTGAGCGTCGAAACGATTGCCTACCAAGACGGGGTTACCGCGCTTACTGGCCTCGTCTACCGACCGGTCGGGACGCCGCGCGCCGCGGTGGCGGTCTATCCGACCATCATGAACCAGGTCGGTGTGGTGCTCGACAAGGCGCAGGCACTGGCCGACGCGGGCTATCTCGCCATGGTCGCCGACTTTTACGGCAAACAGCCGGCCAGCTTCGAGCAATCGCGCGAGTTCGTCGGCGAAATCCGCGCCACGCCTGAGGACCTGCGCCGCCGCATCCGCATGGGCCTGAAAGCGCTGGTCTCCGTTCCCGGCGCAGAGGGCCTGCCGCTACTGGCGATTGGTTTCTGCCTTGGCGGGCGCGCGGTGCTCGAGCTGGCGCGCGAGGGCGCTCCGCTCGAGGCTGTGGCCAGCTTTCACGGCCTGCTCGACACCGAACTGCCGGCCGAACCAAGCAAGGTGACGGCACGCATCCTCGTTTGTCACGGAGACGACGATCCGATGGTGCCGCGCAGCCAGGTCATGGCCTTCTGGGAGGAAATGGATGCCGCCGGAGCGAATTGGCATTTCCATTCCTACAGCGGAGTCAAACACGGCTTTACCAACCCGGCCTCGCCGCCGGGCAACGACGCCGTGGGCTACGATGCCAGCGCCGATCGGCAGAGTTGGTCGGCTATGCTGGAACTGTTTGACGAGGTTCTGGGTAAGGGCTGAATGCCCGACCAAGATTTCTGCGTCCCGATTCGCGCCCTCGGACCCGCTGTCGCAGTACGCGGCGACCCCGACTACGACGCCATCCTGCCCCACCTGAGTTGGAACCAGCGGCTGGCGACGGCGCGTCGCCCCGCTGCCGTTGTGCCGGTCTCGACCGCGGAGGAGGTCTCCGCGGCCGTGCGGGCGGCGCGGCATTCCGGACGGCGGATTTCCCCCCGCGGTGGCGGCCACAACTATCAGGCTGCGGCGGTGCGCGACGATGTCGTTCTGCTCGACCTCACCGGGCTCGACCGGGTGGAGATCGACCGCAGCACGCGCCGGGCCCAGGTCGGCGCTGGTGTGCGCGGCGGGGACCTGCTCGAACGTCTCTCCGCGGAGGGTTTCGCCTTCCCGGTCGGACATTGCGCGGACGTGCCGCTCAGTGGCTACATCCTCAGCGGCGGGTTCGGGTGGAATTCGGGACGGTGGGGCCCGGCAAGCGCCAGCGTCGAGGCGGTCGATCTGGTATTGGCCGATGGCAGCATTGTCCGGGCGTCGCCGGGCGAACACCCCGACCTGTTCTGGGCGGCACGCGGCGCCGGCGCGGGCTTCTTCGCCGTCGTGACCGGATACGAGCTCCGGCTGCACGACCTTCCCCAAGCGACCCATTCGATCAACGCCGCCTGGAACGCGGACAGCGTGCCCGTGCTGGCCGATTGGTTGACCGAAGCGGTGCGTGCCGCGGCCGACGGTTCGGAGATCACGATCCTCGTCGGGCCGCACCATGCAACCGGCGAACCCGCCATCTCGCTTCACGCCGCGGCGACGGCCGACAGCGCGCGGCGTGCGCGAGAAATGATCGACCCTCTGGCCCATCCGCCCGCCACGGCGCTTCAGATCGACGCTGTCGCACGCGAGGATATCGCGTTCGCCGCCCTCACCAAGCTCTCCGCCATGCCCGGCGGCAAGCGTGTCGCAGCCGATCACGCGTGGTGCGACGGCGCCGTCGGCGACCTGCTGGTGGCGCTGCAACCGCTTGCCGGAGTTCCGACCAAGATGTCTTCCATCAACATCTTCGCGCTTGGCGGCAACGGCGCTTACGCCCTACCGCCCGACGCACACGGCAGCGCCCTCTCGCGCGGCGGCGCAACGGGGGTCGGTATCTACGCCCTGTGGGACGATCCTGACGACGACGCGCGTCTCCAGCAATGGGTCCGCGACGTCGATGTCGCACTCGCCGGCTTTCGCACCGGCCGGTACGTGGGGGAGGCTGATCTCACAGCTGCGCCGGGGCGGCGCGCCGAATGCTTCACCCCCGACGCCCTCGCCCGGCTCGACGAAGTGCGCGAGGCCTACGATCCGGAAGGGGTATTCGCGCGTTGGCCTTAAGGGCCTCTCCCACAAGCATGGGTGCGACGCTCGAATAGCTCGGTCAGCTACGGAGGAACTGCTCCGGTGTCAGCGCCATAAGCACTTCTGCACCCGCCTCGACCTTGCGCCTCAGCGCCCCGCACTGCGGCAACGCGCTTCCGGCGTAGTGCCGTGCGGTCGCCAGCTTGGCGGCCATGAAGGGATCGTCCGACCGATCGGCGGCGATCGCCGCCATGCGCAGCCACATCCAGCCTATCGCGACGATTCCTATGATCTGCAGGAAAGGGTAGGACCCGGCGCCCAGGGCATCGGGATCGCTTTGCGCCTCGTGCAGCAGGAAGTGCGCAACATCGCGCGCCTCGTGAACGCCCTCGCGCAGCGGACCCGAAATCCACCGCAGCTCCTCGTCGGCGTCCTCGCAGGCTCCCTCGACGAGTGCGAGAAAGGATTCGCAGACTTGCCCCCCGTCCCTGGCCAGCTTGCGCCCGACCAGGTCGAGCGCCTGCACGCCGTTGGCGCCTTCGTATATCGAACAGATCCGGGCATCGCGGACGATCTGCTCCATGCCCCATTCCTTGACGTAGCCGTGTCCTCCGAAGACTTGTTGCATCGTCACCGCGGTCTCGAACCCGCGGTCGCTGCCGAAGGCCTTGATCACCGGCGTGAGGAACGAGGCGAACGCGTCGGCCGCCTTGCGCGCGGCCTTATCCTCGAGCCCATGCGACAGGTCGATCTGCAGCGCGGTGAACGCCGCCAGAGCGCGGAAACCCTCGGTAAACGCGCGTGCATCCATCAGCATGCGCCGCACGTCGGGATGGACGATCAGCGGGTCGGCCGCCGCATCGGGATCGGTCCGCTCGCCCGCTGCCCGCCCCTGACGGCGGTCGAGCGCATAAGCCGCGGCCTTCTGGTACGCATTCTCGGCATGGGCGAGACCCTGGATGCCGACTCCGAGCCGCGCGGCGTTCATCATGATGAACATGCCGGCCAGCCCGAGGTTTTCCTCGCCGAGCAACCAGCCGGTCGCCTCGTCGAAGTCCATCACGCAGGTGGCACTGCCGCTCAGCCCCATCTTATGCTCGATCGCGCCGCACGAGAGCGTGTTGCGCTCCCCGTCGGGCAGGATCTTGGGTACGAGGAACAGCGAAATCCCGCGCGAGCCTGCCGGCGCATCGGGAACCCGGGCGAGCACGAGGTGGATGATGTTGTCCGTGAGGTCGTGCTCGCCGCCGGAAATGAAAATCTTCTGTCCGCTCAGAGCATAAGTGCCATTGCCTCGCGGGACCGCTTTGGTCCGCATGAGGCCCAAGTCGGTTCCGGCATGCGCCTCGGTCAGTGCCATGGTCGCCAACCATTCGCCGCTGACCATCTTCGGCAGGTACGCATCCTTGAGGTGGTCGGTTCCGGTCGCCTGCACCGTGCTGACCGCGCCGGGCAGGATGCCGGGGTACATCATGAATCCGGCACAGGCCGAATTGAGGTATTCTTCCAGCACCGCGAGCAGTGCGTGGGGCATGCCCTGCCCGCCGTACTCCTCAGGCTGGGCCAGCGTCACCCACCCTGCCGTGACGAGCTGCTCGTAAGCAGCGCGAAAGCCGCTCGGCGTGGTGACGGTGCCATCGTCGTGGCGGGTGCAGCCTTCCCGGTCGGCGACTGGATTGAGCGGGGCGACGACATCGGCGCAGAACCGCCCGGCCTCGGTGACTATGGCCTCGATCATGTCGCGGTCCAGCGCGGCAAGCTGCGGCAGTTGCTCATTGCCCGCCAGATCAAGCAGGTCATTCAGCACGAACAACGTGTCGCGCAGAGGCGGCTCCCACGGGGTCATAAGTCTTCTCCGACCGGCGTCAGCGAGTCGCCGTCGAGCACGCGGTAGAAGCAGCTCCGCGCGCCGGTATGGCAAGTGGGGCCGTCCGGCAGGGCCTTTATTACTAGGGCATCCTGATCGCAGTCGACGAGGATCTTCTTCACGCGCAGCACGTTGCCCGAAGTCTCGCCCTTGAGCCACAGCGTGCCGCGGCTGCGCGAATGAAAGTGCGCTAGGCCCGTCTCGCGGGTCTTCTCGATCGCCTCCGAATCCATGAACGCGAGCATCAGGATCTCGCCGGATTCGGCGTGCTGTACCACGGCGCTCAGCAGCCCTGCTGCGTCGAATTTCGGCATAAACGCCGTGCCGGTCTCAAGCTCGGAGATAAGTTGTCCTTTCACAAGGTTGCGCGCGACGCCGGTGGCAGTGCCCGCTTGTTGCACGATAACCACAGACGATGAGCAAAATCCACGCCCAGAAGCCAAGTGGCTTCCGCTGTCAACCTTTCGATGGAATGAACGGTACAGCGGTTCGGACGAGCCGCAAACCAGACCGGCAGCGCCGGAAACGCGCCAAGGTATGGGAGGGATCGGGACCGAAATCGGACCGATTTTGTGAGGGTTTGGATTGCGGCGTCCGGAATTGGGGGCGATGCCGACTTTCCAGCGATTTTCGTCACGCGAACGCCCGGGGGCAAACCCCGGGCGTTTTGCTATCCGGCGTGATCGAGCGCTTCGTCGAGCACTCGGGCGAAGCAGGCGATCACCACTTTCTCCGCCCCTGCGCGCTTGAGCACCGAGACACAGGCGTTGCTCGTCGCGCCGCTCGTCATGACGTCGTCGACCAGCAGAACCCGGCCGTTGCCGAGTGCGGCCGCGCGTTGTCGGTTGACCGCAATCGCCCCCGACAGCGCCCGGGCACGCGCCTTGCGGCCGAGACCGCCGAGCGTGGGAGTGGGCTTGCGCCGAACGAGCGCGTCTACCAGCAGCGTCGCCCCGGTCCGCTTGGCCAATTCCGCGGCGAGCAGCGCCGACTGATTGTACCCGCGGCGCCATAACCGTCCACGATGGAGCGGCACGGGGACCACGAGCCACTCGCCCTCGAGCGCAGGAAGTCGCGCGGCCATCAGCCCGGCGAGCAATTGTGCCAGGGCGATCCGGCGGCCGTGCTTGAAAGCGAGCACGAGCTTGCGCGAGGCGTCGTTGTAGAGCGTCCCGGCGGCAATCCCGTCGTGCCTGGGCGGATCGCCGAGGCAGGGAAGACAGATCGCGCCGGAGGACAGCCCGGCGCCGAACGGGCGCTGGCAGCTTGCGCAGCACGGTTCGCCCGGGATGACGAGCTCGCCCCAGCACTCGGCGCACAGACCGCCCTGCGCCGCCAGCCCCGCGCCGCACAGGGGACAGCGCGGCGGGTAGACGAGGTCGACGACCGGGGCGAGCGCGGCGCGTAGCATGACGTGCATGCTGCCTCCCTTCCGGGGCGGCGGCAAGCGGGCTTGCACCGGCGGCGCGCACGCGGCAGGGCCGCGCCATGTCGTCTGCCCCGCCGCGCATCTTCGCCCGCAGCCGCCGCCTCGCCGCGCAGCGCCGGCTCGAGGCGCGACAGCGCAACGAGGGCGCGGCGCGGTTCGTGATCGACGACATGATCGCCGACCTGCTCGAGCGCCTCGCCTTCGTCCGCCAGGAACCCGGCGAGGCGCTGGTGATCGGCGACTGGACCGGCGCGCTGACGCCCGAGCTGGTGGCGCAGGGCCACGAGGTCATGTGGTGCGGCATCGACGAGCTCGACGAAGAGCTCCCCTACCCCGGCGGCGGGTTCGACCTCATCGCCGGTCTCGGCACGCTCGGTACGGTCAACGACCTGCCCGGCGCGCTGATCCACCTGCGCAACGCCCTCGCCCCCGGCGGGCGGGTCATCGTCCAGTTCCTCGGCGCCGGGAGCCTGGCCAACCTGCGCGCGGCGATGCTGGCTGCCGACGGCGAGCGGCCGGCGGCGCGGATGCACCCGATGGTCGACGTACGCGCCGCCGCCCAACTCCTCCAGCGCGCCGCGTGGAGCGACCCCGTGGTCGATTCGCGCACTCTCAAGGTCTCCTACCGCTCGCTCGACAAGCTGGTCTCGGACCTGCGCGACCAGGGCCTTGGCTCGGTCCTCGCTTCGCCGGCTCCGCCGTTGACCCGCGCCGGGCTCGAGCGGGCACGCGAAGCCTTCCTCGCCGCTGCCCGGCCCGATGGCCGGGTGGTCGAGAACTTCGGGATCCTGACCCTCAGCGGGCGGCGATCCTTGCAGGGGACGTAACGCGCGCGTGCTTCGACAGGCTCAGCACGAACGGATGTCGTTATGGACGTTTTCCTACCTCCATTCGTCCTGAGCTTGTCGAAGGACAGTCACACCATCAGCCCCTGAGCGCCGCCTGCGCTGCCGCGAGCCGCGCAATCGGCACGCGGTAGGGGCTGGCGCTGACGTAATCGAGGCCGACCTTCTCGCAGAAGGCGATGCTCGCCGGATCGCCGCCGTGCTCGCCGCAGATGCCGAGCTTGAGCTCGGGCCGGGTCGCCCTGCCCCGCTCGGCGGCGATCTCGACCAGCTGCCCGACACCTTCGATATCGAGGCTGACGAACGGGTCGCGGGCGTAGATGCCCTTGTCGACGTAGACGGCGAGGAAATTGGCCGAATCGTCGCGGCTCACGCCGAGCGTGGTCTGGGTCAGGTCGTTGGTGCCGAACGAGAAGAACATCGCCTCTTCGGCAATCGCCCCAGCCATGAGCGCGGCGCGGGGAAGCTCGATCATCGTGCCGACGAGATAGTCGAGCGTGACGCCCTTTTCCTCGAATACCGTCCTGGCGGTCTCGTCGACTACCTGCTTGAGCAGCGCCAGTTCCTTGCGCGTGCCGACCAGCGGGATCATCACCTCGGGCACGACCGCTCCAAGACCTTCGACAGGCTCAGGACGAGCGGAACCCGATTCTTCATCCCCACCCCGCGCACCCTGAGCCTGTCGAAGGGTGACCTCGCAGGCCGCCTCGAAGATCGCCCGGGCCTGCATCTCGTAGATCTCCGGGTAGGTGATGCCGAGGCGGCAACCGCGGTGGCCGAGCATCGGGTTGAATTCGTGCAGCTCGGCCGCCCGGCGCTTGAGGTGGTCGACACCGATCCCGGCGGCGTCGGCGACTTCCTCGAACTCCTCGTCCGAATGCGGCAGGAACTCGTGCAGCGGCGGGTCGAGCAGGCGGATGGTGCACGGCAGGCCGGCCATGGTGGTGAAGATCTCGACGAAATCGCTGCGCTGTTCGGGCAGCAGCCGTTCGAGCGCCTTGCGCCGGCCGGCCTCGTCGTCGGCGAGAATCATCTGCCGCACCGCGCCGATCCGCGCCCCGTCGAAGAACATGTGCTCTGTGCGCGCGAGGCCGATGCCCTCGGCCCCGAAGCGGCGCGCCATGCGGCAGTCGGCCGGAGTCTCGGCGTTGGTGCGCACCTTCATGCGCCGGTACTTGTCGGCCCATTCCATCAGGGTGCCGAAGTCGCCGGCCAGCTCGGGCTGGATCGTCGGGACCTCGCCGGCCATGATCTCGCCGGTCGCGCCGTCGAGGGTAATGACGTCGCCTTCGGCAAATTCGCGGGCGCCGATCTTCAGGGTGCGCGCCTTGATGTCGATCGAGACGCCCGATGCGCCGGAGACGCACGGGCGGCCCATGCCGCGCGCGACGACCGCGGCGTGGCTGGTCATGCCGCCGCGCGCGGTCAGGATGCCCTGGGCGGCGTGCATACCGTGGATGTCCTCGGGGCTCGTCTCGACGCGGACCAGCACGACCTTGTCGCCGCGCCCGGACCAGCTTTCGGCCGTATCGGCATCGAGCACGATCTTGCCGCTCGCCGCACCCGGGCTGGCCGGCAGCCCCTTGCCGAGCACGTCGCGCGGCGCATCGGGATCGAGCGTCGGGTGGAGCAGCTGGTCGAGGGCCATCGGGTCGACCCGCAGGATGGCGGTGGTCTCGTCGATGAGCCCTTCATCCGCCATGTCGACCGCCATCTTGAGCGCCGCCTTGGCGGTGCGCTTGCCGGTGCGGGTCTGCAGCATCCACAGCTTGCCGCGCTCGACCGTGAACTCGATGTCCTGCATGTCCTTGTAGTGCTTTTCGAGCAGGTCGAAGACCGCGGCCAGCTCGGCATAAGCCTCGGGCATGGCCTCTTCCATCGACGGCGCGGAGGCCCCGGCGCGCTCGCGCGCGGCGCGGGTCAGGTACTGCGGGGTGCGAATGCCGGCGACGACGTCCTCGCCCTGGGCGTTGACCAGCCACTCCCCGTAATAGGCCTTCTCGCCGGTCGCCGGGTCGCGGGTGAACGCGACGCCGGTGGCGCTGGTCTCGCCCATGTTGCCGAACACCATGGCCTGGACGTTGACCGCGGTGCCCCAGTCGGCGGGGATGTCGTTGAGCCGGCGGTAGACCTTGGCGCGGTCCGAATCCCAGCTGTCGAACACCGCGCGGATCGCGCCCCAGAGCTGCTCGTGGACGTCCTGCGGGAAGTCGCGGCCGAGCTCGTCGGCAACGATCTGCTTGTACTGCGCGACCAGCGCCTGGAGATTTTCGGCGGTCAGTTCGGTGTCGTTGAAGTAGCCGTTGTCTTCCTTGACGATCTCGAGCGCTTCCTCGAACAGCCCATGGTCGAGGCCGAGGACGACGTCGGAGTACATCTGGATGAAGCGGCGGTAGCTGTCCCAGGCGAAGCGCTCGTCGCCGCTGGTAGCGGCCAGCCCGGCCACGGTCTCGTCGTTGAGGCCGAGGTTGAGCACGGTATCCATCATCCCCGGCATCGAAACCCGCGCGCCCGAGCGGACCGAGACGAGCAGCGGGTCGGAGGCCTCGCCGAACGTCTTGCCGGCGGTTCGTTCGACATGGACCAGGGCCTCGGTCACCGCCTCGCGCAACTCGGGGGAGAAATCGCCGCCATCGCGCAGGTAGCGGACGCACTCTTCGGCGGTGATGGTGAATCCGGGCGGCACCGGCAGGCCGATACCGGCCATCTCGGCGAGGTTGGCGCCCTTGCCCCCGGTGACCGTCTTGTCCCTCGCCCGCGCATCGTCGTGGGTGGCGCCGCCGCCGAAGGTGTAGACCGTCTTCATCGAAATTCCCTCTTGCGGCCCGGTTGACACAAATTACACCCTGTCACCCTGAGCCGGTCCATCCAAATACCTGATTTAGCTCGTTTTCCGCTCAAAATCCGCGGGTGACACATCCGCGGGAACGGGAGCGAAAATCAGCCTTCGATCCGCGCAAAGTCGGCCACGTTGTGCACTGCAGCACGAAAGCGTGCAAGCAGGTCGAGCCGGGCGCAGCGCTTGTTTTCTTCATCGGCATTCACCGTGACTTCCTCGAAGAACCGGTCGATCGGCGCACGCAGCGAAGCCAGTGCGGTCATCGCCGCCGCGAAATCCTCCGCCTCGATGGCAGCCTGTGCCCTGGGCTCGGCCGAATCGAGCGCGTCGATCAGCGACTGTTCCGCAGGTTCGGGCGTGTAGGAAAGTTTTTTCGCATGCCGCTCGCGCATCTTGGCATCGATCACCGCCTTCATGTCGGGATCGTCGACCAGCGCCAGCGGGTCCTCCTCGCCGGTGCGAGCGATCTCGCCCTCGGCGCCGTGCCAGTCCTCTTTCTTGAGGATGTTCGAGGCGCGCTTGTAGGCGGCGAGCAGATTGGCGCCGTCTTCGCTTTCCATGAAGAACTGCAGGGCGTTCACACGAGCAAGAAGCCGCACGAGGTCGTCTTCGTTCCCGAGCGCGAAGACGGCGTCGATCAGGTCGTGGCGGACGCCGGCTTCGCGCTGCTGGACTTTGAGGCGGTCTACAAGGAACGCGAAAACACCAGAGTATATGTTGTTTTTCTCATCAGAGATTCTCTCTGGGGCGATCTGCTCGATGATTTCGTAAAGCCCAGCCCTGATTCCATTTTTCTCAATCAGTCTTAAAATTGCAATGGCTGCTCGCCGGAGCGCGAAGGGATCTTTTGATCCTGTAGGAAACTCACCAATCTCGAAAAAGCTGACAAGCGTATCCAGTTTGTCCGCGAGGCTCACCGCCACCGTCACCGGGGCGGTGGGGACTTCGTCGCCCTGGCCGACCGGCTTGTAGTGATCGCGGATGGCGTCGGCGACTTCGTCGGGCAGGCCCTGGCTCCGCGCGTAGTAGCCGCCCATCAGGCCCTGCAGCTCGGGAAACTCGCCGACCATCTCGGTGACGAGATCGGCCTTGGCGAGGCGGGCGGCCTGTTCGGCCCAATCTGCAAGTCGAACGGGGTCGGCGAGCTTCGCCACATCCTCGTCATCCCCGCGAAGGCGGGGATCCAGCGCGGAGCCACCATTGTCGGAAACTGGATTCCCGCCTTCGCGGGAATGACGAAGGGAGGGCTTCACGATCCCTTCTTCAACCAGCCAGCGGGCCAGCTTGGCGACGCGCTCGACCTTGTCGGCGACGGTACCGAGCTTCTCGTGGAAGGTGATGCGTTCGAGCTTCTTCGCCTGTTCGGCCAGCGGCACCTTGCGGTCCTGCTCCCAGAAGAAGCGCGCATCGCTGAGCCGCGCGGCGAGGACCTTGCGGTTGCCGTCGACGATCGCGACGCCGCCGTCCTCGGCGGCGATGTTGGCGGTGCAGACGAAGGCGTTGGCGAGGCGCGCATCCTCCCCGGATCGGGGAGGAACTTCGCACACGAAGTACTTCTGATTGACCCGCGCGGTGAGCTGGATGACCTCGGGCGGGACGTCGAGGAAGGCCTCGTCGAAGCGGCCGAGCAGTGGCACCGGCCATTCGGTGAGGCCGGCGTTCTCGATCACCAGCCCCTCGTCCTCGACCAGCGCAAGGCCGGCGTCGGCGGCGGCTTTCGCGGCGGCGGAGCGGATCAGGTCCTGCCGTTCCTCGTGGTCGACGATCACGTGGCAGGCGCGCAGCTTCTCGGCATAGTCGCCGGCCGAGCCGATGGTGATCGGCCCGTCACGGTGGAAGCGGTGGCCCATCGTGGCGAACCCGCTGGCCACGCCGCCGACTTCGCACGCCACCAGCTCTTCATCCAGAATGGCAACAATGCCCGACAAGGGCCTGACCCAGCGCAGACTTTCGGTCGAGATCGACGCCTCGCCCCAGCGCATCGACTTGGGCCAGGGGAAGGCGCGGACGATGGCGGGGATGGCTTCGGCGAGCACGTCGCGCACCGTCCGGCCCGGCTTTTCGATCACCGCGAAGTAGGTATTGCGGCCCTTGACGTCGCGCACTTCGAGCTGGTCGCGGGCGACGCCGGCCTTGCGGCAGAAGCCGTCGATCGCCGCGTCGGGCGCATCTTCGGGCGGGCCCTTGGCTTCCTCGCTGACCGCTTCGGTGGCTTGCGGAAGATCGCGGGCGATCAGGGCGAGGCGGCGCGGGGTCGACCACACGGTGATCTCGCCCGGTGTTACGCCCGCGGCTTCCATCTCGGCGCGGAACAGCTTTTCGAGATCGGCGCGCGCGCCGGCCTGCATCCGCGCGGGGATTTCCTCGCAGCGCAATTCGAGGAGGAAATCAGCCATTCTGGCGTCCTCCCCTCGTCATCCCCGCGGCGGCGGGGAACCAGGGCGAGGTTGCGCCATGGCCAGACTGGATTCCCGCCTGCGCGGGAATGACGAAGGTTGAAGTCATGACGCCGACCACTCCGGGTATTCCGCGGCCCAGCGGTCCTTCTCCTTGGCCATGTAGGCTTCGCAACTGCCGCGCGCGAGGTCGCGGACGCGGCCCATGTAGCTGGCGCGCTCCTGCACGCTGATCACGCCGCGCGCCTGCAGCAGGTTGAACACGTGGCTGGCCTCGACCGCCTGCTCGTAGGCGGCGATCGGCACGTCGTGGGCGAGCGCGTTGCGGCATTCGGCCTCGGCCTTGTTGAACAGGTCGAACAGCGCGTCGGTGTCGGCGACCTCGAAGTTCCACTTCGACATCTGCTTCTCGTTTTCGAGGAACACCTGCCCGTAGGTGTAGCCGCGGCCGTCGAAGTCGAGGTCGTAGACACTGTCGACGCCCTGGATGTACATTGCGAGGCGCTCGAGCCCGTAGGTCAGCTCGCCGGCGACCGGGCGGCAGTCGAACCCGCCCATCTGCTGGAAATAGGTGAACTGGGTCACCTCCATTCCATCGCACCAGACTTCCCAGCCCAGCCCCCAAGCGCCCAGCGTGGGGCTTTCCCAGTCGTCTTCGACGAAGCGGATATCGTGCTTCAGGGGATCGATGCCGATCACCTCGAGGCTCTTGAGATAGAGTTCCTGCAGGTCGGGCGGGCTCGGCTTGAGGATCACCTGGTACTGGTAATAGTGCTGCAGCCGGTTGGGGTTTTCGCCGTAGCGCCCGTCGGTCGGGCGGCGGCTCGGCTGGACGAAGGCGGCGTTCCACGGCTCGGGCCCGAGCGCGCGCAGCGTGGTGGCGGTGTGAAACGTGCCCGCGCCCATGCGCATGTCGTAGGGCTGCAGGATCAGGCAGCCGCGCTCGCTCCAGTAGGCGTGGAGCGCGAGGATCATGTCCTGGAAGCTCAGGGCGGCGGGTCGCGTCATGGCGCGGCGCTTTGCAGCACGACCCCGGCAGCGTCAATGCCGCGCGGGGGAAGCAAGCAGGACTGTCTTTATGTAAGGTGATATTGACATAGTCAGCGACTCGCGACATATAGTCATGTATACCTGACACAACGTCAGTGAGTCGTGACGGAGTTTCTCATGTCCCAAGCCAACAAGCACGGCTTTCCCCTGCGCCGGATGACCACTACAACCGCCGACGTGATGATGGCCTCGTGGATCGCCATCGGTGCGGCGATCCTGCTCCATTCCGGATTCCGGGCGGAGACGACGATCGTACCCTCGGCCAATCCGTGGTTCGAGTGGACCGCAATCGCGCTGGGCGCTGCGCTCCTCGCCTGGTTGCTCGCCTCTCGCAGCCGCCTCGACCGGCGCTGTTCGGAAGACTATCTCTACCAGTTGCTCGCCACAGGGGCGATGGTCGGCATGTTCACCATGCTGCTTGCCAGTGTCCCCTGGGCGCTCGATTTCATCCGCGACGCCGTCGGCCTGCGTGACCTGCGCGGCAACGACATGCTCGCGATAGGCCTGCTGGGCTGGGGTGTCGGCTACTTCACCTTCCGTATCCGGGGGCTCAAGTGAGGAACCGCCTCAAGGTCCTGCGCGCCGAGCGCGACTGGTCGCAGGCCGACCTCGGCGAACGCGTCGGCCTCTCGCGGCAGGCGATCAACGCAATCGAGCGCGACAAATACGACCCATCCCTCCCCGTCGCGATCCGCATCGCCCGGCTGTTCGAGTCGACCGTCGAAGAGATATTCCTGATCGACGAAGGCGCTTGCTGAAGCGACCGCGCTGCTGGCACAATCAGACACTCAGGGGAGACCGTCATGAAACGCATCGCCGCACTTGCCGCCTCGCTGGCGCTCGCCGCCGCGCCCGTCGCCGTTCTCGCGCAGGAGGCCGAGGCGCCCGCCGTCATCGTCACCGACTGGGGCGCGCAGCTGCTGCCGGTGCCTGGCTGGACGCATGAGGAGCGCGATGGGATGCTGATCTTCACCGCGCCGGAGGGCGATGCCACCTTCGCTCTCGTCGGGGTGGACGATCCCAAGGATGCGCGCGACGCGATAGCGCAGGCCTGGGCGAAGTTCGACCCGAGCTTCGACCGGCCGATCTACCTGCTGCAGGAGCCGCCGCCGCGCGAGGGATGGGACTATATCGGGGCCGCCGCCTACGAGACCTCGCCCGCCGAGCAACTGGTCCTCCAGGCCTCGGCCGCGCGCAAGGGCGATCGCTGGAACGTCGTCTTGCTGCGCGGCGCCGTCGCGACGGTGGCCAAGCGCGCCGCCCAGCTGAACCAGAGCGCAGCGAGCATCAGACCGGCCGACTTCCAGAAAGAAACCTTCGCCGGCAAGCCGGCCAATGCCCTCACGTCGGCACGTATCGCCGAGCTGACCGGCTTCCTCGAGGAGGCGATGCAGCAGCTCGAGGTGCCCGGCGCCGGCCTCGCGCTAATTCAGGACGACCGCATCGTCTGGGAAGGCGGGCTCGGGGTCCGCGCCGTGGGGTCCGACGCGCCGGTCGACAAGGACACCAGTTTCATGATCGCCAGCAACACCAAAGGCATGGCGACTCTGCTGCTGGCGACGCTGGTCGACGAGGGCAGGCTGAAGTGGGACCAGAAGGTGACCGAAGTCTATCCCGCGTTCCGGCTCGGCAGCCAGGAGACGACCGACAAGGTGCTCATCGAGCACCTGATCTGCGCCTGCACCGGCCTGCCGCGCAAGGACATGCAGTTCGTCTTCAACACCGGTGCGACGACCCCAGCGAGCGACACCTTCGCCCAGCTAGCCGCGACCCAGCCGACCAGCGGCTTTGGCGAGGTGTTCCAGTACAACAACCTGATGGCGAGCGCCGCGGGCTACATCGGCGGGCACATCCTCTATCCGCAGATGGAGCTCGGCGCGGCGTTCGACCGGGCGATGGAAGAGCGCATCTTCGAGCCGCTCGGCATGGATCACACCACATTCGACTATGCCGAAGCGATGGCCGCCAACTGGGCGCAACCCTACGCGCGCGGCTTCGGCGGCCCCATCAAGCCGGTGCCGATCGAGTGGGACTATATGGTCCGGCCCTATCGCCCGGCGGGCGGCGCGTGGTCGACTGCGCACGACATGGCGCTCTACACGCTCAACGAACTGCGCGAGGGGAAGAAAGCCGACGGATCGACCTTCGTCTCCGCCGCCAACCTGCTCAAGCGCCGCGCGCACAGCGTCCCGATCGGCGAGGACGCCTGGTACGGCATGGGGCTGATGGAGAACGCCTCGAAGGGCAAGTCGATCTTCGACCACGGCGGCAGCCTGCTCGGCTACAAGAGCGATTTCTGGTTCATCCCGGAAGACGGCGTCGGCGCGGTGCTGCTGACCAATTCCGACACCGGGCAGACACTGCTCGGCCTGTTCCAGCGCAAGCTTCTCGAAGTGCTCTACGACGGCAAGGCCGAGGCGGCGGAGACCCTCGCCGCGGCGGTGAAGCTGGGCGAGGCGGCGCGCGCCAAGGCGTTCGCCAATATCGAAGAGAACGGCGACCCGGAAGTCTTGGCGCGGCTTGCGCCGCGCTACGAGAATCCCGAATTGGGGCCGCTGCTGATCACGCGCGAAGACGGCAAAGCCTGGGCCACCTTCACCAGCGGCAAGTCGAGCATCGGCACGCGACACAACGATGACGGCACGGACTCGATCGTGCTGACCACCCCGGGCCTGCTCGGCAGCGCCTTCGTCATCGGCGAGAAGGACGGCAAGCGCATTCTGCGCGTGCTCGATGCGCAGCACGAGTACGATTTCGTCGAGAGCGCGAGCTGACCACCTGCGGCAAAACAGTCGCGGAGCGGAGCGAACCGCGACACACCCTCTACCCGAACGGCGATACGTGCTCTAGATAGGACGAAATCGACAGGGATCGCCTCCGCACCGATGTTTTCGCTTCGCAAACTCGCCGCGACTGTGCTCGCCACCGGCCTCGCGCTGGCCCTGCCCGGCTGCGCGACGAACCTCTATGCGCCCGACCCGCACTATGTCGCCCCGGCGATGTGGAAGGTGGCCGACAAGGACACCACGATCTACCTGTTCGGCACCGTCCACGCGCTGAGCAAGGACACCGCGTGGTACGGCGGGCCGATCGAGCAGGCTTATCGGTCATCGGACGAGCTGGTCACCGAGATCAAGCTCGGGGATTCTGCCGGCGACGCCGCGGCGATCCTCAAGCGTGCGGAATTGCCCGCCGGCGAGAGCCTGCGCGACCTGATGACGCCGGACAACCGCGCGCAGTACGAGGAGGCGCTGGTCTCGCTCGGCCTGCCCGTCGATGCGATGGACAAGTACGAACCGTGGTACGCCGCCATGACCCTGTCGCTGCTGCCGGTGATGCAGAAAGGTTTCGACCCGCAGAGCGGGGCCGAGACGGAACTGGCGGAAAAGGCCGAGGGCAAGAAGCTCGAAGCGCTCGAAAACGTCAACGACCAGATCGACATCTTCGACAAGCTGCCGGTGGATGCGCAGCTGACCTTCCTCGACCAGACGGTCGAATCCACCGGCCAGGCGGCCGACCAGCTCAAGGTGATGGTCGACAAGTGGCTGAAGGGCGATGCCCGCGGCCTGGCCCGGGTGATGAACGAGGAGCTCGACGACCCGGTGCTCTACGACCGCCTGCTGACCCGGCGCAACGCCCACTGGGCGGACTGGATCAGTCGGCGCATGGAGCAGCCCGGGACGGTCTTCGTCGCGGTCGGCGCCGGGCACCTCGCGGGCAAGGGCAGCGTGCAGGACATGCTGCAGAAGCGCGGAATCCGGGTTACGCGGGTCCGCAAGTGATACGCCGGTGGCTGCTCGCGCTGGCCGCGACCGCACTGCTCACCGGTTGCGGCGAACCCGAGCATGACTGGCCCGAGGCCAAGCCCGCGATGTGGGAGGTGACCGGCCCCAAGGGGCACCGCGGCTGGCTGTTCGGCACGATGCACACGCTGCCCGAGGACGTGGTCTGGCGCACGCCCGCGTTCGACAAGGCGCTCGGCAATGCCGGGGTCCTGGTCGTCGAAATCGCCGATCTTGCCGACACCGCCCGCTCCGCCGGCGTCTTCGCGCGCCTTTCGCGCAGCGCGGGGCTGCCGGTCCTGTCGCAGCGTGTCGCGCCGAAAGATCGCGCCGAGCTCGCGAACTTCCTCGACCGCGCCGACGTCGAGGACGACGACTTCTCCGACATGGAAACCTGGGCCGCCGCGCTGGTCATCGCGAATCGCGCGCGATCTTCGGGTGCGACGCAAAGTCCCGATCGCGAGCTCATCGCCGCGGCCCCGCGGGTCGTCGGACTCGAGACCTACGAGCTGCAATACGGCGCCTTCGACACCCTCCCCCCTGCCGAACAGGCCGACCTGCTGGTCGCGCTGGCCCACGATTCGAGCGGCCAGGACCAACAGGTCAAGCATTGGCTGAAGGGCGATCTTCCCGCGCTCGAACGCGACAGCGCAGCGATTCTCGGCGACCCGGAACTGCGGCTGGCGCTGCAGGTCTACCGCAACAAGCGCTGGACGCCCGCCATTGCCGCGAAAATCGCCAGCGGCGAGAAGCCGTTTGTCGCGGTCGGCACCGCGCACCTTTTCGGCAAGGACTCGGTGCCGTCTCTGCTCGAACAGGCTGGCTACGAGGTCCGGCGCATCCAGTAGGGAAGGCCTTGCGTCCCCGCTCCCTTTCGCCTAGGGGCGCGCCTTCCGCTATGGTCATCCCTGGAGGCGTGGCGGCAAACCCAATGCAATTCGAAAGGTATTTGCGATGAGCGAAGCTCTGACCCTGCCGGCCGAAGCGCGCGAACGGGCTGGCAAGGGAGCCTCCCGTGAACTGCGCCGAAATGGCCGTGTCCCCGCCGTGATCTATGGCGGCAAGGAAGAACCCACCCCGATTCATATCGAGGCGAAGGAACTGGTCCGGCAACTCGGCACCGGCCACTTCATGAATTCCATCGTGATGATCGACATCGGCGGCAAGATGGTGCGCACCCTGCCCAAGGACGTTGCTCTGCACCCGGTTAACGACCGCCCGATTCATGCCGACTTCCTGCGCCTGGCGAAGGACGCCAAGATCCAGGTCGCCGTGCCGGTGATATTCATCAACGAAGAAGCCAGCCCCGGCCTCAAGAAGGGCGGCGTGCTCAACGTCGTGCGGCACGAGCTCGAGCTGGTCTGCGACTCCGACAAGATTCCCGACGAGATCTCGCTCGACGTGACCGGCCTCGAGGTGGGCGATTCGATCCACATTTCGAACGTCACCCTGCCCGCCGGCGCGGAAAGCGCGATCACCGATCGCGACTTCACCATCGCCACGCTCGTCGCCCCGTCGGCGATGAAGCGAGCCGAAGGCGAAGCGGCCGAGGGCGAAGAAGTGCCCGCCGGTGCGCCGGCCGCGACCGAACAGGGTCCGGACGACGACGCGGCCGACGAACAGGAAGCCAAGAGCGAGTAATCGCGTTCTTGCCGAATACAGAAACGCCGGTCCCGCGAGGGGCCGGCGTTTTCATTTGCGCGCGGCTTGGATAAGGGGCGCCCATGCAACTCTGGGCAGGTCTTGGAAATCCCGGTCCGCAGCATGCGATGCAGCGGCACAATGTCGGCTTCATGGCGCTCGACGTCATCGCCGACATGCACGGCTTCGCCCCCGTGCAGAAGAAATTCCAGGGCTGGCTTCAGGAAGGGCGCATCGGCGGCGAGAAGATCCTGCTGCTCAAACCCGCAACCTTCATGAACCAGAGCGGCCGCTCGGTCGGCGAGGCGCTGCGATTCTACAAGCTGGGCGTCGAGGCGCTCACGGTGTTCCACGACGAGCTCGACCTCGCCCCATTCAAGGTCAAGGTCCGCACCGGCGGCGGACTCGCCGGGCACAACGGCCTGCGCAGCATCGACCAGCATGTCGGCCCCGATTTCCGCCGCGTACGCCTCGGCATCGGCCATCCCGGCCACAAGGACCGGGTCCACGGCTATGTTCTGGGCAACTACGCCAAGGCCGAGATGGACGGCCTGGCCGACATGCTCGGTGCAGTTTCCGCCGAGGCGGAGTGGCTCGCCAAAGGGGACGATGCGCGGTTCATGAGCGATGTGGCGCTGCGGCAGCGAGGCTGAGCGGCGGCGTAGCGGCGGGAATGCTGCGCTTGCGAAGGATGGCATTCGCCTCTAGCGCGGGTCACTAAATCGGACTCGCGCCATGCGGGTGGCTCGGCCGGGCGCCTATCCCCCGGACAATCGATGGCAAGTCGCCGCCCACCGCGCCTCAGGCTGCCGGTCCTGCGACCTGTCATATGTTGCGATAGACTTTCCATGAACCCCACTTCCCAGTTCCGGCGGCACTGGCTGTCGAACCCCCGGAGCGACGTGCTTGCCGGTCTCGTCGTCGCGCTTGCGCTCATCCCCGAGGCGATCGGCTTCGCATTGATCGCCGGGGTCGACCCGAGCGTCGGGCTCTATGCCTCCTTCTCGATCGCCACGATCATCGCCTTCACCGGCGGGCGCCCGGCGATGATCTCTGCCGCGACGGCGGCCGTTGCCGTCGTGGTCGTCCCTCTGGTGCGCGATTACGGGGTCGAATACCTGTTCGCCGCGACCCTGTTGATGGGTGTGTTCCAGGTCGTCGCCGCAATCCTGCGTCTCGATCTGCTGATGCGCTTCGTTTCGCGGTCGGTCGTGACCGGCTTCGTCAATGCGCTCGCGATCTTGATCTTCATGGCGCAACTGCCGCAGCTGATCGGCGTGACGCCGGTTACCTACGCGCTGGTCGCCGGCGGCCTGGCCATCATCTACCTCTTGCCCCGCCTGACGACGGCCATCCCCTCGCCGCTCGTCGCCATCATCGTGCTCTCGATTGTCTCGATCGGACTCGAGCTCGACGTCCATACCGTGGGGCAGATGGGCGAATTGCCATCCACCCTTCCCACGTTCGCCTGGCCCGAGGTGCCGCTGACATGGCAGACCTTGCGCATCATCGCTCCCTACTCGCTGACAATGGCGGCGGTCGGCCTGCTGGAATCGCTGCTCACCGCGCAGATCGTCGACGACCTGACCGACAGCGGCAGCGACAAAAAGCGCGAGGTCGGCGGACAGGGCGTCGCGAATTTCGTCACCGGCCTGCTCGGCGGCATGGGCGGCTGCGCGATGATCGGCCAGTCGGTGATCAACGTGAAGTCGGGCGGCCGAACGCGGCTCTCGACGCTGGTGGCGGGTGTCGCCCTGCTGATCCTGTGCGTGGTGCTCGGGCCCTGGGTCGCGCGCGTGCCGATGCCGGCACTCGTTGCCGTCATGATCATGGTCTCGATCGGCACCTTCGCCTGGGGCTCGATCCGCAACATCCGGCATCATCCCTGGCCCTCCACGGTCGTCATGCTGGCAACCGTGTTCGTCGTCGTGTGGACGCACGACCTGGCGCAGGGCGTGCTGGTCGGCGTGCTGCTTTCGGGCATCTTCTTCGCCTACAAGGTGCGGCGCCTGATGGACGTCACCACGAGCCTGTCGGAAGACGGACGGACGCGGACCTATCGCGTCGTCGGACAGGTGTTCTTCGCCTCGGTCGACCGCGTCGAGCGCGAGATCCGCTATGACGACGACGCGCCGCTGGTCGTCATCGACCTGACCCACGCGCACTTCTGGGACATCTCGGCCACCGGCATCCTCGACAAGATCGTCGCCCGGCTCGACCGGAGCGGCAAGGCGGTCAGCGTGATCGGCCTCAACGAGGCGAGCGCGACGATGGTCGACCGCTTCGGCGAGTTCGAGCAGCCGTTCACCACGCTGGGCACGGTCGGCCACTGATCCGACGCAATCTGGCAATCGCCGGCGCGAAGGGGCATGAGGCCGGGATGACGAGGCTCAGGCAAGCGGATGCGGCAGACGCGCCGGCGCTGGTCGCGCTGTGGGAAGCCTGCGGCCTGACGCGGCCGTGGAACGATGCCGCCGCCGATCTCGCCCGCGCGCTCGGGTTCGACGGCAGCACCGTTTTCGTGGTCGAGATGGACAGCCAGATCGTCGCCAGCGCGATGACCGGCTACGACGGGCACCGCGGCTGGGTGTATTACCTCGCCGTTGCCCCGGGGCACCGAAAGCAAGGCCTCGCTCGCCGGCTGCTGACGGCATGCGAGGCGTGGCTGGCCGCGCTGGGATGCCCGAAAGTCGAACTCATGGTGCGGGACGGCAATCCCGACGCGGCTGCTTACGAGAAGCTCGGCTGGGACCCGCAGCCCGTACGCGTCTTCGCCCGGTGGCTGGGGGGACAGG
This sequence comes from Croceibacterium aestuarii, assembly GCF_030657335.1. NCBI lineage: Bacteria > Pseudomonadati > Pseudomonadota > Alphaproteobacteria > Sphingomonadales > Erythrobacteraceae > Croceibacterium > Croceibacterium aestuarii. The sequence continues at coordinate 2,354,811 of NZ_CP131039.1, forward strand.
GTACCTGATCGGTTGCCGCCGCGGGGGACGCGGTCAATCTCCCTCGCCCGCCTTCGATGCCGGCAGATGCGCCTGGATGTAGGCGGCGACGGCCCAAATCTTGTCCGCGGAAAGCGTGTCCTTGAACGCCGGCATCGCGGTGCCGAACTGGCTCCCGCCCTCGGCGACGGTCCAGTAGATGAACGGGTCCCACCGGGCCATCGGCATGTCCGACAGCCACGCCAGGTTGCCGGGCGGCGGCGAGAGGCCGCGGCCGGCCTCACCGTCGCCATAGCCTTTCTCGCCATGGCAGGACTGGCAGTTGGCGGCATAGACCGCCGCGCCGCGATCGACCGTCGCCTGCGATCGGGGCAGCGGGTTGGTCATCGAGGCGTAGGGTTCGGGGATGCCCCACATCATCGCAACGTGATGCCGCGGCATCGGGCCGGCGCCGTCCCACCCGGGGCCCATATGCCACATCTGACCTCCACCCCAGCGCCCCCAACCCATGTGGCCACCCGCCGCGCGCGCGACGCCGTCGGGCTGTTGCGAACGCGTCGGCTGCGAGCACGCCATCGTGCCGAGAACCAGCGCGGGAACGAAGGCGGTGATGGTCCTGAGGATTTTCATGGGGCCCTCCATGCGAAGTATCTGCCACAGGCCAAATCTATCACGAACGAGCCCGTTCACCCAAGCGCCCGCGCCTATCGGCAGTCCAAAGCGCCACCCGACCTAGCAATTGCTCCGCTCAGGGCCTATCGGGCCGGCACAAGTTCATCTCCGGAGTAATTCATGGGTTTCCGTTGCGGGATCGTCGGGCTGCCGAACGTCGGCAAGTCGACGCTGTTCAATGCGCTTACCGAGACGCAGGCGGCGCAGGCGGCGAACTATCCGTTCTGCACCATCGAGCCGAACGTCGGCCAGGTCGCCGTGCCCGACGAGCGGCTCGACCGGATCGCGGCGATCGGCAAGTCGGCCAAGATCGTGCCGACCCAGCTCGCCTTCGTCGACATCGCCGGACTGGTGAAGGGCGCGAGCAAGGGCGAAGGTTTGGGTAACCAGTTCCTCGGCAACATCCGCGAGGTCGACGCGATCGTCCACGTGCTGCGCTGTTTCGAGGACGACGACATCCAGCATGTCGCCAACAAGGTCGACCCGATCGCCGATGCCGAGGTGGTCGAGACCGAACTGATGCTGGCCGACCTCGAAAGCCTCGAAAAGCGCGTTCCCGCAGCGCAGAAGCGCGCCACCTCGGGCAATGACAAAGAGGCCAAGCTGATGGTCAGCGTGCTCGGCCAGGCGCTCGAACTGCTGCGCGAAGGCAAGCCGGCGCGGCTGACCGAGCCGAAGGACATCGAGGAAGAGCGGGTCTTCGCCCAGGCGCAGCTGCTCACGGCCAAGCCGGTGCTCTACGTCTGCAACGTTGCCGAAGAAGACGCGGCGAACGGCAACGAGATGACGGCCAAGGTGTTCGAAAAGGCGGCCGCAGAGGGCGCCGAAGCGGTCGTCGTGTCCGCGGCCATCGAGAGCGAACTCGTCGCCATGCCGCTCGAGGAGCGGGCCGAGTACCTTGCCGACCTGGGGCTGAGCGAAAGCGGCCTCAGCCGGGTCATCAAGGCCGGCTACAAGCTGCTGGGCCTCAAGACGTTCTTCACCGTCGGGCCCAAGGAAGCGCGCGCCTGGACCTTCCCCGCCGGGGCCAAGGCGCCGCAGGCCGCGGGCGAGATCCATACCGATTTCGAACGCGGCTTCATCCGCGCCGAGACCATCGCCTACGACGACTTCGTCGCGCTGGGCGGCGAAAGCGCCGCGCGCGAAGCCGGCAAGCTGCGCCAGGAGGGCAAGGAATACCTCGTCCAGGACGGCGACGTGATGCTGTTCAAGTTCAACGTCTGACGCAGGCACGAAAACGGCGCGGGAACCGAAGTCCCCGCGCCGCCCGTGTCACTGACCGTCCGGCTCAGGCGCCGGCCGATTTCTTCGTCGCGGCGTAGGTCATCCACATCTGCGCGACGGGCGCGCTGCCGCCGGCGACCTGGCCCAGCGTGGCGGTGCCTTCGTCGTACTTGCCCTGCAGGACCTGGGCCATGCCAAGCCGCAGCAGCGCCTGCTGACGGTCGTTCACGCCCTTGTCGAGCGCCGTCTTGAACATGTCCTCGGCCGCAGCGTAATCGCCGAACGAGAGGAACGCGTTGGCGTTGCCCAGCGCGGTCTTGCCGGTTGCCGCAGAGCGGGCTTCGCCCACCGACGCGGGCACGTCCTTGCGATCGCCCGCGGCGCGCGGTTCGGCCTCGGCCAGGTTATCCTTGTAGAAGGCGTCGTCGGCCTGGAAGACGCCGGCCTGCTTGCCTTCCCCGAGCACCGAGACGACTTCCGCCGGAAGGCCGCTCTGGGATGCAGTCGTCACGTATTCCTTGAACTCGTAGGGTTCTTTCATCGAACCGGTCGCCCGCATCAGCCGCAGGAGGTCGAGCGAGGCTTGCGGATCGAGCTGACCGACCTGCTGGACCGTCTGCAAGGCGATCTGCCAGTTCTTCGGGGTGGCGTCGTTGGCCACCAGGCGCTTGGCATATTCGTACACCGCATCGGTCATCTTGGCGTCGAGCGCGACCTTCAGACCGCGCAGGATCCAAGATTCGTCGTTCTTCTGTCCGGCCGCAGTGCGCTTGTCGAGCAAGCCGGACAGGTAGGTCAGGCCCTGCGGTACCTCGTTGTTGTTGAAGTAGGTGTCGGCGAGCAGGACGTCGGGCAGCCCATCGGTGTAGCCCGCGTCGACCGAGGCCTGGTAGTACTGCCGCGCCTTGACCCAATCCTTGTCGGCAACCGCAAAGCGGGCGAGATAGTAGTTGTAGAGACCGAGCTGCTCGGCCGGCGCCTTGCCGCTGGCAAGGATCATCTCGAGGCCCTGCTTCTGGACTCCGGTATCCTTGAGCTTGCCGCCCAGCGCGACCAGCGAGTTGCCCATCACATAGCGGTCCTGATCGGTCTCGACCGTCGCCGAGACGGCCGGGATCATCGCCTTCGCGGCGGCAAAGTCGCCGGTTTCGGCGTTCACGATCGCGGCATAGGGTTCGTAAGCTTCGGCGAAGGCCTTCGAGTTCTTATCCTCGTTCGACTTCTCCTTGTCCTTCTTGGCCTTGGCATAGGCCGGCGCGCTCAGCGCGGCGCCGCCGAGCACGCCGCCCGCGGCGAGGGCAAGCGCCAGCGTCAAGGGCGAGGCGAGGCGTCGGCGAAGGGCATGACTGGACTTGCGAACCATGGGTATTCTCTCCTGTCGGAAACGGGGGCCTGGCGGCCGGAACGTTGCGCGCGCTTGCCTCTGCCGAGGTGCGCCGAAATTTGCAAACCGGTTATCGGCCGGGGACGGTGAATAGCGATTGAATGAGCGGTTTTCGCGGTGCAATCTTGCGCTCCGCCGAAATTGGGCGGCAAGTGTGGAAAAAGCGCCGCCGAGCGCCCATCTAGGGGGCTGCAAGCTGGCTATGACCTGCCCCATCCCGTAGGGTTCGCGGCGAGCCGAAACCGACAACAGAACAGGCATTTTTCGCAGGTGAGCGACGACACTGACCTTATCGATCCCGCAGGTGAAGGCGGGGGATACGAGCGCATCGACATCGTCGATGAGATGAAGACCTCGTACCTCGATTACGCGATGAGCGTGATTGTCAGCCGCGCGCTGCCCGACGTGCGCGACGGGCTCAAGCCGGTTCATCGCCGCATTCTCTACGCGGCGCAGGAGGGCGGCTACGTCGCCGGGCGCCCCTACCGCAAGTCGGCCAACATCGTCGGCGACGTGATGGGCAAGTACCACCCGCACGGCGACAGCGCGATCTACGATGCTCTGGCCCGCATGGTCCAGCCGTGGTCGATGCGCGTTCCGCTGATCGACGGCCAGGGCAACTTCGGCTCGATGGACCCCGATCCGCCGGCGGCCATGCGCTATACCGAGAGCCGCCTCGCCCGGGTCGCCAACGCCCTGCTCGACGATCTCGACAAGGATACGGTCGATTTCGTCCCGAACTACGACGAGTCCCGCCAGGAACCCTCGGTCCTGCCGGCGCGCTTCCCCAATCTGCTGGTCAACGGCGCCGGCGGCATCGCGGTGGGCATGGCGACCAACATCCCGCCGCACAATCTCGGCGAAGTGATCGACGGCTGCTTCGCTTACATGGACAACCCGGGCATCAGTTCGGAAGAGCTCATCGAGTACATCCCCGGTCCCGATTTCCCGACCGCCCCGCTCATTCTCGGCAGCGCCGGCGCGCGCTCGGCCTACACCACCGGCCGCGGCTCGATCATCATGCGCGCGCGCCACGAGATCGAAACTGGGCGCAACGACCGTCAGTCGATCGTCTTCACCTCGATCCCCTACCAAGTCGGCAAGGCCGCGCTGGTCGAGAAGATCGCCGAGGCGGCCAAGGAAAAGCGGATCGAGGGCATTTCCGACATCCGCGACGAATCCAACCGCCGCGGCGTGCGGGTGGTCATAGACCTGAAGCGCGACGCGACCGCCGAGGTGGTGCTCAACCAGCTCTGGCGGCACTCCCCTGCACAGTCCAACTTCCCGGCGAACATGCTGGCGATCCGCGGCGGCCGGCCCGAGACGCTCAACCTGCGCGATTTCATCCAGGCCTTCATACAGTTCCGCGAGCAGGTCATCACCCGCCGCACCAAGTTCGAGCTCAACAAGGCGCGCGACAGGGCCCACGTTCTGCTTGGTCTGGTCGTGGCGGTGTCGAACCTCGACGAGGTCGTGGCGATGATCCGCACCGCCCCGAACCCTGCCGAAGCCCGCAACCGCCTGCTGGCCAAGGAATGGCCCATCGGCGACATCGTCCAGTACATCCGGCTGGTCGAAGCGATCGAACCCGATGCCGATCAGGAAGGCGGCACCTATCGCCTGTCGGACCGGCAGGTGAAGGCGATCCTCGACCTGCGGCTGCACCGGCTTACCGCGCTCGGCCGCGACGAAATCGGCGACGAACTCGAACAACTGTCGGTTGCAATTGCGGGATATCTCGAAATCCTCGCCGACCGGGTCAAACTCTACGCCGTCATGCGGCAGGAGCTCGAGGAGATCAAAGCCGCCTATGCCACCCCGCGCCTCAGCGAGATCGCACCGGCGTGGGACGGCCTCGACGACGAGGACCTGATCGAGCGCGACGAGATGGTCGTGACGGTGACCCTCGACGGCTACATCAAACGCACTCCGCTCTCGACCTTCCGCGCCCAGCACCGCGGCGGCAAGGGCCGCGCCGGCATGGCGACGAAGGAAGAGGACGCGGTGATGGAGATGTTCGTCACCTCGACGCACAACCCCGTCCTGTTCTTCTCGACCGCAGGCAAGGTCTATCGTCTCAAGGTCTGGAAGCTGCCCGAAGGCGGTCCGCAGACCCGCGGGCGGCCGATCGTTAACCTGCTGCCGCTCGACGACGGCGAGACCATCGCCACCGTCCTGCCGCTGCCCGAGGACGAGGACACTTGGGGTTCGCTCCACGTCGTCTTCGCCACCGCCAAGGGCAACGTGCGGCGCAACTCGATGGACCTGTTCACCAACGTTCCCAGCAACGGCAAGTTTGCCATGCGCTTCGAGGACGATAGCGACGACCGCCTGATCGGCGTGCGCCTGCTCGAAGAAGGCGACGACGTGCTGCTGGCGACCCGCCAGGGCAAGGCGATTCGATTCGACGGCGAGGACGTGCGCGCCTTCCAGAGCCGTACCAGCACCGGTGTGCGCGGAATGCGGCTCAAGGACGGGGACGAAGTCGTCTCAACCGGCATTCTCAAGGGCGGTGCATGGAGCCCCGACGAGCGCGACGCCTACTTGCGCGTGGCCCCGTGGAAGGCCGACGAAGATGCGGCGCCGCTTTCCGCCGAACACCAGGAAATGGCCGACAACGAGGAATTCATCCTCACCGTCTGTGCCAATGGCTACGGCAAGATGAGCTCGGCTTACGAGTACCGCCGCACCGGCCGCGGCGGCCAGGGCGTGACGAACATCGACAACATCGCCCGCAACGGCCCTGTCGTCGCCAGCTTCACCGCGACCAAGGACCATCAGTTGATGCTGGTGACCGACAAGGCCAAGCTGATCCGTATCTCGCTCGCGAGCTTGCGCGTCATCGGCCGCGGCTCGGCCGGGGTGCGCCTGTTCGATGTCGGCAAGGACGAGCACGTCGTCAGCGCGGTGCGCATCGACGAAGAAGAGGAACCGGAAAACCTGGCCGAAGAAATGGTGGTCGAAGAAATGGTTGCCCGCGAGAGCGGCGATGTGACCGGACCCGACAACCCGCCGGTGCGCGACGAGGGCCCTGACGACGGCGAAATCTGACGGGCTTGACCCTCACGCGGCGTGAGGGAGTATCTCACCGTCCTTGCGAAGGAAGGACGACGAGAAATGGCCCGGTATACCGTCAAGCAGCTTGCGCGCCTGTCCGGCGTGTCGGTGCGCACGCTGCATCATTATGACGAGATCGGGCTGCTCAAGCCGTCGTTCGTTGGCGCGAACCGCTATCGGTATTACGGCCGAGAGGAACTCGTCCGGCTGCAAGACGTGCTGTTCTACCGCGAACTCGGCGTCCCGCTGGCGGAAATCCCTCGCCTGATCGAGGGCGACGGCCGCGACCGGGTCGAGATCCTCACCGAGCATCGCACCCTTCTCGCCGACCGGGTAAAGCGCTCGCGCCAACTCCTCCGCACGATCGACCGCACCATCGCGGACATCACGGGAGAAGAGGCAATGACCGACAAGGACATGTTCGAGGGCTTCAACGGGGCCAAGCAGGCCGAGTACGAGAGGTGGCTGGTCGAACGTTATGGCGGCGACATGCGGAAGCGGATCGAGGCCAGCAAGGCGAAGCTCGCATCGCTCGACGAGGAGAACCTGGAAGCGCGACTGTCCGAAGGGCAATCAGCCTCGCGCGCTCTGGCCGAGGCTTTCAAGGCTGGGGCGAAGGCGGACGATCCGGCAAACGATCCCCTGCTCGCACGCCATCACGCATGGATCGCCACGATGTGGAATCGGTCGTGCTCCCCCGAAGCCTATGCGGGTCTGTCCGACCTCTATCTCGAAAACCCCGATTTCCGCGCAACATTCGAACGCGAAAGGGAAGGATTTGCCGAATGGCTCGCTGCAGCGATGAAGGCCTACGCGGCACGGCTGCAAGAGAGCTAGAGGCGCCGCCGCAGCCGGCCGAGCACGCCGATGCAGATAAGGAACTGCCCGGTGTAGTACAGCGGCCAGATCAGCCACTGCTGCCACTCCTGCCCCATGAGCGGCCCATATCCGGCGACAATCAGCGTGTCGGAGACGAGAAACAGGACAGCGCCAAGCCCGACGCGATAGCGCGAGAAGGCGCTGAGCCAGGCGCAGGCGGCCATGCCGCCGACCGCCAGGCCGTAGAGCGCAGCGGGCAGCGCCTCGGCGCGGTCGAACGGGAGCAGCCAGAAGATAACCGGAGTGAGCAGCACCATTGCTGCGGCAGCGACTTTCTGGGTCGCTGCGACATGATCGCGCGGGTGCCTGAGGTAGAGCCCGATGGCACCAAGGTGGTATCCGGCAAAGAGCAGGGCCCCGGCAATAGGATCGACCTCCATGGCTATGTCGCCGAGCGCGGCGACGATCATGATCGCGCCCATATGATAGGCGTCGCGGCCGCGGTGCCGCATGAAGGCATAGAGAGCGAGCAGGCCGACCCCCGCACCCTTGAGCGGGACGAGAAACAGCTCGGGCAGCGGCGACTGACGCATGACGAAGAACGCCAGCGCCGCGGCCATGCTGGCCAGCAGGATCGGACGCTTCTCGCTCAGAGCACGATTCGGCACGGATTTCCCTTTCCGGTTCGCTTGGGCTTGATGCGCGGCGCCTACAAGCACTAGGCGACTTAGCAATGTCTTACGATGTCCACATTATCGGCGGCGGTCTCGCCGGGAGCGAGGCGGCTTGGCAGCTCGCCCGGCGCGGCGCGCGGGTGAGGCTGTCGGAAATGCGCGGGGGCGGCGACATGACGCCGGCGCACCAGGGCAGCGGGCTGGCCGAACTGGTCTGTTCCAACTCCTTCCGCTCCGACGACGACGAAAAGAACGCCGTCGGCCTGCTGCACCACGAGATGCGGCGGCTCGATTCGCTGATCATGCGCGCCGGCGAAGCCGCCCGGGTGCCGGCCGGTTCGGCCATGGCAGTCGACCGCGAGGTCTTTTCCGCCGAAGTGGAGAAGGCGCTCGGCCAGCAATCGAACATCGAGATCGTCCGCGAGCGGATCGATGCCCTACCCTCCTCCGGACCGACGATCGTCGCCACCGGCCCGCTGACGGCGGCGGCGCTGGCGCAAAGCATCGTCGCCGCGACCGGACAGGACCGTCTCGCCTTCTTCGACGCCATCGCCCCGATCGTCCATTTCGACAGCATCGACATGGACAAATGCTGGATGCAATCGCGCTGGAACAAGGTCGATTCAGCGGGTGGAGAAGGCAAGGATTACATCAACTGCCCGATGACCCGGGAGCAATATCTCGCCTTCCACCAAGGCCTGCTCGACGGCGAGAAGGGCGAGTTCAAGGAGTGGGAAACCAGCACGCCCTATTTCGATGGCTGCATGCCGATCGAGGTCATGGCCGCGCGCGGTGTCGACACGCTGCGCTTTGGCCCGATGAAACCGGTCGGACTCGACAATCCGCATGACGCCACGCCCGAGTTTCCCCAGGGCCGCTGGCCGCATGCCGTGGTCCAGCTGCGGCAGGACAACAAGCTCGGCACGCTGTGGAACATGGTCGGCTTCCAGACCAAGCTCAAACATGCCGAGCAGGTGCGCCTGTTCCGGACGATCCCCGGCCTCGAGAACGCCGAGTTCGCCCGGCTCGGCGGGCTGCACCGCAACACCTTCCTCAATTCGCCGACGCTGCTCGACCGGCAATTGCGCCTGCGCGCGGCGCCGCACATCCGTTTCGCCGGGCAAATCACGGGCTGCGAAGGCTATGTCGAAAGCGCGGCGGTCGGCCTCCTCGCCGGCATCATGGCGGCCGACGACCTGGCGGGCATCCCGTGGACCGCCCCGCCGGCGACGAGCGCGATGGGCGCGCTGCTGGCGCACATCACCGGCGATGCCGAGGCCGACAGCTACCAGCCGATGAACGTCAACTTCGGCCTGTTCCCGCCGCTCCACGAAGTCGCCAAGAAGCAGCGCAAGGAAGCCTATACCGGCCGCGCCAAGGCCGACTTCGGCGCCTGGCTCGAGAGCATGCGCGTCCCCGCCTAGGCACGAGCTACCTGGTGCAGGAGCAGGTGTTCGTCGGACGCGGTTTGGGCCTGGGCGCGCTGGTGGCGAATTCGGCCGGGCTCAGCTTGTTGTCGCCGTTGGCATCCATCTCGGCGAAACGGTCGGAGGTCGCAACGGCCCATTCCTCGAACGTCAGCAGGTTGTTGCCGTCGACATCGAGCTTGCGAAAGCCGTCGGTTCGGCTCGACATCATCTCGTTACGCGTGATCACGCGGTCGCGGTTGCGGTCGTATCGGTAGAAGCGCTGTTCCTCGCGGGTCAGTTCGCTCGCCTCGGGCGGGGCCGGCCCTTCGAGCCCGGCAATGTCGGCGCTCGGCAGTCCGCTCGGCGTTATAAGCGGCGCGGGCAGCGGCGGCGGGGCACCGCGTTCGACTTCCGCCCGGCCCTGCGCCCAGACCAGCCCGATTGCGAAGAGAACCAGCACGCCGAGCGCGCCGAGCACCATCTTGTTCATTTCGCGTCCCTTTCCCGGGAGCGACAATAGCCTAGCGGCCGAACATGCCAACCCGCATCGCCAGCAGGGCGGCGCCGCGTCCTTCGAGCAGGGGCCGTCCGCCGTGGACAATGGCGCGGCGGCCGAGCGCGCCCAGGATCGCCAGCGGCCGCAGCGCGCGATGGGACGGCAGACGTGCGCCCCCGGTTGCGGCAACGCGGAGAACCGTTTCGCGCTCGGTAGGGTCGGTCAGATTGCCGGCGAGGTCGGCCAACGCCCAGCTACGTCCTGCGCTCGCCGCCAATGGATCGCTTGCCCCAAGCTCGCCGGCCAATGCAGCAAATGCCGCGGCGCGCCCGGCGGCAAAGCCCTCGACAGCGGCAACGTCTAGCGTTTCGGCAAGCAGCCCCTCCCAGCCGTCGACCAGAGGCAAGAGCGCATCCGGGGCGCGCCAGTGTGTCAGTTCGGCGAGCAAGGGATCGCCCTTAGGCCACGCGGCGCGAGGCTCGCCGAGACGATCGCGCCACCACGCAATCCGCACCTGCGCCAGCAGCGGCTCGTGCCCGCGGCGCACGAAGGCCGCAAGCCGCGCATCCAGCGCCAGCACCGCCAGGATGGGTTCGAGGGCGCCCGGCCTGGCATGGGCCAACGCGAGTCGCTGCGGCTCGGCCAATTCGTCGACAAGCGCGTGGTCCATGCGCGCTTTTCACGGCAGGCGCGCCGCCTCCTGTCAACCCAATGGCGCGGGGAAACCCGGATTCCGTGGTCAAGTTGCCGTTAACCGTCCCCTTTCACGGACTGGTGAGCATGATGGCCTAAAAGCATCCTGTTCGAACCCCGATTTCTATTTGTGGCAGGGCTCATGGCTAGCAAGACAGTCCGATTTCTCCGGCGGCTGCTGGGCGAAAAGACCGGCAATGCGGTGCTGCTCACGGCGCTGGGCATGCCGGTGCTGATCGGTGCCGCGGGGTACGCCATGGATATGGCCCAAATGTATGCGTGGAAACGCGAACTGCAGCAGGCGGTCGATCAGAGCGCCCTCGCCGGCGCCTGGACCCTCGCCTACGACAAGAACTCTCAGAACTACAAGACGCGGGCGAGACAGGAATATGTCGCCAACCTCGCGCTGACAGAGACGTTCGCGACTGCGGACTCCGATTCCATCGTCCAGCTCGGCAGCTATGGGGGCGGGACCAACAATTCGGTGATCGTCTCGGCCCGGGCGACCAAGGAATTGCCCTTCACCGGCTTCATCGTGGGCAAGGCGATGACGGTCTTCGCCAGCGCCCAGGCAACCTTCGCCGAAGGCGGCACCTACCAGGCATGCCTGATGGCGCTGAAAAAGGGCGAATCCGGCGTCTTCACCGTCGGCGGAAGCGCCTCGGTGAGCGCCGCATGCGGCCTGGGCGCGCTCTCGTGCGAGGACGATGCAATCAAGATCGACGTCGACAGCACCGATCCCAGCAAGAAGGGCGTCACGACCGACAGCATCGTAACGTGCGGCAGCGCAAGCGTACCGGCATACCTCGAGAGCAAGGTCACCGAAGGCGCGAAAAGCCTCTCCAACCCGTTCAAAGAACTGCCGACGCCGACGCCAACGGACAGCACTCACCGCACGATCGACTGCGCCCACGGCAAGAAGGCAACCAGCACGGCGATCTATCTGGAACCCGGCGTCTACGACGGCATGAACATGACCTGCAAGATCATCATGAAACCGGGCATCTACGTGGTCGACGGCGGCGTTTTGGACATGAGCGACCAGAAGGCCGACATCACCGGAACGGGTGTCATGTTCGTCCTCAAGAACGGCGCGCAGATCAAACTCGGCGGGCAAGGCAATGCCGGCAAGCTCGACCTTACCCCGATGGAAGCTGGGGATTTCGTGGGCACGCCCAACGAGGCTTACAAGAACCTTTATGGCGGCATGTTGGTCTACGAAGACAAGGGCGACCAGACCACCTCGGTTGCGCACACATTCAACGGCAATGCGAACGTGTCCGTGCGTGGCACCTTCTACCTTCCCAACGGCGATCTGACGATCAACGGCAATTCGAGCACGGCACCGCTGTGCTTCCAGCTTTGGGCGGCGAAGCTGAAAATCTCGGGCAACACCACGATCACCACCACCTGCACTTCGACCCAAACCAACTCCGCCGGATCTTCGGCCGGCGGCGTGAGGCTGGTGGCATGATCGCCCTGCGCAAAGTTTTCTCCCTGGGCCGCGACAACCGCGGCACCATGGCGATCGAAACCGCGTTGATCGCGCCCCTGCTCGCCACGCTGTCGCTTGGCGTATTCGAGGTCAGCAACATCATCTCGCGCGAGCAGCAACTGCAGAGCGCGGCGAGCGAAGCGGGCGAGATCATCCTCGCGGCAGCCGGCGGTTCGGGCATTACCTCGAGCGACCTGGAACAGATCATCGAGGCATCGCTCAACCTTCGTGACGATCAGCTGACCATTGCGGACAAGTACCGTTGCGGCACCGCCGCCACGCTTTCCGCCACCGTACCCACCTGCACCGGCCAGCAAGTCTACTCTTATGTCGAGTTGACCCTGACCGATACCTATTCGCCGGTCTGGACGCACTTCGGCGTGAGCTCGCCGATCAACTACACCGTCGTGCGCACGGTGCAGGTATCGTGACCACGCGATCCAGCTTCATTCACCGCCTGCTGCGCGACAGCCGCGCCGCCTCGGCGATCGAGTTCGCCCTGCTCGCGCCAGTCTTCTTCGCGCTCATGTTCGGCGTGGTCTCGGTCGGCATCTATATGCAGAACTACAACGCCATTCGATCGCTGGCGAGCGACGCCGCGCGCTTTGCAGCGGTCGAGTACCAGAAGAACAATCAGGTCTCGAACACGATGCTGGAAGCCAACATCGCCGCCATGGCCGTCGCTTCGCCTTACAATCTCAACGCCAATCTGCTCAGTGTGGCCGTCAACCCTGTCAACCCGAGCCGCGTGGACGGCGCACTCGAATTCGATCTCGACATTACCTATAACCTGCCGGACATCGTCGGCGGGACCTCGATCGACAACATCACGCTGAGCTACTCGCGGCCGCTGTTCGTCCTCAAATAGCATGCAGTTCCGCGGGTCGGCGGAATGTATGAACATATTAACCACTCCGCTTCAGCAGCCGCTTACGCGTCCCGTCGTATCGGCTTGGCATGACTCCGAATCGGCCATCTGCGGCGGCACGCTTCGCCGCATTCCTCGACGGCCTGTCTCGAGACACTGCGGGCAACACCCTCGCGATCATTGCGGCCGCGCTGATCCCCTTGCTGGCCATGGTCGGCGGCGGCGTCGACGTCAGCCGCGGCTACCTCGCGGAAAGCAGGCTGCAGCAGGCTTGCGACGCCGGGGTGCTGGCCGCTCGCAAGCGGATGGGATCGAACCTGGTCGCCGGGGTCATGAGTGCCGACTCGCTCAAGGCCGGCCAGGCCTTCTTCGACGTCAATTTCAGGGACGGGATGTACGGCACCCGGGACCGACGCTTCTCGATGAAGGTCGAGTCCGACTTTACCGTCGCGGGGACGGCAAGCGTGGTGGTGCCGACCACCATCATGAACATCTTCGGCTATACGGAAATGCCGCTGCGGGCGAGCTGCGGGGCCCAGCTCAACATGTCCAACACCGACATCATGATGGTGCTGGACGTGACGGGTTCAATGGGCACGACCAATATGGGCGACAGCAAGAGCCGCATCGAATCGCTGAAAGACGTCGTCCGCAGTTTCTACGCCCAGCTGGCGTCAGCCAACAAGGCGGGATCGCGGATCCGCTACGGCTTCGTCCCGTACTCGACCAACGTCAACGTCGGCGATCTGCTCGAACCAGACTGGATTGCAGACAAGTGGACCTACAACACCCGTGAGCCCATATCCTCCGGCGGCACCAAGCGCTGGAATTACGACAGCATCCTGACCGACGTGCGTTTCGCCAAGAAGGGCAAGACGAAGAAGTTCAAGATCGGCGGCACGTCGCTCACGCCTTCGAAAGTCGCAGTCGGTTGGGACGGGTGCGTCGAGGAGCGCAAGACGTACCAGATCACCGACTATGCCAATGTCGACCTGTCGAAAGCGATGGATCTCGACCTCGACCTGGTTCCGGACCCCGGCAAGCCGGACACTCAATGGAAGCCGATGCTGCGCGATCTCAGCTTCGTGCGCGGCATCGGCGCCGCGCCCAACGGGTTCAGCATTCCGGCGCTCGAGACTACCAGCGACTACGTCAACGCCGCGTGGTGGGGCTATAGCGCCTGCCCGCCGAAGGCCATGAAACTGGCTCCGTTGACCGCGGCTCAGCTCGACATCTTCCTGGCCACGCTCAAGCCGCAGGGCAACACCTACCACGACATCGGCATGATCTGGGGCGGCCGGCTGATCTCGCCGACCGGCCTGTTCGCCGCCGAAAACGCCGACGTCAACGGCGTGTCGACCAGCCGCAATCTTATCTTCCTGACGGACGGAGAGACGGCTCCGCTCGACATCAGCTACACCAGCTATGGCATCGAGCCGCTCGACCTGAGGCGCTGGGGACCCGGGTCGCCGCTGTCGCTGACAAAAACGGTAGAGAAGCGCTTCGGATTTGCCTGCGAAGAGGTGAAGAAGCGCAATATCACGGTGTGGGTGGTCGGTTTCGGCACGACGCTCAGCCCGACGATGACCGATTGCGCCGGTCCCGGGCACTACTTCGAAGCGGCCAACGCCATCGCGTTGCAGCAAACGTTCGACGACATCGCCCAGCGGATCGGCGACCTGAGGATAGCCAAGTGATCGCCGGCCCCGCGTCTCGATCGCTCGTTCGGGATGAACAGGGCGCGGCGATCGTCGAGTTCGCACTCGTCGCACCCGTGCTGATCATGATGCTGCTCGGCCTGTTCGATCTCGGCTACAATACCTACACCTCCGCGATCCTGCAGGGCGCCATCGCCAAGGCCGCGCGCAATTCATCGATCGAGGGGGCAAACCCATCCTTGCTGGATGCGGGCGTGACCAACGCCGTTCATGACATCGCGCCGAACGCCACGCTGACTTTCGACCGAAAGGCCTACGCCAACTTCTCCGACGTCTCTTCGCCAGAGGATTATTCCGACCTCAACGGCAACGGCGTATGCGACAACGGCGAACCGTTCGAGGACGTCAACGGCAACAAGTCGTGGGACCGCGACCGCGGCAAGAGCGGCGGCGGCGGCGCGCGCGATGCGGTGCTTTACACCGTCCGCGTATCGTATCCGCGAGCCTTCCCGATCGGCCGCTTCATCGGCCTGGCCGACACCCACCAGCTCGAAACCTCTACGGTTCTGCGCAATCAGCCGTGGGACCAGCAGGAAACCGCCACCACGGTGCGGAACTGCAAATGACGAGGCTGGGATCTCTCTTGCAGCGTCTCGCCCGCGACACCTCCGGCCTGGCGATGACCGAACTGGCGCTGGCCACGCCCTTGTTGCTGACTGCCGGGCTCTACGGAACCGAAGTTGCCTGGTTGGCGCTGACCCACCTCAAGATCAGCCAGACCGCAATGCAGATCGCCGACAATGCCTCGCGGATCGGCGACACCTCGATGCTCGAGAACCGGCGGATTTACGAGAGCGACATCGACGACGTGTTCGCCGGTGCCGGCATCGAGGCGGGCAAGTCCACCGATCTGTTCAACCGAGGGCGAGTGATCATCAGCAGCCTGGAGGTGGTGCCCGGTAGCCCGTCCAAGCAGCAGTATATCCACTGGCAACGCTGTCTCGGCACCAAGGACTGGAGCTCGACATTCGGCAACGAAGGAGCGGGTCTCTCCGACCCCACCTTCAAGGGTATGGGCCCCAGCGGCAGCGAGGTCACGGCGTACGACGAGGACGATGCGGTCATCTTCGTCGAGATAGCCTACGACTATCAGCCGCTGTTCGGCGACGTGTTCATCAAGGACAACCTGATCAACGTCTACGGCGCATTCAACGTCCGCGACAGCCGCGACCTGAGCAAGATTTACCAGCGCGACAACGCCTCGCCGGATCCGGTCGCCAGGTGCAACAAGTTCAGCAGTTCGCTTTAGCGCCCGGCGCGCTCAGTCCTTGTAGCAGACCTTGCGCGCCGCTTCCGCGATGCGCGAAGAGTCGATCAGTGCCAGCTTTTCAAGATTGGCCGCATAGGGCAGCGGAACGTCCTCGTTGCACACCCGCAAGACGGGTGCGTCGAGATGGTCGAAACCTTGCTCCATGCATACCGCGATGACCTCGGAAGAAATCGAGCAGGTCGGCCAACCTTCTTCCGCCACCACCAGGCGGTTGGTCTTCGCCAGGCTCTCGAGGATCGTCTGGGTGTCGAGCGGGCGCAGCGTGCGCAGATCGATGACCTCGGCGTCGATGCCCTCGTCGGCCAGCCCTTCGGCCGCTTCGAGCGCGAGACCGACGCCGATCGAATAGCTGACGATGGTGACGTCCGAGCCTTCGCGCACGATCCGTGCCTTGCCAATGGGCAGCACGTGATCGTCGAGTTGGGCAAGCTCGAACGAACGACCATAAAGCAATTCGTTTTCGAGGAATACGACCGGGTCTTCACACCGGATGGCAGCTTTGAGCAGGCCCTTGGCGTCCGACGCATCGTAGGGCGCGATGACGATCAGGCCGGGTACGCTGGCGTACCACGGGCCGTAGTTCTGGCTGTGCTGGGCGGCGACGCGGCTGGCCGCGCCATTGGGGCCGCGGAACACCACCGGGCAGCGCATCTGGCCGCCCGACATGTAGTTGGTCTTCGCGGCGGAATTGACGATGTGGTCGATCGCCTGCATCGCGAAGTTGAAGGTCATGAACTCGACAATCGGCCTGAGGCCGCCCATCGCCGCGCCGGTGCCGATGCCGGCAAAGCCGTATTCGGTGATCGGCGTGTCGATCACCCGGCGGTCGCCGAATTCCTCGAGCAGGCCCTGGGTCACCTTATAGGCGCCCTGGTATTCGGCGACTTCCTCGCCCATCACGAAGACGCGCTCGTCACGCCGCATCTCCTCGGCCATCGCATCGCGCAGCGC
Source organism: Croceibacterium aestuarii (assembly GCF_030657335.1). Taxonomy (NCBI): domain Bacteria; kingdom Pseudomonadati; phylum Pseudomonadota; class Alphaproteobacteria; order Sphingomonadales; family Erythrobacteraceae; genus Croceibacterium; species Croceibacterium aestuarii. The sequence goes on from NZ_CP131039.1 coordinate 2,371,520, forward strand.
TTCGCGAACAGTGACCGTTATCATGTTGGTACCGGCGGGGATTTCCGGATCGTCGGCCCGCGGGCTCGATTGCGGCCGGGTGATCTCGGCCCGGTCCGGCGCACGCCCGACGTCCTTGCCCTCGCCGGGTACGTCCGCCGGGGCTGGCGTCGAAGCGGGCGCAGGCGCGGCGATATCGGAGGCGTCCTCCCCCTCGCCCGCGAGCACAGCGATCACGGTCCCGACCTTCACGCCCTCGCTGCCTTCCGGAACCAGGATCTTGCCCACGGTGCCTTCGTCGATAGATTCGAATTCCATCGTCGCCTTGTCGGTCTCGATTTCCGCCAGCACGTCGCCGGCCGAGACGGTGTCGCCTTCCTTGACCAGCCACTTGGCGAGCGTGCCTTCCTCCATCGTCGGGGAAAGCGCGGGCATCTTGAGCTCGATCGCCATCAGTAGCTCTCCACCAGCACGTCGGTGTAGAGTTCGGCCGGTTCCGGCTCAGGCGAATTTTCGGCAAATTCGGCCGCTTCGTTAACGCGGGCGCGGATCGCCTTGTCGATGTCCTTCAGCGCCTCTTCGGACACCTTGAGCCCCGCAAGGTCCGCCTTGACCCGCTCGATCGGATCGTTGTGTTCGCGCTGGTCCTGCACCTCCTCGCGGGTCCGGTATTTCGCCGGGTCGGACATCGAATGGCCGCGGTAACGATAGGTATTGAGTTCGAGCAGCACCGGGCCGCCGCCGGCACGCACGTGCTGGAAAGCGACTTCGGCCGCCTGGCGAACCTCGAGCACGTCCATGCCGTTGACCGCGATGCCGGGTATGCGGAACGCCGTGCCGCGGCGGTAGAAATGCGTCTCCGCGCTCGAGCGCTTGACCGAGGTGCCCATGGCGTACTGATTGTTCTCCACCACGAAGACGATCGGCAACTGCCACAGGCTGGCCATGTTGAACGTTTCGTAGACCTGGCCCTGGTTGGCGGCGCCGTCGCCGAAATAGGCCAGCGTGATGCCGCCATCGTCGTTGTACTTGTGGGCGAAGGCGAGTCCGGCCCCGAGCGGGACCTGCGCTCCCACGATGCCGTGGCCCCCGTAAAACGCGTGTTCGGTGCTGAACATGTGCATCGAGCCGCCCTTGCCGTGCGAGATGCCGGCCTGGCGGCCGGTGAGCTCGGCCATGATGACCTTGGGATCGATGCCGTAGGCAAGCATGTGGCCGTGGTCGCGGTAACCCGTAATGACGCTGTCCTTGCCCTCGGTCAGCGCCGACTGCAGGCCGACCGCGACGGCTTCCTGTCCGATGTAAAGATGGCAGAACCCGCCGATCAGGCCGAGACCGTAAAGCTGGCCGGCCTTCTCCTCGAACCGGCGGATGAGTAGCATCGTTTCGTAAAGCGAGAGCAGCTCATCCTTCTTTGCCTTGTAGCGCCGGTTGGCCTCGAAATCCTCCTGGAGGCTGTGCAGCGCAAAATTATCGTCGGCCTGAGCGTCCTTGGGGGAAGACTTTGCCGCCGCGGATTTCGGGCTGGCGGCGGGCTTGCTTGAGCGTGGGCTGGCGGCTTTAGCCAAGGTGGTTCGTCCTGTCCGTCTGTGGTGCCAGGCACCGTCTCGTGGGCAGGCCTATAGGCGCAGAGACGGGCGCGTTGCAACGCCTGCTAATCGTATCATTTGCGACGGAAACCCCGCCTCAGCGCTGGGGCAGGTCGAGGATATATTCGTCGGGATGGGCGACGTTGAGATCGCGCCGCAGAAGCTCGGTCGAAAGGTCGGGATCGACATGATTCGGATCGAGGAGCGCTACGAGGTTTTGGAGCCGCGCCTTTTCCTGCTTCAGCTCACTGATCTGTTGCTGCCGCTTCTCGAGCACCGAGACGTTCTCCCCCCAAGCGAGCACGCCATAGGGCCCCGCCAAGGCCATCCCGCCAAGCAGCAGCAGCCAGCAAAGCGCGCCGAGCTGGATCAGCTTTTCACGGGGCAGCGCAGATATCGGTCGGCGAGGGTTCATATCCCACAAGAATCACAGTTAACGCTGCGATTCAAGCGATTTCACCTGGAACCCTCGATCCTCTCGAACGTCGCGACGTTTTAGGCGCTTGTTCCATCTGGCCATATTCGTTACATTTGAAACCATGACCGATCTTTTCGACAATCCGCTCGGCCTCGACGGCTTCGAATTTCTAGAGTTTTCAGCGCCCGAAAAGGGCGTGCTGGAAGAATGCTTCGCAGGAATGGGCTTCACACTGGTGGCGCGTCACCGCAGCAAGGACGTGCAGCTCTGGCGCCAGGGCGCGATCAACTTCATCGCCAATTACGAACCCAAGAGTCCCGCGGCCTACTTCGCCGCCGAACATGGCCCTTCGGCTTGCGGCATGGGGTTCCGCGTTCGCGACGCCGGAAAGGCCTATGCCGAGGCACTGGCCCGCGGAGCGGAGCCGGCCAACGTCAACACCGGTCCGATGGAACTCAACATCCCCGCAATCCGCGGCATCGGTCATTCGCTGATCTATCTCATCGACCGGTACGAGGACGGCGAAAACGAGGCGCTGTCGATCTACGACATCGACTTCGTGTGGGAAAAAGGCGTCGACCGGCATCCCGAAGGCGCCGGCCTGCGGATCATCGACCACCTGACACACAACGTCTACGGCGGACGCATGTCGCATTGGGCCGCATTCTACGAGCGCATCTTCAATTTCCGCGAGATCCGCTATTTCGACATCAAGGGCGAATACACCGGCCTGACAAGCAAGGCGATGACTGCACCCGACGGCAAGATCCGAATTCCGCTCAACGAGGAAGGCCAGAAAGGCGGCGGGCAGATCGAGGAATACCTTCGCGAGTTCAACGGCGAAGGCATCCAGCACATCGCCATGAGCTGCGACAACCTCTACGAGGTATGGGATCGCTTGAAAGCCTGCGGCACACCGTTCGCCCCTGCCCCGCCCGACACCTACTACGAGATGCTTGAGGGCAGACTGCCAGGCCACGGCGAACCGGTCGAGGAACTGCGCAAGCGCGGCATCCTGCTCGACGGCTCGACCGAGGACGGCGACCCGCGCCTGCTGCTGCAAATCTTCAGCCAGACCATGATCGGCCCGGTGTTTTTCGAATTTATCCAGCGCAAGAAGGACGAGGGCTTCGGCGAGGGCAATTTCACCGCCCTGTTCAAGTCGATGGAGGCCGACCAGGTGCGCCGCGGCAAATTGCAGGCCCAGGACGAGGAATCCGCCGACTGAGCGCCCTTCCCTGCGTTCGGCGCGCCGCAAGCCACTTGCGCGAAAAGAGGCGAGCCGTCAGAAGCGCGACAACGAGAGGGAGTTCACTCGCATGACATCGGCGCTCCGCGCGACATTTCTGCTGGCCGGATCGGCGATGGCCGTGGCCGCCACGCCCGCTACCGCTCAGGTAAACAACGAAATAGTGCTCAATATCATGCGCGAGTGCGCCAAGATCGACGATCCGACGGCGCGCCTCGCCTGCTACGACAACAATATCCGCGCCGCCGGAGGCAATCCGAAATCGGTCCCTGGGCAGATGCCCTCTCCAAATGGCGGCGGTGCGGTGCTGGCGCCGCAAGGTGCGCCGGGGGGCTTCGGTGCCGACGACCTGCGGTCCCGCTCCTCCGCCCGTTTCGACCCGAACCGTAACGGTGCGCGGCAAATCACCACCACGGTGTCCGCCGTGCGCGAACGCCAGCCGCACGTTTACTTGGTCGAGCTCACCAATGGTGCACAGTGGCTGATGACAGAAAGCGGCGGAAGTTCATTCAGGCCGCCGCGTAAGGGCGATTCTATCGAGATCCAGCGCGGCGCGCTGGGCGGCTACCTAATGGTCGTCGGGTCGCAGCAAGCCGTCCGGGTCGAGCGCATCAAGTAGGTCTTCGCAAGCTGGGCTCGCTCAGTCGCAATCGAGTTCCTCGAGCGCGCGCTCGCGTTCGAGCTGGGCAACCGCGTTGCGCCTGAGCTTGTCGAATGTCGCCAAGAACCGGGTGCGCTCCTCGTCGCCGAGCGGCGCCATCAGAAAGCTGCTGCGCTCGACGCTGGTCTCCTGAATGAGATTATAGAGCCGTTGGCCTTCTGCCGTCGGATAGAACTTGCCGTGCCGCCGCCCGGGCCGGCCATCGCGTGCGATGAGACCGCGATCCATGAGGGCCTTGACCGTACGCCCGGCCTGGCTGTGATCGCGCTGCAACGCCGCGGTCAGCGTGGGCCAATCTATCGGCGCGGCCATCCCGATTTCATTGAGCACCCATGCTTCGAAGTTCGAGAGACCGGTACGGCGTTTGAACGCGAGCGCGCCGCTGCGGCTGAAATAGGCACTCAGCGTCAGCAGCGGCGACATGATGCGTGTGCGGTCGACCAGGATCGCCTCGTCCACGCGGCGCTGGGCGATCGTTACGTCGCCTTCGCCCTCGCCGCGGTCTGGCGTATTGGCGCGAGCGCGCTCCTGCTCGTAAAGAGCGACCGAGCGCTTGAGCAGCACTTCGATCGTAGCAAAGAAGCGCTCGAGTTCGTCGTCGGCGATATCGAATATGAGCTCGCGATTGCGCAAGTCGGCGAGGCGCAGCAGGCGGTCGGCCAAAGCCTCCCCCTTGCGGGTCAGCATAACCGGGGAGCGGATCTGCTCGCGCTCGACCATGCGCAATTCGAGCAGGCGTTTGACCGAGCGGCTGACCTGCGCCTTGTCGACGCCGACCGCAGACGACAGTTCGGCCGGCACCAGCGGTCCCTTGCTGCGCAGAAGGAACAGGATGCGCCGGTCGAGTTCGACCAGATCGACCTCGCGGGCATAGGACAGCTCGGCGCTCTCCCGCATCTTGTGCAAGACTTGCCACAGCTCGCTCTGGAAGATCAGCGGCGACCCGTCTCCCGAGGCGCCATGTCCTTGCACACTGGGCTCGAGGCTATTGAGGATCAGGTTCAGCTGGTCGAAGAATTCCTCGCCCGGCTCCCCCGCTGTCTCACCCTTGCGCCGCGCGCGAGCCAGCGCACCGAGGGTGAAGGTTTCTATCAGAGAGACTGCTTCCTCGGCCATCTGACCCAGGTCCGGCAAACGTTCGACGGCCTCCGCCGCCGACAACCCGCCATCGGACTTCCAGGTTGCGAGGGCATGGCTTCGCAACACCTGGCGCCAACCCGCGTCGGCGCCCCGCCCGCCATGAACGAAAACATCATCGCTGGGCCCGTTCGCCCGACGCGCTCTGGTCATATTGCGATCTTCTCCCGCCCTCCCGGCTTACCGAAGGTCTAGCAGCTTTTCCCGCCTTGAACAGGGAGCGGTATCAGCAACGCTCCGGACATTATCAACAGCCCCCAAAGGCGACAAAATGGGCAAGCGATGCAGGGGAGCAACACTCGCTGGGACGTCAAGGCCGCCACAGGCCTCAAACCCGCAGAAATCCGCGTCTTTCCGACACAAACCCAAAAATCTGCAGGCAACTTAATAGGACCCCGTGGCCGTCGAAACGGCAAAATGTTGCGCAAAAGCGGCAGAGTCGGGGCCCGGTGACAAGCGCCGAGGCTAGACACTATCAACGAGGCGGAATAATAACGGTCGAGACGGATCAGCTTCGATTCAGGAGCTGACCGTATGGGAGGGTATTTCGATGAGGCAAGCGCACAGATGCGCAACGGAGACTGCGCCCCGGCGCGTTTCGCCTTGCATGTACCCCCTTCAACGGTTGCGCGGTCGGCTGTCTGCCGGCCGGATTTTCACAGCAAGATTTCAGGAATCCAACCGCGGCTCGCGGGCCGTGGGCTATTTGTACGAAGGGAGCTCGAAGTGAGGAGTTTGCAGATCAACCGTAGCGCGGCTTTCAGGGCCGCTCTCATGGCCGGCGGCGCCGGCCTCGCGATCGCGGGAAGCCCGGCTCTGGCGCAAGCCGGTGGCCAGGTCGACACCAACGAACCGGTGCAGTGCACGCCGGGCGTCGACGCCGACTGCGCCCAGGTCACCGACGAGACGACCCAAGCTGCGGGCATCGTCGTTACCGGCTCGCGCATCGTGCGCCGCGACTATGAATCGAACAGCCCGCTTGTCACTGTCGATGAGTCGCTGCTGCAAAGTTCGACGACCTCGGCGATCGAGCAAAACCTCAACAAGCTGCCGCAGTTCGTCCCCTCCAAAACGCCGGTTGGCGCTAACGCAGGTGATATCCAGCCGACGGCAACCAATACCCCGGGTTCCGCGAACATTTCGTTGCGCGGTCTTGGCGCCAACCGCAACCTCGTACTAATCGACGGTCGGCGGGCGACACCGGGCAACGCAACGGGCGTGGTTGATATCAATACTATTCCATCCGCCGCGGTGGAGCGCGTCGAGATCATCACCGGCGGCGCCTCGGCGACCTACGGGGCCGATGCTATCGGCGGTGTGGCCAACTTCATCCTTAAGAAGAACTTCCAGGGCCTTGAGCTCGACGGTACTGCCGGTCTCAGCGAGCACGGTGGCGGCTTCGAATATCAGGTGTCCGGAATCATGGGCGCCGATTTCGACGACGGACGAGGCAACGTGTCGTTCGCCATGTCAACCAATAAGCGCGAAGCGATCTATCAACGGGATCTGCCGTGGTTCGTCGACCGTTGGGCAGACCCGAACGTTGGTGGCACCGGCTTCTTCCTGCCCCGGGCCGGCGTGTCGTCGAATGGCGTCAATCCGGACCAGATGATCAGCTACTTCCCCGGCGCAAACCTCAACGGTTCGACGTTGGTCCTCAAGCCAGGAGCCGACCCGACCCTTTCGAGCAGTTATAGCTGTACCTATCCCAACAACCCCAATCCGATTGACAGCGGCCTGTGCGTTCCCGCCAATTTCGGCTTCGGTTACTTCAACCTGTTCCAAAACACGGGCGCCTTCACGCTGTATGCCAACCCGGACGGAAGCGTCTTTACCGGTAGTGGATTTGCTCAGCGTGGGGGCGCCTCCCAAGCCCAGGGCGTAGACGGTTACACCTTGAAACAGACTGCCATCGGCACGGTCGCGGCCAATGACACCTATCTGTACGAGCAGCTGCCGCTCACTCGCTACAACTTCCTGGCTCGCGGCAATTATGAAATCAACGACTGGATCGGCGTGTTCGGACAGGCGATGTACACCCATGTGCATACGCATACTGTGCAGGAGCCGGGTCCGGTCGTTGGCGGATGGAGCGCAAGCATTCCCTACGGCTACGATGCCTACACGGGTGACTCCGCCCGCGGAATTCCTTCATCTCTCAACGCCGACGGTTCGACAAACGCGGCCTACCTTCCGGGCGGACAATACGGGTTGACCGCCTGCCCGACCACGGGGGGATGCCCGAAGTATGTCGTGTTCCCGCTGCCGGCCGACTTGCAGGCTCTTATGCTGGGTCGCGGGACAGGCACCAATTTCCTCGGAAATCTCCTGGCGAATTCCGAGTCCAATGTAGACTTGGCCTACCTGTTTGACGATCCGCGGGAAAACGACTCCGACGTCGACACCTACAACATCACTGCTGGACTGCAGGGCTCGATCCCCGACACCGACTGGACCTGGGAAGTGTTCGCCAACTTCGGTGAATCCTCGACCTACGCCATCCAGACCGGCGTCAAGTCGCTCAATCGCCTGCGTGCACTCATCACCTCGCCTAACTGGGGTCAGGGTTTCAGTGCGCAGAGCAACGACGCTGGCGACGGTTTCGGCGCAAACTTTGCGACCTGCACCAGCGGCTATAACTTCTTTGCAGATCCTTCCACGATCTCACAAGACTGCCGCGAAGCGATCCGTGCCGATCTGAAGAACCGGTCGAAGATCCAGCAGAACATCTGGGAAGCAAACATAACCGGCTCGCTGTTCGATCTTCCTGCCGGTCCGTTGCAGGCGGCGCTCGGTGCCAGCTATCGCGAAACCAATTACATCTATCAGAACGACACCCTCACTACTCAGGGCGTCTCGTTCCAGGACCAGGCGCTGGGCATCTACCCGAGCGGCGACACCAAAGGCGAAATCAACGTCAAGGAATTGTACGGCGAGCTTCTGGTCCCGGTTCTGCGCGATTCCTTCATTCGTTCGCTCGATCTTGAGTTGGGCGGCCGTATTTCGGACTACAACACCACTGGCACGAGCTATACCTACAAGCTTCTGGGTGACATGGCGGTGACCGATTGGCTTCGCGTCCGTGGCGGCTTCAACCGCGCCGAACGCGCGCCGAACATCGCCGAACTGTTTCTCTCCCCGCAACAGACCTTCGCGTTCAATGCGCTGGGTGACATCTGTTCGAAGCGGTCGAGCTACCGGATTTCGGCGGGTGCGGGTACACCCAACGAAGCGGACATCACGGCGGTCTGCGCCGCGAGGATGGACGCCACTGCTGGTGTCGGCTCTGGTTCGGCTTATTATGGCCAGCCTGTCGCCCAGATGCCCGCCCCCGGAGGCGGCTTCGCCTTCCCGACTCTCGTCGGAAATGCGAACCTGAGGCCTGAAGTGGCGGACACCTGGACTGCGGGGTTCGTTATCTCGTCCCCATTCACAAGCCCGGCGCTGAATCGGCTGCGGTTGTCGGTCGACTGGTTCAGCATCAAGATAAAGGATGCCATCGGCTTCTCGCCGGGTGCGGCCCTCCAGGTGTGCTTCGATCCGTTCTATAACCCGTTGGTTACAGGTGCGGCCGGAAGTTCTTCGCAGGCGGCCGCGGCTGCGGCAGCCGACGTGTGCAACGGTGTGAACTACCAAGCTTCGGCCACGCCGGGAGGCGCTCCAAATCTTGGCAACATCATCATGACTTACAACAACTCAGGTGCCATCGATATCGAAGGTATCGACGCGCAGCTCGATTGGGCGGTTCCGGTCGGACCGGGCACACTCAACCTGAACGTCGTTGGCAGCTATTTCATCCACTACAACGTGGCTGAACTGGCATCGAACCCGAACACGGACTACACGGGGACGTTCGGCACCACAGCCGCCGGACTGAGCGGCGCTGCCTTCGAATGGCAAACGCTGACCACCCTGGGTTACCGGGTTGGCGGTGCGAACCTGGCACTTCAATGGCAACATCGGCCTTCGGTCGAGGATTCCTCGGAAGCCTTGTTCCCCACACCGACGACCGGCGGTCCGTCCTACGACATGTTCAACTTGTCGGGCAGCTACGCCCTTACCGAAAACCTGACCGTCCGGTTCGGCGTAGATAATCTGTTCAATAAGAGGCCGCCTTACACGGGGATCGACACCTCTGCTAACACTGCTCTCGGCCAGCTTCCCGGTGGCAGCTTCTCGTCCCAGTATTATAATACGCTGGGTCGCAGGTATTCGTTGGGAGCGAACGTCAAGTTCTAATCCAGCACGAAACCTGCCACGAATTGGGGCCTCTCCTTCGGGAGGGGCCCCTTTTCTTTGTCTGGCCCGGACTTCGCTGGACATCGGCAATCCGGGCTGGCTAGCTCCAGTCTGCAGGCAATCCAGGGAGAAACATCGATGGCGCGCGTGATCAGGGTTCATGAAACGGGCGGTCCGCAAGTACTCAAGATCGACGACGTCGAGGTCGGCGCTCCCGGCCCCGGCGAAGTACGCATCAAGGTGCTCGCGGTTGGCCTGAACCGCTCCGAAGCGATGTATCGCGCCGGGCGCTACCCGACCAAGCCGCAGCTGCCGACGCTGATCGGATACGAGGGCGTCGGGGTTGTCGAAGCGGTCGGGTCCGGCGTGTCAGAATACAAGGAGGGCGACCGCGTGTGCGTCCTGCCGATGATCCAACAGGGCCAGTACGGCATCTGGGCGGAGCAGGCGATCGTGCCCGCGCGTATCCTCCTGCCGGCGCCCGATTTCCTGTCGGATGCCGAAGCGGCATCGATCTGGATGCAATACATGACCGCCTTTGCCATCATCGAGGTCGCCGATGTCGGCATCAACGACGGAGTCATCGTCCGCGCCGCGTCCTCGAGCGTCGGCATCGCAGCGATCCAGCTAGCCAACTGGGCTGGCGCCGTCTCGATTGCCGCCACCCGCACCCATGCGAAAGCGGAGGCGCTGCTGGGCCAAGGAGCCGCCCATGTCGTCGCCACCGAAGAAGAGGACCTGGTCGAACGGGTGATGGACATCACCGGCGGCGAAGGGGCCTATGTCGCCTTCGATCCGGTCGGCGGCCCTTATGTCGACACACTGGCGCAGGCGCTTCGCCCGCGCGGCATCCTGTTCATTTACGGCGGGCTGTCTGAGAGCCCGACGCCCTACCCCCACTGGCCGATGGCCTTCAAGGGCTGCTCGATGCGCGGCTGGGTGGCGAGCGAGATCTGGAACCATCCACACCGCTTCGATAAGGCGAAAGAGCGGATCGTCGCCGGACTCAGGGGCGGACAGCTCAAACCGGTCATCGCCAGGGAATTTTCCGGCCTGGAATCGCTCGTCGACGCCAACGCCTACCTCGAATCGAACCAGCAGATTGGCAAGGTCGTGGTGACCTTCTGACGATTACTTTGCGGGCGGCGGTTCGAGGCCTTGTTCCTTAAGAATCTGGCGCATGACCGCCTCGAGCCGGGCGATGTGATCTTCGATTTCGGCACGCGCCGGGCTGCCCTCGGGTGCGCGGCGCGCCGCCTCCCCCCACAACGCGCGGACATCCATCAGCTGACCGGCATTCGCCTGCGCGATCCCAACGAAAAACGGTACACCGGGGCTCTCCGGGGCCAAGGTCTCGGCCTTGCGATAGGCGAATTGGGCGGCCGGAGTCATCTGTCCGTCGGCATCCTCGACCAGAGCATTGCCGAGCGCCAGCCAGGCCTCGGCATCCTTTGGATTCTCGCGCACCGCTCCGCGCAGGATCGTCGCCGCGTCGGCCGGACGATCGCGTCGCGCCAAGGCGTCGGCGGTGATCAGGCGATTGCTCGAGCTGCGGAACTGCTCGGGCAAGACCGCGTGGCGCAGCTCGACCAAGGTTTCGCCGCTGCCCGTGGTGGCGACCCTCGCAGCCTTGGGCGCGCCCGGCTGTCCCGAGCTGCCTTGCAGGGCATAACCAACAAGCCCGAACGCCAGCGCTGCACCGACAGTGGCCCATGCCCCCTTAGGCAGACGAAAAGCGAAGACAATGCCGGCGAACGCGGCCAGCGCGAGGCCAATGGCAAGGACCCAGCTCATGTGCGCCTCCGGAAGCGGTGCCGCATCAGCAAGAGACCGATCGCCAACAGCAACAAGGGCACGGCAAACAGCGGCCAGGTCACGCTGTTCACTTCGGGCTTGTAGCTCACGTAATTGCCATAGCGGTCGATCAGCCACTGACGAATGTGCTCGGGCGATTCGCCCGCAGCGATCCGCGTGCGGATTTCATGGCGCATGTCGCCGGCCATCTGCGCATCGCTGTCGGCGATGGACTGACTCTGGCACTTGAGGCAGCGAATGGTTTCCATCAGCGCCTGGGCCTTGGCCTCGAGCTCCGGGTCGTCGAGCTGTTTATAGGCGTAAGGGGCCGGCGGCATGCGGTCTTGCGCCGTGATCGGCACAGCCCAGCTGGCGGCGAGCGCGAGCGCTAGGAGGACGAACAGCCGCTTCATGTGCCGGCCTCCCTCAACTTCGCCAGCAGGATGGGAATGTCTTCCTCGCGGATGTCGCCGATGTGCTGGTAGCGGATCACGCCCTTGCCATCGATGACGAAGGTTTCCGGCACGCCCGAACTGCCGATCGCGAACTGGATTTCGGACAGGTTGTCGGCGCCGATGCGGGCGAATGGGTTGCCGTTGCGCTGCAGGAACGCCGCCAGGTCCTCCGGAGTGTCGCGGATCGCGACCCCGACGATCGGCGCACCCGCGCGCTCGAGCTCGGCCAGCTGCGGCGCCTCCGCGGCGCAGGGCACGCACCAGCTTGCAAACACGTTCATCAGCTTGGGCGTGCCATCGGCGAGGTCCGCGCTCGACAGGCCCGGACGGTCCGGCGTGGCCGCCTGAAGTGCAAATTCGGGGACCGGCTTGCCGATCATCGTGCTTTCGACGAACTCGTCCTTGGGACGGGAGAGCTGCAGGGCGAACAGCGCCATGAGCGCTGCGAACAGCACGACGACGCCCCACAAGGTCCAGCGCACGGTCTTCACGGCGCCACCTCATGGCGCTGGGCGATCAGACGGCGGCGCTCGCGCTGGCGCAAGTCGCCGACGACGCGGCCGATCAGCGCCAGAAAGCCGCCCAGGGCGATCAGAACGCCGCCGAACCAGATCCAGGTGACGAACGGCTTCCACCACAGCCGGACCTGCCAGCGGCCGTCTTTCGCCTCCTTGCCGAGCACCGCGTAAAGCTGGCCGTTCCAGCGCGTGAGCAACGCGGATTCGGTGGTTTCCTGCGGCGGCGCCCAGAAGTTGCGGGCCTGCGGCGCGATATGGTGCCCCTCCCCGCCGTTGTAGTGCGCCGTCATCCGGCCTTCGAGCGCAGTCCAGTTGGGGCCGGCAACCGGCTCTACGCTGTCGAGAGTAACCTGCCAGGGTCCGACGGTGACGCTGTCGCCGACATTGGCGGCGGCTAGCTTCTCGATCGTCAGCGCGCTGTCGCAGGCCACTCCGAACAGCGCCACGGCGACGCCGAAGTGGGCGATGGCCATGCCCCAGATGGGCAGCGGAAGCCGGCGCAGAGAGCGGCCGCGCAGCGGCGCGAAGGCGGCCACGGCGACGGCAGCGGCAAGCGCCATGCCGAGCAGCGGCAGAATGGCGATGCGGGCGAGCACTGCGACGCCGAAGAGCACGACGAGCCCGACCGAAACGGCGAAGACCACCCGCCGCTGCACGCGGGAGAAGCTGTCGCGCCGCCAGCGCAGCAGGGGTCCGACCACCAGCACCAGCAACATCGGAAGAAAGAACACCGCGCTGACCGGGTTGAAGTATGGCGGACCGACCGAGACGCGCACGCCGAACGCTTCGGTGAGCAAGGGATAAAGCGTGCCGAGCAGCACGACCCCGAGAATCGCCGAAAGCGCGACGTTATTGACCACCAGCGCGCCCTCACGGCTGAGCGGCGAAAACCGCTCACCCTCGGCGATGGTGTTCGCCCGCGCCGCGAACAGCGCCAGCGCGCCGCCGATATAGATCGCCAGCAGCGCGAGGATGAACGTGCCGCGTTCCGGATCGACGGCGAAGGCGTGGACGCTCGTGAGGATGCCAGAGCGCACAAGGAACGTGCCGATCATGCTCATCGAGAAGGCGACGACGCCGAGCATCACGGTCCAGGTTCGCAGCGCGTCGCGAGCCGCCAACACGCTGGCCGAGTGGAGCAGCGCCGTGGCGGCGAGCCAAGGCATGAGGCTGGCGTTCTCGACCGGGTCCCAAAACCACCAGCCGCCCCAGCCGAGCTCGTAATAGGCCCAGTAGGATCCAGCGGTGATCCCCAGGGTCAGGAAAATCCATGCGCCGAGAACCCAGGGGCGCATGACCCGGGCGAATTCGGGAGTGACGTTGCGGGTGAGCAGCGCCCCGACCGCGAAGCTGAAGGCCACCGAAAGTCCGACGTAGCCGAGGTAGAGCGTGGGCGGGTGGAAGGCGAGCCCGATGTCCTGCAGGAGCGGGTTGAGGCCCGCCCCTTCGGCGGCCGGCGGATCGAGCCGCGTAAAGGGGTTGGAGGAGAACAGCAGGAAGGCATAGAAACCGAGCCCGACGAAAGCCTGCGCGCCGAGCGTCGCCAGCAGCGTGCGTTCCGGCAGGCGGCGTTCGATCAGCGCAATCAGCCCGCCGGACAGCGCCATGATCGCCACCCACATCAGCATCGAGCCTTCGTGATTGCCCCACGCCCCGGCGAGCTTGAAGATCATCGGCTTTTCGGAATGCGAGTTCTCGGCCACCAGAAGGACGGAGAGGTCGGTCCGGGCGAAAAGCCAGATCAGCATCAGGAAGGCGAGCGCGGTGAGCACCGCCTGCACTACCGCCGCGGGCCGCACGACGGCGGCCAGTTCCGGCGACGTCCCGCGCACGCCGGCAAAGGCGCCGACGAGCTGGAGCAGGGCCAGCGCGGCAGCCAGCCAGAGCGCGGCGAGGCCGAACTCCGCGATCATTCGTGCGCCTCTTGCACGACCTTGTGCTTCTGCGCTTCGGTCATGTCCTTGAGCTCGCGCGGGACGTAGTTCTCGTCATGCTTGGCGAGGAGGCTGTCGGCATGGAACACGCCGTCGGCGCCCATGCTGCCGTCGGCGGTCACGCCCGAGCCTTCGGTAAACAGGTCCGGTAGAATTCCCGAATAGGTCACAGGCACTTTCGCCTCGCCGTCGCCGACGATGAAATGCACCGTGACGCCATCGGGATCGGTTGTCAGCGACCCTTCCTCGACCATTCCGCCGAGGCGCATTGCGTGCCCGGCTTCGGGAGGGTTGGCGGCAACTTCGCTCGGCAGCATGTAGAAGCTCGCCTGGTTGCGCAGCGCCCAGGCGGCGAGAGCGCCCGCGCAGAGAATCGCCACAAGCGCGACAACGACCAGCACCAGCCTCTGGTGTTTGGGTTTCAGTCCCGAATTCATTTCCGGCGCGCCTCCTCGCGGCGTTTCTCAGCGCGTTTCATCGCCAGCCAGCTCCAACCCACGAGCAGGAGCGTGACGCCGACGCCGATGACGTAGGCGGCGATCACGAAGTGCCATTGGTCGAGCGATTCTCTCATGCGTCGATCGCCTTGCGCCGCAAGCGTGCCTCGGTCTGTATTTCGGCCAGCAGTGCGCGCATCCGGGCCAACACGACCCCCGCAAAGACCAGGGTGAAGCCGAGCATGGCAGCGAGCAGGCCCCACAGGAACGGCCCGGCCATTGCCGAGCCCCCGGTGGTGATGCTCGGCGCCTGGTGCAGGCTGTTCCACCAGATCACCGAATAGTGAATGATCGGGATGTTGACCGCCCCGATGAGGCCGAAGATCGCCGGGATGCGACTCGATCCACCCTCGCGGTCGACAGCGCCGGCCAACGCCATGTATCCGAAATAGAGAAACAGCAGCACCAACATCGAAGTCAGGCGCCCGTCCCACACCCACCACGTGCCCCATGCCGGTCGGCCCCAGATCGATCCGGTGACGAGGCACACGAACGTAAAGACCGCGCCCGGCGAGGCGCTGGCGCGGGCGGCCAGGGCCGCGAGCGGATGGCGCCAGACCAGCTCGGCCAGGCTGGAGACCGCAATGGCGCTCCACCCCGCCATGCCGAGCCAGGCGGTAGGCACATGTATGAAAAGGATGCGCACGGTCTCGCCCTGCAGCCGCTCGGCGGGAGCGAAGGCCAAGCCGTAAACCAGCGATGCGGCCACGACGACCAGCCCGGCCACGAGAAGGACGGGGGTCAGCGGGCGGGCAATGCGCAGGAAGCGGGCAGGATTGGCGAATGCATGCATCGAGTTGGTTGTCTCTCCTGAGACGCCACCGCGTTAGGATACCCGCACGCTCGGCTCAAGTAGCGAAGCGACAAGCCGGGCAAATATGCCGCGGACCGCGAATCGGCGGCGTGGAAGGGGGGCCCGGAATCGAAAAGAGGCTGGGCTGCTCGCGATCGGCCTCACCCGTGCCGCCCCATCACCTGATTGACATCGTCAACTTATGCGGTTGACAGTGTCAACTGCAAGAGTAGCTTCGCGCGAAAGACTTGGTCCCTCGCCGCTCGTCGAGCCGACGTTCAGGCGTCGCTCGCTGAGTTCAGAGGGACCGCATAACAAGCCGCCAAAGGCGGAGCACAGGGAGAGAGTATATGACGAAGCGTGTCCTTCGCGGTTCCAGTTTGAGCACCATGGCCCTCGCGGTCGGCCTCGCCGCCGCCCTGCCAGGCGTGGCGCAGGCGCAAGACAGCGGCGACGAACAGGCGAGCGATGCCAAGGCTGACGTCGCAAAGGAAATCATCGTCACCGGCTCGCGAGTCGGCAAATCCACCTTCGACGAAGCCAGCCCGGTCACCGTTCTCGGGCAGGAAGAAATCGACAACCTGAATCTCAACAACGTCGGCGAGGTCGTCGCCCAGCTCCCGTCGAATTCGAACTTCTTCGCCCCGAACAACGTCGGTCTCGGCAACTTCAACGTGGGCGCCCAGCTGGTCAACCTGCGCGGCCTCAACCCTTTCTTCGGCACCCGCACCCTGACCCTTGTCGACACCAAGCGCGTCGTGCCCACGACCACCGGCGGCGGCGTCGATATCACGCTGATGCCTTCGATGCTGGTGCAGCGGACCGAAACCGTCACGGGCGGCGCTTCCGCGCTGTACGGATCGGACGCCATTGCCGGCGTCGTCAATATCATTCTCGACACCAAGCTGGAGGGATTCAAGGGCCAGGCCGACTTCAGCCAGACCTGGCGCGGCGACGGCACCGACAAGCACGTGTCGGCCGCCTACGGCACGGGATTCGCAGATGACCGCGGCCACTTCGTGGTCGGCGTCGAATACGACAACCAGGATGCGATCGGCATCTGTTCGACCGAGCGCGACTGGTGCGGCGACAATTACAACTTGGTCACCAACAACGCCTATCTGACGAACGGCGATCCGCATTACATCATCAGCAACAACACCTTTCTGGCCGACACCAGCCTGACCGGCGTGCTCGTGCCGATACTGACTCCTTGCCACTCGCCCTTGGGCTGCCCGGGAGGAACGGAGTTCCAGGTCTCCGCGGACGGCACATCGCCGATCGCCTTTGATCCGGGGCAGTACTCCTACGCTTCAGGACGCGGCGCGCTGCGCGTCGGCGGCGACCAGTACGCCGTCGGTCCTTACGACTCGACGACCTTGCGGCCATCGGTCGAGCGGTGGACGGCGCTCGGACATGCCAGTTACGACTTGAGCGACGCGCTCACGGCATCGGTCGAAGTTTCCTACGCCAACACCAAGGGGCTGAACCCGGTCGCGAACGGCACGATCGGGCCGTCCATGAACCAGACCGTCGCCGGATCCTGGTCTGGTGCGCGTATCGCTCAGGACAACGCCTTCCTCACCCCGGCGCTCGCCGCGGCCATCGGCCCGAACGGAGCCACTTTCGGCCGCTCGATGGTCAACGTGGCACACGCAGACAACCATACCAACAACGAGACCTGGCGCACGGTCCTTGCGCTCGAGGGCGAGCTCAGCTCCGCCTGGGCGTGGGATGCGTACTACTCGCACGGCGAGAACAACAACGACCAGCACCTGACCCACAACGTGGTCGGCGCTTATCTGAATTATGCCCTCGACGCTGTGACCGACGGAACCGGCAATGTCGTCTGCGGCGTCGACATTCCCGGGCGGATCAATCCGCAGACCGGCAGGCCCTACACGGCGACCGACGTGACGAATGCCAATCTCGACGGTGCATGCGTTCCGCTGAATCTGTTCGGAATCGGCAACGCCGATCCGGCGGCGGTCGATTACGCGTTCCGGACGCTCGATGAATACAACAAGACTAAGCAGGACGTTGCGGCAGTCAACTTCCGCGGCGACCTGTTCGACGGCTGGGGCGCCGGCCCCATCAAGCTGGCCGTCGGCGCGGAATGGCGCAAGGAATCGGTCAAATCGACTCACGACCTCGCCAACGCGCCCTATTACAACTTCTTCACGCTCAGCTACGGGCTCGACTACGGCGGCAATACCCGCGTGATGGAAGGGTACGGCGAGTTGAACGTACCGGTCTTCGCCGACTCTGCGATCGGCAAGGCCTTGGTTCTCGACCTTGCCGCTCGCTATACCGATACCAAGGCCACCGGCACGCTCGGCGCCAATGCGGGGCTATCGAACACCCAGAACTTCTGGACCTGGCGCATCAACGGCGTGTGGGACGTGACCGACTGGTTCCGGCTTCGCGCAACCCGCTCGCGCGACGTGCGCGCGCCGCAGTTCCGCGAGCTGTTCCAGTCCTACGCCCCGCGCGTCGGTCCGCCGTTCGGCTACGTCGGACAGAACCCCTGGGCGGTGGACTATAACGCTGCCAACCCGGCGACGCCCGTTGCGCTCGGTGACTCGCTCGTCCTCACGACCGGCGGTAACGTGGGCCTGAAGCCCGAAACCGCGGACACCTGGACCGTCGGCGGGGTGCTTTCGCCCGGAGACGGCTTCCTCTCGGGCTTCCGCTTCTCGGCCGACTGGTACCAGATCAAGATCGATCACGCGATCGCCGGTCCTCCGTTTGGAGTCGGCGCGTCCAATATTGCCTCGCTATGCTATTCGGGCGTCCAGTCGTTCTGCGACCTGATCACCTTCGTCCAGCCGGGCGAGCCGGGCTACAATCCCGCGTTCCCCTACGACATGGCGACAGTCGACGGCACATCGCTGAATATCCAGGGCTTCACGACGCGCGGCATCGACTTCGAAGCGGGCTACTCAGCGCCGGTCGGCGACGGCTCGATCTCGATCCGGGCCCTCGCGTCGTATCTCTACGATCAGCTGTTCGCGACCGGCATCCCCGGGCGTGATGTGGTGAACTACGCCGGCCAGACCGGTCCGACCGGTGCGTTCGGCACGTTCAACACGTCGCCGAACTGGCAGGGCAATCTGATCATGACGGCGACCCAGGGCAAGTTCTCGGGCACGGTCCAGATTCGCTATGTCGGGGCGGGCCGGTTCGAAACCCTTACGCCCAGCAACGGCTATCCGGTCGACGTGATCGATCCGGGCTACGACAACACCGACGTCAACTCGATCAACAACAACCGGGTGGACTCGGCTACCTACGTCAATCTCTCCGCGTCCTACGACATCATCGACGGGATCCAGCTGTTCGGCTCGATCAACAACCTGTTCGATCGCGATCCGCCGGTCGCGCCGGGCGGGAACGGCTATCCCACCAACCCGGTGTATTTCGACACCTACGGGCGGCTGTGGCGCGCGGGTGTGCGGGTGAAATTCTGAAGTTCGGAGTCATGGGCGGTCACTCCCACGGCGCGCCCTGACTCCGTTCCTGCCGGATTGCCCTTCGGGTCGCAGCAAGGTCGCACTGGCAGTACATCGAGGGGTCATTCCGCAAGGGATGGCCCCTCTTCTTTCGAGCCGGCCCGCGGGCAGCGAAGCGGCAGGGCAGAAAAAGGGTGGTGCGCCCGACAGGATTCGAACCTGTGGCCCCCAGATTAGGAATCTGGTGCTCTATCCTGCTGAGCTACGGGCGCCCGGCCGAGGCAATAGTCAGGGCTTGGCCTGCTTGCAATCAGTTGAGTTCGTCGGGCGGCGCGACGGGAAAAAGGATTGGCATTACCGGAACGCCTTCCTCGGCCAGCGCGCGCGCCTCCTGGGGCGTCGTCTGGCCGTGGATCGGTTCCGCCGCGCGCTCGCCATAGTGCATCTCGCGCGACTGTTCGGCAAATCCGTCGCCCACCCAGGTCGAGGTTTTCAGCGCTTCCGCCTGGATCCGGGCGACCTTTTCGAACATGACAACCGCTTCGGGCGGAAGCTTGCCGCCGGCAACCGGTGCGCTCGGCTGCCCGGCGAGCTGCTGATTGCCCTTCTTCGGCACAGCCGGTGCCATCGGCGCCTTGACGACCTCGGCCGAACCGCATTGCGGACAGGTAACTAGGCCCCCCGCCTGCTGAGCGGCGAAATCGTCCGACGAGCCGAACCAGCCCTCGAAACGGTGGCCGTCGTCGCAGGTGAGGTCGAACACGATCATTGCGCGCCCGACGTAGGGATGTCGCGCCTGTTGGCAAGGCTCGGCAGCTGCGCGCGCACTTCGGCAGTGCGCGCCGGATCGATCTCGGCAAACGCCAGTCCCGCCGCGTCGCCGCCCATGTCGAGCCTTACGTCGCCCCAGGGATCGACCACCAGCGAGTGGCCGTAGGTCCTGCGACCGTCGGCGTGTTCGCCGACCTGCGCCGCTGAAACAACCCAGGCGCTGGCTTCGACGGCCCTGGCACGTTGCATCAGATGCCAGTGGGCGTTGCCCGTGGGCACGGTGAACGCCGCGGGAATTGCGATCGCATCGCAGGAGAGGCGGCCAAGCTCTTCGAACAAGCCGGGAAACCGGATGTCGTAACAGACTGTCAGCCCGAGCCGTCCGACCGGAGTTCCGGCAATCGTTACAACCTGTTCGCCCGGTACATAAGCAGCAGATTCGCGCCAGGTCTCGCCGCTCGCCAGGGTTACGTCGAACATGTGGATCTTGTCGTACCGCGCGGCGATCTCGCCGGCCGGATCGATCACGAACGAGCGGTTGGCCCAGCGCCCGTCTTCGCGCGCTATCGCCAGCGATCCCAACGCGACCCAAATGCCCGCTTTTGAAGCCGCCTCGCGCACCGCGGCGAGGGACGGATTCTCAACCTCGGAAACGATCGAACCGGCCGCTCGCGCCCGGTCGCGGTCAAGAAGGCCGGACATTTCGGGCGTGAAAAGCATCTGCGCCCCGCCCTCGGCCGCCTCGCGCACGGCGGAGGACAGCGCCCGGGCGTTGGCGGCAGGGTCGATGCCGCTGGTCATCTGCAGGAGAGCGACGCGAGTCATGGCGCAGCCGTGTCAGACCCCGAGCAGGCTGTCGAGTTTGCCGGCGCGTTCGAGTGCGGCCAGATCGTCGCTGCCGCCGATGGCGACGTCATCGATGAACACCTGAGGGACGGTTCTCGCGTCCGGTTTGCGGCTGCGCATCTCCGCGGCCTTTTCGCCGCCCATGGTGATGTCGTATTCGAGATAATCGACGCCCTTGGAATCGAGCAGACGCTTGGCGCGGGAGCAGTAGCCGCAGAACATCTTGGTATAGATTTCGACTTTGGCCGCCATGGTTTATCCTTTCTTTTCAGCGCCTTGCCAGCTCTTGAATCGCCACGCCGAAATCATATCTATTCCAGTGAGGCGCCAAACCGGGCCTCGAACACACTCAAATTGCTCAAAAGAGGATTTGTTTCAAATGAACCGTTTCGATTTTACTCCCTATCGCCGTTCCACCGTCGGCTTCGATCGCCTTTTCGACCTGCTCGAAAACACCGCCCGCAATTCCGGTGGCGGCGACAATTACCCGCCCTTCAACATCGAGCGCCGCGACGAGGACAGCTACCGCATCACCCTCGCGGTCGCCGGCTTCCGCCCCGATGATCTCGATATCACCGCGCAGCAGAACTTGCTGATCGTGCAGGGCCGCAAGCGCGAGGAGGAGGCTGCCGGCGAAATGCTTCACCTCGGCATCGCCAATCGCGGGTTCGAGCGCCGCTTCGAGCTGGCCGATTACGTGCGGGTGGCGAACGCCGACCTTGCCGACGGTCTGCTGATGATCGACCTCGTCCGCGAAGTGCCGGAGGCGATGAAGCCGAAGAAGATCGGCCTGCCGGGCCAGCGCAAGCTCGACCTCGTCAAGAATGACGACAAGAGCGATACGGACCAGGCCGACGCCGCCTGATCTGCAAAGTTACGCACAACATTGCGAAAAAATGCGGGGGCGGAACCGGGATAGGTTCCGCCCCCTCGACGCCTGAGCGCCGATTCACCCCCGGTACTGGCCGTCCGGGTCGCAGAAGACGGCCAATTCCGATCGGCGAACCCATGTGACGAAACCGTTGAAAACGCTGGTTTCGCGTCCCACGCACCCGCGCCCGGTGCGTAAATACGAGGAAACGATAATGAAGGTGAGACTATTGCTCAAGCCATCAAATATTACAATCGGCTAAAGTTAACTTACCCGTCCCGAAATCAGACAAGCCGAGATTGCGTCAAAGCGGCTTCGATAAAGCCCGCGAACAGCGGATGCGGGTCGAACGGCTTGCTCTTCAGTTCGGGATGGAACTGCACGCCGACGAACCACGGATGGTCGGGCCGTTCCACGATCTCGGGGAGCAATCCGTCGGGCGACATGCCCGAAAAGATCAAGCCCTCGCCCTCAAGGGCGTCCTTGTACGAGGAGTTGACCTCGTAGCGATGGCGGTGGCGTTCCGATATTTGCCGTGCGCCGCCATAGATTTGCGAAATGTGGCTGTTGCCCGCGAGGACGGCGTCGTAGGCGCCGAGCCGCATCGTCCCGCCCAGGTCGCCACCCGCGCTTCGCTTCTCCAGTCCTTCCTTGCCCATCCATTCGGTAATGATGCCCACCACCGGGTCTTCGGTCGGGCCGAATTCGGTCGAGCTCGCCTTCTCGTAACCTGCGCCACGCGCCGCCTCGATGCAGGCCATCTGCATGCCGAGGCAGATGCCGAAGAACGGCACCTTGCGCTCGCGGGCAAAGCGCACCGCCGAGATCTTGCCTTCGGAGCCGCGTTCGCCGAATCCCCCGGGCACCAGAATGGCGTGCATCGGTTCGAGCCGGGCGGCGATCTCGGCGTCGTCCTGTTCGAAGATCTCGGCGTCGATCCAGCGGATATTGACCTTGACCCGGTTGGCCAGGCCACCGTGGACCAGTGCCTCGTTGAGCGACTTGTACGCGTCGGGCAGCCCGACGTACTTGCCGACGACGGCAACAGTCACCTCGCCTTCCGGATTGAAATAGCGCTCGGTCACGTCGAACCAGCGCGCCAGGTTCGGCTCGGGCGCGTCGGCGATGCCGAACCCGCGCAGAACCTCGGCGTCGAGCCCCTCGGCGTGGTATTGCAGCGGCACCGAGTAGATCGAGGGGGCATCAAGCGCCGGAATGACCGCCTCGGGCCGAACGTTGCAGAATTGCGCGATCTTGCGCCGCTCGTTGTCGGGGATCGGGTGCTCGGCCCGGCACAGCAGGACGTCGGGCTTGATGCCCAGGCTGGCCAGCTCGCGCACGGAGTGCTGGGTCGGCTTGGTCTTCAACTCGCCCGCAGCTGCGATGTAAGGCACCAGCGTGACGTGGACGGACAGCGTCTGGAGCGGTTCGAGCTCGTTCCTGAGCTGGCGGATCGCCTCCATGAAGGGCAGCGATTCGATGTCGCCCACCGTGCCGCCGATCTCGCACAGGATGAAATCGTGGTCGTCGGTGTCGGCGAGCGCGAATTCCTTGATCGCATCGGTCAC
Source organism: Croceibacterium aestuarii (assembly GCF_030657335.1). Lineage (NCBI taxonomy): Bacteria > Pseudomonadati > Pseudomonadota > Alphaproteobacteria > Sphingomonadales > Erythrobacteraceae > Croceibacterium > Croceibacterium aestuarii. The sequence continues at coordinate 2,394,291 of NZ_CP131039.1, forward strand.
GTGCGGGATCACCTGCACCGTGGCGCCGAGATAGTCCCCGCGCCGCTCCTTGGCGATAATCTGCTGATAGATACGGCCCGACGTGATGTTGTCGCTCTGCCGCGCTGAGACGCCGGTGAAACGCTCGTAGTGCCCCAGGTCGAGGTCGGTTTCGGCCCCGTCGTCGGTCACATAAACCTCGCCGTGCTGATAGGGGCTCATCGTGCCCGGATCGACGTTGAGGTAGGGGTCGAACTTGCGAATACGGACTTTGTAGCCGCGCGCCTGAAGCAGGGCCGCGAGGCTTGCAGCCATCAATCCCTTGCCAAGCGATGAGACCACGCCGCCGGTAATAAATATGAACCGCGCCATGGGAGTTGGGCCTTAAGCCGCCAAACGGATTCGGGGCAAGCGTTTGCTCGCCCCGATTTCACACAAGGGGTGGATAACGGCTTACTGTGCGACGTCGCGCAGCGGGTCGTTGCTGGCCGGAGCCTGATCGCCCGCGGCGCCGTCGGTCGTCGCAGGGCCCGTCACCGGGGGTTGCCCGGCCGGCGTTACCGTGCGGTCGAGCGAATCGTCGATCACTTTGCTCTTGGTGGTGCCGACGGCGACCGCCGCCATGGCGATCGCGAGAACCACGAAGACCACGGCCAGCCACTTGGTCATGCGTGTGAGGAAATCGGCCGCACCGCGCGCGCTCATCAGACCGCCGGGGCTGCCACCGCCGCCGATGCCGAGACCGCCGCCTTCCGACCGCTGCATCAGCACGATGCCGACGAGCGCGGCAGCGATGATCGCCTGGACGACGGTAAGGAAGAGGAAAAGGCTCATGACGTCGAATATCCCGGTGGGTCTGCGTGGCCGCCAGATAGGCGCGCCGCGCGCGAATTACAATTGCGCCCCGGCGTCAGCCTTCGCCGCGCTCCGCAGCCGCGGTCATGATGCCGACGAAACTCTCCGCCGTCAGACTCGCCCCGCCGACCAGCGCCCCGCCGACTTCGGGGATCGAAAGGATTTCCGCCGCATTGTCCGCCTTGACCGAACCGCCGTAGAGAATGCGAACCCCGTCCGCCGCTTCGCCGTAAATGCCGCGCAGGCGCAAACGGATTGCCTGATGCATCGCACCGATATCCTCGAGCGTGGGCGTGCGGCCGGTGCCGATGGCCCACACCGGTTCATAGGCCACGGTGACCTTCTCGGCAGCCTGTTCGGTTTCCGGCAACGAACCCTCGAGCTGCTTCGAAACGACCTCGGCCGCCTTTCCGGCGTCGCGTTCGGCCTCCGTTTCGCCGACACAGACGATAACCGAAAGACCGACCGCCAGCGCGGCTTCGGCCTTGGCCTTGACGTCGGCGTCGGTCTCGCCGTGGTCGGCGCGGCGTTCGCTGTGCCCGACGATGACGAACCCGGCGCCCGAATCCTTGAGCATCGCGGCGGAGATGTCCCCGGTGTGCGCGCCGCCTTCCGCGGCATGGCAGTCCTGCGCCCCGACGCCGATCAAGGCGGCTTCCTTGCGCGTTGCGTGGATCAAGGTGAACGGCGGCGCAATCGCCACCTCGACCTTCATCAGGCGTTCGGCCGCGCGGTCGATCGCGCGGGCTTCGGACAGCATGGCGCGGGAGCCGTGCATCTTCCAGTTACCGACAATGTAGGGACGTTCGGACATCGCTTGCGAAGAAATCTTGCCTTGTGGGAAGCCTGCCCGGCAGGCGTGGTGGAGGGGCGCTAATCCGCGGGACCGACGTTGTCAAAGTCCCATTTTCACAAAGTGGGCAAGGTGCGGGCAACTGTTGCGGGCGCGCCGCAGCGGGGATATGGCGCGAGCCCGTTCCCCCAGAGAATTGGCCTCATGCTGCACCTGTTCCGTAAAATCTTTCAATCCAAGTTCGGCATCCTGCTGACTCTCGGCTTCCTCGCGCTCATCGCGCTGGCCTTTGCCAGCTCCGATATCGTCAGCAACAACCCGACCTTCGGCGGCGTCGCCGGGGGCGACCAGGTGGCCGTGGCGGGCAAGACCAAGATTTCCGCTGCCGATTTACGTCAGGCGATGAACAGCGAACTCGATCGCCGCCGGCAGCAGCAGCCGACGCTGACGATGCAGGCGCTCGTCGCCAACGGCGCGACCAAGAGAGTGGCCGACCAGCTTGTCCAGCGCGCCGCGCTGGTCGAATGGGGCCGCAAGTACGGGCTGCGTGCGGGAAAGCGGCTGGTCGACAGCGAGCTGGTCAAGATTCCGGCCTTTTTCGGCGCCAACGGCCAGTTCGACCAGAACGCGTTCAACGCGATCCTCGCCCGTGAGGGGCTGACCGAAGCGTCCGTGCGGCAGGACATCGCCAGCGGGCTGGTGGGCCAGCAGGTGCTCGTCCCGGCGAGCCACGGTGCGGTGGTGCCGCAGGCGCTGGCCAGGCAGTACGCCAAGCTGCTGCGCGAGCGGCGCAAGGGCGATATCGCCGAATTGCCGAGCGCGCTTTTCGCTCCCAAGGGCGCCCCGAGCGATGCGCAGCTGAGTGCATACTACACGGACCACGGCAACGACTATCTCCGGCCCGAGCGGCGGGTGATCCGCTATGCCACGTTCGGCGAGGACGTGCTCGGAGACGTGCCGGCCCCGACCCCGGCACAGGTCAAGGCGCGTTACGAGCAGGACAAGGCGCAGTACGCCGCCAAGGAAGAACGAACCTTCACCCAGATGGTCGTGCCCACCGAGGCGGCCGCGAAAGCGATCGTCGACGAGCTGAACGGCGGCAAGAGCCTCGCCGCGTCGGCCCGCGAGAAGGGCCTCTCGACCACGACGGTCGGGCCGGTCGGCAAGACCGCGTTCGCCACCCAGTCTTCGCAGGCAGTGGCCGACGCCGCCTTTGCCGCCGCCGAGGGCTCGCTGGCCAAGCCCGCGCGAGGCAACCTCGGCTGGTACGTGCTCAAGGTCGACAAAGTCGCGCGCCAGCCGGGCCGCTCGCTTGACGACGTTCGGGCCGAGATCGCCAAGACTCTGGCCGAGGAGCAACGCCGCCAGGCCTTCGTCGACATGGCGAGCAGGATCGAGGACGAGTTCGACGAGGGCAGTTCGATCGACGACGTCGCCAAGGAGCTCAAGATCGAGCTCAAGGACACGCCGCCGCTGACCGCCGACGGCAGGGTCTACGGCAAGGCGGACACGGCGCCGCCCGAGCTGGCCAGCGCGCTCAAGACCGCGTTCGAAATGCAGGAGGGCGAACCGCAAATCGCCGAAGTCGAACCGGGCAAGACCTTCCTCGTCTTCGGCGTGAGCGACATCACGCCTTCTGCGGTCGCGCCGCTGGCCGAGATCCGCGACGATGTCGTGGCCGACTGGCGCCGGTCCGAAGGCGCGAAAGCGGCCAAGGCCGCGGCCGACCGCATCATGAAAGCCGTTGACGGCGGCAAGAGCCTGGCCGAAGCCGTCGCCGCCGAAAAGGTCGCCCTACCCCGTCCCCAGGAAGTGGCGATGGGCCGCGAAGAACTGGCCCGCGCCGGGCAGGTACCGCCGGTCCTCGCGCTGCTGTTCTCGATGGCACAGGGCACCACCAAGCGGCTCGAGGCTCCGCGCAACCAGGGCTGGTTCGTAGCCCATCTCGAAACCATCACTCTGCCCGACGTGAAAGGCGACGATCCGATCATCGCTCAGACGCGCCAGCAGCTCGCGTCGGTATTCGGCGACGAATACGCCGAGCAGTTCGTCCACGCGGCAATGGCCGACGTCGGCACCGAGACAAACCAGGCGGCGATCGACGCCGTGGTGCGCCAGCTGACCGGCCAGGCCGAGTAGGCCGGCAGCCTTGGCCGGCGGCCTTCCCGAGAACGCCCAGAAGGCGCGCAGTCAGCTGGTAGCGGGCGCGCCGGCGCTCGTCTGGCGCAAGCTCGTCGCCGATACCGAGACCCCGGTCGGCGCGGCGCTCAAGCTGATCGAGCCGGGGCGCGGCGACTTCCTGCTCGAATCGGTAGAAGGCGGCGAGGTCCGCGGCCGCTACTCGCTGCTCGGCATCGACGCCGACCTGATGTTCCGTGCCACCGGCAATGCCTGCGAGGTGAATCGCAGGTGGCGCTATGACCAGGACGCGTTCGAGCCGCTGCCAGGCGGAAGCCTCGAGGAGCTGCGCGCGCTGGCTGCCTCCTGCCGAATAGAGGTGCCCGAGGATCTGCCGCCCATCGCCTGCCTGGTCGGCTATTTCGGCTACGAGACCATCGGCGTGGTGGAAGACCTGCCGCGCGCGCCGCAGAGCAAGCTGGCGCTGCCCGACATGCTGTTCGCCCGCCCGGCGCTGATCTGCGTATTCGACCGGCTCTCGGACGACTTGTTCTGCATCGCTCCGGTGTGGGCCGGCAGCGGCGACCCCGATGCGGTGATCGCGGCGGCCGGCGAGCGGATCGACGAGGCGCTGCGCAAGCTTGCCGCGCCCGCGCCCAAGGCGGACGTCATCGCCGATCTGCCTGCGATGGCGCTCGAGCCCGTGATGGACGCCGCCGACTACGAACGCATCGTTCTCGCGGCAAAGGACTACATCACCGCCGGCGACATCTTCCAGGTGGTGCTGGCCCAGCGCTTCACCTGCCCCTTCCCGCTGCCGCCGTTCGCGCTGTACCGCGCGCTGCGCCGGGTGAACCCCTCGCCGTTCCTCTATTTCCTCGACCTGCCCGGTTTCGCCGTGGTCGGCTCAAGCCCGGAGATTCTCGTCCGCGTGCGCGACGGCGAGGTGACCATCCGCCCCATCGCCGGCACGAGGCCGCGCGGCGCGACGCGCGAAGCCGACGAAGCGGCCGAGGCGAGCCTGCTGGCCGATCCCAAGGAATGCGCCGAGCACCTCATGCTGCTCGACCTCGGCCGCAACGACGTCGGCCGCGTCGCTGCCGCGGACAGCGTCCATGTCACCGCCAGCTTCACTGTCGAACGCTATAGCCACGTGATGCACATCGTCAGTAACGTGGTCGGCAAGCTCGATCCGAACAGGGACGCGCTCGATGCGCTGTTCGCCGGCTTTCCCGCAGGCACCGTCAGCGGCGCGCCCAAGGTCCGCGCCTGCCAGATCATCGCCGAGCTCGAGCCGGAAACGCGCGGCCCCTACGCCGGCGGTGTGGGCTATTTCGCGCCCGACGGCTCGGTCGATTCGTGCATCGTCCTGCGCACCGCGGTGGTGAAGGACGGGGTCATGCACGTGCAGGCCGGCGCCGGCATCGTCGCCGACAGTGTGCCCGAATACGAACAGCGTGAGTGCGAGGCCAAGGCCGGCGCGCTGATTGCCGCGGCGCGCGAGGCGGCACGGGTGGCTACGGAACCGGGCTTCGGCCAGTGAGGCTGATCCTCGCTGCCCTTGCTCTGGCCGCCCTCAGCGCCTGCCACCAGAAAGTCGAAGAAAGCTCTGACGTCGCGGCGTTCGAACCCGGACCGCCGGCCTGCGGGCCGGTGATGTTCGAAGACTCGCCGCTCACCGAATGCGTCGCCGAGCCGGGCCGCGACCGCATCCGCATGGTTCTGTCCGGCAAGGACGATGTGCCTTTCCGCAGCTTCAAGGCCTTTGCCGACAGCCGCCCCGGCGACGCCGCGCCCGTCGCCTTCGCGATGAATGCCGGGATGTTCGACGAGGAGGGTCAGCCGATCGGCTACTTCGTCGCGGACGGCAAGCGGTCGAAGGTGCTCAACGAGCGCAAGGGGCCGGGCAACTTCCACATGCTGCCCAACGGCGTGTTTTTCGGCACTGGCGATAATTGGCAGGTGCTCGACACCGAGCGCTTCGCCGACGAAGTCTCCCAGCGCCCCGAGTTCGCCACCCAGTCGGGGCCCATGCTGGTCATAGGCGGCGAATTGCATCCCGCGTTCGATCCCGACGGCGCGTCGCTCAAAATCCGCAACGGCGTCGGCGTCGACGAGGCCGGGCGGGCGCATTTCCTGATCAGCGAAGCGCCCATCAGCTTCGGCAAGTTCGCCCGCTATTTCCGCGACGTGGCCAAGACTCCCAACGCCCTGTTCCTCGATGGCAGCGTCTCGTCGCTATGGGATCCGGGGCACGAGCGCATGGACAGCCGCGTCCCGCTCGGGCCGCTCGTGGTGGTCGAGCGCATTCCCCAGCGCGCTCAGGAGTAATCGGGCAGCTCGACCTGGTCGCGCAGGCTGCGGCCGACCAGCAAGTCAGCCACCCAGCCGATGCCGAGGACGCGGGAAGCGAGGTTACGGAACTTGAGGCCCAGGGCGGTGCGCGGCACGAACGAGCGCGCCAATCCCTGCGCGGCATCCTGCTTGGAGCGCATGAAATCCCCGAGCCGCCGTTCGTACGCCGCCAGCGCCGGCTCGATCGTGCCGGCGCTGCGCTGCAGTTCGCCCGCCAGGACATAGCCGCCGATCATCGCCAGCGCCGCTCCCTGCCCGGCGAGAAAGGACGGCGCATAGGCGGCATCGCCGACCAGCGCGATGCGCCCGTCGTGCCAACTGTCCATGCGGATCTGGCTGACCCGGTCGATGTAGAGATCGTCGGCGCGATGGAGCGCGGCGAGGAAGTCGGGAACCTCCCACCCCGCCCCGGCATAACGCTCGCGCAGCAGCTCGCGCTTGGCATCCGGGTCGTGAGGGATCGCCGCGCGTTCGTCGTCGCGCCAGATCAGCAGCACCAGCGAGGCGCCGCCACGCAGGGCGAAGCGCGCGGCCTGCCGCCCCGGCTCGCCGTACATCACGTAGGCGTCCGCCGCGCGGCGACCGTAACTCTCGGCGGTGAAGGCGGCGAAACTATAGCCGAGAAAGCGCTCGAATCTCTCCTGCGGCCCGAAGGCGAGGTCGCGCGTGCGCGAGTGGATGCCCTCGGCGCCGACGACGAGATCAAAACGCCGCTGCGAGCCGTTGGAGAGGCGCACGCTGGCGCCGCGCGCGTCCTGCGATATTTCGACCAGTTCGGTGTCGAACAGCACCTCCGCCCGGTCCTTCACACTATCGTAGAGCGCCAGCGACAGCTCGCCGCGGGGCAAGCTGACGAAGCGCCCGTCGGTCGCCCGATCGAAGACTTGCGCGCCAAAGCCCCCGCTCGGCTCGCCATCCTTACCGAGGAAGCGGACGTGTTCGACGTGGTAACCGGCCTGCTGCAGCCTCGGCATCAAGCCCATGCGCTCGGCGAGGTCGTAGCCCTTGCCCCAGAAGTCGATGATGTAACCGCTGCCGCGCGGCTCGGGCGCCTTCTCCAGCATGGTCACCCGGTGCCCGCCGCGCGCCAGCCACCAGGCGAGATTGGGCCCCGCGATGCCCGCTCCGCTGATCAGCACGTCCATGGCGGGGGCCTAACCTCTACCCCGCGAGATTTCAAACGCGCGCCCGGCAATTGCCTTGGCGCCCGCCGGACCGTAAGCGCTGGCTTCATGACCGGATACCGCACGCTCTATCCCGAGATCGAACCCTACGAGAGCGGCATGCTCGATGTCGGCGAAGGCCATTCGCTGTACTACGAACGCGTCGGCACGCCCGGCGCCAAGCCGGCGGTGTTCCTCCACGGCGGCCCCGGCGGAGCGATGAGCCCGAAACATCGCCGCCAGTGGAACCCGGACCTCTACGACGTGCTGCTGTTCGACCAGCGCGGCTGCGGCAAATCCCTGCCCTTCGCCGAGATCGAGCACAACGACACCTGGCGCATCGTCGGCGATATCGAGCGGCTGCGCGAAATGTGCGGCCACGAGGCCTGGCAGGTGTTCGGCGGCAGCTGGGGTTCCACCCTAGCGCTCGCCTACGCCGAGACATATCCCGAGCGCGTGACGGAGCTCGTCCTGCGCGGGGTATTTCTCGCTCGGCAGAAGGAGAAGCACTGGCTCTACGCTTGTGGCGCGAGCGAGCTCTATCCCGAGCAGTGGGACAAGTTCAGCGGCCACATCCCGGCAGCTGAACGCGGCGACCTGGTGAAGGCCTACCACGACCGCCTGACCAGCGACGACGAAGCGGTGCGCCTCGCCGCTGCCAAGGAATGGTCGTCGTGGGAAGGCAGCGTCATCACCCTGCGGCCCGACCCTGCCCTGCTCGACGATTTCAACGATCCCGCCAAGGCCCTGCCCTTCGCCCGCATCTGCGCGCGGTTCTTCCTCGACGATTTCTACCTCGAGGAGAATCAGCTCCTGGCGAACATCGACCGCATCCGCGGCATCCCCGGGATCATCGTCCAGGGCCGCCACGACGCCTGCACCCCGCCGGTTTCGGCGTGGGATCTCAAGAAGGCCTGGCCCGAGGCCGAGCTGTGGGTCGTCCCCGACGCCAGCCACGCGGCGAGCGAGCCGGGCATCGTCGATGGACTGGTGCGCGCGACCGACACATTCGCTAGAGGCGCGCCATGATTCTCGTCGTCGACAATTACGACAGCTTCACCTTCAACCTGGTCCATTACGTGATGGAGCTGGGCGCCGAGGTGCATGTCGTGCGCAACGACCGGATTTCGGTCGCGGACTGCATGGCCAGCGGCGCCAGCGGCGTCCTCATCTCGCCTGGACCGTGCACGCCCAACGAGGCCGGGATCAGCCTCGCCCTGGTCGCCGCCTGCGCCGAGGCGAAGTTGCCGCTACTCGGGGTGTGCCTCGGCCACCAGGCCATCGGCCAGCACTTCGGCGGTCGGGTCGTTCGCGGCGGGCTGATGCACGGCAAGACCAGTCCGGTCGACCACGACGGGACGGGCGTGTTCGAGAGGCTGCCCTCGCCGTTCATCGCCACGCGCTATCACTCGCTCGTCGTCGAGGACATTCCCGAATGCCTGGTGGTCAACGCCACCAGCGAGACCCCGGGGCTCGACGGCACCGCGGTCATGGGCTTTCGCCACGCCGAGCTGCCGATCCACGGGGTGCAGTTCCACCCCGAATCGATCGCCACCGAGCACGGACACGAACTGCTGGCCAATTTCCTCAAGATCTGCGGCCTGCCGGTCAAAGTGCCGGCATGAAGACGCTTCCGCCGGTCGAACCGCACCTCTCCGAAGAGGAAGCCGAAGCCGCGTTCGCCGCCATGCTCGACGGCGAGACCTCGGACGAGGAAATCGCCCGCTTCCTGGCCGAACTGGCCGAGCGCGGCGAAACCGCCAGCGAGATCACCGGCGCGGCGCGAGCGCTGCGGGCCCGGCTGATTCCGATCGAGGCCCCCGCCAACGCCATCGACGTCTGCGGCACCGGGGGCGACGGCAAGAACACGCTCAACGTTTCGACCGCCGTCAGCCTCGTGGTCGCCGCCTGCGGGGTGCCGGTGGCCAAGCACGGCAACCGCGCGGCAAGCTCGAAGGCCGGCGCGGCCGACACGCTCGAAGCGCTGGGCCTGGACATGGAAGCCGCAGGGCGCACCGCGGAGATGACCCTGCGCGAGGTCGGCATCTGCTTCCTGTTCGCTGCGAACCATCACCCAGCGATGCGCCGAATTCAGCCGATTCGTCAGAAGCTCGGTCGGCGGACGATCTTCAACCTGATGGGCCCGCTGTCCAACCCCGCGCACGTCAAGGGCCAGTTGCTCGGCATCGCCCGGCCCGCCTACGTGCCGATCTACGCCGACGCGATGGCGCGTTTGGGGACGACGCGCTCGCTCATCGTCTCCGGCGACGAGGGGCTCGATGAACTGAGCCTCGATGCCGGCAACGAACTGGCCGACGTGCGCGGGCACGATTTCGAAATGCGCCGGGTCGATGCCTCGATGGCCGGCCTGCCCCACGCGCCGGTCGAGGCGATCCGCGGCGGCGATCCGCAGCACAACGCCGCTGCCCTTCGCGCACTTCTGCTGGGCGCGCCGGGCCCCTACCGCGATGCGGTGCTGTTCAACGCCGCCGGGGCGCTGATGGTCGCCGGCGAGGTCGAGGACTGGCGCGAGGGCGTCGAGGAAGCCGCCGAGGTCATCGACAAGGGACTGGCCAACGCCTTGCTCGACTGCTGGATAGCGGCGGCGAAATGACCGACAAGCTCGCCGAAATCTGCGCCACCAAGCGCCTCGAAGTGCAGGAGCGCAAGGCGCTCGCCACGCTCGAGGACCTCGACCGCGCGGCGCTGGGCGCCACGGCTCCGCGAGGGTTTCGCAGCGCGCTCGAGGCAAAGGCGTCCGCCGGCTTTGGCCTGATCGCGGAAATCAAGAAAGCTTCGCCTTCCAAGGGCCTGATACGAAGCGATTTTCGTCCCGCCGAACACGCCGTCGCCTACGAACACGGCGGCGCCGCCTGCCTCTCCGTCCTGACCGACGCGCCCTATTTCCAGGGGCACGAGGACTACCTGATGGACGCGCGCGCTGCATGCACCCTGCCGGTGCTGCGCAAGGACTTCATGGTCGACCCGTGGCAAGTCGCCGAAAGCCGCGCGATCGGTGCCGACGCCATCCTGATCATCGTCGCCGCGCTCGATGACGCCGTGATGGCGGAGATCGAGGCCGCCGCGCTCGAACGCGGCATGGACGTGCTGGTCGAGGTCCATGACGAGGCCGAGATGGAGCGCGCCGCGACCCGGCTGCAGTCGCGCCTGATCGGCGTCAACAACCGCGACCTGCGCACCTTCAAGACCGACCTCGCCACCACCGAACACCTCGCCCCGCTGGCGCCCGAAGGCGCGCTGCTGGTCGGCGAAAGCGGGATCGACAGCCACGCCGATTGCCGGCGCCTCGCCGAATCCGGCGTGCGCTGCTTCCTCGTCGGCGAAAGCCTGATGCGCCAGGATGACGTCGAAGCGGCAACGCGCGCCTTGCTTTCAGGCGCCTAGGGCGCGGCGAAGTGCACGCTTCGAAAGCGAACAGACGATGATCCGCGCCGCGCTGCCGCCGGAAGTCTATGAGCGCATCCGCACTGGCGATCTCGCACAGCGGGGCAGGCGCATCGCCGAACTGATCGAAGCCGCTCGGCCGGAGGCACCCGAAGATATCAAGCGCCTGACGGCCCGCAACATCCAGTACCACGTTGTCGCCACGACCTGGTTCTACTATCGTTTCCGCTTCGGGCTCTCGGCGGCCGACACGGTCAGCGCGGCGACACTCGCCATCGCGACCGCCATCTTGGGGCTGCCGCCGGAACCCGCTGAGGGGGAGAGACACGATGGGTAGCCTTTTCAACGTGGTGTTCCGGATCGTCAGCAGCCTGCTCGGCATCCTGATGATCTGCATGGGCGGTATCTGGATACTTCAGGGCCTCAACATCGCCTTCCTCGACAGCTTCATGGCCAACGATAAGCAGTGGGCGATCTGGGGCGTTATCCTCGCGTTGTTCGGTGTCGGGCAGCTGGTGTGGAGCAACACTCGGCGATAGCTCCATTCCCCTGCGGATTCGGATTTCGCGGTCCGTTCGCTCTATGCGGGGGGGCAAGAATGGGAACAATCCCGCGGCGAGGCGCCTGAAGATCAGTAGCCACTGACAAGGAGCCGCCATGCTCGAAAACATCTGGCCGAACCTCGCCAACCAGCCCGCCTGGCTGCAGCAAACGCTCGACTTCCTCGTCGCCGGCGGCATTGCCGTGGCTATCGCCTTCGTCGTGCACTGGCTGGCGTTTCGCCTGCTGTCGGCGCTGGCCAAGGCGAGCGAGAGCGAATCCGACAACATCCTGCTCCAGCGCCTGGGCCGCCCCACGCTGTGGGGGCTCATCGCCCTCGCCCTGGTGCTGGTCGCGCGTGAACAGCCGGCGCTGGACAAGACCTGGGACAAGGTCGCCGGGTTCGTCATGCCGGCGCTGATCGGCTGGATCGTCATCGCCATCGTTCACGCCCTGGTCGAAGCGATGAAGCTGCGCTCCGACATAACCGTCGCCAACAACCTCGAAGCGCGGCGGCGCCGCACCCGGCTCGCCATGTTCAGCCGCATTGCCAGCTTCATCATCGTGTTCGTCACCGTCGGGCTGATGCTGCTTTCGATTCCCGGCGTGCGCGACATCGGCGTGACGCTGGTGGCCTCGGCCGGGCTCGCCGGGCTGGCGGTCGGGGCTGCGGCCCAACCGGCGCTCAAGTCGCTGATCGGCGGCGTGCAACTGGCGATCACCGAGCCGATCAACATCGACGACGTGGTCATCATCGACGGCGAGTGGGGACGGATCGAGGACATCCGCACGACGTACGTGGTGGTCAAGATCTGGGACGAGCGCCGCCTGGTCGTGCCGACGTCCAAGTTCCTCGAGGACGTGTTCGAGAACTGGACCAAGCAGACCGCGCAGCTGCTCGGCACAGTGTTCCTCTACCTCGACCCTGCGACCCGCATGGGCCCGGTCCGCGCGGAGTTCGAACGCCAGGTGCGCGCCCATGAAGGTTGGGACGGGCGGGTCCAAAAATTGCAGGTTACCGATACCACGCCAGAGGCGCTCGAAGTGCGCCTGACGATGAGCGCGCAGGATGCCGGCACGCTGTTCGGCCTGCGCTGCGACATCCGCGAAGGGATGAGCGACTGGATCGCCGAGAACCTGCCGGGCGCGATCGTCCGGCGCCGCTACCTTCGCGTCGAGGAGGACGATCGGGAGCAGGTAGCAGCCTGATGCGCTCTGTCCTACATCTGCGCGATCTGCCATGAGGCGAGTCATGAACCTCGCCATCGCGCCCCTAACTCGACGTTTCCCGGCGCCTCGTATGAAGGCCGATTTTTTTGCCCCTGGACCGTGTAACACCCGGTCCATGTCTGTCACCTTTGCTCTTGCCGCGAGGGCGTGCAGGTGAGCCGCCTCACCCATCTCGACGAATCGGGCGCGGCACGGATGGTCGACGTCGGGGGCAAGCCGCAGACCGCCCGCTCGGCCACGGCCGAAGGCCGGATCCGCATGGCTCCCGCCACGCTTGCGGCGGTCCGCGAAGGCAGCGGTCCCAAGGGCGATGTCCTCGCCGCCGCGCGCATCGCCGGGATCATGGCGGCCAAGAAGACCGGCGAGCTCATCCCGCTGTGCCACCCGCTGGCGCTCGACGCGGTGACGGTCGATTTCGCCTTCGAGGAAGGCGCCGTGCGGGTGATCGCCCGGGCCTCGCTGACCGGCAAGACGGGCGTGGAAATGGAAGCGCTTACAGCCGCTTCGGTCGCTCTGTTGACAATCTACGACATGGCCAAGGCGCTCGAAAAGGGCATGGTCGTCGAAGGTCTGCGCTTGCTCGAAAAGACCGGCGGCAAGAGCGGCGACTGGCGCGCGGAATGACCCCGCCGCTGCCGCTCGGCGAGGCGCAGGCGCGCCTGCTCGGGACGGTCGAACCGCTGGCGGCAGAAACCGTCGCCGCACACGGGGCGATTGGGCGCCATCTTGCCGAGCCGCTTCGCGCCGCCCGCACCCAGCCGGCCGCGGACCTCTCGGCGATGGACGGCTACGCGGTGTGCGGCGACGATCTCGAAGGGCCCTGGGCCGTCGATGGCGAAAGCGCCGCCGGACACCCGTTCGCCGGTACGCTCGCCCCGGGTCAGGCCATCCGCATCTCCACGGGCGCGCTGATGCCCGCCGGCGGCGGCGCGGTGCTGCTGCAGGAAAATGCCGTCCGCGAGGGGAATTTCCTGAAGCTCAACGGCGAAGGGGTGCCGAGCGAGCGGCACATTCGCCGTGCCGGGTTCGATTTTCGCGCCGGGGATGCCTTGCTTGATGCGGGAACACGAATTGGCCCGGCCCAGCTCGCGCTCGCCATGGCTGCCGGTCACGGCGCCCTGGCGGTGCACTGTCTGCCCACGCTGGCGGTGCTCGATTCGGGCGACGAACTGGCGGCTGATCCGGCGAACTGTCCGCCGGGCAAGCTCCCGGCCAGCAACGGGGCGATGCTCACGGCGATGAGCGCGCCCTATGCCGCCTCGATCCGGCGACTCGGCCCGGTGCCCGACACGATGGAGGCGATGCTCGCCGCCTTGGAAAGCGCCGGCGACGTGGATGTTATCGTCACCAGCGGCGGAGCCTCCGTCGGCGACCATGACCTGGTGCGCCCCGCGCTCGAGCACTGGGGCGCGGACATCGATTTCTGGCGGGTGGCGATCAAGCCGGGCAAGCCGCTGCTCCTCGCGCGCAAGGAAGCGCAATGGGTCCTCGGCCTGCCAGGCAACCCGGTCTCGAGCTACGTCACCGCATTCCTGTTCCTGCTGCCGCTGCTGCGCCGGCTCGGCGGGGCCGCAGAACCGCTGCCGCGCCCGCTGCAACTCCCGCTCGGCATGGCGCTGCCCGCAGCCGGCGATCGCACCGAATTTCTCCGCGCCCGGATCGTGGCAGAAGCGCTGGTCGCCGTCGACGAACAGGATTCGAGCGCCCTGCGCGCGCTGTCCGCGGCCGAAATGCTGATCGTGCGTCCCGCCGGAGCGGGTCCTGCCTCGCCCGGCGACGGCGCCCTGGCCTATCGCCTCGAAAACGGCGGTATCGCTTGACGGCCTTGCAAAAGTTGCCTACCTGTTCCGCATTCGTTCCCGAATTGGAACACTTTTTGCGGAGAGAACAGGGATGTTGACCGCCAAGCAGCACGAATTGCTCCTCTACATCCAGCGCAAGCTGGAGGAGACCGGTATTTCGCCCTCGTTCGAGGAGATGAAGGAAGCGCTCGATCTGAAGAGCAAGTCGGGCGTGCACCGCCTGATCTCGGCGCTCGAAGAACGCGGTTTTCTCCGCCGCCTGCCCAACCGAGCCCGCGCGCTCGAAGTGCTCAAGCAGCCGGAGAACGTAAAGGGTCAGACCCCGGCAGCGGCCAATTCGAACGACCCGCTTACCCGGGTGACGACGCCGCCGCGCGCCGCCGCGCCGGCCAACGACGTGATCGAGATCCCGCTCCACGGCCGCATCGCCGCCGGCGTTCCGATCGAGGCGATGGAAAGCGACCGCACGCTGCCGGTTCCCGCCGCGCTGCTCGGCTCGGGCGCTCACTACGCGCTCGAGGTGTCGGGCGATTCGATGATTGAAGCCGGCATTCTCGACGGCGACTTCGCGCTGGTGAAGAAGACCGACACCGCACGCGACGGCGAGATCGTCGTCGCCCTCGTCCGCAACGAGGAAGCGACCCTCAAGTACCTGCGCCGCGAAAACGGCAAGATCCGCCTCGACCCCGCCAATGGCGCCTACGATCCGCAGATCTACGCCGAGCATGAAGTCCAGGTGCAAGGCAAGCTTGCCGGGCTGCTGCGGCGATATCACTAGGCGTTTTACTTCCGCGGGTGCCACCACCCGTGCTCACCCTGGCTCGCCGCCACGGTCGTGACGTCGACGCCGCTCTCGCCCAGCACCAGCGCCACTCCGCCGGTCTCGCCCAGGGTCCGCGCGTCGGCCAGCAACGCGCGCGGCCGGCATGAGCGCGGAAGGTAGCGGTCGGCGACCACGATGTCGGCGCGTTCGCAGGCTGCCGCCAGTGCGCGTTCCTCGATCATGTTGCGGCTGCGGGCCATGAGGAGGCGCCAGGACCGCCCCGCCCGTTCTATCGTCAGGGTGCAGAAATCGCGCGAGCACTCGGCCCCCCGCCAAGTCGCCAACGGTACCGGCTCGGCCTCGACCCCGGCGAGCTCCATCAGGTTGTCGCGGGTAAACTCGCTCTTCGTGTCGCGCAAAGACAGCAGACGCCCGTCCCGGGTGACGATGCCGACCTGCCGGCCGTCGCCCGAGACCAATACGTCGGGGGCCGGTGTGAGCAGCATCGACAGCGTCGCCGCGCCCGCCGCCGCAAGGCCCCACAGCCGTTCCTTGCCGCGCCACAGCGCGAGCCACAGTCCGCCGAGAACGAACAGCGCGAAGGTGCCCCAGCCCATCTGCGGCATCAGCGTGACCGCGCCCGGCTGGCTTGCGGCGAGGTGCGCGATCCACAGCAGGAGGTCGAGCGATTGGCCCGCAAGCCACCAGACCGGCAGTCCAAGCCCCACGAGATCGAGCAGGAGGGCGAGCGCGATCAGCGGCATCGAGACGAACGTGACCAGCGGGATCGCCAGCACGTTGGCGAAGGCGCCGTAGACCCCTGCGCGGTGAAAGTGGAACAACACGATAGGCATCAGCGCCAATTCGATCACCACGCCGGTGAGAAGCAGCCCAAGCGCGCCGCGCAGTATTCGCATCGCAAGCCTCTCCTCGCGCGCGCCAAGCGAGGCCCGCACCGGGCCGGCATTGTGCAGCGCGACGATTGCGACGACCGCGGCAAAGCTCATCTGGAAACTCGGTCCGGCGAGCGATTCCGGCCACAGCAGCAGGACGAACACCGCGGCCACTGCGACCATCCGCAAACTCAAGGGCTCGCGCCCCAGCGCCAGCGCGCCGAGAACCAGAACCGCGCCGACGCAGCTGCGCACGGTCGGCACCTCCGCTCCGGTGAGCAGGGTGTAACCGATCCCGGCAAGCGCCCCGACGCCCGCCGCGACGACCGGCAGTCGCACCCGCAGCGCCAGCCACGGCCAGGCGGCCAGCACGGTCATCGCAAGGAAATAGGCCGCAGCTATGACCGCGCTGACGTGGAGGCCGCTGATCGACAGCAGGTGGGTCAGTCCGGCATCGCGCATGGCGTCTTCGTCGGCCGTAGTGATGGCGCCGCGGTCGCCGCTGGCGAAGGCCGCGGCGATGGCCCCTGCCGAACCGCCCAAACGCGATCGGACATGTGCTGCGAGGCGCCGCTGCAACGGCGCGAGCCACGCCTCGCTGGCCGGCGGCGCGACCAGTTCGACCGGCCCTTGCACGCTGCCCGTTGCGGCATAGCCGGCGAACCAGGCGGCGCGAGCGAAGTCGTAGCCGCCGGGCAGCATCGGCGAGGCAGGCGGCATGAGCCGCGCCTTGAAGCGGATCACGGCTCCCTCGCGAAAATCCTCGCGGTCGGCATCGAGCGGCACGTTGACCCGGATCTTGACCGCCTCGCCCGCGCGATCGCGCGCCGCGAGCACGAGCCGGGTGCGGTCTTCCGCCGGTTGTTCGATGCGCTCGAGCACTCGCCCTTCGACGACGGCCGAGACGGGCCGGGCGAAGGGTTCGGCCCCGACCGCGGCCGAGCGTGCCCAGATCAGCGCCGTTCCCGCCGCGAGCAGCGCACCGGTGCTCGCCACGGCAGTGAGAAGATGCACGCGCCGCTCCTGGCCGCGCCACAATGCAACCGCGCCGAGCGCCGCGAGCATGCCCGCGGCGATGGTACCGATCCACCACGCGGATGCCGGCAGCGCGAACCACGCGGCGATCCCGCCGGCCAGTGCCACCGCCAGCCAGGGTCCGCGATCGAACGCCGCCCGGGCGAGAAACGCATCGGCTCCGTCGAGGAAACTGGACAAGCGGGCGCGCATTCGCCAAGGCGTCTGCTGCAACGCAGCATCGCCTGGTTCCTGCCCCAACGGGACCAGAGGCGCCTCGCGCGTGGCCATCGGGCGCATTGGAAAGGAAAGTCAGTTACATGGCAAGCGGTAGCGAGGGACAGGTGGTCACCCGTTTCGCCCCGTCGCCGACCGGATTCCTGCACATCGGCGGCGCCCGCACGGCGCTGTTCAACTGGCTCTACGCGCGCCACCACGGCGGCAAGGCGCTGCTGCGGATCGAGGACACCGATCGCAAGCGCTCGACCCAGGAAGCGATCGACGCAATTCTCGACGGCCTCGCCTGGCTCGGCCTCGACTACGACGAGCCGCCGGTGTTCCAGAGCGAGCGCGCCGCCCGCCACGCCGCGGTTGCCGAGGAGCTTCTCGCCAGCGGCCATGCCTACAAGTGTTACGCCACGCCGGAAGAACTCGAGGAAATGCGCGCCGAGCAGCGGGCGAAGAAGCTGCCGCTGCGCTACGACGGGCGCTGGCGCGACCGCGACCCGTCCGAAGCGCCCCAGGGTGCGCACTACGTGATCCGGCTGAAGACCCCCAACGAGGGCGAGATGGTGATCGATGACCGCGTGCAGGGCCGCGTCACGGTAAAGAACGCAGAGATCGACGATTACGTGCTGCTGCGCGCCGATGGCACGCCGACCTATATGCTCGCCGTGGTGGTCGACGATCACGACATGGGGGTGACCCACATCGTCCGGGGTGACGATCACCTCAACAACGCCTTCCGCCAGCTGCCCATCTACCACGCCATGGGCTGGCCTATTCCCGTCTATGCCCACATTCCGCTGATCCACGGCAACGATGGCGCCAAGCTGTCGAAGCGCCACGGGGCCATGGGGGTCGACGCCTACCGCGACGAGCTCGGCATTCTGCCTGAAGCGCTGTTCAACTACCTGCTGCGCCTCGGCTGGGGTTTCGGCGACCAGGAGGAGTTCACCCGCGAGGAGGCGATTGCCGCCTTCACGCTTGAAGGCGTCGGCAAGAGCCCGAGTCGCTTCGATATGAAGAAGCTGCTGAGCATGAACGGTACCTATATCCGCAAGGCCGACGATGGCGAGCTGGCCGGGCTCGTAGCAGCCAGAATCGGTCCCCAGGCCGACGTCGCCGTCCTGACCACGGCCATGCCGGTGCTCAAGACCCGCGCCCGCGACCTGCACGAGCTTGCCGATGGTGCCGGGTTCTTGTTCAGCTCCCGCCCCTTGTCGATGAGCGAAAAGGCACAGGAACTGCTAACACCCGAGGCCCGCGTCCTGCTCGGCGGGATTTCGGAGCGCCTAGCCGCGGAAGCGCACTGGACAACCGAGGCGCTGGAGGCCAATCTCAAGACATATGCGGAAGACCTGGGGCTCGGCCTCGGCAAACTCGCCCAGCCGCTGCGTGCGGCGCTTACGGGGCAGACCACCTCCCCCGGAATTTTCGATGTACTGGCCCTTCTCGGCAAAGAAGAGAGCCTGGCCCGGATCGACGCTCAGGCGGCCGAAACGGGCAAATGAACACGACAGACAGGAGACGCGAATTGGCGGACAAGGCAAAACTGGCAGTCCACGGAAACGACTACGAGCTGCCTGTACTCGAAGGGACCTGCGGCCCCGATGTGGTCGATATCCGCAAGCTCTACGGCCAGACCGGCATGTTCACCTATGATCCGGGCTACAAGTCGACCGCCAGTTGCGAGAGCGCGCTGACTTACATCGACGGCGAGGAAGGCGTCCTGCTCCATCGCGGTTATCCGATCGGGCAGCTCGCCGAACACTCAAGCTTCATGGAAGTCTCGTATCTGCTGCTCAACGGCGAGTTGCCGAGTTCCGACGAGCTCGACCAGTTCACCTGGACGATCACCCGCCACACAATGCTGCACGAGCAGTTGATCCAGCTTTTCCGCGGCTTCCGCCGCGACGCGCACCCGATGGCGGTCATGTGCGGGGTGGTCGGCGCGCTCTCGGCGTTCTACCACGACAGCACCGACATCTCCGATCCCGAGCACCGGCGGATTTCGAGCCACCGGCTCATTGCCAAGATGCCGACCATCGCTGCGATCGCCTACAAATATTCGGTCGGGCAGCCGTTCCTCTATCCCGACAACTCGCTGTCCTATACCGGCAACTTCCTTCGCATGACCTTCGGCGTTCCGGCAGAGGAATACGAGGTGCACCCGGCGGTCGAAAAGGCCATGGACCGGATTTTCATCCTCCACGCCGACCACGAACAGAACGCCTCGACCTCGACAGTGCGGCTCGCCGGCTCCTCTGGCGCCAATCCGTTTGCCTGCGTCGCGGCGGGCATCGCCTGCCTGTGGGGTCCCGCGCACGGCGGCGCCAACGAGGCCGCGCTCAACATGCTGCGCGAGATCGGCACCCCAGACAGGATTCCGCACTACATCGAGCGCGCCAAGGACAAGAACGACCCGTTCCGCCTGATGGGTTTCGGTCACCGCGTCTACAAGAACTACGATCCGCGGGCGACGGTGATGCAAAAGACCGTGCGCGAGGTGCTCGAAGCGCTCAAGGTCACCGATCCGGTGTTCGAGACCGCCTTGCAGCTTGAGGAAATGGCGCTTCACGACGATTACTTCATCGAAAAGAAGCTGTTTCCCAACGTCGATTTCTACTCCGGCATCATCCTTTCGGCGATCGGTTTCCCGACGACGATGTTCACCGCGCTCTTCGCGCTGGCCCGCACCGTCGGCTGGGTGGCGCAGTGGAACGAGATGATTTCCGACCCGGCGCAGGTCATCGGGCGTCCGCGCCAGCTCTACACCGGGCCGACGCAGCGCGATTACGTGCCGGTCGACAAGCGGTAGGCTAGCGGCGCTTCTGGCGCCGGTCGTCGAAGGCGGGGAGCTCCAGCGTGAAGCGGGCCCCCTGCCCCGGCGCGCTTTCGACCGACAACTCGCCGTCCATCGCCCGCGCCAGGCGGCGTGAGATGTAGAGGCCAAGGCCCGAACCGCCATCCCCGCTTCGGCCGAGCCGCTCGAACTTTTCGAACACTCTCGCCTGCTGTTCGGCGCTCAGTCCCTCGCCCTGATCGGCGACGGTCAGGCGCGCGCGTCCGCCCTCGCGCTCAGCGCGCAGCCAGACTTGCGAGCCTTCGGGGGCATAGCGCAAGGCGTTGCCGAGCAGGTTGAGCAAGATTTGCAGCACGCGTCGGAACTCGCCGACAGCCAGCACGCTTTCGTCGTCTTTCGGTGCATCGATGGAAATTCCCCGCTCGCGCGACCGCACGCCGAGAATGCCGGAAGCGCGGCGCGCGACATCGGCAAGGTCGATCTTGTCGGGCGCGGTGTCGAATTCTTCTGCCTCGACCACTTCGAGATCGGCAAGGTCGTCGATCAGCGCGAGCAGGTGCTCGCCCGCGGTGGCGATGTCGGCGGCATACTTGCTGTATTCATCCGACAGCGGGCCGGCGAGCTGCGTCCGAATGGTCTCGGCATTGGCGATGATCCGGCTGATCGGTTGACGCAAGACCGGCGCTATGTCGCGCCCAATGGCGGTGCTGAAGACCGATTTCGTTGCCGTCGTCCTCGGTGCGGGCGCAGGCGGCTCGTCGGCGACGAAAAGCAGGTCGAAACCGGTCTTGCCCGGCTCGGCGCGCCCGAGCGGGAGCAGAACCGCTTTCCAGTGGCGCGACGAGCCCGGGATCACCAGTCTCGCCCCGTCGAGCAAACGCCAATGAAGGTTCTTGCGGCGTGTGTCGCCGGCGATCTCGACGAGCTCGGTCCAACGCCTGCCTTGCCCTTCGCGCAGGCGCTGCGCAATTTCGGCCAATTCGGCGCAATCGCAGTCGACCGAGAGCACTTCCTGCTGCGGACCGAGACGAGCGGCGAGTTCGGCCACGTGACGCTCGATTGCTTCGTGGCGGCGCGCGGCGGCCGCCTGGTCTTCGGCGGTCAGGGGGGCCGCTTGCCAATTGGTCAATCCGATGCGACAGCCCTCGCCATCTTCGTCGGGTTCGATCTCGACCCACGCGGTAACGCTTTCGCTGTCGTCCTGGGCCTGGATCGCCCGCGCCAGTCGCAGACCGTACTTGCGCGACTTGCGGACCAGTTGCAGCAACGCCGGCGTGGCGATGATGCCTGGCAGGTCGCCCCCGCTGCGCAGTTGCAGCTCGGAAAGCGGCTCCGCCGCCTCGACCAGCCAGTCGCGCCCATCGGTCCGAGCCGTGGCGATGAATTGGGCTGCGCCCGCCATCGCCTAGCTTTCGGCCCGCAAATCGGAAGCGGCCAGTAACGCAGCCGCGCGCTGGGGCGTCAGATGGTCGAAATTCTCCGGCAGCGATACATCGGGATGGAGATAGAGGAACTGCTCCTCCAGGGCACGCGTCTTGAGCCCTGCCGCGCGCAGGCCCAGGGCGAGGCGGGCGAACTGACGATCCGAGAAAGCCAGCACGGTCACGTCGCGATCCTGCCCAATGGCCATGGCCAGCCCGGTCGCGAAGAGCGCGAGCCCGGCGGTATCGATGTCGAGCGCGCGAGAGGCGCCCTTGCCGAGACGCATGACCAACCGGGTCAAAAGGCCGATACGGCCGAGCCCTTCGTCGAACTCGTCGCGCAACTTGCGTTCCGCCGCCGCGGCACTTTCGTCGCCGCCGGAGGTCTCTCGGAAGGCGACGAGAGCGCTATGCAACAAGTCGCCCGGCAGTTCGCCGAGCGGCATGGCCATGCGCTGCAGCTGCTGCATGAAGCGGGCCTGCGCAGCGATGGCCGACATCGCCGCGGCCGCCATGGCATCGTCCTTTGCCGCAACCAGCTCCTGCAGCAGCGGCGAAAGCACCGGATCGAGTCCGGTGCGGTCCTGCAGCTTGCGCGCCAGTTGCCCTTCCATAGTCAAGGTGTGCAGATGGCCCAGGAAGCCAGCATCGCCCGCCAGTGCGGCGACGAGCGGCTCGCTGCGCGACTCGGCAAACTCGGCACGGTCCGCCGCCATGGCCGCTTCCGCTTGGGCATAGAGCATTTGGCGAGCCACGTCGGTCAGCATCCCGCGAACCCGCGCGACGATCTCGTCGCTGAACAACGCCTGGTCCTCGTTGGCGAGTAGATGGCGCATGATCGGCGCGGCGTTGGACAGCACGGAATCACCCTGCGCGAGCTCGTCGCGCATGACGGCCTCGACCGCTTCGAGACTGCTCTCGGTCAGGGGGGCGTTGTCCATCGCTAAGCCATAGTCGAAGTGGGTTAAATGCGCGTTAGCCGCGTTTGTCGGAAAATGGCCAGATTCGCACTGCCAGCAGCACCAGGGCGACAATCATGAAGCCTTTTTCCGCCGCGTCGATCGCAACCGAAAAGGCCAGGGCAAGGACGAGCAGCACACGATCCGCAAATATCGCCTGCCAACCAGCCCGGTCAGGCAGCGGTTTTACGTGAAGCAGCCCGACGGTGAGCAGTGCCAGGAATAGCCGCCGGTGCAGTGTGCCGGGCAACGCCAGCACCGCCACGACGAGCAGCGCAAGATCGAATGCAGCCCGCAAGCCTCTGGAGACCCGCGATGGCTTTCGCTCACCGGCAAAGCTCGGACGCAACAGCCGGGAGATCCCGTCGCCCAGTTCGATCGCCAGTGCAGCCAGCGCGAGCAGAGTGAACCCGGCAATCGGAAAGGCAAACCACGCCGACGCGAGAGCCCCCGCCAAGGCTAGAGCGGCAGCCATCCGCGCGAGCGGAGCGGCCCGCCGCGAGGCCGTGGCGGCGGCGCCGAAACGACGCAACAGCAGACGCGCGAACCAGCGCGTCGGATTGCGCAGCGAGGCGGCCGGCAGGCGGCGACGCATCCAGCCCGGCTCCGCCGCCGCGGCCTGGTCGGCCGTGCGCAAGAGCCCCCAGCGCCCTTCCGCAAGCTCGCTTTCGGGAAGTTGCCGCTCGGGCACGCCGGCCTGGCGGGCGATCCTCAGGAGGCCGGAGATCGGCTCCGCATCCTCGGGCAGCATGTCGAGGCGGTCCACGAGGCGTCCGGGAATGACCATTGCCCCGCCCCAGGCGGTGGTCAAATCGAGCAGCTCGAAACCCGCGCCGGCGCCCGGCTGCACCGGCAGGCCGAGGAGAACCGGCTCTTTGAGCAAGGCCTCGAAGGCAAGCGGCGAATCCGGCAGAAGGCCGCGCGCGAAGACGAGCAATTGATCATCACCGCGAACGGCCGCGGGCAGATCGCGCGCGCCGCGAAGGACCTGGAACTGGGTCCCCGCCCTCTCAGCCCCATGGCGCAAGGCGATCGCTTCGGGCGAGGCGCCGTGTCCGAGACAGAGGATTTTCTCGCAGCCTTGCCCGAGAGCGAATTCCAGTTGGTGGAGCGACAGCGCGCGGCCGCCGAGAACAGCGGGGTCGCGGGCCGGGTCGAAGCCCGCGTCATCGGTCGCAATCAGGGCAATTCGCACATGGGGTCACTAGGCCGGGCCTGGCGCGCTGCCAAGCTGCAGCGCTTGGTCAGACCTGAATCTTCCCGATGAAACGTTCGAGTTGGCGCAGTACGGCGGGGTCGCCCGGCGCGCTCTCGAGTGCGAGAACGGCAAGATCGACCAGCCGGGGGGCGTGGAAAGAGGCGCCGAGGCTTTTTAGGCGCTGCGCCGCAATTTCCCAGTTACCGTCGCAGCGCGCGCGGCGAAGCAGGTCGATCTGACGCGCGAGACTCTCGACGAATGCAGAGCGCAGTTCCTCAAGCAGCTCCAGGTCGTCACCGGCAGCCGCGGAAATAGTTGCGTCGAAACCGTTGCTCTGCACAGCCATCCACAGCTCCATGCGCGCATCAGGGTTAATGAAGGGTTTTTTGCGGACGGGCCTGTGATATCCTCTGCGAATGTCTCGACGGGAAAACTTGGTTGCGGTGGGCTCCGAGCCTGACACTGCACAGAGCACGGAATCGTCCGAAGCGATTGATTCTTCAGCAGCAGAGATCGACGTCGAAGAGGTCGCGTGGGACGAGGAAGCGCCGCGGCGCCACCTCGACTGGATCGTGCCGACGCTTGCCGTCATGGCGGCACTCGTCTGGAGCGGCTTTTTCGGCTGGGTCTACAGAGACGAAATGCTCGCCGGCGCCACTCCCGAGCAGTGGAGCAATTGGGTTGTCGCCTGGACAGTCCCGATCCTGCTCATCGTATCGCTATGGCTGCTCGCCATGCGCCATTCGCGGCGCGAGGCGTCGCGTTTCTCCGACACGGCCCGCTCGTTGTCGCTTGAAAGTGCGCGGCTCGAGGAACGGCTGTCGGTCGTCAACCGCGAACTCAGCCTGGCTCGCGAGTTCCTGGCCGCGCAATCACGCGATCTCGAAGCGCTCGGCCGCATGGCCGGCGAGCGGATTTCCAAACACGCCGGGCGTCTGCAGGAACTGATTGTCGATAACTCGCAGCAGGTCGAGACGATCGGCAGGGTTAGCGAGACGGCGCGCGACAACATGGAACGTCTGCGCAGCGACCTTCCGGTCATTTCGAACTCGGCCCGCGATGTCAGCAACCAGATCGGGCACGCGGGAGATGTCGCTCATGGCCACGTGCAGTCGCTGGTCGATGGCTTCAACCGGCTCAATCAGTTCGGCGAAGCGAGCGAGAGGCAAATCACTTCGCTCCGCGAACGTATCGACGACGCGCTAGGGCACTTCGAAACCCAGCTGAGCCAGCTCGAGAAAATCGCCACAGAGCGGTTCACGGTGTTGGGTCAGCAGAGCGAGGAGTTCCGAGCCAGACTCGACGGCCGGGAAGTCGAAGCGCTCGCGTCCTTGCGCCGCCAGGCCTCCGCGCTCGACGAGGAGCTGACCGCACGGGGGAGCGAAATCCAGGACCGCACCGAGAGGGAAATTGCCGCGCTGCGCGAACGCGTTGCGCTGGCAGACGACGAAGGCCGCGCGCTGCTCGACCGAATGCGCGCCGGGCAGGACGAGGCCGCGGAGAAATGGTCTGCCGCGATCGCAGACTTCAAAGACCGGCTGAAGCAAGCAATCGACGACATATCGCGGATCGACGCTGCCGCGCTCGACCAGGCGCGGCGTCGGCTCCACGCTTTGAGCGACGAGGCGGAGAGGGTCGACACGGCCATGAACGATCGTGTCGCGGCGTTCGAACAAGCCCTCGCAGGCCGCCGAGAGGAAGCACAAGCGCGCGAAACCGATGCCATCATTGCGCTCGAAAACCGCCTCGCGTCGCTCGACGAGCACGTTCGCGAGCGACAGGAAGAGCATCTCGCGCATGTCGCCGGGCTGGCGGAGCGCGGCGAGGCCATGTCGGCGCTACTGGGCGAACTGGGGCGCAAGATGGCCAGCATCGCCGAGCAAGGCAACCAAGCCGGCGGAACCTTGCAAGAGGCCACGGTCAACCTCGCTCTCAGCCTCGCCGAATCGCGCGAGGAACTGGTTCGCAACAGCGACCTCATTGCCCGGCTTACCGATGAAAGCGTGCGCCTGCTCGAACTCGTCAGGGCCGGCTCCGAACATGCCCAGCGCGATCTGCCGCGTGCCCTGGCCGATGCCACGAACGAACTGGACGGGTTCCAAAAGCGCGTCAGCGATGCGCGCGATGTCATTGGCGAGGCCGTCGGCCGGGGCGAGGCGCTTGCTGCGCATGCCGCCGCGGCGCGACGCGAGGGGGACGGGGCGCTCGATCAGTTCGCTGCGCTCGATGCACAAATTGCCAAGGCTGCCGAAACGCACGCCGAGCGGCTCGCCGAACTGGAGGCTTCGCTCGCGGCGATTGCCGAAAAGTCGGAGGCGATTGCCGAGCGCGCCCGCGGAACGCTCGGCGAAGCGCTCGAAGGCATGACCGAACGCTTTGCCGAGGACAGCGCGGTGTCGATCGAGCGTGCGCTGCGCGAGCACGCCGACAGCGCCATCGAAGACCTGCAGGAAAGCGCGCGCAAGGCAAGCGAAGCGAGCCGCGACGCTGCGATGCAACTGCGCGATCAGCTTTCGGCGGTCAACGAACTCGCCGGCAATCTGGAACATCGCGTCGCCTATGCGCGGCAACGCGCCGAGGAACAGGTCGACAACGACTTCGCCCGCCGCATGGCTCTCATCACCGAGAGCCTCCATTCGAGCGCGATCGACATATCGAAGGCGTTCGACACCGAGGTGACCGACACCGCCTGGGCAAGCTACCTGCGCGGCGACCGCGGAATATTTACCCGCCGTGCGGTGCGCCTGCTCGAAACGCAGGATGCGCGAGAGATCAGCGAGATCTACGGCGAGGACGGGGAATTTCGGGAAACGGTCAACCGTTACATCCACGATTTCGAGGCGATGCTGCGCAGCGTCCTGTCCACGCGCGACGGCCACGCGCTGGGGGTGACGCTGCTGTCGTCCGACCCGGGCAAGCTCTATGTCGCGCTCGCCCAGGCGATCGAACGCCTGCGCGGCTAGTTATCCGACACGGAGCCCGAGATCATCGGCGAAATGAAGTCGAGGTCGTCTGCCTCTATCCAGCCGAACGTGTAATTGGCGACGAACAGCGCGGTCAGCAACGCGGAGAGGATCGTCGCGCGGATCGCCACCTTGCCCGGCCTGAAATTGGCCGGTGCGCTGTCGGCCTGCCCCGCGGTCTTGTCCTTGCCCAGTTCGTCGTGCGTGCGAATTCCGAGCGGCAGCATGATGAACGCGCTCAGGACCCAGACCAGGCCATAGATGGCAATAATCGAGGTCCACTGCATCAGTCGTCGCCCACCAGGATCACACGCGTCTGCGGCTTCTTGCCCGACCAGCGCTGCGCGGCGCGGCGCGCGGCGAGGCGGGCAGCCTCCATGATCGCCGCCCGATCTCGCGACCTGGCGCTCTTGAGGCGCTTGAGCGCATCGACGATATCCTCCTGCGCCTCCTCGACGAAAGCGTCGTAGTCCTCGTCGAGAGGCAACCCGTAACCTTCGACCTGCGGGCGGCCCGCCGCATCGATCACGACGAGCAACATTCCGTCACGCGCCAGACGCCGGCGCAAGGTCACCGCTTCGCCGTCGGCGGGGGCGATGATATCACCGTCGAGCACGAGCCGCCCGGCGCGAACTTGCGCGAGGCGCGACGGCGTGCCGGGCGCAAGGCGTACGACGTCGCCGTTTTTCTGAAACACGCAGTGCTCGATACCGTTCGCCCGGCCGAGCCGCACCTGCTCCTGCATATGGCGTATTTCTCCGTGAACAGGGACCAGGATATTGGGCCGCAGCCAGCCGTAGAGCGCTTCGAGTTCGGGCCGGCCGGGATGGCCCGAGACGTGGATTTCGCTCTGCCGGTCGGTGATCATGACGATCCCGCGCTCGGCAAGGCGGTTTTGGATTCTTCCGATGGCAATCTCGTTGCCGGGAATCTGGCGGCTGGAGAAAAGCACGACGTCGCCCGACGTCAGGCCGACCTGGTGATTGTCTTCGGCGATTCGGGCTAGCGCCGCGCGGGGCTCGCCCTGCCCGCCGGTGCCGAGAATCAACACTTCGCCGCGCGGCAGGCCCATCGCCGTGACGAAATCGATCAGCGGGGGGAAATGCTGCAGGTACCCGTTGTCCTTGGCGACCTCGATGATGCGGTCGAGCGAGCGCCCGGCGACGCACAGCTGGCGCCCGGTTTCCTCGGCCACGTGGCCCAGAGTCTGCAGCCGCGCGACATTGGAAGCGAAGGTCGTTACCAGCACCCGTTTGCCGCGATGCTTCTTCACTTCCTCCAGCAATCCGCGGTAGACCGCCCCCTCGCTACCGGATGCCGCGGAATTGAAAACATTGGTCGAATCGCAGACCAGCGCGAGCACTCCCCCGTCGCCGATGTCCGTCAGTTCCTCCTCGGTTGCCGGCTCGCCGATCAGCGGTTCCTCGTCGAGCTTCCAGTCGCCGGTGTGGAACACCCGGCCAAAGGGCGTCTCGATCAGCAGCGCGTTGCCCTCGGCAATCGAGTGAGCGAGCGGGATGTAGGTTATCTCGAACGGACCGAGTTGGATCGATCCATGGTCTTCCTCGATGATGTTGATCTCGATCTTGCCGGCGATGCCCGCCTCTTCGAGTTTGCGCCGCACCAGCTCGGCGGTGAACGGGGTGGCATAAAGCGGCACCCCCAATTCCTCGGCGAAGTAGGGCACCGAGCCGATGTGATCCTCGTGCGCGTGGGTCAGCACCACGCCCAGCAGATCCGCGCTGCGCTCCTCGATGAAGTCGAGGTCGGCGAAGACGAGGTCGATGCCGGGATATTCATCGCCGCTGAAGGTCATGCCGAGATCGACCATCAGCCATTTGCCGCGGCAACCGTAGAGATTGACGTTCATCCCGATCTCGCCGGAGCCACCGAGCGCCAGGAACAGCAATTCGTCTTCGGGTGTGAAATCCTTCTTCACGACATCTCCATGCGTTCGGCGAGTATTGCGAGGCCTTCGAGCGTCAGATCGGCATCGACGTGGTCGAAAATCTCGGTGTGCTCGTCGAACAGGATAGCCATGCCGCCGGTCGCGACGACCTTTGCCGGTCGGCCGATCTCCGCGCGGATACGGGCTATCAGGCCCTCCATCATCGCCACGTATCCCCAGTATACGCCGATGTGCATCTGATCCTCGGTGTTGCGTCCGATCACGCTTGCGTTGCCGGTTGGCGCTTCGATGGCGATGCGCGGAAGCTTGGCGGTGTTGTTGACGAGCGCATCGAGCGAAAGGTTGATGCCCGGTGCGATGATCCCCCCCTTGTAGGCGCCGTTGAAGTCGACGACATCGAAGGTCGTCGCAGTGCCGAAATCGACCACGATCAGATCGTCGCCGTATTTCTCATGCGCGGCGATGGCGTTCACAGCGCGGTCGGCGCCCAGAGTGGCCGGTTCCTCGACGTCGATCTCGATTCCCCAGCCCCTTTCGCCCGCAAACACCGCCGTGACGCCGAAATACTTGCCTGCCAGGACTTCGAGGTTGTGCCGGGTGCGCGGCACAACCGAGGATACGATCATCCCGGTCACGGCCGCCCGCTCGATCCCTTCGATGGCCATGAGCTGCAGCAACCACACCGCGTATTCGTCGCCGGTCCGGCGCGGATCGGTGGTGATCCGCCAGCGGGTGCGGATATCGCGCCCCTCGAGCACCGCGAAAACCACGTTGGTGTTGCCGACATCGACGGCGAGCAGCATGGTCTATCCTTCCAGCGAGACGTCGCCGGCGTGGATAGGCCGGATGGTGCCGTCTTCCAAGCGCAGCCGCAGCGCGCCGTCGGGTTCGAGGCCGTCGAAGATGCCTGACACGGTTGCTCCGGCGGCGTCGTGGACGGTCAAGCGCGTGCCGGGCCGATGTGCTGCCGCCCGCCAGCGGTTGAGCAGCGGCTCGAGCCCGAACTGGCGCCAGCGGCCCAGTTCGAGATCGAAATTCGCGGCAAGACGGATGGCAAAATCGTCGCGCGACGGGGCGGGACCGACATCGGCCAGCGAGAAGGTCATCGCTCCGTCGATCTGCGGCGCCGAGACCAGGTTTGCGCCGATCCCGACAACTGCGCTGTCACCCACGCGCTCGAGCAAGAGGCCGCACAGCTTGGCGCCGCGCAGCAGCACGTCGTTTGGCCACTTGAGCATCAGATCCTGCGGCTTGGCAATCAGCGCCACGATTGTCTCGTAAACCGCCAAGGCGGCGACGAACGAAAGCCCTGACGCAGCGGGGTCCTGTGCAGCCAGATGGACGACCGTCGAGCCCATGAAGTTGCCCTCACCGTCCTGCCACATGCGCCCCCGCCGCCCGCGCCCGCCGGTCTGGCGGTCGGCGATCAGCCAGTCACCTTCGGAAATGCGCTCGCCGGCGGCGAGCCGGGCGACGAGGTCGGCGTTGGTCGAACCTGTTTCGGGAACGGTATGAATCAAGCGGCGTGGAACAGCGCGGCAGCAGCGCCATTCGCCAGACCGTCAAGCCACACGGTCAGCAAGTAGCCAAGTGGCGAAATCGCCAAGGAACTGATTGCCAGCAGGGTCCAGTGCGCCCAGTCGCTCTTGCCGGTGACAGTCCCGGCGGGTTCATCGAAGTACATGATCTTGACGATCTTGATGTAGTAGAATGCACCAATCACGCTGGCGGCGATACCGAGAGCGGCAAGCGGCACGAGGTCGGCCTGCACAGCGGCCTGGAAAACCACGAACTTGCCCCAGAAGCCGAACAGCGGCGGGATGCCCGCTAGGCTGAACATGAGCATAGCGAGGCACAGCGCCAGCAGCGGACGGGTGCGCGAGAGGCCGGCGAGGTCGGCAATGGCCTCGACAAAGTTGCCTCCGTCGTCCTTGAGCATCAGCACCGCGACGAAGCTGCCGACGGTCATCGCAACGTAGATCGCGAGGTAGACCAGCATCGCGCTGGCTCCCGCCGGCGTGGCCGCAGCGAGGCCAATCAGGATGAAGCCGACGTTGTTGATCGAGGAATAGGCGAGCAGCCGCTTGATATTGCCCTGCCCGATCGCACCCAGCGCGCCGACGACGATCGAGGCAAGCGCGGCGAAAATGACGATCTGCTGCCAGGCGAGCCACTGCGGACCAAAGGCATCGAGCGCGACCCGGGCGGAAAGGGCGATCGCGGCCACCTTGGGGGCGCTGGCGAAGAACGCGGTGACGGGGGTCGGCGCGCCTTCGTAAACGTCGGGCGTCCACATGTGGAACGGCACCGCGCTGATCTTGAAGGCGAGGCCGGCGAGCACGAAGGTGATGCCGAACAGCGCCCCGGTGGTCATGCCGCCGTCCAGTGCGGCCCGGATGCCGTCGAAGCTGGTGGTGCCGGTGAAGCCGTAGGTCAGGCTCATGCCGAACAGCAGGATGCCCGAGGCCAGCGCGCCGAGGACGAAGTACTTGAGGCCCGCCTCGGCGGAACGTTCGTCGGTGCGCAGGAATGCAGCAAGAACGTAAGCGGCGAGGCTATTGAGCTCGAGCCCGACGTAAAGCGTGAGGAGATCGGTCGCGGAGACCATGATGCCCATGCCGAGCGCTGCAAACAGCACGAGAACCGGATATTCCGCGCGCATCATGTTGAAGCGCTCGAAGAATGCCGGGGCGATGACCAGCGCGGCGCCAGCCGCGGCGTAGATCATCAGCTTGGCGAGGCCCGCGAAGGCATCGGCCGTAAACTGTCCGCCGAACGCGACCGTGTCGGGGCCGAGCGCGCCGCCGCAGACCGCAGGAGCGACGAGGAAGAACGCGCCGCCAAGTGCGACGCACGAAAGGATCGAGATCAGCCGGCTGGCCTTGTCCCCGACCCAGGCGGCGAACAACAGGAGCGCCAGCCCGCTCAACGAGAGCAGGATTTCGGGCGCGATCAATCCGAGCGAGTTGTGGAAGTCCATCAGTGGGCTCCCTCGTGCGCCGCGGTCTCGGTGGCGGATGCCGGCTTACCGATCTTGAGCAGCGAATCCCCTGCAGGTTTCACGCGGGCGAGACGCGCGTCGAGCGCGGCGATGTCCTGGCGCATGGGGGCGAGGAAACTCTCCGGATAGACGCCCATCCACAGGACGCCGGCGGCTATGGGGCCGAGCATCAGCCATTCCCGCAGGTTGAGGTCGGGCATGGCGGCGGCATCGGCGTTCCTTTGTTCACCGAATGCCACGCGGCGGTAGAGATAGAGCATGTAGGCAGCGCCAAGAATGATGCCTGTGGCGCAGATCGCGGTGACCCAGGTGTTGGCCTGGTAGATACCGGCGAGACTGAGGAACTCGGCGACGAAGCCGCTGGTTCCCGGCAAGCCGATGCTGGCCATCGTGAACAGCATGAAGAACAGCGCGTACTTGGGCATGTTGATTGAAAGCCCGCCGTACCGCGCTATCTCGCGGGTGTGCAGGCGGTCGTAGATCACGCCCACGCAGAGGAACAATGCGCCCGACACCAGGCCGTGGCTCAGCATCATGATCATCGCGCCTTCAAGGCCCTGCACGTTGAACGCGAACAGACCGACGGTGACGATCGCCATGTGCGCGACCGAGGAATAGGCAATCAGCTTCTTCATGTCGTGCTGGACGAGCGCAATGAGGCTGGTGAGGACGACGGCGGCCATGCTCAGGCCCCAGATCAGCCAGACGAACTGCAGGCTCGCCTCGGGAAACATCGGCAAGCTGAAGCGGATGAAGCCATACCCGCCCATCTTGAGCAACACGCCGGCCAGGATGACCGAACCTGCTGTCGGCGCCTGCACGTGCGCGTCGGGCAGCCAGGTGTGGAAGGGCCACATCGGCATCTTGACCGCGAAACTGGCGAAAAATGCCAGCCACAGCCACGTCTGCGCCTGCGGTGGGAAGTCATAGGCCATCAGCGTCGGGATGTCGGTGGTGCCGGCATTGTTGACCATCCACAGCATGGCGATCAGCATCAGCACCGAGCCGAGCAGCGTGTAGAGGAAGAACTTGTAACTGGCGTAAATCCGGTTGTCCCCGCCCCACACGCCGATGATTAGATACATCGGGATCAGGCCGGCTTCGAAGAAGATGTAGAACAAGTACAGGTCCTGCGCCGCGAACACGCCGATCATCAGCGTTTCCATGAACAGGAACGCGGCCATGTACTCACCCACGCGCCTGGTGATCGAATCCCAGCTCGCGCCGATGCAGATCGGCATGAGAAATACCGACAGCACGATCAGCATCAGGGCGATACCATCGATGCCCAATGCATACTGGAAGCCGGCAAAGATCGGGGCGCGTTCGCTGAACTGCCACTGCGCGCCGCCTACGTCGTAATTGGCCCAGAGCAGGATGCCGAGCGCGAGATTGACCAGCGTAGCGACGAGCGCGATCGTGCGCGCCGCCTTCGCTTCGGCGAACAGACAGGCCAGCGCGCCGAGCAGCGGCACGAGGAGCATGACGGAAAGGATCGGGAAGCCGCTCACTGCGCCATCACCCACGTCACTGCGGCAACGAGGCCGACGAGCATAATCAGCGCGTAACTGGTCAGGTATCCGGACTGGAAGCGCTTGGCGACGATCGCGCCCTTCTCGACCACCCAAGCCGCGCCGTTGGGGCCGAAGCGGTCGATGATGCCGACGTCACCCTTCTGCCAGAAGACCCGGCCGAGCCAAAACGCCGGCTTGACGAAGACGACGTTGTAGAGCTCGTCGAAGTACCACTTGTTGTAGAGGAATCTGTAGACCGGGCCGAGCTGGGTCGCGACCTTGTTCGGGATCGAGGTATCGCGGATGTAGGCGAGGAACGCCGTTGCGAACCCAAGCAGCATGACGATCGTCGCCGCCCACTTCGCCAGTTCGGGAATTTCGTGCATCGCGTGGATCAGGTGCTCGTTGTAGGCGATTGCGCCGTTCCAGAAGGTTTCGCCCTCGATGAACGGATCGTAGAACACGAATCCGGCAAAGATGGCGCCCAGCGACAGCACGCCGAGCGGCACCAACATGGTCCACGGGCTCTCGTGCGGATGATATCCGGCGGTGCCATCGTCTTCTTCGGTGGAAGGCACGTGGTGCGGATCGCCCATGTCGGAGCTTTCCTGACGCGGCGGATTGGCGTGTTCGGGATCGTCGTGGCCGTGATGCACCGCGTGCTGAATGTGCTCGCTGTCGGCCCAGCGCGGCTTGCCCCAGAAGGTCAGGAACATGAGACGCCAGGAATAGAAGCTGGTCAGCAAAGCGGCGATCACGCCCATCCAGAAGGCGAAGGTGCCCATCTGCGTGCCCGAAGCGAATGCGGCTTCGATGATGGCGTCCTTGGAGTAGAACCCGGCAAAGCCGAAAATGCCCGCAATGCCCACCCCGGTGATCGCCAGCGTGCCCGCCAGCATGCCGTAGAAGGTCAGCGGGATCTGCTTTCTGAGGCCGCCGTAATAGCGCATGTCCTGCTCGTGGTGCATCGCGTGGATGACCGAGCCCGCGCCGAGGAACAGCAGCGCCTTGAAGAAGGCGTGGGTGAAGAGATGGAACATCGCCGCGCCGTAGGCGCCGACGCCGGCGGCGAAGAACATGTAGCCGAGCTGCGAACAGGTCGAATAGGCGATGACCCGCTTGATGTCCCACTGCGTGGTGCCGATCGTGGCGGCGAAGAAGCAGGTCGCGGCGCCGATGAAAGTGACGAAGGTCAGCGCGCTCGGCGCGGCCTCGAACATCGGCGAGAGGCGGCAGACCATGAACACACCCGCCGTGACCATCGTCGCGGCGTGGATCAGCGCGGAGACCGGGGTTGGACCTTCCATCGCGTCGGGAAGCCAGGTGTGCAGCCCGAGCTGGGCCGACTTGCCCATCGCGCCGATGAACAGCAGCAGGCACAGCACGGTCATGGTGTCGGCCCGCATCCCGAGAAAGCCGATCGTGCTCGCCCCCTTCATCGCCGGGGCGGCGGCGAGGATTTCAGGAATCGAGGTCGTCTGGAACACGAGGTAGGTGCCGAAGATGCCGAGCATGAAGCCGAGGTCACCGACGCGGTTGACCACGAAGGCCTTGATCGCCGCGGCGTTGGCGCTCGGCTTGCGAAACCAGAACCCGATCAGAAGGTAGCTGGCGAGGCCGACGCCTTCCCAACCGAAGAACATCTGCACGAGGTTGTCCGCGGTCACCAACATCAGCATCGCGAAGGTGAACAGGCTGAGGTAGGCGAAGAACCGCGGCTGGTCCGGGTCCTCATCCATATAGCCCCAGCTATAGAGGTGGACGAGCGCGGAAACGGTGGTGATGACCACCAGCATGACAGCGGTCAGCGTGTCGACGCGCAGGGCCCAGTCGAAGCTGAGCGTGCCCGAATGGACCCACTGGAGGACAGGCGTGACAGTCGCCGGAACGTTACCGCCGAGGTGCTCGATGAAGATCGGCCAGCTCAGCGCGCACGACAGGAACAGGCCGCCGGTGGTGATGAGCTTGACCGGTACGTTGCCGAGCCCGCGATTGCCCAGACCGCCGACGATGGCAGCCAGCAGGGGCGCGAAAACGATGATCAGGATCGGGTTCATATCGCGCGCCCCCGTTCGTCCTGAGCTTGTCGAAGGACGTTGGCCTGGCGCGAGCGTGCTTCGACAAGCTCAGCACGAGCGGGTGTTGGGATGACCAAGGTGCTCATCCCTTCATCCGGTTGACGTCGTCGACGGCGATCGTGCCGCGGTCGCGGAAGTAGATGACGAGAATCGCCAGCCCTATGGCCGCCTCTCCGGCCGCCACGGTCAGCACGAACATCGCGAAGATCTGCCCGGTAAGGTCCTGCAGGAAGGCGCTGAAGGCGACGAGGTTGAGGTTCACCGCCAGCAGGATCAGCTCGATCGCCATCAGGACGACGATGATGTTCTTGCGGTTGATGAAGATGCCGAGGACGCCGAGCACGAACAGGATCGAGCTGACGACGACGTAGTGTTCGATGCCGATCACAATTCGATCCCCCGTCCTACTTCGGGATTGGTGTTGACCACAGCCTCTTCGGGGCGGCGGCGGACCTGGGCCGAAATGTCCTGCGGCCGCTGCATCTTGCGTCCGCGATAGGTGAGCGCGATCGCCCCGACCATCGCCACCAGCAGGATCACGCCCGCCGTTTCGAACAGGAACAGGTACTTGCCGTAGAGCAGGGCTCCGATGCTTTCGATGTTGCTTGCGCCGGGGAGCGGAGCCGAAGTCCCGTCAGGTGTACCGAGGTTGAGCGCGCCGACGCGGTAGGCACCTGCCCCGAGCACCAGTTCGGCCAGCAGCACAAGCGCAACGAGGATGCCGAGCGGGAAGTTCTTGACGAAGCCGGAGCGCAGTTCGGCGAAGTCGATGTCGAGCATCATCACCACGAACAGGAACAGCACCGCGACCGCGCCGACGTAGACGATGACCAGCAGCATGGCGATGAACTCGGCGCCGACCAGCACCATCAGGCCGGCCGCGTTGAAGAACGCCAGGATCAGCCAAAGCACCGAATGCACCGGGTTGCGCGAAGTGATCACCAGCACCGCGCTGGCGACGACCATGAAGGCGAAAAGGTAGAAGGCGATGGCGTGGATCATCGGGTCGCGCGCCGCCTAGCGATAGGGCGCATCGGCTTCAAGGTTCGCGGCGATGGCCCGCTCCCACTTGTCCCCGTTGGCCAGCAGTTTCGCCTTGTCGTAGAGCAGTTCCTCGCGCGTCTCCGTCGAATATTCCAGGTTCGGCCCCTCGACGATGGCATCGACCGGGCAAGCCTCCTGGCAGAAGCCGCAATAGATGCACTTGGTCATGTCGATGTCGTAGCGCGTCGTGCGGCGGCTGCCGTCTACGCGCGGTTCGCTCTCGATAGTGATCGCCTGCGCCGGGCACACCGCCTCGCACAGCTTGCAGGCGATGCAACGCTCCTCGCCGTTGGGATAGCGGCGCAGCGCATGCTCCCCGCGAAAGCGCGGGCTGAGCGGGTTCTTCTCGAACGGGTAATTGATCGTCGCTTTGGGCTTGAAGAAGTACTTGAGCGTGAGGGCATGCGCCTTCACGAACTCCCACAGCGTGAACGCCTTGATGGTTTGGCCGATGCTCATCCGAAATGTCCTGTGGCCATGAGCCAGCCCGATACGAGCACCACGAAGAGCAGGCTGACCGGCAGGAAGACCTTCCAGCCGAGCCGCATCAGCTGGTCGTAGCGGTAGCGCGGCACGGTCGCCTTGACCCACGAGAAGATGAAGAAGAACGCGAAAATCTTGATGAAGAGCCAGATCCAGCCCGGAAGCCAGTAGAGCGGCGCCCAGTCGAGCGGAGGCAGCCAGCCGCCGAAGAAAAGGATCGCGTTGAGCGCGCACATCAACAGGACGTTGGCGTACTCCCCGAGCCAGAAGAGCGCGAAGCTCATGCTCGAATATTCGGTCTGGTAGCCTGCGACCAGTTCGCTCTCCGCCTCGGTCAGGTCGAACGGAGCGCGCTGCGTTTCCGCAAGCGACGAGATCAGGAACATGACCCACATCGGGAAAAGCAGCAGGTTGAAAGCGAAGGCGTTGACGATGCCGAGCCCGTGTCCGCGTTGCGCCTCGACGATGGCATTGAGGTTGAAGCTGCCGGCCCACAGCACCACGCAGATGAGGATGAAGCCGATCGAGACTTCATAGGAAATCATCTGGGCAGCCGCGCGCATGGAACTGAAAAACGGATATTTGGAGTTCGACGCCCAGCCCGAAACCACCACGCCGTAGACACCCAGCGAGCTGATCGCGAGCACGTAGAGCAAGCCGACGTTGATGTCGGCCAGCACGGCGCCGGAATTGAACGGAATAACCGCCCAGGCCATCAGGGCTACGGTAAAGGTGATGATGGGCGCAAGCAGGAACAATCCCTTGTTCGCCGCGCTCGGAACGATGGTTTCCTGCAGGAACACCTTGAGACCGTCGGCAAAGCTCTGCAGCAGTCCGAAAGGACCGACCACGTTCGGACCGCGCCGCAGCGCCATCGCCGCCCAGACCTTGCGGTCGACGTAGATGATCATCGCCACCGCCAGCATCAGGGGCAACGCGATCAGCAGAATGCCGGCAATCGTGGCGACGAACCACGCCCAGTCGTAGGGCAGCCACTGGTTGAAGAAAGCGGTCATTCCGCCGCCTCCGCGAACGTCTCGCCGTGGAGCAGCTCGGCCGAACAGCGCTGCATCGTCGTGCTCGCGCGGGCGATCGGGTTGGTCAGGTAGAAGTCCTTGATCGGATAACCGATCTTGCCCGAACCGCCGTTCTTGCCTTTCGGCAGCTCGGTGCCGTAGTCGGCAAGACCCTCGACGCCGAGCGCCGGCACCTCGGCGATCATCGCTGCGCGCAGTTCGTCGAAGCTGTCGAAGCCGACCGAAACGCCCAGCGCATCGGCCAGCGCGCGCAGAATCGTCCAGTCCTCCCGCGCATCGCCGGGCGCGAAGACGGCCTTGTCCGCGAACTGCACCCTGCCCTCGGTCGAAACGTACGTCCCGGCCTTTTCCGTATAGGCCGAGGCCGGGAGGATGACGTCGGCGACGTGGGCGCCCTTATCGCCGTGGTGGCCGATATAGACCTTCACCGCGCCCTCGAACTGGCTGTAATCCGCCTCGTCCGCGCCGAGCGCGAGCACGACCTTGGGCTTGGCCGCCACGAGGTCCTTGATCCCGGCCTTCTGCGCGAAACCGAGCATCAGCGCACCCATGCGGGCGGCGGAGAAGTGCATGACATTGAAGCCGTTCCAGCCCTCACGCACCAGGTTCCACTCGGCTGCCAGCGCCAGCGCCGGATCGAGCGCGCCGGCAACGATGCCGCCCCCGCCGAGGATGATCGCCGGCTTTTCGGCCTTGCTCATCGCCTCGGCCACGTGGTCCGGCAGGTCGCCGAGCACCGAGACGTCGTCTCCAAGGAACTCGGCCGGGAATGTCGTCTCCCAGTGCGGGCCGACGATGAAAACCTTGGCCCCGCGTTTGACCGCCTTGCGCAGCCGCACGTTCACGAGCGGCGCTTCCCAGCGGACGTGGCTGCCGACGATCAGGACGGCATCGGCTTCCTCGATGCCGGCGAAGGTCGAATTGAAGTTCATCGCCGCGAGGTTGTCGGTCGGATAGTCCATCCCGGTCTGACGGCTTTCGATCAGCGACGAGCCGCAGGCCTTGAGCAGCGCCTTGGCGGCGAACATGGTCTCGCAATCGAGCAGGTCGCCGGCGATCGCGGCGATGTCCTTGCCGGGCCTGGCCGCAGCGATTCGGCCGAAAGCCTCGCTCCAGCTCGCCTGTTCGAGCTTGCCAGTCTTGCCCCGAACCCAGACCTTGTCGAGTCGGCGACGGGTGAGACCGTCGACCTGATAGCGCGCCTTGTCGCTGATCCATTCCTCGTTCACGTCGTCGTTGATCCGCGGCAGCACCCGCATAACCTCGCGCCCACGGCTGTCGATGCGGATGTTCGAGCCCATCGCGTCGGATACGTCTATGCCCCAGGTCTTTTTGAGCTCCCACGGCCGCGCTTCGTAAGCATAGGGACGGCTCGTCAGCGCGCCCACCGGACACAGATCGATCACGTTGGCCGAGAGCTCATGTTCGGCGGCATGCTCGAGGTAAGTGGTGATCTGCATGTTCTCGCCGCGATAGAGCGCGCCGATCTCGTCCACGCCGGCGATTTCTTCCGAGAACCGCACGCAACGGGTGCAGTGAATGCAGCGCGTCATGATCGTCTTGATCAGCGGGCCCATGTACTTCTCGGTCACCGCGCGCTTGTTCTCGTGATAGCGCGAGGCGCCGCGGCCATACATCAGGCTCTGGTCTTGCAGGTCGCACTCCCCGCCCTGGTCGCAGATCGGGCAATCGAGCGGATGGTTGATGAGCAGGAACTCCATCACCCCCTCGCGTGCGGTCTTGACCATTTCGCTGTCGGTGCGGATTTCCTGCCCCTCGGCGGCGGGCAGCGCGCAACTCGCCTGCGGCTTGGGCGGTCCCGGCTTCACCTCGACGAGGCACATCCGGCAATTGCCGGCGATGCTCAGGCGTTCGTGGTAACAGAACCGCGGGATTTCCTTGCCGGCAAGCTCGCAGGCCTGAAGCACCGTGGCGCCGTTTGGTACCTCGATTTCCTGGCCGTCGACCGTGACTTTGGGCATGCTCGATCCGATTGATTCCGCGGGGCTGCGGGGTGCCCTTAGAACGCTGCGGCCTACGCGTCCATGCCCGCAAGGCGCGTATTTCAGCAAAATTTCCGCAATTGAGCGCCGCGAGGCTCAGGACTTGTCCGAATCGCCGTTGCTGCGGGTCCAGTGATAGAGCGTCTCTGCCAGATAGCTGCGGTGGATAAGGCCGGCCAGCTTGCTGTCGACCTCGATCTCGCCGCAAGCCTCTGTTTCCTTGGCAAGCTGCTCGCGCAACTTCTCTTCGTCGGCCGAATCAGGTGCCGCGTCGACAACCTTTCGCGCGAGCCCAGGAGCCAGCAGAACTTCGCACTGGGTGTGCTTGGACAAAGCACGAGCAACCACGTCACTTTCCTCGTCGGCGCTGGGCGTGACCTCGCATATCGCAGAGCGACTACTCCGCCGCTTGCGCGAACTCGCCTTGCCGTTCGGAAATGCGCCGTTCGAGCTCCGGCCGGAAGTGCTTGAGCAGTCCCTGGATCGGCCAGGCCGCGGCATCGCCGAGGGCGCAGATGGTGTGGCCCTCGACCTGCTTGGTCACCTGATAGAGCATGTCGATCTCTTCGAGCGAGCTGTCGCCGACGCGTAGGCGCTCCATCACGCGCCACATCCACCCGGTGCCTTCGCGGCACGGGGTGCACTGGCCGCAGGATTCGTGCTTGTAGAAGGCGCTGATGCGGCTGATCGCGCGGACGATGTCGGTCGACTTGTCCATGACGATGACCGCCGCGGTGCCGAGGCCCGAGCCGACTTCCTTCAGCCCGTCGAAGTCCATCGGGCAGTCCATGATCTGCTCCGCCGGGACCAGCGGGACCGAGGAGCCGCCTGGGATCACCGCCAGCAGGTTGTCCCACCCTCCGGTGATGCCGCCGCAATGCTTCTCGATCAGCTCGCGGAACGGGATGCTCATCGCCTCTTCGACAACGCACGGCTTGTCGACATGGCCGGAGATCTGGAACAGCTTGGTGCCCTTGTTGCCCTCGCGCCCGAAGCTGGCGAACCAGCTGGCGCCGCGGCGCAGGATGGTCGGGACGACGGCGATCGATTCGACGTTGTTGACCGTGGTCGGGCAACCATAGAGGCCGGCGCCGGCCGGAAACGGCGGCTTGAGGCGCGGCTGGCCCTTCTTGCCTTCGAGACTTTCGATCATCGCGGTTTCCTCACCGCAGATGTATGCGCCCGCCCCGCGGTGGACGAAGACGTCGAAGTCGTAACCCGAGCCGGCCGCGTTCTTGCCCAGCAGTCCCGCGTCGTAAGCCTCGGCCACGGCCTTGCGCAGGGTCTCGGTCTCGCGAATGTATTCGCCGCGCACGTAGATGTATGCGGCGCGCGCGCGCATCGCATAGCCGGCGACCAGCGCGCCTTCGATCAGCTTGTGCGGATCGTGGCGCAGGATCTCGCGGTCCTTGCAGGAACCGGGTTCGGATTCGTCGGCGTTGATGACCAGGAAGCTCGGCCGGCCGTCCTTGCTCTCCTTGGGCATGAAAGACCACTTCATGC
Source organism: Croceibacterium aestuarii (assembly GCF_030657335.1). Lineage (NCBI taxonomy): Bacteria > Pseudomonadati > Pseudomonadota > Alphaproteobacteria > Sphingomonadales > Erythrobacteraceae > Croceibacterium > Croceibacterium aestuarii. The sequence goes on from NZ_CP131039.1 coordinate 2,435,339, forward strand.
CGGTCGGGAAGCCCGCCCCGCCGCGCCCGCGCAGGCCGCTGGCCTTGATCTCGTCGATGATCGCGTCCTGCCCGACGGCCATCAGCGTCTTGGTGTCGTCCCAGTCGCCGCGATGTTCGGCCGCCTTCAAGCCCCAGTCCTGGAAGCCGTAGAGGTTGGTAAAGATGCGGTCCTTGTCGGCGAGGCTCATGCCAGAGCTCCCTGCGATAGTAGGTAGGCGGCGATGACGACGACGGCGAGGATGGCGCCGATCTTGAGCAGGCCGGTCAGCACCTTCCAGGCGATGAAGACCAGGACCAGCGCGATGACGATGGTGGCGATGCTCATCGTTTCGTGTCCTTGCGCATCTTCGCGCCCCAAACGACTGCGGCGCCGCCGAATGCCGCCAGTACGGCAGTAAGCACGAACTGATGCTCGGCCGCCGAATAGAGGCCCCAGCCGATCAGCAGCAGGCCGAGCGCGATAAGGATCGGGCCGTTCATGCCCACTCATCCCGGTAATCGTGGTTTTCGGTGACCATGTCCTTGAGCGTGGTCGGTCCGCCGAGCGGTTCGCTGGTGTGGCGGCCGGGTTCCTGCGTGCCTTCCTTCGGCGTCTCGCCACGAGCGAGCGCGTCGAGGATCGCGTCCATCCGCTCGGGCGTCAGGTCCTCGTAATTGGCATCGTTGATCTGCACCATCGGCGCGGTTGCGCAGTTGCCCATGCATTCGACCTCGGTGAAGGTCCACAGTCCATCCTCGGTCGTGTGACCCGGCTTCATCCCGCGCTTGAAGCAGGTGGCGATGATCTCGTCCGAACCGCGCAGCATGCACGGCGTGGTGCCGCAGACCTGCACGTGGAAGCGCCCGACCGGCGCCAGGTTGTACATGGTATAGAACGTCGCGACCTCGAGCACGCGGATCACCGGCATGTCGAGCTCGCGCGCGACGAATTCGATCACCGGGATCGGCAGCCAGCCCTGCGTGTTCGTTTCCGCCCCGACCTGACGCTGGGCGAGGTCGAGAAACGGCATGACCGCAGAGCGCTGCCGTCCTTCGGGATAGCGCTTGACGATCTCGCTCGCCTTCGACGCGTTCTCTTCGGTCCAGGCGAAGTTGCCCCAGCGCTCGCGCAGCTCGGACGTGTCGGGGTGGGGTGCTCGTTCAGCCATGCCGGCGCTTCCTGATCTGGTCGCCCGCGAAAAGCGCCAGTTCGAAGCCGGCTACCGCCGCGGCCACCATTGGCAGATAGTCCGAGCCGGACCATCCAAGGACGATCTGAGCGAAGGCCAGCGCCACCACCGCAAGTCCGGTCAGCATCGCGCAGATGCGCAACTGCTCGAGATCGTCCCTCACCGGTCGCACTCCCCGAACACCACGTCGATCGCGCCGAGGATGGCGGTTGCGTCGGGCAGCATGTGGCCCTTGGACATAAAGTCCATCGCCTGCAGGTGGCTGAAGGCGGTCGGGCGGATCTTGCAGCGGTAGGGTTTGTTGCTGCCGTCGCTGACCAGGTAGACGCCGAATTCGCCCTTGGGACTTTCGGTGGCGACGTAGACCTCGCCCGCGGGGACGTGGAAGCCCTCTGTATAGAGTTTGAAGTGGTGGATCAGCGCTTCCATCGACTGCTTCATTTCGCCGCGCTTGGGCGGGACAACCTTGCGGTCGTCGCTGGCGATCGGGCCTTCGGGCATTTCGGCGAGACACTGCTTCATGATGCGCGCGGACTGGCGCACTTCCTCGACGCGGACCATGAAACGATCGTAGCAATCCGAGTTGGTGCCGACGGGCACGTCGAAGTCCATCCGGTCGTAGACGTCGTAGGGCTGGCTCTTGCGCAGGTCCCATGGCAGGCCCGCGGCGCGGATCATCGGGCCTGAAAAGCCCCAGGCGACTGCGTCGTCCTTGCTCACCACGGCAATATCGACGTTGCGCTGCTTGAAGATGCGGTTGTCGGCGACCAGGCTGATGGCGTCCTCGAACAGCTGGAACAGCCGGTTGTCGATCCAGTCGGCGATATCGGTCAGCAGCTTGAGCGGCACGTCCTCGTGCACCCCGCCCGGGCGGAACCAGGCCATGTGCATGCGCGCGCCCGAAGCGCGTTCGAAGAAGTTGAGGCAATCCTCGCGAATTTCGAACAGCCACAGGTTGGGCGTCATCGCGCCGACGTCCATCACATGGCTGCCGAGATTGAGCATGTGGTTGCAGATGCGGGTCAGCTCGGCGAACAGCACGCGCAAGTACTGCGCCCGCAGCGGAACCTCTAGGTTGAGCAACTTCTCGATGGCGAGGACGTAGCTGTGCTCCATGCACAGCGGGCTGCAGTAATCGAGCCGGTCGAAGTAAGGCAGCGCCTGGAGGTACGTCTTGTACTCGATCAGCTTCTCGGTGCCGCGGTGGAGCAGGCCGATATGCGGATCGATCCGCTCGATGATCTCGCCGTCGAGCTCCATGACCATGCGGAGCACGCCGTGCGCCGCCGGATGCTGCGGCCCGAAGTTGATCGTGTAGTTGGTGATCACCTCGTCGCCGGTCGTCGGCGATTGTTCGATCGTCAGTCCGCCCATCAGCTGCACACCCACTGGCCGTTCACGGCCTTTGAAACTCCATCTGCACCCTGCGCAGTCAGCACGGCATCGCGAAACGATCTGCCCGCCTTGGGCGCCACCGTTACCATGACGCCGTCACCGACATAGGTCGCTCCGCCTTGCACTGCGGGAAGACCGCCGCTGCCTAGCGTGAGAAGGTAGAGCTTGCCTCCCAACCGAACGACCGCCTTGCCCGGAGCCGAGGGATCGGCCGGAGCGCCGGCGAGCAACATCTCGTTGCCGCCGGCCTGGAAGGTGCAACCGCCGTCGCGCGGGCCGAGGTCGGTAGCCGAAATATCGCCAAGCTTCTCCAGCTTGGTCACATCGACGCCGGCGGGAGGCGCAGCATCGGCCGCAGCGGTCTCCGCCGGCAGGCTGGCATCGGTTCCGGCCGCGCCCGATTGTGCGCCGCCGACGCGAGCAGCGAAATCGTCGGCCGTCTCACCGTCATCCTGCGACGAGCAAGCCGCCAGCGCAAGCGGCAGCGCGGCGAGGAGAATCAGGCTGCGCGCCATCACGACTTGCCCTTCTTCGTTTCGGTGGACGGCTTGGTGTCCCGGCCGCTGGCCTTGCGCGGCTTGCGCGCGGGGCGATCTTCGGTCGGGTCCGGGGCGTCGGGGGCGTCGACGCCGGTATTGATCGGGGCGGGATCCGCATCGCCCTGCCCCGCCGGAGAGCCGGAGCTCTTCTTCGCCGGAGCACGCCGCTTCGCGGCCTTCTTGTCGGTCTTGGCGCCGGCGCCGGTCTGCGCGGGGCTCTCGGTCGTCTTCGGAACGCTCGTTCCAGGTCCCCCGCGCGTTTCCGGGGCCTTGGTGTCGACCTTGCCGCTCGGTTCCTCGACTTTCTGCGGGTTGGGCGAAGGCACGGGTTCGGCCGCTTTCTCGTCGCCGGGAAGCACGTAGTCGGCGCCCTCCCACGGGCTCATGAAATCGAAGCTGCGGAAATCCTGCGCCAGTTCGACAGGCTCATAGACCACCCTGCGCTCCTCCTCGGAGTAGCGCAGCTCCTGGTATCCGGTCAGCGGGAAGTCCTTGCGCTGCGGGTGACCTTCGAAGCCGTAGTCGGTGAGGATGCGGCGCAGGTCGGTGTTGCCGTCGAACAGCACCCCGTACATGTCGAACACCTCGCGCTCGAGCCAGCCGGCGTTGGGCCACAGCCTCGTGACGGTTGGCACCGGGGTATCCTCGGCGGCGCGGACCTTGACCATGATGCGATGGTTCTTGGTTAGGCTGAGCAGGATGTAGACGACCTCGAAGCGCTCTTCCCGCTCCGGGTAGTCGACCCCGGCAATATCCATTAGCTGCTGGTAGGCGTGCTCGTCGCGCAGCGTACGCAGGGCATCCTCGATGCCCTCGCGGCTTACGCCGATTACGATCTCGCCGTGCTCTTCCTTACTGGCGAGCACGTTCTTGCCGAGCGCCTTCACCAGCGCATCGCGCACGCCTTCGTTCGAAGAAATCTTCGGGGCGGGATGCAGGACGGCGGCCATCTTAGTGCGAACCCCTCACCGTTCGATCGTCCCTTCGCGGCGGATCTTCCGCTGGAGCTGCATCACGCCGTAGAGAAGCGCCTCGGCGGTCGGCGGGCAGCCGGGGACGTAGATGTCGACCGGGACGATCCGGTCGCACCCGCGCACGACGCTGTAGCTGTAATGGTAATAGCCGCCGCCGTTGGCGCAGCTGCCCATGCTGATGACGTACTTGGGGTCCGACATCTGGTCGTAGACCTTACGCAGCGCCGGGGCCATCTTGTTGCACAGCGTGCCGGCCACGATCATCACGTCAGACTGGCGCGGGCTGGCGCGCGGGGCGACGCCGAAGCGCTCCATGTCGTAACGCGGCATGTTGACGTGAATCATCTCGACCGCGCAGCAGGCGAGGCCGAAGGTCATCCACCACAGCGAACCCGTGCGAGCCCACTGGAACAGCTCCTCGGTGCTGGTGACGAGGAAACCCTTGTCGTTCACCTCGGTCTGGAGGGCGTTGTAATAATCCGCACCGGGCATGCGGATGTCCGGATGCAGGACCTGGTTGTTCTCTGGCCCGATCACTGTGCTCGCGGCGGGATTGGCGAGCGCGTGGTCGAGCGGACCCGTATCCCTTACTCCCATTCCAGCGCTCCCTTCTTCCAGGCGTAGGCAAGACCGACCGCCAGCTCGAACAGGAACACCATCATCGTGATCCAGCCGGGCCAGCCGGTCACATCGAGGCTCACCGCCCACGGGAACAGGAACGCCGCTTCCAGATCGAAGACGATGAACAGGATGGCAATAAGATAGAAACGCACGTCGAACTGGCTGCGCGGATCCTCGAAGGCGGGAAAGCCGCATTCGTACTCGCTCAGCTTCTCGGCGTTCGGCTGATACGAGCCGGTCAGGCGCGAAACGCCCATCGGCAGGAAGACAAACAACGCGGAGAGCGCCGCGGCGATGCCGAGGAAAATCAGGATCGGCAGGTATTGTGAAAGGTCGACCAAGCGCCTGACTCGATTGCTAGCAGTTCGCTGCGCGCCCTAGTCCGTGGCCGGTCCCGGCGCAAGGGCGCGAGGCATGGTTTTTGGGGTCGCCCTCACCTCAGAGGGTCCCCCGCCCCCAGGCCCGCAATTGCATTTACTGCACTGCAACATTAGGTAGCCCCACGCCCATCACTTCCCCGCACGAGGTTCCACTCTCCATGGCCCAGTTTTCGCAGTCCGACCCGATCGTCATCCTCAGCTACGCGCGCACCCCGATGGGAGGCATGATGGGCGTCCTGTCCGATGCCTCGGCGACCGATCTGGGCGCGACCGCGGTCAAGGCCGCGGTCGAGCGCGCCGGCGTCGCCGGCGAGGACATCGACCGCATCTACATGGGCTGCGTGCTGCCGGCCGGTCTCGGCCAGGCTCCGGCGCGCCAGGCCGGGATCAAGGCCGGGCTGCCCAAGTCGGTCCAGGCGACCACCGTCAACAAGGTCTGCGGCAGCGGCATGCAGACCGTCATCATGGGCAGCGAAGCGCTCGCCTCCGGCACGGTCGACGTAGTCGTCGCCGGCGGTATGGAGAGCATGACCAACGCCCCCTATTTGCTCAAGAAGCACCGCGTCGGCGCGCGCCTCGGCCATGACACGGCTTATGACCACATGTTCCTCGACGGGCTCGAAGACGCCTACGAAAACGGCCGGGCCATGGGCACGTTCGCGCAGGAAACCGCCAACGAATACCAGCTTACCCGCGAGGACATGGACGCCTATTCGATCGAATCGCTGCGCCGCGCGGTCGCCGCGATCGACGAGGGCAAGTTCGACGGCGAGGTGGTTCCGGTGACGATGTCCACCCGCAAGGGCGAGGTCGTCGTCGACAAGGACGAACAGCCCCACAAGGGCCGCCCGGAGAAGATCCCGATGCTGAAGCCCGCGTTCGCCAAGGATGGCACGATTACAGCGGCGACGTCGAGCTCGATCTCCGACGGTGCCGCGGCCCTGGTCATAAGCCGCGAGAGCGTGGCTAAGGACAAGGGCCTGACCCCGGTTGCGAAAATCGTGGGCATGAGCGCCCACGCCCAGGAACCCGCGGCCTTCACCACCGCCCCGGTCGGCGCGATCCAGAAGCTCCTCAAGCAACTCGACTGGAGCGTCGAGGACGTCGAGCTGTGGGAAGTGAACGAAGCCTTCGCGTGCGTGACGATGTTCGCCATGCACGACATCGGCATCCCGCACGACAAGATCAACGTCAACGGCGGCGGCACCGCGCTCGGCCACCCGATCGGGGCGAGCGGCACGCGCATCATCGTCACCCTTCTCAACGCGCTCCAAAAGCAGGGCAAGAAGCGCGGCATCGCTTCGCTGTGCATCGGCGGCGGCGAAGGCACCGCAGTGGCCGTGGAAATGTGCTGAGCGGAACTGGATACCGCGCGTGGCGTTCTTGCTGTAACGAAAACCGGACCGCCCGAGCGGCCCGCACTGGGAGAACTTGCCATGAAGAAAGCCATCCTGCTCATCGCGCCGCTCGCGCTCGCCGCCTGCAACCAGGCCGATGACGACGCCGCCCCGGCGGCGGACGCCAGCACGGCGTCCACCGCGCCCCTCGAAGGCGACAGCGTTGTCGATCCGAGCAAGGCCGGTTTCGAGGCTGTCGCTCCCGGAGACTACGAGGTTACCCGTTCCGACGGCACCGTCGACCATCTGACGGTCCATCCCGGAATGACCTGGTCGCGGGTCAACGCCGACGGCTCGGCCGCCGGCGGCACGATCTTCATGCAGGACGGCAAGACCTGCTTCGTCACCGAAGGAGTCGAAGGTCATCGCTGCTTTACCGACGGCCCGGTCCAGCCGGACGGAAGCATGAAGGTCACCGCGGACGACGGCACTGTCGGCGTCGTGCGTCCGGCGGAGACACCCGCCACGACCGGCTAGATACCTCTCGGTTTGCGGGCCTATGCTGTATGGGGCGCTGGCCTTTGTTTAGGGGGCGCACAACCATGAACCGATCGATCGTACTGGCGGGGCTCGCGGCGCTTGCCGCCTGCAGCCGGTCGCAACCTGCGCCGGAGCCGACCGAAAGCCCTGCCGCCATCGCGCCGCTCATGAGATCTGCCAACGGTTCGCCGCCCGGCGTCTACGAGGTGACTGCACCCGATGGGGCCGTCACGACGACCACGCTACGCGGCGATGGGACCTACGCCGACACCGATGCCGAAGGAAATGTGGTGGCCGAGGGGACTTGGACGGTCGGCGGCGGCAAGACCTGCTATACTCCTACAACCGAAGGTCTGGCAGCCAAGTGCTATACCGAAGGGCCGGCCGGCGCCGACGGAACCTTTTCCGAGACATCCGGCAGCGGCGAAGTGTTGACCGTCAGACCGACCGCGGCAAGGCAATAGGGAGCCAAGCGCGGCCTCCCCTCTCCTCAGGGTTCGCCGTCGCCCCAGAGTCGTTCGGCCGCGACCCAGCCCTTGCGACCGGCGGCATCGAATTCGCACCAGTCCTGCTGGCAATCGCCCAGCTTGCCGACCACGCCCGGTTCGGCCTTCCAGCGCAGCGCAGCGTCTGCCGCCGGTGCAGCCCTGATCGCCGCGAGGCCTTTGCCGATGATCACGGCGGCGCGCTCGGGGCTCAGCAACGGGGCATAGAACCAGCCCTGTGCGCCGTCCTGGTCGACGACCAGGCGCCAACCTTCCATCACGCGCACCACCTTCACCGGCAGGCCCTTGCGCTTGTAGACCCAGTCGATGGGGAAGTTCTCGCTCGGCCCGACGCGCATATTCGCGACCTCGGCTCGAAGCGAGGCCCAGTAGGGCGTTTCGCGGTCCTGAGCGCCCGCCGGGACCGCGAAGACCAGGAGGAACACGAACGGGAGAATCAAACGCATCCGGCTACCTAGACAGGCGCCCGGAGTCGCAGCAAGACGCCTGAAGTGCTCGCAATATCGTTGCGTCGGCCCCTTGCCCGGCCTTGCGAATATGTCCTATCGGCTTTGACGAGAGATCGTTCGCGGCAGCGCGGACCGGGGGGAGACGGATGATTCGCAAGTTGGCTCTCACGGCGATGCTCGCCGGCCTTCCCGCTGCCGCTGCGGCGCGGGGCCCCATGGCACTCAACGACAGCGGCGATACGGCATGGCTGCTGGTCTCATCTGTGCTGGTCCTGCTGATGGCGCTGCCCGGTCTCGGGATGTTCTACGGCGGCTTGGTCCGTGCAAAGAACTTCCTGTCGGTGCTGCTGCAAGTCGCCGCCGTGGCTGGGGTGTCCTCTCTGCTGTGGATAGTGCTCGGCTACACGATCGCGTTCGGCCCCGTGGCGGGCGGCTGGATTGGCGCGGGCAGCAAGTGGATGCTCAACAACCTCGGCAATGTGCGCGGAGGGACGGCGCTGCCGGAAAGCACCTTCATGCTGTTCCAGATGACCTTTGCGCTGATCACGCCGGCGCTGATGGTCGGCGCCTGGGTCGACCGCGCGCGATTCGGCTGGGTCGTCGCCTTCTGCGCGCTGTGGAGCCTCGTCGTCTACGCGCCTGTAGCGCACTGGGTTTGGGGTGGCGGCTGGCTGATGCAGCTCGGCACCCTCGATTTCGCGGGCGGAATCGTCGTTCACACCACCGCAGGCGTTTCGGCGCTGGTCGTCGCGTTGCTGCTCGGCAAGCGCAAGGGCTTCCCCGGCAGCGCGCTGCTGCCCCACGCCCCGGGGCTGACCATGCTCGGTGCGATGCTGCTATGGATCGGCTGGTTCGGCTTCAACGGCGGCTCTGCGCTCGCCGCGACCGACGATGCTTCGGCCGCGATCATCAACACCCATGCCGCGGCCTCGACGGCGGCGCTGGTGTGGATCCTGATCGAGCGCCTGACCTTCGGCAAGCCCACCACCGTGGGCTTCGCCACCGGTGCCATCGCCGGCCTGGCCGCCGTGACCCCCGCAGCCGGAATGATCTCTCCCGGCGCGGCAATCGTCTTTGGCGCGGCTTCCGCCCTGACCTGTTACGGCGCCATCCAGCTGGTGAAGATGAAGCTTCTTATCGACGATTCGCTCGACGTCTTTGCCGTTCACGGCGTCGGCGGCATGCTCGGTTCGATCCTGGTGGCGGTATTTCTCGCGCCGGCCGTGGGTGGCACCGGCTATGCCGAAGGGATGAGCGGCGGCAGCCAGCTCGGTGCCCAGATTATCGGTGTGGCCGCAGTCGCAATATATTCGGCCGTCGCCACCGCGCTCATCGCGCTCGGCACGTCGCTGTTCCTGCCGATGCGGGTGAGCGAAGATGACGAGCGGCAAGGGCTCGACGTGGCCAACCACGGCGAACGGGCATGGGAGTTCGATTGATGGACCGGGCAGCCTACGAAGACTACGTCGCCGCTTTCAACGGACGCGATTACGAGCGGCTCGGCTCGTACTACGCCGACGATGTCGAGTTCATCCTCAACCCGCAAGCGGGTCTCGTCTTCCACGGGCGGCAGGCGATCCTCGACCTGTATATTCCCTTTCACCAGGCCGTCGAGGAACGGGTCGATATCGTCAAATTCGCCGCCGGCACCGACTTCATCGCCGCCGAGGTCAATGCCACTTTCAAGCCGAGACCGGGCAAGGACCAATCGGTTATCGATCTGCCGCATGGCAAGGTGCTCAAAGTCACGACCTTCGCGATCTACGACCTCGACGAGCACGACCGCTTCAGCCGCATCCGCGCCTGCAGCTACTCGCGGCGCTACGAGGATGCCGAATAGCTTCGCATCCGGCTTGAATCGTCACACGGTTCGGCTAGGCCGCTGCGGTGATGGACAGCTTTGCCGCCAGTATCGAGACCTTCGAGCACCAGTGGATGCGCGCCTGGATCCAGCGCGATCGCAAGGCGATGAAGGCGCTCGCCTCGCGCGATTTCATCTTCCTGCTCGGCGGCAAGCGGGCCGCGATCCTCGACCGCCCGAGCTGGCTCGACGCAGTCGACCGGTTCCGCTGCGAATCCTATCGGCTCGGGGAGGTCTACGTCCGTCGCCACGGCGCGACGGCGGTATTCGCCTGCCAGATGACGATCGAGGCCAAGTTCGGCCGACGTGACTGGTCGGGCGAGGTCTGGGTGACCGATCTGTGGCAACGCTCGCGCGTCAGGCGCAAATGGAAGCTGGTCGAGCGCGTGGTCTCCCGTCCGGACACCGACGAGGACGCGCCGGCGGACATTCGCGAACTGCAGCTCTGGCGGTAGTCGTTCAACGACCGCGCCAAAGCTCGGGTCGCGCTAGAAGCCATTCGGTCATCCAGTTAGCCATTTGACGGTGATCGGCGTGGCTCCAGTGATAATCGCACGCACTGTTTTCGGCAGGAAAATCGGGCAAAACGGGAAAGTCGACGCGCCGCACGCCCGCGCCGGCTGCGGCATCGCGGATCGCTGTTTTGACGTCGGTACTGAATAGCCGGGCGGTCTCATCCGGATATTTGTCGAAGTCGATCCAAGGCAGGACCAGGGCAGCTTCGGGCGCACGCTCGTGAAGCGATGCCACCAGCTCCCGATAGGCGCCCGTGTAGGCAGTGACGAGCGCAGCTTGGTCCGGCCACGCCTCACCCGGCTTCAGGTCTATAAGGAAATCGGCGAACAGCATCACCACCACGACTTGGGGCTGCCACGCCGGGTCTTGCCATAACGACTTTTCGTCGGGCAGCGTGCGCTCATAGAGCACTGCCATCGTCCGCTCCGGTTCGACCCCGTCGTAGTTGCGCACGAGTCCCCGACCGGACATCGCATCGACCTCATAATCGGCATCCAGCGCATGGGCGACCAGCACAGGCCAAGCCGCGCCGCTGTCGGTCCGCAGCCGGACCTCTTCCGCGCTGCACGTGCGGGTCGCGGAGCGAATGCCGTAACCTGTCATGCCCGAATCGCCGATGAATTCGATCTGACGGGCGCGCGGCGGCGGCGCAGGCAGCACCTTTCCGCCCCGAGGTACGAAAAATCCGTCAAAAGACCTCACCAGAGTGGCGCTTTCCGTGACTTTGTCGAGCCGCACGCTGTGCTTGCCCGGTCCCAACCCTGTGATTTCCAGCATCGTCCGGCCGGGTTGCGGCAGGGCCACGGGCACGCCGCCATCCACAGAAAGTCGATATTCGTTCTTGTCGTCGTCGAAGCCGAGCAGCAGCTGATCCCCGACGAATTCGCCCTCCCAATAAATCGCCGGCCATTGGTGACGATAGCCGTGCGCGCCCCTGGGAGCGGGCGGCGGTAGCGGAACGACCGCGACGCGCCCCCCCACATGTACGGCAAGCGGGATGCTCTGCGCAGCGACCGCGGGATCGACCGAGGCGATGGTCGGAGGTTCAGAAGCCGCGAGCGCGGTCGCCAGCAGCGACGATATACAGATCATCAACCGCCACATGACCCCAGTCGCTGCCTCCGTTTTCTCAGTCCCCCGTGAGGATGCGGTCGACCAGTTGCTTCACCGTCGGGGTGAAGTTGTTCGAATAGAACGGGTCCTGCTTGAAACGGAACGCCGAGTGTCCGGCGAACATGAGATTTTCCTCGACCGGAGCGCCATGGGCGATGTCCTGCAGGGTCTTCTGGATGCAGAAGCTGCGCGGATCGGCCAGGCGGCCGGTGGTGTAGTCGTCGTGATCCTTCCACGACGAGAAGCCGCAGTGCGAGAGGCAGCCCATGCATGCCGCCTGGTCCTCGCGGATCGTCGCGCGTTCCTCGGGGCTGACGAAGACGACGGTGTCGTCAGGCGTTTTCAGCGCTTCGGTATGGCCTTCGGCCACCCACGCGCGGGCCCGCGCCAGATCGGTTGGCGCAACCCAGAAGTTCTTTCCCTTCACCCCGACGTCGAGCTGCACGGTGTGCACTCCGGCCTCGACCTTCGAATAAGGAATTTGCCGGTGGCTGCGCGCCTCGAGGTTGCGGAGGAACGGGTTGCGCACCGCCGAGCTGTAGAACCCTGTCGGGCTGAATCGGTGCAGCAGGATGTCGCCTTCCTCGAGGTGGCGGAGCGCTTCCTTCCAGCCGTCCGGGATCGGGCTTTCTTCGGTCAGCAGCGGGCGCGTACCGTACTGGAAGGCGATTTGCCCGAGCTCGGGGTTGTCGATCCAGTTGTCCCATTCCCGCAGGTACCACACGCCGCCGGCCATGATGATCGGAACGCTCTCCGGGATACCTTCGCTGCGCATCGTCTCGCGCAGGGCCTTGACGCGCGGGTAGGGATCCTCGGGCTTTTCGGGGTCTTCGGCGTTCGATAGGCCGTTGTGGCCGCCGGCCAGCCAAGGGTCTTCGTAGACAACCGCCGCCATCAGATCGGCGACCTTGTGATAGCTGCGCTTCCACAAAGCGCGGAAAGCGCGGGCCGAGCTGATGATCGGCAGGTAGTTGACGTTGAAACGCGCGGCGATCTCGGCCAGCTTGTAGGGCATGCCTGCCCCGCAGGTCACGCCGGTGACGAGGCCCCGGGTCTTTTCCAGAACGCCTTCGAGGACTTGCTGCGCGCCGCCCATTTCCCACAGCACGTTGATGTTGATCGCGCCCTTGCCGCTTGCGACCTCGTAGGCCCGGCGAACCTGTTCGGTCGCGCCGTCGATGGCGTAGCGGACGAGTTGCTCGTGCCGCTCCTTGCGGGTCAGCGCGTCGTAAACCTGCGGGACGATCTTGCCCTCGGCATCGTAGCTGTCGGCGTTGACCGCGCTGACGGTGCCGATGCCGCCCGCGGCCGCCCACGCGCCCGAGCTCATATGGTTGGTCGCCGAAACGCCCTTCCCGCCCTCGATCAACGGCCAGACCTCGCGGCCGCCGTAGGAGATCGGTTGCAGACCCTTGAATGCCATTGTGGTCCCTTGTCTCCGCCCTAGCTCTCGATCCCGTCGGCAGATGCGCCGCCGGGCTGACTGCAGGGCTCGATATCTCGCGGATCGGGCCTTTCGCCGACCGCTTCGAACCGGGCGAAATAGCCCGCGATTTCCGGCTTACGAACAAATTCGGCGAGGCGGAAGCCCACCCGCTCGAATTCGCAGAAGAGCAACTTCGGCGGAATGCCGTGGCGGTCGGTCGGCCGGTCGACGTCGACCACGATCACTTGTCCCCCGTCGCGAAGTGCCGGGCGAAGCCGCCACAGGAACGCATAGGGTTCGCTGACCTCGTGATACATGTGTACCATGAAAATGCGATCGAAGCTTCCCCGCGGCAGTCGCGGGTCGTCTTCGGTACCCCGTTTGATCGAAACGTTGTCGAGCCGCTCGGCTTCGACCCGGTTGCCCAGCCGCGCCAGCGCATCGCCATCGATGTCCTCGGCCAGGACCCGCCCGGACTTGCCGACCCGTTCGGCCAGGCGGACCGTATAGTATCCCTCGCCTGCGCCGATATCGGCCACGGTCATGCCGCGGCGGATCTGGGCCAGGTCCATCACCGTCTGCGCCTCGCGCCGGTCGTCGCGCGATTGTTCGTTCGAGAAGGCGTTGCCGCTGACGGCCGAAACCGGGCGATAGGCCCGCGGGAAGTCGCGTGCCGTCGGGGGGCGCGTGGTGTCGTCCGCCTGCTGGCAGGCTGGCAGCGCGAGAAAGGCAGCGGCAAGGCCGAAAAGGATAGTGCGGCGAAACATCAGCGCGCCCCTTAGCTAGCCCGGTGCGCCAAGGCAAAGCTTGCGTGACACATCTCCGGCGCCGTCGCGCGCTCCGCCAGCCGCGCCCGTGCGGACTGCGGCGATCGGCGATCGACCCTGAGCCGGGCGCGAACGGGGACTACTCGACGTCCTCGACTTCGACCGTCTCGCCGGTCACCCGCTGCGCCAACGCGGCGGCGATGAAATCGTCGAGCTTTCCATCGAGCACGTCGTCGGGCGTCGGCGAGGTCACACCGGTCCTGAGGTCCTTGACCATCTGGTAGGGTTGCAGGACGTAACTGCGGATCTGGTGGCCCCAGCCAATATCGGTCTTTTCCTGATACTCGCCCGCGGCCACCGCCTCGCGCTCGGCCATCTCGCGTTCGTAGAGCCGCGCCTTGAGCATGTTCATCGCCGTGGCGCGGTTCTTGTGCTGGCTGCGGTCGTGCTGGCTGGCGACGACGATGCCGGTCGGGATGTGGGTGATGCGCACGGCCGAATCGGTGGTGTTGATGTGCTGCCCGCCCGCGCCGCTGGCGCGGTAGGTGTCGATCCTGAGATCCGCCGGATTGACCTCGATATCGATGTCGTCGTCGATCACGGGATAGACCCACACCGAACTGAAGCTGGTGTGGCGCCGAGCGCTCGAATCGTACGGACTGATGCGCACCAGCCGGTGGACCCCGCTCTCGGTCTTCGCGTAGCCGTAGGCGTTCTCACCCTTGATCAGCAGCGTGGCGCTCTTGATCCCGGCCTGTTCGCCTGCCTGGTATTCGACCGTCTCGACCTTGAAGCCGCGGCGCTCGGCCCAGCGGGCATACATCCGCAGCAGCATCTCGGCCCAGTCCTGGCTCTCGGTGCCCCCCGCGCCGGCGTGGATTTCGAGGTACGTGTCGTTGCCGTCGACTTCACCGCCGAGCAAAGCCTGGACCTTGTCGGCATCGGCGCGGATCGCAAGGCCGGCGAGCGAGGCCAAGCCGTCGGCGACCACCGCGTCGTCGCCCTCGGCCTCGCCCAATTCGACGAACTCGATCGCGTCGGCCATTTCTGCGGAAATCTCCTTGACCGTTCCGATAGCGCTCTCGAGCCGGCGACGCTCGCGCATGACTTCCTCGGCCTGCTTGGGATCGTCCCACAGGGTCGGGTCCTCGACCCGGGCATTGAGCTCGTCGAGGCGGCGCACCGCGCGTTCCCAGTCGAGCGACTTGCGCACCAGCGCCAGCGCTGCCTCGATCCGGTCGATATGGGCCTGCCCTTCGGCACGCATGAAAAAATCCTTTGGTCAAAAAAGAGCGGCCCGCCTAGCCGAAGGCGGGCAACGGGGAAAGTGGGAGAGCAAAATCCTTCCGGCGGGCCGGAGCACCCGAAGCCGAGGACAAGCTCAGTCGCGGACTGCCGTCCCCTGCCCGCGGAGGATTCTCAGCCCTTCTTGAGCGCGCGAACCGCAGCCAGACTCTTGGTGATGTGATCGTTCGGCTTGAGGTCTGAAAAGGTCAGGACGACCTTGCCGCTGGGCGCGATCACGAAAGTGGTGCGGTTGGTCCAGCCGTTGGCGTTGTTGGGCAGCGCCACGTCGTAGGCCTTGACCATCGCCGGCGTCGTCGCCGCGACCGGGAACTTGCCGGCGCAATGCTTGCCCGAGAACTCGGCCAACTGGTCGGTGTTGCCCGCGGTCATGCCGACCACCGTCGCCCCCGCCTTTTCGAAATCCGGGATCGCCTCGGCGAAGGCCGCGGCCTCGATGTTGCAGCCGGGGGTGAACGCGGCGGGAAAGAAGTAGAGCACGACCGGCCCCTTCTTGAGCGCCTTGTCGAGGTCGAACGTGATCGGCTTGCCCGCCATGGCACCCTTCGCGACGATTTCGGGTGCCTTGGCGCCTTCCTTCAGCGCGGCGTGGGCGGGCGAGGCGACGAGCGCGATCGCGGCGAGTGCGGGGACAAGCTTCTTCATGGTGCGCATTTTGCCTGTTCGGATTGACGATGTCCAATGCAAACGGCGTCGCGGCACTCCGTCCCGCCCTAGTAGATCCCGCCCTGCTCGGCAGCGAAGTTCTCCTGCTGCTCGCCATTGGACGACGAGCTGCGCGAGGGGCCTTTCTCGACCCGTCGCAATTCGGCGAGGATCATGTTGCGCATTGCATCGATTTCGTCCTGGCGCTTCTTCCGCCGCGGCTCGGTATCGGGCTTGAAGGCCTCCCAGATGACCGGCGTCAGCGGATCGCTGGTCGGCTCGGCATCGAAGACGCGGGTGCCGGTGCGTCGGTCGATACGGACCATTCGTATGCCCTTGGGCGCGAGGAACGGGCGGCCGCTCCAGCGGTCGCGCGTCGCCTCCACGAACTGCTTCATGATCGGCCCCGCGGTGTTGCCGCCCTGGACCCAGCCGCCGAGATTGCGCGGCTGGTCGAAACCGACGTACATTCCGGCGATCATGTCGGGGCCGCCGCCCACGAACCAGGCGTTGGTCGGGCCGCTCGTGGTCCCTGTCTTGCCCGCCAGAGGCATTCCCAGCGAGCGCAGCCGCACCGCGGTGCCGCGCTGGACGACCCCTTCCATCATGTGCAGCACCTGGAAGGCCGTGCGCGGATCGAGCACCTGCTTGCCGTTGTCGCCGAGGCGCGGCATCGGCTTGCCGTCCCATTCGGGCATGTTGCAGCCGGTGCAGGCCCGGTTGTCGGAGCGGTAGATGACCTTGCCCCGGCGGTCCTGCACATAATCTATCAGCGTGCCCTTGTGCTGCTGCCCGTGGTCGAACAGCGCCGAATAGGCATTGACCATGCGCATCACCGTGGTGTCGCCGGCTCCGAGCGCGAAGGCGGGGTAGTTTTCGTAGTCGCCGATGCCGACGCGGCGGAACGTGTTGGTCACGTTCTCCATGCCGGCGTCCATCGCGATGTGCACCGTCATGAGGTTTCGGCTCTGTTCGAGCCCCCAGCGCATCGTGTGCTCGCCGCCCCCGCCGCCGCCGAAGTTGCGGAAGCATTTCTCGCCCAGGTTGGCGCCCTGATAGTAGCAATAGGTCTGATCGGGGACCATTGTCGCCGGGGTCATTCCCTGGTCGAGACCGGTGGCGTAGACGAACGGCTTGATGGTCGATCCGGGCTGGCGCAGCGCCTGCGTGGCGCGATTGAAATCGCTCAGCCGGCTGTCGAACCCGCCCTGCATGGCGACCACTCGGCCGGTGTGCGGGTCCATCGCCACGAACCCGCCGGAGACTTCCGGGACGGTCCTGACCGCCCATGAGCTGCCGTTCGGTGCAGCGGCGATCACGTCGCCCACCTTGAGCGCGTCGGGCAGCCCGGTGAGCGGCGCCTCCTCTCCGCTGGCGAAGCCGATCCGCGCCGCGTTGCCGCTGCGCTCGGTCACGACGCCGATGCGCCAGTTCTTGTAGTTGATGCCGAGATAGCTGCTGGCCAGCTGCTTCTTCAGGTCGCCCTTCTCCGGGTCGATCTTCGCCACCGGCCCGTGCCAGCCCTTGCCCGCCGAATAGCGCAGCAATCCGTCGCGCAGCGCGTCGCGAGCGGCATTCTGCATCTCGGGGTCGAGCGAAGTGCGTATCCACAGGCCGCCGGCATAAACGCTGTGCGGGCCGTCGTCGGCCTGCTCGCCGTACTTGTCGATGAGCTCGCGGCGCACTTCCTCGAGGAAATAACCGGCATCGACCGAACGCGGGTCCGAACGCTGGGTAGCGAGACCCAGCGGAGCCGCCTTTGCCGCTTCGGCCTGGGCCTGCGTGATGTGACCGTTGTCGACCATCTCGTCGAGAACGTAGTTGCGGCGCTCTATGGCGAGGTCGCGGTATTTGCTGCGGCCGTAACGTTCCGGCGCCTTGGGCAGGATCGCCAGGAAGGCCATTTCGGGCAGAGTCAGCTGGTCCACATCCTTGTCGAAATAGGCCCGGCTCGCCGCCTGCACGCCGAAGCTGCGCCGCCCGAGCGGGATTTCGTTCAGGTAGAGGGTGATGATTTCCTGCTTGGACAGCACACCCTCGATGCGCCGCGCGAGAATCATTTCCTTGAGCTTGCGGGTAATCGAATATTCGTCGCCGACGAGGATGTTCTTGGCGACCTGCTGGGTGATGGTCGACCCGCCGACCGCTCGTTCGCCCGAACCGATCTTGCTGACATAGTCGATGACCGCGCCGACGAAGCCGCCGAAGTCGATGCCGCCGTGAGTCCAGAAGGTCTTGTCCTCAGCCGAGGTGTAGGCATTTATCAGCTGGGCCGGGAAGTCCTGGAATTCGAGCTGCACGCGGCGTTCGCGGGCATAGGAATGGACGATCTCGCCGTCGTCGCCGCGCACCACGCTTGGCAGCGGCGGTTCGTAATCGACAAGCTTGCCGGCGTCGGGAAGGCCGCTGGCAAGCACCGTCCAGCCGACGATCCAGACGACGAGGAAGGCGCCCAGTGCGCCCGAGACCCACTTGAACCACCACTTGCCGCGCCACTGCTGCCTGAACCACGTGACGAGCCCGCCGGCATCGCGGCGGATGCGATAGCGGAGGTACTCGCCGGTAGACTGGTCGGTGTCGGCCATAGCGCGCCGCCCCTAGCACGCGGATTCAGAGTGAGGGAAGTTGGTTTGAGACAAACCGAACCAGCCTCACACCCCGGCCTGGCGCGCGAAGTAAATCTTGATCGCGCGCGCCATGACCTTGGCAAAGCGTTCGCGTCCCTCGGGCGAAGACAGCCGTTCGGCATCGTTCGGGTTGGTCACGAAGCCGCTCTCGTAAAGCACCGAAGGCACGTCGGGCGCGCGCAGCACGGCGAGCGCCGCCGAGCGCAGCGGTTGCGGGTGGAATTGCAGCACGCCCTTGCCTTCGCGCACGATCAGGCCGGCGAAGGTGGCCGAGCTTCCCGAAGTGCGCCGCTGCGCCAGGTCGACGAGGATCGAATTGACCGCATCGCTGCGCCCGGCCAGAGTCACGCCGTTGACCGTATCGGCGCTGTTCTCGCGGGCGGCAAACCGCGCCGCTGCCTCGCTCGATGCCTTGTCCGAAAGGGTGTAGACGCTGGCGCCGGTGACCTGGTCCTTTTCGCCTGCGGAATCGGCGTGAATTGAAAGGAACAGGTCGGCGCCGAGCCGCCGCGCTATCTCGGCCCGTTCCTCCAGAACGAGGAACCTGTCGTCGGACCGCGTCAGCGCGACGCGGATGCCGCCCTCCCTGACGAGTTCGTCGCGCAGCGCCCGAGCCAGACCCAGCGCCAGGGTCTTCTCCTTGAACCCTTCGCCAACCGCGCCCGGATCGTGGCCGCCGTGGCCGGCGTCGATCACCACCAGCGGGCGGCTGGCGTCCTGCGGCCCCTCGATCGGCGGAAGGCCGACATGCGCACCGGGCTCGGGAAGAATGATGCGGATAACGTAGCTGCGGCCCAGCACCGGCACCGACACCGTCAGCCCCAGCAGGTACAGCCCCCCGACGAGCGCCACCGGCAGCAGGAATATCATGAGGATTTGCAGGCGATGCCACATTCGGGCGCATGGTTATCGGTCGCCGGCCCCTCGTCACAAGGTATTTTTGCCACTTCGCGCAACAACCTTGCCCGATTGTGAAGCCGTTGCTATCTGCTTCCACGACCGGGAGAAACATCTTCCGGCCCTTCCCGGAAGCCCCGTTTGCGGCTTAATCCGGACTTGCATACAGGTTGATGCCATAGTGACAAGAATGTGCCCTCCTACCCCGTTGCAGCCCTTGGCTGGCAGCGCGGTGGCCGGTGCATGCGCGCAGATCGCAACCCTGCGCCTCGTCGCCATGACAGACACGTCAAGCCGCGCCGGCGCGATCCATCGCACCGGCGCCCTTTCATCGTCCGGCCGCGCCCACGGGTGCGCCGGAATATTCACAGAGATGCGTGGCCACGCGCTTGCCCGGGTTTTCACCCGGCGCAAGGCAAAGTCGCGGCGCGCATGGAGACAATTCAATGGCAACGCGCATGCTCATCGATGCGCGCCACCCGGAAGAAACCCGGGTGGCGGTGCTCAAAGGCAACCGGATTGAGGAATTCGATTTCGAATCTGCCGATCACAAGCAGATCAAGGGAAATATCTATCTAGCCAAGGTCACCCGGGTCGAACCGTCGCTTCAGGCGGCGTTCGTCGATTTCGGCGGCAACCGGCACGGCTTCCTCGCCTTCAACGAAATCCACCCCGACTATTACCAGATCCCGAAGCAGGATCGCGAGGCCCTGATCGCCGAAGAGCAGGCCCATGCCGAGGAAGAGGCGGCGCTCCGCGCCTCCGAAGACTTCGACGACGACGACGAACCGCTCGATCGCGACGACGAGGACGATGACGACGACGGCGACGGTGTCGAGGAAATCGACACCAGCGAAAAGGACGACGTCGCCACCATCGAGGACGGCCAGGTCGAGAATGGCGAGGACGAAGATGATGATTCTTCGTCCGAGGACGAAGGCGAAAGCACCGAAAGCGACGAGGACGACGCCGGTCAGGCGCGCGGCCGCGGTCGTGGTCGCGGTCGCCGCCAGGGCCGCAGCCGTGCCAAGGAAATGGACGAGCTGCGCTCCAAGCGCCTGGCGCTGCGCCGCCGCTACAAGATTCAGGACGTCATCCAGCGCCGCCAGGTGCTCCTCGTCCAGGTCGTCAAGGAAGAACGCGGCAATAAGGGCGCCGCGCTGACCACCTATCTGAGCCTTGCCGGCCGCTATTGCGTGCTGATGCCGAATTCGAGCCACGGCGGCGGCATTTCACGCAAGATTTCCAGCGCAGCCGACCGCAAACGGCTCAAGTCGATCGTGGGTGAGCTCAAGCTGCCCAAGGCGATGGGCCTGATTGTTCGCACCGCCGGCCTCCAGCGCACCAAGACCGAGATCAAGCGCGACTTCGACTACCTCGCGCGGCTGTGGGACGAAATCCGCGAAAACACGCTGAAATCGACCGCGCCCGCGCTGATCCATTCCGACAGCGACCTGATCAAGCGGGCGATCCGCGACATCTACAACCGCGAGATCGAGGAAGTGGTGGTCGAGGGCGAGGACGGCTATCGCTCGGCCAAGGAATTCATGAAGCTGCTGATGCCCAGCCACGCGCGCCGGGTGAAAGCCTATTCCGATCCCGTCCCGCTGTTTCAGCGCTACGGCGCTGAAGATCAGCTGTCGGCGATGTACGAGCCTGTCGTCCAGCTCAAGAGCGGCGGCTACCTGGTCATCAACCCGACCGAGGCGCTCGTCTCGATCGACATCAACTCGGGCCGCTCGACCAAGGAACACGGGATCGAGCAGACCGCCCTGCACACGAACCTCGAAGCGGCGCGCGAAATCGCACGCCAGCTGCGCCTGCGCGACATGGCCGGGCTCGTGGTGATCGACTTCATCGACATGGAATACGGATCCAACGTCCGCAAGGTCGAGAAGGCGATGAAGGACGCGCTCAAGAATGACCGCGCGCGCATCCAGGTCGGCCGCATCTCGGGCTTTGGTCTGATGGAGATGAGCCGCCAACGCCTGCGCACCGGCGTTCTCGAGGCGACGACGCGCTCGTGCCCGCATTGCGACGGCACCGGCCTGGTCCGTACCGCCTCGTCGGCAGGTCTCAGTGCCTTGCGGTTGATCGAGGACGAAGCGGCCAAAGGCAAGGGCAGCGTGATCACGCTCTACGCCTCGACCGAGGCGGCGATCTACCTGCTCAACGCCAAGCGCGCCGATCTCGCAGAAATCGAGGAACGCTACGGCGTTTCGGTCGAAGTGGTGCCCGAAGGCGAAGAAGAGGGCGCCAAGATGCGCGTTGGCAGCTCCGGCCCGCGTCCGACATCGACGCCCAAGTTCGAGGCCATTGTGGACGAAGACGACGGCGGCGACGATGCCGAATTCGACGAAGCCGACGACGACGACGATAATGACGACGGCGAACGCGACAGCGATAGTGATCGGTCGCAGAAGCGCCGGCGCCGCCGCCGCGGCGGACGCGGCCGCAACCGTCAGCAGGACGACGAGCCCCGCTCGGACGACGAGGACGGCGACGAGGCTTCGGGCGAGCGCCCGTCGGGCGACGACGGCGAAAGCGGCGAGGACCGGCCGAAGAAGCGCCGCCGTCGCCGCGGCGGACGCGGGCGCAATCGCCGCCGCGAAGAAGGCGCCGACGATGAGAATGGTGAAGGTGCCGAGGGCGGCGAAGGCGAACAGGCCGAAGTTCGCGAGCCGGCTCAGGACCCTGTAGCCGAAGCACCTGCCCCGGAGGAGAAGCCCAAGCAGCGCCGTTCGCGCCGCAAGAAGCCGGCTGAAGGCGAACCCGCAACCGCGCTCGAAGAAGCGACCGAACAAGCGCCAGTGGCCGAGGACGCTCCGTCGAAACTCGCCGCGGAGGGCGTGGAAGCTCCGGTGACCGAGGAAAAGCCCAAGCGCCGCTCGCGCAAGAAGAAGATCGAAGACGTGCCGGTCGAGGCCAGCGAGGCTCCGGCCACGGCGGAACCCGATGGCGAAGTGGAGGCGAAGCCCAAGCCGAAACGCACGCGCAAGAAAAAGGTCGAAAACGAAGCCGAGGCAGCGTCGGGGGACGAAAGCCCCGTCCCCGCTCCGGCTGCAGCGAGCGGCACCGCCGACATCGAGGAGCAAACAGCCGAGGATGCCGGCTCACCGCGTCGCGGCTGGTGGCAGCGCACGTTCGGGGAATAGCTTCGCCCGGCAAGGATCCCAGAAGAGGCCCCCGTCGCGCGTGCGCCGGGGGCCTTTTTCGTGCCGGCGGATCGATGCCCGCCAGGACCGCGGCCTGCCTCGCTCGCTGGGAATGTCCGTAAGCGAAACGTCGCCCTGACTGCCTAGGGTTCGGCCCGGCTGTTCCACCAGCCGGCGAGCAGGCTGCCGATGATCACGTGCCACACAGCCGAGAGCGCCGCGGGAACCGGGGCGAGCGCGGCCTGCACCGCGTCGGGAAACTGCGCGGCGAAGGCCGGCGCCTTGGCGAGCCCCGAGCCAAGTCCCGAGTTCTGCATTCCGACCTCGATCGACACCGTGCGCTGTTCGATCGGACCCAGCCCGAACACCCGCGCCGCCACGTGGCCCAGCGCAAAGCCGAAGGCGTGGAGCAGGAAAGTCGCCAGCAGCAGTTGCCGAGCGTTCTCGCGGATCAGGTCCTTGGCCCCGCCGACGATGCCGCCGACGATCAGCACGACGAGCACCGCGGCGACGAGCGGCAACCAGTCGCCCACGCGCCTCGCGAACCCGGGCAGGAATTCGCTGATCAATGTGCCCACCACGACCGGGACCAGCACGATGGCCAACATGTCGCGGAACAGCGCCCAGCGGTCGATATCGACATAGGTCCCGGCGAGGGCGCCGGTGAGCAAGGGGGTCGCCACCACCGCCACCAGCGTCGAGGTCATGGTCATGGCCACCGACAGCGCGAGATTGCCCCGCGCCAGATAGGCGACGATGTTCGAGGCGGTTCCGCCGGGGCAGCAGGCGACCAGGATCAGGCCCACCGCGAGGCCCTGCTCGAGCCCCAGCGCGCGGGCCACGGCGAAACCGGTCAGCGGCATGATCGTGAACTGGGCCACGACGCCGATCGCCAGCGCCTTGGGCATGTGCGCCAGCGCGCGGTAGTCGGCAAAGGTCAGCGTCAGCCCCATCGCCAGCATGATCACGCCGAGCGCGACCGAGAGCAGCGACTGCCCGGCCAGCGTTATCGAGCCGTCGGTCATCCACGTGAAGAGCGCAGGCTGGAACCATGCGAGCGCAGCGCCGGCCAGCGTCATCAGCGCAAAGTTTGCCGTTATGGCGCGAATCACCGGCGCCCCTCCTTCATGCGCGAGCCCTGTCGCCGGGCGCTAGCCCAGCCCGGCCCGCGCGCCAACCAGATCAGGACGGCTGGAGCGGTCCGACCGGGCCGGAATTGACTGGCGCGACGTTCACCCCTCGCTCGGCAACTTGCACTGGAAGCTTTCGGGCTTCGTGGCGTCGCCTCCGGTGTACTGGGCATGAGCCGGGAACTGGCACAGCGGACGGCTTGCGCTGCCGTCGCTCCGGCTGGCTATCGGGCGATCGGGCGCCTTGCCCTGCTCTACCCAGGTCACGAGGTCGCTCAACAGGTCGAAATTGTCGAAGCTCTCGCCGCCGCGGCAGTGAAGCATCCCCGGCACCATGTAGAACCGGCTCGCCTCGGCAAACCGGGGGCCGTTGGTGGCCAGCGCGCGGGTCCACCAGTCCCACGTCGCCCAAGGGCTGAAGAAGAAGTCCGACGTGCCGTGGTAGAAGATCGTCTTGCCGCCGCGATCGAGGAAGGTGTTGAGGTTGGTCCAGTAATTGGTGTCGACCAGCCGCTGCATCGCATCGTGGTGCGCCGCCCAGGCGGCGGCGTCGACGTCGTAGCTCAGGTCGCGAATGGCCGGACCGAACGGTCCCGGCGCGCCGGTCGGCAGCAACCCGCCCATCGGATCGACGATCCCCGTGTCGTAGGGATAGCGCGGATAGACCAGGTGGCCGAGCGAATCGAGCGTCGGCTGGAAGCCCTGGTCGAGCGCGCCGGCCACCTTGGCGCTGAGGCAGCCCTCGTTCTGTCCCGGCTTGCAGACAAGCTTCTTGGGGTCGAAGCGGCACTGGGCGACGTTCTCGATCACTCCGTCCTCGAGCCCGTCAAGCGTGTCGCACTGGTCGAGGATGCCCTGTTTGATCACTGCCCGTACGGCCGGGGGAAATATCTCCGAGACGATCGGCTTGCCCTCCGCGTCGCGCGGCGCGGCCTGGTTGAAGGCGACCTTCATCCGGTCGAGCGCGGTGTTCGAATCCCCCGTCATCATCGCCGGGGCGCCGACGATCACCCCGTCGAACAGCTCGGGATAGCGCTCGATCGCCAGCATCCCCTCGCGCCCGCCGGTCGAGCAGCCGGTCATGTAGCTGTGAGCCACGGGGCTGCCGTAATAGGTTTCGGTGATCGCCCGCGCCGCCTTGGTCACCGTCGGCAAGCTGCTCTCAGCGAAGTCGAGCGCGGCGCGCTGGTCGGCGCTGAAGCTGCTGTCCCACACGGTGCCGGCGTGGCCGCTGTCGTGCGCCACGACCGCGAAGCCGCGCGCCAACGCCGGGGTCATTCCCGCCGCGACCGGGCCCCAAGGCTGGCCGACGGTCCCGTTGAGCCCGCCGCCGCCCATCATGAGGAAACGCCCGCTCCAGTCCTGCGGCAAAGCCAGCGCGAACTGGATGCCGTAGGTCTTGCCGCCGGCGCCGGTGCGCTTGTCGATAATCCCCTTGACCAGGCAGTGCGCCGGCAGGTGGGTGGTGTTGGTGAAAGGCCCCTGCCCGACCGTGCCCGCCGCGGCGGCGGCAACTTGCGTGGCCGAGGTGATTTCGAGCCTATCGCCAAAACTGCGTCCCACGAGGCGGGCGCAGTCCTTCTCGCCGAGAGCGGGACCGGCCAACCGCTTGCCGCTCTCACGGGGCAGCGAGGCCGGCGACGATTGTGCCGCGCCGCTGGTCGCGGTCGCTCCGGCAAGCATGGCGGCAAGGATCAAGCTGGCGGACTTGTGCATGGTATCTCCCTCTCGCCGCAGGGATACCGCATCATGCACGGCAGGCAAGGCCTCCGCGGTCCGCCGGCACTTCGCGGCGCCCAGCGGGTTTCCGAGCCGCGCCGCTCAACAGGTGTTTTTGGCCAACGCCTGGGCGTTGCTGATGTTGTTGTTCTGCCGGCCGCGCACGTTGAAGGCGCTTTCCTGATGGATCCGGGTGGTGATCGGCAGGATCGTCGCGGAGATCAGCGGCTGGTAGTCGTAGTTGACCTCGACGAACATGACCGCCGTGCCCGAGATGGAGGTGATCCGGTTGGCCGCGGCCCCCATGCCCAGCTTGAGCGAACTGTCGTTGCGCCCGTCGTTCTCCTTGCCGTAGGCCGAGCTGACGGCAAGATCGCCCCAGCAGCGCTGCCAATTGATCACCTGCCCGTGCTTGTTGCCCTTCTTCTCGTTGTCCTGCAGCGAGGAGAGCACGATCCGCCCCCGGCTCTTGAAGTTCATCGACTCGCCGATCGAATTGGCCCCGGCGAAGACCTCGTAGATATTGGCCTCGTCGATCCCGGTGGTCACCCGCCCGGCGTTGTCCGCCACGGTCATCGCGATCTGGTTCACTTTCATGTAGGCCATGGCGTAGTTGACCAGCTCGAGCCCGCCGAGGATCGCGAAGATCATCACCGGGGCGACGAAGGCAAATTCGACGAACGCAAGACCGCGCTCGTCGCCCCGGATGCGGGTAAGCAGTTCGCGCATCGTCATGCCGGGGTTCCGCACACGACGGGCGGCGTCTTCTGGGTGCCGTAAGGCTGATTGCGGATCGCGGTCGACACGCTCATGTCGTAGTTCGAAGGGAAGCCGAGCAGACCGGCAACCGGGAACAGCCGCGGCATCGTGATCCGCGCGGTGTAGAACACCACGTCGTTCGCGCCGCCGATGCCCGACTTTCCGGCGTTCTCGTCGAACTCGCCGTCCTCGTCGAGGTCCGAAAAGCAATCGCCCTGCGTCTCGTCGTACTGGCCGTTGCCGTTGACGTCGGTCATCAGCTTCTCGGGACTGCCGATCCCGGTGAAGTCGAAATAGCTGCGCATGGTGATGTCGATCGTGGCGTTCGGTGTGATCGGATCGAGCGTTTCCTTGATCGTGTTGCGGACCCGCGCCTCGGTCGTCGCGCCGCTGGCAGTGAACGCCGGATCCTGCACCGCCGCCCGCCGCGCGGCGTCGTTCAAGGCGCCCTGCATCGTCGCGCGGATATAGCTCTGGTGGCCGAGGTCGAGCCCGCCCATGATCAGCATCGACAGCGGCAGCGCGACGAGCGCGAACTCGATGATCGCCGCGCCAGACCGCTCGGCGGCCAGGCGCTTGGCAAAGGCGCCGAGAGATCGGTTTCTCATCGCGTCAACCGCAGGTTGCCGATGCCCTGGCCGATTTTCTCGAACACCTTTTCGAGGTCGTTACCGTCGCTGGTGTAGAATTGATCGGCGCTCGTCGCGCAATCGTCAATATCGTCCGTGTCGGTTACATCGAGCGCGATCACCCAGACCGTAATGCCCATCTGCTTGGCAACGTCGCAGGTGGAGTGGAAGCGATCGATATGCCGCTTGTTGCGCGTGCCCGACGTGCCCAGGCGCCTGGAATAGTCGTCTACACCATAAGCCGAGTAGAGCGTACCGCCGGTATCGAGCTTGCCGTCGGTCATGAAGACGATGTGCATGTTGACAGGCACGCCGTCGATTTCAGTGACATTATCACCCTGATTCCGGTTGTTGCCGGCAAAATACCCGGTTTGCGAAACGAAACGGGTTCCCCACAGCATCCCGATGTCATGGTAAGTGCCTCCGGTCACCCTTGCAGTCGCGGTGTTGATCGCAGACTGGAAACTGGCCTCGCTGTCGTATTCCTGCAGTCTTACCGCTTCGGACGGGCAGCCGTCCTGGGATTCGCCTTCCTGAACGAAGGGATCGTACCGACCGTACTGCAGCGGCTCTTGGTTGCCCGCGTTGCCCGCGACGGTGTCGATGTCGGCCCGGGTGACATAGTCCCAGATCTGGAACGTGCCCGTCGAACCGACGCTCGGACGCTCTTCTATGCAACCATCGCCGCTGGTCCGGAATCCCTCGGTATTACCGGCCGCAAAGCCGTGCGCGTTGTTCCAGTAAGAATCGCTGATATGTACGGTCTTCGAACCGGTGTGTGCAAAACTGATGTTGTAAGTGTACTTGGTGTTGCCGTTCGACAGGCCCGCAGTCGGCTTCGCGTCGGAAGTCTTCCACTGGCAATTCCAGTATGAGTAGCCGTTCGAATCGCAGTATCGGTAGGTGTAGGTTCCGTCGACATAGGTCTGGTTGTCGAGGATGTCCTTGTTCTTGAGCGAGCGTGCGACATTGACTGTGTGCGAATAGGGCACGATGCCGTAGCGGGTCACCGAACCGTCGTCGTTGTCGAGGGCGCGATAAAGGCCCATCGCACCCGTGCGCAAACGGCTGATTTTCGAAGCGCCGCCTCCGCTCGGTGCGTCGTTCATCGAACCCGTCACGTCGAGGACGAGGACGATGTCATTGTGACCCATGTCGCGCGTGGCGTTGCAATCGACCTTCAGAGGAATGGTGGTGAAACCGAAGATCCGCATGATCGAGGTCGGCACACTGGCGCTGGCCGTCCCGATCAACTGCGAGGAATTGTTTTTGTCCTGCACGAGTTCGAAGACGGGGGTCGCCACGCCGGCGGTCCCGTTGGGAAAATTGAATTGGAAGAACTTGTGGCCCTCGTCGTCGACACTCTGGTTGAAGTTGGAGCCCTGCATGAACTGGCGCGCCGCCAGCGCGCCCGCGTCGCAGGCGTTCTGCAATCGGCTGCGCGTCATGTAGGCGACACCGAGATCGAGCGCAGAGCCGATCAACGCGGTCAGCGGGATCAGTGCCGCGGCCGCGATTACGAGGGTATTACCCTTGGTGTCGCGGCGCAGGCGCCGCAGGAATTCACCCGATCCGAACATGGAGGTTCCCCAACAGCTCCTTGGGTGACGCTGGTCCAAAAAACTGAAGATCGGGTTAAAATGCTTTGTTACCCGCCAAGTGGCCAAGCAAAGGATTCCCGGTCCTGAGGAATACTTTTCGCCGATCTTCGGGTCTTCGAAATCCAGTTCTTAAGATGGGCGGGGCAAGGTTCGGCTCCTCACCCGGAGCCCGAGAAATGACCCAGGTCAGCGCCGCGCTCAGGCCCCGCGCCGGACGCCGACGCCCCACTCCATCCAGCCGGCCCACTTCGGCATGTTGTCCATGTAGGTGCTGTCTGTGTTCGACAACTCGAAGCCGCCCTGCGCCACCGCGCCGGAAACCTCGCGGGTCAAATGACAGTTGCCCATCGCCCGCTTCCACAGCGGCTCGATCCGGCGTTGCCATTTGCGCGGGCCGGCGTCGGGCGATCGCCCGTGCTCGAGAAACAGCAGCTTGCCGCCCGGTTTCAGCACGCGCCTCAGCTCGCTCAGCACCTGATGCTGGTCGTCGACCGAGCACAGGGTGTAGGTGCACACCGCCGTATCGAAACTGGCGTCGGGGAACGGAATCGCCTCGCCTTTGCCCTCGCGGATATCGGCCTCCCACCCTCGGCCGCGCGCAGCCTTGCGCGCCTGTTCGAGCAGGGCGCCGTTGGGATCGAGCCCGGCGAAGGCCGTGACCTTCTGACGATCGTAAAACGGGTGGTTCAGTCCGCCGCCGCAGCCGATCTCGAATACCCGCCCCGTGGCCAGCGGCACCACGCGCTCGCGCAGTGCGGCGATCTTGGGATCGGCGCAGGCGCAGCCGATCATCTTCGGCAGGATCGTCTCTTCGTACCAGTATCGAAAGCCCATTTGTTTCCTTCCCCGATCGAAAAGCACTGTCCTACATGCTGCGGAGGTGTTCAATGGCGCGGTGCTGCCGATTCCGCCCTTGCCCGCCCAATCTGCCGCGACCGTCATGGCGCTCGGGCTTCGCGAGGTGATTTTTCTTCCCCTGGACCGTGTAACACCCGGTCCATGTCTGTGAACTTCGCCCCCTTCGCCAAGGCGCGGCTTGCCCCAGCGGCTGGGATTGTTAGAGAGGCGGCGAAACGAGGAATCCGATGGCCGAATTCACGCTCCCCCAGAACTCCAAGATCAACGGCAAAGGCCGCACCCACACCGCCGAGGGGGCAAGCCGGGTGCAGAAATTCAAGATCTATCGCTGGGACCCGGAAAGCGGCGAAAACCCCCGCTACGACACGTTCGAGATCGATCTCGACGATTGCGGCCCAATGGTTCTCGATGCGCTGATCAAGATCAAGAACGAGGTCGATCCGACGCTGACGTTCCGCCGCTCGTGCCGCGAGGGCATCTGCGGATCGTGCGCGATGAACCTCAACGGCAAGAACGGGCTCGCGTGCACCACGGCGATGGAAGACCTGAAAGGCGAGATTCGCATCACGCCGCTTCCGCACATGGACGTGGTCAAGGATCTGGTTCCCGACTTCACCCACTTCTACGCCCAGTACGCGTCGATCCGTCCCTGGCTGCAGACGGTCACGCCGAATCCGACCAAGGAACGCCTGCAGAGCCCCGAGCAGCGCGAGCGGCTCGACGGCCTCTACGAATGCATCCTGTGCGCCTGCTGCTCGACGGCGTGCCCGAGCTACTGGTGGAATTCGGACAAGTACCTCGGCCCGGCAATCCTGCTGCAGGCCTATCGCTGGCTGGCCGACAGCCGCGACGAGATGACCGGCGAACGGCTCGACGACCTCGAGGACCCGTTCCGGCTCTACCGCTGCCACACGATTATGAACTGCGCCAACGTCTGTCCCAAGGGCCTCAACCCGGCCAAGGCGATCGCCGAGACGAAGAAGCTGCTGGTCGAACGCCAGATCTGAGCGAGAGGTGGCCCTCGAGGACGTCCTTAGGCCCTGCGAAGATCCGGACCATTCGGACTGGTACGAATGGCGCGTGCCGGGTCCTTTCAACCGCGACGTGATCGGCCGGCTGCTGGTGCGCGAGGAGGCTGACGGAATGGCTCGCACCCGGATCGTTCCCGCGCCGCACATGGGCAACGTCCACGGCATGATCCACGGCGGCGTCATCACTGCCCTCGCCGACGCGACGCTCTTCGCCGGGCCCGGACTGCTTACCAGACAGGACCTCGGCGCTTCGGTAACCGTCGATCTGTCGGTCCAGTTCATCGGCGCGGGAAGCATGGACGCGCCGCTCGACGGTCTGGTCTCGATCCTGCGCGAAACCGGGCGGATGATGTTCTGCCAGGGCCGGATCGTCCAGGGCGAGAACCCCGTCGCCGGCTTCTCCGGCATCGTCCGCAAGATCACCGCATGAGCGCCCTTCTCGCGCGCTATGACGCGCTCGTCGCCGCCGGCGAGCTCCAGCCCGATGCCGATCAGCGCGTCGCGGCCGAGCGGCTGCAGCGGGTGCAGGACGACCTCGTCGCGGCGCGCGACCCGGGAGCTTTCGCCCGCCTGTTCGGCAAAGGTCCGCGGCGCGTGCGCGGTGTCTACCTGTGGGGCGGCGTCGGGCGCGGCAAGTCCATGCTGATGGATCTGTTCGTCGCCACGCTCGAGATCGAGCGCAAGCGCCGCGTCCACTTCCACGCCTTCATGCTCGAGGTCGACCGCCTGATCCGCGAGGAACGAAGAAAGGAGACGGGCGACCCGCTCGCCCCGGTCGCCGCGCGCATCGCCGAACACGTCCGCTGCCTCGCCTTCGACGAGATGGTGGTCAAGAACACCGCCGACGCAGCGATCATGGGGCGCCTGTTCACCGCGCTGATCTGCCAGCAGAACGTGACCGTGGTCACCACCTCGAACCGCCCGCCGGGCGATCTCTACAAGGACGGCATCAACCGCAGCCTGTTTCTGCCGTTTATCGACCTGGTGAAGAAGGAACTCGACGTGGTCGAACTCGACGGGCCGACCGATTATCGCCTCGACCGCATCGCCGGCCTTCATACCTGGCACACTCCGCTCGGCGATGCCGCTACGGCGCAGGTGCGCGAGGCGTTCTTCCGCCTGACCGACTACCCGCCCGAAGACGCCGCGCACGTGCCTTCCGCCGACCTCGACCTCGGTGGCGGACGTACCCTGCACGTGCCGAAGAGCCTCAAGGGCGTCGGGGTGTTCAGCTTCAAGCGCTTGTGCGGCGAGCCACGCGGCGCGGCCGACTACCTCGCCATAGCCCAGTGCTACCACACCGTCATCGTGGTCGGCATCCCGGTCATGGGGCCGGAGAACCGCGACGAAGCCGCTCGATTCGTGACGCTGGTCGACACGCTTTACGAAAACAACGTCAAGCTTTTCGCCACGGCCGCGGCGGAGCCCGAGAAGCTCTACCCGGCGGGCGACGGCAGCTTCGAATTCGCCCGGACGGTCAGCCGTCTCAAGGAAATGCAAAGCGATGCCTACATGGCGCGCGGCCACGGTCTGGAGGCTTGATTGGGCGCTCCCCACCCCCATCTTGTTCCTGTTCCGGCGACAACACCCCGCCGAGGTGGATTACCGACATGATCGACATTCGTCCGTTCGAGGACCTGGCGCACCGCGACCATGGCTGGCTCGACACCCGCTATCATTTCTCGTTTTCCGACTACATGGACCGCGAGCGCATGGGCTGGGGCCGGATCCGGGTGTGGAACGACGACACCATTGCCCCGCAGACCGGTTTTCCGCCGCATTCGCACGCCGACATGGAAATCATCACTTTCGTCCGCACCGGTGCGATCAGTCACAAGGATTCGCTCGGCAACGAGGGCCGCACCGCGGCCGGCGATGTGCAGGTGATGAGCGCCGGCAGCGGCGTGGCTCACGCCGAGTACAACCTCGAAAGCGAAGCCACGACGCTGTTCCAGATCTGGATCCTGCCCGACAGCGCAGGGGGCGAGCCCGGTTGGGGCATGCGCGAATTTCCGCGTGGCGACCGCGCCGGACGCTGGGAAGTCCTCGCCAGCGGCAATCCTGAAGGCGACGGTGCACTGCCCATTCGGGCCGATGCGCGCGTCCTCGCAGCAAGCGTCAAAGCCGGCGAGACGGTGACCTACGAGGCTGCTCCTTGGCGCCACCAGTATCTCGTCGCCGTGGGCGGACGCATCCGCATCAATGGGCAAGAGGCGCAACCACGCGACGGAATCGCCATTACCGGCGAAGAAGCGCTCGCGGTCGAGGCGCTCGAGGATTGCGAAATAGTGATGGTCGACGCCCGCTAGGACGCGTGATCAGGCCGCCGCGACTCGCTCCTGCGCGCGCGTTAGACGGCTCATCACCTTGAGGTCCTGCTCGGTAAGCTGAATCGCCGCGTCGGCCCACAATTCGACGATATCCTTGAGCTCGCGCAACTCGATCGGGCGCGTATGCTTCATCGCCTTGCGCGAGTTCACGAGACCCGGATGACGCCTTTCGCTGCGCTTGATGAAATCGCGACAGGCCTTCGCGCCCTCGCCCGGTTCGGCAAGATAGCTGACGATGCCGAGGTCGTACATCTGCTCGGCGGTGTAAGTCTCGTTCGAGAGGATCAAGCGGTCCGCCATCGCCGAGCCGAGCTTGCGCGAGAGGATCGCATGCGCGCCCATGCCGGGGAACAGGCCGAACAGGATTTCGGGGAGTCCAAAGGTCGCCCCGCGCTCGGCGATGATGAAATCGAACGACAACAACGCTTCGAACCCGCCGCCGAGCGCCGCGCCTTCAACGAGGCCGATGGTCAGCATCGGCAGGTCGAGCGAACGCATGTTGCGGTGCAGAATTTCGACGCAGCGGAAGCCGTATTGCGCCAGCGCCTGCCGGTCGCCCGAGCGGATCAGCTCCTGGAACAGTGCAAGATCGCCGCCGAAGCAGAACACGCCGGGTGCGCGGCTGCCAAGGATCAGATAGCGAAGGTCGGCCTTGTCGGTACCGAAATTGTTCGAAATCAGCCTTTGCCAAGTGTCAAAATCGCGAAGCATTGGCGGAGTAAAACTCGGTCGGCCTTTGGGACGCATATAGGTCCACAGGCTCGCCGTCTGGATATCGTAGTGACACTCTAGCTCGTTCATCAGGAAAAGCTGGGCGTCGATGTCGGCTGGATATCCAGCCGATGTAACCAGGTGCTCGTCGCCCCTACCAAACCCAATTACCGAAGATTCCGCGTCCTGTGACACCGTATCGTCGTCTTCTATATGTCCGGACAAGCGGTCCATTGCGTCCCCATTTCGACCCTGAACTGGCAGCCAGTCTTCTGGTCTTTCCGGAATCTAGGCTTGGCGGAGTCACGTTGGCAACGAATTATTTACCCTAATCCTCCGCAAGGCCGCCCTTGTCTCGTTTTGGGACAACAGGAGTGCTATTGCGGCCACACTCTAGGGCCGGTCAGGTCGCCACTCCCAGCCTGCGCAAAGACCGGTCGAGCATGACCAATTGCCACAAGAGCCGCGAATGGTCCGAACGACCGGTGATGTGGGCATCGGCGAGGCCTGCCAGCTTGCGACTGTCGAACCAGCCGGTGCGGGCCAATGCCGCGCTGCTGGAAATGGCCTTCGCTTCACCGGCGAGCGGACCGCGCAGCCATTCGGCGATCGGGGTGACGAAACCCTGCTTGGGACGAAAGAGTATCTGGTCGGGCAAGTAACGGCGCATCGCTCTCTTCAGCAGCCACTTGCCCTGCCTGCCTCTGACCCGCATCGAATCCGGTAACGTCGCGGCGAATTCGATCAAACGGTGATCGAGCAACGGTTCGCGCGCTTCGAGACTGACCGCCATGCTCGTGCGGTCGACCTTGGTCAGGATGTCGCCGGGCAACCAGAACATGAGATCGGCATACTGCGCGCGGTCGAGCCCACTGCGCGCCGGGGCTTGCTGCATGACTTCGATCAGGCGGTCCTCGGCCCGGTAACCGGCGATGCCGCGCGCGAAATCCGGAGTATAGAGCGACTGGCGCAGCGCATTTGGCGTGGCCGCCAGGGCGCTGGCGTAGCCCTCGCCGCCGTCGCCCGCGAGCGACTGGAGCGTGGTTTTGAGGCGCAATGACCGCGGCGCCCAGTCCGCCTTGGGATAGATTTCCGCAAGCGGGCCGAGCAGCGACCGGCGCAAGCTCCCTGGCAACAAGCGGCGTACCTGTTCCTCGTGGGCGTGAAACACCTGGCGGCGGTATCCGGCGAGCGCTTCGTCCGCGCCGTCACCGGAGAGCGCCACGGTCACGTTCTCGCGCGCCAGCTGGCACACGCGCCACGTCGGCAGGGCGGAGGCATCTGCAAAGGGTTCGTCGAACATCGCGGCAAGGTCGTCGATCGCCCCGAATTGTTCGGCGCCAACGGTGCGCGAATGGTGTTCGGTCCCGAACAGGCGCGCCACTTCGTCGGCATAAGTCGTTTCGTCATGCGCCGCGACGTCGAAACCGATTGAGCACGTGCGCACCGGATCGCGGCTGGTTTCCGCCATCAGCGCCACGACACTCGAGGAATCGACTCCGCCCGAAAGGAAAGCGCCAAGCGGCACATCCGCCACCATGCGGCTGGTCACCGCTTCGCGCAGGTGATGCAGCAGCTCCGCCTCGAGGTCTGCGACGCTGCCCTTGCGCCGCTCGGCGAACGAGACGTCCCACCACCGCACCGGAGCAGCAGGCGCGGTGTCGTGTTTGAGTATGCGGTAGTGGCCGGCAGGGAGCTTCTCGACCCCGCTCAGAATCGATCGGTGATCGGGAACGTAGCCCCAGGCGAGGTAGTCCTCGACGGCCAGCGGATCGATTTCGCGGCGCAGCAAGGGGTGCGCCAGCAAGCCCTTAAGCTCGGACGCGAAGGCCATGCTGCCGTCGGCTAGCCGCGCCATGAATAGCGGTTTGACGCCGAGGCGGTCGCGCGCGAGGAGCAGTTCGCGCTTTTGCCCGTCGTACAGGGCGAAGGCGAACATGCCGTGCAGGCGCGAAAGGCAGTCCACTCCCCAGCGCGCGTAAGCGGCAAGGATGACTTCGGTGTCGCCTTCGGTGCGGAACGTCGCCCCGCTCGCCGCCAGCTCGCTGCGCAGTTCACGGTAGTTGTAGATCTCTCCGTTGAAGACGATCACCGCGGGGCTGTGCGCGCTGGTCATCGGCTGAGGCGAGCCGGCGATATCGATGATTGAGAGACGGCGATGACCGAGGCCGATGCCGGGCGCGGTCCACACGCCCGACCCGTCGGGCCCGCGGTGGGCCAGCGCATCGGTCATCCGCTCGATCCTGGCAGGGTCGACCGGCTTGATCGTGCCGCAGTGGAATATCCCGGCGATCCCGCACATGGCGCGGCGCTTAGGGCACGCGGCCGATGGCGTCCATCCACTCGCCCGGCGGCCCGGCGGCGGCCAGAAAGGCGCGGATAGAGGCGTGCGGATCGTTGCCCGGGCGCGCCTCGGCGGAAAGGATCAAGGTTGCCACGGGCTTTGCGCGCATGGCCAGCCGGTCGGCCATCGTGGCCAGCTTGAGCCGCGCGCGATCGCCCGTCGTCAGGACTCCGCTGTGATACCAGGTCATCGCCAGGCGCCGAGTCCGGCCCTGGGCCTGCAGCCATTCGCCTTGCCCTCCGCCAATCGGGGCGGCGGGTTCGAGCCAGCGCCAGGGCGAGTCTGGCACGAGCGCGCCTTGCCCGTATGCCCCAGCTTCGCGGCCTTCGTCCTGGCGTGCATAGAGAGCATAGGCGACGTCGACTTCGTGGCCCGCGGCATCGCGGTAGCGGCCGAGCAGGCGGTGATCCGCCCCGGCGGAGCGCGGCTCCCACCATACGCGCGGGGCATAGTCGGTTCGCTCCCATCCTGGCACGGCCGGCAGCGCGATGACGGAGGGGAGTGGCGCCTCGAGCGATCGTGCGGCAGCTGACCAGAGCGAGAACGCCAGAACCATGCCGCCGATCGCCAGCAGTGCGGCGCGACTGTCGATCCGATAGCGCGAGAGGTCGGTCAGCAGCGGCGAGGACTCTAGCGAGGTGAGATTGGGCGAAGTGTCGCCTGGGGCGCGGTCGAAGAAGCGCCAGCTGGCGGCGAACAATATCGCCATCACCAAGGCGAAGAATATCCAGCCGTAGAAGATATGGTCGAAACCGGCGGCGAATTCGATGCCCTGCGACTGCGCGAGATAGATCGTGCCCCAGGCGCGTATTCCGTTGGCGACAACCGGTACGA
This sequence comes from Croceibacterium aestuarii, assembly GCF_030657335.1. Taxonomy (NCBI): domain Bacteria; kingdom Pseudomonadati; phylum Pseudomonadota; class Alphaproteobacteria; order Sphingomonadales; family Erythrobacteraceae; genus Croceibacterium; species Croceibacterium aestuarii. The sequence goes on from NZ_CP131039.1 coordinate 2,471,509, forward strand.
CGACCGCGGCGGCCATGAACGAGGCCCGGCGCCTCCAGCTCCGGAAGCAGACGTGTGCCGCGAGCGTTCCGAGCGCAACCATGGCAATGAGGAACTTCACCCCCGAACAGGCCTCCGCGACCTCGAACAACCCGGCAGGCGTATCGATGAACACGCCCTCGATCTGCGCCGGGACGCCGCTCAGGTGCGTAAGCGCAATGGTTAGCTTGGCGGTAATGAGCTGCAGCGCCGGGACGAGTTCGTCGCCGAACGGAACGAGAAACAGCATGTAAGCGAGCGGAAACAGCAAGGCGGCGACGATGCGCGGGCCGAGCAGCGCCAGCGACGCTGCCTGGAGCGCCAGCACGGCGCCGAACTGGCTGGCCGAATTGAGGCCCGAGATGGTCCCGAGCAGCCACAGGAACAGCGCACCTGCGACCATGACGAGTCCCGGCCACCAGGCCGAGGGCTCAAGCTGCCCAAGCAGCGACGCGCGCTGTAATACAAGCCAGCCGATGATCGGCGGAACCAGGAGGATATGGTTGTAGGTCGAAACGTCCCACCACTGGTGGGCCATCTCGTCCCATTCTGGGGCGGTCAGTGCAAAGAGAGCCAGCCAGGCCAGCGCAAGCCAGGCAAGGGGGCGCCGCCATGCCGGGGGCACCACAAGAGGGCGCAGCGCCGGACGGCGCGAAAGAGCAAGGTCAGGCAGCATCGCGGCACGTATCCGGGCCCGCATGCCCGACGATTTTGGGAAGTCCGGCGAGCATCGCCGACCAGCACATTTTCCCTACCACGAAACTGCGGGCCGCTCGGCCGAGTGCTTCGCGCGCGGGGCGGTCGGCGAGCAATGCCAGGGCGCGTCGGACGAGTTCGGCATCGCTCGCGGCGATTGCGACATGCTCGCCATCGGCGATGTCGATCCCGGTCGCGGCTTGCGGGGTCAGCAGCACGGGGCGCGCCATCGCCATCGCCTCGAGCACTTTGTTCTGGATACCCCGGGCGAGCTCCAAGGGGACGACGACGATGTCCGCCCCGGCCAGGAACGGCTGCACAGCGGGGACCTCGCCCCACACACGCACGCCGCCCTTGCCATCCAACTCGCGCACCTCGGCAGCGGGCGCGCGGCCGACGACATGAAACTGTGCCAGCGGGTGGACCTTGCGGATCGCTGGCAAGACGCGGCGCGCCATGCGGACCACTCCAGCCACGTTGGGGGCATAGTCCATCTGTCCGGTGAACACGAAATGCGGACCGCGCTCTGCCGATAGCGCGTCGTGTCGCTGCCAGTTCGCGGGATCGAAGGCGGCGGCATCGATGCCGTTGCCAAGCACCTCGATCTGGGCCGTATTCGAAGCAGGCAGGCGTGAACGCAGCAGCGCCGCCTCGGCTTCGCTGATCAGCAGAGTTCGGTCGGCGATCCGGGCGAGCCGCGCCTCGTAATCTCGCAGCAGCCGCGCCTCGCGGGCATGGACACCGGCTATCAGGCCACCGGCTCGGGAATACTGTTCAAATTTGGCCGAATCGACATCCACCAGGTCGACCACCAGGCGCCCCTCCCAGTTGCGCGGGACGTATTGCCCCATCTGCCCGGAGAATACGTAGATCGTGCCGATGGGCCGCTCGCGCAGGGTTCGGGTTACGAAGGCGGCTATGTCGGCGTGGTGGAACGCCGTCAGCAGGACCGGGAGACCGCGCGCCACCGCCTCGATACCGGCAAATGCCACCGGCTTGCTGCGTGTGGGCATGCAATAGCTTGCGGCGCTTTCCGCCAGCAAGTGCTCGCCCGCGCGGTCGGCGGCCGTTTCGGCAAAGCAGGCAACGTGCACCGGCGCCAAACCAGTCAGCTCAGTGAGCAGGTGATGCGACCGGATCTTGTCACCGCGATCGGGGGGAAACGGCAAGCGGTGAGCCAGGAAGAGAATTTCGCGCTTCACCCCAGGCCCCGCGAAACGTGCGGGCCAATTCGATTGGCGAGCGCGAGGGGCAGGCGCTTCCACGCGGCCACGAGCGCGGCGTGCTTGCCGCTCGCGGGATTGATGTCGCGCGCCTGGGCTCCTTGTGCCGTCCAACTCGCGTAAGACAGCGGTACGCCCTCGAAACCCCAGGTCTTCTTGTAGGCTGCCGGCCCGGAGCCCTTCTTCGAGCGGCCGAAATCGAACCGCGCGCAGCCGCGCCGCCGGGCGTGCAGCATCAGTTCGTAATAGTTGCGGTCGTTGGCGCGTAACCGGCGGGCATCCCACACTCCGCCGCCCCAGTAAGGCAGCACAGCACCGTCATGATAGAAGGACAGCACGCTGGCCACGGGCTCGCCCCGATGCCAGATGGTCTGGATGTCACTGTCGAAGGCATCCAGCGCGGCGTCGAACAGCGCGCGGGGGAAGACCGGCGTGCCGAGGTTTCGCACGCTTTCGGCATAGACCGCGAAATGTGCCGCCCGGTCCCGCTCCGCGCGGCCCACCGTCACTTCGAGCTCTTCCTGCAGGCTCTTGCGCACTTCGGCGCGTTGCTTGCGGGGGATCCAGAGCAGCTGCGCCTCGTCGTCCGCGGTCAGCGGTGCCTCGAACTTGAGGTGGCTCTCGCTCGTCGCGGTCCAGTCCGCCGGCGCCGCGCCGCCGCGCAACTCGATGCACTGGCACGAGCGGCGGGCCGCCAGCTCCTCGGCTGCCCGACACAATGCGAGGGCGGTGCTATCGCGGGTCGCGAGCACCCCGCCCTCGACCGCGAAACCGCTGGAAACCAGCGCCCGGCCGAAAACCGGCGAGTGCAGTTCGTTCAGCGGCAGCCAGCCGACCATGGCGGCACCTTTTTCCGCAACGAGCCCCAGCGCCGCCTGCCCGGTACCTCGCTCGATCGTGCGCAGCCATGCGGGACGGTGGAACAGGCTTCCCCCTTGCGCGGCCACGAATGCTTCGATCCGCGCCGTCTCGTCGGGCTGTCGCAGATCGGCGAGACGCACGACATCGCTCGTCGAGCTGAAGGGCGCGTTCATGCCGCCGCCTCGGCTTCGAGCCGCGCGGCCTCGCGATGGGCGAGAAGGTCCATTCGCCCCCAAGCGAATTCGCCGATCAGCAGCCGCAGTTTGTCCGCCATGCGGTCGAGATTGGTATAGTGCCTGAGCCGTGACTTCAGCGGCGCGCCGGCGACCCGCGGCTGGCCGGGATCGATTTCCCAGGGATGAAAATAGAAGATCGCCGGTCGTCCCTCCTGCCGATTCACCTGGCGGATCGCCCAGCGCGAGAACGCATAGGGAATGACGCGGAAGAAGCCGCCACCACCGGCGGCGAGGCGCTTACCGGCGAACATCGCGGTCGTGACGGGGATTTCGATTAGCTCGGACCAGGGCAGCGGCCGAAAGGCGAAACGCGGGGCCTGGGCCCAGCCGTAATGGTCGTGTGAAACCGGCGCGACGCTGGAGGAATAGGCATAGCCCTGCGCAGCCAGCTCCTGGAACGCCCAGGGGGTGCGCACATCGATCGAGAAACTCGGCGCGCGATAGCCGCTGACCCGGCTGCCCGAGGTGTCCTCGAGCGCTTTGCGGGCGCGTTCGATATCGGCGCCGAACAATGCCCGGTCCATCCGGAACACGCGGCCGTGGTCCCACCCGTGGCTTGCGACCTCGTGCCCGCGATTGACGATCTCGCGCATGATGCCGCCGTGCCGCTCGGCCACCCAGCCGAGCGCGAAAAACGTCGCCTTGACCTCAGCCTCGTCGAACATGTCGAGGATGGCGTGAACGTTGCGCTCGACCCGGTCGACCAGCGAAGGCCAGTCGTCCTTTTCGATGACGGTTTCGAACGCGCCGACCTGGAACCAGTCCTCGACATCGACCGACAACCCGTTGACAATCGACGAGCCCGCTGGGCCGGCAAGAACGGCATCGTCCAGGGGCGCTACGGCATTCACGGGCTATACCTCCCGGCCTTCAGGCCGCCTGCGCTTCGTCCATCTCGCTCTCGATCCATTCGATGAGCATGGTCAGAGTGTGGCGGATCGAGCGCTCCTGCTCGAAGGTCTTTGCCTCGAGATGGGCGACCTTTTCCTGCAACGCGGCGATTTCGGGCATCAGCGCGGCAGCGGCTTCGTCCTGACTGCCGCTGGCCAGCTCGACAATCGCCTGCTGCAGTTCGGCGATCTGCTGATCGCGCTCGGCGAGCATCGCCTCGACCGCCGTCCTGTCCAGACGCGGTTCGTGATTGAGCGGCGCAGGAGTAGCGGGAGCCGGTTCGACCTTCGGCATGGGCTGAGGTGCAGCTTCGGGAAATGCCTTTTCCCCGGCCATCTCGTCGAGCACGGCCTTGAGCATGGCAGAATCGATCCGGGTGCGCTCTTCGACGGCGCCGAGCAGGAGGAGGCGATTGGCGATCTGGTTGACGCGCCGCGGAATGCCCCCGCTGGCCTCGTAGAGCTCCATGAACACGCGCTGGTCGAACGACGGGTTGCCGTTGTAGCCGACCTTGTCGAGACGGTGGATGATATAGGGCTCGATCTCGCCCTTCTCCATCGGTTCGAGGTGATGCGCGGCGATGACGCGCTGGCGCAGCTGTTCGAGGTCGGGGCTGCTTTGCAACGTGGCGCGAAATTCGGGCTGGCCGAGCAGCAAGGTCTGCAGCAGCGGATGATTGCCGAGTTGGAAGTTCGACAGCATGCGCAACTCTTCGAGCGCCGGAATTTCGAGATTCTGCGATTCGTCGACCACCAGCAGGCAACGCCGCCCGGCGCGGGCTTCCTCGTGCAGGAAGCCCTCGATCGAACCCAGCGCGCTGGCCTTGTCGTGTCCTTCGATGTCGAGCCCGAAGCTCTGCGCCACGACATGGATGATCTCTTCGTCGTCGAGCTTGCTGGTGACGATCTGGCCCACGGTAAGCCGTTCGGGATCGATCGTGCCCATAAGGTGCGCGACAAGCGTGGACTTGCCGGCGCCGACTTCGCCGGTGATGACAATAAAGCCCTCGCCCTGCGCCAGACCGTACCCGAGGTAGGAGAGCGCCTTCCTGTGCGTGACGCTGCGGAAGTAGAACGCCGGATCGGGCGTAAGCTGGAAGGGCTTCCCGGTCAGTCCGTAGAAGTTGTCGAACATCGAGTCTTCTCCAAGCGTCAGAAGGTGTACCGCAGGCCGAGCAGCGCCGAAGCGGCCTGCACGTCGGGCAGTGAATCCTGGGTGATGCCGTCGAGACCGACCGCGGCGGTGCCGCTGAGGCCCGCGATCAGCTGGCGGTAATAGGCGAGCGATGCGCTGTACCCGAAGGTCGTTTCGCCGGTGAGGCCGTTCGAGTATCGGCTACCATAGGCATTGGCGCTGAGGCTCGATCGGCGATCGATCTCGGTCGTGCCATAGATCGTCGCCCAGTATTGCTCGTCGACCGCCCCGTTGGCGAGCGCCAGCACAGTTCCGGCGGCGGCAATGTACTTACGGTGATCGTAACCGATGCCGATGCCGGCCTGGCTGCGGCCCATGTTGATCCCGTAGCTCAGCGATACGCCACGATCGCGGTAGACCACCGAGTTGAGCGACCCGAAGGCATCGCCAATGCACGTGCCGCCTTCCGTGCTGGTGCTCGTGACACATGTCCCGAGGTCGCCCGAGAACGGGCTGCGGATGGCCTGAAACTGCGCGGGGAGCCCGGCGAGACGGTCGCTGATCAGGCCGCCGAACGTCTGAATCCCGTCATAAACGGAAATGTTGAGACTCTGGCGGCTGTTCGGTGCGTAGGTGAGACTGCCGTAGTACGTCGTCGAATCGTAACGCTTGCCGATAAACGCCTCGAGCGAGGTCCGGCGGCTCGGGCGCCACATGACGCCGGCATCCCAAATCAGGCCGTCGGTCTGGTAGGCGATGACCCGCGGGGCACTCTTGTCGGTGACGAAGCGGCCGTCGGCCCCGATAATCGGCGCGCCGCTGCCGTCGCGAAGGGCGTCGCGGCTCGATATTTCGACGTCTTCGTATCCTACTCCGCCGACGAGGGCGAGCGTCGGACTGAGCGGGACGGTGACGTCTGCACGCGCATGACGGTCGCGGACGCGCTGGTCGAGATTCGTGGTGTTCTGTTCGTTCCAGCCGCCGCCGACGCCTACGCCGACGACCGGCAGGACCGTGTCGGGCGCGAAGCCGACCCGCGCCTGCGCCGAATGCGTGGTGCTCTCGTCGGCAAGATCGACCAGCTGCGCGCCCCCGCTGGCGCCGGCAACGAGCCTGTCGGGCGATTCAACTTTGGTATAGCCGAAACGGTAATGCCCCTCGACTTCGAGTGCGCCTTCGCGCGACTGGACCGATGGACCTGCATAGACCGAATAGATCCTGCTGGTGGTCGAGTCATCCTGCTGCAGCGAGCCGGCAAACGCCGTGCCGTCGCTGTCGACGCGCGAGCGCGAAGCGAGCGCGCCGGCTTCCACCGTGACGTTGGGCGAGCCGAGCGCAACCGACGCGCGGCCGATGCCGCTGACGGTGTCGCTGTCGCGCGTGGTGCTGTCGTTGGCAAAATGCCGTTCATAGCGAGCCGAGGCCGACGCGGCCGAGTAGCGGCCGGTCGCCGAGACGTCCACGCCCGCAGCAACGGTCGTGTAGGTGACGGTGTCGTTATAGGGATCGAGCTGCTTTGTGAGCACCTCGGCCGCCTCGATATAGGGCGCAATCTCGATATGCGGGCCGCGCAGCGTGGGCGTGGCCTCCTGTTCGCCGCCCTGGTCCTGCGCCTGCGCACCCGCCGGAACGGCGAGCACGGCAAGAGCAAGAGCGATGGTGCGGATATGGCCCGTCATGCGATCACTCCCCGTATCCGTAATAGGTGCCGAACCGGCGTCCGCTCGGGCTGTACTGCGCGGCGTTGAGCAGAAGCTTGATGTCCGGGCAGTTCGACAGCAGCGAGAGCGCATCCTCGAGCGCGCTCTGCCCGGTGAGGTCGGCGCGTGCGACAACCAGCGCCTGACCGACGTATTTCGCCAGCTCCGCCGCGGGTGATGCGGCCAGCGCCGGAGGCGAATCGAAAATGAGCAGGCGATTGGGTGCGCCTTGCGTCAGGCGGTCGAGCACCGCGGCGGTGCGCTTGCTCGAGAGGAATTCGCTGTCGGAATTGGTCTGGTTGCCGGCCGGCAGGACGTAGAGTCCGGGCACGTCCGTCGCCAAGACGAAGCTTTCGACGCGCAACGACGGGTCGGCCAGCGCGTCCATCAGTCCACGGCCCCCGGCCAGGCCGAGCGTGGAGAGGATCGAGGGCTTCGCGAAATCGGCGTCGACCAGCACGACTTCGCTGTCTTTTTCTGCGGCCATGGCGAGTGCCAGGTTGGCAGCGCAAAAGGTCTTGCCCTCACCGGGCAGCGGTGAACAGATGAGCACGCGCTGGGCTTTGGCCCCGCCGCCGTTCGCCTGGGCCGTGCGCGCGGCAAGCAGGACCTCGCGCTTGACGATGCGAAACTCTTCGAGGAGCGCGGTAACCTTGCCACCCGGCTCGATCAGACCCTGCTGGCGCAGGTGGTTGCGGTCGAGCGTTTGGGGCTTGGCCGCGAAGGTCACGGCAGGCTCGACCGGTGTCGGCGCGGCGGGAATCGGCGCAGCTTTGGCCTGAACGGACCGGTCGGACGCAAGGTCGGCAGCGGGACCCGGTTCGGCGAAGGTGTGCTCCGTGTCCTTTGCGACTTCTGCGGAGAGGACGGGAGCCGCTGTTTTCTTGCCGCGCTTTTGCGGCGGCTGGGCGAGTTCGGTGGGAACCGGCGCGCCTCCGAAGCCGAACAGGTCGTCGACCCGCTCGAACAGCGACTTCTTGCGTTCGCCCTCGCCTTTGCCCGCTTCGGGCAGCGGGATCTTGCTCTGTTCGGTCATGCCGGCCTCCTCACGCCACCGTGCCGCGCTGAACGAATTCGGCGATCAGCAGGACCAGGAACAAGACGCCGAGACCGGCGGAAGCTGCGGTAAAGCGGCGCATCCGCAGCTTGTGCAGCGCGCGCGCCGCGTCGGTCAGTGCAAGCGAAATCGTGCCGACGACCGGCAGCTGGAAGGTCTCCTCCAGCCTGCCCGCGGTCGCGAACGAAGAGCGCATGCGGCCGAGCAAATAAGCGGTGCCGCCACCGGCGCAGAGGCCGAGGAAGAGAACTGCGAAGAGCAGGATCGGGCGATTCGGCCAGCTCGGCACGCGCGGCGTGCTTGGTGGGTCGATGACCTCGAACTTGATGGCGCTTCGCTCGGTCTCGACCTGGCCGCGCAGGCGCAATTCCTCGCGGTCCTGCAGGAGCTTGTCGTATTGTTGACGCAGCACGTCGTAGTCGCGGCTGATGCGCTGCGCTTCGGCGGCGACCGTCGGTTCCTTCGCCTGGCTGGCGGCGAAATTGGCCAATTCCGACTGGATCGCCGCGGCCCGCGAAGACAGCGCTTCGACCGTGGCCTGGCGGTCGATCCGCAGGCCCTGAAGCGAGGTATAGGCCGGGTTCGGGGTGCCATAGTCACCTCCGGCGCCCTGCGTCTGAATGCGCAGCGCGGCGATCTGCTTCTTCACCGCGACGACATCCGGGTGGCTGTCCGTGAGCCCGCGAGCCTGCAGTGCCGCAAGGTTCGACTGCGCTTGGGCCAGAGCGGCCTTGGGGCCGCCGCCGTCGGCGGTGACGAGCGTGCGCGGCGTGCTGGCGAGTTGCCCGTCGATCGCCGCGAGCGCGCTCTTGGCGGCTGCAAGGTCCGCTTGCACGGCGCGCAGATCGTCGCGGTTGGCGTTGATTTTCGCCGAGATCGCTTCGGTCCCGCCGGCAAGATCGGGGTGCTCTGATTCGAAGGCCAGGCGCTTTTGTTCGGCTTCCTCGAGCTGGCGGCTGCGTTCCGCGAGTTGCTGATCCAGGAACGTGATCGTGTCGCGCATCTCGCCGCGCGATTCGCCGAGATTGGATTCGCGGAAGATGTCGATCATGCGATTGGCAATGTCCTGCGCCAATTGCGCGTTCTCGGCATCGGACAAGTCGCTGCGGCCGCTCGTCGCGGTGATTTCGAACAGGTTTTCGCCCTGTGCGACGACGACGATCTTCTTGGCCAGCGCCTGCACCGCACGCTCCATCTGCGCCGGCGTGGTGATGTCGTCGCCGATGCGGGTAGAGCGGATTACCTTTTCGAGGTTCACCGCGCTGGTCAGCGTCTGCTGGACGCGCAGGATGTCCTTCTCGCGCGTCGACGAACCGATGCCGATCTGCTGCGCGAGCGCGTCGTCGAGCTGGACGAATATGCGAGTCTTCGAATCATAAGCGTTCGGAATGAGCGCCACTACCAGCCAGCCAAGCAGGCACACGCCCCAGGCGACGGCAAGCGCCTGCCAGCGGCGGTTCCAGACCGTCCAGAGTGCCGAGCGCACCTCTTCGATGATGGTGTTCAAGCCCCCGGCCTCCTGCTCAGAACATGCTCTCGGGGATGATGATCACATCGCCGGGCTGGAGCATCACGTTGGCCTTGCTGTCGCCCTTCTTGAGCAGGTCGCCGAGCCGCAGGTGATATTCGCGCTGGCGGCCGACCTGCTTGTCGAAGCGGATCAGCTTGGCGCGATTGCCGGCGGCGAATTCGCTCAGCCCCCCGACCGAGATCATCGCGTCGAGCACGGTCATGTTGGCGCGGTACGGGATCGACGCAGGCTTTTCCGTCGCCCCCACCACCCGGATTTGCTGGCTGAACGTCCCGGCGAACTTGTTGACGATGACCGTGACCAGCGGCTCGGCGATGTATTGCGAGAGCTGCAGGCGGATGTCCTCGGCCAGCATCGTCGGTGTCTTGCCCACGGCCGGCATGTCGGCGACGAGCGGGGTGGTGATGCGTCCGTCGGGACGTACCTGAACCTGCGCTCCAAGCTCGTCGTTGCGCCAGACGTGGATGGTCAGCTCGTCGAGCGGGCCGATGATATATTCCTCGCCGGGGCCTTCCTGCATTGCGACGAAGCTCGCCGGAGCGAGTTGGGCATCGGGAGTGCTCGAACAGCCGACAACGGCGAGAGCCATCGAGAGGGCAGCCAGAAAACGGGAAACGGCGGAAAATCGCATGGTACGTCCTCGAGTTTTCGGCGGGCCAGACGCGGGTGCAGCCATTCGCACCCGGACCACGACCCTGAATCCGGCTCGCCTTGTCCCGGAAAAGGGTGAACATTGCGTTAGTCTTGACGCCCGAAACCGCCCGATTCTGCGGGTTTGTGAGCGCCCGTCCCAATCCGGGACAGGCGGGGGCCCAATCCTAAACCAGCATTTCTCGGGCAGGTCCCTGGCCGAGAAAGGCTGAGGGGCTGGCGCTGGCGCCATAGGCCCCGGCACAGAACACCGCGACGGTGTCGCCAATGTCGGCGTGCGGCACCATGGCCTGGTCGGCGAGGCGGTCGAGCGGGGTGCACAGGCAGCCGACAACATTGACCTCTTCGACCGGCTCACCAGTGAATTTGCTTGCTATCGCAACGGGATAGTTGCGGCGCACGACCGTGCCGAAGTTGCCCGAAGCGGCCAGCTGGTGGTGCAGACCACCGTCGGTGACGAGGAAGGTCGTGCCGTGGCTGACTTTTCGGTCGACGACCCGCGTCAGGTAAACCCCCGCCTCGCCGACGAGGTAGCGGCCGAGTTCGATGGCGAACTCGGTCCCTGCCAGCTCGCCCGGCAGTTGATCGAAGCGCTCCCCCAGGGCAGCGCCCACGGCGGCGATGTCGAGCGGCTGGTCGCCGCTGAAGTAGGGAATGCCGAATCCGCCGCCCATGTTGAGGTGCGGCAAGGGATGACCGATCTCGCGGGTAAGCCGCGCGGCGAGTTCGAGAACGTTGGCCTGGGTTTCGGCCACCGCACCGGCATCGAGCGCCTGGCTGCCGGTGTAGATGTGGAGGCCGCGCCAGGTGGCTCCGGCAGCGATGATTTCGCGCGCCAGGGCGGACACACGTTCGGCGTCGAGGCCGAAGGGCTTGGCCCCCCCGCCCATCTTCATGCCCGAGCCGCGCAGTTCGAAATCGGGATTGACTCGAATTGCCAGCGCCGGCGCCTTGCCAAGTTCCTCGGCGATGCGCAGCGCGCGATGCGCCTCGTTCTCGGATTCGAGGTTGAGCGTCACGCCATTCTCGATCGCCGCGCGCAGCTCGTCGTCGCGCTTGCCCGGGCCGGCGAAGCTGACTTTGGCCGGGTCCTGCCCGGCTGCCAGGACCATCTCCAGTTCGCCGCCCGAGGCGATGTCGAAGCCGTCGACCAGACCTGCCATCAATTCGAGGACCGGCCGATAGGAATTTGCTTTTATGGCATAATGAATGCGCAGGCTTTGCGGCATGGCCTGACGCAGCACGGCCATGCGGCGGCGCATCAGGTCGGCCGAATAGACGAACAGCGGTGTGCCTCCAGCCTCTTCGACCAGCGCGCTGGCGGCTTTGCCCCCGAGGGCGAGCTCGCCATCGATGCTGCCGTAGCCGGCGGGGATAGGGCCGAGCGGTTTCATGCGGCCTCCTTGCGCGCCATTTCGGCCTGCAGCGCGTTACGGTCGATCTTGCCGTTGGGGTTCAGCGGCATGGCCTCGACCCAGACCACGTCCCTTGGCTGCATGAAATTCGGCAGCTCGCGCTTGAGCGCGGCGCGCAGGGTCTCCTCGTCCCCGCCCCCGCGGACCACCAGCACCACGGCCTGCCCGAGCCGCGGATCGGGCACGCCGACCGCCGCGACTTCGCTGGCCAGGCCGGTGGCGAGCACGGCTTCCTCGATTTCCTGCGGGCTGATGCGGTTGCCCGCGCTCTTGATCATGGCGTCGCGCCGCCCGACGAAGTAGAGCAGCCCGTCCTCGTCGCGCCGCACGCGGTCGCCCGACCACACCGCGGTGCCGCCATATTCGGATTGCGCGGGAGCAGGCTTGAAGCGCTCCGCCGTCCGCTCGGCGTCCTGCCAATAGCCCTGTGCGACGAGCGGCCCGCAATGCACCAGTTCCCCTTCTTCGCCGGGCGACGTCACGCGGCCATCGTCGCCAATGACGAGAATCTCGGCGAACGGGATCGCCTTACCCATCGACGTCGGGTGCGTGTCGACCAGCGCCGGGTCGAGGTAAGTCGAACGGAACGCCTCGGTCAGCCCGTACATCGGGAACAGCCGCGCCTGGGGAAATTGCCCGCGAAGCTTGCGGACCAGGTCCTCGGTCAGTGCGCCGCCGCTGTTGGTCAGGCGGCGCATCGACGCCACGGCTTCCGCCGGCCAGTCGAGTTCGGTCAATTGCACCCACAGGGGCGGCACCGCGGCGAGCGTCGTGACGCCGTTCGTCACGCAGGCCTTGGTGACGTCGCGCGGGGTCAGGTAGTCGAGCGGAACCGCGCAGCCGCCGGCGTACCAGGTCGAAAGCAGCTGGTTCTGCCCATAGTCGAACGACAGCGGCAGCACCGCCAGCGTGACGTCGTCGTTGGCGAGCCCGAGGTAGCTCGCCACGCTGACCGCGCCGAGCCACATGTTCGCATTGCTGAGCATCACGCCCTTGGGCCGTCCGGTCGAGCCGCTCGTGTAGAGGATCGCCGCCAGTTCGTCGGTATTCCGGTCAGACGGGGGCAGGTGTTCATCGGCGTTTCGCGCTGCATCGAGCGCTTCATTCTCACCCAATGCCCGGCAAGCGGCCGGCACGTCGCCATCTTCGAGCGTAGCCAGCCGCGCGGGCGTGCCGATCAGCAGTTTCGATCCGCTATCGCTCAGGATGTGCGCCACTTGCGCCCGCTTGAGCAGCGGGTTGATCGGCACGTGGACCAGCCCGGCGCGCGCCGCGGCAAGCGGCAGCAGGCAAGTGAGTTCGCCCTTGGCCGCCCAGCTGGCGACCCGCGCCCCGTCTTCGTCGGCCAGCGCCCGGAGCCATCCGGCGAGCGCAGCGACACGGGTTCTTAATTCATCGAAACTAAGCGTCTCCCCCCGCAGGACGAGCGCCGCGTCGCCGCCCCTGCCGCGTTCGGCAAGGTGATCGAGCGGCCGGGGCACGGGATCTGGAAGCGGCATTGGAGCTCCGAGGAGGGACGCGAAAGCACTGTGACAGCCATCAGCTATCACGACACGGTTAACGATGTGCAAGCCATAGACTTGGCCGCGCGCGGTCCGTTCGCTCGGCGCGACTGGTTTGCCGCGCTCGAAGGCGGCGCCGGCGTGCCGCTCTATGCCGTGGCCGCAGATGCCTCGGGCGGTATCGTCTTCCCGCTGCGCCGCACCGGACGCCGGCTCGAAGCCCTGCTCAATTGGTACGCCTTCACCTGGCGTCCGCTGGGCACCGCCTATGCCTCTGCCGACAGCCTCTCGATTGCGCTGGCCGGTGATCTTGCCCGCCATACCTCGCACATCGTGCTCGAGCGCGTGCCCGACGAGGACGGCACCGCCCGCCAGCTGCAGCGCGCCTTCGAGCGATCCGGCTGGCTGGTCGTGCGCGAGCCGTGCGACACCAATCGCATGCTCGCAGTCGGCGGGCGCAGCTATGGCGAATACCTCGAAGGACGCCCCGGCCGGCTGCGAACCACGCTCAAGCGAAAGGCGAAGAAGGTCGACGTCGAAATCCTGGACCGCTTCGACCCGGGTGTCTGGGCCGACTACGAGGATATCTACTCCGAAAGCTGGAAGCCCGAGGAAGGCGACCCCGCCCTGCTCCGCCGCTTTGCCGAAGCCGAAGGCAGCGCCGGGCGCATCCGCCTCGCCGTGGCGCGCCACGATGGCGTGGCCATCGCCGCGCAGTTCTGGACGGTCGAGGACGGCACCGCCTACATCCACAAGCTGGCCCACCGCGAAAGCGCCAAGCCGCTGTCCCCCGGAACGACGCTGACTGCCGCGCTGATGGAGCGCGTCATCGACGGCGACGGCGTCCGATGGGTCGATTTCGGTACCGGCGACGATCCCTACAAGCAGGACTGGATGGAGGAATCGCGCCCACGTTACCGCCTGCAATGCTGGCGCGCCCGCGACCCGCGCAACTGGCCGGCGATTGCGCGGGCCAGGCTGCGCACGCTTGTTTCGCGCGATTCCCGCGGCTAACCGGGCTTCCGCAATGCAATTGGGGACCCGGATGAGCCGCGAAACCGCTCTCGACAATTCCAGCGACGCGACCGACGCTTCGCTGCGCCAGATCCTGCAGGACGTGCTCGGCATCTCCGCCGAACGTGCCGCCGCTTTCGACGCCGACACCGGGCTGTTCGGCCACCTGCCCGAACTCGATTCGATGGCCGTCGCCGGCCTCTTGACCGAGATCGAGGACCGGCTCGCCATCGTCATCGAGGACGACGAGGTCGACGGCGAAATGCTCGAAACGTATGGCGGCCTGCTCGATTTCGTCCGTGCCAAGTGCAACGCAGGTTAACGCAGCGCGGTGATCGCCGGCTGGACCTCCCCTTCCGGTGAAGAATACGCGCTCAAGTTCGACCGCGACCGGGATCGGCGCGTCCTCGTGCTGCCCGCCTGGTTCGATGAGAGCAACAAGCTCCGGCGTCTGACCGCCGAAGTCATGCGGCGGCTCGACGGCGCAGGGATCGACGTCATCCTCCCCGATCTGCCTGGCTGCAACGAGAGCGAGGCGCCCCTCGAGGCGCAGACGATCACAACGTGGCGCGCAGCGGCCGAGGCTGCAGCGCGCGAGTTCGCCGCGACCCACGTGCTGGCGATTCGCGCCGGCGCCATCCTCGCGCCGGACCTGCCGGGCTGGCGCTATGCCGCGCTGGGCGGCAGTCAGGTTCTGCGCTCCATGCTCCGCGCCCGCACGATTGCCGCTCGCGAAGCCGGGCGCGAGGAGACGCGCGAGGGCCTGATCGAAATCGGCCGCCGCGAAGGACTCGATCTGGCCGGATACCGGCTAGGGGCGGAGATGATCGCCGAGCTGGAAACGGCCGAGCCGCCGGACCTGCCGCGGCAGCGCAAGATCGCCCACGCCGATATCGGCGGCGCGGCGCTGTGGCTGCGCGCCGAACCCGACTACGACGCGGCGCAGGCCGATGCGCTGGCTGCCGTGGTCTCGATGGAACTGCTGGCGTGAACCGCAAGCACCTCGTCTTCGCGTGCGAGGGAGCGCAGCTGGCCGGAACGCTGGACGACGCCGAAGGCGAGACCGGGCTGCTGCTCGTTACCGGCGGCAACGAGACTCGCGCCGGGGCTTTCTCCGGCCAGGCTGCGCTTGCCGACGGGATCGCCCGCGCCGGGTACCCGGTGTTCCGCTTCGATCGCCGCGGGGTTGGCGACAGCGAAGGCTACAACACCGGTTTCCGCCACTCGCAGCACGACATCGCCGCCGCGCTCAGAGCCTTCAGAGGCGCGTGCCCCGGCCTGTCCCGCGTCGCCGCTCTGGGCAACTGCGACGCCGCCAGCGCGCTGATGGTGGCCGGCGGCGCTGGGGCCGACGCGCTCATCCTGAGCAATCCGTGGACCTATGAAGACGACGCCGCCGACGCGCCGCCCCCGCCCGAGGCGATCCGCGCGCGCTACCTGCAGAAGCTCAAGAATCCGCGCGAAGTCTTGCGCCTGCTGACCGGCGGGGTGGACCTGCGCAAGCTGGTCGGCGGACTGTTCGAGGCAACGCGGCGCAACCCGGCGCCGAGCGGCCTGGCCGGCGAGATGGCGCAAGGCCTGGCGGGATTTCGCGGCCGAACCGCGATCCTCGTCGCGGGCGCGGATCGGACGGGACAGGCGTTCTTGGCCAGCTGGGACCGCGGCGACGAGCGGCTGGCGATCTGCGAGAACGCCGACCACGCCTATTCGGGCACGGCCCACCAGGCGTGGTTGCTCGAACGGATCCTAGCCGTTCTCGCGGACAAATAAGCTCGCCAGTTCGACGTGGGTCGACCAGCGGAACTGGCCGACCGGGCGGACCTCGGCCAGCGTAAAGCCGCCCTGGACCAGCACCTTGGCGTCGCGCGCCCAGCTCGACGGGTTGCAGCTGACGTAGACCACCCTGCCGAGCTTGCTCGCCGCCAGCTGCGCTACCTGCTCGCGGGCGCCGGCACGCGGCGGATCGAGCACGACGCCGTCGAATCCGGCCAGCTCCTCGGCGCGCAGGGGGCTGCGAAAAAGGTCGCGGTGGACCGCTTCGAACGGCAAGCGGGCGCGATTGGCGGCCGTGCGGCAGGCGAGATGGGCATCGCGCGCCGCTTCGGCGGCAACGACCTGCGTACCGCACAGCGCAAAGGCGAAGGTCCCGAGCCCGGCGAACAGGTCCGCCACGCGCTTGCTGCCCGCGAGCCACTCGCGGGCCGCATGCGCCAGCGCCGCCTCGCCGTCGCGGGTCGCCTGCAGGAAGGCGCCGGGCGGATACTCGACCGCTACGCCCGACAGCGTCACGGTCACCGGCTCGGGTGCCCAGAAGCTTTCCGACCCGTAGCCCTGGTCGAGCGAGAGGCGCGCCAGGCCGTTGGCGCGGCAGAAGTCGAGCAGGGCCTCGGTTTCCTCGAGCCCATCGACCTCGAGTCCCTTGATCGCGCAGTCAACGCCCGAATCGGTCAGCGCGAGGTCGATCGACAGCGCATACTTGCCGCGGCGCGATGCGAGCAGGCCGCGCAGCTTGCCGACCATCTCGAACAGGTCGGGCGCGAGGACGTGGCATTCGGCAAGGTCGACGACTTTGTGCGATCCGCCCTCGTTGAAACCGACCAGCGGACGACCGCCGCCGTTCACCGCCTTGAGCGAGGCGCGGCGCCGTGTGCGAGGCGGTGAGAGATGCACCGGAGCGACGATTTCGGGCGCGAGGCCCTGCCCCTCGGCGGCGTTGACCACGCGATCGCGGACGAAATCGGCCAGCGCGGCATCGTCGCAGTGCTGCAATTGGCAGCCGCCGCAGCGCGGGAAGTGGCGGCACGGCGGCGCGATGTGATGCGGGCCCGGCTCTACGATGCCGTCGGGCCGTAGGACATCGCCCGGTGCGGCCAGCGCGACGTGCCGCCCCGACGCGGTGACGCCGTCGCCCTTGGCGGCAAGGCGGACGATCTGCTCGGATTCGCTCACAGGCCGGCCGCGTAGGCCTCGGCAACATGGTCGGCAAGCTCGCTGGCGGAGAATGCAGGGCCCGCCAGCCGCGCCGCCTCGCCGTGCAGCCACACGCCGTTGCACGCCGCCGCGAAGGCTTCCTCCCCCGTGGCGAGGCGGCTAGCGACAATGCCGGCCAGGACGTCGCCCGTCCCCGCGGTCGAAAGCCAGCTCGAAGCCGGCGGCGCGACGCCAAGCCGGCCGTCGGGCGCCGCAACCAGCGTGTCCGGTCCCTTTGCGACGATGACCGCGCCGCAAGCCGACGCCAGCGCGCGCACCGCGTCGATCCGCCGCTCCGTCGTGGTGCCGAAGGCCTGTGCGAGCGCCGCAAACTCCCCCGCGTGGGGTGTCAGGACGAGCGGAGCCGAACGACCGCCAAGCATGGCCGGCGCGAGCAGGTGCAGGGCATCGGCATCGACCAGCGTCGGCAGATCGCGCGCCAGCACTGTCTCCAGCCTGCCGCGCGCCGCGCCGTCACGGGTCAGGCCGGGCCCGACCAGCGCCGCGCCAATCCGCTCGTCGTGCAGCGCTTCGGCCAACGGGCGCGAATCGTTCACCGCCCAGACTGGCCCGCCGGGGGCCTCGCCCAGGACCTTGATATAGCCAGCGCCCGCATGGACCGCGCCTTGCGCAGCCAAGAGCGCGGCGCCCGGCATGGGGCCCGCGACGATGGCCAGCAGTCCGCGCGAATACTTGTGCGCGTCGCGCGCTGGCGCTGCGAGCGACGGGCGGCCAATGACCCGCACCGCGCTCTGCACTTGGGCAACACCGATATCGACCAGCCGCAATTGGCCCATCATCGCGCGCGCCGGCAGCAGGCTGTGGGCGAACTTCCACGCGCCGAGGGCGACGGTCAGGTCGTAATGCGGCAGGTCGTCATTGAGCTGCGCGCCATCGTCGCTCGAAACTCCGCTCGGCAGGTCGATGGCGATAGATGCGCCGTGTGCCGCTGCCAGCGCGCGCAACAGCGCGGCGAGCTCGCCGTCAAGCGGACGGCTGAGGCCGCTGCCGAACAGGCAATCGACGAACACGCCGCCGTCTCCAGTGTCGGCGAGATCGCCGCCATAGGCAGCGCGCGCCTTGCGGGCGGCATCCGTCGCCGGTTCGATGGGCGCCACGACGGTGACACGCGTGCCGCGCGCGCGCAGGGTTTCGGCGATGACATAGCCGTCGCCGCCGTTGTTGCCCGGGCCGCACAGCACGGTAACCGAACGACCCGCCGCGACCCGCCAGACCCATTCGGCCGCGCCCTGCCCTGCGCGCAGCATCAGGCTGTCGACGCTCTCCCCGCCGTCGATGAGCGCCTGCTCGGCCGCCTGCATCTCCGCGACGGTCAGTATCTGGTCGGTCGGTCCGTCACTCGGCGGCATGATCGCCGCGCTTGCTCGCCGGCAGCACGTAGCGATCGCGCCCGACCGCCACGGTCACTGTGCCTTCGGCATATTCGAGGTCGAGCGGCAGGGCCCCGTCGGCCGCTTCGAGGCCCTTGCCGTCGTTCACGATGCGAAAGCGGTGGAAGCTGCCGTCCGGGTTGCGCACGACGACGATCGACTCGCCGCTCTCGTCGGCCAATTCGGCGGTGCAGTCCGCTGCGAACGTCTCGGCGCCCGCCGGCGCGCAATCGATTCGGTCGGAGTTTACAGCCGCTTGCGGCGCTTCGCCCGCCCCGCCGGTGCACGCGGCGACCGCAGTGATCGCAGCAAGCGAGGCCCAGCGGCGCATCACCGGCGCTTGAGCTGCGAGACGTCGCGTACGGCGCCGCGTGCGGCGCTGGTGGTCATCGCGGCATAGGCCTTGAGCGCGTCGGACACGCGCCGCTCGCGCGGCCGGGCGGGATGCCAGGCAGCCTCGCCCTGCGCTTCCATCCGTTCGCGGCGCGCGGCGAGCTCCTCGTCGGAAACCAGGAGTTCAATCGTCCGGGCCGGGATGTCGATCTCGATCGTGTCGCCGGCCTCCACGAGCCCGATGTTTCCGCCCTCGGCCGCTTCGGGCGAGACGTGGCCGATCGACAGACCCGAGGTGCCGCCGGAAAAGCGCCCGTCGGTAATCAGCGCGCAGGCCGCGCCGAGGCCCTTCGACTTGAGGTAGCTGGTCGGGTAGAGCATTTCCTGCATCCCCGGCCCGCCGCGCGGCCCTTCGTAGCGGATGACGACGACGTCGCCCTCGACGACTTCGCCGCTGAGAATCCCCGCGACCGCGGCGTCCTGGCTCTCGTAGACCTTGGCCGGCCCCGAGAACTTGAGGATCTTGTCGTCGACCCCGGCGGTCTTCACAATGCAGCCGTCGCGGGCGATGTTGCCGTAAAGCACGGCCAGGCCGCCGTCCTGACTGAAAGCATGCTCCTTGCTGCGGATGACGCCCGAGACGCGATCGGTATCGAGCTCGTCCCAGCGGCGCGATTGGCTGAACGCGGTCTGTGTCGGCACCCCGCCAGGCGCGGCCTTGTAGAATTCCTGCACCTTGGGTTTGTTGGTCAAGCGGATGTCCCAGTCGGCCAGTGCATCGCCCAGAGTCGGGCTGTGCACCGTCGGGAGCGCGGTGTGCAGCAGGCCGGCGCGGTCGAGTTCGCCGAGGATCGCCATGATCCCGCCGGCGCGGTGGACGTCTTCCATGTGCACGTCGTTCTTGGCCGGGGCGACCTTACACAGGCACGGCACGCTGCGGCTCAACCGGTCGATGTCCTTCATAGTGAAATCGACCCCGGCCTCGTGCGCCGCGGCGAGCAGGTGGAGCACGGTGTTGGTCGATCCGCCCATCGAGATATCGAGCGTCATCGCGTTCTCGAAGGCTTCGAAGCCGGCGATAGTGCGCGGCAGGACGCTGTCGTCGTCCTCCTCGTAATAGCGCTTGGCCAGCGCCACGACGAGGCGGCCGGCGCGTTCGAACAGGCCCTGGCGGTCGGCATGGGTGGCAAGCTGCGAGCCGTTGCCGGGCAGCGAGAGGCCGAGCGCCTCGGTGAGGCAATTCATCGAATTGGCGGTGAACATGCCGCTGCACGATCCGCAGGTCGGGCAGGCAGACTGCTCGATGCTGAGCACTTCCTCGTCGGTCATGCTCTCGTCGGCTGCTGCGACCATCGCATCGACCAGATCGAGCGCGACCTCCTTGCCCTTGAGCACCACCTTGCCCGCTTCCATCGGGCCGCCCGACACAAACACGACGGGGATGTTGATCCGCATCGCCGCCATCAGCATTCCGGGCGTGATCTTGTCGCAATTGGAGATGCAGACCATCGCATCGGCACAATGGGCGTTGACCATGTATTCGACGCTGTCGGCGATCAGGTCGCGGCTGGGCAGCGAATAGAGCATGCCGTCATGGCCCATGGCGATCCCGTCATCGACGGCGATGGTGTTGAATTCCTTGGCGACGCCGCCGGCCTTCTCGACCTCGCGCGCGACGAGCTGGCCGAGGTCCTTCAGGTGCACGTGCCCGGGCACGAACTGGGTGAAGGAGTTGACCACGGCGATGATCGGCTTGCCGAAGTCGCCGTCCTTCATGCCCGTCGCCCGCCACAATCCGCGCGCGCCGGCCATGTTGCGGCCGTGGGTCGAGGTTCTGGAACGGTAAGCGGGCATGTCGGGTCCGATTGCTGGTGGCGGTTGCAGGTCCCGTCCTACCGCAGCGCGCCGCGCAATCTAAGACAAAATCCTATTCAAGCGCCAAAGCTACCCTGTTCGCGATGTCGCCGATCATCGACGCCCAGCGCGCCTGCCCGGCCTCCTTCGTGATCAGGTCATTGCGCAGTTCGATGGCGCAGTACGGAATCCCGCGCGCCTCCGCATGACGGTTCATCGTCGCGTTGAGCTGCTTGCCCGAATAGGGCTCGTTGTCGCCGACGACGCAGCGCTGCGCCTTGAACATGCGGATCGCGTGGCGAGCGGCGCGGTCGTCTTCGTTGTAAAGCAGCGCCACTTCCCAGGGCCGTTCGGCGGGGGTGCTTTCGAGTTCGGGTGTGAAGCTGTGGATCGACAGCAGCAGCTCGGGCTCGACCTCGTCGATCCAGTCCGCAAGCGCCTCGTGATAGGGCCGGTAGAAGCGATCTATCCGCATCTGGCGATCGGCGCCGATGTTGCCGGGTATGAGGGTGCCGTCGCTCGATTCCGGAATTAGCGCGGGCGAATCTTCTTCGCGGTGCAGGTCGATGACGAGTCGGCTGACGCAGGCGAGGTGCGCGGCGATGTCGTGCCTGCGGGCGAGCCGTTCGCACACTCCGGCCGCGCCGATGTCCCAGGCGATATGCTTCTCCAGCGCCTCGGGCGGCACGCCGAGCGGAATGTCCGCGGGCACGAAGTTGCTGGCATGGTCGCATACCGCGATAATGCCGCCCTTCCGGGGCGTGCCGATGCGCCGGTAGACCTGTTCTGCGCCGTTCACCTGAGCCTTCCGGAAAGTTGCCACCAGTTCGGGCAATCGCGGGCCGTCCGCGCCGCCGCTTCGGACCGGGTATCGGCGTCGCGATAAAGTGCGAAGCACGTCGCCCCGGAGCCACTCATACGCACAAGGACTGCTTCCGTTTCGCGCAGGACGTCGAGAACCCCGGAAATCTCGGGACAAAGCGAGATCGCCGGGGCTTCGAGATCGTTGCGCCCCTCGCGGGCGATATCGCGCGCGGTTCCCTCAGGCAGTGGTCCGCGATCAAAGCCGTCCCAGGCGGCAAAGACCGGGCCGGTCGACAGCGCAACCCGCGGGTTGACCAACAGGACCGGCGTTCCGCCAAGGTCGTTCTCGACCAACTCCAGCTCGGTCCCGGTCCCGCGCCCGATGCAGGCAAGGCTGTCGATGCACGCGGGGACGTCGGCGCCCAGCGACGCAGCCTGCTGACGCCAGTCTTCCGGCAGCCCATGGGTATCGCGCACCATGCGGAATACTGCGGCGGCATCGGCCGAACCTCCACCGAGCCCGGCAGCTACCGGGAGGTTCTTTTCGAGCGTGATCGACAGACCATCGGGACGAGGCAATTTCGCCAAAGCCTTCGAAACGAGATTTCCAAACGGATCAGCTATTTCCGTAGCAAACTCGCCAACGACTATCAGTTCGTCGCGCTCGCTGCGTCGTGCCGTCAATTCGTCGCCCGCATCGACGAACGCGAACAGCGTTTCGAGCTCGTGATACCCGTCCTCCCGCCGCCGCCGGACATGCAGCGCGAGGTTGATCTTGGCGTAAGCAATTTCGCGCATCAATCCTCCCCCTCCCCGGTCCGGGGAGGGTTACATGTTCGGATAGTTCGGGCCACCACCACCTTCGGGCGTGACCCATTCGATGTTCTGGGTCGGGTCCTTGATGTCGCAGGTTTTGCAGTGGACGCAGTTCTGGGCGTTGATCACCAGCTTGGGTTCGCCCTCCTCGACGCCGACGAACTCGTAGACCCCGGCCGGGCAATAGCGCGCCTCGGGCCCGGCATAGATCGGCAGGTTGATCCGCGTTGGCACCGTCGGGTCCTTGAGCACGAGGTGGCACGGCTGGTCCTCGACGTGATTGGTACCCGAGAGGAACACCGAGCTGAGCCGATCGAAGGTGAGCTTCCCGTCGGGCTTGGGATAGGCGATGGGAGTGAACAGGTCGGCCCGCCGCGTTTCCTCGGCATCGATGTGGTGCTTCATCGTGAACGGCAGGCGGATCTTGAGCGTGCGCAGCCACATGTCGATCCCGGCGAGCGCCGATCCGAGCGCACCGCCGAACTTGGCGACCAGCGGCTGGGCGTTCTTCACCAGTTGCAATTCGCTTGCGATCCAGCTTGAATGAAGCGCGCTATCATATTCGGAAAGCGTGTCTTTTTCCCGACCGTCGGCAATGGCTGACGCCACGGCTTCGGCCGCCAGCATCCCGCTCTTCATCGCGGTGTGGGTGCCCTTGATCCGCGGCACGTTGACGAAACCGGCCGAGCAGCCGACCAGCGCGCCGCCCGGGAAGGCGAGTTGCGGCACCGACTGCCAGCCGCCCTCGTTGATTGCCCGCGCCCCGTAGGACGCGCGCTTGCCGCCCTCGAGCACTTCGCGGATCGCCGGATGCGTCTTCCAGCGCTGGAATTCCTCGAACGGGTAGACCCAGGGGTTGGCGTAATCGAGCGCGGTGACGAAACCGAGCGCAACCTGTCCGTCGGCCTGGTGGTAGAGAAAGCCCCCGCCCCAGGTCTCGCTCTCCGACAGCGGCCAGCCCTGCGTGTGGATCACCCGCCCGGCTTGATGCTTTTCAGCAGGGACGTCCCACAACTCCTTGATGCCAAGCCCGTAAACCTGCGGCTGACTATCGGCATCCAGCGCAAAGTGAGCCTTCATCCGCTTGGTAAGGCTGCCGCGTGCGCCCTCGGCGAAGAGCGTATACTTCGCGTGCAGTTCCATTCCCGGCTGGTAGTCGGGCTTGTGGCTGCCGTCGGCGGCGACGCCCATGTCCTGCGTCGCCACGCCCATCACCGCGCCGCCATCGTCGAACAGCACTTCGGACGCCGGGAACCCGGGGAAGACCTGTACGCCCAGCGCCTCGGCCTGCTCGGCCAGCCAGCGGCACAGATTGCCGAGCGAGCCGGTGTAGTTGCCCTTGTTGCTCATCAGCGGCGGCATGACGAGGTGCGGCAGCTCCCGCTTGCCCTTCGCGCTCAGCACCCAGTGGTGGTTCTCGGTCACCGGCACGCGCGCCAGCGGGCAGGTCTCGCGCCATTCGGGCAGCAGTTCGTCGAGCGCCCGGGGATCGATCACCGCCCCCGAGAGGATGTGCGCGCCGACTTCGGAGCCCTTTTCGAGCACCACCACTTCGAGCGCGTCGTCGAGCTGCTTGAGCCGGATCGCGGCGGCGAGGCCCGCCGGGCCCGCGCCGACGATGACGACGTCGACAGGCATCGATTCACGCTGCGATTCCTGGGCGCTCACCGGCTCACCTTCATTCGTGTGAATAGCATGGACGGGGCTTGATAGCTGGGCGGCGGCAGGTCAAGACCTGCGCACCGACCGCACCATGGATACGAAACCCGCCATCCCGCTCAGCGAAGCGCTCGCAGCCGCCCAGGACTGGTGGCGCGAAGCGGGCGTCGACTGCGATTTCGTCGACGAGCCACACAATTGGCTCGCCGCACCCGAACCGGTCACCAAGGCTGCTGCTCCGCCGGCAGCAACGGCGATCGAGCCGCCGGAAAAGCCGGAACTGCCGCCGCTGGGAGGGGATCGCGCCGCCTGGCCTCGATCGCTCGCCGAGTTCGCGCCATGGTGGCTCTCCGAGCCCTCGCTCGCCGCTGCCGGCAGCGGGCAGCGAATCCCGCCCCGCGGGGCCGCCCGGGCGAAGCTGATGATTCTCGTGGCCATGCCCGAGACAGGCGATTCGCAGGCGCTCCTCTCTGGTCCGCACGGCCAGCTCGTATCCGCCATGCGCGAGGCCATGGGCCTTGCCGAAGAGGAGACCTATCTGGCGTCGGCCTTGCCTTACCATGCCAAGCACCCAGATTGGACGATGCTGGTCGCGCGCGGATTCGACGATATCGTCAAGCACCACATCGCCCTTGCCGCTCCGCAGCGCATTCTTGTGCTCGGTCGCGAACTTTTGACTCTTTTTCAGCACGATCCGGCGCAAGGCGGTGCAAATCCGCGGCGAATCGCGCTTGAAGGCTCCGACACGGCGGTGCTCGCCGCGGTCGACCCCGACACGCTCTTGCAGCGGTGGAAATTCCGGGCGTCGCTGTGGCAGGCCTGGCTCGACTGGAGGGAGTGAACAGCGTGAAGTTCTTCGCATCGGCCACGGCGGCCGTGCTTGTGGCAACGGCAGCTTTCCCGGCCGCAGCCGAGACGACCCGCGAATATTTCACCGCCCATGCCACCGGGAACGGCGCGCCGCAGCAGCTGGACCGCGACACGCGCGACTATTACCGCCAGGTCTTCGGCGCCATCGACAGGGGCGACTGGAACACGGCCGCGGCCATGCTTGCCCAGCGCGACGGACCGCTCCACGCGGTCGCCCAGGCCGAGCTCTATCTCGCCGCCGGGTCGCCCCGGGTCGAGTTGCCGCAGATCGAAGCCTGGATGGCCAAAGGGCGCCGCCTGCCCGAGGCAGCGCAGCTCGCGCGGCTCGCCGTCACCCGCGGCGCCGCCACGATGCCCGATGTGGCGGAAGAGGCCGATTTCTATCCGCGCGCCGCCCTGCCGCGCCGCGTCCGTCCCCGCACGATCGACGACGGCTCCATGCCCGAGGCCATCCGCGAGCAAATCCTCAAGAGCATCGTCAACGACGATCCCGACGGCGCCCGCCAGCTGCTCGACGGAGTCGATGCGACGCTGAGCCCCGAGGCGCGCGCCGAATGGCGCCAGCGTGTCGCGTGGAGCTACTATATCGAGAACCGGGATGCCGAGGCGCTGGCCATGGCGCAGACGGTGGCAGCGGGCAGCGGTCCGTGGGTCGCCGAGGGGGACTGGGCCGCCGCGCTCGCCGCCTGGCGGCTCGGCGACTGCGGCCTGGCCGGCAATTATTTCGAGCGTTCGGCTCACGGCGCGCAGAACGCCGAACTTCGCGCCGCCGGCTATTACTGGGCGAGCCGCGCAGCGCTGCGCTGCCGTCAGCCGGAGCGCAGCGCCGAACTCCTGCGCGGCGCTGCGGGTGACGACGAGACCCTCTACGGCATGCTGGCAAGCGAACAGCTCGGACGGGCGCTGCCCGACCGGGTCGATACCGCCGACTTCACCCAAGCCGACTGGCGCAGCCTCAAGGACAACGACAACGTCCGGACCGCCGTCGCGCTCGCGGAAATCGGCCGCGACGCGCTGGCCAGCGAAGTGCTGATCCACGAGGCCAAGATCGGCAACCCGAAGAATTTCGGCGCGCTCACGCGCCTCGCGCGCGATCTCGGCCTGCCGCAGACCCAGCTCTATTTCGCCTATAATGCACCGGTCGGCGCCGATCCCGATCCCGCCTCCCGCTGGCCGACGCCCAAGTGGCTGCCCGCGACCGGCTGGCAGGTCGATCCGGCGCTGGCCTATGCCCACACCCTGCAGGAATCGAACTTTCGCGCGAACGCGGTCAGCCCGGCGCAGGCCAAGGGTCTGATGCAGATCACGCCCATTACCGTGCGCGAGCACGCTCCGCGGCTGGGCATGAGCGCGAGCCAGGTCGACATCTTCGATCCCGCCACCAATCTCGCTTTCGGCCAGCGCAACCTCGAGATGCTTCGCGATGCACCGGCGACCCACGGGTACCTGCCGCAGGTCATGGCGGCCTACAACGCAGGGCTGACCCCCGTCACCCGCTGGAACAACGAGGTGAACGACCAGGGCGACCCCCTGCTCTACATGGAAAGCATTCCCTATTGGGAGACCCGCAGCTACGTCGCCATCGTGATGCGCAACTACTGGATGTACGAGCGGCAGGCGCGGGCGAAGTCCGCCAGCCGTGTCTCGCTGGCCGAGAACGCATGGCCCGCTTTCCCGAGCGAGAGTGGCGGCGACGGGCGGGTGTACCTGACCGCCTCGGCGGAGAAATAGCGTGGCGATCGACGAAGCCCGCGAGTTCAAGCCGATTTCCATCGCCTTGCTGACGGTGAGTGACACGCGCGGACCCGAGGACGATACCTCGGGCGACATCCTCGCCCAGCGGATCACCGACGCCGGCCACCGGCTGGCGGTGCGCGCGATCGAGAAGGACGACGCCGACGCCATCGTCCGCCGCCTGAGCGGCTGGATCGACGACCCGCAGATCGACGCGATCGTCTCGACCGGCGGGACCGGCCTGACCGGGCGCGACGTGACCCCCGAAGCACTGAACCGCGTCGCCGACAAGGTGATCGAGGGCTTCGGTGAGCTTTTCCGCTGGGTCAGCTACCAGACCATCGGCACCAGCACCGTCCAGAGCCGAGCCCTCGCCGTGCTCGCACGCGGCACCTACATCTTCGCCCTGCCCGGCTCGAACGGCGCGGTGAAGGACGGCTGGGACCGCATTCTCGCCGAACAGCTCGACAGCCGCAACCGGCCGTGCAACTTCGTCGAACTGATGCCAAGGTTGCGGGAGAAGTAGGACAGATGAGGCTCTATCGCGCGGTCAGGAAATGGATAGATCGCGACCTCTCTCGAGGCTCTCGAGTCATTCTGAAAGCCGACGGCAAGAGCGAATTCGTATCGAACGGATTTCAACGCGCCGGCGCCTCATACCTGCTCATTGGATTGCCGTTTTTCGTACAGGCAATTTTGGAGGGTTTCCTGCAAGGCGGCCTCTCCAGGTCTGGCCTGATGTTTTCGCTAGCGATTTCGTTGCTCATCTTTGCCTTCATAACCTGGAGGCAATTGAGACTTCTCAAGGCAAGGTCGATCAAATCCGGCCGGTATTATGAACGTAGGGCACGGTATTCCATACCGCCCGAATACACCGAATCCGAAGATGCCTTTCTGGCTGACAGGCGCCGAAGCCGAACCCCGAATTCGTCACCCCGGGCTTGACCCGGGGTCCCGCTGTTCTTCGAGCGTCGCCACAAACTAAGACAAGCGGGTCCCCGGCTCGGGGGCCGGGGTGACGAATGGAGGGAAAACTCGCGGTGCCAAAGCAGCCCTCACCCCCGCGCCGCCTTCACCCCTTCGAGGAACTCGTCGAGCGACAGCGGGCTGCGGCCGGTGACCTTGCGATAATCGTCGCTCACCAGGTCGAACTCTCCGGCCTCGATGGCACGCATGGTGCCGACGGTGCTCGCAGAAAGCGAGGGCGGCATGCCCCACTTCTCGGTCATGTAGGCGGGCCAGTCTTCGGCCGCGATTCGCTCGTAGCGGACCGGCTTGCCGAAGCAGCGCGAAAGCGCCTCGGCCACCTCGTCGCCGGTATATGAGCGTTCCATCGTCTCGTTGAGAACGCGGTTCTCCCGCCCGCTTCCGGCGAGAACGGTGGCGGCGGACAGGCCGAGATCGTCGCGCGCGATATAGGTGCAGGGCTTCTCGCCGAGCGAGCGGGCCAACACCCCGGTCGCTAGCGTCTCGTCGAGGTCGCCGACGATAATCTCGGCATAGAGTGCGTGGCGCAGGATCGTATAACTCAGGCCCGAGGCGACGATCGCCTGCTCGGTCGGCCAGTGGACGAGCTGCGTGTGTTCGGGCAGCGCATCGGGCCCGGCGCCGAGGAAGCTGGTGTAGAGCACGTGCTCGACGCCAGCGGCCTTGACCGCTTCCAAACCGGCGAGGTTCTGGCGCAGCCGCTCGGAGTTGTCGGCATATGTCGAGATCAGCAGCGCGCGGGTGGCCCCCGCGAACGCCGGCCCGAGCGTTTCCGGGGCGTCGAAGTCGGCATGGCGCACCGTCACCCCCTGCGCGGCAAGCTGGCGGGCGTTGTCCGATTGGGGGTCGCGCGTGGTGACAAGGATATTTCCGGGATCGGTCATCCGCAGCAGGTTCGCGATAACAGATCGCGCCAGGTTGCCGTTTCCTCCGCTTACCAACAGCATCGCTCGTCCCTCCGGTTTCGGCTCGATTGCCCTGATGGGCCGGCCTAGCACAGGATGTTGGCGGGTACAGCGACGGCCCGCACTTATTCGCCGTCCTTCCGATCCCCGCTCGTTTCGTACAGTGGCGACTCTCTTATGTTCTTGCTATGTTCCTCTTATGGATCAGCGCAAAGAACCTGCAGTACATGGTCGCGGCGCCCAGTCGGCATCGGTACCGCAACGCTTCGGCCTCGCCGAGCGCGAAGTCGACGGCGACTGGAAGGATTTCGTCGCCGCCCTCGACGGCGAGCCGCCGAAGCTGCGCACCACCGTGATCGAGGAGCATCCCAGGACCATCGTCACCTTCAATCAGTCACCCGACGTCGGCTTCGACCGCTCGATCAACGCCTATCGCGGCTGCGAGCACGGGTGCGTTTACTGCTTCGCGCGCCCGACCCACGCCTATCACGACCTTTCCCCCGGGCTCGATTTCGAGACCAGGCTGTTCGCCAAGCTCGATGCCGCGCGGCTGCTGCGCGAGACGTTCGCCCGGCCGCGCTACCGGCCGAAGTGGATTGCCATGGGGACCAACACCGATCCTTACCAGCCAATCGAAGGTCGCTACCGGATCACCCGCCAGGTGCTCGAGGTGTGCCTTGACGTCCGGCATCCGGTAACGATCACCACCAAGTCGGACCGCGTGCTGCAGGATCTCGACCTGCTCGCCGAGATGGCGAAGCATCGGCTCGTGGCGGTGGCGATCTCGGTCACCACACTCGATCCGAAGCTGTCGGGCAAGCTCGAGCCGCGCGCCGCCTCGCCGGCCAAGCGGCTCGCCGCGCTGGCCCGGCTGGCCGAGGCCGGCGTTCCCAATCACTGCTCGGTCGCCCCGGTCATCCCGGCGATCACCGACGAATTCATGGAAGGCATCGTCGCCCGCGCCGGCGAGATCGGCGTGGGCAGCGCGGGGTGGATCCCGCTGCGGCTGCCGCACGAGGTCGCCCCGCTGTTCCGCGAATGGCTCAGCGTCCATTTCCCCCAGCGTGGCGACAAAGTCATGAACATCGTGCGCTCGATACGCGGCGGGAAAGACAACGACCCCGACTTCTTCACGCGGATGAAGCCGAGCGGGGTCTGGGCCGACCTGTTTCGCGCCCGCTTCCGCCTCGCCTGCAAGCGCGCCGGGATCCGGAATGCGCGCTTCGAACTCGACCACAGCCAGTTCCGCCGCCCCGCGGAGGGCGGGCAATTGCGCCTTCTCTAGCCGCCTCCGTTCTTCCTGAGCTTGTCGAAGGACAAAGTGGCAGGCCGCCCGTGCGAACGTGCTTCGACAAGCTCAGCACGAACGGTATGGTGGGCAGGAGGGAGAGGACATGACCTTCGATTTCTCGGGCGATCCGTTCACCACCGGTTTCTGGGCCCCGACGCGGTTCGAGGCCGACCTGCACGACTGCGAGATCGAAGGCGATATTCCCGAGGGCATCGACGGCACCTTCTACCGCGCGGCGGTCGACCGGCGCTATCCGCCGCGCCATCCGCTCGACATTCCCTACAACGCCGACGGGGCGATCGACATGTTTCGCATCCGCGGCGGGCGCTGCGATTTCCGCAGTCGCTATGTGCGCACACCGCGCTATGTCGCAGAGCGCAAGGCGCGCCGGGCGCTGTTCGGCGCCTATCGCAACCGCTCGACCAACGATCCGGCCGCCGCCGGGCTATCGATGAACACCGCCAACACCACCCCGATCGTGTTCGGGGGCAACCTGCTGGCGCTCAAGGAATCGAGCCCGCCGATGCGGCTGGACCCGCACACGCTGGAGACTTTCGAGGAATACGATTTCGACGGCCGGATGACGGCGGAAAGCTTCACCGCGCATCCGAAGATCGATCCGCTTACCGGGGAGATGCTCGCGTTCAGCTACGAAGCCCGCGGCGACCTGTCCGACGATCTGGCAATTCATTTCTTAGCCCCCGACGGCACGCTTGAGCGCACGGTCTGGGTCAAGGCGCCGGTCGTCTCGATGATGCACGACTGGGCGATCACCGACAGGCACGTGGTCCTGCCGACCACGGGCATGGTGACCAGCCGCGAGCGGCTCGAGGCCGGGCAGAACCACTGGGCCTACGATCCGCGCGTGCCGGCCTACGTCGGTATCATGCCCCGCGACGGCGAGGCCAAGGACATGCGCTGGTTCAAGGGACCGCCCGACCGAGCCATGCTGATCCACACCACCAACGCCCGAACCGTTGGCGACAAGGTCATCGTCGATACCCCAGTGGCGCGCGGCAACTTCAACCCGCAGTTCCCCAACCTCGACGGCGGCAGCTTCGACCACGAGGCGAGAAAGAACACGATTCGCCGCTGGACCTTCGACCTCGCCTCCTCGTCAGACACCTGGCAGGAGGAAATCCTCTTTCAAGGCGTCACTCCGACCAGCTTCACGCGTATGGACGACCGCTTCCTCACGCAGGATTTCCGCTGGAGCTTCAACCTCCTCCACGACCCGGCCTTCGCGTTCGACAACGCGCGCACGCGGGTGCCGATGCGGGGCAACTGGAACGCCTGGTACCGCTTCGACCACCAGGGCGGCAGCATCGACAAATTCAGCGCCGGCCCCACGCACGAGCTGTTCGAAGCGCAGTTCGTGCCCCGCCGCGCCGACGCGCCGGAGGGCGACGGCTGGCTGATCGGCGTCGCCAACGACTATGCCGAGATGACCAGCGAACTGGTCATAGCCGACGCCCAATACCTCGCCGACGGTCCGGTAGCGCGGGTGAAGCTGCCTTTCCGTCTGCACATGCAGGTCCACGGCTGGTGGGTCCCGGCCCATGTGCTGCCGTTCGAGTTCGGGCGCGATTACGACTACCACGGAGCCGACTACGGGCCGGAGACGCGGATTCCCTGAAACGCAGGGAGACATGGCCGCTCAGCGCATCAGCGCAGAAATTCCGGCGGTCAGGCCCGCGCCGATCAGGAACAGCACCCACGACCAATAGAAGCCGACACCTTCGATGACGAAATGGCGGACGTTGAGAATGCCGCCGGTCCCGCCTCCCGACCCGATGAACAGACTGACGATGATCGACAGCGCGATTCCGAGAACGATCGACTTGAACAGGGCCCCCATGCGGCAATCCTCCACCCTCGGGGTTAACGGGTTCTTGCTTGCAGCGGTCAGGCCACCAGACGCAGATGTGCGGCGCCGCGCCGCGGGATCAGCGCGACGTTGTCGAGACCGGCGATCAGCGCGAGCCGGTCGACCAGTTCCCCGTCGAGCTCGAAATCGCGCCCCAGGCGCACCAGCGGCTCTTCGGGCTCGCCGATGTGCAGGCGGGCGAGGACTTCTCCGCGCCCTTCCGCGCCGTCGATCAGCGCCAGCCGGAGTTCGGTCAGTGCCTCGGCCGTGTGCACGTCGAGCGTGAGCAGCATGCGGGCATCGGCGCTCGCCTCGGCGAGCGGACGCGCACCGCGCACGGTAACCCGCGGCGGTTCGTCGGGGCTCGGTGCGTCGAGCTCGACATTGAGCAGGATGCATGTGCCCTCGGCCGCCCAGCGCTGGAAACTGTCGACCAGCGATTCTTCGAAGCAGGCCGCGCTGAACTGGCCTGAGGTATCGGAAAAATCGGCGCGAACGAATTCGCCGCCACGCCTGGTGCGCCCCTTGCTGACCCCTTCGACCATCGCCGCCATCACCGCCGGCATGCGTCCGCCGCCGGGCACTCCCGCTTCCATCAGGCTGGCGAAGGTCCGCGCCCCGTTGGCGATCGCCACGGCGCGGAATTGCTCGACCGGATGGGCGGCGAAGTAGAATCCGAAATTCTCCCGCTCCGCGGCCATCTGTTCGGCTCTGGTCCACGGTTCGGCCGGGGCCAGCCGCAGCGAGGGTTCCTCGTGGTCCTCTCCGCCGAACAGTCCGTGCTGGCCGCTCTCGCGCTCGCGCATTGCCGCGTCGGCAACACCGACCAGAAGCTCGGCATTGGCAAGGATCATGTTGCGGTTGGGCTCGAGACTGTCGAACGCGCCGGCGCTGGCCAGCCCTTCGAGCTGGCGCCGGTTCATCGCCCCCGGCGGCATCCGCCGAAACACGTCTTCGAGGCTTTCGAACGGCCCGGCCTTGCTGCGTTCGTCGACCACCGCGTCCATCGCCTTTTCGCCGACGTTCTTGATGCCCGCCAGGCCATAGCGAACGGCATAGCCCGTCTCGGTCTGCTCGACGGTGAACTCGGCTTCGCTGCGGTTGATGTCGGGCCCGAGCAAGACCTTGCCGTTGCGGCGTAGGTCGTCGACGAACACCGCCAGCTTCTCCGACTGGTGCATGTCGAAGCACATCGAAGCGGCGTAGAATTCTTCGGGATAATGCGTCTTGAGCCATGCAGTCTGGTAGCTGAGCAGCGCATAGGCGGCTGCGTGCGACTTGTTGAAACCGTAGCCGGCGAACTTGTCGATCAAGTCGAAAAGCTCGTTGGCCTTCCGCGCTTCGATCCCGGAGACCTCATTGCACCCGTCGACGAAGCGCTGGCGCTGCGCGTCCATCTCCGCCTGGACCTTCTTGCCCATCGCCCGCCGCAGCAGGTCGGCGTCGCCGAGCGAGTATCCGGCGAGGATCTGCGCGGCCTGCATGACCTGTTCCTGGTAGACGAAGATCCCGTAAGTCTCGGCTAGAATCCCTTCCAGCTTCGGATGCGGATATTCGATCTCCGCCTCGCCGTTCTTGCGCTTGCCGAACAGCGGGATGTTGTCCATCGGGCCCGGCCGGTAGAGCGATACGAGCGCAATGATGTCGCCGAAATTGGTCGGCTTCACCGCGCTCAGCGTGCGCCGCATGCCTTCGGATTCGAGCTGGAACACGCCAACCGTGTCGCCGCGCTTGAGCAGGTCGTAGACCTTGGGATCGTCCCATGCGAGCGCATCGAGGTCGATCGCCACGCCGCGCCGCCTGAGCAAGTCGACCGCTTTCCTCAGCACCGACAGTGTCTTGAGACCGAGGAAGTCGAACTTGACCAGACCTGTGTCCTCGACCGTCTTCATATCGAACTGCGTCACGGGCATGTCGGAGCGCGGGTCGCGGTAAAGCGGGACCAGTTGCGCCAGCGGCCGGTCGCCGATCACCACGCCGGCGGCATGGGTCGAGGAATTGCGCGGGAAGCCTTCGAGCTGCATGGCGAGATCGATCAGGCGGTGGACCTCGTCGTCGTTGTCGTATTCGCGATTGAATTCCCCGACCCCGTTGAGCGTGCGCGGCAAGGTCCACGGGTCGGTCGGGTGGTTGGGCACCATCTTGCAGAGGCGATCGACGTGGCCGTAGCTCATCTGCAGGATACGCCCGGTGTCGCGCAGCACGGCGCGGGCCTTCAGTTTTCCGAAGGTGATGATCTGCGCGACGTGATCGTCGCCGTATTTGGCCTGGACGTAGCGTATCACCTCGCCCCGGCGGGTTTCGCAGAAGTCGATGTCGAAGTCGGGCATCGAAACGCGCTCGGGATTGAGAAAGCGCTCGAACAGCAACCCGAGGCGGATCGGATCGAGGTCGGTAATGGTTAGCGACCAGGCGACCAGCGAGCCCGCGCCCGAGCCGCGGCCCGGCCCGACCGGTATGCCCTGCGCCTTGGCCCACTTGATGAAGTCGGCGACGATCAGGAAGTAGCCGGGAAAGCCCATCCCGGTAATGACGTTGATCTCGAACTCGAGCCGGTCGGTGTAGACCTTTAGCTCTTCATCCGACAGCTCGCCGTACTTCTCGAGCCGCGCGGCGAGACCCTTGCGGGCATCCTCGGCCAGCATTCGCGCTTCGCCTTCGAGGTCCCCGGCCAGACTCGGCAGGATCGGTTTGCGCTTGGGGGGCGCAAAGGCGCAGCGCTTGGCGACGACCAGCGTGTTCTGAACGGCCTCGGGCAGATCCTGGAATATCTCGGCCATCATTTCGGCCGACTTCACCCACGCCTCGGGGTTCGAGCGGGGCCGCTCGGCACTGTCGAGATGAGTGGAATTGGCAATGCAAAGCATGGCGTCGTGCGCGGCGTGCATGTGCGGCTCGCCGAAGTTCGAAGGATTGGTGGCGACCAGCGGCAGGTCCATCGCATAGGCCAGCTCGACGAGCTTCTCCTCGGCCGCAGCTTCGGTCGCGTTCCCGCGCCGCGCCAGTTCGACGTAGAGCCGCCCGGGGAACAGCGCGACGAGCCGCTGTGCCATGGCTCGTGCGGCATCGTCCTTGCCGTCGGCGAGCAACCGCGTCAGCGCGCCTTCGGCGGCCCCGGTCAGAGCGATGAGTCCGCCGGTATGGCCCTCGAGATCCTCAAGCGCGACGTGCGGCTCGAGTTCGAGCGGCCGAGCGAGGTGGGCCCGGCTGACGAGATGGCAGAGATTGTTCCACCCTTCCTCGTCCTGCACGTAAAGCGGCAGGTAGTCGATCGTCAGCTCCTCGCCGCGCGCCACGCCGAGAAGCGCGCCGACGATCGGCTGCACGCCTTCGCCAATGGCCGCACCGGCGAAATAGGGCGCGCCGTAGAGCCCGTTGCGGTCGGCGATCGCAATGGCCGGGAACCCGCGCGACTTGGCCAGGCGCGCGATCCCCTTGGGATCGATCGCCCCCTCGAGCATCGAGTAGCTCGACAGCACGCGCAGCGGGACGAAGGGGGAATAGGCCATGACGCAAAGCTAGGGCGCCGCGGCGGATTCGTTAAGGGCGAAGGGCGCGATTATGCCCGGCGCAGTGGCGCTCGACTTATTCGAGCAAGCCTTCGTGAAGGCGGACGATGCGGTCCATCTTGAGTGCCAGCCGTTCGTTGTGGGTCGCGACCAGGGCGGCGCTGCCCGTGCCCCGAACCAAGCCGATGAACTGCTCGAGGACTTTGTCGGCGGTGAGCTCGTCGAGGTTTCCGGTCGGCTCGTCGGCCAGCACGAGCTTGGGCTTGTTGGCCAGCGCACGGGCGACGGCGACCCGCTGCTGCTCCCCGCCCGACAGCTGGCTCGGCCGGTGCGTGAGCCGCTCGCCGAGACCGAGCGCGCGGAGCAGCTCCTCCGCCCGCACCACCGCTTCCTCGCGGCTGCAGCCCGCAACGAGAAGCGGCAGGACGACATTCTCGGTGGCGTTGAAGTCCTGCAGCAGGTGGTGAAACTGATAGACGAAACCGAGGTGGTTGCGCCGCAGCGTCGTACGTTCGTTGCTCGAAAGCGTGCTCGCGTCGGTCCCGGCAATCTCGATGGTGCCGCCAAACCCGCCCTCGAGCAGCCCGACAGCCTGCAGCATGGTCGACTTGCCCGATCCGGAGGGCCCCAGCAGCGCGACGATTTCGCCCGCGGCGATGTCGAGATCGACCCCGCGCAAGACTTCGATCTTCGCCCCGCCCTGCTCGAAACTGCGGGTCAGGTTGGAGAGGCGAACGACGGGACTATTCATAGCGTAGCACCTGCACCGGATCGGTGCTCGCCGCCTTGCGCGCCGGGTAGATCGTGGCGAGGAAGCTGAGCACCAGCGCCAGCAGGACGATGGCCGCCACTTCCTTGGGATCGGTCTTGGCCGGAAGCGTCGAGAGGAAGCGGATCGAGGGATCCCACAAGTTGACCCCGGTGAGGATTTCGATCCCGCGCAAAATCGACTGGCGGAAGATCAACACCACAGCGCCCAGCACGAGGCCCGCGCCTGTGCCGACCGCGCCGATCGTGAAACCGACCGTGATGAATATCTTCAGCAGCGACTTACGCGTCGCCCCCATCGTGCGCATGATGGCGATATCGCGCATCTTCGAGCGAACCAGCATGATCAGGCTGGAAAGAATGTTGAACACCGCCACCAGCACGATGATCGAAAGTACGAAGAACATCGCCGTCCGCTCGATCTCGAGCGCCTCGAACAGGCTCGAATTGATCGACTTCCAGTCGTTGATGACGGCCTGGCCCGCGACCTTCTTGGCCAGGGGGGCAAGCGTCTGCCGCACGGTATCGGGATCGTCGGTCTTGACCTCGATCATCTGGATCGAATCGCCCCACAGCATCAGCGTCTGCGCATTGGGGATCGGCATGACCACGAAGGCCTTGTCGTAATCGTAGACGCCGATCTCGAAGATGGCGGTGACGGTATAGCCGACTTGCCGCGGCACCGTGCCGAAAGGCGTCGCCCGGCCCTGCGGATTGATCACGGTCAGCGTGTCGCCGAGGCGCAGGCCGAGGTTCTGAGCGAGCCGCGAACCGATAGCGACGTTCTGCTCGCCAGGCTTTAGCGACCCGAGGTCGCCTTGCAGCACGTTGGGTGCGATCCGGTCGATATCCGCCTGGGTGTTGCCGCGCACGATCACCGCTTCGGCTCGTCCGTTGAAGGTGGCCAGCAGCGGAACCTCGATCAGCGGACTGGCGCGGACCACGCCGGGCGTTGCGCGCGCCTCTTCGAGAATCTCCTGCCAGCCGTCGAGACGGTTGTCGTAGCCTTGGATGATGGCATGGCCGTTGAGGCCGACGATCTTGTCGAGCAGCTCGGCGCGAAAACCGTTCATCACGCTCATGACGATGACCAGCGAGGCCACGCCGAGCATTACCGCGGCCAGCGAAATTCCGGCCACCAGAGCAATGAACGCCTCGCCGCGACCCGGCAGCATATAGCGCTTGGCGATAGTCCATTCGAAGGGGGAAAGGATCAAGCGGCAGGCCTCTTCGGCTTATCTGGTGGGGTGCGTCTAGGGGGCGGAACATTGCCCTGCAATGAAAAAGGCCGGCCACTGAACGGGCCGGCCTCTTCGTTGTTCCGGCCGCGCCGCGGAACCTACTGGTGCATGTAGACTGCGCGCTCGTGGCTGAACGCCTTGAAACCGAAATAGCCGTGATAGCTGCCGATCCCGCTGGCGTTGACCCCGCCGAACGGCAGGCGATTTTCGAGATAATGCGAGAACACGCCGTTGACCGTGACGCCGCCCGAAGACGTGCGCCTGAGCACCTTGTCGATGTTCTCGTCGTCGGGGCTGAAGACGTAGAGCGCCAGTGGTTTGTCGCGCGCTTCGATGTAACCGATCGCCTGGTCGATGTCGTCGTAAGTCATCACCGGGATGATCGGCGCGAAGATTTCCTCCTGCAGGATCTTCATCTGCGGAGTGACGCCGGTCAGCATGGTCGGGTGGATGGTGAGATCCTCTTCTTCCAGCGTGCCCCCGACAGCTACCGTCGCGCCCTTCTCGACCGCATCGTCGAACAGGCCTTTGACCCGGTCGAAATTCGCCTTGTTGACGATCTGGGCGATCGCTTCCTTCTTGATCTTGCCGTCTTCGTAGAGGTTCTTCTCGACGTTGGACTTGAACGCCTGGACCAGCCTCGCCTGTTCGTCCTCGCGCACGAAGACGTAGTCGGGACTGATGCAGGCCTGGCCGCCGTTGAACTGTTTGGCCCCGGCAAGCGCCGCGCCGATCGCCTCGACATTGGCGCCCTCGTCGATGATCACCGGCGACTTGCCACCCAGCTCGAGCGTGACGCTGGCGAGGTTCTTGGCCGCGGCGGCCATGACGATCTTGCCGACCCGCGTGCTGCCGGTGAAAAAGATATGGCTGAAGGGCAGCTTGAGCAGTTCCTCGGCCACACTGACGTCGCCTTCGAAAACCGCCGTCTCGCTTTCCTGGAACACTTCCTCGACGATGACCTTGGCAATGTGCGCGGTGGCGGGGCAGAGGTCGGTCAGCTTGACCATGCAGCAGTTGCCAGCGGCGACGGCGGCCGCGAGCGGGCCGAAGGTCAGGCCGAGCGGGAAGTTCCACGGACCGAGAATCAGACACACCCCGCGCGCTTCGGGCACGATCATCGCCTTGTCGTCGGGGTTGTTCGACGGCGTGACCTCGGTCGGCTTCATCCACTCTTCGACGCTGTCGATGTTGAGCTGGATGTTATTGACGATGTTCATCACCTCGGTGACGCGGATTTCGCCTTCGGGCTTGCGGGTATCCTTCTGCACCGCGGCGACGATGTCGTCGGCGTGCGCCTCGACCGCATCCTTGAGCTTCTGCAGCTTGGCCTTGCGAGTGGCGGCGCTGCTCGCCTTTACGTCCCACTGGTTGTTGTGTTGAAGCGCGAAAATGCGGTTCATTTCCTTGATGACATGGTCGGAAGCAGGCGAAGAAGCGGTCATGGGTTTCTCGTTTCGGTCGGTTTACGGTCGCAGGTAATCTTGGGGTCTGCGCGGCCCGCATACAAGGTGCGAAACCTAGGGGCGCGGCGCGGCGTCCGCTGCAGGTACCGGTCGGCCTTGCGGTCCGAGCACCTTTCCTTCCGAGGTCGTCACACTGACCAGCGCCGCGCCGGGCGAGCCGTCGCGCATCGGGTTGACGATCATGTTGACCTTCTGCCCCGGTACCAGGGTCGTGCGCTTCCAGCCGCCCCGTGAAATCGTGTTCGGGCTGCCGAGCTCGATCGACCATTCGCGCGCCGGCTGCCCGTCCGCCGCGGCCGCCTCGATCTGGATCCAGCAATGCGGGTTGGTCCACTGGAACTCGCGGATCGTGCCCGACAACATGACCTTTCGGGTTTGGTCGAACATCGCCGTGCTGTGATGCGCGCTGGTGGACACGGCCATGAACAGCAGCGCCAGCGCCGCGCCCGATCGCAATTTTCCGACAGCCATATTGCGTCCTTTCCTCTCCCGCTTTCGCATCGGCCATATTGCATTTGGCAAAAATGCAAAACATTGTCGTTCCCGAGGGAGAGGTAAATTCTATGTGGCGAACGGCATTCTTGGCACTCGCGGTGGGCTTCGCGGGGACGGCGCAGGCGCAGGACATGCCGCCGGTGGACTGGAGCGGCGCATGGCACGCCAGTTCCTTCGGCTTCTTCGAGACCCCCGCCGACGCCCCGATCGGCGATCCGCCGCCGCCGCCCGACGACCCGCGCCGGCATCCGCCCTACACGCCCCGGTTCGAGGCGATCTACCAAGCCAACCAAAAGCGCATCGCCGAGGGGCTCTACCCCGATCCAGTGACGGTCTGCGGCACGCCGGTGGGCTGGCCGCGCGTGCTGGCGACGCCCGACGGATACGAGTTCATCGTGCGGCCCGAGGAAACGTGGATCCTCACCGAGAACGGGCCGAACATCGTGCGCATCTATACCGACGGGCGTGACCACCCGCCGGACGACGAACTGTGGAACACCTACACCGGCCATAGCGTGGGCCACTGGGAAGGCGGCACGCTCAAATTCGAGACTGTGGCCCTCAACGGCGT
The DNA here is from genome assembly GCF_030657335.1 of Croceibacterium aestuarii. Taxonomy (NCBI): domain Bacteria; kingdom Pseudomonadati; phylum Pseudomonadota; class Alphaproteobacteria; order Sphingomonadales; family Erythrobacteraceae; genus Croceibacterium; species Croceibacterium aestuarii. Next base: position 2,510,969 of record NZ_CP131039.1, read on the forward strand.
CGGCAAGGTCATTCTCAGCCGCGCCGGCGTGGTGATGAGCGACAAGCTGACGGTGAGGACGACGGTCCACGAGGATCCTGCAAGCAAGCTGCTGGTATTCGACCTCGTGCTAGAGGACCCGATTGCGTTGACCCGGCCCTGGCCCGTCCGCGTCACCTTCGAACGTTATCCGCCCGGCACCAACATGTGGGACTACGCCTGCGCCGAAAACAACCGCAATCCAGTGGACGAAAACGGCTGGACGCAGACCCTCGACACCGACGGGAAAGTCATCGACGTGGCGCCGGGTAAGTGACGCTGCAGCGCCCTATCCACCCCTGAGCAGTTGCACGCCCCAGTCGCGCTCGAACAGGTAAAGCAGCAACCGCGCCGCCTCACCGCGCTCGCCGGTCAGGCCGCCATCGCGTTCGAGCAACAGGCGCGCATCGTCCTGCGCCATTTGCGCCATGCGCTGCGTCTGCTCGAGGTCGGCGACGCGGAATCCCTCCTCGCCGCTCTGGCGAGTGCCCAGCAGTTCGCCGCCGCCCCGCAATTCCAGGTCCTCTTCCGCAAGCCGGAAACCGTCCTGCGTCTCGCGCATCAGGGCGAGCCGCTGCTTGCCAGTCTCGCTCAGCGCATCGCCGCGCAGCAACAGGCACACGCTCTTCTTCTCACCGCGCCCGACGCGCCCGCGGAGCTGGTGCAACTGGGCGAGCCCGAAGCGCTCGGCCTGCTCGATCACCATCAGCGTCGCGTTAGGCACGTCGACCCCGACCTCGATGACCGTGGTGGCGACCAGCAGGCGGGCATCGCCATCGGCGAAACGCTCCATCGCCGCATCCTTGAGTTCGGGCTTGAGCTGGCCGTGGACCAGCACGACCTGGTCTCCGAAACGCGCCTTGAGCGCGGCGTAGCGCGCCTCCGCGGCGGCGATGTCATCGCCCTCGTTCTCGCGCACCATCGGGCAGACCCAGTAGGCCTGCGCCCCTGCTTCCAGTTGCGTGGCGAGACGGTCGACAACCTCTGGCAACCTCTCCAGCGAAACCACCACGGTGTCGATCGCTTGCCGTCCCGGCGGCATCTCGTCGAGCCGGCTCACGTCCATCTCGCCGTATTGGGCCAGCGTCAGCGTGCGCGGGATCGGCGTGGCGGTCATCGCCAGAGTGTGCGGGGCGCGCTTGCCCTTCTGCGCGAGTTGCAGGCGCTGCGAAACGCCGAAGCGATGCTGCTCGTCGATCACCACGAGGGCCAAATTGCGGTAGCTCACCGTGTCCTGGAAGATCGCATGGGTGCCGACGACGATATCGATCGACCCGTCGAGCAGCCCCATCAGGATGCTCTCGCGCGCCCGACCCTTGTCGCGGCCGGTCAGGAGCGCGATCTCGACCCCGGTTGGCTTGGCCATCCGCCGCAACGTCTCGAAGTGTTGGCGAGCGAGAATTTCGGTCGGCGCGAGAAGTGCCGCCTGGGCACCGGCCTCGACCGCGATCAGCATGGCCTCGAGCGCGACGACGGTTTTGCCCGATCCGACATCGCCCTGTAGCAAGCGGAGCATCGGCGCTTCCTGCGCAAGGTCCGCCTCTATCTCGGCAATCGAGCGCTTCTGCGCCCCGGTGAGCGGGAACGGCAGCGCCAGTTCCCGCCGCAATCGTCCATCGCCGCGCACCGGTTGGCCTTTCCGGCGGCGATTGTCCGCTCGGACCAACAACAGCGCGAGCGCGTTGGCGAGCAGCTCGTCATAAGCCAGCCGATCGCGCGCCAGAGCGTGCTCATCCTTGTGAGTTAGAACCAGCGCGTCGCGCCATCCGGGCCAACCCTGCTTGTCGAACATCCCGGGATCGATCCACTCGGGCATTTCCGGGGCACGCGCCAGCGCCTGTGCCGCCAGCGCGGCGATCTTCGGCTGCGTGAGGCCTTCGGCGAGGCGGTAGACGGGCTCCACGAGCTTGCCGGTGAGCCCCGAGCTGCTCTCGGCAACGTGGTCGGGATGCACGATCTGCAGCATGTCGCCATATCGGTCGAGACGTCCCGCGACCCAGCGCGTCTCTCCCACCGGAAGAGTCTTCTTCGCAGTGTAGCTCGCGCGGCCGAAATAGGTCAGCGCGCAGATATTGCCCTTCGCATCCTGCGCCAGCACCCGATAGGGCCCACGCCCCGAGCGCGGAGCGCGATGTTCGATCGGTGTTAGCGCCACGACGATCTGCTCGCCCTCGCCCGCCTGATCGAGATCCGCGACCGAGCGGCGGGTCACGAAGCGCTCGGGCAAGTGGTATAGCAAGTCGCGCACCCGCGTCAGCCCGAGCTTGTCGAGCGGCTTTTTCAGCTTGGGGCCGACGCCGTCGAGGCTGTCGGTCTCGGCAAACAGCGGATTGAGCCTGTCGGGTCGCATCGCCACCGAATACCGGCACGCTTCCCAATCGTCACCCCTTGCGGAATCCGTGGAACCGGCGCGCCGTTCGACGCTTTATGGGATTCTCGGACGGCGAGAGCGACAGGACACATTTATCATGGCGAAAGAAGAGTTTACCGACGCAATCGCGCTGCTCAAGGCAGATCACCGCAAGGTCGAGGATCTGTTTGAAAAATTCCAGAGCGCGAGCAGCAAGGACCGCAAGTGGGAATTGGCGCAACAGATTTGCAACGAGCTGAAGATTCACGCCAAGATCGAGGAGGAAATCTTCTATCCGGCCTTCGAAGGAAAGATCGAAGACGATCTCTACCGCGAGGCCTTCGTCGAGCATGACGGGGCGAAGGTGCTGATCAACGATATCGTCGCGAGCGGTGGCGAGGGCGAATATTTCGAAGCCAAGGTCACCGTGCTGAGCGAAGAAATCGATCACCACGTGAAGGAAGAGGAGAAGCCCGCCGAAGGCTTCTTCGCCCAGGCCCGCGACACCGGCATCGACATGGTCGAGATGCGCGACAAGCTGATGGCTCGCAAACAGGAACTCGAGGAGCAGGCCAAAAACGGCGGTCTTCCCCCCGCGGAACTGGCCGTGGTGGAGATCGCCACACGCGCCTGACAAGCGCTGCGATGTCGTCGGCAGGCTCCGGCGCACGGCGACCGTGTGTACGTCGTGCGCCGCCGACATTGCAGTGCTGGTGGGCCACGGCTATCCGCCCCGCATGGCAACCGAATTCCAAATCCGCCTCGCCCGCGCCCGGTTCCGTGCCTGGCACCGCGGCACGCGTGAGGCGGACTTTACCATCGGCGGCTTTTTCAACCGTTACCATGCCGAGTGGGGAGAGTCCGAGCTGGCCTGGTTCGAGCGGCTCCTGGAACAGGACGACGTGGCGATCCTCGCATGGGCGATGGGTGCAGCGGAAGCGCCGTGCGAATTCGAAGGCGCTCAACTGGAAGCTCTCCAAAAGCTCGATTTCGTTACCATATAGTCTTTGCAAATTGCGCCGAGACCTCCATGGCGCATCTGCAAAAAGGCTCGCCGGCGCTGCCCTTCCAGACCGCGTCGGCGGGTTTTCGTGTGCGTCCCGTTCGCCAAACCGCTGAGTAAATGCCCGACATTTCGCGTATCCTTTCCGCCGACACCCCGCTGACGCTGGCGTCGCTGGCCCGCGGTGCGCAGCCGCTGATCATGGCCGACTTGGCGCGTGCCTCGAGGGGCCGCGCGGTCTTCATCGCGCCTGACGAAGCGGCGATGCAGGCAGTAGCCGACGCCGCGCGCTGGTTCGCGCCCGAACTCGAAGTGCTCGAATTCCCCGCTTGGGACTGCCTGCCTTACGACCGCGCCAGTCCCGCCCTGTCGGTCTCCGCGCGGCGCCTGTCGGCGCTGCACCGGCTGCAGTCTGGCCAGCGGGAAAAGCAGCTCCTCGTGACAACGGTCAACGCCCTGACCCAGCGCGTTCTGACCCCGTTCCGGGTGCGCGAATCGGTCCGCGAGCTGAAGCCCGGCGTCAGCATCGGCCACGAGAGCCTCGCCGCGCTGCTGCAGCGGCAGGGCTACAGCCGAACCGACACCGTCATCGACAGCGGCGAGTTCGCCGTGCGCGGCTCGATCTTCGACATCTACCCGTCGGGGCTGGAGGCGGGCCTGCGGCTCGACTTCTTCGGCGACGAGCTGGAAAGCCTGCGGCTGTTCGATCCCGAGACCCAGCGGACGACCGAAGTCATCGACAGCCACCTGCTTCTCCCGGCCAGCGAGGCGCTGCTCGGCGAGGAGAGCATCAAGCGCTTCCGTAGCCGCTATCGCGAGCTCTTCGGCGCTGCCGCGACGCAGGATCCGCTCTACCAGGCGGTCAGCGACGGACGCCGACTGGCGGGAATGGAGCACTGGCTGCCGCTGTTCGAAGACAAGTTGGCCAAGCTGTTCGATCACCTTGCCGCGGGCGATACGGTGGTAATAGATGCCGCCGCGCTCGGCGCAGCCGAGGAACGCTTCGGCGACATCGCCGATTACCACCGCCAGCGCGGCGACGCCGCCGGGCAGTCGGCCGGCGGCTATCGTCCTCTGCCCGAGGACGCGCTCTATCTCTCGCATGCCGAATTCGACCGTGCGTTGGCAGCGTGGCCGGTGCACAAGGCCGACATTTTCGCCCAGCCCGACAGCGCCGCCACGGTCGATTTCGCCTTCCGCTCGGCGCGCGATTTCACCCCCGAACGCTCGCGTGGGGAGAACGTCTACGAGGCCGCCGCGCAGCACCTCGCCGCGGTCGCCAAGGCCGGACGCAAGCCGCTGTTCGCGGCCTATTCGAAGGGGTCGCGCAGCCGCATCGCCTCGATCCTCGCAGAGGCCGGCGCGAAGGTGAAGCTGGCCGACAGCTGGCAGGAGGCGCTCGGCCTCGCGACCAAGGGCCCGGTGGCGATGGTTCTGCCGCTCGACACCGGGTTTGCGAACGAAGCGCTCGATCTGTTCACCGAACAGGACCTGCTCGGCGACCGCCTCGTTCGCCGCCGCAAGAAGCGCAAGGATGCCGACGCGTTCCTCGCCGAACTTCAGGCGCTTGGCCGCGGCGATCTCGTGGTCCACATGGATCACGGCATCGGCAAGTATCTTGGGCTCGAACCGATCACGGTCGGCAAGAGCCAGCACGACTGCGTCATGCTCGAATATGCCGGGGGCGACAAACTCTACATCCCGGTCGAGAACCTCGAGGTCCTGAGCCGCTACGGCAGCAGCGAGGAGGCGGTTCCGCTCGACCGGCTCGGCGGAGAGGGCTGGCAGCGACGCAAGTCGCGGCTCAAGGAGCGCATCCGCGCAATTGCCGCCGAGCTTCTCAAGACCGCCGCTGCGCGTGCGCTGCGCAAGGCCACGGTGATCGAACCGGAAGAGGCGAGCTACAACCAGTTCGTCGACCGTTTCCCATGGGAGGAAACCGACGACCAGGACCGCGCCATCGACGATGTGCTGGCGGATCTCGCCGACGGCAAGCCGATGGACCGGCTGGTCTGCGGCGACGTCGGCTTCGGCAAGACCGAGGTTGCCCTGCGCGCAGCGTTCGTCGCGGCGATGGCGGGGCACCAGGTTGCGGTCGTCGCGCCGACCACCCTGCTCGCCCGTCAGCACTTCCAGAACTTCTCCGCGCGCTTCGCCGGCTTCCCGCTCAAGGTCGGGCGCCTCAGCCGGCTCGTACCCGCCGCCGAGATGAAAGCGACGCGCGAGGCACTGGAAGACGGCACGATGGATGTCGTAGTTGGCACTCATGCGATCTTGTCCAAGAGCACCAGGTTCAAACGTCTCGGCCTCGTCATCGTCGACGAGGAGCAGCGCTTCGGCGTGACGCACAAGGAAGCGCTCAAGCAGCTCCGCGCCGACGTCCATGTTCTGACTCTCACCGCCACGCCGATCCCGCGCACCTTGCAGATGGCGATGTCGGGCCTGCGCGAGCTCTCCACCATCCAGACCCCACCGGTCGACCGCCTCGCTGTGCGCACCTACGTGATGGAATGGGACGACATGGTGATGCGCGAGGCACTGCTGCGCGAGCATCACCGCGGCGGTCAGAGCTTCATCGTCGTGCCGCGCATCGCCGACATGGCCGAAGTCGAGGACTGGCTGCACAAGCACGTCCCCGAGATCCGCTACATCTCCGCTCACGGCCAGATGGGCGCGGGCGAGATCGAGCAGCGGATGAGCGCCTTCTACGAGAAGAAGTACGAGGTGCTGCTGTCGACCACGATCGTCGAATCCGGACTCGATCTGCCGAGCGCCAACACCATTATCATCCACCGCGCCGACCGCTTCGGCCTCGCCCAGCTCTACCAGCTGCGCGGGCGCGTGGGACGGGCCAAGCTGCGCGCCTATGCCTACCTCACCACGCCCAAGGACAATGCGCTGTCGGAAGTGGCGGAAAAGCGCCTCAAGGTACTCGGCGACCTCGACAGCCTCGGCGCCGGCTTCCAACTCGCCAGCCACGATCTCGACATTCGCGGCGCCGGCAACCTGCTCGGCGACGAGCAGTCCGGCCATATCCGCGAGGTCGGCTTCGAACTCTACCAGTCGATGCTCGAGGACGCGATCCTTGCCGCCAAGGCGGGCGACATGGGTCTCGAACGCGAAGCCGGACCTTCGCCGCAAATCACCGTCGACGCGCCGATCATGATTCCCGAGGACTACGTCCCCGATCTTGCCGTGCGCATGGCACTTTACCGCCGCCTCAACGATGCCGAGCCGGGCGAGCTGGACGGCCTCGCCGCCGAGATGATCGACCGCTTCGGCCCGCTCCCGGCGGCGACCAGCAACCTCGTCAAGCTGATCGAGGTCAAGCACCAGGCAATCGCCGCCAACGTCGCCAAGATCGACGTCGGCGCGCGCGGCACGCTGGTCACCTTCCACAAGGACGAGTTCCCCCATCCGGCCGGCCTGCTGGCCTATATCGAGCGTCTCGGCAACACCGCCCGCCTGCGCCCCGACATGAAGCTGGTCATCAACCGCGCTTGGGGCGACCCGCAAAGCCGCCTCAACGGTCTGATCCAGCTGACCAAGGGACTGAGCGGAATCGTGCGGAAGGCCCGCAAGCGCGAGAACGCGGTCGCCTGATGATCGCAGACCCGAGCCATGCCGTCACTTGCCGCTTGCGTTTGCGAAGGTTCGCAGGCAGCCGCCGGCCATCAACCACAGTCTGTGATGATCGCGCATGAACCTTCCGGCCCAGTATTCGCAATTCATCAAGTGGATTGGAGATGGCACCGGCGCGTCGGACGCCTTGCTGCATGTGCACGCCGGAATGGCGGTGTTGATCGCGGCGCGTCTCGTAACCGGCCGGTCTCTGGCCACCTGGGTTCCGTTTTCGGTGGTGTGCGCTGCGGAATTCGCGAACGAGGTGCTCGACCGCCTCCACAACGGAAGCTGGCTCTGGCCCGACACCGGGCTTGACGTGCTCAACACGCTCTTCTGGCCGTTCGTTCTCATGGTCGGCCTACGCGTCCGCCGAGCCCGCGTGGGACGGCGGGTGTGAGGCGGGACGGCGAAATGCGCGAGACAAGGGCCCGTTGCGGACCGAACCGCAGAGCCCAGAACTGAAGGCGCGTCGCACCGCGACATAGCTGCCACCGGCCCCCGAAAACTGCGACCCGCGCAGCCGTTTCGAGATCGCCAGATTTGCCTTAGCCCCCGGCGACGGCGTGACCCTGCAATCGGACCGATTGTCGAGCGCCCAGCGACACCTAACCAAGACCATCGGTTGCCGTGCCAAAACGGGACACGCGTCATACATCATGCTCGACGTCGTGCCAAAATGGTGCTTTGATTGACTGACGTGGGGGACGGTTAATTTTGGACGAACTAGAACCACTTGACGTGGAAGCGTGGTTTCAGGCCGTCCGCCTGCTCATGGCGCGCGCGAAAGCCTCGACGTGCGATCTGGAACAGCAAGTCCGGCATCTGTTCCACCTGATGCAGCTTGCCCCGCGCCCCTTGCGAGATTTCCTCACGCCGGTTTGCGGAGAGACCGAGCTTGAGGTCCTGCTGGAGAGCGGCGCGCTCGAATCCGCGGCGCTGCGATTGATTGCGCCCTCCGTCAAATTCTCGGTCGCGCGCAACTGCGACGAAAGGGTCCTCGCTACGGTGAATTTTCCGGGCGGGGAGGCCGCGGGATTCGCGGCCTCGGCCCACCTGGCATCTGCGGTCGTCCAGGCCTGGACCCAAAGCGTCGTGCTACTCGAATCCCATGCGACCTAAGCAGCGGATCGCAGTTTGCCCATCGACCCCGCCTGATCGAGACCGGCATAGATTGCTATCCTGACAGCATCCGAAATCGCCTTGGCGTTGAGCTTCGTCATCATGTTGCCGCGATGGATCTCGACCGTGCGCGGACTGATCTCGAGTGCAACCGCGATGTCCTTGTTCGACATGCCCTGCCCCAGGCCCGCAAGCACCTGAGCTTCGCGCGGGCTCAGCCGCTCGACCGCTTCGAGCGCCGTTGCCTTGAGGCGCGCGAGCTTGAGATGCGGCGGTGCATCTGCGCTCGACTTACGCAGAGCGGCCTGCAGGCGCTCGCGCTCGAACGGCCAGCGAAGATAGTCGAGCGCTCCGGCCTGCACCGCCGACACGACGTTGTCCGGGCTGATTTCTTCGGAATAGGCGATCACCTTATTCGCGCCGACCATGATTGAAACATCGTCGAGCAGACCAGTGCTCGCACCGTCAACCCGATCGTCGGCAATGAATATCAGGCCGCTCTGCGGATTGGTTTCGAAGAACTCTTCGGAACTTTCGTAGATCTCGGCATGAATTCCGAGCGACATGATCTCACGTGCGACCTTCGCTCGTCGCCGGGTTTCGTTATCGATTATATGGATGCGACCCAACATAATATTGCCCTTTTTTAAGAGTCATTGCCGTTGCTCCCGCCTAAGGGGCAACGTCTAGGCATTATCCCTTACAGGCGATATAATGTCTACTACGGACTTCCACTTAGGTTCCCATAAATTGTCGCTTATTTCCAACGTTTTGTATTATTACCGCGCTGCCCGATTATCCTGCCGGGTGGCGCTCGATCCAATTGCGGACGGTGGCTGATCCTCCTCTAGGCGGCGGTGCCTCGACAGAGGATCCCCGCACCGACCGCAGCGCTCCGGAAGATACGGCGGGGCCGCGCCCACCCAGAATAGCGGCTTGGCAAACCGGACCAACCGCTGCAACTTGCTCTCCAACAGAAATGCGGGACTCGAAGTCTCGTTCGAGGGGGATGATCATCATGTGCTTGCAGCCTCGTCTGCTCCTGCTTTCCGTCCTGCTTCCGGCGTCGCTCCTGTTCGGGGGCTCATCCCAGGCTCGAGCGCAGGAGGACCATGCCCTGCCGCACGGAAAAGCGGACGCCGCCCCACTTGCGGCATCGGCTCAGCGAGTGCGCTGGTCCGATCCGGCCGCATGGCCTGAAGGAAAGGTACCGTCGGCGGGCGACGCAGTCACGATCGCGCGGGATCGCGACGTCGTTCTCGACGTCAGTCCACCGGCGCTGCGAAGCCTGACGATCGACGGGAGACTCAGCTTTGCCGACGACCGCGATATCGGTCTCGAGACCGAGTGGATCTATGTGCGCGGGGGCGAATTGCAGATCGGCAGCGAAGCTCGTCCCTACACCCACAATGCGACGATCACTCTGACCGACAACGTTCAGGACGAGGACGTCAACACAATGGGCGATCGCGGGATCATGCTCATGCGTGGAACCCTCAACCTGCATGGCGACCGCGAGCATACCTGGACCAAGCTGGCGCGGACCGCCCAGGCCGGCAGCACCGATATCGAGGTCCTCGATGCCTCCGGCTGGCGCAAAGGCGACGAGATCGTCCTCGCTTCGACCGACTTCAACCCGCGGCAGGCGGAAAGACGTACCGTCGCCGCTATTCGTGGCAACGCGCTCACGCTCGACAGGCCGCTTCAATACATGCACTTCGGCGAAATCACTTACGGGGTGGACGAGCGCGGCGAAGTCGGCCTGCTAACCCGCAACATCAAAATCCAGGCGTCGGACGACGCAGAAAGGTCCTATTTTGGCGGCCATATCATGGCGATGGCCGGGGCCAGGATGTATCTCTCTGGCGTCGAGCTGTCGCGCATGGGGCAGCACTTGCACCTCGCGCGTTATCCGGTCCACTGGCACATCATCGGCGAAGGCGCCGGCCAGTACGTTCAGAACTCCTCGATTCACGACACCTACAGCCGCTGCGTTACGGTGCACGGCACCAACGACGTCCGCGTCGAAAACAACGTCACCTTCAACACCGTGGGTCACTGCTTCTTCCTTGAGGACGCGGTCGAGACCGGCAATCAATTCATTCACAACCTGGCGATCCAGATCAAATGTCATCCGACCTTGCCGTGCGTGCCGACCAACCTCGGCCCGGCCGGATCGGGCGGCGGTCGGGGATCGGGCGCGGCGGGTCAGGCTTCCAAGCAGGTCCTGATTCCTTCCGACAATACGGTTTCGGCGTTCTGGGTCACCAATCCCGACAACATCTACCGCAACAACGTCGCCGCCGGGTCGGACGAGGTGGGATTCTGGTTCGCCCTGCCCGAGCATCCGACCGGAGCGCACGAGGGCAAGGAGGGCTGGCCGCGCCGAACCGCCGTGCGCGAGTTCAGCGGGAACACGGCCCATTCCAACTTCGACGGATTCATGTTCGATCGCGGTCCCAAGCCCGACGGCACGTTCAGCGTCGGCGGCAGCAACTACCATTTCGCCTTTACCGATCCGGCCGATCCCAACAGCCCGCCGAAGGGATCGGTGTTCGAGAACTTCACCGGCTACAAGAACCGGCACGGCGCCGTCTGGGGCCGCGGCGAATTGCACCTGTTCAAGAACCTGCGCGTCGCCGACAACGCGATCGGCTTCACGCATGCAGCATCCGCGGTCGGGCGCGCGGCCTATACGTCCAAGGTCGTCGACTCGCTGTTCGTGGGGGAGAGCGACAATCTCGGCACTCCCTCGACTCCGCAGGAAATCGCTTACGGCCGCAGCATGCCCAACGACATCCCGGATTATCCAATTCGGGGTTACGAGTATTACGATCTCCGCCACGACGTCGAGAACACGACCTTCGTAAACTTCGCACCCAACGCCACTCGCGACGCGGAAGCCGTTTCCTACCTGATGTACACCAGCTTCGGAATGAGCACCGAGAACGCCATCGAGGGCGCCAAGTTCGTCAATTCCAAGCCGGTCGGCTTCCCGCCGGTGGTGCGGCGGTGGGCGTCCGATTTCGGCCGGCAGAATGCCTGGAGGGGTGCAGCGATCCATGACCGCGACGGCTCGGTCGGCGGCGTCCTCGATTCCTATATCGTCCTCGACAACGGAATCGCAGATGACGAAGACGCCTGTCAGATCAAACCGCAATGGGGCGCGGCGGTGTGCCGGGGGGATTTTGGTCACTTCGGTCTTGGTCCCAACATGGGCTTCGGCAATGGGCCCATCGCCGACCCCATCATGCTCAGCCGCAACGGCCGGCGATGGGAGTACACCGGGCAGACCACGATCCGCAGCGGGGCCGAAGTGAGGGTGGAAACCGCCCGGAAGAACCTCTCCCTCTCCTTGACCGAAATGGACGACGGTTCGTCGGTGATCTTCGAATTGCCCGGATTCACCACAGCCGCGGGAGGCGCCGAGCAGCCCAGTCTGGCGGCGCTTCGCGCTGCACCGGGCACGTCCTACTTCAAGGATGGCGACACCTTGTGGGCGAAGCTCGTTGTCGACAATTCTGCCGGCCAGACCGTCACCATCGGCAGACCCGGTGCGGGCGTCAGCACAGTCGGTACCGGGCCCGGGGGCGCTTTCGCCGCCGGAGCAAGCCTCGAGGTCAGCCGGTCCGACTCCTAGTCTGCGATCCTGCGGCGAACGCCATGAAGTCGTCCGCCGTCATGGGTCTTGCGCCGAAAAAGCCTTGCCAGACCGCGCAGCCCTCGCGGGCGACGATCGCGCGCTGGGCTTCGGTCTCGATGCCCTCGGCAGTGACCGACAGGTCGAGCGCCCGTGCCAGCGCGACGATGCCGCGCAGCACGGCAAGGTCGCGGTCGTCCTGCGTTATGCCCTCGATCATGCTGCGATCGAGCTTGATGTCGTGCAGGGGAAGTCGCTTGAGGTAGCGAAAGTTGCAAAACCCCGCACCGAAATCGTCGAGCGCGATGCGGATGCCCGCCGCGGCCATTACGGCGAGCCGCTCGGCCCCCAGTTCGACGTCCGCGACGAGCGATTGCTCGGTGATTTCCAGCTTGAGGCGCGCGGGGTCGAAGCCGGCGCCGGCCACTGCGGCAAGGATGGTTTCAGCGAAGTCGTCCTCCGCCAGATCCATCGCCGTGATATTGAGCGACAAGCGAAGATCGTTTGGCCAGTCGGCCGCCATGGCCAACGCGCGTTCGGCAATATGCCGCGTCAGCCGCGCAGCCTGCCCGGCGCGCATCGCACTGTCGAACAAAGAATCGATGCCGATCCGGCCCAGCTGTGGGTGGTGCCAGCGCGAAAGCGCCTCGGCCCCGACAAGTTTTCCTTCGCCACACGAGAACTGCGGCTGAAAGAGGATTTCCACCCGCCCCTCGGAGAGCGCATTCTCGAGTTCCTCGACGTGGCGCCCGCCGGGCGAGCGGCGGTCCATACGCATGCGGCGGTCGGTGATCTTTGCCAACGCTGTCATCCTCCCGTTCTCGCCCAATGCGCCCGCCCCGTCTGCCTCCGTGCGGCGCGCGTTGCAAATCGGGACGCCCCCCCATAGGTAGGCGTCACGGGAAGGACGGAGCAGGCCGCAAATGGGCGAGAAGAAGGAATTCGCGCGCATGGCGCTGGTCGCATCGTCGGCCGGACCGGCACAGGCGGCAGCACGCCAGCTCGAAAAATCGTGCCCTTGGGTGCCGCTGGACGAGGCCGATGCGGTGATCGTACTCGGGGGCGACGGTTTCATGTTGCAGATCCTGCACCAGATGCTCGACGCCAGGAGGGTCATTCCCGCCTACGGCATCAACCTGGGCACAGTCGGTTTCCTGATGAATCGCTATCGGCAGAACGGCAAGCTGGCCGAAAAGGTGGCCAAGGCGCGTCACATCTCGGTCTCGCCGTTACACATGACAGCTATCACCCAGGATGGCGCAAGACACGAACATAGCGCCATCAACGAAGTCTCGCTGCTGCGCGAAACGCGTCAGACCGCGAAAATCGAGGTCGAGGTAGGCGGCAAAATCCGCATCCCCGAACTCGCCTGTGACGGCGTCCTGCTGGCGACCCCCGCCGGTTCGACCGCTTACAATCTCTCGGCCAACGGCCCGATCCTGCCGCTGGGCTCAAACCTCCTCGCCCTGACCCCGATCAGCCCGTTCCGCCCGCGCCGCTGGCGCGGGGCGATCCTGCCCGACAAGTCGAAGGTGGTGTTCCGCGTGCTCGAACCGGACAAGCGCCCGGTGGCCGCGGTAGCGGATCAGAAGGAGGTACGCGACATCGCCGAGGTCCACTTGCAGGTCGCAGGTGAGCGGGAGCTCACCCTCCTGTTCGACCCCGGGCACAGCCTCGACGAACGCATAGTGAGCGAGCAGTTCGTCGCCTGAGGATCAGGGGCTAACGGGGTCGTCGTCGTTCGAAGCGTTAATTACTGCGAAGATTCCGACCGCGAGCACCGCGGCAATACCGATCCAGGCGCCCGAAGCCATCCCGGAGAGATGCTCGCTTTGCTCGCTCGAACTCGGCGAGCGGGCCGAATCGGCTGCAAAAGCCGGTTGAGCGATCGCAAGGGATCCTGCAGCGACGCTGCCGATGGCGATGGAAAGGGCGTTCGTCTTCTTCATAACTGTCTCCATTGGGGTGGAGCGCCGCATGCGACGCCACCCCATCAAGGTCTCGGCGACGAGCTTGTTCCGGCGCCTTCGCCGAAGCGCGGCGCGGCCGCGACGAAGCGAGCGCGCGCCGCAAGCGAAGGAAGGCTGACGAACGATGACCGGAGATACAAACGAACGTGGCGAAATCTTTTGGCACCCTCGCACCCGTGCTTGCCAAACGAGAATCGCGCCCATATAGGCGCACCCCTGCCTAACGGGCTGCTCCCCGATAGCTCAGCGGTAGAGTAGGTGACTGTTAATCACTTGGTCGTTGGTTCGAATCCAACTCGGGGAGCCATTTTTCAGCCAAAGCTAGGCGGCGATCCCCCCTAATTTCGGGCAACGGCGCCAAGCCTTGGGCGGCGCCGCTGCCCGTTTGCCTCCGCCCCGATAGATCAGCCCGGCTTCTTGAATCTCAGCGCGAACTTGTCGCTCACCCCGTCGAAATCGCGCGGGCTGGCATCGTGCGGGTCGTCCGGGTTGTGCAAGACATCGGATTCCCCGTCCAACACGAAGCCGGCAGCCAACACCTGCGACTTCACTGCGGCTGGATCGATGCGGTGCAAGGTCTTTGTTGCCGACAGGCCCGTTCCCGGCGCGGCGTGATCCTCGATGAAATAGATTCCCCCCGGCTTGAGCGCGGCGAGCGTCTGCTTGTCGGCCGGTTCGGCGGTGCCGCCGTTGACGAAGTCGTGGTAGTTCTCGCTCGTCCAGGCGAGGTCGGCCAGTTGCGGTAGCAGGTAGTTGCCGAAGTCGGTCGGGATGATGTCGACGTTGCCGTATTGCGCGGCGAGCGCATTCATCCGGTCCATATAGTTCTGCCGGTCGGCAAAGCTCGCCGGAACCAGCGCGTAGACGTGGCCTTTCGGTCCGACCGTCCGGGCCAGGAGACGAGTGTAGTAGCCCCCGCCCGGCGCATATTCGATTACGATCATCCCGGGCTTCACCCCGGCAAACGCGATGATCCGGGCCGGTTTGCGGGCATCGTCGCGCGCGGTATCCTCGGCCGGCCTCAGCGGGTCGGCGACCGCGGTGGAAATCGCGTCCGCGGCGGCGACAGTTGGCGTTTCGCCGGCCAACGCGGTGTTCGCGCAGGCGGCGCACAAGATGGCGGCGGCAGCGGTGGTCAGGGCAGTTCGGCGCATCGGTCTCTCCCAAGAGGATTCACCGCAGGAGCCTACCGAACTTTATGGTGCAGGCATAGCGGGTCGCGCCGTGAGGCTCGACAGTTGCAGCGCCAGCGGCACGATCAGCGCGATCATTGCCGCACCGGCGTACCACGGCAGGTCGTGCCCCAATTCGTAGACAAGGCCGAACGTGGGCGGAGCGACGATCCGCGCGAAGGCGTTGCTGGCCATGAGGAATCCCATCACCGAACCTTGCCGGTCTACCGGCACGGTACGGCTTGTGAGGGCGCCCGCGGTGGGGAAAGCGAGGCTGTGGCCCATCATCAGCAGTCCCATCAGCGCCACCGCAGCATAAGGCTCGCGCAGGATCGGCTGGAGCAGCATCGAGGCCGCCAGCGTCCCGAGACCCAGCGCGATGACGCGCCTTTCGCCGAAACGGGTGACAAGGGGTTGGAGGAAGAACAGCTGGATGATCAGCCCGCCCATGCCGATGGCGATGAACGCGAAGCCCAGGTCGCGCGCGGTCCAGCCGAAGTTCGCCTCGCTCCACAACCCGTAAACCGCCTCCATGCTTGCGAAGGCGGCGATGCCGAAGAAGCTAATGACGAACAGTCGGAGCAGCATCGGATGCGTGGTGACGTAATGCAGCCCTTCGCTGTAGCGGGGCAGCGGTGCCGCCCTGCCCAACGGCTCCTTGGCGTTGCGCAGCACGGCAAAGGACCAGATCGAAGTGATCGCACAAAGGCCGGCGGCGGCGAGGATCGGGGCGCGAAAATCGGTGAGGCTGTCCCCGGCCCCGGCAAGTAGTCCACCGATGACCGGACCAAAGGCGAAGCCGAGCGAGAAGCTCGAGCCGAACAGCCCCATCGCCTTGGCCCGCTTCTCCGGCGGGGACGCATCGGCGAGGAAACCCTGCGCCACGCTGAGCGTGCCCCCGAAGAAACCGTTGACGACGCGGATGGCGATGGCGATCCACAACCCAGGCGCGAACGCAAACGCGACATAAGTCAGCGCGGCGCCGGCGGTGGTGAGAATTAGCACGGCGCGCCGTCCGTGCTTGTCCGATTGCCGTCCCCAGTAAATCTCGCCGAAGACGTTGCCCAGGCTGTAGGCGGCGAACAGCAGGGCTACCTCGAACGGGCCGGCGCCGAACAGCGTTCCGTAGAACGGCAGCAGCGGTAGGATCAGGCTGAACCCGGCGATGTTGACGAACACCGCGAACATCAGCGGCAGCATGCGCTTGTAGTCGATGCCGACAGGCCCCGCCGCCTCAGCCATTGTAGCGCGGCTCCGGCAGACCCTTCACGCCGAGCCCGTCGATGACGAAGCAGGCGCCGTCATCGGGTGCGACCTCGCGGCCGGGAATGAATGAGGGGTCGATGGTCGGCACAAACAAGCGGTCGAGATCCGGGCCGAAAAACATCACACTGGCAGGGATCTTCGTGGGAAATGGAATTTCCCGCAGCACCTGTCCGGTGGGAGAAATGCACAGCACCACCCCGCCCTCGCAAATCGCGCACCAGATGTTGCCGTCGGCATCGACCGTCGCCCCGTCGGGGATCGGGCCCCACTTCTCGCTGTTGAAGAAGGCGCGGCGGTTGGCCGCGGCACCGGTTTCGATGTCGTAGTCGTAGGCGTAGATCGTGTGGCGCAGCGAATCCGCATGGTAAAGCACGCTGTCGTCGGGCGACCAGCACGGTCCGTTGCCAAGAAAGATGTTGTCGTCGATCCGGGTCAGCGTACCCTTGTCGAGCGAGTACAGACCGCCGCGAGGTTCCTTCATCGCCCGGTCGCTCGTGCCGAACACGAAGCGCCCTCGGCGGTCGACCTTGCCATCGGCCAGTTGGACCTCGGGATCGGGCGGATCGAGGAGCGCCAGCGGTTCCACCGCACCGGAAGCGAAGTCGAGCGTGTGCACCCCGGTGCCGAGAGCGACGATTGCCCCGCCGCCCTCGCGCAGCGCCATCGAGCCGACGATGTCGGGAAGGTCCCAGCTTGTCAGGTCACCCGTGGCCGGGTCCCAGCGGAACACCGCCTTGCCGATGATATCGATGTAGTACAGCGCCTGCTCGGCCACGTCCCACACCGGGCCTTCGCCAATCTTGCACTTTGGCAGATCGAGCCGTGCAATTTCCATACTGCGCCCCCTCTTCGCGGCCGGATACTAACGAGTGTTATGATTGCGGCAAGCCCCGGGGTTGATGCCCGTGCCAGTCTGGCTAGGCTGCATCCGGTTCCAATGCCAAACGCGATCAAGTCATCCCGCCGCGCCGCGGCCATCCCCGCCCGGCTCGACCGCCTTCCTTGGAGCCGCTTCCACTGGCTCGTGGTCACCGCGCTCGGTATCACGTGGATCCTCGACGGCTTGGAGGTCACTCTTGCCGGATCGGTCGCCGGGGCGCTGCGCGAAAGCCCGGTGCTGCAGTTCAGCGCTTCCGATGTCGGGCTCGCCAACTCGGCCTACCTCGTCGGCGCGGTCGGCGGTGCGCTGTTCTTCGGATGGCTGACCGACCGCTGGGGCCGCAAGCGCCTGTTCTCGATCACGCTCGGTCTCTATCTCGTCGCGACCGCCGGCACGGCCTTCACCTGGGACCTGCCGAGCTTTGCCCTGATGCGCTTCCTGACCGGAGCGGGGATCGGCGGCGAGTACAGCGCGATCAATTCGGCGATCCAGGAGCTGGTGCCGGCGCGCCGGCGCGGCTGGACCGATCTCGTCATCAACGGCAGCTTCTGGGTCGGCGCAGCATTGGCCAGCGCGGCCTCGATCATCCTGCTCGACCCGCGCGTGATCGATCCCGAATATGGCTGGCGGATCGCCTTTTTCGGCGGCGCAGCGATCGGTATCGTGATCCTCAACCTGCGCCGCCACTTGCCCGAAAGTCCGCGCTGGCTTGCAACCCATGGCCGGCCCGACGAAGCCGAGCGGATCATCGAGGAGATCGAAACTCGCGTGGTTGCCGAGGGTCACCCCATCGCCGACGTGCCGCCGGCCGAGGCGCACGTCCGCCCGCGCCGCTCGACGCCGATGGGCGAAGTTTTCCGTGCGCTGTTCAAGACCTATCCCAAGCGCACCTTCTGGTGCCTGACGCTGATGTCGGCGCAGGCCTTCTTCTACAACGCGATCTTCTTCACCTACGCGATGATGCTGACCGATTTCTACGGCGTCGCCACCGCCAGCGTCGGCTATTACATCCTTCCCTTCGCCGCCGGAAACGTGCTCGGCCCGCTGGTGCTCGGCCACCTGTTCGACAGCTGGGGGCGGCGGCCGATGATCATCGGGACCTATGCGATGTCGGGCCTGCTGCTCGCGGCGACGGGCTTCGCCTTCCAGGCCGAATTGTTGACCGCGACCACGCAGACGCTGTGCTGGTCGGTTACCTTCTTCTTCGCCAGCGCGGCGGCGAGCGCGGCTTACCTCAGCGCCGCGGAGAACTTCCCGCTGGAAATGCGCGCCCTCGCCATCGCCATTTTCTACGCGCTCGGCACTCTGCTCGGTGCGGTGGCGCCGTGGGTCTTCGGCCTGCTGATCGAGAGCGGGTCGCGCGGGCAGGTGCTGCTCGGATACCTGTTCGGCGCCGCGCTCATGCTCGTCGCCGCAATCGTCACGGCGTTATATGGCACGGCCGCCGAACGGCGCGCCCTCGAGGACGTCGCACGGCCGCTCAGCTGGAACTGACATCGAAGCTCAGACCAGGGCGCCGTGGCAATGCTTGTACTTGTTGCCCGATCCACACGGGCACGGAGCGTTGCGGCTGATGTCCTGTCCGGCGTAAGGATTGCCCGACGAACCGCCGGGCCCGGCCGCAGCCATGGAAGAGCCGGCAAGCGCCCCGAACAGTGCAGCGCGCTCGGCCGAACCGTCGCCATCGTTGGAATCGTCTAGCCCGGTCAGCGGATCGATATGCCCTGTCAGAAAGTCCGGCAGGTCGGGCAGCGATGGCGGCGGAGGCGGCGATGCCATGCGCAGCTGGCTGGTCAGCAGGATCTTCGTAACGTCCTCGCGGATCGTTTCGAGCATCAACTCGAACAGGCCGAATGCTTCCTGCTTGTATTCGTTGATAGGCGTTTTCTGCGCATAGGCGCGCAGGAATACCACCTGGCGCAGGGCATCGAGCGTGGCGAGATGTTCCTTCCAGTGGTGATCGAGCCGGTCGAGCAAGACCTGCTTTTCGACCTGGCGCCAGATGTTGTGATCGTCTTCGCCGATTTTCTCTTCCATCAGCTTGTCTGCCGCGGCGACGATGCGCTCCTCGATCAATTCGGGTTCGAGTGCGTCTTCCTGCATCCACGCATCGAACGGCAGGTCGAGCCCGGTGATGTCGGCAACGCGCGTCTTGAGGCCCTCGACGTCCCATTGCTCGGGGTACGAGCCCGGAGGGCAGGCAGCACCGACGATGGCGTTGATGGCGTCGTGGCGCATGTCGACGACGACGTCATCGACCTTCTCGGCGTCCATGATCTCGGCGCGCTGTTCGTAGACCACCTTGCGCTGGTCGTTCATCACGTTGTCGTATTCGACGACCTGCTTGCGAACCTCGTAGTTGCGCGCCTCGACCTTCTTCTGCGCGGTCTCGATCGCCTTTGAGAGCCACTTCGAGCCGATCGCCTCGCCGTCGGCGAGGTTCGAATTCATCATCTTGGCGAACAGCGTGTCCGGCCCGAAGATGCGCAGCAGGTCGTCCTCCAGGCAGAGGTAGAAGCGCGACAGACCCGGATCGCCCTGGCGGCCCGAGCGGCCGCGCAACTGGTTGTCGATGCGCCGGCTCTCGTGCCGCTCGGTGCCGAGCACGAAAAGGCCGCCGGCTTCGAGCACCTTCCTGCGCTCCTCAGCCACCTCAGCCTTGATCCGGTCGATCTCGAGCTGGCGCTTGGGATCGTCCTCGGCGAGATCCTTGAGCTCGTCCTCGATCCGGTATTCGACGTTGCCCCCGAGCTGGATGTCGGTGCCGCGGCCCGCCATGTTGGTCGAGACGGTTACCGCGCCGAGGCGTCCGGCCTGGGCCACGATGTGCGCTTCCTGTTCGTGGAAGCGGGCATTGAGCACTTCGTGCTTGACGCCTTCCTTGTCGAGGAAGGTCGAAAGCAGCTCGGACTTCTCGATCGATACCGTACCCACGAGGACCGGCTGGCCGATGTCCTGCTTTTCCTTGATGGCCTTGGCAATGGCCTGGAACTTGTCGCTGGTGTTCTTGTAGAACTCGTCTTCCTCGTCGATCCGCTGCACCGGCACGTTGGTCGGGATCTCGACGACGTTGAGCTTGTAGATGTCCCAGAATTCCGCCGCTTCGGTCGCCGCCGTGCCGGTCATGCCCGACAGCTTGGGATACATACGAAAATAGTTCTGGAAGGTGATCGAGGCCATCGTCTGGTTCTCGGGCTCGATCCTGACGCCCTCCTTCGCCTCGACGGCCTGGTGCAGCCCGTTCGACCAGCGGCGCCCGTCCATCATGCGGCCCGTGAACTCGTCGATAATGACGATCTTTCCGTCCTTGACGATGTAGTCGATGTCGCGCTTCTGGATGATGTTGGCTCGCAGGGCCTGGTCGAGGTGGTGCACGACCTGCGTGTTCTCGACATCATAGAGGTTGTCCGAAACCAGCAGCCCGGCCGCCGCAATGCGGGATTCGATTTCCTCGTTGCCTTCCTCGGTCAGACTGACGCTGCGGGCCTTCTCGTCGACCTCGTAATACTTCGGCTCGAAGTCTTTCACGATGGCGTCGAGCTTGAGGTAGAGCTCCTGCTTGTCCTCCGTGGGCCCGGAAATGATCAGCGGGGTGCGGGCCTCGTCGATCAGGATCGAGTCGACTTCGTCGACAATGGCGTAATTGAAAGGGCGCTGTACCTGCTGGCTGCGCTCGTGCTTCATATTGTCGCGCAGGTAGTCGAAGCCGAATTCGTTGTTGGTGCCGTAGGTAATGTCGGCCCCATAGGCTTCGCGCCGCTCGTGCTCGGACAGGTTGGGTACGATGACACCGACGGTGAGACCGAGGAAGCGGTAAATCTGGCCCATCCACTCGGAGTCGCGCTTGGCCAGGTAATCGTTGACGGTGACGACGTGGACGCCCTTGCCCTCGATCGCATTGAGGTAGGTGGCGAGCGTTGCGACAAGGGTCTTGCCCTCGCCGGTGCGCATCTCGGCGATCTCGCCGCGGTGGAGCACGATGCCGCCGACCATCTGCACATCGAAATGGCGCATGCCGAGCACCCGCTTGGAGGCTTCCCGCACGGTGGCGAAGGCTTCGGGCAGGATGTCGTCGAGATCCTTGCCGCCGGCGAGCTGCTCACGGAACTTTTGCGTCTGGGCGCGGAGTTCCTCGTCGGAGAGCGCCTCGATCTGCTCCTCGAGCGCGGCGATGGTCTGGATCGTCTTGTCGAGCGACTTGACGTAGCGGTCGTTGGAAGAGCCGAAAATGGCTTTGGCAATAGCGCCGATCATGGGCGTGTTCCTACAAATCTGTAATATCGGGGGCCGCGCGTCGTGCAGCAGCGGTCGGTCTGGACGGATATCGAGCGCGCTATTCGTGCGCGCGGTCGACCTGCAACATGACCGGCGGGAAGTAGACGATCGACGGCGCCGGCTTCGGCCCCTTCTTCTGCTCCTGGCGGCACCCGGCCGCCGGCTGCTTGCGATCGTCGAGCCTGGCAATCGCTTGCTTACCGCAGCGCGTGGTCAGCTCGGCGGCAGCGACCATGCCGATGCCCGGCACATCGTGCACGCGCGCCTGAACGGGCGCGCCAATGGCGGCAAGCCCGGAGAGGAGCGCGAACAGCGTGAACAGTCTGCGTAACATGCGCGGCCTAGATAGCGTTTGGCGGGCGTTTGTCCATCTGTAGCCGCCATCTCTTAACCCGTTAATAACCATACTCCCTTACCGCCGCATTTTAATACCTGGGCCGCAGCGGCCTCAGGGGGTGGGAGCAGACCATTGAACGGCATTGCAGGAACGATGAACGACCACGCGGCAAACAAGGACCTCATGGCCCGAATCAGGACGGCTCTCGCCGTATCGGAAGCCGATCGCGAGGATGCGAACAACAGCGCGGTCGCCCGCCTGCTCATGTCGAGCTTCCTGATGTTGTTCCTTGAGCTGGCGCTGATCCGCTGGCTCGGCGCCAACGTTGTGCACTTGTCGTACTTTTCGAATTTCGTCCTGCTCGGCTCGTTCCTCGGAATCGGCGCCGGCTTCCTGATAAGTCGCAAGGAGTGGTCGATCTGGCCGGTTTCGCTGCCGCTCCTTTCTGCGCTGGTCATTGGCGTGCTGCGCTTCCCGGTTTCGATCGAGCGCAGTGGCTCCGACGTGATTTACTTCACCTCGCTCGAAATGAGCGGCCCTCCGGCTTGGCTCGCGCTGCCCGTAGTGTTCGCGCTGGTGGCGACGATCCTGGCCGGCCCGGCCGAGCTGGTCGGACGCTGCTTTGCGCGCCTCAACCCGCTTTCCGCCTACCGTTACGATCTGCTTGGCTCGCTCGGGGGTATCCTCACCTTTACCGCGCTCAGCTTCATGTGGGCTCCCTCGGTTGTGTGGGGAGTGATCGCGATGGCGGTCTATTTGCTGCTAAGCAATCCGCGCCGACGCCTTGTAAGTGGCGCCTGGGCTTCCGCGCTTCTCCTCGCGCTGATCATCGAGACGATGCAGCCCGGAGTCAGCTGGTCGCCATACTACAAGGTCCGAACCGAACCGGTCACCGCCGGTGGGCCGGGCTTCCTGTTGATCCGCGCCAACGGCGTGCCGCACCAGATGATGGCCCCGGCCAAGTGGAAGGTCGAACAGGGCGAGCGGATTTACGAAACGCCATATCTGCGCCTGCCCGACAACAGCCTCGAAGACGTACTGATCATCGGGGCCGGTTCGGGTTCCGACGTCGCCATCGCGCTGTCCGAAGGGGCCAAGCGGATCGACGCGGTCGATATCGACCCGAAGATCCTCTCGATCGGCGCTGCCAGGAACATCGACAAGCCCTACCAGAACCCGCGGGTGCACCGTCACGTGAACGACGGCCGCGCGTTCCTCGAATCGACCGACCGCAAGTACGACCTCGTGCTGTTCGCGCTGCCGGATTCGCTGACGCTGGTTTCCGGAGCATCGCAGATCCGCCTCGAATCCTTCCTCTTCACCGAAGAGGCGATGGCCTCGGTGCGCCGCCACCTCAAGCCCGACGGCGCTTTCGCCATGTACAACTATTATCGCGAACCCTGGCTGATCGACCGGCTCGCCGGGACTGCCGCCAGGGCCTTCGGCCACAAGCCGTGCGTCGATACGTTTGCCGGGGCTCAGGCCGTGGTCAGCATCGGTTTCGACGAGACCAACCAGCAGTGCCTCAAGACCTGGAAACAGACCTCGCAGGGCGAGATCACGCCGGCGACCGACGATTCGCCGTTCCTCTACTTCCGCGGCAACAACTTCCCGCCGCTCTACGCCATCACGCTGATCGCCATCCTGACGACCTCGCTGCTGACGGTGCGCGTGCTCGGCGGACCGCTCAAGCCGATGCGGCCCTATGCCGATCTGTTTTTTATGGGCGCAGCGTTTCTGCTGCTTGAAACGAAGAACGTCGCCACGTTTGCGCTGCTGTTCGGCACCACATGGCTGGTAAACGCCATGGTCTTTGCCGGTGTCCTGCTGATCGTACTCGCCGCGGTCGAGGTGACTCGCAAAATCAAGACCCCGCCGCTGCCGGTGATCTACACCGGCATCGCGCTCAGCCTTGCGCTGGCCTGGGCGATCAAGCCGGAAATGCTGCTGCCGTTGCCGTTCTGGCCCCGTCTGGTGGCCGCGACGCTCATCGCCTTCATCCCGATCTTTCTCGCCAACGTGGCCTTCGCCAAGCGCTTCCGCAGCTCCGGCGACAGCCAGGCGGCATTCGCCATCAACCTGCTCGGCACGATCGTCGGCGGATGCTTCGAATATGCCGCGCTGTTCACCGGCTACGACAACCTGCTGATCGTCACCGGCCTGCTCTACCTCGCCGCCTTCGTGCTCATTCCGCGCGACAAGGGTGGTGAGGCGGCGCCGGCGGCAGCGTGATCCTTCTTGACCCCTGCGGGCCATTCGTTAGCCCGCAGGGGTCATGGACCTCGAACGCTCCCCCCTCGCCAAGCCCTTCCCGGCCATCCCGAAGATTGCCGGCGTCACGCCGCACATCGCGCGTGCCGGGTACAAGGACTGGGGCCGCTGCGACCTGACCTATGTCGAACTTGCGGAAGGCACCGCGGTCGCAGGGGTTTTCACGCGTAACGTATGTTGTTCGAGCGAGGTCGAGCTCGGCCGCGAGCAGGTGCGGCTCGGCAAGGCCCGGGCGCTGGTGGTCAACGCCGGCAACTCCAACGCCTTCACCGGTTACCGCGGGCGCGACGCCGTCGAGACGATCATGGCGCAGGTCGCGCGCCACCTCGGCTGCGAGCCGAGCGAGGTGTTCGTTTCCTCGACAGGGGTGATTGGCGTCCCGCTGCCCAAGGACAAAGCGCAAGCGGGAGTCGCCGCAGCGCTCGAAGCTCCGGAGTGCTCGTGGGAAGACGCGGCCGCGACCATCGGCACGACAGACACTTTCAACAAGGGCGCGCTCGCCACCGCGGTTGTCGGCGGGACGACGGTAACCATCGGGGGGATCGTCAAGGGCAGCGGCATGATCGCCCCCGACATGGCGACCATGCTGGGCTACATTTTCACCGACGCGGCGGTCGATCCAGCATTCCTGCAGCAATGCCTCTCGGGCGCCAACGAGGGCACCTTCAACTGCATCACCGTCGACAGCGACACCTCGACCAGCGACACCGTGCTGGCCTTCGCGACCGGCAAGGCGGGCAATGCGCCCCTCGCCTCGTTCGACGATCCCGGGGCCGACGCCTTCGTCGCCGCGCTGGGCGACGTCTGCCGCCAGCTCGCCCACCTTGTGGTGCGTGACGGCGAAGGGGCGCAGAAGTTCATCGAAATTGCCGTGACCGGCGCCGAGAGCGATGAGAGCGCCCGGCGTATCGGGCTCGCCATCGCCAACTCGCCGCTGGTCAAGACCGCCATCGCCGGGGAGGACGCCAACTGGGGCCGCGTGGTGATGGCCGTGGGCAAGGCCGGCGAACCGGCCGACCGCGACACCCTGTCGATCGGCTTCGGCGGCACATGGTGCGCGCGCGACGGCCTGCCGCTGGCCGATTACGACGAGGCGCCTGTTGCCGCGCATCTTAAGGGCCGCGAGATAACCGTCCAGGTCGATCTCGGCCTCGGCGAGGGCCGCGCCACCGTGTGGACCTGCGACCTCACGCACGGATATATCTCTATCAACGCCGACTATCGTTCGTAGAAGGGGCGCTCGTGAGCGATATCATGGTCTTCCACCGCTCGATCGAGGATCTGCTCAAGCACGTCACCGAACGCGCGATCCTGCCCTACTACCAGCAGCTCGCCGCGCATCAGGTTGAAGACAAGGGCGGCAACGATCCGGTCACCGTGGCCGACAAGCTGTCGGAAGAAATGCTGATCGAGGGGCTGGCGAAAATCATCCCCGGCCTGCCCGTCGTCGGCGAAGAGGGAACGCACGCCGATCCCTCGCTCATGCGCCACCTATCGAGCGACTGTTGGATCGTCGATCCGATCGACGGGACGCGCAACTTCGCTCACGGCAAGCCGCCATTCGGCATCCTCCTGGCCATGGCCTCGGGCGGCGTGGCGCATACCGGGTGGATCTACGATTGTCTGTCGGGACGCCTATGTGTCGCGCACAAGGGCAAGGGCGCGTTCGTGAACGGTGAGAAGGTCTCGGCCCGCGCGACCGGAGAAGAGATACCGGTAGCGGCGATCTCGCTGCTCTTCGTGGACCACGCCAAACGCGAGGCGATGAAGGCCCACCTCCTGCCGAATTATCGGCAGGTCGATATCCCGTGGTGCTGCGCCGAGCAGTACCCGCGCCTCGTGCTCGGCACCAACGACGTTGCGCTGTACGAACGCACCCTGGCCTGGGACCATGCCGCCGGCGCGCTGTTCGTCGAGGAGGCGGGCGGCAAGGTCGCGCGCCCCGACGGCTCGCCCTACCGGGTCGACGAGTGGGAGCGGCCCGGACTTATCGGGGCCGCTTCACCTGAATTGTGGGACGCGATGGCAGAGCGGATGGCCGCTCTGCCGGGCTGATCAGCCCAGTTCGCTCTCGAGCCAGCCCTTGAGCTGGCTCTTGGGCGCTGCACCGAGCTTCTTGGCCACGGCCTTGCCGTCCTTGAACAGCACCATCAGCGGAATAGATTGCACGCCGATCTGGCCGGGGATGTCGGGGTTCTCCATGATGTCCATCTTGGCAATGGTTACCTTCTCGCCGAGTTCGTCGCTGATTTCCTCGAGCGCCGGGGCGATCATCTTGCACGGCCCGCACCATTCGGCCCAAAAATCGACGAGGACCGGCGTCTGGGAATCGAGCACATCGGTCTTGAAGCTTGCATCGGTGACGGTCTTGGTCGGCATGGTGGGGGGACTCCTTGAGATTGCCGTCAATCTAGGTCGCACCCGGCCAGTTGCAACGGTTGCGCTTGGATAGCTTTGCTAGCCGGGCGATAACGCCGCCTTGTGTTCGGCGAGCAGCGCGGGCGGTATCGCCACCAGCAGCGGGACCTGGGTGTAAAGCACGGCCGCCTCGATCCGGCGCCCCGTGTAGATCGCCGCCAGCGCCGCGGCATAGGCCGCCATCTGCCGCAGGGTCGCGACCGGGACCTCGGCCAGGCCTGAAGGCGGGCGCCGCGCAGTCTTGAAATCGACCACCAGCACGCGGTCCCGCTCGACCAGCAGCCGGTCAGCTGTGCCGGCGACAATCTGCCCGTCGACCGTCGCAGCCAGCGGAACCTCGGCAAGCGCATCGGGTCCGAATATCTCGGCCCAACCGGGCTCGTCGAGGACCGCCAGCGCCGGGGCCAGAATCGACTCGCGCTCGGACTCGTCGAATTCCGACGCCTGCCGCGCGAGCCAGTCGCGCGCCGTGCTCGCGCGGAGCAAGGGCGGCACTTCGGGCAGACGTTCGAGCAGGCGATGGATAAGCACGCCGCGGCGCGCCGCAAAACCATCCGAGCCCGGGGGGAACGGCGGGTCGGCCCCCTCGTCCTGTCCGGCGGCGCTCGGCGCAAGCGGGCGCGGCGGACGCGGTTCGGGGCCGACGGGTTGCATTGCCCAGTCGGGGAGCGCCGGCGATTCGATCTCCGTTCCATCGGCTGCATTGGCGTGCACCGGCGCGCGCTCGCCCTGTTCGAGACGCCAGCCCCATACCGGGTCTGCGAGCGCCACGGCATCGATGACTTTGGAAAGTCGCGCATACCACGAATCTTCGGCCGGCTCTTCCTCGCGCGCGCCCAGAGCACCGCCGACGAACAGAGCCTCCTCGGCGCGGGTCATGGCGACGTAGAGCAGCCGCCAGTGCTCCTGTCGTTCCGCCTTGGCGGCCTCGGCTTCTGCTTCGGAGACGCGCCCGGCTTTCTCTTCCTTGGTCAGCGGGGGCAACGGCAGCGTGCGCCCTTCCCCGCCCGGCAGTTCCTCGGCCAGCGACAGCCCGCGCGTGGGCGAGCTGTCCGGATTGCCGGTCGCATCGGCAAGGATAACGATCGGGGCCTGCAGGCCCTTCGAGCCGTGCACGGTCATCACCCGCACCAGCCCCTCGCCTGCCCCCGCCTCGCGCTTGAGCTCGCCCTCGCCGGCATCGCACCAGAGGATGAAGCCCTGCAGGCTCGGGGTATGGACCCCCGAAAAGCTCAGCGCGGCGTTGAGCAGTTCGTCGATGGGGTCGTTGGCCTCGCGCCCGAGCCGGGCGACGAGCCGGCGCCGCCCCTGCCACGGCCCGGCCAGCATCCAGTGCAACAGCGCCTGCGGCGGCTCGAAATCGGCCCGCCGCAGCAAGTCTCTTAGCATATCCGCCACCCGCATCGCTTCGGGTTCGCGCGATTTGCGCAAGTGGTCCCACAGCGCAGTCTTGTCCGGCCGATAGGCGAATTCGAGCAGCTGCTCCTGCGTCCACCCGATCAACGGACTGACCAGCAGCCCCGCCAAGCTGAGGTCGTCGAGCGGCTGCGCGGCGAAACGCAATGCTGCCATCAAGTCCTTGACCGCCAGCGGCGCGCCGAGCCGCAACCGGTCGACACCCGCCACCGGCACACCGGCGGCGTGAAGCCGCGCGACGATCAGGCCCGCCAGCTCGCGGCGCTTGCGCACGAGCACCATGATGTCGCCCGGCCCCGCATTGCGCTTGCCGCCCTTGACCAGCGCGATCGGTTCGGTGGTCAGCCAGCGCTTGACCTGCGCGGCGATCTTGTCGGCCATGCGCCGTTCGGGGCCGGGCAACCAGGTGTCGGGCGCCTCTTCGTCGGGGCCCTCGTCGGGATCGTCTTCGGCCGCAGCGCCAACCGGCTGCCAAAGCGCGACCAGGCCGGGCCGCTGATCTCCGACGTGCGGATCGGGCGGGCTCGTCAATCCGAACGCGGCATGGCCGATTTCCCTAATCGCGGCATCGACGAAATCGAGCACCGCCTGAGCCGTGCGGAACGAGCGGCCGAGACCATAATCCCGCAGTGCGCGGGCGGCGGGATTGTTCGCTGCAAGGCCGGCCAATATCTGCTTGTAGCGCTGTCGCGCCGCCTCGAAATTCTCCGGGCTGGTCCCCTGGAACCGGAAGATCGCCTGCTTGTAATCGCCGACCACGAAGATGGTCCGCAATTTGCCGTCGGCCTGCCCTTCGCCGGCGAAGAAGTCGCCCGTCAGCGCATCGATGATCGACCACTGCGCCGCGTTGGTGTCCTGCGCCTCGTCGATCAGGATGTGGTCGAACTGGCGGTCGAGCTTGTAGCGGATCCAGTCCGACAGGGCCTTGTCGCTGAGTAGCGCGGCGGCGCGGCGGATCTGGTCGTCGAAGTCGATCAGCCCTTCGCGGGTTTTCGCCGCGTCCCAGGCGATGGCGAAGCGGCGGCCGATGGTCAGCGCCGGAACGAGCAGGTCGACCAGACCCAGCAACGCGCGGCAGTCGATGACCTTCTGCAAGCTTTCGCCGACCCTGCGGAGCTTTTCCTCGTATCCCGGATCGCGCTTTGTGATGTTGCCTAGCTGTTTGCCGACCCGGTCGGGCGAGGCGAAACCGGTCTTGTTGAAGAGCGTGCCGGAAAAGCTCTCGATTGCCTCCGCCCGGGTGGCCGGGTCGAGCGCGAGCCATGCTTCTGCAGCCGCTGCGCCCTCGCGTCCGGTCGCGGTGTTCCAGCCGGAAAGCGTGGCGAGGCATTCGCGCAGCGCGTCGCAATCGAACGCATCGTCGGCGCACAGCGCTTCGAGCAAATGCGGCCCGGCATCGCTGGGCAATCCGATCAACGTGCGCACGCGCTCGTGCAGCGGCTCCTGCCAGCCGCCCGGGCCGAACCATGCCTCGCGCGCCTCGGCGCAGCGCATCAGCCAGGCGCGCACCCCGTCCGGTCCCATCCGCACGGACAGCTCCGACAATGCGCCGTGCATCGCGCTGTCGCCCTGCTCCTCCCAGTCGACCAGCAAGTCGGCGAGCACCTGGTGAGCGAGCAGATCCTTGTCGCGATCCTCCATCGGCTTGGTGCCGGGGACCAGTTCGGCCTCCTCGGGAAAGGCGGCGAGCAGCCATTGCGAGAACGCGTGAATGGTGTCGATCCGCAGGCCTCCGCCCGGGCAGTCGAGCACCCTGGTGAACAGCGAGCGGGCGAGGCTCAGTTCCTCGGGCGTGCCCTTCGCGCCGATGGCGTGGAGGTCGGCCGCCAGCAGCGTCTCGTCCATCCGCACCCAATCGGCGAGCACTTCGTTGACGCGGGTCGCCATCTCGGCGGCACCCGCCTTGGTGAAGGTCAGGCACAGAATCTGCCCGGGCTCGACACCCGGCGTCAGCAGCAGCCGCAGGACCCGCGCCGAGAGCACCTGCGTCTTGCCGGTCCCGGCGCTGGCGGAAAGCCAGACGCTGTCGCGCGGGTCGACCGCCAGGGCCTGCTCGTCCTTGAGCGGATGGACCCGGCCGCTCATTCGCCGTCTTCCCGCCCAAGCCACTCGTCGAGGCGCATCAGCTGGTCATAGGTGTCATAGCCCGGCGCATCGGGGTTGAGCCGCGCGGTGAACGGTTCTTGTCCAAGGATCCATCTGTCGAGAGCTTCGTCGAGGAAGCGTTTCGCCTCGGGCAGGAAGTCGTCGAGCGGGATGCCGGAGCGCTTGTTGCCCGTGAGAATCGGCGTGGCGACATAGCCGAAGCCGGTTTCGCTCTTGGGGGACTTGGCCAGCGACCAGTATTCGAACGCCGTCGGTGGCCCGGCAACGTCCTTGAACCCGCCGCGTTCAGCCATAAGGCCCGTCGTGCCGAGCTGCAGGGCATAGCCGTTCTCGACCTGTCGCCCGCTCGGCGGCTGGCCGGTCTTGTAGTCGACGATCGCCAGCGTGCCGTCTGCGAAGCGATCGATCCGGTCGGCCTTGCCGAAGATCTCGATGCCGCGAACCAGCATCGCGCCCCATTCCTCGAACAACACCGGCTTGCGCTCGGGGTGAGCGGCAATCATGGTCTCGACCCATTCAAGTGCCTTCATCAGTCGCGGCCGCCACAGCGCGCGCATCAGCGGGTGGTGGTTCATCTGCTCGAGAACCTCCTCGGCCACCTCGGCCATCGGCCGGCCGGTCTTGTGCCACGTCTCGAGCACCTCGTGCGCCGCCGTACCGCGCCATGCCGGCGTAGGCTCGGCATCGAGCGCGTCGAGCGGCTTGAGACGCAGGATGGCCGAGGCGTAGAACTGGTAGGGATCGGAGCGCAGCCGGTCGAGCGCGGTGACGCTGATCCGCACGCGGCGCTGATCTTCGCGGGGCATCGGCTGCGGCCGCGAATAGCGCGGCGCCGGCTTCGCATCGTCGAGCGCACGGGCGAGCGCCAGCGTGGTCATGTCGGCCGCCTCGTCGGACATCTTGCGCCCGAGCAGCGCCCTGACGCGCAGCAGAAAGCGGCTCGGGATCGCCGGGCCCTGGACGTCGCGGGCGGAGCGGCTGAGCACGACCTCGGGCGCTCCCAGCAGGGCTGCGAGGTCGTGCGCCGACAGGCCGATTCGAAAATCGGGCCCGGGCACACCGAGCGCGCGCAGGACCGCGGGAGCAAGCAGCGGGTCGAGCGCCGGGGTCGCCGGCCAGGTGCCTTCGTTGAGCCCGGCGCAGATCACAAGGTCGGCTCGGGTCATGCGCGCTTCGAGCAGACCGTAGATGGCGACGCGGGGGTGACCGCCGTAGGGGGGCCGCACGGCCACGGCTTCGAGCAGATCGCGCAGCGCGGCGGGCAGTTGGCCGGGCGCGAGCACGAAGCCTGCTTCGCCGGCATGGAGGCGCAGGTCCTCGACCAGCGCCGAGAGCGCCCGCCCGTCCTCGCGGGCCCAAAGGTTCTCCCCGGCTAGCGCCTCGCCCGCCGCAACCATTCGGTCGAGCAGATCGGCGAGCCGGGCCTCGGATTCGTCCATCAGCGGGGCGAGGATCGTCTCGACCTCGCTCCACCAGTCCGCAACCGCAGCCTCGGTTGCCGTTTCGCGCAGCGGCTCGAGCCCGGGCGCGGGGCGCGGACCGCGCAGTTGCAGTTCGAGCACGCGGGCGCGGTCGAGCCACGCCCCGCGCTCGTCGCCGAGCCGCACCAGCGGATGTTCGAGCAGCGCCATCAGCGGCACCGGCGCGGCCTGCTCTGCGCCGACTTCGGCGAGCAGCAAAAACAGCCGTCCTGCCGCAGTCTGCGACAGCGGGCGCCCGGCCGAATCGTCGGCCTCGATATTCCAGCGCCGGAGATGATGGACCACTCGCCGCGCCAGACCGCGGTCGGGCGTGACGACGGCCACCCGCCGCTCCGGCTCGGCGACGGCCTGCCGCACCAGCAGCGCGATGGCCTGCGCCTCCTCTTCCGGATTCGCCGTCTCGAGCAGGCGCACGCCCGCCAGCCGGCGCTTGTCGGCGGGAAGATCGACCCAGCCTTTCGAAGCCTCTGGAGGGAGGAACAGGTTCGAAATCGCATGGCTGCGCTCGGGCGGTCCCTTGCCCAGTCCGGCGCGGTGCCACGGCTGGATTTCGCTGCGGTTCACTCCCATTCGGTTGAGCAGAAGCTTGAGGTGGTACTGCGGATGGGTGACGGCATCGCCCCTGGCCAGCGGCGGGTCGGCCTCGGGCGCGCCGGCATGGCCGAGTTCGTCCCACACCGCGGGATCCATCGACAGGTCGAGGTCGGGCAGGATGACCGCACCTCCCGGCAGCTCCGATACAACGCGCAGCAGCCCGGCGAGCGCCGGCGCTGCGCTGGTCACGCCGGCGGCGACGATCGGCGTCTTCGGAGGATCGCTGCGCCACCGCTCGGCCGCGTGCGCGAACAGGCGATTGCGCCGGGTGGCGGCATCGACTTCGCCCCGCGCGCGCAGTTCGGCCGCCCACATCTGCTGCACGGCGTAGAAGACCTTGGTGTTTTCGACCCAGTGCCCACTCATCTCGGCAAGGACCTGCGCAACCCGCTCCTGCCACAGCGCTGCCGGATCGATGTCTTCGACCAGCAGCCGGTCGATGGCGGTGGCGATCTGGCCGGCCATGCGCAGCCGCGCCGCCCCGCTCGGCGCCTCGCGCCCGAGGGCGCTCATCGCGTCGGGAATCGCCTGCGCCAGTCGGAACAGCCGCCGCATCGGGTCGGCCGCCGGCGCAATGGCCGCGCCCGCGCCGAGCGGGTCGAGCAGCGCGCCCAGCGTTTCGTCGAGGTCGAGGTCGCCAACCACCGCCATGCGCGGCATCAGCAGGCCGTTTCCGGACAGGCGAATGAAGGCCTCGGTCACGGTTCGCGCCGCGCGGCTACTCGGCAGGAGCAGCGTCAGCCGGGCGAGGCCGACGTCGGGCTGGGAATAGCGCGGTAGGAGGCCGGCGACCAGCGCATCGGCAAAGCCGCGGTGTGCAGCGATCGAATAGACTTGCGGGCCTGGGCGATCAGCCATCCCGCAGAGCGGCCTCGGTCGGCGCAATTGCAGCGGGCGTCCCGACTTCGAACCACTGGCCCGTAAAGGCGATGCCGTAGAGCCGCGCTTCCTCGATCGCGCGCGACCACAGGACGTTGGTCGAAAACGGGCCCTCGGGCGCATCGCGCAGCAAGCGATGGCTGACCAATTGGATGCCCGAAAAGATGAACGGCGCGATCCGCCCCGAGCGACGCCGGGTGATCCGGCCGTCGGCGGTCATATGGAAATCGCCCTTGCCGCGAAAGTTGTGCGCCGCACGGTGCGGGACCAACAGCAGCAGCGCGTCCATCCTTTCGGGGTCCCACGCTTGCGACAGGTCGTGGAAGGCATCGCGCGGCCCTTCGAGCCAGATGTTGTCGCTGTTGATGGCGAAGAACGGGTCGGGCAGCAGCGGCAGGGCTTGGATCATCCCGCCGCCGGTTTCCATGAGCTTCTCGCGCTCGTCCGAGACGGTTACCTGCGGCGCCTTTCGCGCCATGACGTGTGCTTCGAGCGCGTCGGCGAGGTAGTGGACGTTGACCACGGCCTTGGCCACACCCGCTTCGGCGAGCCGGTCGAGCGCGTGATCGATCAGCGCCTTCCCGGCGACACGAACGAGCGGCTTTGGCTGGCTGGCGGTGAGTGGGCGCATTCGCTTGCCAAGCCCCGCGGCGAGCACCATCGCGGTATCGGACGCCAGCTTGCTCACATCAGTTCCCCGCCCCGCGTGTCACGGATTTGTTGCGGGATATTGGCGTCGAACCATTCGGCGACCGGGGCCAGCGCCGGATGCTTCAGGTCCCGTTCGAGAGCGTCCCACACGCGCGGAATGTAGCCGAGATAGTGCGCCTTCCCGTCGCGCTTCCACAGCCGCACGAAGATGCCGACGATCTTGGCATTTCGCTGCGCCCCGAGCCGGGCATAATCGGCCAGGAAGTCCGGCCCCGCATCGACCTGCGCCAGATAGTGATCAAGCATCGCCTGCTCGAGGTCTTCGGAGACATCGCGGCGAGCGTCTTGCAGCAAGCTGACGAGATCGTATGCGCGGTGCCCGACCAGCGCATCCTGGAAGTCGATCAGCCCCTGCTTGCCGTCGCGCAGCAGCATGATGTTCTCGGCGTGGTAATCGCGTAGCACCGTCACGCCGGGGTCTTGGCGCGGCAGCATCGGGTTCAGGACTTCGTCCCAAGCCGCGGAGTATCCCGCGACGTCGACCTCGATTCCAACCGCCGGAGCATACCATTCGGGCAACAGTGCCGCCTCGCGCTGGTACGTCGCCATGTCGTACGCCGGAAAGGGCCCGGGCGGCGAATCATGCAGGCTGATCAGCGCATCAATCGCCTGCCGGTAGGTCGCTGCTTCGGCGTCGGGGTGATCGTCGAGCCAGTCGCGCATCCGGTCCGCGCCGAAGTCCTCGATCAGCACCAGCCCGCGCCCGCGGTCCTCGGCGTGGATAGCCGGGGCGCGGTGACCATGGCGGGAAAGCCAGGCCCCGACGTCGAGAAACGGACCCGGGTCCTCCTGCGGCGGCGGCGCGTCCATCAACATCGCGCTGCGCTCGCCGTCGCGGATGCGGAAATAGCGCCGAAAGCTGGCATCGCCGGCGAGAGGTTCGACGGCACTGCCGCCCCACCCCGCGCGGTCGAGGAATTCGTCGAGGCCGGCCGGCAAACGTTCGCTCATGGCATGCGGCTTTGCCAACTGGCGCCTCCTTCGACAACGGCCTTGCGGCCGTGATCCGCAATTTCCAACGTGATCGAGAGGCAGGCCGGCTCGTGGGCGAAACCGCCGGCCTTTTCCGGCCATTCGGCGAGCAGCGCCGCCCCTTCGCGGTAGTCGTCGAGTCCCAATTCCGCTGCTTCGCTCGGGCGGCCCAGCCGGTAAAAGTCGGCATGAACCAGCGGCGGATCGAGCGCGTCGTAGCTCTCGACGATGGTGAAGGTCGGCGACGGCACTTCGCCCGGATGGCCGAGCGCGGCAATCACGGCGCGCGCCAGCGTGGTCTTTCCTGCGCCGAGATCGCCGCTCAGCGCGACCACGTCGCCCGGCCGCAGTCTGGCGGCAATGCGCGCACCCAGACCCTCGACCGCGGCAAGATCGGGCAGGTCGATGGTCACGGCAGGATGATCGTGGCGGTGGTGCCCGCACCCTGCTCGCTCTGCAGCTCGAGCCGGCCGCCGTGCGCCTCGATGAGCTGCCGGGCGAGCGGCAGACCCAGGCCGCCGCGCCGCGCCGCCGCCTTGCCGTCGGCGCCGATGCGATAGCCCTCCAGCGCGCGCGCCAGCTCGCTCGGCTTCATGCCCGGACCATTATCCGAAACGACGATCCGCACGCCCTGCTTGGCGCGCGACAGCGCAACTAGAATGCGTCCGCCCTCGGGCACCGCGGCGATAGCGTTGTCGAGGATATTGCCGAGCGCGCGGCCGAGCTGGCGCTTGTCGGCTTGCACCGTTCCGGCGCCCTTGTCGCCGCGCAGGTCGAGCGTCAGCTTCTTTCCTTCGATCGCGTCTTCCCGTTCGCGCACGATGGTCGTGACGAAGGACAGCAGATCGATTTCCTCGGTCGCGATCGGCAGCAGCCCGGCCTCGCTCTGGGTCAGGTCGAGCACCGTCTCGATCTGCTGCGAAAGGCGCTCGACCGAGGAAATGATCGCGGCGACATATTCCTGGGCCTGCGGAGTGAGATCGCCGGCGACCCCGCCCTGCAGCAGTTCGGCAAAACCGCCGATAGAGGTCAGCGGGGTGCGGAACTCGTAGCTCATGTTGGCAAGGAAACGGGTCTTCACCGCGTCGGCCTCTTCGAGCGCGGAGGCGCGCTCGCGCAGCACATCTTCCGCCTTCTTCGAGTCGGTAACGTCGAGCACGGTCAGCAACCCATTGCCGTCCGGCAGCGGCACACCGGCGAATTCGAGCGTACGGCCATCGGTGAGGGTTACCTGGCCGCCGCGTTGCTGGCGGTCGAGCGTGGCCGATCGCACCACTTCGCCGATCGCCTTGCGCTGTCCCGGCCTGGCGAGCCGTGGCGCGATCTTTTCGAGAACGGTGTCGATTCGCGGGTGTTCGTCGAGAAAATCCTCCGACAGGCCCCAGATGGCGCCAAAGCGGCGGTTCCACAGCTGCATCCGCCCATCCGGTGCGAATACGGCCAGCGATTCGAACAGGCTGTCGAAGGTCGCGGCGCGGGTCCGCAGCAGCGTGTCGCGCATCGCCGAGAGCGCGAGCGGTTCGGTGCGATCCTCGGCAATCATCACCAGTCCGCCGTCGGGCATAGGCTGGGCCACGACGCGCAGGTGCGTGCCGTCGCTCAGCGTCCAAGCCTCGTCGTGGCTCGCATCCGAAGCGAACCATTCTCCCAGCTCGCGCCGCCAGGCGGGGAAATCGCGCACTTCGGGCACTCGGCCGGCGTCGCGCGCGATATCGAGGAAGCGGTCGAAGCTCGGCGGGTCGACCGCGACGTTGGTCGGAAGCGAGAACTGGCGCTGGAACGGCTGGTTGGAGAACGACAGCCGCTGTTCGGCGTCGAACTGGGCGACACCGATCGAAAGCTGGTCGAGCATTTGCCGCTGCGCTTCGCGAAAGGCGCGGAAGGCGCGCGACTGCTCTTCCATTTCCTCGATGTCGATGGCGTAGCCGGCGACACCCTCCTCGCCGAGCGGCAGATCGCTCACCCGCAAGGTGCGGCGCTGGCTGCCGACCGTCGCCTGGACGATGCGCTCGATCGGCAGGTCCTTGTCGCGCGCCTGCGCGGCGATCTGCGCCGCGGAGAGGCCGTCGACGCGCTCGATCAACTCGACCTGCTTGTCGACCACGGAGTCGGCGCTGTCCGCCCCGACCGCCTTGACGTAGGCGCTGTTGACCAGCCGCAATTTCATGTCGGGCCCGCGAAACCACATCGGCATCGGCGCGGCTTCGATCAAACCGACGAGCGCGGCAAAGTCGTCGCGCGCCCTCTGGGTTTCGTCGCGAAGACGGGTGAGTTCGCCCTGGCTCTCGGAAAAGTCGAAAAACCACACCAGCGCCGCTCCCGGCGGTGCGACGACCGGATCGGCGACCTGCCCGCGCAGCGCGAGGCTGCGCTCCGATCCGCGCGGGGTCACGACCATGCGGAACGGCGCCGCGGTTTTCTGCGTACGGCGCACCGCTTCGGTCAGCTCGCCCATGGCGAACTCGCCCAACCCGCGATCTTCGCCCGCCCCGCCCGACAATTCGCTGAGATAGCCCGGCAGGCTATCGAGGCCGAGCCAGCCGGCCAGCTTGTCGGGTCCTTCGATCTTCATGTCCGCCCTGACCAGCAGCGGTACCGCGGGCGAATCCTCCATCATCCGCGCAAGCCGCCGGGCGCTCGAACGCGCCGCCCGGGCCTGGCGCGACTTGTTGCTCGCGGCGAGCGCCAGCCAGCCGGCGCCGAAAGTCCAGGCGGCCAGCATGAGGCCGAGCAGGACCAGCGCAGTGGGAGTGAGCTCCATGCTATGCAGCTATGAGCCGCGCGGGCGCGATGCAACAGACTGTGCGGGCTATCCCCTCCCGCGTGCGACGGGAGGGGATGATGCATGGCTCAATAGCGGTAATGGTCCGGCTTGAACGGGCCTTCGACCGGCACGCCGATATAGTCGGCCTGCTTCTGGGTGAGCTTGGTCAGCGCCACGCCGAGCTTTTCGAGGTGCAGCGCGGCAACCTTTTCGTCGAGGTGCTTGGGCAGCACGTAGACGTCGTTGTCGTATTCGTCGCCCTTGGTGAACAGCTCGATCTGGGCCAGCACCTGGTTGGTGAACGAACAGCTCATGACGAAGCTGGGGTGGCCGGTGGCGCAGCCCAGGTTCACCAGGCGGCCCTTGGCGAGGATGATGATCTGCTTGCCGTCGGGGAAGGTGACGATGTCCGTGCCGGGCTTGATTTCCTTCCAGTCGTAGTTCGACAGCGCGCCGATCTGGATCTCGGAATCGAAGTGGCCGATGTTGCACACGATGCTCATCGGTTTCATCGCCTTCATATGCTCAGCGGTGATCACGTCCTCGTTGCCGGTCGTGGTGACGAAGATGTCGGCACGCTTCACGGCCTGTTCCATCGTCACGACTTCGTAGCCCTCCATCGCCGCCTGCAGCGCGCAGATCGGATCGATTTCGGTCACCATCACGCGAGCGCCGCCGTTGCGGAGGCTATCGGCCGAGCCCTTGCCGACGTCGCCGAAGCCCGCGACGCAGGCGACCTTGCCGGCCAGCATCACGTCGGTCGCGCGGCGGATCGCGTCGACCAGCGATTCCTTGCAACCATAGAGGTTGTCGAACTTCGACTTGGTCACGCTGTCGTTCACGTTGATCGCCGGGAACGGCAGCTTGCCCTGCTTGGCCAAGCTGTAGAGGCGGTGGACGCCGGTGGTGGTCTCTTCCGAGACGCCGTGGATGT
Source organism: Croceibacterium aestuarii (assembly GCF_030657335.1). NCBI lineage: Bacteria > Pseudomonadati > Pseudomonadota > Alphaproteobacteria > Sphingomonadales > Erythrobacteraceae > Croceibacterium > Croceibacterium aestuarii. Next base: position 2,549,169 of record NZ_CP131039.1, read on the forward strand.
TCTTGACCGTTTCGGTCAGGTAGCCGGGCTTGCGCTTGAGGAATTCCTTGAGCGCGCGCTGCATCTCGATTTCCTCGGCATTGCCGGGCGCAGGCATTTCCTCGCCCGCTTCGATCCGCGCGCCCCACAGCGCGAACATCGTGGCGTCTCCGCCGTCGTCGAGGATCATGTTGCAGGTCTCGTCCTCGCCCCAGTCGAAGATCTTGCCGACGTAATCCCAGTAATCGGCCAGGCTCTCGCCCTTGATCGCGAAAGTCGGGATGCCCGCTTCGGCCATCGCCGCGGCGGCATGATCCTGGGTCGAGAAGATGTTGCAGGTCGCCCAGCGCAGCTCGGCACCCAGCTCCTTGAGCGTTTCCATCAGCACCGCGGTCTGGATCGTCATGTGCAGCGAGCCGGTAATCCTTGCGCCCTTGAGCGGCTTGGAGGCACCGTATTCCTCGCGCGTCGCCATCAGGCCCGGCATCTCGGTTTCGGCGATCTCGATCTCGTCACGCCCGTACTTGGCGAGGGTGATGTCCTTGACGATATAGTCGTGCTCGGCAGTGGCAGTAGCCATGCGGGTAACTCCTCCGAAGTGTGGTGAAGGCGTCGCCGGGGCTCCATGCTTCGCCGTTGTTGCGCGCCGACATAGCGATTGCGCGAGGATATCGCAAACGCTGCGGTGTTTCGGTTGCATGGGTCGGGCGATGACCTATCTCAGCGGTGGACGGATTCAGGAGGAACTATTGCAATGACGATTTCCAAGGGCGACAAGCTGCCGGACGTGACGCTGGTCAAAGCCACGGCGGACGGTCCGCAGAAGGTCCAGTCGGGCGAATACTTCAAGGGCAAGAAGGTGGCGCTGTTCTCGGTGCCCGGGGCCTTTACGCCGACCTGCTCGGCGAAGCATCTCCCGGGCTTCGTCGGCAAGGCCGACGAACTCAAGGCCAAGGGCGTCGACGAGATTGTCGCCACCGCGGTCAACGATGCCTTCGTGATGGGCGCGTGGAACAAGGCGTCCGGCTCCGACGACATCACCATGCTGGCCGACGGCAACGGCGATTTCGCCGAGGCGCTCGGCCTGACGATGGACGGTTCGGGCTTCGGCATGGGCAAGCGCGGACAGCGCTGGTCGGCCATCGTCGACGACGGCGTGGTGACCGAGCTCAACGTCGAAGAACCCGGCGATTTCAAGGTCTCGAGCGCGGAGCATATGCTCGGCCAGCTTTGAGGGCACAAAAAAGGGCGCCGCAAGGCGCCCTTTTTCATTCGAATCTGGGCCGGGTCAGGCCATCGCGTGCTTCATCGCGCTTGCCCGTTCGTGGCCCTTGCGGATCGAACCGAAGCATTTCTCGATCGCACCCCGCGTTTGCGCGGACAGGTCGTCGTCCTTCATCGCGCCCTCGAACTTTTCCTTGATGTAATCCTCTCCGCGCTCGACCTCGTTGACGATGGCCTTCTCGTCGCGGCCGGTCACGGCCGCCTTGAGATCGACCCACGTACGGTGCGCGGCGCCCGAGGTGGAGCTTTCGTCCTCCGCCTCGCCGCCCAGCGCGCGAACGTGTGCCTGCAGGTCGGCCGCGACCTGGCTGCGCTCCTCCGACATTTCGCGGAAGAACTGCTTGTGCTGCGCGGATTCGCTGTGCTCCGCGGCCTCGCGATAGCCTTTCATGCTGTCGAGCGTGGTCGCGATCAGGGCGTTGGTGACGTCGATGTCGTGCGAATTGTCCATGGATATCCTCCTCTTGTTAGGGTGTGCCTTTACAAGCGAAGGAGCGCCCGGGTGTTCCGGGAAAAACCAGGATAGCGATAGAGTGCATGAGCCGGGCGACCAGTGGTGCGCCGCGGCTTAGTCCATCCACTGCACGTCGGCGCCCAGCGCGACGAAGTTCTTCACGAAATCGGGGTGCGCGCGCTTGATCGGGTCGGCGTCGAGGATGGTGGGCTCGCCCTTAATTCTGCTCGCCTTCAGTCGGCGACTTGAAGGTACCAGAGCGAAGCAGATGTTTCGGACAACTCGAAAGTCGGCTGATTGTTGAATGAAGATTGCGTCGGCGCAGCGTTCTTCATTCAGTAGCGGCGAATGCGCACGCCTTAGCCCCTGGTTTACCCTTCCATCGTATAAGGCACGAATGCGACTGAGGAACGCCCGACTAGATTCCGATCAAACTATGCTAAGTTTCCTATTCGTGACTCCGATCGCCTGCATTTGCGTGATGACCGGAATTATCGTGTGCGGCTGCTGGCTTTCAGGTGGGAATTACGACGGCACGGGCGGGCTCAATATTGTGCTCGCGCTACTCGCAATCGTGAGCACCCTGGGAATTTGTACGAGGGTCTTCGAACCCGATTCCAAAGTGGCAGCGGGCGTTCATTCTGCAGCGTTGCTATTCGCCATAGGAATTCTCGCCTCCCTTGCCACGGCGGTGTTGGCGCTCGATGGCGGCGCCTACGTCGATCATCTTCTAATCTCGGCCGACCGTGCCCTGTTCCCTTTTGCGAACTGGCAGAGAATTATGCTCTGGCTGCCCTCCGAGCCCGAGCTGCAAACGCTCCTGCAGCTGGCATACACCTCGCTCACCTGGCAGCCATATCTCTACATCCTCCTGGCGTTAACGTTCGGCAAAGCGAAGGATTTCGACGACCTCCTTGCAGCGCTTAGCATTGGGTTGCTGCTCTGTATCTTGCCTTTCGCCTGGCTGCCCGCTCTTGGACCATACTCCGTCTTCGGGATTTCACCGGCGGATATTCCGGGTAGTAAAGTATCTCTGCCTTGGGACTATCCCGTCATGCTGGAAGCTCTGCGCTCTGGAGAAATCAGCAGGATCGGCATTCATACACTGTCTGGTCTGGTGACCTTTCCCAGCTTTCACGCTTGCGGAGCCGTTGTGCTGGCTTGGGCATTTTGGCGATTTCGCCTAATTCGATACCCGATGGCGCTTCTCAACGCGTCGATGCTGGTGGCCAGCGTTCCAATGGGGGGGCATTATTTCGTCGATGTGCTCGCGGGCGCCTGCTGTGCCGCGACAGCCATCCTGTTGTCTCGTCAGCTCGATCGACATCTTCCCCGACTACGATTCCGCCTCATGCGGGGTCGGTCGACGTGGTGTGGCACTCATCCTACTTACTCCATGAGGTAAATTTGGCTCAGTCCATCCACTGCACGTCGGCGCCCAGCGCGACGAAGTTCTTCACGAAATCGGGGTGCGCGCGCTTGATCGGGTCGGCGTCGAGGATGGTCGATTCCCCCTCGATGCTGCTCGCCACCATCAGCAGGGCGATGGCCACGCGGATGATATACGGGCTCGTCACGGTGGCCGGGGCAAGCTTGTCGCCGCCGAAGGTGATCAGGCGGTGCGGGTCGCACAGCAGGGTGTGGGCGCCGAACAGACTGAGCTCGGTGTGCCAGGTCAGGCCGCCTTCGTAGACCTTGTTCCAGAACATCGTCTGGCCTTCGGCCTTTACGCCGAGCGCGATGAAGATCGGCAGCAGGTCGGCCGGAATGTAGGGCCAGGGCGCCGCCTCGACCTTGGTGATGAGGTGGCTGGTGAAGTTCTCCTTCACCTTGAGCGGGCCGGTGGCGCGCACACGCGACCAACCGCCCGCGTGCTCGACCTCGGCGCCGAACTTAGCAAAGGTCTGATCGATCAGCCCGAAGTGTTCGGGGCAGCCGTTGCGCACGGCGATGTCGCCCCCGGTCACCGCCGACAGCGCGAGGAAGGTGGCGATCTCGTGGAAGTCGTCGTTGAACGTGTAATCGGCGCCGCCGAGGCTCTTGCCGCCTTCGACGCTGACCATCGAGGTGCCCTTGCCCTTGAGCTTCGCGCCGCACAGTTCGAGAAAATCGCACATTTCCTGTACGTGCGGTTCGCACGCGGCGTTGACGATCTGGCTGGTGCCCGGGACGGTCAGCGCGCAGAGAATGAAGTTCTCGGTCGTCGTGACCGATGCATATTCGAGCCACATTCGCGTGGCCTCGCCCTTGCCCGTGCCCGTGAAGACGATCTCGCTGCTGTCCTGCCGAACCTCGGCCCCGAAGGCGCGGAACACCGCGACGTGCGGGTCGATCTCGCGCGCGCCGAGCGTGCAGCCCTTGACCGCGTGCTCCAGCCGCACGGTGCCAAGGCGCGTGATCAGGCCGGGGATCATCATGATCGAGGCACGCATCGCCTGTGGCAGCCGCGCCCCGCTCCCCGGGACAATGGTGGAATGATCGATCCGCAGAACCTTGCCTGCCTTGTCCCATTCGACGCTCGAACCGATTTCGCCGAAGAAATCGACGATGCGCAGCACGTCGGTGATCTCTGGCACGTTGCGCAAGGTGACCGGCGCCTCGCTCAGCAGCGTGGCGCAAAGCACGGGAAGCACGGCGTTCTTGTTGGCGGAAGGTTCGATCCGTCCGGTCAGCTTCCGGCCGCCGCGAACCAGCAATGAACTCATTTGGGCAAACCCCCGAAGACCACGTAATCCATCAATAGCCCATCAGCTTGAGCACTTCCTCGCGGCTGCGATGGTCGCTGCGAAACAGGCCCATGACCTGGCTGGTGACCATCGAGACGCCGGGCGTGCGAACGCCGCGTGCGGTCATGCAGGCATGGCTGGCATCGATCACCACCGCAACGCCGCGCGGTTCGAGATTGTCCCAGATGCACTGCGCCACCTCGGCAGTGAGGCGTTCCTGGATCTGCAACCGCCGGGCGAAGCCGTGCAGGACGCGGGCCAGCTTGGAAATGCCGACGACGCGATTTGTCGGCAGATAGGCGATCGCCGCCTTGCCGATGATCGGCGCCATGTGGTGTTCGCAGTGGCTCTGGAACGGAATATCCTTGAGCAGCACGATCTCGTCGTAGCCGCCGACCTCCTCGAACACCCGGCTGAGGTGGATGGCCGGATCCTCGGTGTAACCGAGGCAGTATTCCTTCCACGCGCGGGCGACACGCTTGGGGGTATCGAGCAGGCCTTCGCGCGCAGGATCGTCGCCAGCCCAGCGGATCAGGGTGCGGATCGCCTCTTGCACCTCGTCGGGCACGTCGGGCTTGCCGCGCGGGTCGTCTTCGTCCGGTCCAACAAGGCTACTCATCGTCTTGTCACTCTGCTGCGCAGGCGCCTGCGCGCCATCGCCCGGCTCATTAGGCCCCGGCGGCGAAAAAGGCCACGTCTCCTCGCAGTCAGCAATTCGAACATTTCCTCCGGGGTTTCCGGATCGAGCAGTTCGCTGTCGGCCAGTTCCTTTTCGATGTCGCTCATCTGCTCGAGATGCAGCTTGCGCAGGCTGCGCGGACGGTCGACGCCGAGCGCCTCGATCATCGCGGCCATTGATCCGTGCTTCTCGAGCAGGGCGCCGACGTCGCCCTCCTCGATGGCCAGATGTTCGGCCAGCAACGAATGGCGCAGCGCGCGAATCGTCTCACCACAATGTCCGTTGGCGGGGCGCTCGCAATCGATGAACACGTCGCACTCGCTGTCGAGACCCATCGAGCGGTTGTTGAAATTGGCCGATCCGATCCGCAGCAAGGTGTCGTCGACGATCATCAGCTTCGCATGGCAGTAGATCGGCGTTTCCCCGGTATAGGGGATGTAGAAATGGAGCCGTCCGCGCGTGTCCAGTTCCTGAAGGGCGCGGACCAGCCGGTGACGGGCCATGCCCATCGCCTTTTCCTCGATATAGCCCTCTGCGTCCTTGGGATGGACGATCACCACCTCCGGGGGATCGTCTGCTGCAAGCCGCTGCCCGATCGCCTCGGACACTATTCGTGAGGCGAAATACTGGCTTTCCGCGTAGATGAACTTCTTCGCCTTGCCGATCTGGCTGGCAAACAATGCCGAAATCTCGTGCACGCCCGGGTCGTCGTCATGCTTCGCGCGGGTGCGGGCGATGCCGATCTCCACGTCGGTGAACTGGGCGTCCAGCGCCTCCGGCCATGCGCTGCGGCCATCGCAATCGGCCGGCCCGAGCGGGTCGCCGCCAGCCCTACGCCAGCGATCGCGCCCCAGTTCGCCCAGCGCAGCCGCCACCTCGCCTTCGAGCATCATCGTCGCATCGTGCCAGGGCCCGTAGCGTTTGCCACGCGGCGTGCGCCTTCCGGGCTCCTCTTCGCGATGCTCGCGCGTGTCCCAGCGTTCCGAGGTCATGTCGATGCCGCCGCACACCGCGACCTTGTCGTCGATCACGACGATTTTCTGGTGGTGGCTGCAGCCGAGCGGATGATTGGTGTCGAACTTGAAATCGATCCGGCGGTGCGGCCACCAGCGCGCGAGATCGACCAACATCGTCCCCCGGCTGAAGAATTTGAGGAAGCCCAGACTCCACTTGAGGATGCGAATTTCCAGGTCCGCCCGGTGGCGCCCGAGCCACAGAATGAAGCTGCCGAGCCGCGTGGGATGGCTCCGGTTCCAGGCTCGCTGCCACCAGCGGCGCCCCCTGCCCAGGTGAATGCGGGTATCGAAATCCCAGCCGATGAGCAAAATGCGGCGCTGCGCCTTGAGCATCGCCTGCTGCATGAGCTCGAAATAGTCCGCCGCATCTATGATCACGCTGGCCCGGGCGGCCTTCGCATAGCGCCACACACCCGGTTCGACGGAGCTGTCGTCGAACTCGCCGGTGTCATCGGTGCTGCTGTTGTGTCTGTCCAATCGACGAGTGCCGCAGTCTATTCCTTGAGCTCTTCCACCTTCTCGGGCGGCACCGCGGCGCCGGCCTTTGCGGCGCGCTTACGCCGATCGAAGACGCTCCGCATGAAGTCGGGGCCTTGCCCAGTCAACACCTTCTCGTAGTTGGTTGGCCTGAGATGAGCGAAGACGTCGGCGGGGCGGATCATGAATGCTGCTGTTCGATTTGTGCAAGCAACAGGATCCGGGCGTGCGGGTTCCACGGCGCCTTACGCGCAGCGAAAAGGTCGCCCGGGCGCAGGACAGGACAGGAAGTGAACTGGGGAAATTGGCGCGCCCGGAAGGATTCGAACCTCCGACCGCCTGATTCGTAGTCAGGAACTCTATCCAGCTGAGCTACGGGCGCGCTTGAGGGGCGCCACATAGGGGGGCCTCCTGCGAATGGCAATCCCCTAACCGGCATATGCTTCCAGCAGATGGCGATCCATCGGCGCGAGCGGGAGGAGCTTCGCCTCGCCCGGGGCGTACCAACCGAATAGCTGTCCCTCCAGACCTGCTGGAACTCCGCGCCAGAGCGAACAGGCGTAGAGTTGCAGTGCGACCCCGGGGTGCCCCGCGCGCGCCGCTTCCTCGGCACTGCCGACCAGTCTCATGCCTGCGGGATCGAGCGTGAGCGCCAATTCCTCGGCAATCTCGCGGACCAGCGCGAGCGGGGGATCTTCACCCGGCTCCACCTTGCCCCCGGGGAATTCCCAGAGGCCCGCGTGGCGCTTGCCCGCGCGGCGTTGCTGCAGCAGCAGGCGGCCCGGCCGATCGCAAATCGCTGCGGCCACGACGGTCAGCAATGTCGGGTTTCTTTCCACGTAAACCTTTCGGGCGAACGAATTGTTAATGACGTTATGCGAGTTCCCTCGGTTGGCACTCAGATCGGGGGATCGAAGCCATGAAGTACGTACACATCCTTTGCCGGCTTGCCCGCGACGAACGCGGCGCCACGGCAGTCGAATACGGCATGATCCTGGCGGGGGTCTTCCTTGTCATGGTCGGTGCGCTCAGCGCGATGGGCGACCAGCAGAAGGGAACATTCAATTCCATGGCAAGTGCCGCATCCAGCGCCATGGCGGGCAGTGTCTGAGCCGCCCGACAGGGTAACGATCGGGTAAATCGGTGCATTAGGATTTTCTCAACTTCTGCCCGGTAATTCTCAAGTTGCTTGATCCGTTGACAGGGGGTTGAGCCGGGTATCGAAGACTAGACCAGGAGACTGACCATGAAGTTTTTCAAGAACCTGCTTCGTGATGAAGCTGGCGCCACCGCCATCGAATACGGCCTGATTGCCGCCCTCATCGCCGTTGCCGCGATCACCGCGATGAACGGCCTTGGCAAGCAGCTGTCGTCGACCTTCACCCAGGTCACGACCACGATGAGCGGCGCCGTCTAAGAAACGCGCAGCCAATCGGCTAAAGGAAGGGGCGGCTGGGAAACCAGCCGCCCTTTTCGCGTCTGCGACGCACGGGCTACTGCCCGCGCACGACGATTTTGTATTTCTGCCCAGGCACAACCTGAGCATTTCCGAACAACCCGTTGAGAACGCGAAAGCGCTGCTCCTGGGCGTTGGCGAAGGCCATTCTTCGCGAAAGCGTCGCGACGGTGTCGCCGCTGCCTGCGGTAATCACATCGATCCTGCGCGGCACCACTGCGCTCGCCTCGGCGGAACTGATTCGCCGCATCGACTGGAACATGGGGTTGAACACCCCGGCCTGGCCCGCGGGGGCGATGGCGGCGAAGTGAAACGCCTGATTGTTTCCGAACTCGTAGGCATAGACGACCACGTCGACGTTCTGCGAGCCGTTGTTGACCCGAGCCTGGCCCACGGCCGCGGGGATCCCGTTGACGGTCGTGTTCTGGATCGACTGGGGCACCAGCGTCTGCTGGTCACCGCCGAGAGCCTGGAAGACGTTGGCGACGTAGGACTGCAGATTCCCGTTGAAGGGCGCGGAGGAGAATTGCGCCTGTCCGGTGCCGCCGCCGATCGTCACCGCGCTGGTCCCGTTCATCATGTAATATCCCTGTGGCACGGAGAACGTGAGCCGGTATTCGGGATGGATGAAGGTGTTGCCCTCGATGACTCCCTGCTTGGGATCGTCGCCGTAGGTCAGACCGTCGATCCGGGCCAGGAAGGTGTCGCGGTTCGTCACTCCGCCGACTCCGGCGGCCTGCGCCAACTGCAGCGCGTTCTGTACCCGGCCCGCGGGGTCGGGGTGGGTCGAGGCCCACTCCGGGATCGTCGCATCGCGGCCCTGCAGCTGGGCCTCGAGCGAGTTTTGCGCCGCCAGGCTCTGCAGGACGCTGGCCATGGCTCGCGGATCGTATCCGGCCCGCTTGAGGTAGGTCACGCCGAGCTGGTCGGCCTGCAGTTCCTGGTTGCGCGAATAGCTCAGGGTGGCCAGCTGAGGTGCGGTGCCGGCGATTTGCTGGCCGAGCTGGCCGAGAGCGCTGTTGCCGAGCACCGCGCCGGCGAGCACTTGCCCGAGCACGCCAAGCAGCGCGTTTTGCTGCGATTTCGCCTGGCGCTTGGCCGAATGCCGCGCCGCAACGTGGCCGACCTCATGCCCCATGACCGCGGCAAGCTCGGCTTCGTTGTTCATCAGGTCGACAAGCTGGCGGGTGATGTAGACATAGCCGCCGGGGATGGCGAAGGCATTGTCGACCGAGCTGTTGAGCAGCGTGACGGTAAACGCCGACTGGGCGTTTGCCAGGCCCGACTGGACCGCAATGTTCTTGCCGACCTGCTCGACGTATTGCGCCTGAGGGCCGGTTTCGGCACCGCCGTATTGGGAGAGAAACTGGGGGTGGTATTCGGCCCCTTGCGACGCCTCCTGCTGGGTGATCGGCGAACCGGCGGGAACGCTGCTGCCGGGCACCGTGGCGCACGCCGCCAGTGCCAGCGAGGCGGCTCCCGAAAGGGCTATCGCCCGAACCGGGCGGCGAATTTCTTTGGACATGAACGGCTCCTCACTTTGCGAGCGCGCGGCCTCGGTGGCGAGCCGCAGCGAATCGTTGCTCAGTGAACCGTCGGGATTTGGCGATGTTCCCGTCAGCCGCCCTGCCGGCGGTCGCGCCGCGAGCGCTTGTCGCCGATCGACAGGAAGCGGTCCTCACGCATCTTGCGCAGCGCCTTGGCGCTCTTGCCCGAGAGTTTCGCCAATTCGCTTTCGATGGCCTCGGCCAGCGCTGCGGCGACGACTGCGGGATTGCGGTGCGCCCCGCCGATCGGTTCGGGGACGATGCGATCGACCACGCCGAGCTCGACGAGGTCCTGCGCGGTAATCTTCATCGCCTCGGCCGCCTGCGGGGCCTTTTCGGCAGTGCGCCACAGGATCGATGCGCAGCCTTCGGGCGAGATCACCGAGTACACCGCGTGCTCGAGCATCAGCACGCGTTCGGCGCTGGCCAGCGCCACCGCTCCGCCCGAGCCGCCCTCGCCGACGATCGTCGCGACCATCGGCACAGGCAGCGCCAGGCACGCCTCCGTCGAGCGGGCGATCGCCTCGGCCTGGCCGCGCTCTTCGGCCTCGATGCCCGGAAAGGCCCCCGAAGTGTCGACCAGCGTCACCACCGGCAAGCCGAAGCGACCGGCCAGCTCCATCAGGCGGATCGCCTTGCGATAGCCCTCGGGCTTGCCCATGCCGAAGTTGTGGCGAATGCGGCTTTCGGTGTCGTGGCCCTTTTCGTGCCCGATCAGCACGACCTTGCGCCCGCCCTTGAGCGTGGCGAGCCCGCCGATGATCGCGCTGTCCTCGCCGAAATGGCGATCGCCGCCGAGCGGCATGAAATCCTCGAACATGAGGTCGAGCCAGTCCTTGAAGTGCGGGCGCGCGGGATGGCGCGCGACCTGCGTCTTCTGCCACGGCGTCAACGCCTTGTAGGTGCTTTCCAGCAGCTCGGCGCTCTTCTTCTCGAGCCGCCCGATCTCCGCGGAAATGTCGACGTCGTCACCTGCGGACGCGGCGCGCAGTTCGGCGATACGCGCCTCGAGGGCCGCCACGGGCTTCTCGAATTCGAGATAGGAAATCATCGTCGCGGCGCTAACCGCCCCGGCGGCGTTCGGCAAGGGGATGGCGCTCGTTGACCAGCGCGACGAGCCGCGCCGCATCGACGTGGGTGTAGATCTGCGTGGTGGCGATATCGGCGTGGCCGAGCAGCGTTTGGAGCACTCTCAAGTCGGCCCCGCCCTCGAGGAGATGGGTGGCGAAAGCGTGCCGCAGGACATGCGGGCTGACCTTGGCCGGATCGATCCCGGCGCGCCCCGCCAGCCCCTTGAGCAATTGGTACAGGCGGATTCGGGACAAGTGGTTGCCGCGCGAAGGGAAGAGAAACTTCGTGTTCGCCTCGCGCACCGCCAGCCAGCGTCCGAGCGCCTGCTTCGCGCGGCCCGAAACCGGCACCATGCGCTGCTGCCCCCCCTTGCCGACCACGGTCAGGAACGGCGCATCGCGCGGCACTGCGGCAAGCGGCAGCGAAACCAGCTCGGTCGCGCGCAGGCCGGAGCCGTAGAGCAATTCGAGCAGCGTCAGCAGCCGCACCGCGGGCGGATTTTCGCCTTCGGCCTCGCGCTCCGCGCGGGAGAACAACGCCTCGATCTCGGCGTGGCTGAGGATCTTGGGCAGCGGCCGGCGCGTCGCGGGGCGCGGCAGCGCCGGCGAGGGGTCGTCCTTGCGCAGTCCTTCGTCGACGAGGAATCCGTAAAACTGGCGCAGCGCCGAGGCTTTGCGCGCGACGCTTGCCGGGGCCAGCGTGCTCCAGGCATTGCCGAGGCCGGCCAGGGCAGCGCGATCCGCCCCGGCGAGGTCGCCGAGCAGCTCGTCGGCCGCTTCGAGGTCGCGGCGGTAGGCCGCCATGGTGTTGGCCGCTGCCCCCCGCTCGGCGGCGAGCATGGCGAGGAAGGCGTCGATCGCCTCGCTGATGGCTAGCCTCGCGCCACCGCTTCGGCGGCAATCATGCGGGCTTCGGCATTCAGCCCGACGCGGTCGAGCGCACGCACGATGTGAAACAGGTGCCGGGCAGTCATCTTGTCCCAGCCGTTGCCCTGCATGCCGAGCCCGGCGAGCAGCGCGACAAGCGCGGAATTTCCGTATTCGCCGGCCTTGTCGATCGCGTTGCTCCATTTCGTCTCGCGGTCGAGCGATACGCCGAGGCGGCCGGCTTCGGAGCGGACGTCGCCCTCGGCAAGACGCCCGAGTCCGGCGAGCCCGGCGACGAGGAAGCGCGACTTGCGCTGATCGACGCTCTGGTCGTTGTCGATGAATTCGTCGAGCGCGCCCGAACTCACGTTGCCCTCGCGGTTCGGCTGGGCGAGCGCGAGCAAGGCCCAGGCCTGGCTGCCCTCCTTGACCTGGCTGCCCCAGCGCATCGCGTTGCGGTCGAGCCCCGCCGTGAGCATCGAGGCGATGAACGGTGCGGGATCGGACAGCAGCGCCGTGTCGACCGGCAGGCGCGCCGCGGCATAAGCGGTCAGGACCTGGCGTCCGTACTGCCCTTCGCCGCCGCCCCAGATGGCTTCTATCGCCGCAGCCCGGTCGGCCGGGTCGGCCGCGACATAGGCCGAGCGCAGCGTGGCCGAGCGATCCTTCGCATCGCCGGCGACGTCGTCGTCGGCCCAGATCTGGCCGTAGAGGTCGACCATGGCCCGGGAGGACAGGATGCCGTCGCTGCCGGCGCGGTCGGCCGCAGCGGCGCGCTGATCGAGCGGAACGGCGGGGATCAGGACGTTGGCGCGCATCAGGCGGCCGCTCGCCTTGCTGCGCAGCGCTTCGGGAATCTCGATGCCGAGCGCCCGCGACAGCGACATCCGCCACGGCGTCAGTTCGTCGACCCCGTCCCATTCGATATTGACCGCGCGGCGCCCTTCGCCAGCGGCCCCGGCAAATCGCTGGGCCAGCAGCACGTCGATGCGCGGCGCGGTGCCCCGCGACAGCATCCGATCGAGATTGCGCTCTGCGGTGCGCGATTCGCCGCCGAAGGCATCGCAGATCGCGCGAACCATCTGCCATTCGGCATCCTCGCGCAGATCGCCCCTGAGTTCGGCCACCGGGCACATCCCGACGAGATCGCCGGTTTCGAGGTAGGCGTCGAGCGCGGCGCCGGCGAGCGCGGCATCGTAGTTGGCCGAATCGACGTCCTGCACCAGACGCCGCGCAACCGCGCCCTCGCCCATGCGATTGAGCAGCGCGGCGCGCAGCGCGGCAAATTCGACCGGGTCCATGTCGGCCGGGGCATTGAGTCGGCTGGCGAGCGCGCGGCGCAGCAGGATGTGGCCCCAACGCGAGACCAGCGGGCCCTTGGTGCCCGCGATCGCCGCGCGCACCAGCGAGGCCGGCTGCGCCTCGAGCGAACCAGGAGCGAAGCCGCCCTCCCCGGCGCCGAGAATGCCCACTTGCTCGAGCGCGCGGCGAGCCCCCGGGGGGATGTCGTACTTGGGCTTGAGGCCGAACAGTTCGTCGAGCTCGCCGCTGTCCATCTTCTCGAGCTCGGCGATGCTCGGCAAGTTCTTGGGAACCGTCGTCGGCATGAGATTGGGGTCGTTCGGCGCACCGGGAAGCGGCTGAACCACCGGACCGGCGCCGGGCGCCGGGGTCGGTGCCGCCCCGGCGGGAGCCTCGGGGCGCGGCGCCGCGCTGGGGCGCGGGGCCGGGGCCGGCGTGGGCGCGGGATTCTGGAAGATCGGGGGGAGCAGCGATTCGGGGCTTCCGGCAAGCGCCAGAGCCGGCGTCAGGGCAAGCGCGGCGCCGGCAAGCCAGGTCGTGCGCTTCACTGCCCCGCCCCCGGCAGTTCGACGGTCTGCTCGATCATGTGCGGCTCCTCGCGTCCACCGTCGATCCAGGCAAAAGCTATCACGGCCAGCACCAGCACCACGAGGGCGATCACGATCCTTTTGCGTCCCATTCGGCAATCCTTGCGCAGGCGTCTAGAGACAGTTAGCGCGTGCGGCAATGACCTTGGACACCCCCACCCTCAACGATGCGGAAATCCGCCAGCTCGCCATCCGGCTCGACCGGCCGGTCGTGCTGGTGGGCATGATGGGCGTGGGCAAGTCGACCGTCGGACGCAAGCTCGCCGCACTGCTCGACCTCCCGTTCGTCGATGCCGACGACGAGATTTCCGATGCGGCGCAGTTGTCGATCGAGGAAATCTTCGAGCGCTTTGGCGAAGCCTATTTCCGCGACGGCGAACGGCGCGTCATCGCCCGGCTGCTCGAAGGCGGCCCTTCGGTCATCGCCACCGGGGGCGGCGCTTTCGCCCAGGACGAAACCCGGGCCATGATCCTCGAGCGCGGTCTCGCCGTCTGGCTCGACAGCGACCTGTCCACGCTGGTCGACCGGACCAGCCGCAAGGACAATCGCCCGTTGCTCAAGGGCGGCGACCCGGCCAAGATACTGGCCGAGCTGAAGGAAAAGCGCGATCCGCACTACGCCCAGGCGCCCGTCCACGTGATCAGCGGCAAGGGACCGCATGGCGACACCGTTACCCGTATTCTGGGGGCCTTGGCCGCATGCCTGTGATCGGCGTTGCGCTCGCGGGGCGCGCGTACGAAGTGCGCGTGGGCGGCGGCCTGCTCGCCGATCTGCCGGCGCAGTGCGGCAAGCTGCTGCGCAAGCGCCGGGTGCCCATAATCACCGACGAAAACGTTGCCGAAAGCTGGCGCGGCGTCGTGCAGCAAAGCCTCGAATCCGCCGGCTTCGAACCCCAATGGCTGGTCCACGCGCCGGGCGAGGGTGCGAAGTCCTGGAGTGGTCTCGAGCGCACTCTTGACTGGCTGCTTGGCCAGGAAGTCGAGCGCGGCGACCACATCCTCGCGCTGGGCGGCGGGGTGATCGGCGATCTGACCGGGTTTGCCGCCGCAATCCTCAAGCGCGGCTGCGGCTTCATCCAGTTGCCGACCAGCCTGCTGGCGCAGGTCGACAGCTCGGTCGGCGGCAAGACCGCGATCAATGCCGCGGCGGGCAAGAACCTCGTCGGCGCGTTCCACCAGCCTGCGCTCGTGCTCGCCGACCTCGACACGCTCGCCACCCTGCCGGCGCGCGAACTGCGCTGCGGCTATGCCGAGGTCATCAAGTACGGGATTCTCGGCGATAGAACCTTCTTCGACTGGTGCGAGGCGGAAGGTGCCAAGGTCGTCGGCGGCGACCGCACGGCGCAGCAATATGCCGTGACCAAGAGCGTCGAGGCCAAGGCGCGGATCGTCGCCGAAGACGAGCGCGAGACCACGGGCAAGCGCGCCCTGCTCAACCTCGGCCACACCTTCGGCCATGCGCTCGAGGCCGAGACCGGCTTTTCCGACAAGCTGCTCCACGGCGAAGGCGTCGCGCTCGGGATGGTGCTCGCCGCGCGCTACTCGGCCCGCCGTGGGTATATCGGCGTCGATGACGCGGCCCGCATCACCGCGGCGATCGATGCCGCCGGACTGCCGAGCGAGATCGCGGCTCTGGGCCTGGCCGCCGACGGGCGCGCGCTCGCCGCGCACATGCTGCACGACAAGAAAATGGACGCAGGCACCCTGCCCTTCATTCTCCTGCGCGGCATCGGCGAGGCGTTCCTCGACAAGGAGGTCTCGCTCGGCGACGTCGCCGCGTTCCTCGACGAGGAACTGCAGGCGCACTGAGCGCCGCGGCGGATCGACGTTGGGCGGTCTCGCGCCGGCTCGCTGCTTGCCGCCGCTGGCCAGGTGGGGGCACGGCGCGAAAACGCTTTCCTACACGGCGCCGACCTGCCTAGTTTGCTGCCATGCGCCGCCTCGCCTCCCTGCACGCCCACGATCCGTCTCGGGGCCAGGCCTGCGCCATTCACGGAAATCTTTTCCCGAACCCTGTGGCTGTAACCCGAGAAGGCTGTGACGATTTCGAGATCAAGACTCTGGAAACACACCAGTTTTTCAGACTCTCGCCAGGGTTACTCCTGTCGCTTTAGTAACCCTGCCGCAGCGGCCCGCCGGCGGCTCGAGCGGCGAGATTTGCGCGAGACATGACGCCGTCTGCACGATAAGCGGTCGCAAACGAAACCATTGAGGATTGCCTGAATGTCCGTTGCCGAAGCCGAACCCGAGAACCTCGACGTGGTTACCGACCCCCACGACCGCGCCTTTCTCGGCCAGCCCAAGGGGCTCGGCTTCCTGGCCCTGGTCGAAGGCTGCGAGCGCTTCAGCTACTATTCGATGCAGACGCTGCTGGCGCTCTACATGGTCAATTACCTGCTCACGCCCGAGCAATTCGGCACCGTGGCGGGTCTCGGCTGGCTCCAGAACAACTGGTACGACGGCAAGCAAGGCCAGGTCCTCGCCTCGGCGATCTTCGGCGACTACACCGCGCTCGTCTACCTCACCCCGATCCTCGGCGGCATCGTCGCCGATAAATGGCTCGGCCGCCGGGGCGCGCTGGTCGCGGGCGGCTTGATCATGTCGCTCGGACACTTCCTGATGGCCATCCAGCCGGCCTTCCTCTTCGCCCTGCTGTGCCTGATCGTCGGCGTCGGGCTGTTCAAGGGCAACATCGCCAGCCAGGTCGGCGAGCTTTACGGGCCGAACGACAAGCGCCGGGCGATGGCCTTCCAGATCTTCTACATCGCCATCCAGCTCTCGGTCATCGCCGCCCCGCTCATTTCCGGCACGGCGGGTGAGAAGCTCGGCTGGCACTACGGCTTCGGCTGCGCCGGCGTGGTCATGGTCATCGGCCTTCTCGTCTACCTGCGCGCCCGGCCCTACCTGCCCGAAGACCAGCGCGACCGGCCAAAGACCGCCGAGAAGGTCAAGAGCTTCGAAAAGGGCGACGGCATGCGCATATTCGCGCTGATCCTGCTGGTCCCCGCGCTCGCCGTGACGCTGCTGCCCAACCAGGAAATGGGCAACGCCTACATGATCTGGGCCGACCAGCACTTCGATCTCACCTTTGCCGGCTTCCGCATGCCGACGACCTGGCTGATCTCCTACGATTCGATCGTCAGCTTCGGCACGCTGGTCGGCATCACCTGGTTCTGGAAGTGGCGCGCGGATCGCGGCAAGTGGGAGCCGGACGAACTCGGCAAGCTCATCATCGGCGCGGTGTTCAACATCGCCGGGGCGCTATGCCTCTACTTCGCCGCGCTGACCCAGGGCGACGGCAAGATCGGCCTGATTTGGCCGGCCATGTTCCACCTGCTCAACGACATCGGCTTCGGCCACGTGCTGCCGGTCAGCCTGGCGCTGGTCTCCAAGGTCTCGCCCCGCAGGATGCTCGCGACCTCGGTCGGCATCTACTACCTGTCGTTCTTCCTCGCCAACAAGATCGTCGGCGAGGTCGGCGGTTGGTATTCGACGATGTCGACCCCGCAGTTCTGGCTGGTCCACGTCGGGGCGGCCGTGGCCGGGCTGGTGTTCTTCGCCGCCTTCAAGCTGTTCGGCGGAACCCTGTTCGAAGGGAACGAGCACAACAAGGTCGCGGCTGCCGCCTAGCCTCGGGCGTCGCTCTCGCGCAGCAGCGGCGCGAGCGCGCTATGTTTGCTTGCCGGGACGCCCGCGATGACGCTGAAGCCGCCGTCGGTTTCGAGCACGACCGCGGCGATGTCCTCGATGTCGCCGTGACCCTGCTTGCGGATCGCTTCCTCGATTTCGGCATGCGTCACCCGTTCATGCCGCATCGCATCCTCTAGAAACGCCCCGTCCCGCAGCAATATCCGCGCCTCGGAGCGGATCAGCCTCTTGAACCACCCGAGCCGCAGCGAGAGCCAGGTGACCAGCGCCTGGAGCAACAGCAGACCGGCGAGCGCCGCCAGGCCGTCGGCCAGGCTGGTGTCCTTGAGCAGGATCATGCTGGCGAGAGTCGAGCCGAGCGCGACGGTGACCACGAAATCGAAGGCGTTGAGCTTGGACAGCGAACGCTTTCCCGCGACCCGCAACAGCACGATGACCGCGACGTAGGCGCTCGCTGCGGAGAGCAAAATTCGGACGATGTCGGACCAGGTATCGAACCACATGCCCGACTTACGCTTGGGAGGCCGTTAAGGTTTCGCCTCGCCGGGCAAGGCAGGCTCGAGGTCGACCCGCTCGAAGTCGGCGAACAGCTCGTCGAACAGCAAAGAGCGGTGGCATTTGTCGTAGTCGCGGCAGAAGCACAGCAGGCACACGCGCTTCTCCTCGGCCAACGCGCGCAGCTCGGCCATCGCCGCGAGCGCCTGCGGCAGTTCGAGCTGCCCCATGTAGCTGCGCCGCAGCCCCTCGCGGTCGCCCTTGCGCGCCGCCTCGCGCCCTTCCTTCGGCGTGCCGACGTCGCGGAAGTGGCGATATGCGATCCCCGCCTCCTCGACCGCGGCCTTGAGCGAGTTCTTGGAAAACCCCGGCCGCCGCGACAGCGGCAGGTAGCGCACGTCCGCCAACACCTCGACCCCCGCCTCCACCAGCGCTGCGACGAGCGCGGGCTGCGTGGCCTTTTCGTAACCGATGGTGAGGATGGTATGCTTGCTCACCCTACCCCAACGCCGTCATGCTGAACTCGTTTCAGCATCCATCTCGCCTCATCGACCGAACTGAGCAGGTGGAGAAATGGCCCCCTGAAACAAGTTCAGGGTGACGGATAGGAGATGAGGATCGCGACGGCGCAGATTGGGATGACCCGAGCTATATTGCTTTCCAAATCCATCCAAGAGCCACGGCAACTCCTAACAACACAAAGACCGTGCCTAACACCGCAAAAGTGCGCATGCCCACATTCAGCATCGTGAAGGTTCGGGAACTCTCGTAAAAGTCGATTCGAGTGCCCAATCCATTGTCGAGGTAGCCCTGAGCCTTCCAGCGAACTGGCGCCAGCCATGCCCATTTAGCGAGGGCACCCGCACCTATCGAGCAAAGAAGTGCGAAGAGTGCCCAGAACCATTCCATGCTTATCCTTATAACGGCAAGTTATCATGCTTCTTCCACGGGTTCTCCAACCTCTTCCCGCGCAGCTTCCTTAGCCCCAGCGCAATCCTCCGCCGCGTCGAGTGCGGATAGATCACCTCGTCGATGAAGCCCTTTGAGGCCGCCACGAAGGGGTTGGCGAAGCGGTCCTCGTATTCCTTCGTCTTCTCGGCGATCTTGTCGGGATCGTCGCGGTCCTGGCGGAAGATGATCTCGACCGCGCCCTTCGCGCCCATCACCGCGATCTCGGCGGTCGGCCAGGCGTAGTTGAGATCGCCGCGCAGGTGCTTGCTGGCCATGACGTCGTAGGCGCCGCCGTAGGCCTTGCGGGTGATCACGGTGATCTTGGGCACGGTCGCCTCGGCATAGGCGAACAGCAGCTTCGCGCCGTGCTTGATGATCCCGCCCAGCTCCTGCGCGGTGCCTGGCAGGAAGCCGGGCACGTCGACGAAGGTCACGATGGGAATGGAGAACGCATCGCAAAAGCGCACGAAACGCGCGGCCTTCTTGCTGGCGTTGATGTCGAGGCACCCGGCGAGGACCAGCGGCTGATTGGCGACCACGCCGACGGTGCGCCCCTCGACGCGGCCGAAGCCGCAGATGATGTTGGCGGCGTGGTTCGGGGCGATCTCGAAGAACGCGCCCTCGTCCACGGTCTTCCGCACCAGTTCGTGCATGTCGTAGGGCTGATTGGCGCTCGCCGGCACCAGCGTGTCGAGACTGTTCTCTATGCGGTCCCACGGGTCCTCGGTCGGCAGCTCGGGCACGCCCGAGCGGTTGTCGCTCGGCAGCAGGGTGAAGAACTCGCGCGCGGCGAGCAGCGCCTCGATGTCGTTCTCGAACGCGCAGTCGGCGACGCCGGTCCGGGTCGAATGGGTGACCGCCCCGCCCAGCTCTTCCTGCGTCACCACCTCGTTGGTGACGGTCTTCACCACCTCGGGCCCGGTGACGAACATGTAGCTCGAATCCTTCACCATGAAGATGAAGTCGGTCATCGCCGGCGAATAGACCGCCCCGCCTGCGCACGGCCCCATGATCAGGCTGATCTGCGGCACCACGCCGGAGGCCAGGACGTTGCGCTGGAACACTTCGGCATAGCCGCCGAGGCTGGCGACCCCTTCCTGGATGCGCGCACCGCCGCTGTCGTTGAGACCGATCACCGGCGCGCCGACCTTCAGCGCCATGTCCATGATCTTGCAGATCTTCTGCGCGTGGCGTTCGGAGAGGCTGCCGCCGAACACGGTGAAGTCCTGCGAATAGACGAACACCAGCCGGCCGTTGATCGTGCCGCTGCCGGTGACCACGCCGTCGCCCGGGATGACCTGCTCGGCCATGCCGAAGTCGACGGCGTTGTGCTCGACGTACATGTCGAGTTCCTCGAAGCTGCCTTCGTCGAGCAGCACCTCGAGCCGCTCGCGCGCGGTCAGCTTGCCCTTGGCGTGCTGCGCGGCGATGCGCTTTTCGCCCCCGCCTATCCGCGCGGCGGCGCGGCGACGTTCGAGTTCTGCGATGTTGGCGGACAAGGCGATCCCCTTGATATCTCGGTTTGGTTGCAGCGGTAACCTTGCCCGGGAGCCGGAGCAAGGCCTCGCACGCATGCGCTCAGCCGGGAATCTTGCCGGCGATGCCGTAATCGCGCGCGCCGCCGGGCGGATGGTCGATCAGGCTCACGACCGAGACCGCCAGCACCAGGATAAGCAGCGCCGTCACCGCAAGGCCGAGCGCCAGCGCGGAATTGCTCTTCGCCCGCGCCCCGGCGAGCTCGCGCCCGCTGCGCATGCGGCGCTCGGTGAAGCGGGTCTCCTCGCTGCTCCAGCTGTAGACCACCCAGATCGCCGAGAGCGCGAACATCATCGTCCCGGGAATCCACATGATGATCCCCCCGGTCTGTTCGTCGGTCAGTTCGGAGACGTGCCACATGTGGCCGAGTTCGAGGTAGGCCGAATAGAGCGACACGTCCTTGAGCGTGAGAAAGGCGCCGAGCACGATGTTCCCGAGGGCTGCGGCGAGGAACATCCCGAGCCGGGTCCCCAGCGCCGGTCCCTGCGGCGCCGCGCGGCGGTCGAAGATGACCGAGAAGAACACCAAGCCGGTCAGCAGCAGCGAGACGTGCCACAGATAGTGGATCGGTTCGTCGAGTATGGCCATGTCGTGGAAGCGCGGCAGCATCCAGAAGTAGCTCGCGGCGAGGAACAGCACGGTTGCCAGCGGCGGCCAGCGCAGCACGCCGACCAGTCCGCGCAACCAGCCGCTGCCGGCGAAGAACCGGGTCAGCCAGCGCGGGCTACCGCGGACCATCGCCGCCTGCGGGGCCGACAGGAACAGCAGCATCGGCGCGACCGTGCGCAGCAACATGTGCTCGACCTGGTGAACCGCGAAGATATGATCGGCGAGCCCCTCGACCGGCGAGATCAGCGCCACGAACAGCGCGAGCAATCCGCCGAAAAAGGCGGCGATGCGCCAGCGCCTTTCGACGAGGCCGTGACGGCTGCCGCGCCAGTAGATCAGGCCCGCTATCACGAGGCCGAGGATGATCTCGGGCGAAAATTGCCAGAGGCTCCAGGCGCTCTGGCCTTCGTGGACTTCGTCGCCGTGCGCGAAGGCGGGGGCGGATGCGGCCAGCAGCCCGGCCGCGCAGAACCAGCGTTTGAAAGGCATGGCGCGCTTCTAGGCCCCTGCTCCCGCGATGCAACCCGGGGGATCGGCCGGGTTAGCGCTTCAGGAGATTGTGCGCCGCGAGGCTGCGGGCGGTATCTGCCAGCGTCTGTTCCGGATCGATGAAGGTGAAGCCGAGGACATCCTCGGTATGCCGGCCCGAAACCTCACGCACGTTGCGCAGCTCGCCGCGCACCTGCTTCATCGCCGGCACGACCAGCGCCAGTGTCTTGACCACCCAGTCCGGCATGCGCCTCGTCGGCACTCTGGCCGCCAGCTCGGGCGTCCGACTGCACAAAATCGCGGCGAATTCGGACAGCCAAAGAAAGCGCGTTGCGGTCGGGAAGCGTTCGCCCCGCACCTTCTCCGCCGGCGCTTCGATCGCGAGGATATGCGCCCGGGCGACGTCGCGCACGTCGGTCACCGACATGCCCATGTCGGGGATCGCGGGGAAGCGCCCGTCCAGCATCATCTTCACCACTTGCACCGAAGTCGACAGGTCGTCGTCGTGCACGGGGCCGAACACCGCAACGGGGTTGATCGAGCAGAAAACCATGTCGTGCGCGTGCACCGCCACCCAGTCGCGCGCGGCGCGCTCGGCGACGGTCTTCGATTCGATATAAGGCGGCACCCCGGTGGTAAGGTTGGTCCAGTCGGTATAGTCGAAGTGGTGCCTGCCCGGCTGCCCATAGGCGATCGCCGCAGCCGAACTGGTTTGAATGAAGCGCTTGATTCCGGCCTGTTTGGCGTGGTGCAGCACGCGCAGCGTTCCATCGCGCGCCGGGACGATGAGTTCGTCCTTATCCCGAGGGACGCCCAGCGGAAACGGCGAGGCGACGTGCGCCACCGCATCGCACCCGGCACTGGCCTCGGCCCAGCCGGCATCCCCGAGCAAATCGGTTTCGAACACCTGCAACCGCTGCCCGGCGTCGGGCCAGCCCGCGCGCAGTCGGAACTCATGCTTCGCCTTGTCACGGACGGTGGTGTGGACCCGGTAGCCCTGGGCGAGAAGCTGGTCGATCAGTTCGCCGGCAATGTAGCCCGTACCGCCGGTTACAAGCACGCGTCCTGGCATGTGCGACTCTTCTGCGTCCCCGCGCTATTTGCGGTCCTACCTCAAGAGAACCAGTTCCTCCGCCATCGACGGGTGGATCGCCACGGTATCATCGAAGGCCTGCTTGGTCAGGCCCGCCTTCACCGCGACCGCGGCGGCTTGAAGGATCTCGGCCGATTCGGGCCCGACCATATGGATACCCAGGATCTTGCCCGAGGTATCGTCGCAGATCATCTTGTAGAGGCCGCGCTCCGGATGAGGTGAGAAGATGTTCTTCATCGGCCGGAAATCGGACGAATAGACCTTCACCGGGCCATAGGTTCTGCGCGCCTCGCTCTCGGTAAGACCGACGCCGGCCAGCGGCGGCTGGCTGAACACCGCGCTGGGGATCGCGTCGTAGTTCACCGTGCGCGGGTTCCCGCCGAACACGCTGTCGGCAAATGCGTGCCCCTCGCGGATCGCCACGGGGGTGAGCTGTACGCGGTCGGTAACGTCGCCCACGGCGTAGATGCTCTCGCAGTTGGTGCGGCTGTATTCGTTCACCTTGATGGCGCCGTGCTTGCCCAGTTCAACCCCGGCGCTTTCCAGCCCGAGCCCTTCGGTGTTGGGCGTTCGGCCGATGGCGATGAGCACCTGGTCGACCTCGACCGGATTGGTCTCGCCGATATGGACCCGCAAGCATCCGTCGCCGGCCTTCTCGACCTTGTCGAGCAGGCAGTGCATGCGGAAATCGATGCCGCGGCCCATGGCGATGTGCAGCATGCGTTCGACGATCTGTTCGTCGTAGCCGCGCAGGATGCGGTCGGTGCGGTTGACCACCGTCACCTCGCTGCCGAGCGCCTGGAAGATGCCCGCGAACTCGAGCGCGATGTACCCGCCGCCGACGACCATCAGGCGCTTGGGCTGCTCGCCCAGAAGGAACATTTCGTTCGAGGTGATGCAATGCTCGACGCCGGGAAAGTCGGGCATCGCCGGACGCGCTCCGGTGGCGACGAGGATGACCTTGGCGGTAAGCTCCCGGCCGCTGGCGAGCTTGACGCTGTGCGGGCCCGTGATGGTCGCCCGCTCGCGAAACACCTCGACCTCGTGGTTTTCGAGCGTCTTGCCATAAAGTCCCTCGAGCCGATCGACATCGGCGTTGACGAAATCGCGCAGAGTTGGCCAGTCGAAGCTCTTGCCCTCGATGGTCCAGCCGAAGTTGTGGGCATGCTCGAGTTCCTCGGCGAACATCGAGCCGTAGACGAGCATCTTCTTGGGCACGCAGCCGCGGATCACGCAGGTACCGCCTACACGGTACTCCTCGGCCACCGCGACCTTCGCGCCGTGGCTGGCGGCGACGCGGCTCGCGCGCACCCCGCCCGATCCGGCGCCGATTGTGAAAAGGTCGTAGTCGTAGTCGGCCATGGGTTACTCCTGCTGCCGCGCGATATGGCGAGCGGCAGGGCGAAGGGCAACCGGGTCAGTCGTCCTCGGCTTCCAGTTCGGCCGCGTAGGGCGGCGTGAGCCACGCGGCGGTGAAGATCGAGACGCCGATCCACCCGGCGATGATTCCGGAGGTGAGCAGCCGCCAATCTTCTTTCGACGAAGGAACCCACGTCCGATGTTCGGGCGCCGCTAGTTCGTTGAAGAACGCGGCGGACAGGATGATCAGTAGCACCAGGTGTGCGCCCGTGCTCAAAGCCTTGATCTGCAGCCCCTGTTCGCGTTCGTCCCAGCCGCCCTCCGGCTTGCGCAGGGGGCTGAACAGGCTGAGCATCAAGCCCATGAACATAGCAAAGCCCGCAAGGTCGGAGCCGTCGTCGCCGCCGTTCCTGATCTGCAGCGCGAAAGCGATCACTGTCACCGCCATCAGTCCGCCCGAGAGAAGCATGACGAGCCGCGGTGCGAGCAGGCGGCTGCGTCCATGGGCATTGCGAAACATCGTACTATCCCCCTCCCGTCTGCAACGTCTGCGAAAGCGAGGGGAATGGTTCGAACGAGAACATCATTTCGACGGGCACGCCGAACACTTCGGCAATGCCCATCGCCAGCTCGAGGCTGGGCTTGTAATCTCCGCGTTCGAGGAAACCGATCGTCTGCGGATTGACCTCGACGCGGTCGGCCAGCTCTCGCCGGCTCATCCCCGCCTCGGCCCGAAACATCGCGATTCGGTTATGTATTACCCTCGACATCTTTGCCGAAGTAATCGATTCGTTATGTTAACACAACGACCGATTGCAACATCGCAGAAACCTTTCAGCGCCCGGCGCGGCGCCGGTTGCGGCCGCGCGATGGGCGCCCGCCTTGCCCCTGGCTCTCGGCGCCTTCGCGGCGCGGCTGGCCGGCGCGGCTCGGGTGCTTCTTCTTGGGCCGCGCGTTGCCGCCCTCGCCGCCCCGCGGGGTGACCTTGGGACGGGCCAGGCGCGGCTTCTGTTCGCGCTTGGTCGGGCCAACACCTTCGACGACGGCACGGAAGTTGTCCGGCAGCGGCAGGCGCTCGAAATTGGCGTCGGTCAGCTTCTGGATGTCCTTGAGGTAGGCGCGTTCGTCCTCGGCGCAGAAGGCGATGGCGATGCCGTCGGCCCCGGCACGCGCGGTGCGACCGATACGGTGGACGTACTGTTCGGGAACGTTGGGCAGTTCGTAGTTGATCACGTGGCTGACGCCGGGAATGTCGATCCCGCGCGCGGCGACGTCGGTCGCCACCAGGATCGGCACCTTGGCGCTGCGGAACTCGCCGAGCGCGCGCTCGCGCTGCGGCTGGCTCTTGTTGCCGTGGATCGCGTTGGCCGGGATGCCCCGCTGGGCGAGCTTCTTCACAACGCGGTCGGCGCCGTGCTTGGTCCGGGTGAAGATCAGCACGCGCTCGAACTTGCCGGGCACCGGGTGGCGCTCGGACAGGATCAGTTCGATCAGCGCCTGCTTCTCGTCCTGCTGGACCATGATCAGGTACTGGTCGACCCGCTCGGCGGTGGTCGCTGCCGGGGTGACCGAAACGAACACCGGATCCTTGCAGTACTGGTTTGCCAGATCCTTGATCGACTTGGGCATGGTGGCGCTGAAGAACAGCGTCTGCCGTTCCTTCGGGACCAGCTGGCTGATGCGCTTGAGCGCGTGGATGAAGCCGAGGTCGAGCATCTGGTCCGCCTCGTCGAGGACGAGGATTTCGACCCCGTCGAGCTTGAAAGCCTTCTGGTCGATCAGGTCGAGCAGGCGCCCCGGGGTGGCGACGAGGATGTCGGTCCCGTGGTGCAGCTTGTTGCGGTCCTTGCCCACGGAAGTGCCGCCGACGATCGACTGCACCTTGAGCCCGGCCAGCGCGCCGTATTCCTTGGCCGACTGGGCGATCTGCCCGGCCAGCTCACGCGTCGGTGCCAGCACCAGCATGCGGCACGACTTGAACGGCGTGCGGCCTTCGCGCTTGCGCAGGTTGTCGATGCTCGGGAGCATGAACGCTGCGGTCTTGCCGGTGCCGGTCTGGGCGATGCCCATCAGGTCGCGCCCTTCGAGCACGGCGGGAATGGCCTGAGCCTGGATCGGCGTCGGCGTGTTGTAGCCCTTCATGTCGAGGGCCTGGAGAACGGGCTGCGAAAGCCCGAGTGTTTCGAATGTCATGATGTGATTCAAACTCGCATAATATGCGGTGCGCGGGACCGATTCCGGGCGGAATCGTCGCGCAGCGCGGGTGTCAAAACGACCCGCGTGAAAAGGGAAGTCTCTTGGGAAATCGCCGAATCGCGGCCTAGGCGGATTTTGTCTGTTCCGCCGCATCACGCTGGCAAGCGCGTTCGGTTCGGGGGCGCATGTGGTCGCGCTGCAGGCAAAAGTCAAAGGAAATCGCCGAGTCGCTCGGCGCTTGCCACCGCCGCGGCGCATCGCGCAACGCGCCGATGGCCCGGCTGACAACGCTTTCTCGAGTTGACTGGGCGAGCGCGAGGACTACCGCCGGCGCATGCCGCTGCTGCTGCCCTTCGCCCGCTTCGGATGACGCGTTCGACGACGTTCGGCCCGCTGGCGCACCGCATGTTCGCGCTGTTGATGGCGGGCGTGCTGCTGACCAACCTCGGCAATTCGGTGCAGGCGGTGGGCGCCTCGTGGCAGCTGACCGCGATGGGCGAACCGGCCGATATCGTCGCCCTGGTGCAGACCGCGCTCAACCTGCCGATCCTGCTGCTGGCGCTGCCCGCCGGGGCCTGGGCCGACATGCACGACCGGCGCCGCGTGGTGCTCGGCGCACAGGGCTTCATGCTGGCGCTGTCGCTCCTCCTTGCCGCTCTAGCGCTGAGCGGCGCGGCGCCGGCCTGGGCGATCGTCGCGCTGACCGCGTTCCTCGCCTGCGGCATCGCCACCTTCAGCCCGGCGATGGGAGCGAGCATTCGCGGCACCGTGCCCAAGGCGGAACTGGCGGCGGCGGTGGCGCTCAACATCCTGATCTTCAACACCGCGCGCGCGGCCGGCCCGGCGCTCGGCGGGGCGATCGTCGCTGCCGGCGGCGCGGGCACGGCCTTCGTGGTCAATGCCGCGTGCTACGCGCTGGCGATCGCTCTCTATCTGCGCTGGAAGCCCGAACCGCAGCCACCGCGTGAGCCCCGCCCGCTCACGGCGATGGTCGCGGAGGGATTGCGCCACGCCTTCGCCAGCAAGCCAATCCGGGCGATCTTCGTGCGCGCCTTCGCCTTCACCGCGAGCGGGGCCGCGGCCTGGGCGCTGATGCCGCTGGTCGCCGCGCGACTGCTCGACGCGGGACCTTCGACTTACGGCCTGCTGCTCGGCGCGCTCGGCCTCGGCGCGGTGATCGGCGCGGCCAGCGCGACCACGATTCGCCAGCGTTTCGGCGCCGAGACGATCACCCGCGGGGCAGGCGTACTCTACGGCCTTGCCATCGTTGCAGTCTCGCTGCGGCCCGGGCTCGCCGCCACGCTCGCGCTGCTGGTCATCGGCGGCGCCGGCTGGGTCCAGGCCCTGTCGGGCTTCTCGGTCGCGGCACAGCTCTGGGCCCCGCAGGACGTGGTCGGCCGGGTCGTGGCCCTGGCGAGCGCGGTGACATTCGGCGGGCTGGCGACCGGATCGTGGCTCTGGGGGCATTACGCCGAGAGCGTTGGCGTTGCAGGAGCGCTGCTCGCCTCGGGCGCGGCAATGGTCGCACTGCCGCTGCTAGGGCTGCTGGTGCCGATGCCCGATCACCGCCCTCCCGCGGATGCCTAGCGCCGCTTTGCATGTGCAGCGGCGCTCCGCTCGCCGCACACATCGCTCGCGTGACCCGCAATCGCACCGGCGCAATCGAAATGGTTAATTTGCCAGCAAGGTTAACGCGAACACGCGAAGCGCGAATGTTCTCGTTGGAAAGGGTATGAGGAATGGATGTCACGTCGACAAAGTCGGGAATTGTCTCGCTGGTTGCGATTCTCGCCATGGCCGCGCCGGGCGGTCTCGCGGCGCAGGAGCTTGACGCAGACCAGGGCGAGGTCCTGACCACCGTTACCGGGACGGCGCCGTCCGACCTCACCGGGATGACCGAAGGGCCCGAAATCGAAGGCACGATAACCGCGCGCAGCGGCGACAAGCTGCAGGTCACAAGCGCGGATGGCGCCAGCACGGCGATCAATCTGAGCGAGGCGACCGACATCCGCGCCAGCAAGGGCCTGTTCGGTCTCGGCCGCGAAAAGCTCACGGCAGATTCGCTGCTCAACGGCCTGCCGGTGAGCGTCAAGACGGTGCAATGGGGCAACGGCCTGGTCGCGAGCAAGATCAAGTTCAAGGACGACGATCTCGAAACCGCAGCGATGATCCGCAACGGAACCGCCCAGCGTTTCGGCGAGCACGATGTGGCGATCCAGCAGAACGCCGCGGCGACCGAGGCGCTTCGCGGGCGGCTGGGCGATATCGACCAGTACAACGTCAAAGGTGTGACCAACGTCTATTTCGACACCGGCAAGGCGCGGCTCTCGCCAAAGGCCAAGGCCGACCTGTGCGCCACCGCGGCCGACGCCGATGCAATGGAGAATGCGCTGATGCTGGTGGTCGGCTACACCGATTCGGTCGGCAGCCAGGAATACAACCAGGTGCTTAGCGAAAAGCGCGCCGGCGGCGTGGTTAACTACCTGCAGCAGGCCTGCGGCTGGAAGCCTTACCGCATGCTGACCCCGACCGGCATGGCCGAGGCCGACCCGCTGGCCGACAATTCGACCGCTGCCGGCAAGGCGCAGAACCGGCGCGTCTCGGTAAATATCCTGGTCAGCAAGAGCGTCGACGGCCTCGGCGGCTGAGGGGCGCGGCCCTTCGACAGGCTCAGGGCGAACGGGGTTCTTTGGCGAGATCCCCGCGTCCGTTCGTGCTGAGCTTGTCGAAGCAGGTGCGCGAACGCAGCCGCACGCGCAGTCTCACCCCAGTCCGGCCTTCTCCAGCAGCGCCGTGGTGCTGGGATCGAACTGCGCACCGCCGGACTCGATCCTCTTCGCGATCGCCTTGCCCAGCTCGACGCCGAATTGGTCGAACGGGTTGATGCCCATCAGCACGGCATTGGCGAAGGTGCGGTGTTCGTGGAAGGCGATCAGCGCGCCCAGCGTGGCGGCGTCGATATCGTCGCACAGGATTGTCGCGCTGGGTCGATTGCCCGGATAGGCGCGCGCGGCGTCGTCGCTCGCCTGTCCGGCCATCAGCGCCGCGCCCTGCGCGAAGCAGTTCATCAGCAGAATACGGTGATGCGCGGCGTCGAGACTGTCGCCCGGGGCGATGCTGGCGATGAAATCGACCGGCACCAGGTGCGTGCCCTGGTGAAGCAGCTGGAACACCGCGTGCTGCGCGTCGGTGCCCACCCCG
Organism: Croceibacterium aestuarii; assembly: GCF_030657335.1. Classification (NCBI taxonomy): domain Bacteria; kingdom Pseudomonadati; phylum Pseudomonadota; class Alphaproteobacteria; order Sphingomonadales; family Erythrobacteraceae; genus Croceibacterium; species Croceibacterium aestuarii. The sequence goes on from NZ_CP131039.1 coordinate 2,578,190, forward strand.
CCCCAGGTGATCGGCGCAGTCGGTCCGTCGACCGGGTCGCCCGCGGCGGTAACCGACTTGCCGTTGGATTCCATCTCGAGCTGCTGGAGATAGCTGGGAAACAGCCGCAACCGCTCGTCGTACGCGAAGACGCCGCGCGTTTCGGCCTTGCGCAGCCGGGCATAGGTGAGGTCGGCGAAGGCGGCGCGCAGGCACAAGTTGGCGCGTCCGTTGCTGTCGCGGAAATGCTCGTCGACCTTCGCTGCGCCCTCGAGAAAGCTTTCGAACTCCTCCCAGCCGATCGCCATGGCGATGGGGAAGCCGATGCTCGACCACAGCGAATAGCGGCCCCCGACGCTTTCCGCGAAGGGCAGGATACGCGTCTCGTCGACGCCCCATTCGACTGCCTTTTCGGGGTTGGCGGTCAGCGCTATGACCCGGCCCGAGGGATCGGCGACGCCGTTCTGCTCGAGCCAGGAGAGCGCGCTGGCAGCATTGGTCATCGTCTCGATGGTGGTGAACGTCTTGCTGGCCACGGCCAGCAGGGTGGTTTCGGGATCGCAGGCTTTGAACGCCGCTTCAAGCGCTTGACCGTCGATGTTCGAAACCACATGAACATCGCAGAGTGGGAAGTCGCGCGCCAGCGCGTCGACCGCCAGCGCCGGGCCGAGCGCCGAGCCGCCGATGCCGACGTGGATCAAGTGTTTGACGTCTCCCATGGCGCCGTCATGGATTGCCCGAACCAGCGCCTCCATGCGGTCGCGCAGGACCAGCGCTTCTTCAACGCTTTCGGCCTTGCCGACGCCGCGCAGCGCGCTGTGCTCGGCGGCGCGGCCTTCGGTGGAGTTGACCACTTCCCCGGCGAACAGCCGCTCGCGCATCGCCGCGAAACCGGCCGCCTCGGCCAGGGCTTCGAACCCGTCGAGCAACTTGTCGTCGAGATGCGTCTTCGACCAGTCGAACAGCACCCCGGTCTCGCCCAGCTCGATCCGTCCGGAAAGCTTGTTCACGCGCTGCGGATCTTCAGCGAAAAGCTCGGTCAGCGTCGGCTCCGGCAAAAGGGCGAGGTCATGCCAGGCATCGGCTCTGGTCGGCATCGAAGTCCTTTCCTACAGGCAAGCTCTTGGGCTAGGCGAGCGAGCAATGTTTTGGAACCCCGAAATCCGCGCCGGACGTACTGTTGGATGCCCCCGCCCGCACCGCTTCTTTTTTTCCTCCTGGACCGTGGTCCAAGTGGTCCATGTGTGTCACCTTGGCTGATCCCGTGAGCGAAACGGACCCGGCGGCCGCGGACGATTCGGCCAAGGCCGAAGACCTGGCTGCGAAGAAGCCGGAAGGCAGCTTTGCCTGGTTTCTGGTCAAGCTCGTCATCATCGTGCTCATCTTCCGCACGTTCGTATTCAGCACCTTCTCGATCCCGTCGGAATCCATGCTGCCGCGGCTGATGGTGGGCGATTACCTGTTTACGGCCAAGTGGCCCTACGGCTTTTCGCGCGCCTCGCTGCCGTTCGACGTCGACATCGGCGACGGGCGGCTCTTCGCCCACTTGCCCAAACGCGGCGATGTCGTGGTGTTCAAGCATCCCGTCGACCGCAGCGACTACATAAAGCGGGTCATCGGTCTGCCCGGCGACACCATCCAGGTGAAGGGAGGCGTCGTCTTCATCAACGGCGAAGCGGTGAAGAAGGAACGGATTGCCGACTTCGTCCACCCGGTCACGCCGTACTACGCCTGCCGGGAAGTGCGCTTCCGCAAGACCGCCCCCGACGGAACCCTGCTTTGCGCCTACCCGCGCTTTCGCGAGACGCTGCCGGGCGGCAAGAGCTACCAGGTGCTCGATTGGGGCTCGACGCCGCAGGACGACACGCCACCGCGCATCGTACCCGAGGGCATGCTGTTCATGATGGGCGACAACCGCGACAATTCTATGGACAGCCGCTTCCCGGCCGTGGCCGGCCAGGGCGTAGGCCTGGTTCCGCTCGACAACGTCGTCAGCCGGGCCAGCTTCATCGCCTTTTCGACCGACGGCGAGGCGAGCTGGATCAACCCTGTGAGCTGGTTCACCGCGGCGCGCTGGAACCGTATCGGGGACGGCATTTGAGCGGCCTGGGCGAAACGCGGGCCTGGCTGGAAGGGGTCGGCTGGAAGGTCCGCGACGAGACGCTGTGGATCGAGGCACTGACTCACGGCAGCACCGGCGCGGCGCGCGACTACCAGCGGCTCGAATTCCTCGGCGACCGGGTGCTCGGCCTGGCGGTTTCGGAATGGCTCTACCAGCACAACGGGGGCAGCGAGGGGGAACTCGCGCAGCGGCTCAACGCGCTGGTCAGCCGTGCCGCCTGCGCCCGCGTCGCGCGCGCCATCGGCGTGCCCGAGCACCTGCGGCTCGGCAAGCAGGCGCGTGACGACGGCGGCCAGGACAGCGACAACATCCTCGGCGACGTGATGGAGGCGCTGCTCGGCGCCAGTTTCCTCGAAGAGGGATTCGACGCGACGCGCGCCGTGGTCCGCGCGATCTGGCAAGGCGAGATGTCGGGCGGCGCTGGGCGCGCCAAGCATCCCAAGAGCGCGCTGCAGGAATGGGCCGCCGGCAACCGCCGCAAGCCGCCCGAATACGAACTGGTCGAACGCTCCGGCCCCGACCATGCCTCGCGTTTCACCGTCCGGGTGAGCGTCCACAACGTCGGTGCGGTCGAGGCCACCGCCGCCAGCAAGCAGGACGCCGAAACCGCCGCCGCCAAAGCCTTCATGGAGACCTACGGATGAGCGAGAGCGAACCTACCCGGTGCGGCGTGGTCGCAGTGATCGGCGCGCCCAACGCCGGAAAGTCGACACTGACCAACGCGCTCGTCGGGCAGAAGGTCGCGATCGTCTCGGCCAAGGCGCAGACTACCCGTGCCCGCCTGCTCGGCATTGCACTCGCCGGCAGCACGCAGATTATCCTCGCCGATACGCCCGGCATCTTCGCTCCCAAGCGGCGGCTCGACCGGGCGATGGTCAGCGCCGCGTGGGAAGGCGCCGAGGCCGCCGACGCGATCCTGCTGGTGGTCGACGCGGTCAAGCGCCGCCGCCACGAGCTCGAGCCGCTGCTCGAGGCTCTCGCCACCCGGCCCGAGCGCAAGCTGCTGGTGCTCAACAAGGTCGACGCGGCGGTGAAGGAGGAACTGCTCGTCCTCGCCCAGGACCTGACCGGCAAAGTCGCTTTCGACGAGGTTTTCTTCGTCTCCGCGCTGAGCGGCGACGGTGTCGAGGAACTCAAGGCGCACCTCGCCGCACTGATGCCCGAGGGGCCGTGGCACTACCCCGAGGATCAGGTCTCGGACGCCAGCGAGCGCCTTATGGCCGCCGAGATCACTCGCGAGCAGCTCTATAACCAGCTGCGCGAGGAACTGCCCTACGACAGCGCGGTGCGGCCCGAGAGCTACACCCAGCGCAAGGACGGCAGCGTCGAGATCCGCCAGCAGATCGTCGTCGGCCGCGAAACCCAGCGCGCCATCGTGCTCGGCAAGGGCGGCAGCCGGATCAAGGCGATCGGCGAAGCGGCGCGCAAGGAGCTGGCCGACATCCTCGGCCAGAAGGTCCACCTCTTCCTGCACGTGAAGGTCGACGAGAACTGGGCCGAGAGCCGCGAGATCTACGAGGAAATCGGCCTCGACTGGGTGCGCTAGCGCACCATGTCGGGGTGGCGGTGCTTGCGGATCAGCGTCGCCCCGGTGGCGCGGAAGCGGTAGGCACTGCAGGCGGCGGCGATGACACACAGCGCGATCGAGGCGATGGCCGGAACCGGGCCCACGCCCAGCCCCATCGCCAGCACGACCCCGATCAGCGCCGCGCCGGTCGACTGACCGAACAGCCGCGCGGTCGAAAGCAGACCGCCCGCCGCCGCCGAGCGGTCCTTGGGCGCCTGGCCGATGATGAGGCGCGAATTGGGCGACAGGAACAGCCCGAAACCGAGCGCGGTCAGGCCCAGCCGCCAGCCGATCTGGGTCGGCGTCGCATCGTTCGCGAGCGTGGCGATGAAAACCAGGCCGGCGATGGCGACCACCATGCCGACGACGCCCATGACCGAGGGCGAGATGTGGTCCGAAAGCCAGCCAGCCGCCGGCGCGACGACCAGCATGGTCAGCGGGAACGGCAGCAGCAGCAGGCCGACTTGGTCGGGCGTGTAGCCCATGCCCTGCTCGAAGCGGAACGGCAGCGCCACCATCAGCATGGCCGAGGCGATGAAGGCGCCGATGGCGGCGATGGTCGAAAGCCCTATGGCGGGCATGGCCATGAGGTCGACCGGCATGACCGGACGGTCCCTGCTCCGCTCGTAGCGGGTCAGGAAGACCGCCGACACCGCACCCAGCGCTACGGCGACGAGGCCCGGCACCGGGTTGTCGTGGGTGGCCACGGCAAGGCCGCCGATCAGCGCCAGCACCGTCAGCGCGCTCCAGGCGCCCCCGGTCCAGTCGATCTTCATCCGCCGGGGGTGCGGATCGGGCAATGTGCGGCCGAGCGCGAGCGAAACGATGCCCAGCGGCGCCGCCGACACGAACACCCAGTGCCAATCGACATGCTCGGTGATGAACCCGCCCAGCGTCGGCGCGATAGCATAGGAACTGGCGACGATGACCGAGTTGATGCCCATCCCCGTGCCGAGGTTCTTCGCAGGGTAGATGGCCCGCAACATAGCCGCCGAAACCGACAGCGCGATGCCGGCGCCGATGGCCTGCCCGGCACGCACCAGCAGCAAGGCCCAGAAGTTGTTGGCGAGAAACGCCGCGGCCGAAGCCGCGCAAAACAGCACCTGGCCGATCTGGTAAAGATTGCGGTGGCCGACCTTGTCGCCGATCGTGGCAAAGGGCAGCAGGACCATGACCATGGCGAGCTGGTAAACGGTAACGACGTTGGTCACCGCGCTGTCGCTGACGCCGAGATCGCTCGCGATGGTCGGCAACGCGACGTTGGCGATGGCTCCGTCTACCACGAACAGCGCGGTCCCGAAGCTTATCGCCGCGATCGCCCAGTACCGGCGAGGCCTGGGCAAGCCATCGCCCGATGCAGCCTGCGGGGCGGAATCGGTCGCCGGCTCCCCGGCATCGCTTTCCGTTTCACTTCGCAACTGCAACATTTCCGTTGAACGAAAGAGGCCGGAAAAGGTCCCCGCTACGGCCAAATAATTGCTGCCCCACCGGCGCGTCAGCGCTTCTTGGCAATGGCGATCTTGTTCTTCTTCGCGAAGTCCTTGGTCGATTCCTCGCTGCGATTGAGGGCCTTTGCGATCGCTTTGAGCCCGTGTCCCTTTGCTGCGAGCGTGCGCAGCTGGCCCGCCTCGTCGGCCTTCCACGGTTGCTTGTGGCGCTCGAACAGTTCCTTGCTCACTTCGCGTCCGCCTTCTTTTTTGCCGGAGCCTTCTTCTTGGCCGGCGCCTTCTTCTTTGCCCCCTTCTTCTTGGCCGGTCCCTTGGCAGCGCGCGCGTCGATGAGGGCGATCGCCTCGGCTTCGGTCACGTCCTCGGGCTTGGCGTCCTTGGGCAGGGTCGCGTTGGTGGTGCCGTCGGTCACGTAAGGGCCATAGCGGCCGGGCATGACCTTCATCTCGCCGCCGCTTGTCGGGTGCACACCCAGGGTCTTTATCGGCTCGGCCTTGCCGCGCGCGCCGCCTTTGCGGTTGGCCGCTTCGGCCAGCAGGGTGACCGCCGCGTTCATGCCGGTATCGAACACGTCCCGCGTCGAGGATAGCTTCGCATACTTGCCGTCGTGCCGCAGGTACGGCCCGTAGCGGCCGATGTTGGCCTCGATCTCCTTGCCGGTCCCGGGATGTACGCCGACGATGCGCGGGAGGCTGAGCAGTTTCAGCGCCCACTCGAGGTCAAAGTCGGGCAAGTCCTTGGGAATGCTCGCGCGCTTCGCCTCCTTGCCTTCGCCGAGCTGGACATAGGGACCGAACCGCCCGACCTTGCGCTCGACCTCAAGCCCGGTTTCGGGGTCGGTGCCCATGCTCTCGTCTTCGTGCTCGCCGTTCTCACCGGGCTGGCCGAAGCGCCGGCGGAACGTGCATTCGGGATAGTTGGCGCAGGCGATGAACGCGCCGAAGCGTCCGCCCCGCAGCGAGAGCCGGCCACCCCCGCGGCCCTCGGCCAGGCACTTTGGGCAGGCGCGCGGATCGCCGCCGTCGGTCTGGGGCGGGAACAGGTAGTCGGACAGGAACTCGTCGAGCACCTCGGTGACTTCCGAAGGCTTGCGCTCCATCACCTCGTCGCTCTTGGGCTTGAAGTCGCGCCAGAAGGCTTCGAGCAGGTCCTTCCATTCCTCGCGCCCGCCCGAGACGTCGTCGAGTTCCTCCTCCATGCCGGCGGTGAACTCGAAGGCGACATAGCGTTCGAAGAATCGTTCGAGGAACGCGGTCAGCAGACGGCCCGAATCCTCCGCGAAGAAGCGGTTCTTTTCCATCCGCACGTATTCGCGGTCGCGCAGCGTCTGGATGGTCGAGGCATAGGTCGAAGGCCGGCCGATGCCGAGTTCTTCCATCCGCTTGACCAGGCTGGCTTCGGAAAAGCGCGGTGGCGGCTGGGTGAAGTGCTGCGTTGCGGTGACGTCCTTCTTGGCCGGGGCATCGCCCTTGCGCATCAGCGGCAGCAGACCCGAATCCTCGTCATCGTCGGCTTTCTGGTCGCGCCCTTCCTCGTAGATCGCCAGGAAGCCCGGGAACTTCACCACCTGGCCGGTGGCGCGCAGCTCGTGCCGGCCGGTCGGATCGCGCATGGTCACCGTAGTGCGTTCGAGCCGCGCGGCGGCCATCTGGCTGGCCATCGCGCGCTTGAATATGAGGTCGTAGAGCTTGGCCTCGTCGCCCGATCCGGCGCGGTCGCGGCCGAAATCTGTCGGACGGATCGCCTCGTGGGCTTCCTGCGCGTTCTTGGCCTTGGTCTGATAGAACCGCGGCTTCTCCGGCAAGTAGTGCCCATCATAGCGCTCGGAAATGGCGCGCCGTACGGCGCTGATCGCGCTGCCGTCCATCTGCACGCCGTCGGTGCGCATGTACGTGATCGCGCCCGCTTCATAGAGATTCTGCGCACAGCGCATCGTGTGACTGGCCGAATAGCCGAGCTTGCGTGCCGCCTCCTGCTGGAGCGTCGAGGTCGTAAACGGCGGCGCCGGATTGCGCGTAAGCGGCTTTTCCTCGACCTCCTCGACGGTAAAGCGGGCGCCTTCGACCGCGGCCTTGGCCGCCTGCGCCGTGCCTTCATCGCCGATGGTCAACCTGTCGATCTTCGTACCGTCGTACTTGACCAGGCGCGCTTCGAAGCCTGTGCCGTCGTGCTCCATCTGTGCGGCGACCGACCAGTATTCCTGCGGCTTGAAAGCCTCGATCTCGCGCTCGCGGTCGACGATCAGGCGCAGCGCGACCGACTGCACACGGCCGGCGCTCTTGGCGCCGGGCAGCTTGCGCCACAGCACCGGGCTCAGCGTGAAGCCGAAGAGGTAATCGAGCGCGCGGCGTGCGAGGTAGGCGTCGATCAGGTCCTGGTCGAGCTCGCGCGGCTTGCCCATTGCATCGGTCACGGCGGCCTTGGTGATGGCGTTGAAGGTGACTCGCTCGACTTCGCCCGGCACCGCCTTGCGGTTCTTGAGCAGTTCGAGAACGTGCCAGCTGATCGCCTCGCCCTCGCGGTCGGGGTCGGTGGCGAGGATCAGTCGGTCGGCCTTCTTCGCCGCGTCGGCGATAGCCTTGACCTGGTCGCGGTTGCGTTTGTCGGCATAGACCTCCCAGTCCATGGCGAATTCCTCGTCAGGGCGGACCGAGCCATCTTTTGGTGGCAGATCGCGGACATGACCGTACGAGGCGAGAACCTTGTAGTCCGAGCCGAGATACTTCTCGATAGTCTTCGCCTTCGCCGGCGATTCAACGATTACAAGCTGCATGGAATTTTTGGGTGCCCTTACGTGTATGCGTACGCGCGAGGGTGAATCGGGATTGCCGCCCTCGTCAAGCGGTCAGGAGAAGACTTCGCCGATCTCGCGCGCGTCGCGGTGCACCAGGCAATAGACCGCGATGCCGAAAGCCAACAGCACGGCGTTGACGGATGCTTCGAGGAGCGCACCGACGATAGCGCCGAGGTTGGCGCTGATCGCAGCGAAGATTCCCGCCACCACACCGGCCGCGATGATGGCGATGAGGAGGACCAGGCCGGCAAGAAATATCTGACCGCCGTGCCCTCTGGTCGCTTCCCAGCTCGCACGGAGCGAACCGATGATTCCCTCGCGCGCGCCGATCACGAACCCCGAAGCGGCGGACCAGCGCACGGCGAGGAAAAGGCCCGGCACGAGAAGAAAGATCAACCCCACGGCAATGGCGAGGCCCGAGAGAATCGCCATGGCGATGTAATGCCAGAAGCGGGTCCCCCCTTCGTGCATTCGGCCGCGTGCCGCGAGGTAGCGAGTGAGGAGCAGGTACCCCGCGACCACCGAGACGAGGCTGGATACCAACGAGAACGCGGCAGAGCCAGGGCCTTCGAAGGTATCGACCCGGACACCAAACCCGACTGCGGGATCCGACACCTCGGAAAAACCGAGAAGGACGCCGAGCACGCCAAGACCGCCTATCACTACAATGAAGGTCACCACGTCTCGACGGGTATCGCCAACTAGCCGCGAGACTTCCGCAAGAATGTCGCTCACCCGAATTTCGCGTTCCATTGGATCGCTCCCCTCGCTCAGCAGTTACCCTCCGGCGGCTACACGCGGATCGGCCACACCCTCGTTCGCTTTATCGCGCGCCACGACGATCTCCTGGAAGATCGCGACGCCCATCGACAGCGAGACAGCGCTCATGGCGCTCGCCGCAAGCTGCGAGATGGCGATGCCGACAGGGTCGGACTTTTCGTACAGGTAGCCCGCCAGCGCCGAGATCGCGATCAGGGCGAAAACCAGCGCCAGCATTGCGACGAGAATTGGAAACTCGCTGCCGCTGGTCCGCGCCCAGCTTTCCTTGAGCGATGCGATCGCTCCCCCGCCGCGGCGAGATAGCAGCAGGGGCTGGGCTATGATCCATCGCGCCATGAAGAACAGTCCAGGCAGGATGAGCATGATAAACCCGGCCATCACCCCGAGGGTGTAGAGCACCGAAAGGACACAATAGGCGAGAAACAGGTCGTCCCCACCCGCGGGGCGATTGCCCGTCCGGCGCAGCAAGACCTCGAGAAGCTGGTAAGCAGCCACCACGCCGACGACGAAGTTGATTCCTCCCTTCGCGAGAACCTGGAGGATCGCGGTGCGGTCGACGGTATAGAAATCGATGGCGCCGTTGATGATCGTCAGAGCGACGATGTAGATCGCGACCGGCCCCTTGCAACGCTCGAGCAACTCGAGCGTCCCCTCGACGATGGTGCCAATTTTCAGTTCCCGCGCGGGTACGATAGTCATGGCTGGCCTCCCCCTAACTTCCACCTTCAGAATCGCCGTTTGGCGGCAACAGTCAAGTGGACAGGCTTACCCGGCCCCCTGCATGCCGAAGGAGGCATCCGGCCACTTCCAGCTCGAGCAAGGCCATCTGCACCTCGGCCGCACCGGCGCCGGACTGGCGTATGAGTTCATCAACCGCGATCGGCACCGTGGTCAGCAGTCCGGCGATGTCAGCCGGTTGGGCCTCGGCCCAGTCGTCGCAATCGAGGTTTCCGGCCTGGTCCGATTCGCGCACCGTCGAACGCGGCGTGCCGTCGAAACCGCTGAGCAGTTCGATCACGTCGTCGGGTGCCTGAACCAGCACGGCGCCTTCGCGGATCAGCGTTGCATCCCTGCGCCCGGGCATCGAGCGGACTGCCCGGAATCGCCATGACTTCGCGTCCGGCCTCGCCGGCCAGGCGCGCGGTGATCAGCGAACCCGACTTGGGCGCCGCCTCCACCACCAAAGTCCCCGAGGCGAGACCGGCGATAATACGGTTGCGGCTCGGAAAGTGGCTGCCGCGGGGCTCGGTACCGGGTGGCTGTTCGGCAACCAGCAGACCCTGCGTTGCGACCTGCTCCTGCAGTTCCGCGTTCTGCGGCGGGTAAGCGACGTCGATGCCGCTGGCGATAACGCCGATTGTCGACGGTAGCGCACCGCGATGCGCCGCGCCGTCGATTCCGCGCGCCAGCCCGGAGACAACGACGAACCCGGCCTCGGCCAGCGTCGCGGCGAAATCGCGCGCCAGCTTGACCGCCGCTGCCGAGGCGTTTCGCGCGCCGACCATGGCGACGCACGGCTTTGCCGCCAGCGCCGTGTCGCCTTTTACGATCAGAATCGGCGGCGCGCCGTCGATTTCGCCTAGCAAAGGGGGGTAATCGAGCGAATCGTGAAACAGGTAGCGCGCCCCGGCGCGGCGCACAGCGGCAATCTCGTCTTCGATCAGCTCTCTCGGCGCCGGGCGATAATTGCGGGCGCCGCGGCTGGCGAGATCGGGGAGCGCCTCGATCGCTGCCTTCGCAGTGCCGAAACGGTGCAGCAACTGTGCGTAACTGACCGGTCCGATGTTGGGTGATCGCAGCAGCCGGATGCGGCCAAACGCTTCCTCCTGCGAAAGCGCCGGTGCCGCCACAGCGGTCACGATTTGCTGCCGACTTTCGGTTCCTCGCCCGCAAGCAGACGGCGAATGTTCGCCCGGTGGAGCCAGAGAACGACCAAGGCGATGAAGACCAGGTATGGTACCAACTCGGGCTTGCCGAGCAACCAGGCCGCGATCGGCGCCGCGACAACCGCGCTGATTCCGCCGAGCGAGGAAATGCGCGTGGCGGCCAGCATCGCAAGCCAGACCGCGGCGAAGACCAGACCGATCGACCAGAACAGGCCGAAACAGGTTCCCGCGGTTGTCGCCACGCCCTTGCCGCCTTTGAACTTGAGCCAGACCGGGAAGCAATGGCCCAGCACCGCCCCCGCCGCCGCAAATCCGGCCATGGCCGGCCACAGTTGCCAGGCAATCATGACTGCGACCCACCCTTTGCCGAGGTCGAGCAGCAGGACCAACGCGGCGAGCCCCTTGTTGCCCGTTCTCAGGACATTCGTCGCGCCGATGTTGCCGCTACCGATCTGGCGGATGTCGCCCTTCCCCGCGGCCATGGCGAGGAGCAGCCCAAACGGCACAGAGCCGACGAGATATCCGGCGAGAAGGGCGAGGAGCCAGTCCATGACCCTTCCTATCCGCTTGTCTCGCTTGCCTGCAACCGCGAACGCGGGAATAGGGGCCGCGATGGACGCAACGGCCCCGATCCTGATCTTCGATTCCGGCGTCGGCGGGCTGACCGTGCTGGCCGAGATCCGCAAGCTGCTGCCGAACGCTCCGCTCATTTATGCCGCCGACCTCGCCGGGCTGCCTTACGGCGAGAAAAGCGAGGCGGAAATCGCCGCGCGCGTCGCCGGGCTGCTCGGACGGATGAGCGAACGCTTTCGCCCTCGCCTCATCACCATTGCCTGCAACACCGCCAGCACCATCGCACTGGGCATGGTGCGCGAGGTGCTCGAGGTTCCGATCGTGGGGACGGTCCCCGCGATCAAACCCGCCGCGCTCCAGACCCAGAGCGGTGTCGTCGGCCTGCTTGGAACTTCGGCGACTATCCGCCAGAAATACGTCGACGACTTAGAAGCAAACTTCGCCGGAGGAAAAGTCCTCCTGCGCCACGCCTGCCCGGCCCTCGTCAGCGCGGCGGAGCAGAAGCTGCGCGGGGAGGTGCCGGAACCGGCGGTGTTTCGCGCCGCGGCCCAAGGCCTCCGCGGCCAGCCGCGGGGCGAAGAGATCGATACGGTAGTCCTGGCCTGCACCCACTTCCCCCTCGTCGAAGACGAATTGCGCGCGGCACTTGGGCCCGGCGTGGAATTCATCCATGGCGCGGAAGGAATTGCCCGGCGCGTGGCACACTTGACGCAGGACAATGAATTTCACCGCGAGAAACCCGATTTCGCAGTCGTCACCGGGCCTATCGACGCTGCCGCTGGTCTCGACCTGGCGTTTCGCGAATACGGATTAGAAGCGGTGGCGCAGTTCTAGGTCCAGCGGAAGGAACCTCCTGTTGCAAATCGTTCGCAAACTCCGTCCTTTAAAGCCGACCGCGCTTGGCCTAAGTCGCACCGGACTCGACAGCCGCACACCCACGAGCGGCGCTGACGGGACAGGTACGCTGAACTACGAGCACATCTTCGACCAGGCTATCGACCGGCTCCATTCGGAAGGCCGCTACCGGGTATTCATCGATATCCTGCGCAACAAGGGTGCGTTCCCCAACGCGCGCTGTTTCGCCCACCACAACGGCCCGAAGCCGATCACCGTGTGGTGCTCGAACGATTACCTGGCGATGGGCCAGCACCCCAAGGTCGTCGCGGCAATGGAAGAGGCGCTGCACGACGTCGGTGCCGGCTCGGGCGGCACGCGGAACATCGGCGGCAACACGCATTACCACGTCGATCTCGAACGCGAACTGGCCGACCTGCACGGCAAAGACGGCGCTTTGCTGTTCACCAGCGGCTATGTCTCCAACGACACCACGCTTTCGACGCTGGGCAAGCTGCTCCCGGGTTGCGTAATCTTTTCCGACGAACTCAACCACGCCAGCATGATCGCTGGAATCCGCAACTCGGGCTGCGAAAAGCGCGTGTTTCGTCACAACGATGTCGAGCACCTCGAAGAACTGCTGGCTGCCGAAGATCCCGAGCTGCCCAAGCTCATCGCCTTCGAGAGCGTTTACTCGATGGACGGCGACGTCGCACCGATTCACGCGATTTGCGACCTTGCCGACAAATACAACGCGCTCACCTACATCGACGAAGTCCATGCGGTCGGCATGTACGGACCGCGCGGCGGCGGAATTTCCGAGCGTGACGAAGCCGCCCACCGCATCGACATTATCGAGGGCACGCTGGGCAAGGCGTTCGGCGTCATGGGCGGTTACATTGCCGCCGATACCAAGATCATCGATGTCGTGCGCAGCTACGCTCCCGGTTTCATCTTCACCACTTCGCTCAGCCCGGTGCTGGTCGCCGGCGTGCTTGCGTCTGTCCGGCACCTCAAGGCGTCGAGCGAGGAGCGCGAGGGCCAGCAGGCTGCGGCGGCGAGCCTCAAGACCATGTTCCGCGAAGCCGGCCTTCCGGTAATGGAATCGACCACGCACATCGTCCCATTGATGGTGGGCGACCCGGTCCGCGCCAAGCGGATTAGCGACATCCTGCTCGCGGAATACGGTGTCTACGTGCAGCCGATCAACTTTCCCACCGTGCCGCGCGGGACCGAGCGCCTGCGCTTTACCCCCGGTCCGGCGCATAGCGAAGAGATGATGCGCGAGTTGACCGACGCCTTGGTCGAGATCTGGGACAGGCTCGAGCTCGAGCTTTCTAAGGCCGCCTGAGCTGGGCAGCCATCGCCGCTGCATCCCGTCCGCGCTCGCCTGACTCCGCCCTTTCGTTAGGCTCATCGTAACCAAGCCATGCCATGCCGGTCCGCATCGGCGCTCAATGTTGTGCGTCCCCTTGCGCGAGCTGCATTAACAGATGGAATTGTCCGGCTTCTTCAAGAGCAAGACGTCTTCGGCACAGGACGAAAACATCGCCGAACTGGCCCCTGCCGGGATCATCAGCCCCGGGGACTCGGCCGCACGACTCGCCGTAATCGATGACTTCGAGCAGGCCGGCATTGGCTGGATCTGGGCGTCGAACAACGAAGGCCGGTTGATCTACCTGTCCGGCAGCGCACTCGAGCGGCTCGAATTTGCCGCCCCGCAGCTCCTCGGCCAACCGCTCGTCGACTTGTTCGAAACCGACAGCGAAAATCCCGAGCAGGGCAGCGAGAGGCCGCTGAAATTCCAGCTCACATCGCGCAACAAGCTCAAGGACCTGGTGGTTCGCCTCATGCCCGCCACCAAGGCGAGCGGCCGCAATATGTGGTGGGCGATCTCGGCCCACCCGAAGTTCGACCAGCAAGGCAGGTTCGAAGGCTATCGCGGCAGCGCCAAGGACGTAACGGTCGAATACGAACGCAAGCTCGAGGATTCCCGGCTCGCCGAATACGATTCACTCACCAGCCTCGCCAACCGGCATCGCATGACGCGGCGACTCGAGAGCACGCTTGCGGCATTCAAGAGTTCACGCCGCGCTTGCGCGCTGATGATGCTCGACCTCGACCGCTTCAAGCAGGTCAACGACACCATGGGCCACCCGGCCGGCGACGAACTGCTACGCCAAGTGTCCGAACGGTTGCGCAACGTCATCGGCGAGCGCGGCGAAATCGGCCGTCTCGGCGGTGACGAGTTCCAGGTCATCCTTCCCGACCTCGACGATCGCGGCAAGCTCGGCGAATTGGCCAGCAAGCTGATCCAGATCGTCAGCCAGCCCTATCCCATCGATGGAAAGCGGGCGATCATCGGCACCTCGATCGGCGTTGCCATCGCGCCCTATGACGGGGTCGAGAAAGACGAGATTGTCCGCGCGGCCGATCTTGCCCTCTACGCCGCCAAGAAGGGTGGACGCGGCGCGTTTCGCTTCTTTTCCGCGGACCTGAAGGATGAGGAAGAAGAGCGCGCCCTGCTGCTCGACGACCTGCGCGAGGCGCTGGCGAGCGAGCAACTCGAATTGCACTATCAGCCGGTCGTGCGCACCAAGGACGACATGGTCGTCGGCTTCGAGGCACTGATGCGCTGGGAGCATGAGGAGCGAGGTTTCGTCAGCCCCGGGGTCTTCATCCCGGCAGCGGAGGAATCGAACCTCATCAATTCGCTCGGCGAGTGGGCGCTGCGCACCGCCTGTACCGCGGCAACAAGCTGGCCCAAATCGGTGCGCGTGGCCGTCAACGTGTCGGCGGTGCAGTTCGCCAATTCCGGTTTCATCGACATTGTCACCCACGCCCTCGCTCACTCGGGGCTGGAGCCGCATAGGCTCGAGCTGGAGCTGACCGAGAGCGTCTTCATGGGCGACAGCGAAACCGTCGATGCCACGTTCCGCATGCTCAAGGATCTCGGCGTTCGTCTGGCGCTCGACGACTTCGGCACAGGCTATTCCTCGCTCAGCTACCTGCGCTCGGCGCCGTTCGACAAGATCAAGGTCGACAAGAGCTTCGTCGATTCATGCACTCAGAAGGACCAGAACAGCGCGAAGATCATTACCGCGATCATAGGCCTTTCGGAGGCGCTGGGGATGGAGACCACGGTCGAGGGCGTCGAAGCCTTCGATCAGCTCAAGCTCGTCATCGATAGAGGCGCGCGGTTCGTCCAGGGGTGGATCTATTCAAAAGCCCTGCGGCTCGACGAAATCGAGAGCCGCATGGGGAGCGGCGAATTCAAGATCAAGCCCGATGGGCCCGAGATATACCGCGCCGAACGGCGCAGCGTGTTCCGCCGCATCGGCGTGATCCACGACGACCACCGCTACGACGCGGTAATGCGCGACCTGTCGAAATCGGGGGCCTACATCGAGGGCCTGCTCGGCGTACCGGCCGGAACCGGCCTCGTGCTCGACTTGGGAGCTGGACAGCTTGTGGTGTCCACCGTCACCCGCTCGCAGGATGCGCAGATCGCGGTCGAATTTGAAACCCCGCTGGTTAGCGACGGCGCCGGCGGCTTGTGCACGCGCCACCGCGTCAGCCCCTACGCGCTCGCCGCCGCGGGGATGCCACTGACCTCGCTGCCGCAGGGGCACTACCCGATCGAACAGCTCCAGCAGGGTCCGCGCAGCAAGCCGCAGTTCCTGCAGGTCACGAACGGGCGCGCCGCGGCTTGAACACGGTCAGCGCAAGCTGACCACGTTGTCGCTGCTGCGCGGATCGGCACGGTCGCCGCGGTAGAGACTCGCCATCGGCTCGTCGGTCACGGTCACGGCAATCGCTTCGCCGAAGCCGTTGAACCCGGTCTTCATCGCTGCGCCATAGGCGCCGAGCATCCCGATTTCGATATAGTCACCGGCCTGGATGTCGGCAGGCAGCATGAAGGGGCCCTTCATGAAATCGGCGTCGTCGCAAGTCGGACCGTAGAACGAAAATTCGTCGTGCGGCTGAATCAGATCGTCTTCCAGCGCGAGCACCGGAAAACGCCAAGCCACGTGCGCAGCATCGAACAGCGCGCCATAAGCGCCGTCGTTGATGTAGAGCTCGTTGCCGCGGCGCTTCTCGACCTTGACGATCAGGCTGGAATATTCGGCACACAGCGCCCGGCCCGGCTCGCACCACAACTCGGCCGAATAGGAAATGGGCAGCGCTTCGAAATGGCGCGAGATAAGTGCGAAGTAATCCTCCAGCTGAGGAGGTTCCATGCCCGGGTAGCAGCTCGGAAATCCGCCGCCGACATCGATGATATCGACGGTGACCGCAGCCTCGGCGATCGCCGCACGCACGCGCTCGAGTGCCTGGACATAGGCAAACGGAGTCATAGCCTGGCTGCCGACGTGGAAGCAGATGCCCAGTGCATCGCAATGCTGACGCACGGCGCGGAGCAAACCTGCGGCATCGGCGAGATCGACGCCGAACTTAGAGGCGAGCGAAAGTTCCGAATACTCCGACGAGACTCGCAGCCGCACCAGCAAGTTGAGGTCTTTGGCACCGCCGGTGGCCTCGACAATCTTCTCCAGCTCCTCGACCGTGTCGAGGCTGAAGGTACGCACGCCGTGCTCGGCGTAGGCCTCGGCAATCGCGCTCTTCGTCTTGACCGGATGCATGAAGCACAAGGTCGCCTCGGGAAGAAGCGAGCGCACCAGTCGCACCTCGGCGATCGACGCGACGTCGAAATGCGTCACGCCCGCGTCCCACAGGATTTGCAAAAGGTCGGGCGACGGGTTCGCCTTGACCGCGTAAAGCGACTTGCCCGGAAACTTCTCGGTAAAGAAGCGGGCAGCGCGCGCAGCAGCATGCGGGCGATTGAGGATTACCGGCTGATCCGGCGCGAAGGCGCGGGCTACAGACGATGCGTCAGGATAGCTGTGCAATTCAAGGGACCCCCAACGGTAGTTTCGGTTTAAGCTGCCTTGCGGTTGGAAGGTCCCATGGGGCAGCGAGGGGCGCATATATTCCGCCGGCGGCGAACTGCAAGAAAAATGTGCGGAATCGGCGCCCTTTTTGGACCATCTTCTGCAGCGTTCCAGCTCTTCGCAATCAAGCGCCCGGGATGGGAAATCGTTCCAAATCAGCGCGCGCAGGCGGGCGATGCAATCATTCGAATAGCTTCGCCCAGCGGCGCGGGGTGCGGGTCTTCCAATGCTCGCGGTGGTAAGCGTCGCTGGCGAGCAGCGGCATGACGGATCCCGCCTCCGCAAAAACCATCTGTTCGATAGCCGTATTGACCTTGCCCCAGCTCGCGGCCTCCTGAAGCGTCGAGGACGAGCAGGCGCCATCGCGTACGTCGGCCACGGTAATCTGCACGGCGTACTTGTGCACGGAGACATCCTCGTGGCCGAGTATCTCGGCGCAGACCACGGTGTCCTGGATGAAGTTCTTCGGCACGCCGCCGCCGACCATAAGCAGGCCCGAATCGCCGCTCTTGATCTTGATGTCGGTCAGCTCGCGGAAATCGGCCACCGCGTCGATCATCAGGTACGGCTTGTCTTCCTTCATGCGGTCGACCTGATGCTTGACCAGACCGAAGCCGGCCGAGCTGTCGACGAACGCGGGGCAGAAGATCGGCACGTCGTGCTCGTAGGCGAGCTTGACGAGGCTGTTGTCCTTCTTGCCGTGTTCGCAAAGATACTTGCCCATCTCGCGGATGAAGGCGCGCGACGAGTACGGGCCAGGCGGCAGCTCGTTGGCGATCTTGTTGATCGTGAAATCGCAGTCCTGCAGCTGCTCCTCGTCGATGTAGGTGTCGTAGATGCGATCGATGTAGAGCGAGCGCAGCGTGTCGTCGTCGGGCACTTCAAGCGCCTGGTAGTGCTTGTGGCCGAGCCCCTCGAAGAAATCCATGTCGACGATCGTGGCGCCGGTGGCGACGACGCAGTCGACCATGTTCGAACGGACCAGTTCGGCGTAGAGGTCCATGCAGCCCGCAGCGCTGGTCGAGCCGGCAACGACCAGGAAGATCGTGCAATCCTTGTCCTCCAGCATCTGGTTGTAGATGCGAGTGGCACGCGCGAGGTCGCGGCTGGTGAAACTCATTTTGCCCATGGCGTCGATCAGCGGCCGCGCATCGTATTCGCGGATGTCGATATGCTCGACTTTGGTCGAAAGCAGTTCGGCCTTGCGCGTGTCGTTGATCGTCGATTCGGTCATTCGCTTGTCCTTTAAGTCCTGCCCCGCCAACGGCGAGTCCCAAGCTGCGGTTCCGGTAAATGCGGGCGCGCCTAGGCGCTGGTCGGGCCGCCGTAAATATGCGACGCGCGCGCCATGGCCGATTCCTCATCGCTTCGCAAACCGACCCGTTCCGGCGTGGTCCGTGCGGCCGAGAAGATCGCGCGCCTCCTGCCGCCTACTCCGCTGCTCCCGGTCGTCATTCGCGGGCACCGCGTATGGTGCAAGGCCGAAAACCTCCAGGCCATCGGCGCATTCAAGATTCGTGGCGCCTGGCACCGGCTGACCGATCTATCCAACGACGAGCGGAGACAAGGCGTTGTAGCGGTTTCAAGCGGCAACCACGCGCAGGGGGTTGCCTGGGCGGCGCGCGAGCTCGGCATTGCGGCGACCATCGTCATGCCCAGCGATGCACCGGGGGTGAAGCTTGACGGCACCCGGACGCTCGGCGCGAATGTCGTCCTTTACGACCGCCCAGGCGGTGAATCGCGCGATGATGTCGCAGCGCGGCTCGTCGCGGAGAGCGGTGCAACGCTGGTTCACGCCTACGGCGATCCTTGGGTCATCGAAGGCCAAGGCAGTGCAGGGATCGAACTGGCCGCGCAGTTGGCCGAGGAGCCGACGCGCATCGTCGCCTGCTGCGGGGGCGGCGGACTGGCGGCCGGTCTTGCCCTCGCCTGCCCGGACTCTGCAATCGTGCCGGTCGAACCCGAAGGCTGGGACGACGTGCGGCGCAGCCTTGCGGCCGGCGAAATCCTCACCGTGGGCCCCAACCCGCCTCCGACCGCCTGCGACGCGCTGCAGACGCTGGCAACTTACCCGGTCAATTTCGAAGTGCTGTACGGCCGCGCCGCGGCCGGTGTCGCGGTGAGCGAGGAAGAGGTTCGCCAAGCCCAGCGCTTCGCCTTCTCCCGGCTCCGGCTCGTGCTCGAACCCGGTGGCGCGGCAGCGCTGGCCGCGGCGCTGAGCGGAAAGGCGGATCTCGGTGGCAAAACGGTGATCATGCTCACCGGCGGAAACGTCGACGCCGCCGCCTTCGCGAAGGTCATCGCCGAATAACGGCTGTTCGCAAGTGTCGGACGGCGCTTGATTGCATCGGCAATTAGGGCATTGCTAGCGGCGCATTTTGCAGGAGCCTGAGCGTGCCCGAACTTTCGATTCTCCAGCCGGTCGTGGCGCTAGCCGCTTGGACCATGATTATGTGGCTGTGGATGTACGCCACCCGCATTCCTGCCATGCAGGCGGCCAAGGTCGATCCCGACAAACTCGTGAACGATCCCGACACCACGCTAGATCGCGCGCTGCCCGCCGCAGTCCAGTGGAAGGCGCACAATTACAACCATCTGCACGAAGCGCCGACGGTGTTCTATGCGGTAGCGCTCGTACTGTTCCTCAGCGGCGAAGGCGATGGACGCCCGGCCATTCTCGCTAGCGCCTACGTTGCGCTGCGCATTCTGCATTCGCTAGTGCAGGTTACTGTCAACAAAGTCCTCGTGCGCTTTGCCATTTTCGCGCTGTCATCCGCAGTGCTGATGGCGCTGATCGCCCTCGCCGCGCGGGCCGTGTTTCTAGGTGGCAGTGCGTAGCAGGGGATTAGCAACCCGCCAGCAAGGCCGCTCTAGTCCCGGCTTCTGATCCAATCGGAAGAGCGGGGATCGCGACTTGGCATTCATCCTCATCGCCGAAAGCGACCCAAACGTCGCGGAGCGGGCCGCCGACGCATTGGCCGCTGCGGGCTTTGCCTGCGGATGGGTGACTGACGCAGACCAGACGCGAACGCTTCTGCGCTGCCGCCAACCGGATTTGATCCTCCTCGACGCCAACATGCCGGGACGGAGCGAAGGACATCTATTGCGTGAGCTTCGCTCAAGCGAGCAATGCCGCGACACGCCGATCATCCTGCTTACTGCTGCAAGCGGCCGAGACGATCCCGCGAAATCGGCGGATTGCGGCGCGCAAGACTTCATTCGCAAGCCATTCGACCCCCGCTTCCTCGTCTGGCGTGTCAACCACGCGGTTGGAATGCTCGAAGCCCGGCCTAAGCTTGGGGAGGTCAGCGAGTG
Source organism: Croceibacterium aestuarii (assembly GCF_030657335.1). Classification (NCBI taxonomy): domain Bacteria; kingdom Pseudomonadati; phylum Pseudomonadota; class Alphaproteobacteria; order Sphingomonadales; family Erythrobacteraceae; genus Croceibacterium; species Croceibacterium aestuarii. The sequence continues at coordinate 2,598,440 of NZ_CP131039.1, forward strand.
GCCGGTGCAGCAGCAACACGGTTCACTCGGCTGAGCCCCCCGGCCGGTAGGACAGCGTCAGGCGAAACGTGCGCGGCTGCTGCGGCGTGAACTGCGGCATAGTGCGCACCCGCAGAGGGTTACCGTAAGCGAACGTGTCGTGCCGCCCGTCGAACAGGTTGAGTACCTCTAACGCGACGCCGAACGGACCCCGACTGCCCCGCAATTCGGCAACTGCATCGATGATTTTACCCATCTTGCGGTCGAGCGCGGGATCGAAACTGAGCCGCGCCGAACCAAAGTAATTGAGCTGCGCCCGCGCGCTCATATCCCAGTCGCCGAGGTAGAAATCGTGAAGCAGCGCGGCGCGAAAGGTCATGTTCGGGACGACCGGCAAACGCCGATCCCCGTCGGTCGAGGCGTCGAGCGGATCGATCTTGGCCGACTGCAGCATCGCGCCGGCCTGCAGGTGCCAGCGTTCGGCGGGCTCGGCCTCGATCGAGAGTTCGGCCCCGCTGATCGCACCCTTGCCGACATTGGCGGTCTCGATCAGCCCGTTGGGGCGCAGAACGTCCGACTGGATGCTGCTCCACCACGAATGATACAGACCGAGGTCGAAGCGGATCGCGCCGATCGTGTCGCGCCAGCCGGCCGACAAGGTCTCCAATTCGTCGCCGTCGAGAGCTTGGATCGTTCCGTCGTCGCCCACCCCGGTTCCGCCCTGGCGGAAGGCCGAGCCGTAGTGGGCGTAGATGAGCCGCCCCGGCTCAGGCTTCCACGACAGCCCGACGGCCGGCGTGATGCCGTAGCGGATGAAGCGAAAATCGGCCGCTCTGGCGCCTTCGATGCGGCTCTCCTCGATCAGGCTGCGAAACGCCCGAGCACCCGCGGTCGCCTCGAGCCGGTCCGTCAACGGAATAGACAGTTCACCGAACAGCGCGAGTTCCTCGGCAGATCTGTTATCGTTGTCGACCGCAAGGTTGGTATCCGCTAGCCCGGATAAGTTGCGCGAGCTCTTTTGCGCGGCGGAAAGATACGAAATTCCGCCCAGCCAGCCAAGCGATCCGAGATGCCCGTCGGCGCGGATCTCGTTGTCCCAGACCTTGTACTCGTTGCTGTCGAGCAGGAGCTGCGGATCACCCATCCCGAGCAGCTCAGCCCCCTGCGTGGCGTCGAAGCGCTCGTTCACGTCGTGGCGGGTATAACCGCTCGACATGACGATGCGCACCGGCCCCTCCTCGCGCGCAGCGCGCAGCGAACCGTGCAGCATGTCATTGTCGTGCATTTCCGCCAGTTGCGCCGGGCGGCTGCGCGCCAGCGGAACGTAGACGTAGCGGCTGTCATCGGCGTCCAGCCACTGCGCGAAGCCGGTGGCATCGGCGCGCCAGCCAGCCCCGATATCGATGCCGAGCCCAGCACGGAAACCGAACAGGCTCGAATTGTTGCTGTCCTTGCGGGCGCCGGTATCGACCCAGCCGGGCGCCAATTCGCCGTAGCCCACCAGCCGCAACGCGACCTTGTCGCGGGCCAGTGGCAGGTTGGCCATCGCCGAGCCGCTTATCCCCGTCGACCCGCGTTGCACCGTCTCGCCGGTTACGGACGCTGCGAACTCGGTGCGCGACAGGTTGGCACGGCGAGTCACCACCCGGTATATCCCGCCCAGCGCGCCGGTGCCGTAGAGTGAGCCCTGCGGTCCCTTGAGTATTTCGACCCGCTCGACGTCGACAAGGCGGATGTCGGGATCGGGCGCGGCATAGGTCACTCGCGCGTCGTCGAGCAGGACAGCCACCGTGGACTGGGTTCGCCCGCCAAAGGCGCTGTCGGCAACGCCGCGCAGGAACATGCGATTGCGGCCTGGGCCTTGCCCCGTCAGCGAAAACCCTTCGACGTTCGCCGCCACCGTTGCGCTGTCGCGGCTGGCGCGCATCTGCTGGAAAGCATCGGGACGCACGACGGCGACGGCTATCGGGGCGCTGTCGAGCGACACTTCGCGCTTGGTCGCGGTGACAACGATATCCGGGCCGATGGTCGGCGGGACGATCTTCGGTCGGCTTACCGTCGGGGGCGGGCTGGCCGGTGCGCGCTCGATCCGCCATGCCGTGGCGCCGACCCGCCGGGCAAAGTAGCCTGTGCCGGCGAGCATCCGGGCCAAGGCACGATCGACCGTCATTCGCCCTTTGACAGGCGTACTCCGCTGTCGCGGAAGCGCTCCTTCCGCTCCGATCGAAACGCCCACCTCTCGCGCCAGTTCGGCGAGCGCCTCGGGCAGGTTGGCGGATTCTACGTCGATAGACTCGCGGGCGTCGCCCTGGGCCTCAGCCGGCAGGCTCCAGGCGATAAGTATCGCCGTCGTGCACCAGCACCAGCCCCATGAGCTGCGCCAGATCCCTGACCGCTGTATCGCCATTCCCGACCGACAGAGTCCCCGAAAACCGGCGGTTCTCGATTGCCGGCGTGATGTCCAAACGCAGCCGGGCATAGCGTGCGAGGTCGGCTGCGACCAGTGCCAGCGGCGCGGATTCATATGTCAGCCTTCCCTTGCGCCACTCGCCGACATTTTTTCCTGCAACCGGGGCCACCGTCGCGATCTTGTGTTGCGGATCGAACGAGAACCGCTTGCCCGCGCCAAGCTCGATCGGCGCAGCAAGCGCCGCGCCGCGCACCTGCACCCGGCCTTCAGCGACCTCGACCCGTGCCGACTGGCCGACGACCTGCACGTCGAACCGGGTGCCAATGTCCGTGACCTCTACGCCGCCGGCCTTGATCACCATGCTGCGCGCCGGATCGTGGCGGATGTCGAAAAAAGCCCCGCCCTGCAGCGCCAGTTGCTCCTGGTGTCGTCCGGAAACCGTCAGGATGCTGCCGGGGGCGACAACGACGCTGGAACCATCAGCAAGCGAGACGGTACGGCTGATGGCGCCCACCGTGTAGGTCACCGGATCGGGCTGCAAAAGCTGCGGGACGGCCACAAGCGCGACGAGCGACGCGGCCAAGGCGCCGCTTGCCCAAACTGGCCATCGCGAGCGGCGCGGCGGCTCTTGCACCTCCTCAGTTTCTTCGGCGAATTCGTCCGCCAGCGACGGGCCGTGGCGGGCGGCAAGGTCATCGGCCAGCGCGATCTCGTCGTAGAGTTCACGATGACGCGCGTCGGCCTCGAGCCAGGCCGTGAACCCGTCCCAGTCCATCTCGTCGCGCAGCGAAGCAAGGTGCCATTGCACCGCCTCTTCGCGAATCTGTTCATTGGCCCCGGTCATCGTGTCTTTTCCATTGTCGAGTCCGGTCGTTCTGACCGTCCTCGATTGCGTGACGACGCGGAATCGAAATATCCGCAGTCCTCGAGGTGCTTTCTCAGGTGCCTCATCGCCAAAGCGAGGTGCTTTTCCACCCCGCTGCGACTGATGCCCATCATGGTGGCGATGTCGCCCTGCGCCATACCTTCGAACCGATAGGCAACGAGAGCGCGCCGGGCGCCGTCGGGCAAAGTGGCAATGGCCGCGCGCAGGACTTGCCCCTCCTCCTGCTCGAGCAGCGCCTCCTCCGCGCCGGGCGCGGGATCGGGCCGGTCCTCGACCGCGACCCCGAGCGCAGGCTCGCGCTCGAGCCAGGCCCGGTCGCGCCGCATCGCCCGCTGGCGGCGTCGCACCCGGTCGAGCGCGAGGTTGTTGGCCATTCGAAACAGATAGGCCCGTCCGTTGGCGATCGGCCCCACTCGAAGGTCGACGAGTTTGAGCCAAAGCTCCTGCAGCAGGTCCTCGGCTTCGACCGGATCGCCGCACCTCGCGCCGAGAAACCGCAGCAATTCGGGGCGATGGACGTCGAACAGGCCGTTCAGCCCGCTCGTCGCCACCGCTTCGTCGCCCTCTGCCATGATGCTCCTCAGTGCCGGGCGCATACGAGAAGTCCTCTTACGCCCAGGCCTGCGGCGCATTCCTGCACGCAAATGCCGTCCGAGGCAAAGCCACCCTGCTCAAGAAGCTCGGTAATCGAATGCAAGTCGAACAGGCGATGCAGTCCTGCATGGGCAAAGCGCCAGCGCTCCATCGTCTCACGATGGGTGACGTAGGCGATCAGCCGCCCGCGAGGCGCAAGTGCACGACGCATCGTCCCGACCATCGCTCCGGCGTCATCGGCGAAATAGAGCACGTTGAGCGCGAGGACAGCGTCGAAAGGCGCGGCGGGCGGTGGCATGTCCTCGATCCGCACCGCGGCAAGGGCCGCCTGCACCCCGAGCCGGCGGCGCGCCGCGGCAATCATCGCCGGTGACGGATCGACGCCCGCGCAGAGGCAGTCGGCGCGGTGCAGGACCGCCGCCAGCGCGGCCCCGGTCCCGCACCCGGCATCGAGGATTCGCTCGCCATCGTGGGGCTCGAGCAAGTCGATGGCCAGGCGGGTGCAGCGCCGGTTGGCCCAATCCATCGCCTGCCCCAGCAAGGTGCCCGGCAGCCCGCGAGGTCGTGCGAGCTGCCCGGCAAGACTGGCCGCTAGGGAACCAGCCATCTGGGCCGGTCAGCCGATTTTCCGGAGCAGTGCCGCGACTTCGCGCCGCCGACCGGCATCCCACGCCGGTCGCGCCGGATCGTGCCGCGCCTTGAGCGCCTTTTGCAGGTAGCTCTTCGCCCCGGCCTTGTCGCCCTGCTCGAGGAGGAAGTCGCCGTAGAAGTAGTTTGCATCAAGCCCATCCGGATCGAGTGCCAGGGCTTCCTTCAGCAGGCGTCTGGCTTTGCCGTCGTCGCCGAAGCCGATCGGCGAGCCGGGAACCTTGTAGTAGAGCACGCCGAGGCTCATCGCCGCGCCGCCGTCGGCAGCGCGCGGATCTATCGAATAGGCTTTGGCGAGTATGTCGCGGGCCCTGGTCGCCAGGCTCAGCTTGTGGAAGATGTTGGCCCGGTTGGCCTGTTCGCTCACGACAATGCCCTGCCACAGCAGCGGCTCGGCCTGGCCGGGATACTTGGCGACCAGCGCCGCGGCCTGGTCGGCCAGCTTGTCGAGCGCCTTGGTCTGCGTACTGGAGCCTTTCACCTCGTAGGTGATGTGAGCCCAGCTGTCGTTGACGCTCTTGACGTCCTGGCTCATCGAACCGGCGGCATAGGCGGGTGCGACCAGCGCCAGCAGCGCGGCGGCCAAGGTTAGGCGGGTCTTGCCAATCATCGGATGAATCCTCTCTCTGGCGGTTAGGTGAAGGCGGCGCGGGCGCGCCGGACCTGCGATTTGAGGCCGCTATCGATCACGGCCGGGACAAGCGCGTTGAGTGCGGCGTAGACGCGCTCCATCGCACCGATGCTGACGTTCGTGCGGCGCCCCTCGATCGCCGCAACGATGCGGCGGGCGACCCAGTCAGGATCGTCCGCCTTCATTCCGGCCAGATCGAGGAAGCGCTCGACCTCGCCGTCGTTGAGCTTGGTTTTCGCCGCCCGGGGGCTGACGTGGGTCACCGCCACGCCCGACCCGGCGAGTTCCCGGCGCAGCGCCTGGCTGAGGGCGGCAAGCCCGGCCTTGCTCGAAGAATAGGCGGCAAACCACGGATACGGGATCGCGCCGAGCATCGAACCGATGTTGACGATCTGGCCCGAGCCGCGCGTTCGCATCGGCCCGGCCACTGTCTGCGCCAGCGCGGCGGGAACGATCAGGTTGATACGGTAGCAAAGCGACAAGGCATCGAACGGCTGGCTCTCATGCAGCCCGAACCGCATGATCCCGGCGATGTTCACGAGAATGTCGGGCGGGTCGTCGGCCAACCGACGGCACAGTGCGAGCAGCGCAGCATCGTCGGAAAGATCGGTGACGATGGACGATGCGCAGACTGTGCATTCGAGCCGATCGATCCCGGTTACGTGGGCTCCGCGCGCCGCCAGTAGCTCGGCCACGGGCGTGCCGAGGCCGCCAGCTGCGCCGGTGACCGCAACGCGCTTGCCCTCAAGCGAGCTCAAGGTCGGCCTCCATCTCGATGCTGGCAAACATCGCCCCGAACAGGGCGAAGACTTCGCGTGCCATGCGGCGCACACTCGCGAGGTCTTCTTCGCCGAAGCCGTTTATCAGCGTGGCGAAGAACGTCATGTGCGACTGGTCGAGCGCGCCATGCGAAGTGAGGTAGGTGAAGGCCTGCGGCGGCAGTCCGAGCCGCTCGGCTACCGCCCCCGCCCCGCGCGTCGCGAGCGCCACGCTGACGCTCTCCAGAACGTAGACCATGCCGAAGAACGCAACCGGGTCGCCGGCCGCGATCCGAGCATAGGCATGATCGACCATGGCTTGCGTTGCGTCATATGGGATGCTCGCCCGGGCAGCGTCGGCATCGCCGCCCGCGGCGGCGATATCGGCGAGGATCCATTCCTCGTGCCCAGTTTCTTCCTCGATGTATTCGTCGAGCGCCTCGACGAGATCGGGCCGGTGACCAAGCCCGGCGCGCGCCGCCCGCATCAGCGGCACGGTATGCTTCACATGGTGATAAGCCTGCGTCAGGTAGGCGATGTACACCTCGCGGCTGATTGCCCCGGCGAGACCCGCGCGAACCTGCGGAACCGCGAGAAACGCCAGACGCTCGCGAACGGTTTCGTCCTCGAGCAGGGTGAAGTTGTCCGGTCTCCCGAGGCAGCTCCGTTCGATTTCGGCGCGCCGAAGCCGCCCGTTGCCCGTCAGGCGGCCGTTCTGCGGCGTGAAATGGGCAACCTGGCGCCACGTCGCGACGCGGGCATAGGCAGGCAGGGAGGCGTTGGCGGCGTCGACAGCGGCGGAAAGATCGGCGCTGGGCGTGGCCGGAACCAACAGCGCGCTGGGAAACGGCATGCCATCCCCGTGAACGAAGGCTTGGGCGATCGCGGGTTGAGCCAGCAACGCCTCCTCGACCCATTCCGGCGCAATGTTGCGGCCATGCGCGGTAACGATCAGGTTCGACTTGCGCCCGGTGACCCACACGCGCTCGGCCTCGTCGATACGGCCGATATCGCCCGTGGCGAGCGGTCGGGCGGGCGCTTCGCCGCCGATAGTTCCCAAACACAGCGGTCCGTCGAGCAGGATCTCCCCGTCTTCGGCCAGCGTTACGCTCATGTGCGGCAGGGGGCGGCCGGCCGAGCCGAGCGCATCGTCGTCCGCATCCTGCAGGCTGACGACCGATCCGCACTCGGTCAGGCCGTATCCCTGCCGCACCGGCAGGCCCAGCACCCGCGCCCGCTCGAGCAGCGGCAGCGGGACTCGCGCCCCACCGACTGCCACCAGGGACAGACAGGGCAGCAGTCCGCCGCTCGCCTCGAGCGCGGAGACCAGGCCGGCAAGGTATTCCGGCACGAGAATAAGTGAAGTGGTGCCCCAGTCGGCAATCCGCGCCGCCATGGTCGCAAAATCCGGCCGGAAAGGATCGTCCAGCCCGCACAGCTCCTGCGGCGGACAGACGTAGGTGCCGCCGGCCAGCAGAGTGGCGAACAATCCGGCGACGGTTTCGAGTAGTATGCCGGGCGGCAGCAGGGCGAGATGACGTCCGGCATGTTCGGCCCCGACCGCCTCGACCACCGAAGCGGCGACCAATCCGAGGTGGTCGGCAGAGAGGCACACGCCTTTCGGAGCGCCGGTCGATCCAGACGTGAAGGTTATCCGGGCCGAGCCGGCGGGGAGCGGGACGGGGCGCAAGGGGTACGCCGGCCGCCTGACCGCTCCCACGCCGGACAGTGTCGCGGAGACCCCGCTCGCTACGAGGGCATGGCGACGCTGTTCGGAGGTGAAAAACGCTGGAAGGGAAAGCACCGGCACGCCCGCGGCGAGCAGCGCGACTTCTAGAACAACCTCGTCGGCGCCGTGGTCGAGTTCTAGCGCGACGACCCCGCCGGCGAATTCCTGCGCCAGCCCCGGTGCCAGCGCATCGACCTGGTCCGCCAGCGCGGCATAGCTTAGCGGCGGCGCGCCGACCGGATCGACTGCGACGCGCTCAGGAGTGCGTCGTGCATGGTCGCGAATGGCCTCGAGCAGGGCGATCACGCAGCAGTCCTCCGCATACGGCGAGCGCGAAAGGCGGAAATCGCCGCTTGCCCCTGTCGGATTTCACCGGCGCAGACGTACGGATCCTGCGCGTAGTAACTGCCCCAATCGGACCCCAAGCCCGCGACCCGGCCTTCCCCGGCGGGGCAGAGCTCGTGGATCACGATACCGATGCGGCGAAACATGGCGCGCAGCGAGCGCGTGAGCGTCGCAACGACGATCTCCCCACTGGCCCCAAGGTCGTTGGCAGCCGCGCCCCACAGCTCGATCATCGCCATCGCGTTGTTCGAGGCCAGGTTGCCGATCTCGATGATTGCCTCGCGGCGCACGCGCCGGCCATAGATCGGAGCAATGAGATCCTCGATCGGCTCGTCGAGATAGGCTTCGAGGAACAAGGCCTCGTCGCCCGCGCGGCGATAGCCCAAGACCGCCCCCGAACGCGACGCGAGATAGCGCGAAAATGTCGCCGCCCCTTCTGCCCCGTACTCGCGATGAAACACCTGATCGACGAAATGCCTTGCGCCCAGGGCGTCCATATTCCGGCTCCGTTTGTCCACGGATCCGAGACGCTGTGGCGTCGGCAATTCCGGAGTTCAGGGAAAAAATATTCGTCGAGAACGAACAGCAGGTTCGGCCAGACGGCGCTTGCCGGTCCGAGAAGGCGCCTACATCGCGCCCCAGCTGCGCCACAGCATGTAAGCTGCGACGACGAAGATCAGGACCGCGAAGACGGTTCTCAGCGCGTTGCCCTGCGAGAGCCTCTGGGCAAGGATAGTGCCGAGCAAGCTCCCGAGGACGCCGCCAAGAACGAAGACTCCTGCCAGCGGCCAGTCGATCAGGCCGGAGAGCGCATAGTTGGCCGCTGTGGTCAGCCCAAAGGCGGTGACAGCGACCAGGCTCGTACCGACGGCGTTGATCATCGGCATCCGCGTCGAGGCGACCAGGCCGGGCACGATCAGGAAACCGCCGCCGATCCCGAAGAAGCCGGAAAACGCACCGGTTCCGAAGCCAAAGCCCAGCAACCGCGGGGCGTTCTCCCGGTCGAGGTGAACATCGGGTTGGCCCAGAGCACTGCGACCGCGCAGCATAAGTATGCCCACCAGCACCATCACCAGCGCAAAGAGGAACAGCAGCTTCTGACCATCGAAGTTCTTGCCGAGCGTCGATCCGGCAAGCGCGCCGACGATGCCTGAGGCGGCGAACAAGCTGCCACAGCGCCACTTCACTGTGTGCTTGCGCGCGTGCTGGAACAGCCCGGAAGCCGCGTTAACCGCCACCGCCAGGGCGCTGGTGCCGATGGCGATGTGCGGGCTCTTCACGCCGACCAGGTAAACCATCAACGGGACCGCGAGGATCGACCCGCCACCGCCGACCAGGCCCAGCGTGAACCCGACCAACGCGCCCGAAAGCGCGCCGAGCGACATGTGCAGCGCGTCGATCATTTCCTGTGTGCCGGTTAGCGCGAGCGCTGTTCAAGCCGGGCGCGAACGCCCGAAATGTCGCATCCGGCGCCGGCGCATGTCTCGATCGCCGTATCCGCTCCGATTTCGGGCGCCTTCGCGAGGCCCCACAGCATGGCAGCGCGTGTTCCCGTACGGCAGAAGCCGAGGATCGGCTTGGGCATTTCTGCCATGGCCTTGTCGAACGCCTCGATCGCGTCGTCGGTGATCTGGCCGGGAATGACCGGGATATGGCGATATTCCAGCCCAGCCGCGTGCGCCGCCGCGGCGACCTGGGCCGAGGATGGCTGACCCGGCTCCTCACTGTCGGGGCGATTATTGATGACCGAACGAAACCCTTGACGGGCGGCTTCGGCCAATTGCTCCGGCAGCAGCTGTTCGCGCACGCACAGCGCCTCGTCGAGCTTCTTGGTCTGCATGATCCAATTCCTTTGCTATGCCTGATCCCCGCGCAAGCGAGGACGCGTTCAGTTCTTGCCGCAGGTGTCGATGCCCACGAGCCGGTAGGCCGGGCAGAACCCGACCAGGCTGGTGACGAGGAATACAGCCGCGACCACGCCGGCGAGGATACCCAGCGTGCCGTGCAGCGCGCCCGTGGCGATGAGGACCACCAGCGCAATGGCCACCGCTATCCGCAAAATGCGGTCGAACTTGCCCATATTCGTTGTCATCGCATGCTCCTTCGCAAGTGTGATCAAATGCCGTTCACCGGTATCTTGAGATAGCGCATCCCATTCGCCTCGGGCTCCGGAAAGTGCCCTGCGCGCATGTTAACCTGCACCGAAGGCAGGATAAGCCGGGGCATGGCGAGCGATTTGTCGCGCGCGGTGCGCATGGCGACGAACTCGTCTTCGCTCACGCCGTCATGCGCATGGACGTTGCCGGCACGTTCGGCCGCCACGGTGGTTTCCCAGACGAACTCGTCGCGGCCCGGGGCCTTGTAATCATGGCAGAGGAGCAGTCGGGCGCTGGCCGGAAGCGACAGCAGACGGCGTATCGAGCGGTACAGCGCATGCGCGTCGCCACCGGGAAAATCGGCCCGTGCGGTGCCGTAATCGGGCATGAACATCGTGTCGCCGGTAAACACCGCATCGCCAATCACATAAGCGAGATCAGCCGGGGTATGGCCCGGAACGTGCAGCGCCACGGCCTCGAGTTCGCCGATCCGGAAGCGGTCGCCGTCCTCGAACAGGTGGTCGAACTGCGAGCCGTCGAGCGCGAAGTCGGTGCCCTCGTTGAACAGCTTGCCGAACACCTCCTGGACGCGGAGTATATCCTTGCCGATGGCGATCTTGCCGCCAAGGCGAGCCTGCAGGTACGGAGCAGCCGAAAGGTGATCCGCATGGGCATGGGTTTCGAGCAGCCATTCGACGGTAAGGCTCTCCGCTTCGACGAAGGCGATGATTTCGTCGGCTGAACCGTGCGAGACGCGGCCCGCCGCAGGATCGTAATCGAGCACAGAATCGACGATCGCCGCATGGCGCGTCGCCGGATCGAAGACGACGTAGCTGGCCGTAAAAGTCGCCTCGTCGAAGAAGCTTTGCACGACCGGAGAAGCCGTCTTGCCGGAAAGTGCCTGTTCGACGATCGCCGAAGCCGCCGCGAGGGCGCCATCGTGGTTGTTGTCGGGCATTGCTGAGTTCTCCTGCTATCCTCAAGCTACTTAATTAGTAGTAGCTAATTTATCAAGGATGGCAGGGGAGTCGGGCGGATGAAACCCGTAATGTCCTCAGTCGGAATCGAGCGTGCCTGGTGCATCCCAAGGCAAGTGACGCCCCTCCAGCACGACGAGGTTTTCCGGACGGATGATTTCGGCGTGGGTCTGGTAACCGAGCAACTGATCTGCCGGCAGTTCCTGGTTGACCGTCATCACCCGGGTCTCCTCCGAGGTGAAGTCCGAAAGGCCGCGAGCCAGTTCGGTGCCCGTCTCGTCGTAGATGTGCAGGACATCGCCGCGGGTAAAGTCGCCGTCTATCGACAACACATCGCGGCGGTGGATCGGATTGCCTTCGCCAAGGGATTTGGCCGCCGCTGCGGTGATGACCAGACTGCCGGCCATCTGCAGGCGATCGGCCAGCCAGATCGTCCATAGCGAATCCGGTTCGGAATGCGCGATGCACTTGGTGCACTTGCGCCGTCCGTCGAGCACGGCCGATAGCGGATATTCGGCCTCGCCATTGGCGATGTAGGTCGTGCAGCCGGCGTTCTGCGCCATGTTGGCGGCCTTGAGCTTGGTCAGCATTCCGCCGGTGCCGAGCGTACTCTTGCCCGAGGCCGCCTCGATATATTCGCTGACGTCGTGGAGTTCCTCGACCAGACGCGCACCCTCTTCCGCCGGATCGCGGTCGTAAAGTCCGTCGACTCCGGTCAGGATGATGAACTGGTCGGCCTCGACCATCTGCGCAATCTTCGCCGCCAGCCGGTCGTTGTCGCCGACGCGGATTTCCTCCGTTGTGATCGTGTCGTTTTCGTTGACGATCGGGAGAATTCGCGACTTGAGCAGGCGGTGCACGGTGTTGCGCGTGTTGAGAAAGCGGCGGTGGTCCTCGAAGTCGCCGAGAGTGAGGAGGACCTGGCCAATCTCGATGCCGAATTCGTGCCCGACCTGGCGGTAGGCGTTGAGCAGCAGCGGCATGCCGCACGCCGCGGCGGCCTGCTTGTCGCTGAGCCCGGCGGTCTCGGGCCGCGCGCCGACTGTGTTGAGGCCGAGGGCCACCGCACCCGACGAACACAGGATGACGTCATAGCCCTGATCGCGCAGGCGGGCGATGTCTTCCAGCAGGCGTTGCATGAAGCCGAACCGCGGGGTCAGGCGATCGGTGTTGGCCAGCAGGCTCGAACCGACCTTCACGACGAGGCGCTTGTTCTTGGTCACAATAGCTATTTCGCTCCCGTTGCGGATTGCGCGGCCCGGGCCGACGGCCAAACTCCTGCTCTGGAGCATCGAAAATGGTAGCGGAGGAGGGACTCGAACCCCCGACACAGGGATTATGATTCCCCTGCTCTAACCGACTGAGCTACTCCGCCCCAAGGGCAGGCCCCGGTGGGGCCCATCCCGGCCTGCGCAGGGACAGGCGGCGCATTTAGGGTGGCGCCCCGCCCCGGTCAACCGCGAAACGACCACCGTCCGACAGCCTCCCAGGGCCCGCCGCGATAGCGGTGCAGGCCGACCCCGGCAAAGGCGAAATCGCGGGGCGCGACGCTGCCCTCCAACTCCTCCAGAAGGCGCCTCGCCGCTCTCGGTTCGACCTTGTTCTGGATGGTCACGTGGAGCCGCGGGCGCTGGGAGTCCTGCGGCGTGAGCAGGCCGCGGAATCTCTCGGCGAGGTCCGCGCGGAGCGCCAGCATGGCCGGGCTCGACAGCGTCAACGCGACCCCGCGGCCAAGCGACATGACTCCCAACAGCCGGGCTGGCACCGGGGGCTGCGCAGCAGCGGCCGCGAGCCGTTCGCGCAATTCCTCTTCGCACGACGGCGGCAGAGCGTGAAACAGCGTGACGTGGGCGTCGAGAAAGTTGCGCTCGGGAGGAAAGTGGGCTCGGCGCAGTCCGTTCGCCCAGGCCTGCAGGTCGCGCGGCAGTTCGGCCGTCACGATCAGCGGACCGGCCGCCGTATCCGGAGCCGCGCACGCGCCAGCCCGGACCGTCCCGCGCGTCACATCTCGCCGCGTTCGCGGCGCAGCTCGAACCACTTGGCGACATTGGCGTTGTGCTCGGCGAGCGTCGCCGCAAAAGCGTGTCCACCCGAGCCGTTGGCCACCATGTACAGCGCATCGGTCTTCGCCGGATGCAGAACCGCTTCGATGGAAGCGCGGCCCGGGTTGGTGATCGGCCCCTTGGGAAGTCCGACCATGGTGTAAGTGTTGTAGCCGTTCACCGCGCCGATCTCGCTCTGGCGGATGCGCCGGCCGAGCGGTTTGCCCGCGGTTATCGGATAGATGATCGTCGGATCGGCCTGCAACAGCATGCCCTGCTTGAGGCGGTTGGAATAGAGCCCGGCCACCATCCGGCGCTCGCTCGCCACGCCGGTCTCCTTCTCGACGATCGAGGCCAGGGTTATCGCCTCCTCCGGCGTCTCGACGGCGATGTCCTTCTCACGCTGCGGCCACAGTTCGGCAATCGTCTTCTTCATCGCCGTCTGCATCCGGGCAAGGACCGCAGCCCGATTTTCGCCGCGTTCGAAGTCGTAGCTTTCGGGCAGCACCGAACCTTCGGCGGGTACCGGGATGTCGCCGGTCAGCAGCGGCTCGGCCATTAGACGTTCCCAGACCATGATCGAGGGCATGCCCTCGGGAATCGTGACGAAACGGCGGATCACCTCGCCGTGCTGGAAGGTGTCGAGGATGTCCGCGGGGCTCGAACCTGCCGGTAGCAGGAATTCGCCTGCCTTGATCGGATCGCTGCTGCCGAGAATCTTAGCGTGAAGGACGAAAGAGTCGGCGGAATCGATGATCCCGTCTTTCTCGAGCTGCTCGGCGACGCCGGTCACGGTCGAGCCGCTCTGCACCACGAAAGACCGGTCCTTATCGAGATTGGCCGATCCCCACCAGCTCGCCCCGAACCAGCCGAGCGCAATCGCTGCGACGATGAGAACCGCCGCGAGGAAGGAACAGCCCTTTTTCACGGCGTGGACCCTAGTCGACTTTCTTCATCACCAGCGAGGCATTGGTGCCGCCGAAGCCGAACGAATTGTTGAGCACCGCACGCACGTCGCGCTTCTTTGCCATGTGTGGAACAAGATCGACCCCCACGCAGCCCTCGCTCGGATTGTCGAGATTGAGCGTCGGCGGCACGATCTGGTCGCGCATGGCGAGAATGCAGAAGATGGACTCGACCGCCCCGGCGCCGCCCAGCAGGTGGCCGATGGCGGACTTGGTGCTGCTCATCGAGACCCCCGAAATGGCATCGCCGAACAGACGGCGAACCGCGCCGAGTTCGAGTTCGTCGCCGAGCGGGGTAGAGGTGCCGTGGGCGTTGATGTAGTCGATGTCCTTGGGCCCCATCCCCGCCTTGCGCAACGCCATTTCCATCGAACGGAACGCGCCCGAACCTTCGGGGTGCGGCGCAGTGACGTGGTAGGCATCGCCCGACAGGCCGTAGCCGACGACCTCGGCGTAGATCTTCGCCCCGCGGGCCTTGGCGTGCTCGTATTCCTCGAGCACCAGAACCCCGGCGCCCTCGCCCATGACGAAACCGTCGCGGGCGACGTCGTAGGGGCGGCTGGCCTTTTCGGGCTGGTCGTTGAACGCGGTGCTCAGCGCGCGCGCCTGAGCGAACCCGGCCACGCCGATCGGGCAGATCGTCGCTTCGGCGCCGCCCGCCAGCATGATGTCGGCATCGTCGTCGCGGATCATCCGCGCGGCGTCGCCGATCGAATGAGCGCCGGTCGAACAGGCGGTGACGACCGCGTGGTTCGGCCCCATCAGACCGTATTTGATCGAGACCTGGCCCGAAATCAGGTTGATCAGCCGCCCGTGGACGAAATGTGGGCTTACGCGGCTCGGCCCCTTTTCGTGCAGGACGAGCGATTCCTTCTCGATGCCCGGCAGTCCGCCGATGCCCGAACCGATCGAGCACCCGGCGCGCAGCCGCGTCGCGTCGTCCATGTCCTCGAGCCCGGCGTCTTCGATCGCCTGCCCGGCGGCGTCGATGCCGAAAACGATGAACGGATCGACCTGGCGCTGGACCTTGTGGTCGACGCGCTTGTCCGGGTCGAACCCGTATGGGTGATCGGCGGGTTTGACCTCGCAGGCGATGCGGCACTTGAATTCGCTGGCGTCGAAATGCGTTATCGGTCCGGCGCCCGACTTGCCGGCGAGAATGTTGGCCCAGGTCGTCTCGACATCGGCACCCAACGGGGTGACGAGCCCGAGACCGGTTACGACGACACGACGCATGCTTCTCTCCAGACTCGCGACCAGCGGTCGGTCCCTAACACAACAGGCTCAACCCCGGTTCGGGCTGAGCCTGTCGAAGCCCATGGGGCCACGCCCGCCGCCCTTTGACTCTGCTCGGGGCGAAGGACCGAAGGGACGGACTTATCCCTTGTGTTCTTCGATGTACTTGTTGGCGTCGCCGACCGTGTTGATCTTCTCGGCGGCGTCGTCGGGGATTTCGACCCCGAATTCTTCCTCGAACGCCATGACCAGCTCGACGATGTCGAGGCTGTCAGCGCCCAGATCGTCGATGAAGCTCGCGTCGGGGGTGACCTTGTCTTCCTCGACGCCGAGGTGCTCGACAACGATCTTCTTAACGCGGTCGGCGGTATCGCTCATTTGCTGCCCTCTCAGGTAATACAGAAGTGGATTTGGCAATCGCCCTAATCAACGGGCGGGACGCTGGCAAGTGCCATGCACCGGCACTTTTTTTGCGTCTTCGGGTCGGACCCGATAGGGCTGAACCGCGTTGGCAGGGGGTAAGGAGACCCCATGCCCATTTCGGTGAACGGCCAGCAACACGCGTTCGCGGGCGACCCGCGGACCACGCTACTCGACTTCCTGCGCCGCGAGTGCGGCCTGACCGGCACCAAGAAGGGCTGCGATCACGGCCAGTGCGGCGCCTGCACCGTTCTGGTGAACGGGCAGCGGATCAATTCCTGTCTCAGCCTGGCGGTCATGCACGATGCCGACGAGGTCACGACGATCGAAGGTATCGGCGCGGCCGGGAGCCGCTCGCCGCTGCAGGATGCGTTTGTCCGGCACGACGGGTACCAATGCGGCTACTGCACGCCGGGGCAGATCTGTTCGGCCACCGCGATGCTTGGCGAGATTGACGCCGGCTGGCCGAGCTTCGTCAGCGAGGACCTCGAAGCCGCCCCCGCCCTCAACGACCAGGAAGTTCGCGAACGTATGAGTGGCAACCTGTGCCGCTGCGCCGCCTACTCGAATATCGTCGCGGCGATCCTCGATGTGGCGGGAGAAAGCGCATGAGGCCGTTCGACTATCAGCGGCCCGATCGGCTCGACCACGCCGCGGACCTGGCTCGTGAAGGCGGCAAGGCGATCGCCGGGGGGACCAATCTGCTCGATCTGATGAAACTTCAGGTCGAAACGCCGCAAACGCTCCTCGACATCAACCGGCTGCCGATGGCGCAGATTGCCGAAACCGACGGCGGTGGGTTGAGGATAGGCGCGCTCGCCTCGAACACCGCCTGTGCGGTCGATCCCCGCGTGCGGCGGGATTATCCCGTGCTGTCGCGCGCGATCCTGGCCGGAGCGACGCAGCAGCTGCGCAACAAGGCCACCACCGGCGGCAACTTGTGCCAGCGCACCCGCTGCTACTACTTCACCAACATCGACCAACCGTGCAATAAGCGCGAGCCAGGTTCCGGATGCGGTGCGATCGGCGGCTTCAACCGCATCCACGCCATTCTCGGCGCCAGCGACGAATGCATCGCCACCTACCCGGGCGACATGGCGGTCGCCCTTTATGCTCTCGACGCCGAGGTGGAAATTGCCGGCCAGCGCGGTTCGAGCCGTACCCTGCCGGTCCGCCAGTTTCATCGTCTGCCCGGTGACACGCCGCAGCGCGACAACAATCTCGAACCCGGCGAGCTCATTACCGGGGTCGTCCTGCCGCCGCCGCGCGCGGGAAAGCAGCTCTATCGCAAGGTGCGCGACCGCGCGTCCTATGCCTTCGCGCTCGTCTCGGTAGCGGCCATCGTCGAAATGGACGGAGATACGATCCGTAACGCCTCGCTGGCCTTCGGGGGTCTCGCGCACAAGCCGTGGCACGATCCCCGGATCGACGCAGTGCTGTCCGGTGCCAGGCCTTCCGATGCGCTCTTCGCCGAAGCCGCCGACCTCCTGCTCGAAGGGGCCGAGGGGCAAGGCCATAACGATTTCAAGATTCCGCTGGCCCGCCGCACCTTGTTGGCCGTCCTGCGCGAAGCGACGGGAGGCGCGGCATGAACAGTCTGACTTTCGACACGCCCGATGCGAGGAACCGGCTCGACCACATGGCGCAGGGCGTCATCGGCAAGCCCCTGCCGCGGCCCGACGGACCGCTCAAGGTCAGCGGCGCCGCCACTTACGCGGCCGAATACACAGCCGAGGGGTGCCTCGACGGCGTGCTCGTCACGGCGACGATCGTGAAGGGTCGGGTAACGCGCCTGGACGAAGCGGGCGCTCTGGCGATGGACGGTGTCGTCGCGGTGATCACCGACCCGCGTCTCACCACGCGCTCGGCCCAAGGCACCGCGGGCGAGGCGCCCGCCCAGCACCTGCCGCAAGTCGATTACTGGGGCCAGCCGATCGCGCTGGTCGTGGCGGAAACGTTCGAGCAGGCGCGCGACGCGGCGAAGCGGCTGGTCGTAGAATATGACGCGGACGCCACCCCGCCCGTCTCGCCCGACGACCCGGCGGTCGAGTGGAAGCCCAAGGACGCCAAGACGGTCCGTCAAGGCGATCTTGCCCACGCGATGCGCGAGGCGGCCCATGCCGTCGACGTCGAAATCACCACCGCGGGCCACGCCAGCGCGGCGATGGAACCGCACGCAACGATCGCGCAATGGGACACCGAAGCGCGCAAGCTGACCGTCCATTCCTCGCTGCAGATGCTCAACTACAACCTGCCCGAGCTGGCCGACAGCCTCGGCCTGGAGGAAGAGCAGGTGCATATCCTCGCGCCTTACGTCGGCGGGGGCTTCGGCTCCAAGCTCGGCATTTCGGCCGAAGGCGTGGCGGCGAGCGTTGCCGCCATGCAACTCGGCCGGCCGGTGCGCGTGGTGATGAGCCGGCAGCAGGTCTTCCAGTGCGTCATGCGGCGTTCGGAGACGCGCCAGCGTCTGCGGCTCGCCGCCGACGAGGACGGGCGGCTTACCGGCTTCGGTCACGAAGGTTGGGTCACCAATCTGCCCGGCGAGTTCTTCGCCGAACCGGTCCTGCAAGCGAGCGAGTTCCTTTACCGCGGCACCAATCGGCTGCTCCTCAACTCGGTGGGCCGGATTCACCGCGTCACCGCGGGCTCCGTCCGCGCGCCGGGCGAGGCGGTCGGCATGCAGGCGCTGGAAGTGGCGATGGACGAACTGGCCAACGCCGCCGGCATCGACCCGGTCGAACTGCGTCTGCGCAATATTCCCGAGCGTCATCCCTCGAAGGACATCCCTTACAGCTCGCGCAAACTGGCCGAATGTCTCCGCGAGGGCGCGGACGCGTTCGGCTGGGAGGGTTCCGACCGCACGCCCTGCCGCCGCCGCGAAGGCGAATGGTGGCTCGGCACCGGCATGGCCACCGCCGCCCGGGTCCACAATTTCAGCAAGGCTTCGGCGCGCGTGGTGCTGCGGCCCGACGGGACGGCCGAAGTGGCGACCGACATGACCGACATCGGCACTGGCACCTATGCCGTGCTCGGGCAGATCGCGGGTGAAATGCTCGGCCTGGACCCGCGCGACGTTCTCGTCAGCCTTGGCGATTCGGCCCTGCCCAAGGGCCCCGGGTCGGGCGGCTCGTGGGGCGCTGCGTCCAGTGGAAGCGCGGTCTACCTCGCCTGCGAGGCGCTGCGCGAGGAGCTCTGCGACCGCCTCGGCTGCGATGCGGCGGATCTCACGCTCAAGGACGGCTTTGCCATCGCCCACAACCAGCGCCAGGCGCTCGTCGATCTGCTTGGCGGGGAGAGCATAGAGCGCACCGGTCAGGTCGAACCGGGCAAGACCGAGGACGAGTTTTGTCAGGCCATGTACGGCGCCTTCTTCACCGAGGTCGCGGTCAACGCATACACCGGCGAGACGCGGGTGCAACGCATGCTGGGAACCTTCGGCATCGGACGGGTGCTCAACGAAATGACCGCACGCTCTCAGTGCCAGGGCGGCATGGCCTGGGCGATCGGCTCGGCCCTGACCGAGGAGCTGGCCTTCGATCCGCGCGACGGTCACCTGGTGAACTGCGACCTGGCCGAATATCACATCCCGGTGAACCTCGACGTCCCGCACCTCGAAGTGCACTTCGTCGAGGAACGCGATCCCGCCGCCAGCCCGCTACAGGCCAAGGGTGTGGGCGAGCTCGGCATCTGCGGCGCGGCAGGGGCGATCAACAATGCCATCCGTCACGCCTGCGGGGTGCGCGTGCACAGCTTTCCGATGACACCCGACAAGCTGCTGGCAGCTTTGCCCGATCCCTAGGCCGCGCCTGCTCAGCTGTCGGGTGCGACGGCCGCGTCGACGTTCGCTTTGTCGGCCTCGCTGGCCTTGGGCTGTTCGATCAGGCGAATGTGCACGTCGCGCAGCTGGCGCGGGCTGACGACGCTCGGCGCGCCCATCATCAGGTCCTGCGCCTTCTGGTTGAGAGGGAAGGCGATGACTTCGCGAATATTCGGCTCGTCGGCGAGCAGCATGACGATGCGGTCGATGCCCGGGGCCGATCCGCCGTGCGGTGGGGCGCCGAGCTTGAACGCTTCGATCATGCCCGAGAAGTTCGCGTCGACCTCTTCCTTCAAATAGCCGGCGATCTCGAAGGCCTTGTACATGATTTCGGGCTTGTGATTCCGGATCGCGCCCGACGAAAGCTCGTAGCCGTTGCAGACGATGTCGTATTGCCAGGCCTTGATCTCGAGCGGGTCCTGGTTCTCCAGCGCTTCCATCTCGCCCTGCGGCATCGAGAAGGGATTGTGGCTGAAGTCCACCTTCTTCGCCTCTTCGTCGTATTCGAACATCGGGAAATCGACGATCCAGCAAAACTTGAAGCAGCCTGCCTCGATCAGGCCGAGTTCCTCGGCGCAGCGGGTGCGGGCGGCACCGGCGAGACGAGCGGCGTCCTTTTCCTTGCCCGCGGCGAAGAACAGGCCGTCGTTCTCGCCCAGCCCCAGTTCGGCGTAGAGCTTTTCCATGCCCTCGGTGCCGTGGTTCTTGGCGATCGGACCGCCGAACTCGCCGCCCTTGCGGGTGACGTAGCCGAGCCCGGCGAACCCTTCGCGGCGCGCCCAGTCGTTCATGTCGTCGAAGAACTTGCGACTCTTCTCATGGGTATTGGGTGCGGGGATAACGCGCACACGGCCACCCGAGCCGACGATCTTTTCGAACAGGCCGAAACCGGACTTTTCGAAGTGGCTCGTCACGTCGCTGATGACCAGCGGGTTGCGCAGGTCGGGCTTGTCGGTGCCGTACTTGAGCATCGTCTCGGCATAGGGGATGCGCGGGAACTCGCCGGCCGGGGTGACCGACTTGCCGCCCGAGAATTCCTCGAACACGCCTGCCAGCACCGGCTCGATCGCGTTGAACACGTCTTCCTGCGTGACGAAGCTCATCTCGAAGTCGAGCTGGTAGAATTCCGGCGAGCGATCGGCGCGCAGATCCTCGTCGCGGAAGCACGGGGCGATCTGGAAATAACGGTCGAACCCGGCAACCATCAGCAACTGCTTGAACATCTGCGGCGCCTGCGGCAGCGCGTAGAAGCGGCCCGGGTGCAGACGGCTCGGCACGAGGTAGTCCCGCGCACCTTCCGGGCTCGATGCGCCCAGGATCGGTGTCTGGAATTCGGTAAAGCCCTGCTCGATCATCCGCCGGCGGAGGCTGGCGATGACATTGGAGCGGAGCACGATGTTCTTGTGCAGCCGCTCGCGCCGCAGGTCGACGAAGCGGTACTTCAGCCGGGTTTCCTCCGGATAGTCCTCGGCCGAATTGACGATCAGCGGCAGTTCGTCGGCGTGGTTCTGCACAGCCACCGAACGCGCGAAGACCTCGATTTCGCCGGTCGGCAAGTTGGCGTTGACCGTCTCGGCGCTGCGCGCCTTGACCTCGCCGTCGATGGTCACGACCGATTCCAGCCGCAGCCGCTCGAGTTCGGCCAGTGCCGGTGAATCCTCGTCGGCGACGATCTGGGTGACGCCGTAATGGTCGCGCAGGTCGACGAACAGCAAGCCGCCGTGGTCTCGCTTGCGATGCACCCAACCCGACAGGCGGACGGTTTCGCCGACATCGGCAGCGCGCAGGGCGGCGCAATTGTGGGTACGATAGGCGTGCATCACTGACTCTTTCATTCGAGCGGTCTATGGCGCTAGGAAGCCGGCGCTGAAACGGGAGGCTCGCCCGCTTGTCAAGCCACGCCGACTGCGTTCGTCGCGCCCTATAGAAAACCGAAGATGAAAATACACCCGCTGATTACAAAGACTGCCGACCTCGCCGCGTTGTGCGACCGCCTGGCAAAACACGAATTCGTCTGTGTCGACACCGAATTCATGCGCGAGAACACCTACTACCCGTTGCTGTGCCTGGTGCAGGTCGGCAACGAGGAGGAAGCCGCGGCCATCGACCCGCTGGCCGAAGGGCTCGACCTCGCCCCGCTGCTCGAACTGCTGACCGACAACGAGGACGTGCTGAAGATCTTTCATGCCGGGGGCCAGGACGTGGAGATCATCTACAACCTCACCGGCCGGACCCCGCATCCGATCTTCGACACGCAGATCGCCATGATGGCGGTCAGCCAGAGCGAGCAGATCGGTTACGCCAACCTCGTCGAGGCATGGCTCGGCAAGACCATAGACAAGGGCGCGCGCTTCACCGACTGGAGCCGCCGCCCGCTGACCGATCGGCAGATCGAATATGCGATCGGCGACGTGACCTATCTCGCCACCATCTTCCCGCGCCTGCTCAAGAAACTGATCAAGACCGGGCGCGGGGCCTGGCTGAATGCCGAGATGGACAAGCTCGCCGATCCGGCGAACTATGCCAACGATCTCGACACCGCCTGGCACCGCATCCGCGCGCCCGCCCGCAACGCTCAGGTTCTCGGCCGCCTCAAGGCGCTTGCCGCCTGGCGTGAGACCGAGGCTCAGAACAAGGACATCCCGCGCGGCCGCATTATGCGCGACGAGACCCTCGCCGACCTGGCCAGCCACCCACCCAAGTCTCAGGCAGATCTCGCCAAGGTGCGCGGCCTCAGCCAAGCGTGGAAGGACAACGACATCGGCAAGCGGCTGATGAAGGTTCTCGCCAAGGCGGAGCCGATGCCCGACAGCGAAATGCCGGAAAAACCCAAGCGCGGCGCGCCGCTGGGCAAGGAAGGCGCGCTGGTCGCCGACCTGCTCAAGCTGCTGCTCAAGATCCGCAGCCGCGAGATCGACGTTGCCAGCCGGCTGTTGACCCGCTCCGACGAGCTCGAGGCGCTTGCCGCCGGCGTGCGCAAGCTGCCGGTGCTCGAGGGCTGGCGTTACGAGATCTTCGGCAAGGACGCGCTCGACCTGGTCGAGGGCAAGCTCGCTTTCGCGGTGGAAAAGGGCCGGCTCAAGATGAGCCACATCGACGACGTGGCGAGCGGCGATGCGATGGTGCATGGCGAGACGGCGGCGGAGCCGACGAGGCAGTGAGCACGTACCTGCCGACGATCAAGCAGCTGCAATATCTCGTCGCGCTGCACGAACACGGACATTTCGGCCGCGCGGCGGATGCAAGCTTCGTTTCCCAGTCGACCCTTTCGGCCGGCATCCGCGAGCTCGAATCGCTGCTCGGCGTGACCCTGGTCGAGCGTAGCCGCCGCGTGGTGCGCTTCACCCCGCTCGGGGTCCAGGTCGTCGAGAAGGCCCACCGCCTGCTGCGGGAGGCCGAGGAGCTTTCCGATCTCGTCCAGGCGGGCGGCAAGCCGCTCTCGGGCGAACTGCGGATGAGCGTCATCCCGACGATCGCCCCGTTCTTTCTTCCCCGCATCCTGCCGCGCCTCAGGAAGGAGCGACCCAATCTCAAGCTGTTCCTGCGCGAGGAAACCAGCGATCACGCCATGGAAAGCCTCAACCACGGCCGCGCCGACTGCGTGCTGCTTGCCCTGCCCTTCGCAACCGGCGACGTCGAATGCGAACACATCGCCGACGACCGCCTCTACGTCGCCATGCCCAAGGACGATCCGCGCGATCCGCCCGAGCAAGTAACCCCGGCGATGATCGACGAAGGCAAGCTGCTGTTGCTCGAGGACGGACACTGCCTCAAGGAACATGCTCTGGCCGCTTGCAATCGGCCCGAGCTCAGCGCTTCGGCGACGATGATCGGCACTTCGCTCCACACGCTGGTGCAAATGGTCGACAACGGTCTCGGCATGACGATGCTGCCGCAAATGGCCATCGACGCGGGCATCCTTCACGAAACCGAGGTCGTGGCAAGGCCGCTCAAGGCCAAGAACCCGAGCCGCGAAATCGCGCTCGTCTGGCGCAAGAACTCGCCGCGGGGCGAGGAATTCCGCCTGCTGGCAGAGGAACTGCGGGCCGGCTGACGGTCGTCAGCCGCAAGCGCTCAATCCATGTGCTTGAGACCGGCCCGAAGGTAATCCCATCCGGTCAGCAGGGTGAGGATCGCCGCAGCCCACAAGGTCGCGAGGCCGACGGTGTGCGGGACATTGGCGTCGATTCCGTCGACCAGCACGATCCAGTGCGGCAGGGCATTGCCGAGGATCAGCGAGCCGAGGCTGACGAGTTGGAAGGTGGTCTTCCACTTGGCCAGCCGGCTGACCGGAACCGAAACCTGCAGTCCGCCCAGGAATTCGCGCAGCCCCGACACGGCGATTTCGCGGATCAGGATGATCAGGCCGGCAATGACGTGCGCATCGCCGACATAGGGGCCGCGCAAGACGCCTTGCGCCGTCAGCACCAGAATGACCGCTGCGACCATGATCTTGTCCGCGATCGGATCGAGGAATTGCCCGAGCCTGCTCACCGCCCCGCTCGACCGGGCAAGATAGCCGTCGAAGTAATCGGTAATGCCCATGACGCAGTAGAGGACGAAGGCCAGCAGGTAGCCGAAGGCCCAGTCCGGCCACCACAACAGGAACGCCAGAAGCGGCACCGCGAAGATCCGCGACAGCGTAAGCAGGTTGGGCAAGGTCAGCATGACGCGCTCGATAGCCGCATATCGCGGCGGGAAAAACCCGGCTTGTCCCTTGCGGTGCCTGCCGAGGCGGCTAAGTCGGGGGTGATAAACGAGAGAGGGCCGCAGCAGCCGCATGCTGACTTCGACATACTTGCTGCGGCAGCGCCGCTTCCTGCCCCTGTTCGCAACGCAGCTGTTCAACGCGTTCAACGACAATCTCTACAAGAACGCGATGGTCCTCTTCGTGGTCTACGAGGTCTATCGTTCGGAGCAGGCCGAAGCGCAGTTCTCGGCCATCGCTTCGGGCCTGTTCATCCTGCCCTTTTTCGTTCTGTCCGCGCTGGCCGGTCAGCTCGCCGACATGCGCGACAAGGCGAAGATCATCCGCATCGTCAAGGCGGCGGAAATCGGCATCATGTCGATCGGAGCCAGCGGTCTGCTGCTCGCCTGGTGGGGTCATCTGACCACTGCACTGGCTATACCGCTGATGCTGACGGCGCTCTTCGCAATGGGCATCCACTCGACCTTCTTCGGGCCGATCAAATACGCGATCCTGCCGCAGCATCTCGAAAAGAAGGAGGTTCTGGCCGGGACCGGACTCGTCGAGGCCGGCACCTATATCGCGATCCTCGCCGGCACGATCCTCGCCGGCTGGATCCCGGTCGAATGGGCCGCGGCCGGGATTATAGCGACGGCGGTGCTCGGTTATCTGACCAGCCGCAGCGTGCCCCCTGCCCCGCCGATCGTTCCCAACGAGCCGATCGACCTCCACCTCATCCGCTCGTCGATCGCGCTGGTCCGCAACACGATGCACCAGACGGAGGTCTACTACGCCATTCTCGCGATCAGCTTCTTCTGGACGATCGGCGCCGTGCTGTTCATCCAGTTTCCGCCGCTGGCGAAGAACGTCCTGCTCGCCGAGAAGGAAGTCGCCAGCCTTTTCCTGGTGGTCTTTTCGATCGGTGTGGCCATCGGTTCGATTGCCGTAAACGCCCTGCTCAAAGGCAAGGTCTCGGCGCGCTACGCACCCGCGTCGGTCCTGGCGATGGGGGCCTTCGTCGGGATTTTCTACCTCGTCTGCCGGGTCTGGGCGGCGACGGTAACCGGTGACCTGATGGACGTGCCGACCTTCCTGTCGCACCCGATGGCGTTCCTCGTTCTCTTGTCGCTGCTGATGATCGCGGTCGCGGGCGGCATGTTCGTCGTCCCGCTCTACGCCTTCCTCACCACCAAGGTAGATCCCGGACAGGCGGCACGGACGGTGGCGGCCAACAACATCGTCAACTCGGGGGCGATGGTGATCGGCTCGCTGCTCGCCGGTGCGCTGAGCATGGCCGGCGTCGCCCTGACCGAGCAAGTCCTGCTCAGCGCGGTGATGTGCCTGTTTTCAGCGTGGCTCGGCTTGATGCTCTACAAGGCCGAGCAGGCCGCGGATGCGGGCGCAGCCCCATAGTCAGAAGAGGAAGGCGATGACTGCAACCAGACAGGCGATATAGCTGGTCGCAAAACCGCGCACGTCTTCGCGGGTGATCGTCAGCGCCTCGCGCCAGCTCTGCGGACTTGGCGTAGCGAGCACATCTTTGCGTACCTGCGGCGGCAGGCTCTGCCGGAACGGGTGACGGGCGGTTTCATCGCCGAGGACAAGATAGCGTCTCATCGCATCTGCAATTAACCCAATCGTAACCATTCGTCAGGAGCGGCCTGGCCACTGTCCACAGACGGGACGGGCACAGAGAAAGGGCCGCCCTTGCGGACGGCCCCTCGCTCGATTTCTGTCTGGCGGCAGCGCCGTCAGACCTTGTTGCCTACAGCCCCTTCGACTTCGCCCTTGAAATTCTGGGCCTCGCCCTTGCGTTCTTGGGCCCGGCCTTCGGCGCGGGTCTCCGCGTCGTCCGATTCCTGCTTGACGTTGCCGGCGGCCTCGTTGGCCATGCCCTTGGCTTTGTCCTTGAGTTCACCCATGATTGTTCTCCTTGCTGGTTGCACCGGCGTCATCGCCGTGCTCGATCAACCAACGGAGGGCACCGACGCGTTGTTCCCGCACTAAGCCGTTGCCATCGAACAAATCTTTTCCCATTCGGCCGGGCGTATTTCCGCAACGGACAGCCGTGAAAGGCGGATCAGCTCGATGTCCTGCAGCGTTGGTTCGGCCTTGATCGCAGCAAGCGAAACCGGGCGTTCGAACTTGCGGACCGGCTCGATTTCGACGGCCGCCCACGTGCCGCTGTCGTCCTTCGGATCGGTCATTCCCGCCTTCACGACCCGGACGATACCGACGATCTCCTTGTCGCTGACCGAATGATAGAAGAAGGCTTCGTCGCCGACCTGCATCGCCTGCAGATTGTTGCGCGCCCGGTAGTTGCGCACCCCGTCCCAGATCGTGCGGCCGTCCTCGACCAGCTGATCGTAACTGTAGGCCGCCGGTTCGCTTTTCATCAGCCACAGGCGCTTCGCCATCGATCGACTCTCCTTCGCATCTGCGCGGTCACCTCAGGTCCGGATTAACCGAAAGGGAAGGTTGCGGCGCTATCCGCGGGTTCCATGGGAGCCTTCGCTCGATCCCTCAACCCCCTGCTTCGCGCCGCTGAGACGGGCGAGCGCGTCGAAGAGCGCGTATCGCGCGATTTCGTGCCCGCCGGGATCGCGATTGCCGCCGTCATCCTGTTCATCGGCATAGGCGGACAGGTCCTGCCGCAGATACTCAAGACCTGGCTCGGCGTGGCCGATCCGCCCGACGTGTTGCTGACCAACGCGCTCCTCCTCAACATTGCCATTCTGCTGTTCGGTTGGCGTCGCTATTCGGCGCTGAACCGGGAACTGCTGGTTCGCCGGCAAGCCGAAAGCGAAGCGCGCGAATTGGCAGAGAGCGACCCGCTCACCGGCAGCCGCAATCGCCGCAGTCTCCTGCCCGGAGTCGATGCATTGCTGGCGGAACGCGCGGGGGGCGTCGGCGATGTCGCCCTGCTGCTGATCGATCTCGACAACTTCAAGGCCATCAACGACCGCTGCGGACATAAGGCGGGCGATGCCGTGCTGGTCCAAGCGGCGGCGCGAATTGCCAGGGTGCTGCCCAAGGGCGCGCTGATGGCGCGCATGGGGGGCGACGAATTTGCCTGCGCCCTGCCCTGCGACCGGATCGACCGGGCCGGTCTCGAGACGCTGGCCGACGACATTGTCGGCACCGTGGCCCAGCCGGTCGAGGCGGGCAATTTTCGCATCGACGTCACCGTTTCGGTCGGCATCGCCACGGCGGTCCAACCCGGCGAGACCTGGCCCAACGCCGAATTGCTTGCCCACTGGGCCGATGTGGCAATGTACCACGCCAAGAAGAGCGGGCGCGACCGCTACGCCTGGTTCGAGCCGCAGATGGAGAGCGAGCTGCGCTTTCGCAACGCGCTCGAGAGCGGGCTGCGGCAGGGCATCAGCGACGGCGAATTCGTCCCCTATTACGAGCAGCAGATCGATATCCAAAGCGGCAAGCTGGTCGGCTTCGAAATGCTGGCACGGTGGAAGTCGCCCCAATTCGGCATCGTCAGCCCCGAACTCTTCATCCCGCTGGCGGAAGACCTCGGCGTTATCGGCGAGCTGTCCGAAGGGCTCATCCGCCTGGCCCTGCAGGATGCCAAGAACTGGGACGATCACCTGACGCTGTCGGTCAACATCTCGCCGATCCAATTGCGCGATCCGTGGCTGGCGCAGAAGCTGCTCGTGTTGCTGCAGGAATCCGGCTTCCCCGCGCATCGCTTCGAGATCGAAATCACCGAGAGCTGCCTTCACGAGAACATGGCCGTTGTGCGATCGGTCATCGCCAGCCTCAAGAACCAGGGCGTCAAGATCAGCCTCGACGATTTTGGCACCGGCTATTCGAGCCTCGCCCAGCTCCGCGCGCTCGAATTCGACCGCCTCAAGATCGACCGCAGCTTCGTGGGCGAACTGGCCGACGGCAAGGCCAGCAGCGAACTCGTCGGAGCGATCGTCGCGCTGGGCCGCGGGCTCGGCCTGCCGATCGTCGTCGAAGGCATCGAGAACGCCGAGGCCCTGGCTGCCGTCAAGGAATTCGGCGAGATCAAGGGACAAGGCTTTCACTACGGGCGGCCTGAAAATGCCGAGTCCACGCTGCATCGCCTCCTTCTCAACGCAGCGCAGAGCGAACAAGCGCCGCAAGCGCCGGCCGAACCCACTGGGGCGTTGAGCGTACGCAAGGCGGGCTAACCGGCATTGTGATTGTCGCCGCCGCACCTTAGGTGGGCGCAGATGCGAATTCCGTTCATCAAGATGCACGGCCTGGGCAACGATTTCGTCGTGCTCGACGCCCGCGATGGCAACCTGCCGCCGCTCGAGGCGCATGTCGCGCGGGCGCTGGCCGACCGCCATACCGGGATCGGCTGCGACCAGTTGATCGTGCTCGAACCCTCCGATGTGGCCGACTTCCGCATGCGCATCCGCAATGCCGACGGCGGCGAGGTCGAGGCTTGTGGCAATGCAACCCGCGCCGTCGCCCTGCTGCACGGCGAGGCGGCCGAAATCGAAACTGCAGCCGGGATTCTTTCCGCCAGGCCCGAAGGCGGCGGCGCAGCGGTCGACATGGGCGAGCCCGATTTCGACTGGAACTCGATCCCGCTCTCCGACCCGATGGACACACTCGACATGCCGGTTGGGTGGGATGAGCTCGAGCGCCCGGTCGCGGTCAATGTCGGTAACCCCCACGTTGTGTTCTTCGTGCGCGATTGCGACAAGGTCGATCTCGCCCATCTCGGCCCGGCGATCGAACGCGACCCGCTGTTCCCGCAGCGCGTCAACGTCAACGTCGCGACGGTGGAGAACCGCGGCGAGATCCGGCTGCGGGTGTGGGAGCGCGGCGCAGGGCTGACCCGAGCCTGCGGCACCGGGGCCTGTGCCACCGCCGTCGCCGCGATGCGCCGCAAGCTGGTCGAGCGCGAAGTCGTCGTCAGCCTGCCCGGCGGCAAGCTGTTGATCAGTTGGGGCGAGGACGGCCGGGTCACCATGACCGGACCGGCGAGCGAGAGCTTCCGCGGCAGCTTCGACTGGGGCGATTTCGCGTGAACGCCGCGCAGGTCATTTCGCTCGGCTGCCGCCTCAACATAGCCGAAAGTGAGCGAATCCGCGCCTTGCTGGCGGGCGAGACCGATACAGTGGTGATCAATTCCTGCGCGGTAACGGCGGAAGCCTTGCGCCAGACCCGCCGCGCCATTCGCCGCGCGCGCCGGGCGCAGCCCGCTGCGCGGCTGCTGGTGACAGGCTGCGCCGCCGAAATCGAGCGCGTGGATCTCGCCGCGATGCCCGAGGTCGACGGTATCGTAGCCAATGCCGCCAAGCTCGACGCGCGGTCGTGGAACGTCCCAGCGCGGGCTGCCCCGGTGCGGTCGCGGCACACCCGGGCCTTTGTCGCCGTGCAGAACGGCTGCGACCACGCCTGCACCTTCTGTGTCATTCCCCAAGGGCGCGGGCCGAGCCGCTCGACGAGCGTGGCCGAGGTCCTGCGCGAAACGGCCCGGCACCTCGAACACGGCGCGGCCGAAGCCGTGCTGACCGGGGTCGATGTGACCAGCTGGGGCCACGATCTGCCCGGCCGCCCGACGCTCGGCACCCTGGTTCGCGCGCTCCTCGACGAGTTCCCGCAGCTCCGGCGCCTGAGGATGTCCTCGCTCGACGGCATCGAGGTGGACGCAGAGTTGTTCGAACTGTTCGCGGGCGAGACGCGGGTCATGCCGCACCTGCACCTCTCGCTGCAGCACGGACACGACTTGATCCTCAAGCGCATGAAACGCCGCCACAGCCGCGCCGACGCGGTGCGGCTGGTCGAGCGCCTGCGAGCCTGCCGGCCGGACATCGCCGTGGGCGCCGATCTCATCGCCGGCTTCCCGACCGAGAACGAGGAGCATCACCGAGCCAATCTCGAGATCGTCGAGCACCTTTCGGTGGTGCACGGCCATGTCTTCCCCTTCTCTCCGCGTCCCGGCACGCCTGCCGCGCGCATGCCGCAAGTCGATCGAGCGACGATCAGGCGCCGCGCCGCCGAACTTCGCGCCGCTGTCGCCGACGTGCATGCGCGTTGGCTGGCCGGGCTCATTGGCACGGTGCAATCGGTCCTTACCGAAGGCGACGGAACCGGCTACGCGCCAAACTTCGCCCGCGTTGCCGCACCGCCGGGGACGCCCCGCGGTAGCATCGTGACCGTTACCCCCACCCGCATTGAGGAAGGCCTGCTGCTGTGAGCGAGCCGAAAAGCTGGAGCGAGCGCCTGTTCGGCGGCTTCCGCAAGACGTCGGAACGGCTGAGCGAAAACCTCACCGCCGTCGTCGGCACCGCCAAGCTCGACCAGGCGACGCTCGACGAGGTCGAGGATGCGCTGATTCTGTCCGATCTCGGGCCCAGCGCAGCGGCGCGCATTACGGCGAAGCTGTCGGAAAAACGCTTCGGGCTGACGATGACCGAGCGCGAACTCAAGGAAGCTGTCGCCGAGGAAATTGCCGAGATTCTCCGTCCCGTTGCCCGCCCGCTCGAAATCACCGCGTTTCCCCGGCCGCAGGTCGTGCTGGTGATCGGCGTCAACGGCAGCGGCAAGACCACCACCATCGCCAAGCTGGCCCACCTGTTCCAGGAGCAGGACTACGGCGTTCTGCTC
Source organism: Croceibacterium aestuarii (assembly GCF_030657335.1). Classification (NCBI taxonomy): domain Bacteria; kingdom Pseudomonadati; phylum Pseudomonadota; class Alphaproteobacteria; order Sphingomonadales; family Erythrobacteraceae; genus Croceibacterium; species Croceibacterium aestuarii. Next base: position 2,629,266 of record NZ_CP131039.1, read on the forward strand.
GCCGCCGGCGACACCTTCCGCGCCGCTGCCATCGGCCAGCTCAAGGTCTGGGCCGAGCGGATCGGCGTTCCGGTCGTCACCGGACCCGAGGGCGGCGACCCGGCCTCGGTGGTGTTCGATGCGGTCAAGCAGGCCACCGCCACCGGCATCGACGCGCTGATCGTCGACACCGCCGGGCGGCTGCAGAACAAGCGCGAGCTGATGGACGAGCTGGCCAAGATTCGCCGCGTGCTCGGCCGTCTCAACCCCGAGGCGCCGCACGACGTCGTGCTGGTGCTCGATGCCACCAACGGGCAGAACGCCCTCTCGCAGATCGACGTGTTCAAGGAAGTCGCCGGCGTGACCGGCCTGATCATGACCAAGCTCGACGGCACCGCGCGCGGCGGCGTTCTGGTCGCCGCCGCCGAGCAGTACGGCTTGCCGATCCACGCCATCGGCGTCGGCGAGAAAATCGACGACCTGCGTCCGTTCGATCCCGACCTGGTGGCGCGCGTGATTGCAGGAGTGGCGTGATGGCTGGCGAAGACCGGACCCCGATGGCCGAGAAGAAGTCCTCGACCGGCTGGCTCAACCTGCTGATCGACTATGGCCCGCTGCTGGTCTTCTTCGGGGTCTACTGGTTTTACGCCCCGGCCGACAAGGAAGACGGTATCGGCACGGTCTTCGCCGTCGTCCACTCGACCGGCGCGTTCATCGTCGCCGCGGTCATCGCGCTCGCCGTCTCGAAGTGGCTTATGGGCAAGATCTCGCGCATGCTGGCGCTCTCGACCACGCTGATCGTCGGCTTCGGCGGATTGACCATCCTGTTGCGCGATCCGTTCTATGTGCAGGTCAAGCCGACCGCGCTCTACCTGTTCTTCGGCATCGTGCTGCTGGCCGGGTGGATGCGCGGCAAGGCGCTGCTGCAGTGGCTGCTCGAGGCCGCGTTCGAAGGCCTGAACGACGAAGGCTGGCTCAAGTTGAGCCGCAACTGGGGCGTGTTCTTCCTGTTCCTCGCGGCGCTCAACGAGACTCTGCGTCACTTCCTCAGCTTCGGCGATTGGCTGACCGCCAAGCTCTGGGTGTTCATGCCGCTGTCGTTCCTGTTCACCTTCACTCAGCTTCCCATGCTGCTGCGCCACGGCCTAGCGACGGGGCAGGAGGAAGAGGTGATCGAGAACCCGCCGGTCGAGTAGCCAGCTACCCCGCGCCGTCGCTCCCCGACGAGGACGGCGGTCTCAGATCTCGACCTGGCTCCCCAGCTCGACCACGCGGTTGGTCGGCAGGCGGAAGAACTCCATCGGCGTGGCGGCGTTGCGCATCATCCAGGCGAACAGCTTCTCGCGCCATATCGCCATGCCCGGCTTGTCGGCGCTCAGCAGCGTCTGGCGGCTCAGGAAGAAGCTCGTCTGCATCATCTCGAAAGGCGCGCCGCACAGGGTGTTTATCTTGGCCAGCGCCGCCGGGATGTCGGTCTCTTCCATGAAACCGTAATGCAGCACCAGGCGATAGAAGCCATCGCCGAGATCGGTCATCTCGACCCGGTTCTCCGGATCGACGTAGGGCGCATCGTCGATCGACACCGTCAGGACGACGACGCGTTCGTGCAGCACCTTGTTGTGCTTGATGTTGTGCAGCAGGGCCGAGGGAGTACCGTTCGAACCCGAGTTCATGAAGATCGCCGTGCCCGGCACCTTGGCGGTGCTGTTGCGCCCCGACTTGGCGAAGATGTCGAGCGGCAGGCCGACCTCGGCCATGCGCGCGCGCATCAGCTTGCGGCCCTTGGCCCAGGTGGTCAGCAACGTGAAGGCGATGCCGGCAATCATCAGCGGGAACCAGCCCCCGTCGGGCACCTTGGTGAAGTTCGATACGAAGTACGCCCCGTCGACGATGACGAACAGCAGGATGACCGGGACGGCGAAGTACCAGCGCCACTTGAACACGACGAACAGCAAGACGCCCATCAGCGCAGTGTCGATAAGCATCGCGCCGGTCACCGCGATGCCGTAGGCCGAGGCGAGGTTGGAGGAGTTGCGGAAGAACAGCACCAGCACGATCACGGCGATCATCAACGCCCAGTTGATAATCGGGATGTAGATCTGCCCGTGGTGCTCGTCGCTGGTGTGGCGGATCGACAGGCGGGGGATGAAGCCGAGCTGGATTGCCTGATGCGTCACGCTGAACGCGCCCGAGATCACCGCCTGGCTGGCGATGAAGGTGGCCGCCGTGGCGAGGAACACCAGCGGCAGGCGGAACATGTCCGGCGCCATGAAGAAGAACGGGTTCTGGATCGCTTCGGCCGCCGCGGCATCGCCCATGCCGATGATCATCGCGCCCTGCCCGAAGTAGTTGAGCAAGAGGCACGGCATCACGAAACCGAACCAGGAAAGGCGCATCGGCCCGCGTCCGAAATGGCCCATGTCCGAATAGAGCGCTTCCGAACCGGTCACCGCCAGCACGACGGAGCCGAGCGCGAGGAATGCGAGCCACTTGTCGAGGAAGAAGAAATTCAGTGCGTAATACGGATTGAGCGCGAGCAGAATCTCCGGGGTCTGCACCAGCTGGATAATGCCCAGCAGCGCGATCGTGCAGAAGTAGAGCAGCATGATCGGCGCGAACAGCGCCCCGACCTTTGTGGTGCCGCGCTTCTGGAGCACGAACAGGCCAATCAGCAGCACCAGCGCAATGGGAATGACGAACTGGTCGAGCCGGCTGTTGACCACCGTGAGGCCCTCGACCGCCGAGAGCACCGAGATCGCCGGGGTGATCATGCTGTCGCCGTAGAACAAGGCGGTGGCGAAAACGCCGAACAGCACCGTCAGAAAAGCGTATTTCGAGCCGCCGAGATAGCGGCTCATCAGCGCGACCAGCGCCAGCGTACCGCCCTGCCCCTTATTGTCGGCACGCATCAGGATCGAGACGTACTGGATCGAGACGATCAGCGTCATCGACCAGAAGATCAGGCTGGCGACGCCGAGGATGTGGGCATCGTCGATCGTCAGCTTGTGCGGGCCGACGAAGGTTTCCTTGAAGGCGTAGAGCGGACTGGTGCCGATATCGCCGAAGACGATACCGACAGCCCCTACAGCCAGCTTCAGCTTGGCCGACGTCCGTCCGTTGTCCGATTGGGATCCGCTCATTGCGATGGATGCCCCGGGGTGCCACTCTTGCGCATTGCCGAGCGCGCTTAGCAGCGCCTTATCGGCACCGCAACGGCGCTCGCGCCGGCTGTCTCAACCCCGGCCGATCAGCTCGCGCGCCATGGCGTCGGCGACGACGTCGGACGAACGCCCGGTTTCGTCGCTCTCCTGCCAGATGGCCATGAGACGGTCGGGGATCTGGGCAATCCGCTTGCGCACCTCGTTGATATCGCAGGGTTCGCGGTGCTGGCGGCACAGGTACTCGAGGCTGACGTTGATGATCCCGCCGGCGTTGATGACATAGTCGGGTGCGTAGAGAATGCCGCGCGCATGCAACTGCGCGCCGTGCTCGGGGCGGGCGATCTGGTTGTTGGCGCCGCCGGCGACGATCCGGCAGTCGAGCCGCGCCACGCCGGCCTCGTCGAGGATCGCGCCAAGCGCGTTGGGGCTGAACACGTCGCAGCTGGTCGCCATGATCTGGTCCGCTGCCACGGCCTTGCCGCCGACTTCCCGGGCCAGCGTCTTGGCGCGGTCCTCGTCGACGTCGGCCACGGTCAGCTGCGCGCCTTCCTTGGCCAGCAGGCGGGCGACGCCGCCGCCGACGCTGCCGCAGCCCTGCAGCGCCACATGCACGCCCGCCACGCTGTCCTTGTCCAGCTTGTAGGCCACCGCGGCCCTGATGCCGTGATATATCCCCATCGCGGTGAACGGGCCCGGATCGCCGCCGACCGACCCGTCTTCCGCGGGCAGGCCGCAGACGTGCGGCGTGCGGGCGTGGATCGCGACCATGTCGGCTTCGCTCGCCCCGACGTCCTCGGCCGTGACGTAGGCCCCGCCCAAGGCATCGACCGCATCGCCGAAGGCGGCGAGCATGTCCGCCGTCTTGGTGCTTTTCTCGTCGAGCAGGACCACCGCCTTGCCCCCACCCATCGGCAGGCCGGCCATGGCGTTCTTGTAGCTCATCCCGCGGCTCAGGCGCAGCGCGTCGCGCATCGCCGCGTCGGGATCGGCATAGTGCCAGAAGCGGGTGCCGCCGGCCGCCGGCCCCAGGTGGGTGGAGTGCAGCGCGATGATCGCGGTCAGGCCCGATGCGCGGTCGTGCACCACCTCAACCCGCTCGTGTTCGTCGAAATCAGCCTCGGTCCAGAATGCCATCGTACCGCCCGTGCAAGCGTTTGAATTTAGGGCGATAAGCTTGGGAAAATGGGGCGAATGACGGGATCCGAACCCGCGACCTCCGGTACCACAAACCGGCGCTCTAACCAACTGAGCTACATTCGCCACAAGCCTGTGCCGCGAGGCGCGGCTTAGGGCCCTGCGCATGCCGGTCAAGCGGCGATTGCGCGAGGGCGCGCCTGTTGCACAGGAGGCCAAAAATGAAAAGGGAAAATGTGCCGCGGTCGGGCACCCGCGCAACAAAATTACAGTGCTTTGAAGCGACGATCGGCAACGCTATCAGACCGACATGACGAATCCGGGCGAGACCTCCGCCGACCTGCTGCTGTCCCGCCCTGGCGTGCGCCGCGTGCCCTCCCCGCGCATCGAACTGTTCAGCGTACCCGGCTTCCTTCCGCCGGAACTGTGCGACGCGCTGATGACGCTGATCGATGTGGGCCGCCGTCCCTCGACCATCGCCGATCCCAATGGCGACGACTATTTCCGGACCAGCGAGACCTGCGACCTCGACCCGGCCGATCCGGCGGTGCAGGACCTGGAGGCGCGGCTATTCGGGCTGAACGGCATCCCGATCGAATACGGCGAGCCTGTCCAGGGCCAGCGCTACGAACCGGGGCAGGAGTTCAAGGCACACACCGATTATTTCGAACCCAGCGGAGCGGACTTCCACAAGTACACCTCGGTGGCGGGGCAGCGGACCTGGACCTTCATGGCCTACCTCAACGACGTCGAGGCCGGCGGTGCGACGCGCTTCAAGGTCATCAAGAAGATGTTCCAGCCGACCCGGGGCACGGTGGTGGCCTGGAACAACCACCGCCCCGACGGAAGCCTCAACCCCGCCACGCTGCACCACGCCATGAAGGTGCGCAAAGGGCTCAAGTACGTCATAACCAAATGGTACCGGGAGAAACCGTGGGCATGGTGATCGAAGGCGAATACGATGGCGGCTGCCACTGCGGCGCGGTGCGCTATCATGCCAAGGTGCCCGAAGGCGCGAGGGCGCGGCGCTGCAACTGCTCGATCTGCGCGATGAAGGGCGTGCTGATGGTCGACGTCCCGCTCGAGAACCTCAGGGTGACCGGGGGCGAAGACGTGATCGCGCTCTATACGTTCAACACGCACCAGGCCCAGCACCACTTCTGCCCCAGGTGCGGCATCCACGTCTTCCACCAGACCCGCTCCGACCCCGACAAGTATGGCCTCAATGCCGCGACGCTCGACGGCGTCAGTCCCTACGATTTCGCTGCGGTGCCGGTCTTCGACGGGGTAAACCACCCGGGCGATACGGGCGTCTCGCGCTATGCCGGGACGATGCGCTTCGATCCGGCGAACGGGGATTGAGCGCTACGGGTTGCCGAGCGGTTGATTGCTGCCAGTAACACGAGCATCCCAGAACAGTTCGCCCTCCGTATCGAATGAGAAGTGTGTCATGCGGTCCTGCGGCCGGACGCCCCACTGGACGCCGCAATTCCAGCCTCCCGAACGCAGCAGGCAAATGCGGATATCGACGGGCGTCTCGCACCCGTTGACCGCCACGGCCTGAATCGCCCCCTTCCATGTCGCACTCGGGGAAACCACCGGCGGAGAAACGCAGCGGCGGGCGTCGGTATCGGTCGAGGCCTTCTCCTTGCCCTGGTCTTCCTTCACGGCGACGGGCTTGCCCGCCCTGATGTCGTCGCAAGCCTGCTGGTTGCCGGCCTGGCAGAGCTTGTATCGCTCGAGGTCGGCCAGATACTCGCGCTGGCGCCGCTCCTGCTCGGCCACCGCGAGCTGGAACATCGTCTGCTTCTTCTCGTACTCCTCGTCGCGCTTCTGTTGCTCAGCCAACTGCGCTTCGTATTCGCGTTTCCGGCGGTCTTGTTCGGCGATAGCGCTCTGGGCGGATTTTTGCTGCTCGGCATAGATCGCCTGCACTTGCTCGGTCTGCTCGCGTTCGACCCGCTCGCGCTCTTCCTTCGCCAGCTGCTGCTGCTGCTCCTCGCGGGTACGGGCTGCGGCGTCGGCGTCTGCCGCCAGTTTCGCTTCGCTCGCGGCCCGATCGCCACCTTCGTCGCCTTCCGTCGAGCCGCTCTCGGCTGCTACTTCTTCGATCCCGACCGGCGATGTTTCCGCTGCGAGCGAAGTGGGCATTTTCTGCCGGTCATCCCAGAACCACGGAACGTTGAACGCCCTCATGCGCTCCACGATCGACTTCTTGACGGCCGTGTAGGTCCGCCCCCAAGTCCTGGCCCGACCATTTTCCGCGCCAGGTTCAAGCGGTACGCATTCGGCCCCTGTCACCTCGGCACCATCGAGCAGCTGACTTCTACTGTCGGCATTCTGCTCTGCAGCGCTCTTGGTGTGCAGGTTTGCCCAGTATTCCGCAATGGCCCCTGCCTCGGACAGGCGATCGACTTCGCCCCAGACGACATAGGCGAAATCCTCGCCTGCGCGCACATAATACCCGTCGCTGTTCTGGTGGAACTTGGTGACGCACAGCAGTCCCGCGCCATCCTGCGCCGCTGCCTGTCCCGCCGTGAACATCGCGGACAGCGCCGCCGCACCCAAAAGAATTCTGCTCCGCATCGTGCCCCCAACCCGCCGGATCCATCCGCCGCCGGGCCGGATGGATGTTAGAACTTGGTGACAGTTGCACGGCCAAATTGAATTGAGAAGACGGCTACGGCCCAGGGTCGACGATTTAGGCATTTGCTGCATCGCCCGATCGCCTGGATCGATGCTAACCTCGCCGGACCTTCCTAAATCGTCCGCGCTTGTCGCGCCGGTAGTCGAGCTTGAGAGTGGGCTGGCGAAGCCAGCGGGCAAATCGCGAGAGGATCGACATCGACACTGCGGCAGTGCGGTCATCCTCCGACGGCAGATCGGCGATAATCCAGCGCACGAAAACCCACCCGCAAATCACGAGCAGGAGACACACTGTCATCAGGACGATGAGCAAGACTTGGACGATTCGCAGTCTCCGGATGGCGGTTTGCGAGCGCCGCGGAGGCTAGTACTCTCTTGCAAGTCGGTCGACCGCCGTGCGGCGAAAGTCCTGAAATGGGTCGACAATGGCGTTGGGTTCGAAGGCGCTGCGAAGATGCCCCAATAGAAAAGGGCGGCCCCGCGGGACCGCCCTTCGTTTGTTCGGTGCCGAACCGCTTACTTCTTGAGGCTGAGCCCGCCGAAGCGCTTGTTGAAGGCCGCGACGCGGCCGCCTTCCTGTACCTGGCGGGTGCCGCCGGTCCAGGCCGGGTGGCTGGTCGGATCGATTTCCAGCGTCATCGTGTCGCCCTCGCTGCCCCAGGTGGAGCGCGTCTGGAACTCGGTGCCGTCGGTCATCTTGACGGTGATCATGTGGTAATCGGGGTGGGTATCGGCCTTCATGGTACTCGTCTCCAAAGCTTCGGAACGGTTCCGACCGGTCCAGCTGTGTTCGGGAAAGCAGGCCCCATATAGGGGGAGGCGGCCAATTACAAGCGTGGCAGGAGTCTTGTTTTGCGCTCGCCCACCGGGCGAGCGTCCGCGGGGCGATTCCCTCCGCCTACGGCTACGAGGCCGCCGCGGGCAGCCGTTCGGCCTTGCGACGCGCTGGTAGCGGACCAATCCTTCGCCGTTCGGACAAGTTGGAAACTAGCTGGACCCCGGATCAAGTCCGGGGTGACGAAAGAAGGGAATGTCCCTCGCCGCCGGGAGGCGGGGCAAGCGCGAATGCGCGCCCGAGCGGGGGCAGCTTGCTGCCCGTCTAGCGAGGACGAACGCCCGGATGGGCGTTCGAAACGATCAAACTGGCGGATCCGCAATCATCGCGGTGAAATCGCAGGTCGAGGTGACCTTGCCCTCGACGCTGGCTTCGCCGGAGAACTTGTACACCCGGCTGCGCTGCTGGGTGAACTCGACCTTGAGATCGAGCAGGCAACCCGGCTCGACCGGGGCGCGGAACTTGGCGCCGTCGATGCCCATGAAATAGACCAGCTTGCCGGTCCCGGCGAGCTCGAGCGTCTCGATGCCCAGGATCGCCGCGGCCTGGGCCATGGCCTCGATCTGCAGCACGCCCGGCATGATCGGGCGGCCCGGAAAGTGGCCCTGGAAGTATTCCTCGTTGAAGCTGACGGCCTTTACCGCGTGAATCCGCTCGCCGAGATCGAGGCTGACCACCCGGTCGACGAGCAGCAGCGGATAACGGTGCGGCAGGGCCTTGAGCACCCCGAGAATATCGAGAGACCTCGGATCGCTCATGCCCTGCCTCCGTCAGTGCCTCAGCGGCCCGAAACCGGCGCCGTGCTGGCGGCAGCTGGCTGCTGGCCTTGCGCAGCCGCCGACGCGGCTTGCTGTTGGGCCTGCTGTTCGCGCGCCTCGCGCGGCAGCCAGCCGGCGGGCGGAACCAGCTGCACGCTCGGAACCAGCGTATTGAGCTCGTCGAGCACGGCCTGGTTGAGGTTGTACGGCGCGGCGGCGTAAAGCACGCTGTCGGGGCCGATGACCAGAGTGACGTTCTTCTTCATCGCCGCGTTCTGCACGGCGGTCGCCATCTGGTCGGTGATCTGTTCCTCGACATAGGCCTGGCTCAGCTGCACCGGCGCGAGAATCTGCTGCAGCTCCTGCTGGCCGCTCTGCTGGATCTGCTGAATCGTGTCGTATTGCTTCTGGAGCGAGGCCTGATTCTGCGCCGCGTTGGCCGCCTGGCTTTCGGTCTGAAGCTTGGTAACGAGCGGCTGCAACTGGGCCTGAATGGCCTGCCGGCGCGCGGTCGCCTGATCGATCTGCGCCTTGTAGGTGACCTGCCGCTGCTGCTGCGCGGTCTTGAAGGCGTTCGAATTGGCGATCACCAGCGGCGCGTTGACGATGCCGATGCCGGCAACCTGCTGTGCCGCGGCCGGCGAGATCGCGGCGGGCGAAACGAGCGTTGCGAGGGCGAGACCGGCGGCCAGCGCCGGTTTGGAGAAGATTTTCATCAGAATTGTGTTCCTACGTTGAACGAGAAGCGTTTGGTATCGTCGCCTTTCTGCTTGAGCAGAGGATAGGCGAAGTCGATCCGGAACGGGCCGAACGGGGAATTCCAGTTCACCCCGATACCGATCGAAGCGCGAGGTTTCGGCGAATCGCCGTAAAATTCCTCGACGAAGGGCGGTACGCTGCTGCCGATGGGGGTGTTCGCGTTGCCCTGGGGATCGGTCGCGTTTGTCACGACTTGGATCCCGGTGACAGTCCCTGCGCTGTCGTAAACCTTCTGCTGATAGAGCGCATTGCCGTTGCTATCCCGCGAGGGGAGGAAAATACCATTGGGATAGGGGCTATTCGTCAGGGCGGGCCTCTTCACGCCGAAGACCGAACCGATGTCGAAGAAGACCGACGGCCGCAAACCCAGCTCGCGGGCGCCCGCACCGAGCGGAATTTCGAGCTCTGCACGGCCGCGGTAATATCCGGTCCCGCCCAGCGCATCGTTGCCCGTGCCCCGCGCATTGATCGCCGTCAGGGGAGGCGGAGTGGTCGGATCGTTATCATCGTCGGGCAGATAATACCGGCGCACAACGCGCGGCCCCACGCCGCGAATGTCGAAGCCGCGCAGCTGCGGCTCTCCAAGGAAGAAGCGATCGTTGAGCAGGACGTCGGTAACGCCCGGCCCCTTGTCGGTCAGCCCCTTGATGAACCCTGCTTCGCCGGTCAGCGAGAAGACCAGCCCGCCGCCCAGCGGCCAGTATTGCGCGGCGTTGGTGGTGAGGCGGACATAGCGCGTATCGCCGCCGAGGCCGGCGAAGTCGAGGCTGGCGGTCGCGGAACGGCCGCGCGTCGGCCGCTGATAGCTGTCGAGCGTGTTGTAGATCAGCGAAAGTCCGAGGATCGAACTCAGCCGGTTGCCGACCGCTTCGCACAAGTAGCGCCCGGCCAGCAGCGGTTCGCACGTACGCACGCCGTCGCCGTTGAGGTCGGCGTAGAACTGGTTCTCGTCGAGCGTAATCTCGTCGTAGTTGATGGTATAGCGCCCGAGCACCGAGGTGTACTCGGTCAAGGGCACGCCGAGACGGAACTGCGCGCCGGTGGTCGACTGCTTGTAGGTCGCCGTGCTGTTCTTGTAGTAACCGTTGTTGTAATCGCGGCGGTAGACGTCGACGCCCGCCGAGATGTTCCGGTCGAAGATATGCGGCTCGTTGAAGCTAATGTTGCCCGAACGCGAATAGCGCGACCAGTTGACGCCCAGGCCCACGGTCTGGCCGCGGCCACGGAAGTTGCGCTGCTGGATCGAGCCCTGGAAGATGAAGCTTTCGAGGCTCGAGAAGCCCGCCGACAGCGAAAGCTGCCCGGTCGCCTGTTCCTGCACGTTGGCCTCGAGCACGATCCGATCGGGCGCGCTGCCGTCGACCTGCTCGACCTCGAAGTTCTCCTGGAAATAGCCGAGGCCGTTGATGCGGTTGGTGGTGCGCTTCACCGCCAGCGAGTTGAACGCATCGCCTTCGGCCAGGCGGAATTCGCGGCGTATGACCTTGTCCTGCGTCAGCGTGTTGCCGTTGACGTCGATCCGCTCGACATAGGTGCGTTGCGCCTCGCCGATGTTGAAGGTGACGTCCATCGTGTGGGTTTCACGGTTCGGCACCGGCTTGGGCCGCACGTCGGCGAAGGCATAACCGTAGGCGCCGGCAGTCTCCTGCAACTGGTCGACGGTGTCTTCGACCAGCTTGGCGTTGTACCACTCGCCCTCTTTCATCGGCAGCGACTTGGTCATCAGGCTGGAATCGAAGTCGCGGATCTCGCTCTCGACCTTGACGTCGCCGAACTTGTAGCGCGGACCTTCCTCGACCACGTAGGTGATGATGAAGTTCTTCTTGTCGGGCGTCAGCTCGGCGACCGCGGAAACGACGCGGAATTCGGCGTAGCCGTTGGTCAGGTAGAACTGGCGCAACAGCTGCTGGTCGTACGCCATGCGGTCGGGGTCGTAGCTGGTCGAGGAACTGAAGATCTTCAGGAGGCTCGCCTCCTTGGTCAGCATCTCGCCCTTGAGCTTGCTGTCCGAAAAGACCTCGTTGCCGATGATGTTGATCGCCCGGACCTTGGATTTGGGCCCTTCGGTAATCTCGAAAATCACGTCGACGCGGTTTTGCGAAAGCTGCACCATCTTCGGCTCGACCGAGGCGGCGTAGCGCCCCTGCCGCTTGTACAGCTCGATGATCCGGGCGACGTCGGCGCGCACTTTGGAGCGGGTGAAGATCTGCCTCGGGGCGAGCTTGATCTCCGGGGTGATCTTGTCGTCCTTGAGGCGCTTGTTGCCCTCGAGCACCACGCGATTGATCACCGGGTTCTCGACCACGTTGATGACCACGTTGCCGTCGTTGTTGGTGACCGAGAAATCGGCGAACAGTTCGGTCGCCGCCAGGTCCTTGAGAACCTGGTCGGCCGCGGCTGCGGTGTACCTCTGGCCGGGGCGCATCTGGATGTAGCTCAGGATCGTCTGCGGCTCGAGGCGCTGCGCGCCCGCGACCGAGATCGTCTTGATGACGTCGCTCTGCTGATCGGCCGGGGCCGGCGCAGCATCGGGCGCCGAGGGCGCATCCTGCGCGCTGGCCGCGACCGGGACACCGGCGAGGATCGTACCGCCCAGCAGGGCGATGGCAAATGGCGTCGCTGCGATCGTCTTGGCCTTGCGGCTCATAAACCCGTCCATTCCATCGACACAGATGCGTGCCATTCCCGTCCCGTCACGTCGGCTCGGCGCTTGCTTCAAAGCGTCCCGTTTCGACAACCGGCGAGGCGAACCGCGCCCTTGCCCGATGCGGCGGGGTCAATCAAGCGATCATCCCCGGTGTGCGCGCGCCGTGGCATCCTTTTCCCCGCCTAGCCGCCGAAAATCGGCAGCGAGGCGATATCGTTGATCGTCACGAACAGCATCAGTGCAAGCACGAAGGCTATTCCGGTCCGATAGGCCCATTCCTGACTGCGTTGGCTGGCTGGTTTGCGGCGGAGCGCCTCTGCCGCATAGAAAGCCAGGTGCCCGCCGTCGAGGGCGGGGATTGGCAACAAGTTGATGAACGCCAAGTTAAGCGAGATGAGCGCCGCGAAACTGACGAACTGCGGCCACCCCAGGCTGAGCTGCTCGCCGGAAAACTTGGCGATCTTGATCGGCCCGCCGAGCTCCTTGACCGAGCGGTCGCCGACCAGGATCTGCTTGATCCCGGTGACCATGAAGCGCGTGATCTGCCAGCATTCGACGAACGCCGTCCCGATTGCCTCGACCGGCCCGACGGGCCGGAACTCGCGCTCGACATCGCGGGCCATCACGCCGATCCGGCCGATCTGCGAGGCATTGCCGAATTGGTCGTGGGCGACCACGCTGGCGGTGGTGATCGGCACGGTCAGCGCCTCGTCGCCGCGATCCACCGTGAAGGTCATCCGCACCCCGGGGTGGAGCGCGACCTGCTGCACGACCTGCTCCCAGCGGGCCATGGGCTGGCCGTCGATGGCGACGATGCGGTCGCCGACCTGCAGACCGGCGGCGCGCGCCGGCGAGCTCTCGGTGAACGAGGCGATATAGTTTTCCTGCGCCGGATCGGCCGGCACGGCCTTGCCGTTGATCGTCAGGAACGCGGCGATGATCCCGACCGCCAGCAGCAGGTTGGTCACGGGCCCCGCGGCCACGATCAGCGCGCGCTGCCACAGCGGCTGCGCCTGGAAGGTCTTGCTGCGCTCTTCCTCGGGCAGGTCGAGCCATTCGCGGCTCGGCTGGCTGCTGGCGTTCATGTCGCCGGCGAACTGGACATAGCCGCCCAGCGGCAGCGCCGAGAGCTTCCAGCGCGTGCCGCGCTTGTCGGTCCAGCCGGTCAACTCCTTGCCGAAGCCGATCGAGAACGCGTCGGCCTTGACCCCGAACCAGCGCCCGACGAGGTAGTGCCCCAGCTCGTGCAAGGTGACGAGCGGGCCCAGCACCAGCAGGAAGCCGGCAATCCACATCCAGAAAGGCGGGTCGTGCAC